>JAWSVI010000020.1:0-60186 GCA_033851995.1 Desulfobacteraceae bacterium | reverse complement strand
CCATGAAAGATGAGGTTGTGGAAATCGAGGCAGGCTCGGTAGTTTTATCTCCGGGTTTTGAACCATTTGATCCATCAAAATTTGATAATTATGGATATGCCAATCATCCGAATGTGATGACTGCCATGGAATTTGAACGAATTCTTTCAGCGTCAGGTCCTACCGGCGGCCACCTTACCCGGATTTCAGATCATAAAGAACCTAAAAAAGTGGCATGGTTTCAATGCGTTGGTTCAAGGGATATGAACAAATGTGACAACAAATATTGTTCATCTGTCTGTTGTATGTATGCCCTTAAAGAGGCTGTGATCGCTAAAGAGCATGCGGGAGACGATCTGGACTGCGCAATCTTTTATATGGACATGAGAACCCATGGAAAAGATTTTGAAAGATATTACAACCGTGCCCAGGATCAGGGCATCCGGTTCTTGAGAAGTCGTGTTCATACTGTTGAACAGCTTCATGATTCAGATGATCTTAAAGTTTCCTATGTTGACGAAAGCGGTAAAAAGATCGATGAAATTTTTGACATGATCGTTCTGTCAATCGGGCTTGAAATATCTCCTGAAATCGTTGAGATGGCCAATAAACTTGGCATAGAACTCACTGATGGAAACTTTGCAAAGACATCAACTTTTACGCCTGTAGAAACAAACAGAAAAGGTATATTTGTTGCCGGTGCTTTCCAGGGACCAAAAGATATTCCCCAGGCGGTTGTCGATTCAAGCGCGGCTGCTGCTGAAGCCGGTGCCCTTCTTGCAGATGCAAGAAACACGAATACCAAGCTGCCTGAAGTTATTCCGGAAACAAACATTGTTGGAGACCGTCCAAGAATCGGCGTTTTCGTCTGTAAATGCGGTACCAACATTGCTGGTGTCGTAAATGTTCCGGAAGTTCGTGATTATGCGTCTTCACTCCCCTATGTAGAATACTATACAGACAGTCTGTACTCATGCTCACAGGATACGCAGGAAACCATGAGCCAGATTATTAAAGCCAACAATTTGAACCGAATTGTTGTTGCAGCTTGTACACCTAAAACCCATGAGCCATTGTTCCAGGAAACACTGATCAATGCGGGCCTTAATAAATATTTGTTTGAAATGACAAATATCAGGAATCATGCGTCATGGGTCCACAAGGATGCACCGGATCTTGCCACTCAGAAGGCAAAAGATCTTGTCCGGATGGCAGTTGCCAAAGTTGCGTTGATGGAACCCCTTGAAGAAGCTGAATTGCAGGTCAACCAGACCGCCATGGTTATTGGTGGTGGAATATCCGGCATAACCTCTGCAAAAAATCTGGCGCAACAGGGATACCAGGTTCATGTAATTGAAAAAACTGATCAACTTGGTGGTCAGGCAAATAAACTTTTCCAGACCTATAAAGAAGAAAACATTGCCAAGGAACTTGGCACTCTTATTGAAGATGTCAAAGCCAACCAAAACATTCACCTTCACATGAACACGACACTTGAGAACGTAGAAGGTTTTGTGGGTAATTTCAAATCAGAACTCCATACTGATACAAAAGAAGTATCCACCCTTGAGCATGGCGTTGCTGTTATTGCAACTGGGGCAAAAGCCCATACACCCACTGAATATATGTATGGACAGGATGACAGAATCATTACAACGCTGGATCTTGACAAAAAATTCATCGACAATGATTCTTCGTTGAAGGATATGGATTCTGCTGTGTTTATCCAGTGTGTAGGCTCAAGGGAAAGTGAGCGTCCATATTGTTCAAGAGTTTGCTGTACGCATTCTATTGACAATGCTCTGGAGCTTAAAAAACTCAAACCGGAAATGGATGTTTATATCCTTTACAGGGACATCAGAACTTACGGTGAAAGAGAATATAAATATCAACAGGCCCGAGAAGCCGGGGTCATCTTTATCCGCTATTCTGTAGATAATAAACCTGTTGTTAATATAAAAGACGGAAAAGTCTTTATTACGGTCACTGATCATGTATTAGGGATGCCAATTGAAATTGAAACAGATCTGGTAACTCTTGCTTCAGCGATTGTCCCCAATAAAGATGAACGCCTGGCTAACTTCTTTAAAGTCCCACTTAACGAAGACGGCTTTTTTGTTGAAAGACATGCCAAGCTGGGACCATCTGAATTTGCTACTGACGGCGTATTCCTTTGCGGGCTTGCTCATTACCCCAAACCCATTGATGAAGCAATTGCACATGGACAAGCGGCTGCATCACGCGCAGTAACCCTGCTGGCAAGAGAAACAGTTCACACCAGCGGCAATGTTGCAAAAGTAGATCCTATGACATGCAGTTCCTGCGGCATTTGCGTTTCTATCTGCCCATATTCTGCTCCGGCTTTTGAAGCTGAAGGAAGATTTGCAGGAAAGGCAGATATTAATCCGGTTCTTTGTAAAGGATGCGGATTATGTGTAGCGTCCTGCCGATCTGGAGCTATCCGCCTTAAAGGATTTGACACTAACCAGATTTTTGCACAAATTTCTGCTCTGAACGAAGCAGTATAAGGAGATATCAATAATGACTGAAAAAAATACTAAGATCGTTGCTTTCCTGTGCAACTGGTGCAGCTACGGTGCTGCAGATCTGGCCGGCGTCAGCAGGATGCAATACCCTGCAGATATCCGGGTAATTCGAATCCCCTGCACAGGCAGATTAAGCCCCAAATTTCTACTTTCTGCATTCAGAGAAGGTGCTGATGCGGTTTGGGTGTCCGGCTGACATCCTGGTGAATGTCATTACCTGGATGGTAATTATTATGCACGTAGAAAATTTGCACTTATGGGAAACCTACTGGAACATATGGGAATAGAAAAGGACCGGATTCATTTTTCATGGATCTCATCTGCGGAAGCCACTAAATTTGTTGATGTGGTTACAGAAATTTCCAATACCGTACGGGCAATAGGGCCGAATAAAAAACTTGTAAAGGACTATAGTTAATAAAGGTTAGTTTATGGATACCTGTATAAATAAAATAAGGGAAATTGCTTTGAAACTTCTGGAAAATGAAGAAGTTGAAAAAGTAGTGGGTTTCGCAAACGGAACCATTCCCATGGCAACCAGTCCTATTACCATTGATTCAAAGCAAGATGTGGATAAACTTGTTTTCAATTCAACCTGTGGATTGAACCTTGCCAACTATATAAGAAATCAAAAAGGTAAACTTGCAATTGTAGCCAAAGGCTGTGATTCAAGGAATATTGTCAACCATATCGTGGAGAACCAGGTAAAAAGAGACCAGGTTCACATTATCGGAGTCCCCTGCCAGGGAATGGTCGACAAAAAGAAAATCGATGCTTTATTTGATGATGATATCATAGAATTTACTGAAGACGGGGACACTCTCAAAGTAAAATCAAATACAAAAGAAGAGACCCTGTCCAAAAAGGATTTTCTCAGGGAGAATTGCTCGCTTTGTCAGCATAGGAACCCTGTTCTTTATGATGATCTGGCTGGAGACCTTGTTGAAGAGCAGAAACTTGATAATCCATATCCCGATGTTGATAGAATAGAGGCCATGGATTCTGATACCAAATGGCAGCATTTTGAAGACCTCCTGCAGAACTGCATACGTTGTTATGCCTGCAAAAATGCCTGCCCCTTATGCTATTGCCCGACCTGCTTTGTTGATGAAGCAGGACCCCAATGGGTTGGTAAAGGCCAGAATGAAACCGATGTTTCTACTTTTCACTTTCTCAGGGCCTTTCACTGCGGCGGCCGTTGTACTGACTGCGGCGCATGTGTCGAAGCCTGCCCAATGGACATCAATGTAAGGGACTTTACTCGAAAACTGAATAAAGACTCCTTTGAAATGTTTGGCTGGGAAGCAGGCATGGATATAACTAAACGCCCGCCACTGGATGCTTATAGTCCGGATGATCCCAACGATTTTATCAAGTAATGAAAAGGGTATAAAATGAAATTTATAACAATTGATAAAAAAGACTGGGCCAAAGGCATTGAAAAATCAAGGGAAACCTATAAGCTATTTGGTCCTGTTAAAGAAAAAAACGGCTTTCTGATTAAAAGCCTTGATGACGATGTTCAGCCTGATATGAACTATCAGGATTCAGTCATGTCTCCAAAGTCAGTGGTCTTTCCACAATCGGAAAAAATGCTGACCACATCTCTGGATGATTCACAAGACGGCCATCATATCATGAACCGTGTGGACACTGATTACTCTCCAAAAGCTGTTATTGGCATCAGGCCTTATGATGCAAAGGCCATGCAGCTTGTAAAACTCAACTTTGATACCAAAGATTACCGAGACCCTTACTGGTGTGATGCATATGAAGCCACTACCTTTGTCGGACTTGGAATCAACAAACCAGGGTTGTACGACTTTTCCACCTCTGCCGGGTCAGGCCCGTTTGAGGAAGAAGGCCTTGATGTTCTTCTTGCAGATATGGATGATAAATATCTGGCCAAGATTATTACTGACAAAGGCCAGGCCTATGTTGACTCTTGTGGTTTTGGAACGGATGCAGACGAAAAAGAGAGCCAGGTTCTTCTGGATGTATTAAAAAAAGAAGCGGAAAAAAATATCGCTTCCAAGATTAATACAGATCAATTAAAAAGCAAAACAATTCTTGATCTCCATGAAGCACCATTCTGGGATGACGTAGCATTTTCATGCATTAATTGCGGGACCTGTACCTATGTCTGCCCCACATGCTGGTGCTTTGATATTCAGGATGAGACCAAAAACAAAAAAACGACACGTTTCAAGAACTGGGATACATGCATGTCTTCCCTTTTTACCCTGCATACTACCGGCCATAATCCAAGAGACAGTAAAACACAGAGAGTCAGACAAAGATTTATGCATAAACTGAAATACTTTGTTGACAAATATGACCAGGGAACCATGTGTGTGGGTTGTGGCAGATGCGTCAAAAGCTGCCCGGTTAATATCGACATTCGTGAAGTGTGCAATATGATGAACGCCTACGAAAAACAAGCAGAATAGCGAACAAAGGAGGAAACATGGAAAACCCCTATATGCCGTATCCAGTTCGCATTGATGAGATAGAAATTGCAACTGAAGATAAATCCCTGAAAACCTTTAAATTTGTCTTTTTGAATAAGGAAGATGAAGAAAAATTTTCTTACCAGGCTGGCCAGTTTGCCGAACTGTCCATTCCCGGAGTTGGTGAAATTCCAATTGGAATAGCATCTTCCCCCATTGAGAAAGGTTTTGTAAAATTCACCGTATTTCGGGCCGGCGTTGTTACTTCCCATCTTCATAATATGAAGGTCGGTGATATCATGGGCATCAGAGGTCCTTTGGGCAACTGGTATCCCTGGGACAAACTTGAAAACAAAAATGTGGTCATTATTGGCGGCGGTTTTGCTTTCACAACACTCAGATCATCCATTATTTATATGCTTGACCCTGCGAACCGCAGTAAATTCAAGAATATAGACGTGGTATACGGTGCAAGGTCCCCTGGCATGCTCTTATATCGGGAAGAGTTGTATGAATGGGAAAAACGTGATGATATCAACATGCATATTACGGTTGATGGTACAGACGACCCCAGCTGGAAATACCATACCGGATTTGTACCTCAGGTCGTTGAAAAAAATGCACCAAAGGCTGATGACGACACCTATGCCATCATTTGCGGACCACCGATAATGATCAAATTCACCATGCCTTCGCTGGTTGAACTGGGCTACAAAGAGCACCAGATCATCATGTCGCTGGAAAATAAAATGAAATGCGGCATCGGCATGTGCGGCCGTTGTAATATCGGTAAAGAGCTTGTTTGTAAAGACGGGCCAGTATTTACTCTTGAGGAGCTCAACTTAACACCTAAAGAATATTAATTGAATTTTAATTTATATTGACAAATAACTATTGCTTAAGATATGTTAAGTCTTCAATAAATGAAGCAAAGACAGAATGTCTTAAATAAGGTAAAAAAACTTTTTTTTGGAGGAAAATTTAAAATGGCAACAATCGAATTTAACGGAGAATCTTTCGAAATAGACGAAGATGGATTCCTTCTGGACTACAACACATATAGTGAAACTTGGGTTGACTATGTTAAAGGACAGGAAGGTATTGAAGAGTTGACTGATGAACATTGGACTCTGGTTAAGGTTCTCCAGGACTACTACGAAAAAAATGGTATTGCTCCGATGGTTCGTGTTCTTTCCAAACTTACCAAATTCAAACTTAAACACATCTATGAATTGTTCCCTTCAGGACCTGGTAAAGGTGCTTGTAAAATGGCCGGTCTTCCAAAACCGACTGGATGTGTATAGTTCAACACACATTACACCTGATTTTTTAACAGGTTTAGTTTGATTTTAAAGGCTCTGCATCTTGATGCAGAGCCTTTTTTGTTCGTTTAAGGAGCTTGTAATATGACGCAACTGGACTCAACCAGCAAAAAGATCCTCAATAACATCCAGGTCAATTTCCCTATTCACCCAAGACCCTATAAAATCATTGCAGAAAAACTTGACCTTCAAGAAAATGAACTAATTGACAGAATTCAACAAATGAAAAACAAGCTGCTGATTCGCCGGATCGGTGGAAATTTCAGTCCGGACAGATTGGGGTATCATTCCACTTTGTGTGCCGCACAAGTACCGGAAAATAAAATTGAACTATTTACCCAGATTGTGAACAGCTACAAAGGAGTAACCCACAATTACAAGCGTGATCATCAATTTAATATCTGGTTTACCTTCATTGCTGCTTCAAAAGAACTCATCAAAAATAATCTGGAAGAAATATCTCAAAAAACTGGTGTGGATACAATATTAAACCTTCCAGCCACTCGTGTATTTAAAATCAGCGCAAACTTTAAGCTATGAGCCATCTTGAACATGACAGCAGGTAAAATCAAAGCCGCTCTCGTTATTCAAAACTGCCCTGCAGGAGAGTTCGGGCACAACCTTGACTCTACCCTGAAACTTGTCTCCACAGCTGCAAAAAAAAAGGCAAAGCTTGTAGTCTTTCCTGAAATGAATTTAACAGGATATCTGACAGGTCCTGAAATAAAAAATATCTCCAGGCCTGTAAACAAAGAATTAACTGAAAGATTTACAACACTTGCAACTAAATATAAAATCGACATACTGGTTGGACTTGCTGAACAATCTCAGAATAGTATCTATGCCTCCCACCTGATTTTTAGCTCAGACGGCTTGATTGAAAAATACAGGAAAATTCATACTGCTCCTTTTGAGAAAAAATATTTTACACATGGCAATCGTGTAGTAGTTTTTAGCGCTTTTGGATTCAAGTTTGGAATTCAACTATGCTATGATGCACATTTCCCTGAATTGTCCTTATCAATGGCATTAAAAGGAGCGGATGTCATTCTTATTCCACATGCCTCCCCCAGGGGGACATCACAGGAAAAATTCGACTCCTGGACACGTCATCTAAGGGCAAGAGCTTTTGACAACGGTGTTTATGTAGCAGCGTGCAACCAAGCTGGAACCAATAACATGGGTCTTGAATTTCCAGGTTTATGTCTTTTGATCGGACCGGATGGAAATATACTCTACCAGTCTGTTAATGATCCTAAAAATAATTTGCAGCCCAGCGACAAAAACTCGATCCATATAATTGAATTGAATAAAGCCGTAATTGAACATGTCAGAATGCACAAAATGAGATACTTTCTGCCCAACAGAAGAAGCGATTTATTCCGATTATAGTTCAGGTTTTGGTTTTAACTGAAATCAAATTTTTCTAAACGTATTTATTTAAACCTTAAATTAGACAATGCCAGGTAAAAGGCTCCCACTGCTAGTTCAGCGCAATGTTCATCTTCACCCGGTAAGGTTTCAAGGTAATCAACCACCTGTCCTGGTGTAATGTCCCAGGCCTCGCTTACTGTTTTACCTTCCACCATTTCGGCTACGGTATTACAGCAGGCATTCGTATTAATACAGCCTTCCGCCCAGAAAGAAACAGCGGTTAAACGTTTTTGGGGACACATTAAAAAAAACTCCACCGTATCTCCGCATTCTCCCGTACGTTTTCCGTGTCCATCTGCTCTTTTGACCTTTTCAATTCTATCTGTTCTTAATGCCATCTCAATATATTTTAAAGAGTGATCGTTTAGAAAATCTTTTTGTGTTTGACTCATTATCTTACTTCCCAATGTCACCTGTTAACAGGCTGTAAATTATGCTTACGTATCAAAACAGTTTATACCTTTTTCCCAACATAAATTCAAGAATACGATGACACCAGAAAACAGCGAAAGTGTTACAACTTGAACACACAAAAAATTGCGGTTGGTTTAAAGAATAATCTTATGGTATAGTTTCCCTTATTTTTCATTATAAAAGGTTTAATAGGAGATTTCACATGAGGTTAGCTGTTGTTGGTGCAGGAAACCACTGTTTATTTTTGATGGATATTATTGAAAAATATGAATTTAAAGTTGTACATCCTGTTATTGTTGCAGTGGCAGACATTAAAGATGATGCTCCGGGACTTGTAAAAGCTAGAGATAAGGGCCTGTTTGCAACAAATGATTATAATGATTTTTTTAAATGCGATAATATTGATCTTATTGTTGAGCTAACCGGTAATTTAGATATTTATAATGACATTTTAACCAAAAAGGACGAAAGGGTTCGTGCAATTGCCCACACTACCGCAGGACTTTTCTGGGAAATAGACACGGCCGCCCAGCTGTATGCCGAGGCCAATAAGGAGCTTTCCGAAGCCCAGGCAATTTATAACGCCATGATTAATGGACTGATACTGGAAGATGTCATGGTGATCGATTTAAATTATAAAATTTTAGATATAAATAAGACGTATCTTGACAAACTTGGATTGACCAGAGAACAGGTAATTGGGCATTATTGTCATGAAATAACACATCATCAATCAGTTCCCTGCTCAGGAGTGGAACATCCCTGCCCTTTAATCGATGTTATGAAGACAGGAAAATCATCGAAAGCGACACATATCCATATGAGTAAAGATGAGGCAAAACATTATGTTTCCATCTCCTGCTATCCATTTATTGAAAAAGGTGAATTCAAAGGCGTTATTGAGCTTTCCAAAGATATTACCAATGATATCGAATTTGAAAAAAATATGATGCAGCAGGAAAAACTGGTATCCATTGGAAGGCTTTCTGCAGGTGTTGCACATGAAATCAACAACCCCCTTACAACCATTTTAACGTCCTCCATGCTCATGCGTGAAGATTTTGAAGAGGGCACTGAAATTTACGATGAACTCACAACTATCAGCAAAGAAGCATTGCGCTGTCGTAAAATTGTAAAAAGCCTGCTGGATTTTGCGCGTCAAAGTAAAACCTTTAAAAAACTTGATGACTTAAATGATGTTATTCATGAAAGCATCGTACTTACAAGAAAACAGGCGAACTTTAAGAATATTGAACTTAATGCCAATTTATCGGGCAAATTACCCAAAGTTGCAATTGACAGAGATCAAATTCAGCAAACCATTATTAATTTAACCTTAAATGCCATAGAGGCGACCCCTTCCGGAGGAACTATAACATTGACCTCCCAATATATCGAAGAGGAAAAGGCAGTTCAATTTGTTGTAATGGATACGGGTGAAGGTATAGACACACAAGATCTCAATAAAATTTTCGATCCATTTTTTACCACTAAAAAAACCGGAACCGGTCTTGGGCTTACCATAACCCACGGCATTATCGAACAGCACGGCGGCAGTATTTCTGTTGAAAGCGCCTTTGGAAAGGGAACAAAATTTTTCATTCGGCTTCCAATAGCAAAAGGAGAAGAAAATGACCAATAGCAAGACTGTTTCCATTCTTGTTATTGACGATGAAGTTCATATCTGCCAAAACTGCATCAAAATTTTAAAAAAAAACAGTTATGATGTCGAATATGCCCTTGATGGATCTTCAGCTTTGAAGATGATGGAAGCAAAGAAATACGACATTGTAATCACTGATCTGAATATGAAACAGATCGGCGGCATGGAAGTGATTTCCAGAATTAATGATTCTTTCTCTGATATTATTGTTATCGTCATGACAGGGTATGCCAATGTATCCTCTGCTGTCGAAGTGATGAAAATGGGGGCCTTTGATTATCTTCCCAAGCCTTTCACCCCTTTTGAGCTGAGAGCGGTTGTTCACCAGGCAGTTGCCAGGATGGACCTGAGAAAGCAGCAGGCCAAGCTTATCCATTATCAGACAAAGAAAAAAATTTCTCATCAACTGATCGGAAAAAGCCCGGGTATAAAAAAAGTCATCAAAATGGTTCAAAAAGTGGCCGGAACAGATGCCAATGTTTTAATTTACGGGGAGAGCGGGACAGGAAAGGAACTCATTGCCCGTGCTGTTCATGCAAACAGCCGCAGGAAAGAAAATGTTTTTTTCGCAGTTGACTGCGGAACGCTTTCTGAAACGCTATTATCTTCAGAATTATTCGGTCATGCCAAAGGAGCCTTTACAGGTGCAGACAAAGACAAGCCCGGTATTTTTAAACTGGCCGAAAATGGAACTGTTTTTCTTGATGAAATCAGTAACACCAGCAGGGAAATCCAAAGCAGGCTTTTAAGATTTTTGGAGACAAGGGAATTTATGCCGGTTGGTGGAACAAAACCAATTAAAGTAGATGTTCGCCTGATATTTGCAACCAACAGGAAACTTGAAGAAATGGTCCAGGAAGGTCAGTTCCGGGAAGATTTCTACTACCGCATATTTGTTTATCCTATTGTCATACCAACATTAAATGATCGGAAAATGGACATTTTGCCCATTGCCTACTTTTTTTTAAATCAATTCAGTGAAAAATTAGGGAAAAAAATCGAACAATTTGATGAAAAATCTGCCAGCAGACTGATCGAATATCACTGGCCAGGAAATGTGAGGCAGCTAAAAAATGTTATCGAACGAGCTGTGATTTTGTGTGAAGACACTCTGATTACACTCAAAGATCTGCCTATGCTTGGTGAAATTAGTGAAATCGATGAAATGATCGAAAGCATCCCCAAAACAAACGAAGAGCTTAAGTCACTTAAGAAAAAAGTTAGACAAAAGGCGGTGAATAAAATTGAGCGGAATTTTCTTTTAAATGCACTTGCAGAAAATAATTGGAATGTTACAAAAGCATCAAGTGTAACAGGTCTTCAGCGCACCAATTTTCAAGCCCTTATGAAAAAACATAATATTTCGCGTCCATAATTTTTTTGTATTTCCTAAATTTTGACAAATATTATTCTACTTTCCGTTTAAATAAAATCAACATACACTGTATTATTTTTGCATACACTTCAAAACTGGGCCTCAATTAACAGTACTCTTCAAAGCCTAAGCTGCAAACTGTATATAAAAATTATACCAAGCAAAATTTTACAAAAACCTTCAAACTAGAATAATAACTATAATATCGGGGTGTTATATAAAATTGATACCTATGGCACGCTATCTGCAAGATTACCAGTAGATTATTAATGATCAACACGTAACTTAATCAATTGACAGGAGGTAATTATGGAGAATTCCACGAAAATCATGGTTGTTGATGATGAACTTGGTATTTGTAAAAACGTAGAAAAAATTCTTGTTAAAAACAATTATACAGTAGTACATACCCAGAGCGCCCAAAAAGCGCTTGAAATGATGAAAGAGGACACATATTCTCTTCTTATTTCTGATATTGTCATGCCTGAAATGAACGGCCTTGAACTGCTCAAGCATGTCGCAACCGAGCTACCGGAAACCAAAACCGTCATGATGACAGGGTATGCATCAACCAATACAGCCGTTAAAGCGATTCGTTTAGGCGCACTTGATTATATTGCCAAACCGTTTACTCCGGATGAGCTTCGAACTACTGTAAATAAAGCCCTGACCGGGGAATTAACCGGAATGGAAATTTCAGATGCAGAAAAAGAATCTATCGAAGTAATGGATATTGATATCGACTTTGGAGCGGATGCTGCCAGCAATCTTGTTAAACCTGATACAGAACCGATTCTTGAAAAAATTGAAGAAAAGGGAGAGTTCTTTTGTGAGGTTGGAAACATGTCATGTGATGTGATGGAAAAACTGGGCACCACATGTAAAACAGGGATAAAAAAGAATTATTGCCCGAAAATAAAAGCCCGCGAAAAGAAAATGGCAAAAAAAGCCTCAACGTTCAACCCTAAAACTATGATAGGGATTGATCAGCCCTTTGACTACGATGAGGTTGTCGCAATTACTGGTCCTGAATATGTTCAACATCTGGACAGGGATGGTTTTGCTTTCCTTCCTTATTCTGAACTCAAAAAAGTCGATGTAAAATCCTTGACACAAAAAAATAGTGATATGGCTGCAGCAGCATCTGATGAAAAAAGTATTTTGGTTGTGGACGATGAGGTTGCTGTTAATAACAATATAAGAAAAATTCTTGGCAAAAGTGGATATCATGTTGATCAGGCAGTAACAAAAGAAGAAGCCATTGAAAAAATAAACCAGTTAAATTATAAACTGGTTCTCCTGGACTTAAGGCTGCCGGGAGTGTCTGGATTGGATCTGCTCAAATCAATTGCCAAAGCACAACCTTTTGCCCGGATTATCATTATAACCGGATATGCAAGCATCGAAACGGCTGTTGAATCTGCACGGATTGGAGCAATTGATTATCTGCCGAAACCTTTTACCCCTGATGAGTTGCGGAATGTAACTGAAAGGGCTTATGCAATAGCGGTATAAGCAGATTATTTATAAATTTTATTGTTAAAAAGGCCCCTTTTACCAGCAGACAAGTACTGTAAAAGGGGCCTTTTTCTGTAAAAAAATACAAGTTTAAATTTTATTCTTTAACTTTCTTTATACGATTTTGTACGTAGGCATCCCGAATGGCAACATAAGGGTCCAGGGCAGCTTCTTTTAACGATTCATAATCGCCAAGCCTGAATGTTGTCGCATTGATTGTATCATACACCTTAATGCCGGTAGAAGCTTCCCAGGGCTCAACATAATTTACCGGAGTTAAAAAATAGTCTCCGACAAGGCCAACCGTATCACGCAGGGTTGAGGGGCCTAAAATAGGCCAGACAATGTAAAAACCGTTGCCAATTGAATAAGACCCAAGCGTCTGCCCTAAATCTTCATTATTGGTTTTCATGTCAAATTCATCCTGTGCTACTTGAGAAAACCCTAAGATGCCCATGGTTGAATTTATAAGAAATATCCCTACCTCGCTACCTGCATCTTCGATTTCGCCCTGAAGCAGATTATTAACAAACCTGACAGGAAACAAAAGATTATGAAAAAAGTTATTCACTCCTTTTCTCATTACATTTGGCGTTATGGCTTTATAACCTGTAGCAACAGGTTTAATTGCATAAAAATATAAAAAATCATTTACTGAATACATGGCATAATTAAAATAATACAAAGGATCTGCAATCGGTTCTGCTGAAGGGGAATCCTCAAAATCCTCCATGAGTTCATCATCAAGCTCGTCATCTTCTGAAAGGTCCGTATCCGTTTGAGCCAAAAAGAATGTGGCTTCTTTATCCAGGCCTTGGTCGTTGAGAGACTCATTACTGGTATAAAGGTCATTTGCATAGAGGTTGGTATTAAAAAAGACAAAGACACAAAAAACAATTAGCAGGACCATAAAATTGGGTGTTTTTTTCATAATCTGTAGTTTCCTTTTTGCGCAGGATTATTCAATTCTTAAAATTTTCTTATACTTTCATCTTTTAATTCTAAAATAAACCATTATTTATTATCTTTTGCAAAAATCATTTTCCGTATGAGAGATTCAATATCCAGAGCAGATTCAGTATTATCAATTTCATCTTCCGGTTCCAGAAGGATATCAGATCCGCCTATTGAAATATCTATGTATTTCTGGCCTATAATGCCTGATGTTTTAATAGAGGCAATTGAATCATCTGTTAACTCAATATGATTATCAATACTGATTTTAACCTTGGCTTGAAAACGTTCTTTATCTATAACAACACTTTCCACTGATCCGATTTCAACACCGGCCATTTCTACTCTTGCCCCGTGCTTAAGTCCTGAGACAGAGGAAAAATATGCATAAACCGGATATCTTTTATCTTTAATCAAGCTGATCTCACCGAGCACAGCAAACAGATAGCCGGCGCACAACAACCCAATGATAACAAACAACCCTACATAAAATTCTATTTTCCGCTTATCCATATTCTTCCTTTGTTAATCCCCTGCTCCTATAATGAAATCTTTAAGCACTTTACTGTTGGAGTCGTGTATTTCTTCTTTTGTTCCTTCAAATAAAATCATTCCATTATCCAGCATGGCGATTCTCTGGGCAACGTCAAAAATTTGAGGTATATCATGGCTGACAATAACTGCTGTAAATCCGAATTTTTCCTGATATTCCATAATCATGGAATGAACTTTCCGTTTTCGTACAGGATCTAGTCCGGTGGTTGGTTCATCAAAAAGTACCACCTTTGGATCTGTCACAAGTGCACGTGCAAGTGCAACTCGTTTTCTCATCCCTCCGGAAAGCTGTGAAGGAAATTTATCTTCAGCCCCAGCCAAACCAAGCTGCTCAATTCGAGTGCTGACCTTTTCTCTAACATTGGCTTTAGGAAATTTCGGACTCTCTACCAGTGGTAGCGCAATGTTATCATATATGTTCATAAAATCAAATAAGGCATTTTCCTGAAACATGTAGCTCAACTCTTTTTGAAACGCCTGGACTCTTTTATCACTGAGATGGTTCAGGGGCTCTCCATTAATTAAAATTTGACCTTCATCAGGATGAACAAGACCTATTATATGTTTTAATAAAACTGATTTTCCGGTTCCGCTTTTGCCGATAACGGCAAGAATTTCTCCTTCATAAATTGAGAGGTTCAAACCATTTAAAACAGCTTGATCAGCAAAGCTTTTAAAAACATTAACAAATTTTATCAAAGGATCGCTCATACGTTAAACCAGAAAAAAAGTAATTATAAAATCAAAAATTAATACAAAAATACAAGATTGAACAACTGCATTTGTTGTGGATGAACTCACACCTTTGGCACCAAATCCTTTAAACAAATGTGTGTAATAGCCTCGGTAGCAACAGATAGTTGTAACGACAATCGAAAATGCAAAAGCCTTAAAAAAGCCGCCGGTAATATCGGTAATCTGTACACTGCTCACTACGGTATCCATATAGACATAGCGGTTTATCCCCAACATGAGCGAACCGGTCAGGTATCCGCCGAAAATTCCAATTACATCAAATAAAGCCGTCAGCAGAGGATAGCTGATGATTGCGGCCACCATCCTTGGGGTAAATAAGAAGCGAACCGGATTTATATGCATGGTTTTCAGTGCATCAATCTGCTCGGAGATGCGCATGACCCCAATTTCTGCAGCCATTGCTGACCCTGCTCTAGCGGTCACCATAATCGCAGTAAAAACCGGGCCTAACTCCCTGACCAGTGTCAATGACACTGCCGAACCTAAGGCGGCTTCCGAACCGAATTTAACAAGAGAGTAATACCCCTGGAGCCCTAGTACCATACCTGTGAACAAACCTGTCAGGGCAATGACAAAAAAGGATTTGGTTCCGATAAACCAGATCTGTTCCATAATCTTAGGAGTTTGGAAAGGCAGCGTAAATATATGGGTCACGCCGATAAGAAAAAAAAGAACAACCCTGCCAAGGGATTCAATTAATTTGATAAATTTGCGACCAATTTTTTCAATGAATTTATTTTGCATGACCATGACTTATACTGTTTCCTGCCTATAATTGCAAGGTCTTAAGGCTGCTGGCTGATTGATATTTAATTAAAAACGGCACAATATTAATTGACACGTATAAAAAAAATATATACGTATAAATATCATCTTAAATCTATTGTTTATGGAAATAAATATGGCTCAAAAAATCACCTTAAGCATACCGGATCTTCTCCATGAAAAATTAAAAGAATGGCGATCGTCTTTTAATTTTTCAAAAATGTTTCAGGAAGCTGTGACTGAAGCAATTCAAAAGAAAGAAGAGTTCCAGAGGCGGATAAGCCAGGAATTTGACATGTCCGATACTGTACGCCGGTTAAGGCAGGAAAAACAGGACTGGGAAAAAAATTTCTACAGGCTTGGCAAAACGGAGGGGTTTTCATGGGCAAGCTCCGCTCATTATGAAGATCTGTTATACGTACTTCATTTTGAAGGTACGTATAAATTAACCTCAGACCCCAAAATGTCCAACTATTTTGAAAAAACTTACGATTCCACTGAGCTTGCTAAATATTCAAAAATGAACTCTGTGCAGCATGAACGATTATTTATTGACGGATGGTTTAAAGGAGTAATGGAATTTTGGAACCAGGTAAAGGGAAAACTTTAATTATGAAATCTTCACCATATATTCTTGGGATTGATGTAGGTTCTGTCTGTATTCATACTGTTTTATTAGATCAAAAAGAAACTATTGCGCATTTTTCATCCTGTTATCATCTTGGCGAAGTCAAAAAATGCCTCATCCAAATGCTCGAAGATATTGATCAAAATATCACACCTTTAAAAAACATTAACTGGGTGGCTAAAACCCAGTCCTCACCAGACTTTGTAAAAGCTGCGAATTCATACGACGGGCAGGTCTCCATTATCAGGGCTGCAAGATTTTTTCATCAGTCCTTTGATGCGGTACTGCATATTGGCGGCGAAAATTTTTCCTTGAGCCGTTTTGGAAAAAATCAAAACTACATAGGCGCAACCCATAACACTTCATGCGCTGCTGGAACAGGAAGTTTTCTTGATCAACAGGCAAGACGCCTCAGCCTTTTGGGTGGAGCTCAAGAGCTTAGTGAATGTGCTCTTTCAAATACGAAAAAAATTCCGGATATTGCTACACGATGTGCGGTTTTTGCAAAAACGGACCTTATTCACGCACAGCAGGAAGGATACGACATTCATCAAATTTGTGACGGGTTATGCTATGGGCTTGCAAAAAACATTTCAAATACACTTTTCAAATATAAAGAAATCGGAAATAAGATTCTTTTTTGTGGCGGAGTGGCCTCTAATCCGAGTGTAAAAAAGCACCTTGAATCCATAACCAGCCATCAATTTACTGTTGATAACCACTCCAAATATTACACGGCTGCAGGCGCTGCTCTATGCCTTTTGGATGAACTGTCAAAAAAAGACCTTCTCAAAAAAAGCCCTTTTTCTTCCATTGAATCTTTTTTCATAAACACGGAAAAAAAAGATTCATTCTCTTATCCTGAACTGGAACTTAAATTATCCACTTATCCTGATTTTTCCTGCTTTGCATCTTTTGTTTTTGAAGATGTTGAGACAGATATTTACCATGACCCATCGGATCTAAATATATCAGAGGGTTATCTTGGCATGGATGTCGGATCTACCAGCACCAAAAGTATCCTAACCGATTCAAACGGTATTCCAGTGGCTGGTTTTTATACAAAAACAGCCTCTCGACCTGTCCAGGCTGTTCAAAAAATCTTTAAAGCATATGATCATTTTTTTAATGCATATGATCTAAATATAAAAATTTCAGGCTGTGGTACCACAGGTTCAGGAAGACGGATCAGCGGCAAAATTATAGGTGCGGATATTGAACCGGACGAAATTACGGCGCATGCAACTGCTGCCTGCAATTTAAACCCGCAAGTGGACACGATTATTGAGATTGGCGGCCAGGATGCAAAATTTACCCTGCTTAAAGATGGAATTGTCACTTCCTCTGTGATGAATACTGTATGCGCGGCAGGCACTGGCAGTTTTATAGAAGAGCAGGCATTAAAACTTGACTGTCCGCTGAATGAATATTCCCAAAGAACTGAGGGTGTAAAATCACCTGTTGCCAGTGACCGATGTACTGTTTTCATGGAAAGGGATATTAATCATTACCTGGCACAAGGATACTTGAAAGATGAAATCCTGGCATCTGTTCTTCATTCAGTCAGGGACAATTATCTTACTAAAGTTGCAAATATCGCACAAATTGGTAACTGCATTCTATTTCAAGGAGCCACTGCGAAAAACAAGGCACTGGTGGCTGCATTTGAACAAAAATTGGGCAAACCAATCCATGTTTCAAAATACTGCCACCTTACCGGTGCCCTGGGTGTTGCATTACTTGCCAGGGAAAAAGGTTTGAACTCATCTGATTTCAGGGGATTTGATCTATGGAAACAGCAAATCCCAATTCGTCAGGAAGTTTGTGATCTTTGCACGAACCACTGCAAAATTACCCTGGCAGATCTTGGCAGCCAAACTGTTGCATATGGATTTTTATGCGGAAGGGACTATAACACCCACAAAAGAGTTTCAAAATCAAATTCTCATAATCTGCTGAAAATTAGAAAACAATTTATACCCCGACTACCAGCCAGCGAGTACAAGCATAAATTTACCATTGGAATCCCCAAAGCCCTTCATTTATTTGAAGATGCTGAAATATGGGCGCACTTTTTTGCTCTGCTTGGCATTAAAACCAAAATCAGTACAGGGGTGAAAAATCCAGTCCAATTGGGTAAAAATATTGTTGGAGCAGAATTTTGTGCACCTGTTGTTTCCATGCATGGGCATGTTCAATATCTGACAGATAAAACAGATTATATATTTCTGCCTTTATATTTTGAAGACAAACAGGACAATAAGGCTTACAGGCGGCATCATTGCTACTATACTCAATTTACTCCTTCAGTGGTATCCTGCGTTCCTGAAATAAATCAGGATAAAATTTTAACTCCTGTAATCAAATATTTATACACAAATTTTCATACAAAACTCGAGCTATATAAAACCTTAAAAAAATTATCTTCGGACTTCATATTTTCTTTTTTTGATATTTCCACTGCTTATGATGCTTCTTTTGGATTAAAAAAGAAATATAAAAAAGAACTTAAAACTGTTTTTAAGACCGGCCGATCAGATAACAATAAAATTGATGTTGTGCTTCTTGGAAGGCCTTATACGGTTCTGACAAAAAAAATGAACAACAATATCCCCCAGATTTTTGAACAATTAGGGGTGCAAACCTTTTTTCAGGATATGATTGATTTTAAGGATCATAATTTTTCCGAGATTCAGCCTCTGTTAAAGGAGATCCACTGGAAATATGCGGCTAAAATTCTGAAAACCGCCTATTACATAGCATCATGTGATAATGTCTATCCGGTTTATATCAGTTCCTTTAAATGTGCTCCGGACTCTTTTGCCATTGACTACTTCAAAAAGATTATGGAAGGGTTCAATAAACCCTACCTTGTGCTGGAGCTGGATGAACATGATTCAAGTGTTGGATATGAAACCCGTGTTGAGGCTGCTGTACGTGCATTTGAAAACCACAAAAGGGCCGTTAAAAAATCACAAAAGCCAAATTTTAACCAGCTTACGCCTTCTTTTATACCTAAAATACAAGACCGTACAATTATTTTTCCAAACTGGGACTCTTACACGGGGTGTTTGCTTGTTTCTACATTAAAAAATGAAGGGCTCAAAGCCATTTTGATGGAAGAAACCGAACAGACCCTTAAAAAAAGTATACTGACCAATACCGGTCAATGTATACCGCTAAATGCGATTGCTGCGGGATTTATCCATACGGTTGAAAAACATCAGATAGACTCTTCCAAATGTGCTTTGTGGCTGAACCCTTCGGAAATTGCCTGCAATATAAAAATGTACCCTTATCATATTAAAAAGATTATCAATCAGAACGGTAATGGTTTTGAACATTCACAGGTTTATAAAGGTGAGCTGTCATTATTTGATATCTCTTTGAAAGCATCCACCAATGCATATTTTGCCTATATGTTTGGCGGACTCCTCAGGAGTATCGGGTGCAAAATTCGCCCATATGAAATATATAAAGGTACAACAGATAGAGTTCTTAAAAACTGTCTGGATATTTTATGCACGGCTTTTGAAAAAGGAGAATCAAAGGAAACTGCTCTGAAAAAAGCTAAGCAGATGCTGAGCGCAATTGAAGTTCGGAGAGAGAATCGCCCAAAAGTTGGCATTTTTGGTGATTTATATGTAAGGGACAATGATGTAATGAACCAGGATCTGGTCCGTTTTATAGAAGACAATGGGGGGGAGGCGATCACCACCCCATACTATAAATATGTAAAAATCATTGCCAACTCATATTTTAAAAAATGGTTTAAAGAAGGAAAGTACATCTCTCTTATTTCCAACAAAGCATTATTTGTGGCCATGCAGGCAATGGAAAGAAAATATTATCCATATTTTGAACCTTTTATCGCAACTTCAGAATTGAAGGTTAAACAGTCATATGAAGATATCCTGTATGAATACGGGATGCTCCCGGAACACACCGGCGAATCGATGGACAATATCCTGAAAATACACCACATAATGAATGAACATCCGGATCTCAAACTCCTGGTACAGACCAATCCGGCTTTTTGCTGCCCTGGGCTTGTAACCGAATCCATGACCAGAAAGCTTGAGGAAAAAATCAAGGTGCCTATTGTCAGCATTACCTATGATGTCTCGGGCGGCAATAAGAACAAGGTCATTGTGCCGTTCCTGAAAGATTCCGGACGAAAACCCTATTCACCCCACAATCTGAAGGTGTCTGTCTGACGTTCCCCTGGCAGATAGGGTGCAACTTCGGGGTATTGGTCGATGTATTTGTTTTGAAAGCTGATGCGCTTGACGTTAAAGCGATTATGAGAATCCACCGCCCTTCTGTACCTTAAATAATATTCATCATAATTTTTAAGGTGCTCAACACTTTTATGGTCAGTTATATGGTAAAAATTAACATACGTGTATTTTAAAAGTTCCTCAAAATTATCCAGATATTTTTGAAGACTTTTATAGTGCTGGATAACCGTCCTGTTGTTATAAAATTTTTGGACGTTAAACACCCATACCAAATCTTTTTTGTTAAAAAACTTCCTGTAGTCTGTAGTGTATTTCACGAGGCGGTTAATTGCCTGCTGATTCTCGTCCATTATCAGCCTGAGCTGTCCGATAAATTCAATGGTCTTTTTTATTTCATGAATCCTTGATTCCACCTTGCTTAAATTTTCAAGCTTAACCAGGCCCGTATCAAGTGTCAGTGTGCTGGCCTTTAACTCTTCACTAAGACGGATCATCTGCCGTGTGACCGGTGGCAGGTCTGCGTACTTATTTTTCTGGGTATATCTGGAATACAGGAAGAATTCCACCGCAGAAACAGCACTGAAGGTTGTCAAAAAAATCATAAAAAGAATAATTCCAGCCTCTTTTCTTGACTTGAATATAAAGTATGGCGTTGTAATGGGTGCAATAAGAACCATAGGTGCCCACCACTTGGGCCTTCCCTTGTCTATGCATTCATACAACATAAATCCGGCAAGAATTACAACATAGGGAAAATATAAATAGTACACATCACCCGCCTTTACTTGTTAAAATATTATGAACCTTCCCATTACTTGATATAAAAACAGCACCATTTTGATCTGTTCTATAGATCAGGGCTCCAATATCATTATATCGTTTAAGCACCCTGCTATGGGGAAAACCATACCGGTTATTCCACCCACACGATATTATTACACTCCGCGGCCTGACTTTATCAAGGAAAACTTTTGTACTGGAAGTGCTGCTTCCGTGATGAGGAGACAATAACACATCGACATCGAGATCCATATGAGACATCTGACTTAATTGTTCTTCTCTTTCGCTCAGGATATCTCCTGTAAACAACATGGAGAAGTTATTGTACACAAGTTTAAACACCAAAGAGTTATTGTTCAGATCTTTTGAATAACTTTTATCTGTAGTATCAATAAAACAAAGAGCTACATCGCATGACCCCAGGCAGTTCTTATCTTTTGACGGATATAAAATTTCCACATCTTTATCTTTGCAGGTTGCTATCAGCTGATTGAACTTCAGGGTATTTGATTCATCGTAATTTTTAATCAGCTTCCCGATTTTAAAATTATCAAAGATATAAACCAAACCGTTTAGATGATCGCCTTCTGGGTGAGTCAAGATAACATAATCAAGATACGTAATTCCTTTTTTCCATAAAAAAGGAGCAACAATAAACCTGCCGGTGTCAAAAGAAGACCATCCTGAAAATCCGCCCCCGTCAACCAGAATGCTTGTTTGATCAGGAGTTTGAATAAGTGCACTGCTCCCCTGCCCCACATCCAGTATGGTTACCAGAAGGTCGGATTGCAGCTTATTCTTTTTAGTCCAGTAATGCGTGCACCCGCTGATAAAAATCAGGCATACTAAAACAAAAAAAGCTTTTTTCTTTTTCTTAAGCACTAAGAACAAGCACAGTAAAATAGCGTACAAGAGTATAATTTCTATCTTTTCCGGCGTAACAACACGAAACCAGGAAAATGGAATCCGGGTTATTATTTCACAAAGAAACACCGTTAAATCAATAAGCTGAACACAAATTTGGACTATACCTTTGCTTAAGAGAGGGAAAAAAGAAAAACAAGCAAGGGACACCAGGCCCAGCGGGAGGACAATAAAACCGATCAAGGGTATAAAAATAAGATTTGAAGCCAGTCCGATAAAAGAAAGCATATTAAAATAATAGGAAGTTAACGGTGCTGTTCCCATACTTGCAAAAAAGGTTACTGCCATCATCATACCAGTTCTTGCAAAAAATGTTTTTTTGAATATCCCCGGATATTTTTTTAAATGTGAAAGACCTAAGACGATAAATCCTACTGCAAAAAATGACAATTGAAAAGATATGGAAAAAAGGGAGGCTGCATCTATTAATAATATGACGATTCCAGCCACAGAAAGGCTTGAAATAATGTCCTTTTCTTTTTCAATCACAAAAGATACCAGCACAATGCCTATCATAATCAAAGCCCTCTGGGTTGAAGGCGAGAATCCTGTAAATATGGCATACGCCGCTAAAGGCAAAAGTGAAATAATCCCTGCAAGCTTTTTTGATCGTCCGGAAATAAGACTGTTTTCAAAAAAAGACAAAGATCGATAAATCAGATAAAAAAACATAAAACTGACGATGGAAAGGTGGAGCCCGGAGATGGCAAGAAGATGTGAAATGCCTGCACGCGAGAAGGTATCACGAATACCAGGAAGCAGGCCTTCTTTTTTACCGGCAACCAGGGAAAGCAATATATTGGCACCAACACTTCTGTCTGAACTGTGCAATACAAAATCAGAATACCGTGTCCTGAATGATTCAATTTTTCTTAAAATCTGGGCACTTACATCAATATCTACAGGGGATGAAATAATGGTGATCTTTTTTCCAGTTGCCCAGGCTGATCCAAAAATAGATTGAAATTTCAAAAATTTTTTATAGTCAAATCCACCAGGATTTTCAAAGTTACGAATCGATTTAATTTTGGATTTAAATTGAATATTGTCACCAAATTGGAGGATACCTGGCGTTGTCCCGTAGACTGTAAAATTAATCTTGCCCTTAACCTCTAATGCAGTACCATTTTGATCAAGATGAATGTCCTTAAGAACATACTTTGTCTTTCTGTTGTAATGCTTGGCAAAAGAAGAAATTTTACCGGTGATCAAATATTTTTGCTGATCTGTAAAGTGGGTGATATGGTTGTCTGAATATTCAGGATAGGATTTTGCCTGTATGAATGCAAACCCTGTAAGAAAAAACAGCACACAGCAGAAGGATAAAAGTATTTTCCTGTTTAATCTTTTATTGATAAGCCAGACAGTAAAAAAAGCGGCACTACATAGGATTAAGGCAGTAATTGAAAAATTTTTAAGGAGGGTAAAATAGTTACCAGCGCATATTCCTGCCATAAGGCTGATAAACAAATAAAGACTTGCAGGTTTTAAAGGATCGAGCAATGCTTTCACATTATCTCACCTGATTAGGTAATAAAGGTTTAGGGAATAAGATCAAATCAGCGAATACGTTTAATATCTGCTCCAAGTTTGGAAAATTTCTTTTCAATGGCCTCATATCCACGGTCCATATGGTATACACGGGCGATTTCCGTTGTTCCGGCAGCAATCAGTCCTGCAATAACCAGAGAAGCGCTTGCACGCAGGTCTGATGCCATCACTGGGGCAGCCTGAAGCTCTTTAACCCCCCTGACCATTGCTATATTTCCACTTGAGATGGTAATGTCCGCACCCATTCTCAATAATTCATTTGCATGGATAAAACGATTTTCAAAAATCGATTCGTGAATGACACTGTTCCCGTTGGCAATTGTCATCAAGGTCATGAACTGTGCCTGCATATCCGTAGGAAATCCAGGATAAGGAAGGGTTTTAATATCAACGCTATTTATCTTATCCGTACCGATAACGCGCACACTGTCTTCATAGGTCTCTACCTTGGTGCCGGTCGATTTAAGCTTGTTAATAATACCGCCTATATGATCCGGGGCGCAGCCCTTTATGAGGACATCCCCATTTGTTGCAGCAGCCGCAACCATAAACGTGCCTGTCTCTATTCTGTCCGGAATAATGTTAACCTGAGAAGAGGAAAGGCTTTCAACACCTTCGATGGAAATTATGGCAGTTCCTGCCCCGGAAATTTTTGCTCCCATTTGATTCAGCGCATCAGCCAGTGCAACAATTTCAGGCTCGCGCGCTGCATTTCTGAGGACGCTGTTGCCTTTTGCCAGGGCCGCAGCCATCATTAGATTTTCCGTTCCGGTAACCGTGGGCATATCAAAATAAATTTCATTACCAACCAGTCTGGAAGCCTTGGCTTCTATATAACCATGCTCAATACTAATGGATGCCCCAAGTGCTTCAAGGCCAGTAAGATGCATGTTTACAGGTCTGGCTCCTATGGCACAACCACCCGGCAAAGAAACTTTTGCATGGCCAAACCTGGCAACAAGCGGACCAAGAACCAGAATGGATGCTCTCATTTTTCTGACAAGATCATATTCAGCTTCAATCTTGTCTATGGTGGATCCGTCTACTTCAAGGTATGATCCTTCTGTTTGGCATTTTGCGCCAAGATCCTCGAGTAAAAGACGGATACTGTTAATATCCATCAATTGAGGAACATTTTTAAAACTTGTTTTGCCATTTACAAGGAGACTGGAAGCGATCAGGGGAAGCGCCGCATTTTTCGCACCGCTGATATTCACTTCGCCTTGGAGCCTTTTGCCGCCGGTGATTAGAATTTTGTCCATAAAATCTTTGACTTCGACCTTGCTTAACAGGTCTCATTTAAAAAAGGGTTTTGGGGAAAAGGCCAAAACCCTTTATTATTTAGTGGTACCTGGGACGAGAATTGAACTCGTACAAGCATAATGCTCGAGGGATTTTAAGTCCCTTGCGTCTACCAGTTCCGCCACCCAGGCATAATTAAAGGAATTTCTATATCATTTTTATGGATTTTGCAAGCCAAAAACCACAGGATTGTCAGTTTCACGCTTTTCTGATAAAAAGAGAATCATGAATAAATTTATCACTGAAAAATTGATCCTGGCATCCCAATCACCAAGAAGAAAACAGCTTCTTGAGCAGCTTGGTTTAAAGATTATGATTGCACCAGCCAGCATTGATGAAAGCAATGTATCCACACAGGTTCCCGACCTGCATGTAAAAGAACTTGCTTCTTTAAAAGCCCGGGACATAGGTAAGTCATCACCCGATTCATGGGTAATTGGTGCGGACACTATTGTGGTGATTAAGAATCAAATTTTAGGCAAACCTTCATCACGGGAAGAAGCGGTTTCCATGCTTTGTACACTCAGTGGGAAAGAACACCACGTCTATACCGGATTTTGCATCACTTGCACCTCAAAGCAGACTGAGATCACGAAAGCTGTTAAAACTACCGTAAAATTTAAAAAACTGAGCGAAGCTGAAATAAACTGGTATGCGGACACAGGGGAACCGTTTGACAAAGCCGGGGCATACGGGGTTCAGGGTATAGGCGCTTTTCTTGTTAGAGAGATCAAAGGCTCCTATTCAAATGTGGTTGGTCTGCCGGTCTGCGAAGTTTTTGAAACCCTGACCAATTTAAATCTGATAAACTTAAAACCGGATAATATAAATACTATTTCATGAAGGACATAAAGGTTATGGCTGAAATAAAAGAAAACCTTAAATCAATAAGAGATCAGATAGAGAAAACCGCTTTGGATTGCGGACGTAATCCACAAGATATAACTTTAATTGCTGTCAGCAAAAAAAAACCGGTAGAAGCAATTGTTGAAGCAATTCAAGCAGGCTCTATACATTTTGGTGAAAATTATATTCAGGAAGCAATGGGGAAAATTGACGGAATTAAAAACATTGCTCCGACTGGATTAGATTCCGTTTGCTGGCATTTTATTGGGCATCTGCAATCCAACAAATCAAAATTTGCGGTTAAATATTTTGATTACATTCACACGGTAGACTCATTAAAGCTTGCTAAAGAGATTAACAAACAGGCAAAAAAAATCGACAAGGTTCAAAAAATTCTTCTTCAAATCAATATTGGTATGGAAGACACCAAATCCGGCATAATACCTGAAAAAACAGTGGAACTTGCAGAAGAGACAGCCATGCTTGAAAATCTTTCTATTGAAGGCCTTATGGGAATGCCCCCGTTTTCTTCAGACCCTGAAGATGTTCGAGGATATTTTAAAAATATGGTTGAGATTAAAAAAGAAATAGAACACAAAAATTACGCAAAAGTATCAATGTACCACCTTTCCATGGGAATGAGTTCTGATTATGAAGTTGCCATCCAGGAAGGCAGCACAATGGTCCGGGTTGGAACATCTATATTCGGGAGAAGATAGTGAAACTTTTACTTCATACCTGCTGCGCCCCCTGCTCTATCTATCCACTCGAGGTTTTACGCAAAAAGGATATAGATGTGATGGGATTTTTTTACCGCCACAATATCCATCCCTATCAGGAGTGCATAAAAAGAGAAGATACCCTGCGGGAATATGCCGATTCAATTGGTCTAAAAGTGATTTACCAGCAGGATTATGAGATGGAAAAATTCATACAGTCTGTTGTTTTCAGGGAAAAAGACCGCTGCAGATACTGTTACTTTGACCGGCTTAAAGCTGCTGCAATGGTTGCAAAGAAAGGAAAATTCAATGCCTTTTCCACTACCCTTTTATACAGCAAATTCCAGAATCATAACCTGATCATTGAAACTGGAGAAGCGCTTGGCAAAAAATACGGTGTCAAATTTTATCACCATGATTTCAGGGAAGGCTGGAGCAAAGGAATAGAAGCGTCAAAAGAACTGGGAATGTACCGGCAACAGTACTGCGGGTGTATTTACAGCGAAAAAGAACGGTATTATAAAAAACAGAAAGGCCGTCAATAAAAGAGCTTTATTTTGCCTGTGCTTTTTTTATCTGTTTAAGCATATTCACAAAACGCTTATCCGTACCATCAAGCCTTGCTGCCAACACCCCGAATAGGTGCCGTGCCACATCCGGATATTTTTCAATAACCTCTAAAAGTTTGTCCCCGGGAAAGCGCTTAACCTTTGATCTTCCTTTTGAAACTATAGAGGCGGATCGGGGTTCTCCGGTAATAGCAGACATTTCCCCAAAATAATCTCCAGGCTGAACAATCTCGGCAATTTTCTTTCCGCCTTTTACAACGTACAAGCCACCTTGGACCAATTTAAAGAAATCCATATCCTTATTACCTTCACGGATAATCACATCTTTATCTTCATAGGTTTCAACATCCGGATTGATCAGATAAGATGGCAAAGCCTCTTTGGTAATCGTGGTTTTTCTGAGTACTTCTTCAAGAGATGTTTCAGATGTCCGGACCTTTTGAATCCCGGCATCTCTCAAAGTATTCATACCCTCTTGAATTGCTACTTTTCGAAGATGATCTTCAGGAACTTCGGCACTGATTGCCTTGCCGACTTCATCCGTCACCTCCATGAGTTCGTAAAGACCAACCCTGCCCTTATACCCGGTACCATTACAATTACTGCATCCTTTAGGCCCGTAAATCTTCAGCTCTTCAATTTCATCCTTGGAAAACCCGTGCAGTTCAAGTTCTTTTGGATTATGGCCGGTAACCACCTGCTTGCACTCCGGACAGAGTCTTCTGGCCAGCCTCTGGGAAAGCACCATGGTGACAGATGAGGCCAGCATGTATGGTGGTATTCCAATATCCACCAGGCGGCCAATTGTTGAAGGGCAGTCATTGGTATGGAGGGTGGCAAAAACAAGATGGCCTGTCATCGCAGCCTTAATAGCGATCTCTGCTGTATCAATATCACGAATCTCGCCAACCATGATAATATCCGGATCCTGCCGTAAAAACGCTTTTAAAGCTGCGGCAAACGTCATGCCAACATCTTCTTTAACTGCCACCTGGTTGATACCTTTGAAATTGAATTCGACAGGATCTTCAGCTGTCAGTATTTTAATATCGTCCTTATTCAGACGATTTAAAACTGAATACAATGTGGTCGTTTTACCTGATCCTGTGGGCCCTGTAACCAAAAGAAGTCCGTAAGGTCTTGATATACACCTTTTCAGGCAGTCAAAAGCAGCCGGTTCAAATCCCATTTTGGTTAAATCGATGTTCAATGCGCTCTGGTCAAGAATACGCATAACAATACTCTCACCAAAAAGAGTCGGCAGGGTAGACACACGAAAGTCAATTGATTTCTTTTTCCCGAATCGAAGTTTTATCCTGCCATCCTGGGGTACACGGCGCTCGGCAATATCCAATTCTGCCAAAATTTTAATACGGGATATAACGGCGTTTTTAATAGAGATGGGCAAATTCATTGCCTTGTACATGGAGCCGTCCAGACGATACCGGACCTGGAATGATTTCTCAAAAGGTTCAATATGGATATCGCTGACACCATCGTTTATGGCTTTAGTTAAAATCCCGTTTACCAGCTTTATGATCGGCGCATCTGATGCCATGAACTCATCGGGCTGATCATCTATATCTGCATACCCCACTTCCATTTCTTCGGCAGCTTCAGAAACCAGGGAACCAAAATCATCAACCGAAGTAACAGGCTCGTCATCTTCCATATCATCGTCAAATTGAAGAAAACTTTTGTATTCTTCATCAGTGATCTTATAATAGTCGCGATATGCCTGAATAACATCATTTTCAGTAGAAACGGATGTCTGTACTGTTTTTCCCAACTTTTTCTGGAGTTCTTCAACAATGGAGGTGTCGGTAGGTTCCACCATTGTGACAGACAACTCCTCGCCTTTTAAACTGAGAGGAAAAACCATAAACGGTTTTACCATTTCATAGGGTACGATCTCCAAAAGCTTAGGATTTGGCTTAATCTCTGAAAATTTTACAACATTGTAATTATACAGACGCCCCAGTACATTGATAATGGTATCAGGGTCTATATAGCCTTTATTTAAAAGAATAGTGCTGAGGCGTTCATTGGTTTTTCTATGAACATTCAGGGCTTCATCCAACTGCATGCTGGTAATCTGGCCTTCCTTGGACAGGATTTCGCCGATTTTTGTTTTCCCTGCACCGGATTGATCTTTTATAGTGGCTTTCAGACTGGACGATTTAGCCATATAGTAGTATTCCTCAACTTATTTGTAATTTTTATAAATCCTTATGGCACCTGCTAAAACCAGAAAAGCACCTAAAAGATAAAAACTTACTTTAACTGCCAGAAGTTTCTGGCTGAAAAATTCTATGGCCTCGACTTTGGGCATGACCTGGGGAATTCTGTAAAACACACCAAGTCCCACAGCAGTCAAAACAATACCATAATAGAATTGAAAATTTTTTTTGTCCATCTTAATTTATTCCTTTTCTAACTCTTCCAGTTGAACATTAAACTCAGATTCAAGTTGGTCAAACTGTTCCATCTGTAGTTCAAGCGCCTCAAATAATTCTTCATTCTCTTTTTCAAGCCCTGCCAGCTCTTTGGATAAAACTTGAATTTGGCTTCCGTTTTGTTCCCTTGATGCATCAAGCAACTTTTCATTGATCTGTCCGGTCAATTGCTCGTTTTCTTCGATATCTGTTTCAAGTTTATCGATCTTTTGTTTCACCGGCTTTAATTTTTTGGATTTCTGCTGAATAATATCAGACTTTTTTTGACGAAGCTCCTTTTTTGATAAAGTTACCGTTTTAACCTTTTTAGTGACACTGATTTCATCTTCCCACCCTTCTTTATCTAAAAATTCCTGGTAGGACCCTTCAAAGATTGCAACCTTGTCATTTTTAAAAATAACCAGACGGTTTGCAAGTGCATGCAAAAACATCTCATTATGCGTTACAATTGCAACGGCTCCTTCAAAATAGTCAAGCGCACTGACAAATGCATCGCACGCTTCAATATCAAGATGGTTGCTTGGTTCATCAAGCAGCAAAAGATTAAGCGGACGCATCAGGAGTTTACCCAGCATAACACGGGCTTTTTCCCCACCGGAAAGGACACTTATTTTTTTTAAAGCTGCATCCTGCTCAAACATCATTGCGCCGCATATATTTCTGGCACTCTGCCGGTCTGCATCAGGATAGGAATGCATCAATTCTTCTTCGACGGTAAACTGGTCGTTAAGTGTCTGTACATTGGTCTGCTCAAAATAATCATATTCAACACCCGGGTTAAATCTTATCCTCCCTTTCTGTGTGTCAATCTGGCTGCTGATCAATTTCAGCAATGTTGTCTTTCCTTTACCGTTTTTACCAATAATCCCGATGCGGTCACCAGGATAAATGGTCAGGGAAAAATCTTTAATCAGGATTTTTTCTTTTTGCCACCCAAAGGAGAGGTCTTCAATGCCTAAAATCTGTTTTCCGGCAAACGGCAGATAATTAAATGAAAAATCAAGCTGTTTCAACTGTTGGAGTTTTTGATTGGTTTTTGTCTTTTCCAGGGTTTTAATACGGGATTGGACCATATTGGCCAACCGGGCTTTTGCCCTGAACCGTGTTATAAACTGCTCAATTTCTTTTGTTCTTTTTTCCTCGTTCTGCCGGGTTTTTTCATACACCTCTTCATCCTGGGCAACCTGCATATAGTATTTGGATGTATCGCCTTTAATTTTTTTAATTTTCTGACGATGGATGCCTGCAATATGGGTGACCACATTGTCCATAAAGCTTCTGTCATGTGTAACCAGAAGGACTTCTCTTGGCCATGAAATCAAAAAAGTGGAAATCCACCTTATGGATACAATATCCAGATAATTTGTAGGTTCATCCAGTATCAGAAGATCGGGTTCAGAAACCAGCACTTTGGCAAGATTCAAGCGAACCTGGTACCCGCCTGAAAATTTACCCGGGTGTTCTGAAAAGCTGGCTTTTGAAAAACCTAACCCAGCAAGAATTTTTTCCGCTTTCCAGTAGTGATCTCTTTCATCCTCTCTGAGTCCAAGCATTGCTTCATCAAGAATAGTGGGCTGTGAGAATTCAATTTTCTGGGATAAAACGCCAATTTTATATCCTGATGGACACAAAATGTTTCCTTCATCAGGATGATCAGTCCCAGAAATCATGTTTAAAAGAGTGGTTTTGCCATGCCCATTTCTGCCGACAAGACCAACACACTCTCCCGGGTTAATCTGGAACCCGGTTTTATCCAACAGAATCTGGTCCCCAAACCCTTTGGATACACCATCAATATTGAGCATTACGTAAAAATCCTATCCAAATACCTGTACTTTACTAATTACACAAATGGATATCTTACCATTTGATTGCACTTTTATAAACCTTAAGCGGTGAAATTAAAACAAATAATAATCTGGCATAAAATTCTGAAAAAATTTTAAGCTTAATTGGGGGCGTGTTTTTTGGGAAGGGTGATTCAAAAAAAGATATAAAGAAGGGATTTAATTGACTGGAGATTTTATTCTTTTTAAAAGAAGCCGGTAACGCTCTTTAAGCCGGCCATATTCATAGATCAGTTTCTCATTTTTCTCCTGTTCATCATTAAGGGCTGTTTTTAATTGGGAGACCATTGCATCCCTGCAGAATTCTGCCCTGGACTCTGTTTCCTGTATGTGTTTATGATAAATTTCTTTTAATTGCATAAAGCTGTTTTCAAGATTTGCAATTCTCTGGGTCAGGTCACCATAAATAGCTTTGGACTCCTCAATAACTTCCGGCTCATGCTTAGTATTTTCTGCAATTTTATCTTTTGTAAAAACACCGATTCCGCCTTTTTCCTCAACAACCTGTTCAATGATTTCAAGGCCGATAAGGGGTTGTTCATCTGCATAGCCATACACCAAAGCGGCATCACATAAAAGGTTGATGGTCCTTGGAATTCCTTCTGATACTTCATAAATTTTCTGAACAGCGTCCTTTGAAAACAATTCTGATTCCCTGTCAACTTTTTCAAGCCTGTATCTAATATATTCGGCTGTTTCTTCAAGAGTCAGAGCAGACAGATGATAGCTCACGGATATCCGTTGAGCAAATTGTTCAAGTCTTGGATCAGCAATTTTGCTTTTAAGTTCGGGCTGTCCAACAATCATAATTTGAAGAAGCATTTCATCATCAGTCTGGAGGTTGGATAACATGCGAATTTCTTCAAGAACTTCTTCAGAAAGATTTTGTGCCTCATCAATAATAAGCAGGACTTTCCTGTTTTGAGCGTATTTTTCTATTAGAAAGTCATGCAGCAGTGCAAGGGCTTTGCCTTTATTTATTCCATTATCGAATTCTATTTCAAATTCAGTTAAAATCAGGGTAATTAAATCATCTGAAAGCACATTGGTATTAAAAATCACCGCAACATCTATCTCAGCTTCAACCTGATTCAGTAAATACCGCACAAGGGTGGTTTTCCCAATACCGATTTCCCCGGTAAGCATGACAAACCCAACCTTTTCGGTAATGCCGTACTCCAGAAAAGTAAGCGCATTGGCATGCTTGGTGCTCAGAAACAAAAAAGCCGGATTTGGCACCAAATTAAACGGTTTTTCTTTCAGGTTGTAAAACTCGGTATACATAAATTAATCCTGCTTATTGAGAACAAACCCCAGAAACTTATCTTCGGGGAGAAGCGAGACCGCTTTTTTCACATCTTTTTCAGAAGTTTTACCGGATTCAATCACCATAATAATGCCATCCATCATCGGGGCCATGGAAATCGCCTCAGCTCTTTCCAGAACAGGCGGTGCATCAAAAAATACATACCTGTCGTCATATCTTTCTCCCATTTCCTTGACCAGTTTTTCCATCATGTCAGAAGACAGCAGCTCTGAAGAATCGTGAACCGTCCGATCCCCGGAAATAAGGGTCAATTTATCAATTCCGGGCCATATAATCAGTTCATTAATTGGTGTGTCATCAAGAAAATAATCAATCAGGCTCAACCGGCTGTTAATCCCCAAATAATTATGAATGTCCTGGCCTTTGAAATCGCAGTCAACAAGGAGCACGGTCTGTTTTAAATCCCTTGCAAAGGTTAATCCCATATTTATTGCAGTTACAGTTTTGCCTTCATCCTTGTGGGGGCTGGTAATCATAATGGTATTCATCTTCCGGTTTTTGCCCTGCTGATGAATACGCGTTCTCAGTATTTTATAGCGCTCAATCTCTTTTGCATCACTGTATATGCTTACACCGCGGTGTTTTTCAATAATTTCAGGATTAATCCTGCACTGAATGGAATCTGTATAATTGGGTGCATTCCAGCCATTTTCTTCGCTGACAGTTTTTTCGGATGTCGGCCTTTCCTGTGAGTTGATGAGTTCAGATTTTCTTGTATCTTTTGCTTTATCAAGTGCTTTTCGTAGTTTCATTTATTTTTAATTCTCCTCTGCCCTTATGATATCCTGCGTAAAATTTTCGCCCAGAGCACATCAAGATCCATGACAAAAAAATCAAATAAAAAGATACAAATTCCTATGCCGACAATCATACTGATCAATATAATTAATCTTCTAACTTTTGTTTTAGCCAGATCCTCTTTTGTTACAATAACAGGAACTTCAGTTAAAACCGGAAATCCGGTTGCCCTGGCTAATCGATCGCTGTCCCTGAATGAGGTATCTGAAAACTCCACTATGGAGGCCAACCCAACCCCGGCTCCACACCCGAGCACTATACCGATAAGAAGTATTGCAAGCCGATTCGGTTTAAAAGGCTTTTCAGGCAAGCGGGCGGATTCCACCAGGGTAAAACGCTCACCTTTCTGCTTGGATTCAAGTTCCTGGGCAACATCAGCTTCCATCATTTTTGCCTGGAGATCGGCAAGCTTGGCATTTAAAATATTTCTTTCAGTCAGCAATGCATTGTATTTTTCTTCAACCCCTGGAGTAGCCGCAAGCCTTGCCTCATATTCGATTTCTTTATTCTCCAGATCTTTAAGGCTGTTTTTAACAGATACAATATCGGAACGGGTTCCTGCAAGCCGGGAAGACAAGGTCACATAAGCAGGGTTTTTAACCATATCATCATCATTTTTCTCGGCTTCTTTTTCTTTTTTTGAAATATCAACCTTGGCTTCCAGGTCTTTAATTTCCTGTTTCAGCTTTTTAACATCAGGATACAGATCGGAAAATTTGGTTTTTAGATTAATGAGTTCCATTTTCAAAGCTTCAAGCCGTCTTTCATCATCCTCTTTCGGCTTTCCAACTAAAGTGGAGTCATAATCTTTCAGGGTATTTGCAAGCTGTTCATTCAATTCGCCTTCCTTTTCCTTGAGCGATCTTAAATTTTCCTTAACCTGCTCAATATTTCTCTGCACATTGTTAAGCGCCTGCATATTGACCTGGAACATCTCCGGAAGTGTATTGGTATGCTTCTCTTTGAACTGGGCAATAGACTTTTCATATTCGGCAACTTTCTGCTGAACCCGATCTTTTTCCTCTTTTAAAAATTCAGATGTACTGGAAGCCTGTTCTTTTCGCACTTTTATATCTTCTCTAAGAAAGAGAGATGTTATGGTATTGGCGACCTGCTGAACTTTTTTAGGATTTTCTCCTTCATATGAAAGTGTAAATGCAATCGTAGCCGTTGCAGTCCTCCCGGTTTTCCTGTCTGCTATTTCTACATTTACAGGCTCCAAGACAATATCTTCCTGCATTTTAGCTATCACTTCATCAATAGTTTTTTTCTTTTTTAATTCCGGATAAAGATCAAATTGATTGATCAGTTCAAGCAGCCTGGATGACGTCAGCACCCGCTGTTTGATACTTTGAATTCGCTGTTCAGCAAAGGTGGTCATACTGGAAGTTACATATTCTGCGGGTATCTCCCTTTGCTCAATCAGGATATTGGAAGTGGCTTTATATACCGGAGGCAGCATAAGTGCCACTACGGCTGATACAACCACAACAAAAAAAACAGGCAGAATCAGATACCAGATCCTGCGTTTCAGAATTTTAAGATAATCAGCTGGAGATAATATGTTCTCGTCCATTCATCTTCCTTATTATTTATTGTAAATCAAAATTTTTCCTGAGTACAAGATATACCAGGTTTCGTTCCCTGCTTGTATCATCCTCACGGTCTTCTAACGTTGTATGACGGAAAATACCTTGCAAAGAAAATGTATCCAGAAAATGATAGTGGAAACCCGGTTGTATATTAACCGTCAGTTCATCAAGATCAGATTGTGTCTGCCTTTCATTTTTATTCAAATAGCATGAGACATTAAACGATAAAGAAAAATCCTCTGTTATTTTCCTGTCGATATCAAGGGAAACCGAAGATCGCTCAACTGTTCCGTTTGATCCGGAACTTCCCCTTACATCGTGGGAGGCAGACAAACCAAAATCCCAATACAACCCATCATAGTTCAGACCGCTAAGCAGCACCCCACCCCAGGTATCACTTTCCTGATCAACAATTGTAATACTGTTGATTCGCTGTTCTTCTGTGGTGTCCGTATAGCTGGCACCAGCCTGAAGATAGAAAGAATACAACTCGGTAATATTTTTTTCAAAACCTCCGTAGAGCTGAAACACATCAGAATCATAATCCTGTGTAACTGTATTAACCCCAATCGTTTCCTGTTCGGATGAATACCGCATATAACTAAAATTTAAAAGCCCAGTTGTATTTTTGAATGTTTTGGACAAATTCTTGGAAAAACCAAGATTAACTCCAAAGGAGTCATTGTCTTCATTAGAATTGGTTTCATCAATTTCAACCACGCCATACTCTATCTCTGCCTGCCCTATGCTGGTTTCTGTGAACTGATATGAGGATGACACTGAAAGCTCGGTCTGTTCACGGTCTCCTGTAAGAAGCAACCCGGTTGTATCCGTATCTGCATCCCGCCTGGAGCTCTTTCGATAATTTGCAGCGGCTCCAAACCCGATTTTTTCAGTTACCTGGTAGTCAATAGAAGATCTGGCAGCCCCATTGGTATCATCAAGCTGATCATTATCCCAATACATCAAATGGTAGATATTTCCATCCAGCTTTGCGTTCACCCGCTCTGTTTTATAGGATGTTATTGCTCCAACCTTTGAAGTGGTAATATAATCTTCTTGCTCATTATCACTTACAAAAAGAATGTTATCAGAATACTCCTGCTTAATTGAAACGTAAGGAACCAGTTTCCCGGACTCTGCAAATGCAAAAGAATTCAAAACCACAAATGCTGCAACAGCAGAAAAAATGAAATAACTTTGTTTCATTGTATCACCACCTAACGCACCACAATAACATCACCGCGTTCAAGCATGATGTTTTGCTTAAGATTTAATCCCTCGCTCACTTCCTGGTAATTAAAATTAAAAAGAGTGGTTTGATCTCCTGCTTTTCTAAACACCTTGATCTCCTTTTCTTTGGCGAATGGATTTAGCCCCCCGGCAATAGAGAGTGCCTGAAGCACATCAATACTGGTGTTGATTGGAAAACGGCCTGGATGATTCACTTTACCGATGACATAAATCATCATACTGTTCACCTGAAGTACACTTATAGATAGATCGGGTTCAGGAACATATTTTTTTAATTTTTTTATGATTTGATCTTCAAGCTCTTGAACCGTTACCCCGGAAACATAAAGCTCTTTGACCAGGGGAAAATAAATTTTTCCATCCGGCAGAACAGTCAGCTGTTTGGTCAGGTCTGGATTTTTCCAGACAGAAATGTCCAGGACATCTCCGGGGCCGATTGTATAATCTTGAGCCTTACCCTGAGAAGGAAAAATTATCAGGCAAAAAAGGATAAATATGAAACTGGTATAAAAAGTAAAGTTATTTTTCATAGAATTCTCCATTTTATTGTCCGGAATTATATTTAGCAAGAATCTTCCTGGCCGTATCAATACCCAGAAATTCACTGTCAGATGCCAGAGATTTTTCAAGATATAATTTTGCTTCTTTCTCTTTACCCTGCCGATCAAGAACCATAGCCATGTGGTAGTTCAAAATTGAATTGTCCGGATGTTGATCAATAGCCATTTTAATATTCAAATAAGCATCTTCAATATTGCCCATTTTGAACTGTATCCATCCCAGTGTATCTAAAACCACCCCGGCATTTGGCTTTAACATATCTGCTTTTCGTGCAAGCTCCATTGCCTTTTGAAGTTCAGGCTCAGACGTTGATAACTCACTTTTAATAAATGCTGAGTTATTGGCAGCCATCCATAACCCCGGATTGTTTTCAAATGCTTTATCATATGTAAGTGCTGCCTTTTCATAACTTTTGTCTTTTTCATAAATACTGCCCAAAATCATCCAGGCCGCCCTGTTTTTCGGATCTTTGTCAAGGGCAGCATCAAATTTTTGTATGGCACTTTGCTTTTCGCCTGAGGCAAGGTAAATCCTGGCAAGATTTTCATAGGGTTTTCCCCAGTCCGGTTGAAATTCAATAGCTTTTTCAAGTGCTTTTTTTGCTTTTTGAATATCTTTTTGAGCAATATAAATACCCCCTAGCAGATTCCATGTAAATGCTTCATCTCCATTTTTATCCAACCGGTCATTGCACAACTTTATGGCAGGGGAAAAATCTTTTTGAGCAATGTAAAGCTTAATGAGATTGGAAAGAATCAATGCCGAATCAGGATTGTTTTTGTACCCGGCCTCCAGTGCCATAAATGATTTTTCCATTTTTTTCTGTGCAGAATAGGCGGCTGCAACTTTAAGGTAACCATTGGCAATAGTGGGTTTTTTATCAATAATAATCTGATATTTTTCAATGGCTTTTTCATATCGTTTAGCTGCCAGATAAAAATCACCAAGGTCAATAACCGGCTGCAGATTATTTTTATCTATCTTTTCAGCAGCAATAAGATTGCCCTCTGCCGCATCCATGTTATTTTGCATCATATTCAGCCGTGCCATGGCCTTCAAAAATACGCCTGAATCCGGGTTGTTTTTATAAGCCTTTTGCAGAACCTCCATGGCAAGTTCATTGTCTTTATTTAAAACATGCGCCTGTGCTAGATTTAAATGTCCCTGGAGCATTTGCGGACGATCCTCAACCACCAGCCTGAATTCAGGAACAGCATTTGTGCCGTCATTTCTGGATAGATATAATTTGCCTTTCACAAAATGGGCATCCACATTTTTGGGATCATTTTCAAGAACCTGATCAATTAACGATTCACCTTCAGTTACCTTCGCTTGTATCAAAAGAATTTTGGCAAGCGCTACTTTTGTTTTAATAATTTCCGGATGGGATGGGTCTGGGTTCAACTCAAGCGATTCTCTTAATATTTTCTCGGATTCATCAATCCGTTTAGTTTTTGCGTATAATTCTGCAAGAAAAAGCCGGTATGTAAAACTATCCTTACTGATTTTTAAACCATCGTTAATAACATCTTCAGCTTTTTGTACCTCTTTAGCACTCAGCCAAAAACTGGCAATCCCCACCCGGGTTTTCTCATCCTCCTCATTTTCTTTTAAGGCCTTTTTCAAAGCAGCTTCGGCTTCAGCTTTCTTTCCCTGGACAAGCAAAGTCTTAGCCAGGTTAAGACGGTATACAATGGAATCTGGTTTGAGATTAATCACCTTCTGAAGGCCTGTTACAACAGAATCAAACTGTTTATCTGCAGCATCCAGTTGCGCCATGGATAAAATCAAAGGGATATGATCTGGATTTTTTTCAAGCCCTTCAGCCAGATATTTTTTCATTTCTACCTTATCCTGATGAAGTTTAGCCATGGAAGAAAGCATTACATACATATCAGCAGAAGTATTGCCGGAATCATACAGATCTAAAAGTATTTTTTCACCTTTGGCATATTCCTTTTTAACAAAATAGGTTGATGCCAGCAGTATCCTGCCTTCCACATTTTCCGGCTCCTTTTCAAGGATTGTCTGGGCCTGTGCCATTGCCTGGTCAGGTGCTTTTCCTGCAAGCAGCAATTTGCCCAGTATTAACCGTGCGTCAATATTATCCGGGTCCAGTGTCAAAGATTTAGAAAGCATGCCATAGGCCTGCTTATAGTTTTTCATCTCAAGTTCTGTTTTACCAAGCCTGTAGTAAGCCGCTCCAAAATCAGGGTCAATCTGGATGGCATTTTTATATTCAAGGCGGGCTTTAACAAATTCCTTTTGCTCAAAAAGCTGGTTTCCTTTTTCAAGAAACGCCTGCTTTTTATCTTCCGGGCTGGAACAGCCCAAAACCATACTGAACAATATGAGTATAAAACTGTAAATCAAAAACCTGTTGTAAATTGGCTTCATTAGGAACTCCTTTTTCACCGGTGTATTTAAATAAAACCCCTGAATGCTAAAAGGGCTAATATTGCTATTGAAGGTTTTACCAAAACCCCGGTTTCCCCGCGTAATTCTCCAACAAGAACGTCATAGCTGAAAAACATGACCAACGCTTTAGCAAGAGTTATACCAGCATTAAATTTTAACAAATGCATGGATGGCAGGTTCGGGAAAACCAGTATCACGATAAAAACCAAAATATCCATAGTTGTGATTTTAAACCCTTTGCTCCGCCGTGTCAGATTCAAAGTAGTCACAACAAAAAAAACAAGTACAATAAAAATCCAGTCGTTTAAAAAGGTCAGTGGCAGATTCATCCACGACCCCGGATCTGTCTGGGTCATATATAAAAGCAAAGGCACGATAAGATAGGTGGCAAACCTCAGAGCAAGTTCCTTATACCTTCCTTTTTTAAACACATAACTTACCAGCACAATGGACATAAGCCCTATTGCAATCCCGGAAAAGTATAATGGGATCTGCCTGGGTATCAAAATTTGTATGGCCAGAAGGATCGGGAATCCGTATTTAAGTCCACCGAAACACAGACGAATAAATATTTTTCTTTCTTTTAATACTCGTAAGCGACGTTTAACTTTAGTGTCAAATGAACGTCCTCTCCTGAACTCCCAATTTTTCAAGCGAGCAGTTCCAACCGAACCCAACACAATCATGGAAAGAATTGAGAAGCCTGCAATATGAACCCACCCTGAATAATACCTGAAGATTAAGGCCATCCCTATAAAAAATGACTGCATAATATAAATTATCAATACAGCTTCCCTGTGAAAAAAACCAAAATCAATTAGCCTGTGATGAAAATGATTTTTATCCGCCTTAAAAGGAGAACGCTTTTTCAATATTCGCTCGGTCATGACAGTAAGGGTGTCAAGAATGGGAAATCCAATCAAGGGAAGTGCCATAATTTTGCTATATGGCGCATTGGTCTGAGTAATCACAATGGCAAGAACCACAGACATAAACCCAAGCAGCTGGCTCCCTGCATCACCCATAAATAGAATTGCCGGATGTGTATTATACCTTAAAAACCCTGCAATGCCTCCAACCATGGCTATGGATATAATGGCAATCTGCGTGTTCCCGCTTTGAAAGGCAAGAAATGAAATCAGGACAAAACTGAGCATGGAGATTCCACCGGCCAGGCCATCCAATCCATCCGATAGATTAATGGCATTGGTGACCCCTAAAATGACGAAAAGTGTCAACGGAATAGACAAAATATCAGGAACAATACAGTCAGGAGAAGCAAGAACACCAACACAGGTGATTTTTACTCCGCCCCATAGAATTACAACAAGAGCGGCCGCCACCTGTGGCATAATTTTTTTCAAGGCACTGAGTTGTTTGATGTCATCCAGCAGGCCAAAAAATACAATAATCATAGATCCAATCAAAACGGAACTGAAGAAATCATCCTTAGGCGCCCAGATCAACATGGGAATAAATGCACCTAACGCCATAGAAATACCGCCGGTTTTTGGCATAGGCATCACATGCACTTTTCGGGCATCAGGAATGTCAACAATATTCATACGAAATGCCAACCGCTTAAATACTGGAACAATGGCAATCGTTAAAAATAAAGAGACAATAAACACGGTAAACAGGTTCATGAAATATTAGCTATTCTGGCAAATATTGGTTTAAAACAGGGAAAACATCAATAACAAACGCCTGAAGTCTTTTTTCTGCATCAGCCACAGTTTCATCGGGATAAACCTGTGCAATGACTCGAACAAGTGAACCATCCGTTCTCTGGCGTGTTAGTGCATCCCAGAAATTATACAATTTCATTTGAATGGCATTGGTAAGAATCCGATCTCTGGATGGAAACCAGTAATATGATACCTGCTGCTGTGGCTTTTTTTCAATAACCGCTCGATTCACAAAAAGTGATTTCCCATCTTTCAACGTCAACAACTCCTTTCCCGCTTTTTTAAAATGCCACCCACCTCCTCTAAGGCATGTAGCTGGAGAATGAATAGATTCACCTTTACTTTGACTTTCATAATAAGCAACATAAAAGTTGACTGATTTTTTTGACGCATTAAAATAATCAACGATTATATAATCAGTCAGATCAAGAGCATTAAGATAAATTTCTTCCATTGCCAGTGATTTTCCCCTCCATTTTCCTATCTGCATTGGAAAATTTTCAAATGACTCCCGCTCGGGAACTGATTCTCTAAAACTAACTCCATATGAGATAGTAAGGCTAATTATAAGTAAAAAAATCGGGATGATAAACTGTGATTTCCTGAACAATCTCCAACCAACTGTTGTCTCTATATGGTTTTCTTCAGTCGCGTTAACTAAAAAGGCAGTCTTAGGTTTTTCAGGAAACATCTTCTTTAAAATCCACATTTCAAACATTAGGATCACCAAGGTCAACATAAAAATTATAAGCCCTTCGAAATCGTGAAAAAAACCTTCTACAATAGCGGAACCAAATTTTTCGGATAAAATACCGGTCAGTGCTATTCTAAGGCTATTACTCAAAATCGTCAGTGGAATAGCAGATAAAATCAAAATTGTTCGCTTCCAAAATTTTGCACGATAATAATAAGCAATCAAGATACTGAGCACTATCATTGGGAACAAATATCTCAGGCCGCTGCATGCATCAACTACTTGAAGTTTTGTAAAACCTAAGTCTATGACATTGCCCTCTCTGAATGCACTCATGCCATATATTTGCATCATCATTACACCTATTTTGGTAGAGATAAGCTTAAGTTGAAAGGTGATTCTGTTGTTTATAAAATTAGGAAAAGGAAACATGGTCAAAGAAAAAAGTATCGGGAAAAGAATAACTTTGGTTTTGGTCCATCCCATGCTTAAGATACATAAAGAAAATACAATAAGCCAAAGTGACATGTATATGGTAAAAAACTCTCCGGCTAACTCCCCTAACCAGTAAAGACAGAGACCAAGTACAAAAAAGTACAATCCCTTCATAGATGGTTTCGAACCGTATTGAGAGAGTTTAGGATGTTTTTCCCATAACAAATAAGCCGTAATTAATGGTATTAAAATACAATGGGAGTAATCGTCTTTAACCCAGTCTTTTAAAATGAGCCATTTTATAGATGAATAATATAATCCTGTCAAAATTACAGTATAAATAAAAATGACTGTCCAAAACACCGAATCTAAATAGAAAGGCTTTTTGGGTAAATTACTGTTAATTCCCATTATTATCCCTGCATAAATATGTTCTTAAATTTAGGTTTATATTTTTTTTGATCGTTACGTTGAAAGTGTTACATCAAGAAGATCTTTTGTTTCTTTTATGTGGTCTGGAGAAGAAGCTCCAAAAAGGACAGCATCTATCCCCTTTAGCGATTTAATATAGGCAACTGCTTCTTCTGGTTTTAGAGCACCAGAAGCAAGAAACGACATGGCAATATTTGTAGAATCATGAAGGCCAATCGTTTCTTCAACAGTCTGCCTTGTAGGATTCATACGAAATCCGATTTTATTAATATTGCTGCAAATCATTGGTTTATCAAGTTTCAAATCATTAACCAAAATTTCATGAAGTTGATGGTAATTCATAGTGAAAAATCCAGCCTTAACACCATATTTAGCCTCGGCGTATTTCGCAAATTCATAAAACATATGATGCATTCCAAGACCAAGCAAAAGATCCGTCACTATGTTTAACAAAAAAATAGCTTCGACATTAAATCCTTTGAATTGTTTCATTTCTGAATCAACCAGCAATTTCATAACGGGAATCGGATCTGATGAAATAGCCGCTCCCAAACCTTTCAATCCTGACAATATTTTACTGCCTGGAACAAATTTAGCGACTGCTTCAAAAATACCAAGTTCAACCATTGCATTTGCATATTTATGCGCATACGGCATACAGGGCACGAGCTTAAAATCTTTAAATTTTGGATTGATTCTCATTTTTTCAAACACAGGCTCAAGTTTATCATGTGTTGTAAACATAAAAGTTTTAATGCCAATGTCATTTACAAATTCTAAAATTTTGTAAATATCTTCTGATGTTCTGAATTTTTGAGACTGCCTGATTGAAGTCTGTTCAGACATATGATTCACACCGAAAAACTGATTATCACCGAAAATAATTTTATCCATTTTGAATCAGTCCCCCTGACATTTTAAGAATATCCTCCAGAATTCTGTCTGTAGCGCTACCGTCTTCAAGAGATGAGATTGATTTTTCAATCTTTCCATTTATCAAGTCAGAAAACTCGATTAGCTGATTTGAAAAATCCTCTCCTCTCAAATAATAGGGTGTATTTGTATTTTCGTCTGTAACATATAGCTGGTTCCAACCTTCTTTGAGATTCATCTCTGGTATCCTATCGGCACAGTAAACATTGATTTCTTGTTTGTTTGCGATGATTTTGCCCTTAATTCCTGTTATTTCAATGGTATTGTTAGCCTTTCGGACAGAACTATCCGACCAGTTAATGTAATTGAACCCGATGATAGTTTCATTATGCCGCAAAGTTGCAGATACAATGTCATCAACTTCTGTAGAAAAAATACTGGTAAGAGAAGTGGAATCAACTTGGACATCAGATCCAAAAAAATAACATGCCAGATCAAAACAATGCGGACCATAATCAAAAAGGCATCCTCCTCCCTTTGAGTAATCATTTCGCCAGCCTTTGCTGTTCTTTTTTAGTATGACGCCACCGACCATCTTGTTTATATAGTGTGTCACTTTTCCTATCACGCCTGCGCTCAGCATTTTTTTCACTCTTTGGAAAACCGGATTGAATCTGTTTACGTAACCGACCTGGCCTTTTACCTGGTACTGGGTAGCAAAATCACAAAGGACCTGGCTTTCTTTAAAACTCAATGTCAGGGGTTTTTCAATAAACACATGTACACCATTTTCAATACAATGCTTAGAAATCTCAAAATGCATTGAATTGGGCACACAAATCATCACTCCGTCTAAAGAGCAATTCTTGATCATTTTTTTATAATTCTTAAATGTTTTTACTTGAATATTCTTACCCAAAAAATACATCAAGGGCGTTGATACGTCACAAATCGCACTGACTTCTATACCAGGCGTCATTTTTGCTATGGCTAAATGAGAGAGTCCCATTTTCCCAACGCCGATCAATCCAATTTTTTTCATTTTATTAGTATTCCCGCAATAATTAACAAATAGTTTCTCAAAATCGTTTTATTTGATTTTTTTTAAAAGAGTGCCCCATAATACAATAATCAACGCTTTAAAACTTAATAAATTTCTTTTTATCATCCGAGGTTCAAATGCAACACGATAAAGCCATTCCAAACCTATTTTACGATAAAACAGTGGCGCTCTTTTTACATTGCCAGCATAAAAATCAAATGCGGCTCCAACCCCAACAAGTAAAGGAACTTCAAGTTTATTTATATGGTCTGCAATCCATCGTTCCTGTTTCAGTAAACCCAGCCCAACCCAAAGAATATCCGGTCTTGCATTATTAATCATTTCTATTACCTGTCGATCTTCTGCCTCAGATAGTTCTCGAAAAGGAGGAGAATACACGCCGCTAACAATCAGGCCGGGATAATTCTTAGATAATTCTTCAGACAGTTTTTCAGGTGTACCTTTTTCCCCTCCGTAATAAAAATGCCTCCATTTTTTTTTCACCCCTTGTTCACTGCATTTCAGCATCAAATCAGGTCCATGCAACCGCGGGATATTATAGCCCAACAATTTACCCGCGACCACCACACCGATACCATCACAACAAGAAAATTTTGAATTATTAATATAGGTCAAATGTTCTTCAATCTTAGTCGCATGGTACAAAGACTCTGTATTTGTAATACTGATATACTGATATTGTTTTTGAACAATATCTTTTTCTATTTCTGATAGGATATATTCAAAAGTGCATACAGAAAATTTCACACCAGATAATAGTACGGTTGAGTTATCTTTTTTTTTCATATTGATCTTTAGAAATTAGTTCATTGTAAATTTCTTGTACTTTTATTACCATGTTATTAATATTGTGTTTTTTTTTAATTATGTTTCTTGCAGTTCTGCCAAAAAGACATCTTTTGAGATCATCAGTTACTAAAATTTCCATTTTTTCAAAAAGGCCCTTTACATCCCCAGGCTCAATAATATAACCAGCCTCTTTATCAACAACAAGCTCTGGTATTCCCCCCACATTAGTAGAAATTACCGGAATACCGTAAGACATAGCTTCAAGTACTGACATCGGCATACCTTCACCATAGGATGGGAGCACATATATATCAGTTTTTTTTAACAACAAATCTCTTTCATCTTCTGAAATCCAGCCTAGGAATCTAATATTATTCTCTAATTTAAGATTTATTATCTCTTTATTGAGCCTTTCAATATCCCCATTCCCACCAATATTGAGACATATTTTTTCACCCTTTTCAATTAACATTTTAGCTGCTTTTAGCAGATCAAAAACGCCTTTCCTTTCACCAATTAAACCAAGAAATGTAAATTGAATTGTTTTGTTTTTTCTTTCAGTGTTTATTTTTTCCGGTAATGTAACGGAATTAGGTATCACACTAATCTTTGCACCAGGCGCAAAAGTATAAACCTCTTTTTCCCAACTTTTCGAAAGACAAATAACCCTATCCGAATATTCAAAAAATACTTTAAATTTATTTTGCCAATTTTTTGAAAGCTTTGGAAAATGCTCCATGAAAGACGCACCATGAAAATGAAAAACAACTTTCTTTTTGAATATTTTTGCAATGATAAAATAAAAAAATTTTCTTTTTGAACTGATTGAGTCGCTGCCATGGATATGAACAATATCAACCGTTGAAAAAACAAGGTGCCCCATCATCTGAATAAGTCCAACTGCTGCCTGGATCAACTTTCGAAGCTTTATCCCATCCACATGAGAACTTACAATTTTTATCTTGTTGTCAGTGAACAAGTCACTTTTTATAAAGCTGTTAACAACAGTTGATATTCCCCCTTTGACTTTTGGGTCAGGGCATATGAATAAAATATGGTTCATCCTCTATTCTCCAGATTGAATATGCGACAATTCGCTTCAATTTTCTGCTAAATGAAATTTCCCTGATTCAGGTACAAAACCATCACAATACAGCTCTCCAAATCCGAAACTTTTTAAAATATGAAAACCTGTATCTATCTGTTTCACAGACAATTCGTTTTTCCAATTATTGATGGGAGACTGACCGGATATCAAATCGCCTTCTTTCCCAGACATTCTACTCGGCGTATTGATTAATTTACTTGGTATGTTGACCTTTTCAGTCTCCGGCATTGATTTTATGTGTTGGATTAGCTTTGAGCTTTCCTTTTGTGGGTTTCTATACATATTCTCATAAAAAACAACATGCAAATTATGTTCTCTAAACTGTTGTAAAGGAACGTAATTAATAATTGACCAAATTAAAATCTGCTTCAGAAAGAAATCTTCTGTCTCGCAAATCGTATGAATTAAGTCTTCAAAAAAAAACAAATGGTCTTCAACAAGATCTTGCTGCCTAAAAAGCACCATTGGATCTTTAACCCAGAATGCGTCACTCATTTTCTTTTTTGATAATGCTACAGCAAATGGATTTCGAAGAAGCAAAATAATTTTGATTTGCGAAAATCTAAGTGAAACCCAATAAGAAAATAAATTGGCGAAAATATCTTTTACCAAAAGTCCACCATAAAGTAACCGTCGGTTTCCTCTGCTTACTCTTTCATCATAGAACCTACCATTAAAAATATCAGATGACATTTTTAAAATCACATCATTTTTCTCTTCTGGCCGAATGTATAAATGTGGGAGCGAAAAATTCAAGTCATTAAAAATTTTAGGATGAAAAGGTTCAAATATTTCTCTATAATTCTTTTGGTAGTTGATTAAATTTGAAACCCAGGTGGTTCCACTTCTTCCATCCCCAATAAGCCAGACTACTTCTTTATATCTATTTAACGAGCCATTAAATTTAAAAACAGATTTACGAATTGGATGTATGAAAGCTGATCTTATAAGTTTGTTGATCCCTATTGTCATTGAATACTGATAACCCCCCAGAAATCAAGTTGCGGTACCTTTATAACAGTGTGAATTTCATCAGTAAAAAAAGAGAGCTCTGTTTCTGGCAAATAAATTAGCTTACGTGAAAGCATACTATTTTTCTTTTCGCTCAGGGACGGAGGCCGATGATAGCTAATCTTACGAATAGTTTGATCTCTAAATATTTTTCTGGGTATTTTGATATAAAAGTCATACTTTTTAACGCAACTATCCTCAGATGAGAGATACTCTTTGTTTAACAGATGAATCACCTTAGATTTTTTCGATCGATTCAAACTTTCCCTTAAAGCAATCATCACATTTTTCTCAGAAACCAAAATACTATTGCCATTGATGTCATAGCCTTTAAAATCCGAAACAATTTTACCGCCCATCTTCTCATAGTTATTTAAAACGGTTTTATCATCCGGTTTAAACTCGGTTACAGAACATTTAAAAATGGCTTTATATTTTGAAAGTTGCTCCATTGTAATCGGCATATCAAAATATCTGTCGCCAACAATGATAATGTCAAACGGAATATTCTTTGAACTTAAAAATCGTGCGGCACTTCTATATATCCAAGGTGTTTTCTGAAATTGTTTAATACTATAAAGTAGCGCTATGTCAGCATATCCTGAATAATCGTCAAACAACGCTGCGTTCTGAGTGATAAATTTGTAGACCGAAGAATAATAAAAATTGTTTTCCGGCCTGTAATTATGAGATCCATCTTTTGGTGAGTAAGCCCAAAGGCGATAAGGCGCTGAAAAGTAATGACCAAAAGCATAGGCTTCCGCAATCCATGCTCTTAACATACCAGGTCTGTCATATTTTTTGATATACGCATGGTCCCACCCATGTCCCATAATAACTGCGGGTCTTCCCAGTGAATCTCCTATTTTATAGATCAGAATTGTTTGAGGAAGACTAATATCTTCTTTGTCCGCTTTCATATGCGTTTCACAAAAATAATAATCCGTATTTAACAAGAAAGCTTGTTGCCTTGGGTTTTGAGGATTAATGTTTGCTCCTACTGGTATTCTGTTATCTGACAGACTAATACCGTATTTAATCATCTCCCTGCCAAAATTAACTGCCTGTTCAGTTTGAAAATCAAAAATGTCATCATATAATGGCCTGTCAATATATTTCTTATGTGCAAATTGTTGGTGGAATGTTAATAAGTCAAATGTTTCTATATTCTTAATCCCTTTTTTTATTAACTGATCTGGAGTATAAGTTTTTTTAAGGAATTTTTTGAATAATTTGCGACAATAAAAACAATAACATCCACCCTCTCGAACTGCTGCCAACGTTGCCGAAGGGCCATCTTGCATTATTCCATAAGGTTTGCAAGCCATCCCCCTCTTGATATTCTCTCTTACACAAGCTTTAAACTCTGGGCTATTGGAACAAAACCAATATGCTGGATGTCCTTTATATGACATATTCCTTTGTTGAGGGATGATAATGGGTTTACCATGAACATTTCGAACAAGCGATTCAGAAAAGGCGAATGGTTGATAGTCTAAAAAACGACGCCAGTCAGTCTTAGCAGCAAATTTCATGCCTATCTTAGTACCTAAATGCTCGGCTTTACGGATTTTTTTACAAAATTTTTCAATGGCCTGTGAATTGTTTGCAGGATGCCCTCCCCAAGCAACAATGTCTACATTATATTCGCGATAATGTTCAACATTTTTTGATAAAGTAAACCCAAATATCTCAGACTGTTTGAACGGCCGGTCTTTAATTTTTTTACTCCATGGTAACGCTGATAGAAAGATATTATCTTCAGTTAATATGCCTACAGGGGCGTCTAACCTATTGTCATCCGCATAAATCACAGATTCACATGCACACCCAACAAAAAAGAGCCAGAAACTGAAAACGGTAAGATTTAATATTCTCAATATAAAATTATGTCTTTGCATGGAGTAAAATAGTCTTTTACTAAACGGAGGGTTGTTAGATTAATTGTCAATTCTTGTTTTTAAAATAATATTTCTTAAAGCTATAGAAAATCCCATGGCCAAAAATAATATTTTATTGAAAGATCCATGAAACAATCCATTTGTTATTCCGTTGACATATAAAATCATCATAAGAATTGAAAAGAAAATGATATCACGATTTAAAACATTTTCTTTGCATTTGATTATGCCTCGTGGAAATCCTAAAATAAAAATAGCATGAAATAATAAATACCCTATTATTCCATTGTAAGCCAGTAGCTGCACATGAAGATTATGAGAACTTGCATTTGTTGTTACATAGGTATCTCCAATCCCTGACCCAATAATTGAATTATCTAAAAAATTTTTCAAATCTAGTGCCCAAACACTACCTGAGGAATAAAAGCGTTTTTCCCATTGTCGCAAATCTGTAACTCGTGTAACACCCATCCTAGCTTGCGAATAATTATCTTTGTACTCCCGCTGCATTTCAGCTTCCAATTTTCTGATCCCCTGAGTTTTATCGGAATACCAGATAGCCAAAGTCAAAGTAAAAATCAAAGAAAAAAAGGAAATTAATATGATACAGCTCCTGAAATACCCTCGTTTGAAAATATAGTAAAATATCGGAGATATCACAAAACTGACAAGGTAACTTCTAGAGAAACCAAGTACAAATGCAGCAAATTTAGTGACAACGAGGGGAATTTGAATCAAGCTTCGGTTGCTCAATAGAAAAAATATAGTTAAAATCAAAAGACTTCTTTCGGCTAAGATATTAGCTCCTTCGAGTCCTGCTCTCCCACCTGTTCCTATCCAGTTAACAATTGACAAAACTGAAAAAACGAACAAACTAACAATGATATGATTTTTCGCTGAAATGTATTTATTCTTATCAGTTATGATAATCTTAATGATTACATACGATAAGAATGGAAGAAATACCGTGTGCAAATAAACTCTGCTACTTTTTATAATATCTGAAGAAGTGTAAAAAAAAGTCAGGCAAAAAACAGCAAAGGCAATCATCAGAAGATCCAAGAGTTCAAATTGATAGCGAAGTCTTCGATGAAGCAGCTTGAAAAATATAACAATTGTAAGTGCGATAAGTCCTGCAGAGTACTGATTTAATGTAACTCCTGATATTTCGTATTGCATTAATGTGTTTTTGAAAGGTAAAATAAGTAACAAAATATTTAGGCAAAGAGGGGTGTCAAAAAAGGCGATGACAATAAAAATAATAAAATTTAATAATAATGCCGAATAGGCTGCTGATGAAGATCTAGCGTTTCCTATTAAAAACATTTCAGACAAAAATAATACTAATAAAAATCCATAGATTATAGAATATTTAAATTTAATACTTATATTTTTACTCTCCTAAATGAAAAATTTACTTTTATCTACCAAAGATCGAGATTAAGTCTTTTTTAATTTCAGGTCTGCAAAAAAGAATAATACCGGCTTGTATAAACAAACCGGCAACAAGACCCAACAAGCTGCTAACAAGTTGTCCATCAAGTGTCATGTTAATGACAATAACAAACATTGCAAAAGGGGTAAGTTCCAATGCCTTTTTTAAAAATATCATTGTTAGGTGCTTTGCATCCACCTCAATTAAATTAAACGCACAATACAGGGAAAATAATCTCAAAGATATAGTAGCAATGGACAACCCCCACAATGCTGAGTAAGCGGACTTCCAGAAATATGCACCTAAGCCAATTCCCAAAATACGAAAAACTAATGATGCTATATCCAAGAAAAACATCTGTTGTTGTTTCTGAAAAACATCAAATAAGATGCTGAAAGGCCTGTATAAGAACATCCCCCATAGAGAAAGACTCAGAATTTGAGCATATTGTCCAGCTATAATCCACTCGGAACCAAAAACTAATCGGAACAAATCTTGCCCGTAAAATGCTAACGTGATCAATAGAGGAGTTAAAATATAAATCATATACTCAAGAAGTCTAATTGAATCGTTTTTTAACTTCCCGATATTGTCATGTAATCTGGCAGCTTTTTGATAAAAGACCCTTCCTACAGAACCAGCAATAACATTCATTGGAAGATTGAAAACCCTCGAACAAATAGCATAGAATCCAACAATTTGAGGTGAAAAGACAGCACCAAAAAATAAAATCGGCATTTGGAGTGAAAAACTCGTTAAAAAAATTCCTGGACCAGAATATAATGGGAATTTTTTATAAAAGCTTGCCTGCTTGATCATTTTCTTAAAGCTTAAATGCCTGAATAATGAATCGTTTTTAGCAAAAACGGTATTCCGTAAAAGATATATGGTGGTTGAAAAAACTCCTATTATTCTTCCAGCGATAAGGCCTATTACGCCAGGATGAATTAAATATCCCAAGCCGATTACAATGCTTCTGTCTAAAATCGCTTGAGTTACACGACCAACAGCAATATTTTTAAATTTCTCATGCCTCAAACTCAGGAATATAGTTGATAACATAAGTCCTTCGAGTAGCAACCATATCGGTAGATACCAAAGATAGGATTGAAACTGTGAAAAAAAAACAAAACGACTTCCAAGATCTAAAATAGAAACCAGGAAAATGAGAGCACCTATAAGTATACTACTTGTAACAACACAAAGAAGGGTTAGAAAAAAAAGAGTCTTAGCGGTAAGCTCATCATCCGGTAAAATAATTGCACGGTTATATACCCATCCGGAGATGGGAATTAAAATGAAAATAAAAGCAAAACAAGTAGAAAAAATACCGTATTCTATAGGCGGATATATCCGAGTGATTATTGGAATAGTGAGAAGAGAAATAATTTGAGCCAGCATATTCCCGGATGTTAATTTTAATATGTTTTTAAAGAACATGTTCACTATAATCAATTACTTGATAATTATTTTTGACAAATTTGATAATATTGTTGTTCAACACGGTCGGCAATTACAGTATAATTCCTATATTTTTCTACATAGCTCCTTCCAGACATTCCCATTTCTAAAGCACGCTTTGGATTTTCAAGCAATTCCACCACAGCCTTGGCAAATGCGCCCTCCTCATACGGCACACAAATACCGGCTTTACTTTCTGAAATGACAAGGCGCTGCTCAGGATGATCGTTCGCAACAACGGGTTTGCCCATTGCCATGTATTCAATTAATTTGGTAGGCGATGTTGAATTCAATATAGGTGTCGGGAAAAAAGGAGAAACGCATACGTGAGCAGACCTGACATATTCCCAAGCTTTCTCCATTGGTAAAAACCCAGTGAAAACAACGGAGTTTTCAATTCCCATTTTCTGAACTTCATTTCTTAAAATCAATTCGTCCTTTTCGTCATCTCCGCCACCAACCATATAGAGTACTGCGTCTGGAACTGATTGGAGTACCTTGGAAAACATTCTTATAACAAAATCGATTTTACGGACACGAATCATGCTGCCAAGATATAAAACGTTATGATGCTTCTCATTTTTAGGCAACTTCTCCTGGTTCTGTCCGAAGGGAATATTTTTTATATCAATCCCCATAGGTACTGCTGATATTTTTTCCTTGTCAATACCTTCGGCAACGATATCTTTTTTCATTTGTTCGCTTTGAACAAAAATATAATCAACTCTGGGCAATATCACTTTGTACAAAAGGTGTTGTAAAAAATAACCTCTAAACAGATAAAACATTGGATATCGAGCAGTTCCCGTTTTATATGCATATAAAGACTCTTCAGGAAAAGGGTATGAAAGCCAAAAAATGACCTTAGTAGAGTTAATTTTGGCGGCAAGCAATGCTAATAATGCGGATAAAAATTTATCTTTGATTTGTATAAAATCATAATTCATTTTTTTACTCAAACCTAAAATTTTCAAATCATTCAATTTGTCTTGAAAATGCCTTCTCAAGCGCCCAACCCTGCTTGTTCCGTTACAGTTTGCGCCAACCCATGCATATCCACCTTCCCATTCAATTTCCCAGTTTCTTTTACTTGGCTCTATAGAAGGCATAAGCCAGTGGATTTGATGCCCTCTACTGGCTATTTCTTTTCCGAAAAGGATGGAAACATCCACTCGAAAAGGAGGGTAGCCATCTTGAGTAACATATAAAAATTTCAACTTATTATTTAAAACTGTAAGGCTCATCTCATACCTGCTAAATATACATCAAAATTATTTAACCCAGTATACCACCTATAATGCTTCACTCATTCTTATGGACTTGGTAAATTTCTGTAGAGCTTTTTTGATATCCAACCTGTTATTAATAAGTTCTTCGATAATAGCAGCACCCAAAAAAAACAGAGGGAAAAACAATAAATACCACATTAAGTTTTCATATGATTTACCTTCTAAGATTCCAAATCTATTCAACATTACTTTGTACATACCATCAAAAATAAAGATTGAGTAAGAGTACACGCCAATCCTGCTGATAATTTTGAAAAGAGGAGGCGAAACCTTGCTGAAAATAAAAATATAAGTAAAAATCAATACACTTACGGTGAATAAAATTCGGTTGAAAGTCTGGTTATTAAAATCCCTTAATGCATATTCAGATGTCTGTAAGAAGGAAAATATCATTATACAAAAAACAATTCCAACTATAGGAGCATTAAAAATTTGATCAAATTTTTTCCTTAAAACAGGAAAAACCATTCCTACGCTAAATAGTAATACATGATTTAGATACAGCCCTCGATAAACCAAACACCTTACCTGCTGTACATCAAACCATGAGAAAGCTATATTTATTATTAAAAAAAATGATATTAGATAGATAATAAACATAAGCTTTGTTTCTTCCACAATTTTAAAAATTAAAGGCGCTATCAGATAACAGGGCATTAATGCATGAAGGAACCAAATGCTTGGTGGATTAACAAAGTGCAAAAGGAAAAATTCTAAAATAATTTTGACATCAAGTGAACCTGGAGTGTCAAAAATCAATTTTAAGCTGAAACATACCCAGTAAATTGGATAAATTCTTATAAACCTTTTAAAATAGAATTTTTTTAACCTGTTGGCTCCCGATTTCTTTTTCAAAGAGTGATACAGCCCATATCCGCTCAGAATAAAAAATATGGCAATAAAATGATTTCCAAAAGACATCATTTTTTGAGGCATATATGTCATAGAAAAATGGCCTAAAACTACAGCCATTATCGTAAACCCTCTTAAATATGAAGTTAAATGTCTATTTTTATTCATTTAGTCCATTGACAAACAATATAGTCTGAGTTGAATTAAAGGGGAGTTTTTTCTTTAAGTACCCTCTCATAGACAGGTTGACAGAGAGTATTTATCATTTGATATTCAGTTTTCTTGAGCATTTTGGATTTACGAAGACTTTTGTTGCTAATCTGCTTTCCATATTGACAATTATACGCAAGGCCGGCAAATTCATATATTGCTGGCAGTATAGTTTCGTTTTTTCTTACTAACTCATCGTATTCAATGACCATCACCTGGTCAGCCGGCAACTTTTTTTTAATTTCAATAATTTGAGCTATTTTTCCATTATAAGCCAAGCACGCTCTCACTAAACGTTTCACCATCAATATTCCAAATCGATCATATTGCTTACGCTTTTTTTTATCCAGTAGATCTTCACCGCAAGCTCTGAACAACTCATTTAATGCAAAGTTTTTCCAGTTGTGCAAGAGTGAATACACAACAGAAAAAGGGTTTCTCAGGACCCATATCAATTTCATTTTATTTTTATATTGAAAATATTCAAAATAACACTCGTTTAAGTATGTTGTTTGAAAACAATACCTTCCTTTGAATTCGTGAGCCACTCTACCAGAAAGGATGAGTGCTGCATCCAGTTCGTCATCTTTTCCAACCCAGAAGTCAGTCATCCCGTCTGTCGAATTGATAATACGTGTTAACATGGTGGTTCCGGATCTTTGACAGCCGGCAACCAAAATCGAATTTGGAACTTCATCCAAACGTTTCAACAATTGGCACCCTTGAGAACGGACGTATTTCGCAAATTGTTGCCACGTTTCTATTCGAGGTTTTATAATAAATTCATGATAAGTCATTTCTGAGCCAGCGCCTTAAAATTTTTGAATTCAAACTAAATTACTCTATACCGTAAGGATTTAGTCCCTCTGAACGTCTTTGGCACTTAAAAATTGGGTTATAATAAAATTTTCGAACTCCATAATCTACATATCTGAAAAATTCGTGCCGAAATTCTTTTTTTTGCTGTTTAAAATCTCGCACATCTTTTTCAAATGATTGACCATATTCTTTTTTCTGTTTAGGTAAAAGCTCAAATTTTACAAAATTATATAATTCGATATCGAGACAATTCTGATTTATGATTCTTTCTTTGTGTTTTTCAAAATCCTTCATTACTTTCTTTTTGAGTAATGACGATTCTTTTCCAACATTTTGAAGTTTGTAATTCGGAGAGAATTTATGAGGGGAAACAGCTTTTTTTAATAATATTAAAAATTCATCAAACTCGTCTACGGTTCCAACAACTGAGAACTTATTTTTTAACATTTTTTTTGCCTCTTCAACATTCTCAGTGCCTACGAGTTGCTTCGTTTGTTGATTATATGCATATTCCCAATCCAAAAACTCATTAAAAGTCAGTTGATGGCCACGATTTTCTACTTTATAGAGAAACTGAGATATATATCTCTTCAATGGGTCTCGAAGAATGGTTATAAACTTTGTATTCGGATATTCATCCGCAAAAGATCCATAACTTTTCACCACGTGACCGCCGATGAATTTGACAAATGGATTAATTTTCAATAATTTTTTAAAATCCTCAGCTTGAAAAACACCTTTTGAGTTTTGAGAAAGAACCCGTACATCGCAATATTGCATAAAAAAATTAATTCTTAGCAAATGTACTAAAGTGGTTCCCGCTGCCTTTTGTAGATGAACAAAGGCGTAAAAATCTTTATCATTAATCATTCTTTAAAACTGTTCCTTTTTCAGGCCTGAAACAATACTCTAAAAACTCTGGAAATGAGTTAAAAGTTGGTTTTGTCTGTCGAAACCTATCACTGTGTGCTCCAATCTGGAAATCAACTGTTGGATTACTTTCATCTCTATTCCAGAATAGCGAAAAATATGATTTATAAAAATCTTCTTCAACAGGTATTCTACCTGTTTTTTTAATCATAATTGCTTGATTTTTTGCTTCGAATAATTGACGGGATTTTACAATCTCATAGTGTTCCTTCAATGATCTTACTATTTTTGCTGGATTTCCTGCTACAAGTACGCCATCAGGGATGTCTTTTGTAATAACAGAACCAGTGCCAATAATTACATTGCTCCCGATCGTAACGTTTTTCAATATTGTAGAATGCATGCCAATAAAAACATTATTTCCAATTTTTATTTTCCCACAACTTCCCAGAGGGGTACCATAATATTCCCTTAAAACCACCCAATCAAAACCATGTGTTAAAAGAGTCACTCCTCTTGTAATTTTAACATTATTGCCTATTTCAATAAGATAGGGTCTAGTCAAATCAATAAATACTGATTTTGGCTCATAAAAAACACATTGGGTTCCTATTTGACAACCACATTTTTCCAAGTAATTAATAAAAGCTTGTGAGTTTCTGAATGCTATCCTTTTTCTAACTTTTTTTAATATTTCATTTATCATTGTCAAATTCTCCCGAGATTATTAGACAACAAACCAATAGAAGATGCGATTAATCTAACACCAAAACGCTTTTGAAAAGGAGTCTGGCTTTTGGTTAGATTTAGAACGAATCATAGCCTAACAAATCAATTTCTTTCTCCAATTTCTCACTTGTAGTTTTTATTAACCATTCATAATCTTCAGGTGCTTTTTTCCACCCGAAAGAAGTTGCGCGAGGACGATCTGATCCATCAATTGAAGAGACTTTTTTCTGGATTGTTTCTTTTTTAACTTCACATGTTAACCCAATATAATCAAATATTCTTTCAAATTGTTTCACAGGGTTTTGTTTTAGATCTTCAAATTTAATCTGCATTACATTTTCAGGGTTAGATAACACCCAAGAGTTTATTTCCCATCTGTACTGCCGTATTGGATCGTAAAAACGAATAAATTCCTCAGCGTCAAGATTTGGTACATTCCTTTTTTTTTTATACATTTCAAACAGGGAGATGATTGTGTCTCTGGGATCGCGATAAGAATAAATATATTTTCCGGAAAATTGATACGGCGGAAGTATAACTCTTGATTTTAATTGAGCAATCACCTTGTTCCGCGCATGAACTTTTACAGCAAGGATTTTTTTTTCATCCGCATCAGGCCGATGACTGAACAAATCATAGGTTTTCTGTCCAGAACTTTTTTCAATAACATTTCTAATCCAGTGAGTACCGCTTCTTGGATAACCACAAAGGATGCATTCAATCGCTGTTTTTTTCCCCCATGGAATAAATCCTAGTGCCATATATTTCAAATTAATACTTAAATTCATCGAAGGTACAAAAGTTCTTCCATGTACCTGATTTTTTAATGCTTTCCCAGTATTTATTAACGAATTTAATAGACCCATTGAATCCTCATTTTATGGTTTAAGAACTTTGCACAACCCCTCTGATTTTTAAATTACTTTTGGCAAATTTCATGATTCCTTACTTATTTTTAATAGTTTGCAGGGGGAATTCGCCTTCAAGATAAGAGTTTAATAAAGAATAAAACTTTTTTTAACTTTTATACGAGTTCATCGCCTTGCAGTAATCTTAGGGGAATTTTATCCTAAAGAAGATGAAAAGTACTGTTTGCTATTTGGGGGAGGCGCTTCTATTTAAATAAATCCTTTTTCACTAATGTAGAGCAGAACTTCCTGGGCAGCTTCGTCTGGTGTCAGCCCTTTGGTGTTGATGCGAAGTTCCGGGTTAGAAGGATCTTCATATGGATCGTCTACGCCTGTGAAGCCTTTGAGAAGTCCTGCGCGGGCTTTAGCGTACATCCCTTTTCTGTCCCTTTTTTCACATTCTGATATGGGGGTGGAAACATGGACTTCAAAAAAACCGCCATGGGCTTCTATGGATTCGCGGATCTGTTTTCTGGTTTTTTCATAAGGGGCAATTGGAGCGCAGATGGCAATGCCCCTGTTTTTTGTAATTTCAGCAGCGACAAACCCGATTCGCTTTACATTAATATCCCGATGTTCTTTGGAAAAGTTGAGTTCGGAAGACAGGTTCCTTCGAACAATATCACCATCCAATAATGTAACCGGACGTGTGCCGATCTCAAGAAATTTTGAATAGAGAATGTTAGCAATGGTTGATTTTCCAGCCCCGGAAAGGCCAGTACAAAAAACAGTAAACCCTTGTTTTGAAGGAGGAGGAAAGGATTTTTGCAATTCTTTTATGACTTCAGGAAAGCTGGCCCATTCAGGTACTTTTCTGCCGTTACGAATTCTTTTCTGGATATCTGTACCTGTGAAAGAGATGGTATCAATGTTATCGGGAATTTCATTTGCAATTTTATATTCATCTTCAAATGGCAGGTATACCATTTCTTCGAACGTAATGATGTCAACCCCGAGTTCTTTAGAGGCCTCTTCTGCTATTTGAGTGGCATCGTCATACTGATAAAATGGATTATTCTGAGTGTCGTTGCCGGGAGAAGCATGATTATGCCCAATTACAAAGTGTGTGCAGCCAAAATTTTTCCCTATGATCATATGAAGAAGGGCTTCTCTTGGGCCTGCCATCCGCATGGCAAGCGGGAGAAGGTTCAGGACATGAGAATCCGGTGGGTAATGCGCTGCAACTTTCTGATAACACCGCATACGGGTAAAATGATCAAAGTCACCTGGTTTTGTTACACCGGCAACAGGCAACAGGAGAAGATTCGCTTTGGCCTTTCTCATGGCCTGTATGGTCATTTCAAACTGAGGGCGGTGTATTGGCTGCCGGGTTTGAAATCCAACAATTCTTTTCCAACCCAATTTATTGAACGTGTTTTTGACTTCCTGGGGAGAATTCCGGATCTGTTTAAAATCAGGATGAATCGGCAGGTTTAAAGCCTGTATTTCTCCTCCGATATAAAATTTACCGGATTTGTTGTATAGGTAATCTACTCCCGGATGGGATTTATCCGATGTACCGTAAATACTCATTGCTTCTTTTTCAATATCCAACGGCCAGATATCTTCAATATTTAAAATACCTAAAAGAAAGCCCTCAGGATCCCGCAATGTTACTGACTGACCCGTTTCAAGCGTGCCGGCAATGCTTTCAGAAATATCAAGGCAGATAGGTATCGGCCACAAATCACCAGTTTCCAGCCTCATACGATCCAATACAGATTCGTAGTCTATCTGTTTCATAAATCCTTTTAAGGGACTGAACACGCCTGTAGTAAGCAATTCAAAATCACAAATCTGTCTTTCATTTAGAATTATTTCAGGCATAGACGTGCTTAACTTTTTAAGCAACTCATGTTGTTCATCATTCACCAAAAGATTTACCACTGAAGATTTTGACTGTTTCTGAATCATTTTTTCCATATTTGTTTAGTTCTTTTCCTTAAGGTACCATTCATACGTTTGTTTGATGCCTTCATCTATAGATATTTTTGCCTTCCATCCCATATGGTTTAAACAGGAGACGTCCATGCACTTTCGCATGGTTCCGTCTGGTTTGCTTGTATCAAAAACCA
>JAWSVI010000019.1:29847-170450 GCA_033851995.1 Desulfobacteraceae bacterium | reverse complement strand
TGGTGATCCCACGGGGAATCGAACCCCGGTTTCCGGCGTGAGAGGCCAGCGTCCTAACCGCTAGACGATGGGACCATAAAAAAGTACCTATATTTATATTAAAGTCGGCAAATTGTCAAATATATTTGCTTTTTATGAGCTGGGTTTTTTAGTGCCTTTTTTAAATCCGAAGATCAGATAGATCAGCCAGCCGATCAGGGGGATGATGGCAATAAAATGCCAGATTATTTTTGCCTTTGTTGATCCGAAATCTTTGAGAATAATATCGATCAGGGCCAGCATGGTCAGACCGAAGGATATGGCAAGGATGAGCAGGATATATAAAATGGTCTGGTCCAAGGGGTTATCCTTTTAGTCTGTCTGAGATTTTCAGGAGGATGTCCACGTAATAGTTGCTGTGGTTGTATGAGAACAGGACTTTATGCTGTTTCTGCCTTGCAATGCCGGGTTTCCAGCCGTGGTGTTTTAGGTAGTTGGCTACGCTGAAAATAGCATCTTCATGGGTAAACAGATCAATTTTACCATCATTGTTGCCGTCTTTGGCCAGGTTGAGAACATTAGAAGGCATAAACTGTGAAATTCCCATGGCTCCGGCATATGAGCCCTTGATGCTTTGGGGCTGTATGCCTTCTTGGGTGGTATATGTTATCAGGGCTTTGAGTTCTTTGTATCCCCATTTTGAGCGGTCTTTCACCTTTTTTTCAAAGGAGGCGCGTTTGGGTTTTTTCTTTTTGGGGATGGTGTCCCAGATTCTTTCTTTCAGGGTTTCATCTGTGAGAGCGGCCATGGTAGAAAGTGTATTGATGACGGTTCTTTTTCCAAGGTATGTGCCCAGGCGGGTTTCTACAAGCAGAATGGCGGTAATAATAGTCTTGTCGACCCCATATATATGTTGTGCCCGATCCAATGCATCTTTATGTTCATCCAGATAGTTCTTTGCATTGGTAATGGATTTTTTGGAGGTAAACTGGTCATAGTTCAGGCTGGATTCGGTATAGATGAAAAATTGTGAAACACCTTCGGGGTTAAAAAATATTTCTTTGCTGGCAAACAACTGCTCAATTTGAGCTTTATTAAATCCATCATTGACGAGCTGGGTGATTAATTGATCAAATTCCCGGCCTTTTTGTATTTCCTGGCTGTATAGAGGTGTGTAAAGAAGTGAAACAAGGATTAAAGTTACGAAAAATTTAAAAAGTACGGATGACATTTTGATTGCCATAGGTTGTTTCCCTGCTCCCTTTTTTGAGGTTCTGTAAATTTTTCAATTAATTTTAAGTTTTATTTCTTATATATTATTTTTTTTTAGATTGCATTAAAAAAATACCCGGCAGCGCCTTTAGGCGCTGCCGGGTATGGTCAGTAAAAATCCTTAAAAAGGATTAAATGTCATAGTACAGGTAGAATTCATGGGGATGCGGACGGCTGATAACCTGTTTAACTTCGTTTTCCATTTTGTAGTCAATCCAGTATTCAATAACGTCTTTTGTGAATACATCACCTTTGAGCAGGAAGTCATGATCAGCAGCAAGTGCATCCAGTGCTTCTTCAAGAGTCCCAGGAGCAGATGGGATTTCTGCCAGTTCTTCCGGGGGAAGATCATAAATGTTTTTATCCATGGGATCGCCCGGATCAATTTTGTTCTGAATACCATCAATCATTGCCATGGCAATGGCGGAGAATGCCATGTAGCCGTTTGCTGAGGGATCAGGAGTTCTGAACTCAAGGCGTTTGGCTTTAGGAGATCCGGAGTACATGGGCAGACGGATTGCAGCACTTCTGTTTCTGCTGGAGTAGGCAAGTTTGATAGGCGCTTCAAAACCCGGAACCAGTCGTTTGTAGGAGTTGGTTGTCGGGTTGGTCAGTGCGATCAGGGCTTTGGCGTTTTTCATGATACCGCCGATGGCCCACATGGCTTCCTGGGACATGCCGGCATATTTGTCACCAGCAAAAAGCGGGTTGCCGTCTTTCCAGAAACTCATGTGCGTATGCATGCCGGTTCCGTTGTCGCCGTAAAGCGGTTTGGGCATGAAAGTAACGGTGTGGTTATATTTGGCTGCTACGTTTTTCAAGACATATTTAAACCATGCCAGGTTGTCACCCATGTTCAAAAGGCTGTCAAAACGAAGGTCGATTTCAGACTGGCCTGCAGTTGCAACTTCATGATGCTGGCATTCCATGGCGATGCCGAGATTTTCCAGTGTCAGCATCATTTCGGTTCTCATATCCTGGTACTGATCTGCCGGAGGAAGGGGGAAATAGCCATGTTTGGGTCTGATTTTGTAACCCAGGTTGGGCATTTCATCTGAGCCTGTGTTCCAATGGGCTTCCGGAGAATCAATTTCAAAAAAGGATGCATTGGGTTCAGATGAATAACGGATGTTGCTGAAAATGAAAAATTCAGGTTCCGGACCAACATAGATAGTGTCTCCGATGCCGGTGCTTTTCAGATACTGTTCTGCTTTTTGGGCAATGCCCCTGGGGTCACGGGAATAAGATTCCTGGGTGATGGGGTCATGGATGTTACCAATGATGGCAAGGGTCGGAACTTTGAAAAACGGGTCAAGTTTGGCGGTTGCGGGTTCCGGAATAACGATCATGTCAGAGTTATCAATATTCTGCCAGGCGCGCATACTGGAGCCGTCAAATCCGAATCCGTCTTCAAAGCAGGATTCTGTCATTTCGCCCACTGGTACTGAAAAGTGCTGCCATGTTCCGACGAAATCCGTATACCGGATGTCAACCACTTTTACATCATTTTCTTTTGCCATTGCAATTACATCTTTTGGTGTCATTTTAATTCCTTTCTTATAGTGGTGTTGTAACTAATTTTATATTAAAGTGCTTCAGTACCAGTTTCACCGGTTCTCACCCGGATCACCTGATCAACTTTTGAAACAAAAATCTTTCCATCGCCTATTTTCCCGCTGTTGGCGGCATTCCTGACAGTCTGAATGGTTTCTTCTGCCCTTTCGTCACTGACAACGATTTCAAGTTTGATTTTGGGTACAAAATCCACAACATATTCTGCACCTCTGTATATTTCCTTGTGCCCTTTCTGGCGGCCGTAACCGTTTACCTCTGTAACCGTCATCCCATAGACTCCGATTTCACTTAAGGCTTCTTTGACATCATCCAGTTTGAATGGTTTGATAATGGCCTCAATTTTTTGCATTCGTAACCTCCTTTGCATATATTTGTGGAAGACTTTTCAGAATTGCATTTTTTATCTGCTCAAGTCCCTTTTCAGTTTCAATTTTTCCATCGTTCTCAAGGCTTTTGATATAAAAAATATCAATGACCTGGTCGACTTTAGTCGCCACCATTGCCACATTAACATTGGTGTTGCTTCTGTATAAGGCATTGGTGACAGAGAACAAAAGTCCTGGAAAATCATAGGTAAATACTTCAATTATAGTAAAAAAACTGGACGTTTCATTGTCCACCCGGACGGTGTTGGGTTCGGGGCGCTTGCCTGAAGATACCTGGATACTCTCAGGAATTTTATCCAGGGCCCGATCCAGAAAATGGTCGTCGCTGATGGCCAGGATCAGGTCTTGTTCTGTTTTTTCCCATTTTTCCTTTTCAAAAAGCCGGTCTTTGGGCGGAGTGACTTTAAAAACGTCCAGTATGTGCTCATCACCAAGAGAGTAGGCCTGGGATGCTATAATATCCAGGCCGTTCAAAAAGAAAACTCCGGCAATTTTAGAATAAAGCCCGGGCCGGTCCTTGCCGCAGATGGAAACGGTTCGGATGTCCGGATTGTCTTCTTTTGATATCTGCCAGATGAAATCTTTGTCTTTCAGGTTTCGGTAAAGCTGGATATGATCCACAATGTTTTGGGGTGAAACATTTACAAGATACCTTCTGGGCATGCTTTCCAACTGCTCGTTAATTTCTTCTTCCCGCCAGCTTTCTTTCAAGAGTTTGACAACATCATTTTTTTTCTTGTCGATAATTCTTTGGGTTTTCTTTGATGCCAGTTCACCTTTTTTGAGAATGCCCATGGTTTTTAAAAACAGGTCTTTCAAAAGGTTTTCTGTCCAGTCATTCCATGCTTTTGGTCCTGTCGCCTTTGAATCTGCCACAGTGAGAAGGTAAAGCATTCTCAGAAGTCTGATTTTGCCAATTTTGTTGGCCATGCTGACAGCAGTCTCTTCATCGGAAATGTCACGCCGGGTGGCAGTTTTTACAAGAAGCAGGTGGTTTTTAATCAGAAAAATCAAATCGTCTATTTCAGTGGTATTAAACCCAAAGCGTTCCATGATAGGCCGTGCAATTTTTGCCCCTCGTTTTGAATGCTCTTTTGCCGGATCTGATTTGCCGATATCATGGAGCAGGGCGGCAAAATATAAAACATTTTTATTTCGGACTTCTTTAAAAACAGAAGCGTACAAAGTCCCTGCAGCAGATTCTCTGACTTCTTTAAAACTGTTAACCACCTGGACGCATCGAATAGAGTGCTTGTCTACAGGGAACAGATGGTAGTGATTATATTGAATTTTGTTTACAAGATTAGAAAATTCCGGGATCAGCTTTTCAAGGATTCCTGTGGCCAGCATGACGTTCAGCACGTTGAATTCCCAGTATGACAGGGCTAAAACCTTTTTGAATATTTTAATGCATGCCGGGTTATCCTTGATATCATCCAACAGATGTAAAAATTCAGAAACAACGCGCCTCGCTTCAATGGAAAGCGGGACTTTGCGCTGGCCGCTTTCAAGAAATATTTTCAGCAGCAGGTCTGGATTCTGGATAATGACAACGGTATTTGCAAAATGGAGCCGATGTTTTTTAATAACCAGTCCGTCTGTTTTTGTGGGCCTGGGTTCAGAAGTCCCTTTTTTGATCCTGCGGTTTCCGAGAATATCTTCAAAGGTGATCTGGTTGATCTGTTTTAAAAAGTCCATCCGGTTGTGCAGATCGCCCAGGAAACGTTCAACATCCGGCTGACGCTTATTCAGTTTGTACCCAAGAAGTCCGGCCAGTTCAGACTGGTATTCAAAGTGCAGGGTGTCGCACTTTCGCCGTGCAAGGTGATGCAGAAAATTTCTGATTTTCCATATATCGTTTAAGCAGTTTTCAAGGGTCTCGGATTCAAAATGAGATAAAAAACCATAATACTCAAGGTCTTTTCTGGTTTTGATGTCAGATTTTATTTTTGCATACCATAAGAGGGTGTGATAATCACGCAATCCTCCAAACCCGGATTTCAGGTCAGGAGCGATTAAATAAGTAGAATCCCCAAAATCAAAGTGGCGCTTTTCTCCATGTTCATAAAGGTAGTTCAAAGTGTCTTTCGTGTTTTTACCGGAAAGGGCTGACCTGAATTTTTCCATAAAAGAGGAATAGATCAAAGATGCGCCGCAGATAAATCTTGCGTCCAGAAAAGTGGTTAAAATATCAAAACGCTCAAACCCCATCTCAATGCATTCATCAATGTGCCGAACAGCATACCCGACTTCGAACCTGGAATCCCAGAGAGGATAAAGCAGCTCCTGCACAAAAGCCTCCACTTCCGGGGGGACAATCTTGTCAAAAAGGATGAGAAGATCAATATCAGAATAAATGCACTGCTCTTTTCTACCGTAGCCGCCTAAAGCAATAATGGCAAAAGGGTTCCCGGCCATTGTCATCTTCCGGGCAGCAATGCTTTTTTCAAACACAGTAAAAAAATATTCATCCATAATGGATGTGTGGTTTTTAAGGAATCCGGTTTCTTCCCCGTCAAGAAAATTATCAATCAGGGTGTTCCGTTTCTTAATTAATATGTCTGCGTCTGTGTTTTTCATAATTTAAAAATAAAATTTTGTCTGCATATGGTTAGTAAGCAATGGGCGTGCCAGGCCAATGATAACAGGGTATTCCATGTGGCGCGTTAAAAATGATATATGAAAATTTCATATTTGGCAAAACAATATTACAAAAATGTTATCAAATATAAAAAATAAGTTTCATTTATGTAATATTTAAATTAGAGCTCTAAACGGTAAAAAAATGCAAACTGAAAATTATAGAGATAAATTGAATAAGAAGATTTTGTTTATAATTTGAGCGATTTAACGTGTCTTGAAAAAAAGATGATATCCAGGCACTTATCAATCCTTTTCAATTTTTTCAGGCTCGTCTTCCTTATCTTCAGGCTTGGGTTCTTTGATGGCTTTTTTAAAGTTTGTGATCCCTTTCCCAAGGCCGGCACCGATTTCAGGCAGTTTCCCTGCTCCGAATATAATCAGGATTATAACAAGGATAATAATCAACTCCTGCATCCCAAGACCCATCATGGCATTGCTCCTATTGCTTCAAATCATTAATAAATCAAGAAAAAAACATAACACTTGGCAAGGTATGTGTCAATCTTTATGGATTTTAAAAAAGAAGATATAAAATTACGTTTTTGTAACATGCTTAAAAACATCGGGTTTAAAAAAAAACTTGTTAAACCGTGTATTATGATTATTATTAACGTCTGAATTTAATAGATATAATTTAACCCAAATTTATATAAACGGAGATATCAAATGTATCAGGGACCAAATACAGAATTTCAGGGGGCAAAAAAATATGTTCTGGATCAGGAACTGGCCTCAATTGTCAATATTTCGATGAAGCTTGAAATGCCGCTTCTTCTAAAAGGCGAGCCGGGAACAGGTAAAACCATGCTGGCCCATGCAATTACTGAAAGCCTGAATATGCCCCTGATTGTACTGAATGTAAAATCAAGTATGAAACTTGTGGATGCATTATATCAGTATGACACCCTGACGCGCCTGAACGACTCAAGATTTGGAGATTCAAAAAGAGATGTAAGTAATATTGATGAATATATTAAAATGGGAAAAATCGGTCAGGCCTTCTGTGCTGATGAGAGAACCATCCTGTTAATTGATGAAATTGATAAAGCGGATACCGACTTCCAGGATGACATGCTGGATGTTCTGGACCAGATGCAGTTTGATATCATTGAAACCGACAAAACCATTAAGGCAAAGCACCGTCCGATTATCATTATTACATCAAATGCCAAAAAAGATCTGTCAGACCCGTTCCTTGGCCGGTGTAATTTCCATCATATTGCTTTTCCCGAGCCCAAGATGATGCGCAAAATCATTGGCGTTCATTTTGAAAATATCGATTCCAAGCTGGCTCAGAATGCCATTGATGCATTCTACAGCATGCGCGAACTTGACGGTATAGAGAAAAAGCCTGCTACCCGTGAGTTGATCAACTGGATTCGGGCATTGAATGCAGATCCGGATTTCAGGGCCAAAGATCTGGTTAAAGGCAAACTGCCCTTTTTGGGCGTTTTGTTCAAAAAAAGCCCGGATTATGAAAGGGCCACTAATATCGCTTCCAGAAGACGCATGTTTTAGTGGTCGGTGACCTATGTTTTTAAAATTTTTCTATACGTTAAAGGAAATCGGAATACCGGTTTCTCCAACATCTTTTTTGACACTGCAAAAAGCATTACACCAGGGTATCATAAACAGTCTGGATGATTTTTATACCTGTGCCCGGGCAATTTTGATCAAAAGTGAAAGATATTTTGACCTGTATGATCAGGTATTTGCGCATCATTTTGAAGGAGTCCCCCTTCCGGAAAATGACGGATTTGAGGTGGATGAAGTTGCCAGGGCCATGCTTGATGAATGGCTCAAAAATCCCAAAGAGCTGGCAGATGCCCTTGGTGTTTCTGAAGACAAATTAAAGAAAATGACCCCGGATGAGCTGATTGAATATTTCAAAAAACGTCTGGCGGATCAGGATGGAGAACACCATGGCGGCAACAAATGGATTGGCACCGGAGGCACATCTCCTGTGGGGCATTCCGGACATCATCCCGGTGGTATGCGTGTGGGCGGGGAGTCCAGAAATAAAACCGCTGTAAAAGTTGCCAATGAAAGGCGTTATAAAGATTATTCAACCAAAGGGCCGCTGACCCAGGCAAAAATGGGAGAAGCACTGAAGCGGTTGAGAAACATGATTCCGGCCGGTCCTAAAGATCGTCTCAATATTGATGACACCATCAAGGAGACCATGAGAAACGGCGGGGAGATTGAACTGATCTTTGATGCGGATTTAAAGGACCGTCTCAAGGTTATTCTGGCGATTGACAACGGCGGCTGGTCAATGGATCCTTATATTAGAGTGGTGCAGACGCTTTTTGATTATGCGCGTTCCCAGTTTAAGGAAGTGAAAACCTATTTTTTCCATAACACCATCTATGATTATCTGTGGGAAGATCCTGCCCGGTACAAAAAGCCAAAAAATATCATTGAATTTTCACGCCTTGATCCGGACACCCGGTTGATTGTTGTGGGGGATGCCAGTATGGCCCCTTATGAACTCATGGCCCATGACGGGTCTATTCATATTTCGGAAAGAAGCGGGAGACCCAGTCTGGAACAGCTTAATTTTATGAAAGATACGTTTCCACACAGCGTCTGGCTTAATCCGGTATCGGAAAATATGTGGGGGTATACCCAGACCATTCAGGCTATTTCCAAGATTTTCCCCATGTTTGAATTGTCCCTGGATGGATTGGAGGAGGCTGTTACCAAGTTAATGGCCAAGACTTAAAAGTCTAATTTGTAGAGCTTTTTCGTGTTCTCAAATATAATTTCAGAAAGCGCTTCCGGGTCCATATTTTTGACTTCAGCAAGCCGAAGCAATACAGATTTTACAAATGCCGGCTCATTTCTCCGATGTTTATTCTTCTGGGGGGCCGGTGTGAGGTATGGTGCATCGGTCTCAATCAGGATGCGGTCATTGGGTATCAGGGAGGCAATACTTCTTAAATATTCTCCTCGCTGCTTGATGGTTAAAATTCCGGTAATGCCGATGTGATATCCCAGATCAAGATATTTGAACATTTCGTCTTTTTTTCCTGAAAAGCAGTGAACAACCCCTTTGCGGCTGTCCGGAGCGTGGGCTTTGAGAAGCTCATAAAAGCGTCCTTCTGAATCCCGCTCATGGAAAATCAGGGGCAGATCAAGCTGGTCGGCAGCTTCAAGCTGAGCAAGAAAGCAGTTTTCCTGGTCTTTTTGCGGCGAAAACATCCGGTTAAAATCAAGGCCGGTTTCCCCCCAGGCCCGGACGCAGGAATGTGATTTTGCAAGATTAATCAATGTGTTGATATTCTCCCGGGAGCACTGTTTTGCATCGTGGGGGTGGATTCCAACAGATGTTACAATGCTTTTACGCTCTCTGGCAATTTCAATGGCCTTCTGGGAGGTTTTAATGTCAACTCCCACGATCATCATGCCGAGAACATCTTCTTTTTTTGCCCGCTCAATGACGCTTTCGCGGTCATTATTGTAGCATTTGTCATCAACATGGGAGTGGGAATCAAATAGTCTCATTTTTGTATTCTACCTTATTTCAATGCCTTATGGCATAGTTTCAACAATATGAAGCCTTCACTGATTGGAAGAAGCCGTTTTACGGTAACAGTGAAGGCTCATTGTAAGGAAAACTGTTTTACAGCACTCCTTGACACAGGCAATTTATATCAGTAAATTCAAATGCAGTCAATTAAGGCATACTGAGAATTGTTGTTGGGATATGGACGAAAAGAATAATAAAAATTCAATCATACGGCTGTTCAACGTCAGTAAACGGTATAATGGGAAGCTGGCCTTAAAGGATGTTACCCTGGATATCGAACAGGGTGAATTCATCTTCATCTCAGGGCCTTCCGGGGCCGGTAAATCAACACTCCTTAAAGTGTTGTATCTGGCGGAAAAAGTCTCTGAAGGTCAGATTCTGATTGATGGCATGAACCTTGCCAGGATTTCGTCTTCCCGTCTTCCCTTTTTAAGGCGCAGATTTGGTATGGTGTTTCAGGATTTTAAACTGATCCCCAACCGCACGGTTTATGAGAATGTTGCCCTTGTCCTTGAGGCTGCCGGAGAAAAGCCCTCTTACATTAGAAAGAAAGTCATGCATGTGCTCCGGACAACAGGAATGGAGAAAAAGGCGAAAGCACTGCCGCCAACACTTTCCGGTGGAGAGCAGCAGCGTGTTGCAGTGGCCAGGGCTGTGGTGGGAGAACCGTCCATTATTCTTGCAGATGAGCCCACTGGAAGCCTGGACAGCAAATCCGCCCAGATGGTTCTGGATTTTTTAATGGAATACCATAAAAAAGGCGCCACTGTGCTGGTGGCCAGCCACAATCTTCACCTTTTGGAAAGTAATGTCAGGGGCAGAAATATTGAAATTAAAGATGGAATAATAGAACGAACGGCAACCATGCTTTAGGGCAGGTGAGAAAATCAAATGACCCCTTTTTTTAAAAAAGCATTAGCAGACATACGATCAAACCGGTTTTTGAATGTCATCACCATTTTTACCATTTCTTTATCTATTCTGGTTGTCAGCGTGTTTTTAATGTTTTTTGAAAATGCCAGCCGGATTATTGAGTCCTGGAACCAGGGCGGCCGGGCAATGATTTACCTGACAGACGAGTTCAGTCTGGATATGCTGCCCGAGATTAAAGCAAGAATTAACGCCCTGGGGGATATTGATGAAATGGTCTATATCTCAAAAGAGCAGGCGTTTGATAGGCTTAAAAAGGATATGTCTTCTCAAAGTGCTTTTTTAAAAACGTTAAAGGACAATCCCCTGCCGGATGCCCTTGAAATAAGGATGAAATTTCATAACAGCTATGAGGAAGTCCAAAGATTTGCCGGACAGATAAAAGCGCTTGAAGTGGTGGAAGATGTTGAATACGGCCAGGGTTGGCTGGGAAAATTTTTAAGAATTTTCAACCTGTTTAAAATCACCGGGTATGCCATGTGCAGTATGTTTTTCCTGATTGCCCTGTTTATTACCTCAAATACCGTCCGTCTGGCCTTCTATTCCCGTAAGCTGGAAGTGGAAATTATGCGCCTGGTGGGCGCATCAGAGAATTTTATCAAAGCGCCTTTTTACATGGAAGGACTGCTTCAGGGATTTTTTGGCGGGCTTTTGGGGATGGTGGTTCTTCTGATTATGTATCTGACCATATCATCAGGGATTACGCAGACTCTGGCATCCTATATATATGTCGATATCAGATTTTTGTCTGTAAAAATGATATTGATCATTATTTTGGGCAGTACCTTTTTAGGTTGGTTTGGATGTTATCTTTCCTTAAGACAAATATTAAAATAGTCTTTTTTCTAAGCTGGGTATGGCTGGCTTTGCCCGGAATAGCGATCGGTTCACAGCCGGTGGTATACAAAGGGGTTGTCACTTCCTTTAAGCTTAATATACGCAAAAGCCCTTCGCGAAAAGCAGATGTCCTTGTTGTGATGGACAGGGGTCAGAAAATTGATGTGATTAAGAAGCAGGCCGGGATTGGAAGCTGGCTGACGGTTCGCTACAAAGGAAATGTAGGTTATGTTCGGAACCGCCCTCAATATATACGCCTGGTTCCCGTTACCCCTGCTCCTAAAACTAAAAAACCAGTAAAAATTAAAAAAGCCTCTCCAAGTAAAAAAGAGAAACAGCAGCATATTGAGGACAGGATTCAAACCCAGGAAAAAATGGTGGAAACCTTTACTCAAAAAGAGGTTGAAATCATCGAAGGGCTTAATGAAACAGACTATGCCCTCAATAAGGCCCGTTTAAAACTTTCCGCACTTTCAGCAGAGATTTCACAGTTGGAAGCCAGTATTGCCGGTTTGAATATTGACAGGGAACTATTGTTTGAAGAGATTTCAGAAAACCGGGAATATGCGGGTAAGCGCCTTCGGGCATTGTATAAAATGAATATGATCGGCCGTCTGGATGTGGCAGGGCTTCCCAGTTCTGTTTTTGATTTTTTTCTTCAGCAAAACTCAATGAAGCGTGTTATTCAATCGGATTTTCAGGTTCTGGATAAACAGACGAGGGATCTTGAGCGGTTTGAAATTCTTGAAAAAGAGCTGCAAAAAGAGATTCAGGCTAAAACGGATCTTGAAATCCAGGTGACGGACCAGGTAAGGATCAACCAGAAAGAAAGCCTCAAAAAAGAGATGATTCTCAGGCAGATCCGAAAAAAGAAAAAACTTTCCCTGGCAGCGGTTGAGGCACTCAAGCAGGCGGCTCTCCAACTTGATAACAGAATCAGTACCATGCAAAAGGGCGGGACTACGCAGATTATTGAAGGGTCTTTTCCCAGTTATAAGGGGCGGTTGAATATACCGGTAAAAGGCGAAGTGATTTCAAAATTCGGCCCGTCTACCACCGGAGACTACAAATCCTATACTTTTCAAAAGGGAATTGATATAAAGGTGGAACGGGGAGAACCGGTAAAATCAGTATTCAAAGGTGAGGTCATGTTTGCCCAGTGGCTGAAAGGCTACGGAAATTTATTGATTATCAATCATGGCGATAACTACTATACCCTGTATGCCCATGTTGAAGAGATCTTCAAGAAAAAAGGGGAAAATGTTGATACCGGTGAGGTGATTGCCACTGCTGGAGATACCGGGTCGATCAAGGGGATGTGCCTTCATTTTGAACTCAGACACCATGGCAAACCCGTCAATCCAATGAAGTGGTTAAAAAAAGGAGCATAAAAGATGATAAAAAGATCTGGTACGGTATTCAAAGTCAGATTTCCCATGATTGTTGCTGCCTGTTTTTTTATGGTTGCAGTTGTCACCGGGAGTTCAGTGCAGGCCAATCCGGATAATGATGATACCTACCGGTCCATCAAATTGTTTACAGATGTGCTTGAAGAGCTTGAAAAAAATTATGTGGATGATGTGGATACTGAAGAGCTGATCCACAACGCAATAAAGGGAATGGTGGGTAATCTTGATCCCCACTCCAGCTTTATGCCTCCGGAAGCATTTGGAGAACTCCAGGACGATACCAAAGGTGAATTTTCAGGTATTGGTATTGTGATCACTATGAAAGAGGGGATTTTAACCGTTGTTTCCCCTATTGAAGGGACGCCTGCGTATAAAGCCGGCATACAGGCCGGAGATATTATCATCAGCATTGATGGAAAATCCACAAAAGATATGGCACTTTGGGAAGCAGTTAACATGATGAGAGGACCCCGGCATAAAAAAGTTTTGATTACAATTATCCGTGAAGATGAATCCGGTTCCCTTGATTTTACGCTTAAACGGGATCTTATCCCCATGCAGAGTGTCAGGAGTGCAACATTAAAGCCCGGCTACGGATACCTTCGTATTACCAATTTCAGGCTGAGCACCCTGGGCGACATTAAAACCCACCTTAAAGATCTGGAATTAAAAAATAATGGTTTGAAAGGCCTGGTTATGGATTTGAGAGATAATCCGGGCGGCCTTCTGGATCAGGCCGTCAAGATATCTGACCTTTTTCTTGAGCAGGGTAATATTGTTTCCATAAAAGGCAGGCAGGAAAGAAGTTCTCAGGTATTTAAAGCCAATGCCAGTGATGATGATATAAAATATCCCATCGTGGTTTTAATTAATGGTGGTTCTGCGTCTGCCTCGGAAATTCTGGCAGGAGCACTTCAGGACCATTCCCGGGCCCTTATTCTGGGAACCACGTCTTTTGGAAAAGGATCTGTTCAGACAGTACGTCCTTTAAAGGAAGGTTTTGGAATAAAATATACCATTGCACGTTATTATACGCCCAGCGGCCGTTCTATCCAGGCCAAGGGGATTGAGCCGGATATCGAAGTGGAATATGAGGTCCTTGAAAAAAAAGAGAAGAAAACGTCCAGGTTTGACATGATGATCCGGGAAAAAGATTTGAAAAACAGTCTGGAGCCGGAAGATACAAAAACCCAAAAAGACAAAAAACAATCCAGGAAACATCCGAGACTTCTTGATACAGATCAGCTTCACCGTGATGCTCAAGTTAAAAGAGCCCTCGATATTCTGATAAGCTATGGAGTATTCAGCAAACTAAATGGCAGCTAAAAAAAGGGTTCTTCGAAAAAAAAAAACTGTCCCAAGAAAAAAAACAACCCGGGTGAGAAAGCAAAAGCCTGTTGTCTTCAATGAAGTTAAGAAAATTTTGTTCGGGGTTGCCATCCTTTTATCTGTATGCCTCACAGCAGCTATGCTGGCGGATATTTTCCTGCAGCCGGGGCGGAGCGGAAAGATAAATGATCAAAAGAGTTCAGATTTTTCTACTATTAAGCCGATTCAGGAAGATATTGTTCCGGAGATCAAAAAGAAGACTCCGGTAAAAGGATTGAAAGAAAAAACTTCAAGAATTGTTATTGAAAAATCTATTGCAGCAGTACCTGGTGATTCTGCACTCGCCCAGCCAAAGGAAATACCCGAAAAAGCAATAGAGTATGAAGTGTTCAAAGATGTTGATCACAGGGCAGTTGAAAAACCAATACTGCCCAAAAAGGATAAAGTCCCCCAAATTGCCATCATCATTGATGATATCGGCTATGATCGAAAGGTCGCGATGGCATTGTGTGATCTTCATCCGAATATTACTTTTTCTGTCCTGCCCTTTGCACCATTTGGAAGATCTCTATCTGAAAGGCTTCATAAAAAAGGCTCCCAGCTTATGCTGCATCTACCCATGGAACCGCTGGAGTATCCGGAAATAAACCCGGGCCCTGGTGCGATTTTATCCAGCATGCCGCCGGATGTCCTTTTGGCCCAGCTTAAAAAAAATATTAGAAATATTCCCCATATCAGAGGGGTGAATAACCATATGGGCTCCAGATTGACAACACATGCCAATCAGGTCAACCAGATTTTTACTATTTTAAAAAAAGAAAACCTGTTTTTTATTGACTCAAGAACAGCACCAAAGTCACAGTGTAAAGCATCGGCCCGCCTGCTCAAGCTTAAATTCGCCCAAAGGGATGTCTTTTTGGATAATTTACAGGATAACGAATATATCGCCGGCCAGTTCCGGGAGCTGATAAGAGTGGCAAAAAAACACGGGGCTGCCATTGGCATAGGCCATCCGTATAAAGCAACACTGGAGACGCTTTCTCAAGAGCTGCCTAAAATTAAAAACAGGATAAAGATTGTTCGGGCAAGCGAATTAACTGTTGTACCGGGATAAGAAAATCTATTGCATATTATCCGTCATGAAAAGTGCTTGTGAAATGGGCACTCTTTTGGGCAGCTTTTTATCTGTTTCAATGCATTCAAGAAAATGATTATTCACAGCGAGGAGTGTTGCATTTAATTGTTCAATGGATAAAAGCGCTTCTTTTGGAAAGGATTTCACACCTTTAAAGTTTTCAGGGCAAAAATCAACGGCAGCTTTTCCTTCTTCCTCCATGAGAATGGGGAATCCATGGGTCCGGCAAATGATCGGGCGAGCCTGGTAAAGGGCGCAGGCGTTTTCAATTAAAAGAGGGCAGGCATCCTTGTGCATATCAATCTGTTTGAATATTTTCTTTTTTGTTTTTTCCGGCAGTTTGTCAAAAGCCTGAGATATTGCCAGGGCTTCCACCGGGAAAAGGGTCAGAAACCGGCAGCAGGAGTCACACCCTTTTTTACAGGCAATCAGGTTTTTATATCTTTTTTCAACACCGGCGATGTGTGTATCCACTCTATTCAGAAGGACTCGATAGTTTTTCAAAATAATATCAAGAGGGTTTTCGTTCATAAAAACACCTTTTAAACACCCACAGGTTTCCAGGCCCCATGATCATTCCATACCCGGGAGAAGTCCTCGCCAGGTTTAAGGATTTTTTGAGGTGTGATTTTTGAGTTGTTTTGCCGGGCTTCATTGTACATGGGGTCCCAGGGTAACAGGATTACAGGTCCTTTGTCAGAAAGAACAGCACGGGGGGTAATGGCGTCCAGCCATTGTCTGTTTTGTGAGATTTTTTCCAGAGCGTTCAAATCTTTTATATCCATCATCTGGTTTAAAATAGCCAGTGTAGGGGGGCTCAAAGATATTTTATTTTGAAAGTTTTTTTCAAGGGCCGCTCTGGGTGTGATCCATATCCCTTTTTCTGTTTCTCCCATATCCGGGAGACAGGTTTGCCCCTCCGGCATCACAGCTATGAAAAACAGGGTGTCGAACCGCTTTTTTACAGCCTCCGGAGTGATCCAGTGAGACCATTTTTTAAGATTCGATATAGATAATATCCAATTGTCATTCATTACTTTTGAATTGAACCATTGCTCTTTATAGTCCTGCTTCAGCCGAAAGGCAGCCATCTCCTTTATATCCAGGAGGTTTTTATCTTGCCCACCGGCCAGAAAAACGCCTGCCTCTTCCAAAGTTTCCCTGATTCCGGCAATGCAGAATCCCAGGATATCTTCAAAGGAATATCCTTCTTTCATGAGTTGCGCTTCTATGTAGCAACGGTCAACATCAATATGGGCCTGCCAGAGATTGAAATCTTTATCTTCAAAATCCACAGCACCACCTGGAAAAACATACACGCCTCCCATAAATTTTGAAGTATTACTTCTTTTTAAAAGGTATACTTCAAGACCAATGGAGTTCTCTCTCACAAGGATAATGCTTGATGCCTTTCTCAGTTGGGTTGAAGCTGTTTTTTTATCCATTTTTTTTCTCAAATAGTTACTGTTTTTTTTAAAAAGAGTTCCACTGCCCAGTGAGTATAAAGGCCTCAATATTAAGCTGTCAAATGGAATAATAGTATTGACATCTATTTAGACCTTTATTACTTTTTAAAAGTCTATTCTTAATTAAATGAAACAAATTCAATTAAAACCGTTTTAAACAAATCGCAGCATTTTTAGTTTGGTAAATTAAAAAAGGGAGAAAATAATGAAAAAATCACGACTTTTTATTTTGAGTTTTTTACTGGTATCTTTTTTTGCCGGCAGTGCATTCTGCGGCCCTGGAGTTTATGTTGGGGCTGGAGTAGGGGGCGCATTCCTGAGCGAATCAGAAGTTACAGATTCCGACTCCCCCGGGGAAACACTGGATTTTGAATTTGATGCCGGTCTGGGCTGCTATCTGGCCTTGGGATATGAGTTCAAAAATAATTTCAGAATAGAAGGTGAAGTCTCCTATCAGGTAAATGATTTTGACGAGACAGTTCGAGGGGGGACAACATATGTCCTGTCTAAAGATTTAAGCAGCCTGGCATTCCTTGTGAATGGATACTATGATTTTAAAAATAAATCTGCTTTTACACCGTTTGTCACTGCGGGTGTTGGCATTGCAAAAATTGATACGTCCGAATTTGCGGTGCCGGGCGTCGGGTTTGATGCCACCAGTGATGATGATACGGTTTTTGCCTGGCAGGTGGGCGCAGGTATCAGTTATGCCTTCAGCGATAAGACAGCCATTGAATGCAAATATAGATTTTTTGCTACAGATGAACCCAATTTTGATACGGTAGATGCAGAATATTACAGCCATAATATTTATATTGGCACTCGTTTAACTTTTTAAATTTTAAGGTGGTATCAGGGATAGAATTTTTAAGCCTGATACCGGTTTATTTTATCTTATGAAAATAATTGATTTGCGAAGTGATACTGTCACTCAACCCACTCCGGCCATGCGGGAGGCAATGATCGCTGCTGAAGTCGGAGACGATGTCTATGGTGAAGATCCAACAGTCAATAAGCTGGAAGAACTTGCTGCTGGGACAGTGGGAAAAGAGGCCGCTCTTTTCTGCACCAGCGGGACCCAGAGCAATCTTCTGGCCCTTTTAACCCATTGCGGACGGGGGGATGAGTATATTGTCGGACAACATGCCCATACTTACCGGTATGAGGGAGGAGGGGCAGCTGTCCTGGGAAGTATCCAGCCGCAGCCGTTGTCATTTGAAGCGGATGGCACCCTGAGTCTGGAAAAAGTCTCTGCTTATATCAAGCCGGATGACTATCATTTTGCAAAAACACGGCTTCTCTGTCTGGAAAACACCCATATGGGCAAAGTTCTCCCGATGGATTATTTAAAAACAGCCCGTAAATTTACAAAAGACAAAGGGCTTTTTCTTCATCTGGATGGCGCCAGGGTTTTTAATGCCGCCATAAAGCTTGGCGTTAACGTAAAAGAGATCACCCAATATGTTGACACGGTTTCCTGCTGCCTTTCAAAGGGCCTGGGAGCACCGGTTGGATCATTTCTTGCCGGCACAAAAACGCAGATGAGAACTGCCCGCCGCTGGCGGAAAATGCTGGGCGGCGGTATGCGGCAGGCGGGTATCATAGCTGCAGCAGGCATCCATGCGCTGACACACCATGTCGATCGCCTTAAAGAAGATCATGAAAATGCCATGACACTTGCCAATGGCCTGTTAAAAACAGACCGGGTAAGGGTTCAGCCTGAGACCGTACAGACCAATATTCTGTTTGCCGAAATTGAAGCGGACCATATGGCATTGGCGGCTTTTTTGAAACAAAGCGGTATCCTCATTGATACTGCAAACCCGGTTCGGCTGGTGACGCACCTGGATATATCCAAAGCCGATATTACAAAAACCCTTGAAGCGTTTCAGGCTTTTTTAAAGTAACGTTTGGTTAATACCAAATCTGATTTATATCAAATATAGTTTATACCAGGGCCACCATCTCGCCGGCAAGCTGCCTGAGGGTTTCTGCATTCCGATCCACGCTTGATGCTTCTTTTTCAACTCCCTTTGCCTGGCTTTCGAGTTGCTTAATATCCTGGGCCACTTGTTCCAGGCCATTATTGTTTTCCCCTAACATCTCATTAGCTTTGTTAAAACCGTCTGAAACTTCAAGGATATTTTTTGACACTTCAGTGGTGCTTGCCGATTGTTCTTCTACCGCCTTGGCAATGTCTTCCACACGGGTATTGGCTTCCTGAACAATGCCGGAGATGGTATCTATTTCACCTGCTGTATGCCGTGTTGCCTCCTGGATTTCTTTTACCTGGCTGTTTATTTCACTGGCTGATTCCGATGTTTGAACAGCAAGTTCCTTAATTTCATGGGCAACCACAGCAAATCCTTTTCCGGCTTCTCCGGCCCTGGCAGCCTCAATGGTGGCATTTAGAGCCAGCAGGTTAATCTGCTCTGAAATATCACCAATGGCTTCGGTAATTTTGTTGATGGCAGTGGCGGATTCAGCAAGGTTTATCATTTCAGACACAGCTGCTTCGTTCTGGGTAACTGCACGGCGGGTAATTTCCTGGGTTTCAGAGGCATTATCAGCGATATCTGAGATGGTATTCGACATCTGTTCCGTTGCAGCCGCAATATTGGAAAAATTTTCTGTGGCCTGGCTCATCAAGCCCATCATAGTGTGCGAGTTTGAGTTAACTTTAATCGTGATTCCGGCGGCCTCGGATAATCTTTCGGACATAGTGGTTGCCTGCTGGTTCATATCACCAGAAGAGTCACTCAGAATTTTGGAGGTTTGATTCAAGGATTCGGCATTCTTGTGGACGCCCTTGAAGATACGTTCCATGGTATCTGTATGGCTGGAAATCTTCTCAGTGCCATCCATGCTTTCCCAATACCATACATAATTATCTTTGGCCATTCGGATGAACATAAACATTGAAAAGGTGCAAAGAACCCCCACTCCAATCCCTAACGGGCTGCCATAGTAAAAGCCCCAGATGGCAATGGGCAAAAGCATGCAAAAGGTAAAGTTTCTTGATAGAGCCAGATGAGGGCCTAAAGAGGATGTTGCACCTGCTGCAATTCCGCAATTGATGACCATTGTAAAAAAGAACGGCCATTTTAAAGGATAATAGAAGGCCATCATCAGCCCAAAAGCACCCCATAGAAGCCCGGACAGATAGTTGCAGAACATAAGAACCCTGCTCCATCGTTCCGGTGCAAGATCATATCGATCGGGAACTTTTTTGGCCAAGATCATACGAATGGCTGAAACTAAAAAAATCACAGCGCCAAATCCTGCCAGTTCAAGGGGGTGATCTTTTTTCAAAGGGGTTGCAAGCGCCATGAAGATGAAGAGTGCAAAATGAGCAATTACAGAGGTGAGTGATCGTTTTGCCAGATCCAGAACCTGCTCTTTTTTAAACCGTTCAATTAATTTGGGATCAACTTTTTTTGCCATAAAAATAATCCTCCTTCATAAAAATGAACAATGTTTTTAAAAAATAATTGAATTCCTTTCATAAAACTAAAGTTGCGTCAAGAAAAATCTGAATTTTGAATATTTGTTGATTTTAATCCAAAAAATAAACAAGAATCATGAGGTGCAAAAAGGTGTATTGTTCTATGTATACATCTTCTTGACTTTAAATGTGCTTTGGCATAAACATCGGGTATCTCATATTAGGCAGTATCTATAGGAAAAATGAGAAAAAGATAGATTATCAAACAAGGGTTCTGTGTAACCATGCCCAAGGAAATCGCTCATCTGGCAATGGCACAAAAAGCCTTCGGCAGTCTGCCGAAGGACGCTTTGTTTTATGACCCGATTCAGAGCCATTTTAATCTCTTTTTATATGGATCAATTGTTCCGGATATCTGTTTTTTTTATGTTATCGGGCCACATGCATCTGTGGTTCAAAAGGCAGGTGATATCTTCCATACCTCAAGCCCCAGTTCCCTGTACCCAGTTATTGAATTTTTAAAACGCTGTCCGAAAAATGATCCTGCTGCCCTGGCCCTTGCTGCCGGAGTCTGTACCCATATCATTGCAGATACTGTTTTTCATCCCATGATCTACTATTTTGCAGGGCTGGATAATGTTCACAAAGGTGCAACCGCACGTCACAGGATGCTTGAAACAGCAATGGATCTGCATTTTTGCTGGTCCTTTCCGCAAGAAACTCAAATATCTCTGCCTCAGGCAGTAAGCAGCCTGGAAATTTCCAGTGATCAGGTGAATGATTTTTTAAAAAAGCTGTTCTGCAAGCAAAATGAACCATGGGCGAAGTATCTGCCATATGCGTTAAAAGCACACCATCTGGCCTGCCGGCTGTTTTTGAACTATAAATTATATCGGGCCATTCATATCCTGGATCGCATGGATCTTGGACTCCCGGAAAAGTTAAAGGTGCTTGTATATCCCTTTGACGGGCCGGTGAGGTTTGATTTTTTTGACCATCCCCTGGATTACAGGGACCCTGTATCCGGAGAGCTGTTTTGTAAAGATATAAAGAGCCTTGCAGAGCAGGCAGTAGAAAATATTTTACTGCTGCTTAACATTGTTGAAAAATTATCAGGCGCATGGACGGAATTTGAACGTGTGATTTCCCATGAAAATTTACCACGGATAAGACCCTGCCCGCCTCTTCAGGAAAAAAAATTTAAATATTGGTATGGGGCAGAAAATCTCAGACAGATAATATACCGGAGTATCAGATTTCCAGCTCAATAAAACTGCCAGATTAGGGAGAATGACTAAAAATGAACCAAAGTAAAGCCCCACAGCAGACAGATAAAAAGACCATTTTCGGATGGGTGATGTTTGATTTTGCAAATTCAGCCTATACTACACTGGTGGTTACATTTATTTATGGGACTTATTTTGTCAAAGCCATAGCTCCTGACGAGATATCTGGTACAGCGCTCTGGTCCAGGGGGGTTACGATTACGGCAATTACTGTTGCACTTTTATCCCCTGTCCTGGGTGCGATGGCGGATCAATCCGGTTTAAGAAAGCGGTTTTTATTATTTTCCACCATCGTTACAGTAATTGGTTCAGCCCTGCTTTTCTGGGTAGAGCCTGGTCAGGTGATGTGGGCTTTGGTCGCTTTTGTGATTTCAAATATTGCATTTGAACTGACCAATGTGTTTTATAACTCTTTTTTGCCGGATATCGCATCGCAGGATAAAATTGGTACCATTTCCGGGGTCGGCTGGGGCGTAGGTTATATCGGGGGGCTTGCGGCCATGGTGGTTGCAATGATTGGGTTTGTGAGCCCGGAAGTCCCATGGTTTGGGCTTGCCAAAGAGTCTGGTGCCAACATACGAGCCACTAACCTCTTGGTGGCGGTATGGTTTGCTGTTTTTTCAATTCCTTTGTTCCTGTTTGTCCGGCAGAAACCTGTCAAAAGAGCGATCACTTTGGGGCAGGTCGCAAGGCAAGGCCTTTGGGATCTTGTTTCAACTGTAAAAGAATTAAAAAAATACAAAGAAATTGCGACCCTGTTGACGGCAAGGCTTATATATAACGATGGATTGGTGACGATTTTTGCTTTTGGCGGTATCTATGCAGCAGGAACGTTTGGCTTCTCCTTTCACGAAATAATGATTTTCGGTATTGCCATTAATATTGCTGCAGGCATTGGCGCACTGACCATGGGGTTTTTAGATGACAAACTGGGAGGGAAAAAAACAATTCAGATCAGCAATATTGCTTTGGCACTTGCCTCATTGCTGGCTGTATTATCTCCAAGTAAGACCTGGTTCTGGGTTGCAGGAATGCTTATTGGAGTTTTTGCAGGCCCCAATCAGTCTGCCAGCAGGTCCCTTCTGGGACGGTTTGTTCCCCAGGAAAAAGAAAATCAGTTTTTTGGTTTTTTTGCGTTTTCCGGGAAACTGACCGCATTTTTAGGGCCCCTGCTTCTGGGTGTGCTGACAGAGGCATTTAATTCCCAGCGTGTGGGCGTGTCTGTTGTTATTATTTTTTTTGTAGTTGGAGCACTTATTTTGACCCGTGTGGATGAGCGAGAGGGGATAAAAACAGCGGCACGAAATTGATCACTTTTATGCCGAACGCTTCGATGGCTTCACCTGAAATGGGTTTTGCAGCATAGATTTGCGAGTTTAGATTTATTGGCTTGACACGGCTAAAAATTTGTGAGTAAGTATTACTCACTAATTTTACAGAGGCCTGTTTTGAAAAACGATAACAGCAGACTGGAATATACCGTATGAAGCAAAAGAAGAAGACCAACCCGCCTGGCCGGATCAAAATCATGAAATCGCTTTCCAATCTCATGTCACAAAAAGATTTCCACTCCATTACGACAGCGGAAATCGCAAGGAATGCCCAGGTAACAGAAGGATTGATATATAAATATTTTAAAGATAAAAAAGATTTATTGTATCAGGTGTTAAATGAACATTTCTACGAGTTCCTTGCAAAAATTGAAAACCGGGTGGCCAATGAAAAAACGTGTATAGAAAAAATTGAGGTGGTGATTTTTTCAAGCCTGGAAAGTTATGCCGATAACCGTATCTTTTCAAGGATTCTATTTCTTGAAGTCCGAAATTCTCCGGATTTTTTTGATTCGGTTGCATATGACATGGTACGCAAGTATACTCGAACCATACTTGAAATCATTGAAAAGGGAATGGAAAAAGGAGAGCTTAAACCGGATATTGATCCGCTGACTCTCAGGAAAGTCATTTTAGGTGCCATTGAGCATGCCTGCCTTGGCGAAATTATTTTTGGAAAAGAACTGAATATCGATGAAGTCTCATTCGGTATTGCCAATATTGTATTTAACGGAGCAAAAGCATAGATGAAATTAGATAATGTTCAGCAATTAATAGATGAGAGACTTAACTCATCTTCTCCATCCTTTTCAGAAGATGAGGCAAAAAAAATATTTAAACTATATAACATCCCGGTTGTTGAGGAGCGTTTCGAAACAGATGACAATCAGGTTGTTCAGGCCTGCATTGAAACAGGGTTTCCCATTGTCTTAAAAGGCGCAGGGAAAAATATTCTTCACAAAACCGAATCCGGATTGGTCCGTTTGGGTTTGAGCAGTGAAACCCAGATAAAAGACGCGGTTTTAGAGATGCGCTCTAAAGCCGGGAATGATCTTGAAGGGTTTTTAATCCAGCCTCAGATCTCGGGTAAACGTGAATTCGTGGCCGGGATGTTCAAAGATAAGCTGTTCGGCCCGGTTATTGTGTTCGGCCTTGGCGGGGTGCTCACAGAAGCCCTGGAAGATATTACTTTTAAAGTCGCACCATTGGATGATGTGGATATTGAGGAGATGTTTGAAGAGATATCATCTAAAAAACTGCTGGGAGAGTTCAGGGGTGAAAAAGCTGTAAATAAATCGCGGATAAAGGATGTTTTAAGGTCATTGTCCGATATTTCCCTTGCATACCCGGATATAAAGGAAATTGATATCAACCCGCTCATTATGCAGCCGGACGGCAGTCCGGTTGCCGTGGACGGCCTTATTGTGCTTGAAAAGGCTCCTGTCGACAAACAAAAAAATTACAGTATAGACTTCCAACTGCTGGGCAAATGTTTCTACCCAAAATCCGTCGCGTTTATCGGGGCCTCTGCCACCATGGGAAAATGGGGCTATCTGCTTTTAACCAACACCCTTTCCAGGAATTATGAAGGGGACGTCTATTTTGTAAACCCAAAAGGCGGAACCATTCTTGAGCAAGATGTATATAAAAGAGTAGAAGATATTGAACAAGAGGTAGAGCTGGCAGTTGTTACTGTTCCTGCTGCAAAGGTCCTGGATTTGATACCGGGTTTAAAGAAAAAAAATATCAAGGCCATGCTGCTTATTTCTTCCGGTTTCAGGGAAGTAGGGGGTGATGGGATTGCCTTGGAAGAAAAATTGGTTGAGGAAGCAAAAAAAGCCGGTATTCTGGTCTTGGGGCCAAACACGATGGGTGTCTGCAACCCCCATAATAATTTTTACTGTACCGGCTCCCCTGTTCACCCTATTCCCGGTTCAACTGTATTGGTCTGCCAGTCCGGAAATATGGGAACCCAGCTTATGGGATTTGCAGCACAGCAGGATATTGGAATCCGGAGTTTTTCAGGCTCGGGAAATGAAGCCATGGTCACCATTGAAGACTACATGGAGGCCTTTGAGATTGATGAGCTCACCCGAACCGTGGTACTTTACATTGAAAGTGTTAAAAACGGACGACGGTTTTTTGAAAGCGCCAAGCGGGTGTCAAAGAAAAAACCAGTGGTCGTGCTCAAGGGGGGGAGAACAAAAGAAGGGGAAAAAGCAGCTTCCAGTCACACTGGAGCAATGGCCTCTGACATCAAGGTGTTTGATGCGGCCTGTAAACAGTCCGGCGTTATCCAGGTGAACCAGCCCATGGAACTGCTGGACCTGTCTGCCGTATTTTCATCGCTTCCCTTGCCAAAAGGAAACCGGGTGGCCATCATGACCCTGGGCGGCGGTTGGGGGGTGGTAGCAACCGACCTCTGTGCCGAAAATGGTCTTGTGGTTCCGAATTTATCCCAGGATATTATAAAACGCCTGGATAAAATCCTGCCGGCATTCTGGAGCCGTGAAAATCCAGTGGATATTGTGGGGGAAAGGGATACTGAAATTCCAATGGTCTGCATGGAAGAACTGCTCAAGTGGGACGGGTGTGATGCTGTGATCCACCTGGGGATTCATGGCAGGCGAATTTTGGGAGCAAATATGTTAAGAGCCTCTGCCAAAGCAGATCCGGCTATGGATGAGGCCACCGCCGATATCTTTATTGATGAGCTGCGGAAGTATGAAGATAATTATATCAAGTATATGGCAGAGCTGACTGAAAAATATGAAAAGCCGGTACTGGGTGTCAGTTTATTAACGGATGAAGATACCCGGACCCTGTACCGGGTAGAAAATAATAAGTATAAAGGCGTGTTTTTCCCTTCCCCGGAAAGAGCGGTAAAAGCTCTCTGGGGGATGTGCCAGTACAGCCAGTGGCGCAAAAATCATGAATCATAATACTAAATTTCAGGAGGGAACCAATGCAATCCAGAGTAACGACATCAACTTTGATAAAAATGAAGCAGGACGGCCAGAAAATTACAGCCCTTACCGCATATGATTATCCGTTTGCCAGCATGTTGGACGAAGCCGGCATTGAAATTATCCTGGTGGGAGATTCAATGGGCATGGTTGTGCAGGGTAAGGAAAACACCCTCCCTGTGACCATGGACGAATGCATCTACCATACTTCCATGGTGTCCAGGGCATGTAAATTCTCCATGGTTGTTGGTGATATGCCGTTTATGTCTTACCAGGGCTCCCTGGATAAAGCCATTGAAAACGGAGGCCGTTTTCTAAAAGAAGCCGGGGCTGCTGCTGTAAAACTGGAAGGCGGAGCAGATGTATGTCCGGTAATCAGTGCTTTGGCAAAAGCCGGAATTCCGGTTCAGGCGCATATCGGCCTGACGCCCCAGTCTGTTCACCAGATGGGCGGGTTTAAAGTTCAAAGAGATGAAGACAGGCTTCTTCAGGATGCAAAGGATGTCCAAAATGCAGGTGCTTTTTCCGTTGTGTTGGAAGGCATTCCTTCTGCAATTGCCAAAAAGATTACCCATGAACTTGATATTCCCACCATCGGTATTGGTGCCGGGGTGGACTGTGACGGCCAGATTCTTGTTCTTCATGACATGATTGGGATCAATGACCGTTTTTTACCGAAGTTTGTAAAAAAATATGCAGACCTGAAAGCAACGGCAGCAAAGGGTCTGGAACAATACATCAACGAAGTAAAGGGCGGGGAGTTTCCGTCAAAAGAATATGAATATAAATAAGAAAAACATGGAATTCAGCATCATCGGGTGCGGCAGGCTGGGCATTTCCCTGGCAGTTTTTCTTTCCAGACAGGGATTTGTCCCCAAAGCCTTTTCAAGTAAAAGCCTTGAATCTGCAAAAAAAGCATGTGATTTTGTCGGCCAGGGAGAGGTATATGAGGATGCAGTCCAGGCAGCCCAGAGTGCTCCAATTATTTTTATCACCACGCCGGATGGGGTGATCGAACCGGTGTGTGAGATGATTGCCTCTAAAAGCGGATTTAACGAAAATGCGTTTGTTTATCATCTTTCCGGTGCACTTTCATCCAGCATCCTGGTGTCGGCAAAAACAAATAAGGCGAATGTGGGATCTATCCACCCGCTGCAGGCATTTGCGCCATACGAAAAGGGGCAGGAATCTCCGTTTAAGGGAATCAACATGTCTGTGGAAGGGGATGAGAGTGCTGTGGCTCTTGGAAAAGAGATCGTCAATGCGTTAAGGGCAAATTCATTTGCTATTCCAACAGATGCAAAAACCCTTTACCATGCTTCTGCTGTGGTGGCATCCAACTACCTGGTGACTCTGGAGCATTTTGCTCTGGAACTTCTCAAAGCCGCAGATATTTCAGAAGAAAATGCCTATGAGATTTTGGAACCTCTGATCATGGGAACACTGAACAATATCAAGGCCAGGGGCAGTGTGGAAGCCCTTACCGGCCCTGTGGCACGGGGGGATGATGAAATTGTAGAGCGGCATCTAAAGGATATTGATAGAAAGATGCCGCAGTTTTCAGATCTCTACCGGCTGTTGGGAAAATATACCCTTGAGATTACAAAACAAAGAGACCAGATCAGCCCGGAAGCAGTGGGAAAATTGTCAGGGCTGTTTAAATCTTAAGCAGCTTTAAATTTTTCCCTTCTTTTTCAAGCGCCTGGTTGGCTGCTTCAAGACTTGCTTTGCTTGAGATAACAGCAGTGCCTTTTTTGTCATCATCAATGGAAAAGTATGTCTGTGCAATTTGTTGAATGCGTTTTTTGTCCAGTTGCAGCAGGGTGTCTTTAAACTTGCGGCGGATCTCATTGCTCAGTTTAGTGATATCCCTGTAAAATGCTTTCATGGCAGCAGGACCCGGCGTTTCCGGCTTGTCAATTTCCGAGCAGACCTGGAGGATGGCCTCTTTTACATCCGTCTGAGAATAGGAACCGTTGATAATGAAATCGCAGGCGTCTTTATATACATCCAGGGTTCGTTTAATATGAGGATCTCTGTAAGATCCAAATGAAAACAGTCCTTCTTCAGTATTGTACATGGCAAACCCGCCATATGCCCCGCCTTTTTCCCTGATTTCACGGTGAAGATACAGGGATCGCAGAAGCTTGCTGATTACGGCAAGACCGGGTGAGTCCTCATGAGTAATTCTTACGGTTTTAAATGATTGCCCCACAAAGGATACGGAGGTATTGGTATACCAGCCATTGAAGGGCACATCTTTTTTAAATGAGATATCCGGTGTGAAAAAGTTTTTATCTTCATCATTTGAAAGGGATGCGTGAATGGATTGAATATTGTTTTCTGCTTCCACAATTGCATTTTCACTACCAATGACGGCGGGTTTGAAATTTCCCTTTTTTAAAATGGAGTTGGAGATGGCAGAAAGCTTTGTGCACAACTCCTCAATGGTATCATTTTTGTTGTTTTCTTTGTTACTGTCGCCATTTATTTTTTCAGTCATTTTCTTGATGAGTTTGTACTGGGCAATCCCATGCCAGAGTTCATTAATATGGGAAGCTTTAGACAGATGCATGGAGGCAAGGGAGATCGCATATCGATGCCCTGTGGAAACAATGGAAGCCTCCATCCCTGCCTGGTATTGCATCAGCAGGCTTTTCAGCCGGTCAAAATCCCTGGAACCATACTCTAAAATAAATTCGCTTATCAGTTCAAAAAGATGGTCAACATTTCTATCAAGTGCTTTTCCCTGGATCGCTAAAAAGGAGTGAGCCGTGGCTTCTTTGCTGAAATAAGATCCGGAAAACGGAGACATGGAAATTCCGCCGGTATAAAGATCCATGAGCCGTGCCATTTTTTCATAGGAGTTTTTCCGTGTGCCTGTGTTGGTGAATGCCTGGCAGAAAAACGGAATGAGCCCAAACAGGTCCTGTGGAATATTTCCTGCGCCAATGGGACAGGTAAAATATAAAATGCCGGATGTGGCACGGTTGTAACAGGTGGAGAGCTGAACATTTTTGATGGTGTCCGGAGCAATAATTTCTATTTCCGGTGGAACATCAGAAAGCTCAAGTGTGGGTAAAACGGAAACGTCTTCTTCTTTTTCCTGCAAGGTCTCAAGGAGCTTTGCATCTTCCCGGATTTGATCCAGGTCTTTGTCCGTCATTTCTTTTAAACGGGCTTTGAGTTCTTTTTTGGTTATTTCGACCTGTTTGTTTTCAAGGTCGGCATCCGGTTCCAGGGTAAAAAGCACCCGGTGGGGGTTTTCAAGAAAATATTGTTTTAGTTTTTCTTCCAGGAATTTACCTGAATTAATTTTTTCTTTCAGCGTTTCAAGGTCTTTGTCAATATTAATACAAGCCACAGGATCTCCATCATGGATCAGAGTCCCTGCAAAGGAAAGCAGAAGTTTTATCCCGAATGGATACGGCGTGTTGGTAATCTCTTTTCTATGGAATTCAATCTGGTGGACAGCAGATTCTATCAGGCCGGGGTCAATCCCATTGTCTGCTATGTCCTGGATAGTGGAGAAGATAATATCTTCGATTTTTTTGGCATCATCTTTGGTGATATCTTTTAATCCGCACGAAAACATGGTGTCCCGGTTATCCGCGTCAAAACCGGTTGAATCAGACAGGGCAGATCCCAGGCCGGAATCAATTAATGCTTTTCTTAAAGGCGATGCTGAATTGCCTAAAAGGACCTGTTCTAAAACAGTCATTACAAGAATCTCAAAGGAATCTTTAACATCACAGATCAACCATGCGACACAGGCCTGGTATTTTTTGGAGAGATCATCTGGGTCAGAGTATGCATACGTTTGGTTTTTTGTTCTTGGGGCATCCCATCTTGGCTGAGATGGTACTGCTGAATCAATGTTTATGGCTTTAAAGTTATCCAGCACTTTTTCACAGATGAAAGACAGGGTTTTTTCAAGAGACAGGTTGCCATAGCTGTAAAAATAGGAGTTGGTGGGGTGGTAATATTGGGAATGAAACTGCTTTAACTCTTCCCAGGTTAAATTGGGGATATCCGCAGGCTCTCCTCCGGAATTGTTTCGATATGTGGTGTCCGGGTAAAGGGCAGCCAGCAGGGATCTTCCCATAACCTGGCCCGGTGAGGACATGGCACCTTTCATTTCATTATAGACAACCCCTTTGTATTCCAATTCGAGTTCATTTTTATCATTGCCTGACAGGCCCTCTGAAATGTCCAGGCGATGTCCTTCCTGTTTAAAACTGAGTGCTTCGATATTGGGAAAAAAGGCCGCATCAAGGTAGACATTCATCAGATTGTAGTAATCTTTTTCATTCTGGGTGGCAAAAGGATACATGGTCCAGTCTGAAGCAGTAAAAGCATTCATAAACGTTGACAGGCTTCTTTTTATCATGGAAAAAAACGGGTCGCGAACATTAAAATTTTTCGACCCGCATAGGACAGTATGCTCAAGGATGTGGGCAACGCCAGTTGAATCGGATGGAACCGTCCTGAAAAATACCCCAAAGGTGTTTTCTTTGTCCTTATTGGAAATATGGATGTGTTTTGCTTTTGTTTCGTCATGGATCAGTTGAACCATTACTGAATCGATGGTTTTCAGCGGTGTTATTTTTTCAATTGTATAACCGCAAAGCCTCTGTCCCTCTTTGAAATCAATTTTTGGCATGAATGTATTGAATCCTTTTTATACTTTTTTATATATGCCCCGTGTGACCCGCTCTATCCTGTTTATTTTATCCAGCCTGAATATAATGTTCCGAAGCTTTTTGTCATCATACCCGGTCGCAGCCTTGATTGTCTTAAAATTTGTCCCCTCAGGGTGATTGGCGATTATATCAAGGACAACTGAAGAGGCGCTTTTCCGCATGGCCCCCCGCTGTGCTTTTTTCTTTCTGGATGCCGGCTGTTTTTGATAAAGTAATTGTTCAAGCTTGTCAAGCCTGCCATGTAAAAAACCAATATCCTCTTTTGTCGGTATATCAAGACGGCTCAGCAACATTTTCATGAAATTTTCCCAATTGACCACATGTTCTGTTTTTTCTACCATGATAGATCTCCCAAAGAAAAGTTAAATGTTTGGTTTGAAACGATATAATAAATATCAACACGAAATGCGTGTGATATGAAATAAATGAAATTAAAGTAACGAAAAATCAAAAAAGCAGCACAACAGTAGCTTTGGCAGTTGAATCTATTTGTAAATTGAAGTATATACATACTAATTACTTGCACAAGGGTTAAAAGTCAAGTAGTAAATTTTGACGAGGTTTGCTTAAATTTAGAATGTTGAAAAGTAAAATTGCGCTATTCATTAAAAAAGTTAAACAACTCAATGGGGACCCTCACTACGTAGCTTTCGGGATGGCTATCGGAGTTTTTGTGGCCATTACACCCACTATTCCTTTTCATACAATTTTAGCTATTTTTATGGCGGTATTACTAAAGGCAAGTAAACCGGCAGCAGTTCTTGGTGTGTGGGTAAGCAATCCGTTTACCGTGGTATTCCTGTATTTTGCCTGCTATAAAACCGGTCACTTCTTCTGGGACGGCTCACCTAACGCAATGGAATCCATCCACCTGCTTATTGATAATCTTGAAAGCGATATGGAATTTAGCAAGAAAATAAGTTGCCTGGTTGAATTTGTTAAAACTAAGATGAGGACATTTCTGATCATGAATGCAGGTGGTGTTATTCTCGGATTACCGGCAGGAATCGCAACCTATGCCCTGACAAAAAAATTTATCAGTAAAATTAGAAAAGAGAGTAAACCTGAATAAATGAAGAAAACCACATGACACACCCAGGTCAGTTATTAAAAGAAAACAGTTTGTATGCCGGCAAAGAACTGGGGCAGAATTTTTTATCTAACCCTGCCACCGCCAGAATGATTGTTGAAAAAACAGGGATTACAGAAGACAGTCATGTGCTGGAAATCGGTTCCGGACTTGGTGCACTTACCAGCCACATAGCAAAAATTACCCGCCATGTAACGGCAATTGAGAAGGATTCGCGCCTGGTTCCTCTTTTAAAGCAGGAGCTTGCAACCGAAGATCTTTTGCATGTGAATATCATGAATATGGATGTTTTAAAGGCAGACATCCCGCAAATTGTCCAGGGAGGAAATCAGGATAGTAAACTCGTGGTTATAGGAAATCTTCCCTATAATATTTCTTCTCAGATTTTGTTCAAACTGGTTGAGGAAAGCCACTGCATTGAAAAGGCTTTTTTGATGTTCCAAAAAGAGTTGGCCAAAAGGATTATCGCCTCTCCGGGTGGAAGGGATTACTCCAGGCTGTCTGCTGTGGTGCAGTACGCCGCAGATATAAATTTTGTAACCGATATCGGCCCGGGTTCTTTTTTTCCGAAGCCGGCAGTGGATTCAACAATATTGCGGTTTGATTTTTTTGAAAAAAAAGCGTTTAATAGACAGCAGGAAAAAGTATTATTCAACGTAATTAAAGCAGCATTTTCTAAACGCAGAAAATCCTTGAAAAATTCAATGTGTGGGGGCGAGTTTGATTTTAAAAAAGATTTTGTTGAGGCTGTGCTTGAAAAAGCAAAAATTGATTCTAAAAGGCGGGCGGAAACTTTAACGGTGGAAGAGTTTAAAAACCTGGCCAGGGCAGTGTGGGAAAACACCTGAAGGAAAATAATGAGATGAATACAAGAATCTCCATTGACAATTTGATTGAAATCGTCAGAACCGGTGGCAAAGTAAAGACCGGGATGGATGTGTATAGTGAAAAGGGCGTATTGCTTCTTGACAAGGACGTTCTCCTGGACAAGGTTAAAATTCTTGAGATTATAAAGGAAAAAGGCATCAGCTCTGTCCCGGTGAATACTGCCCTTAGCGGCGGTTTATGGGATAGTGACGGAAATGTGATCAAGGTGACCTCAGATGGGCTTATTGATCAGTCTGATTCCGGAACGGAAAAGGAAGAAGAAGTGGTTCGGCCGCCTAAAAGGGACGCTGCCGCGGGTGATATGGCAGATGAGATTGAAGAGCGGTTGAAAGAAATTGAAGAGATCAAGGCCGAAGCAACTAAAAAATACAGCGAAGCTAAACAAAGTGTAAAAAAAGTATTAACGGATATTAAAAATACCGGTGGTGAATTTGACTATGAGGAAGTGGAAAACAATGTACACGACCTGGTGGAGTTCCTCACAACAGCAGATAATCCGTTTTCTTATCTTTCCCATGAAATTTTTTCCTATGACGATTATTTATACAATCATTCTGTAAATGTCTGTGCGATTGGTACAGCAGTTGCCAACCGGTTTAATACAAATTTTTCAAGAATTGTTGATAACCTGATTCAAGGAAATTCTTCAGACCTTTACAACCCTTTTGAAAAGGAAAAAGAAAAAATCAATCAATCCTTTACCTGTTTTTATCAGGAAGACTTAAGCGATATCTCATTAGGTTTTTTTCTCCATGATATCGGGAAAATACTTGTTCCGGACGAGGTGCTCAATAAAAAAGGCCGCCTGACAGAAGAAGAGTTTGTTGAGGTGAGAAAACATTCTTATGAATATGGTGTAAAGATTCTTGAGCGCAATAAACTAAAAAATTCAGTCATCAAAAATATTGTCCAGTATCATCATGCGCCGCTGTATGATAATGAAGGCAGGTGTTATCCGGGAAATAAGAAGCATGTCGATATTCCGCTTTATGTAAGAATATGCAAACTTGCCGATATTTATGATGCCATGACATCCAAGCGGTGCTATAAGGACGCATTCAATCCGATTAATGTCGTTACCCAGCTTTTCAGAGACTATGCCAGAAAGGACAGGATGCTTCAGTATGTGCTGCATGCATTTGTAAAAAGCATTGGAATTTATCCTCCGGGCAGTATTGTATATCTTCGAAACGGGCAGATGGCCTATGTGCTTGAAAGCGATGGCCCGCTGGTGATCCCCTTTACTGATAAGAATGAAAAAACGTTGAAGTTTCAGCCGGATCCTCTTAAAATCAGCTCTTCCGAATTGGAAGAAGATAAAAAGATAGACGGCAGAAGAAGTGTAAAAACTCCCAAGGATGTAAATGATCTCCTTCCGGAATATATTAAAAAAATAGCAGTAAAACCTTCAAATTAATCGAAATTTTTAGAAGAATATTTAATAGGTAAAATGTAAGGGAAAGGACATTTTATGATAAGAGCAAATGACAATTACAGTAAATTGAAAGCCTCATACCTGTTCAGCGATATCGCAAAAAAGGTAAATGAATATCAGCAGGAAAATCCGGATGCACAGATTATTCGTCTGGGAATCGGTGATGTTACCAGAGCGCTGTCTCCGGCCGTGATCCAGGGATTCCACGAAGGAGTGGATGAAATGGCTGATGATGCTACATTCAGAGGATATGGCCCGGAACAGGGATATGATTTTCTGCGCGAAACCATAGCGCTTAATGATTTTAATTCCAGGGGGGCGGATATCGCACCGGATGAAATATTTGTCAGTGACGGTGCAAAATGCGATTGCGGAAATTTTCAGGAGCTGTTTGCCAGTGATATCAAGGTGGCGATTCCGGATCCGGTATACCCGGTATATCTGGACACCAATGTCATGGCCGGGCGAACCGGAGAGCATAAAGACGGCAGGTACGAGGGGATTGTCTATCTGGATTGCGTGAAAGAAAACAATTTTTTGCCCACACTTCCGGATGAACCTGTGGATTTGATCTACCTTTGTTTTCCTAATAATCCGACCGGCTCAACTGCAACTAAAGAAGAACTTAAGGTGTGGGTGGATTATGCAAAGGAAAACAAGGCCTTGATTTTGTTTGATGCTGCCTATGAAGCTTTTATCCGCGATGATGAACTGCCCAGATCCATTTATGAGATTGAAGGGGCAAAAGAGGTGGCCGTAGAATTCAGAAGCTTTTCAAAAACAGCAGGATTTACAGGCACCCGATGCGGGTTTACGGTTGTGCCAAAAGCCTGCATGATTTTTGATTCAAAAGGGGAAAAGGTTTCCCTTCATGCCATGTGGAACCGGCGTCATACAACCAAGTTCAACGGGGTTTCCTATCCCGTTCAAAAAGCTGCCCATGCAATATATTCTTCCGAAGGCAGAGCGCAGATGAAAAAAGAGATTGCATATTATCTTAATAATGCAGACATTATCCGGCAAACCATTTCGGAACTGGGCTTTGAATATGTGGGTGGAAAAAATTCTCCCTATATCTGGATTGATGGGAATGGCCGGGATTCCTGGGAGTTTTTTGACCTGCTGCTGACCCAGGCATCTGTAGTCTGTACTCCTGGGGGAGGGTTTGGTAAATGCGGGAACCAGTATATCAGAATCAGTGCATTTAACAGTGTTGAGAATGTTGAAACCGCAATGGCCAGGATTAAAAAGGCATTGGCGTGAACCATTTTTTTAAGGTAAAATCCCTTGAAGAGGTATTGGCGCTGAAATGTAATTTTTCAGCACTTGAGCCTGAAACTATAGATGTTTCAAATGCATATTCAAGGGTGCTTTCCTCTGACCTGGCAGCCAGGGATGATATGCCTGGATTTCGCAGGGCGACAATGGATGGGTATGCAGTAAAAGCAAGTTCTACATTCGGAGCTTCAGAGTCCAGCCCGGCCTGGCTGGATATAAAGGGCACTGTCCTGATGGGGGATATTCCCGGTTTTAAGTTAGGGCCTGGAGAGGCTGCCAGGATTTCCACCGGCGGTATGCTGCCCAAAGGTGCTGACGGTGTTGTAATGGTAGAGCATACAGAAGCGGTTGATGAAACCTCTGTTGAAATTTATAAAAGCGTTGCCCCCCTTCAACATGTGATTGATGCATCTGAAGATTTTGCAAAACATCAGCAGGTATTGTCAAAAGGAACGTTTATCCGTCCACAGGAACAGGGCCTTGCTGCAGGACTCGGCTTTTCGCATCTGGGTGTGCACAAAATACCCAGGGTGGGAATTATTTCCACTGGCGATGAAGTAATTCCCATAGATGAAAATCCTGAACCTGGAAAAATAAGAGATATTAACTCATATTCTCTTGCAGGTTTTATCAGTGAAGCAAATGCTTTTCCCATTCTTTATGGAATCGTGAGGGATGATCCTGTTGATTTGGAAGACACAATCAAAAAGGCCCTTGAAGAAACAGATATGGTACTGGTTTCCGGAGGCAGTTCTGTCGGGGCCAGAGATTATACTCTGGATGTTCTCTCTAAACTTCCAGATACAGAAATTCTTGTTCACGGTATGTCTGTGAGTCCGGGAAAACCAACCATTCTGGCTCAATCGGGAAATAAGCCCGTGTGGGGGCTTCCCGGCCAGGTGGTGTCTGCAATGGTGGTATTTAAAGTGGCCGTAGTCCCATTCCTGGATCGCCTAAAAGGCCTTAAAAATAAAGTAAGAAAATACACCATCCAGGGGAAACTGGTCCGAAATATTGCATCTGCCCAAGGCAGGCGGGATTTTGTACGGGTTATGCTGAAAAAAGCAGGCGGCCAATACCTGGTTGAACCGGTGCTTGGAAAATCAGGACTGATCAAAACCATGATTCTTGCAGACGGTCTCCTGGAAATAGGTGATGATGTAGAAGGCCTGGAAAAAGACAGTCTGGTAGATGTTATTCTTCTTTAAAAATAATATGGAACACTAAAACGGGAAGATTCTTGCAATGATGAATTCCAAACGAAATGTGTACCTGGATATGAAAAGTATTCAGAAGGCAAAACAGATTCTTTTTGATCAATTTGGAAACCGGTTTACTCAAACAGAAACCGTTGATGTAGCAGCGGCTAAAGGTCGGGTGATTGCCGAGCCTGCTATTGCTGTTGTTTCTTCTCCAAATTTCCATGCAGCCGCTATGGATGGTATTGCCGTGGATGCAAAAGCCACATTTGGGGCAAACGAAGAAACACCAATCAACCTTCTGCCGAATGAAAATGCATTCTGGATCAATACCGGGCATGCCATGCCAGAGGGTACCAATGCAGTGATCATGATCGAGCATCTCAATATCCTGGATGATAAAAATGTTGAAATTGAAGCCCCTGTTTTCCCCTGGCAAAATGTCAGGAAGATGGGTGAAGATATTGTGGCCACAGAGTTTTTGTTTCCCCGTGAGCATCGAATCAATGCTTATTCTTTAGGGGCGATGCTCTCTGGTGGGATTTTTCAAATCAGCGTATACCGGCAGCCAAAAGTTTTAATCATTCCAACCGGATCTGAACTGGTTCAATGGCATAAAATTGATCCGGTCAAAATGGGGCCCGGAGATGTTGTCGAATCCAATTCTCATGTTTTGGGAGCTCTTTGTGAAGATCATGGTGCTTGTTTTGATATCCATTCCATGCTTGAGGATGATCTGGAGACCATCAAAGGAGCGGTTAAGGACGCATCTCAAAAAGGCTATGACATGATCTGCATCATTGGCGGGTCGTCAGCCGGATCCATGGATTTTGCAAAACCTGTGATTTCATCCCTGGGAGAGTTGTATGTCCATGGAGTGACTATGATGCCTGGGAAACCGCTCATGTTCGGGAGGGTCTCGGATGTTCCGGTATTTGGTATTCCCGGTTACCCGGTATCTGCCATTGTGGCTTTTGAGCAGTTTGCCGGTCCGTTGCTTCTCAATATGCAGAAATGCGCTCAAAAGCAGCTGGTTGAAATGGATGTGACACCTGCCAGGAAAATTGCATCAAAATTGGGCCAGGAAGAGTTTTTGAGGGTAAAATTAGGAATGGTGGATGGCCGTTTGATGTCTTCCCAGCTTCCCAGGGGGGCGGGTAACATTACCACCCTGACTGAGGCAGACGCTGTTATCCGGATACCGAAAAATATTGAAGGAATATCAGAAAAGGAAAATGTAAAGGCAACCTTGCTCCGGCCGTTATCTGATATAGAAAATACCATAGTGATAACCGGATCCCATGACAATACTTTAGATCTTTTAGCAGATCAGATTAAAGAAACAAACGGGCAGATAAGCATTTCATCCAGCCATGTGGGAAGCATGGGCGGGTTGATGGCCATAAAAAAAGGGGGGTGTCATCTGTCAGGTGCTCATCTTTTAGATCCAAAGGACGGCAGTTATAATGTGTCGTATATACAAAAATATCTGCCGGATCATGATGTTCGCCTGGTGAATCTTGTGGTGAGGGACCAGGGGTTGATTATACCCAAAGGCAACCCTAAGAATATCAAGGATATCAGTGACCTGAAAAGATCGGATATACAGTTTATTAACCGTCAGGCAGGATCAGGCACCCGGATATTGTTTGATTACAAACTGGATACGCTTGGTATATCCACTGAACAGATCGCGGGCTATGAAAACGATGAATACACCCATATGTCAGTGGCTGTGGCAGTATTATCCGGAAGGGCAGATGCAGGCCTGGGCATTCATGCGGCAGCCAGGGCACTTGACCTTGATTTTATCCCCGTGGTTACAGAATCCTATGATTTGGTGATTCCTGAAAAATTTTTTAATACTGCCAAGGTTCAGGTGCTGCTGGACACAATCGGAACAGAGGCCTTCAAAGAAAGGGTCAATGCGCTTGGGGGATATGGTACTCAGCAAACCGGAAAGCAGATTTACCCTTAAAAAAATTGTCGCAGGATATAAAAGAGATATACCCTGCGACAATTGTAAAGAACCGGGGATTAATCCCGGTGAATTTCCAGTTTAAATTACTTCATGGGGTGGATTTCAACCCTTCTGTTCAATGCACGGCCCTGGGCAGTGTCATTTAATGCAATCGGTTTCTCAAAACCAAATCCTTTTGTTTTAATCCGGTTTGCAGCGATTCCTTCATCTGCCAGGTAATCTTTTACTGCATTGGCTCTTCTCAGGGAAAGATCATTGTTGTATGCAGCAGATCCAATGTTATCGCAGTGGCCCTGGAGTTCGATAATCATGGCTGGATTTTTGTCCAGAATTGCTGCAACACTGTTCAGCATGGGTTGTGCAACTGCCCGAACGTCGGCTTTGTTAAAATCAAACAGGACATTTCCAAGAACCCAGCAGCCCGCTTTGTTAACCTTGGCACCTGTGGGAGTTCCGGGGCATTGATCATCCGCATCATATACACCGTCTTTGTCACTGTCTTTCTTCATAGCCAGCTTCGGCGCTTTGGGTGCACCTTTTTTATGGAGAAAAGCAGCTTCTACGAAACTTGCCATGCCAGCGCTAGTCAGCACATCATCCGCATCAGCCGCAAATCCGCAGCCGCCGATTTCAGCAATTTGTTTCAAAAGGCTTTTGCCTGATTCTGAATCGCCCACATGAATGGTATAAAAGCAGACCGCATTTCCGTACATGTCTTTAAACCGTTTTGCAGCATCCAGAACATCACGGGGAAGATCTTTTCCATCACTGATGAGGATAACAGCATTTTGGCCTTTAAGCCCTTTCAGGTCTCTGTTTGCTGCGGCATCCAATCCGTCATTAATGGGGCTGATTCCTCCGGCTTTATTAATTTTTGCAAAATTATTTTTTAAACCGGCAGTAGAGTATTTTTCAATGCCGTAAAAAAGTACGGTTGATTTATTGGATACACTGGGATCATGCCCGAATGATCTTAAGCCGGCTGTCTGACCAAGCTCAGGAATGGTCTGGTTCATTCGTGTGACAACTGCACGTGCTGTGCCAAAGGTGTTGTCTATCATCAGTGAGCGGGACGCATCAAAAAGGATTAAAAAATTATCCACTTTTGATTCGTACATGCTCATATTAAATTTCTGTGCTTCAAAAGGTGGCAGGGGGGCTTGTTTAGTCGCACATCCGAATATCAAAAGGATGACGGAAAATAGTAGTAAACTTCTAGTGAAAAGCTTCATGTCTTTTTCTCCTTTAGAATTATTTTTTTCTTAATTTGAGGTTGATTGTAGATATCAAAACAAAAAGGATCTTTTCTTTTTTTACAGGAAAAAAGAGATGAAATCAACTCCTGTTTATTAATCAAACTTCCGTTGCTGACACTCAATTGACCCTGGTTAACGGATTGCAGGAAAATAAATTTCAAAAGCGTTCCCTTTATTTTCACTGCTTTTTACCTGAATATGTCCATTATGGTCTTTTACTAAGTTATGAGCAAGAAACAAGCCAAACCCTGATCCTGTGGCTTTGGTTTTTTTGTGCTCATAAAACGGTTCAAAAATGTTTTTAAGATCCTCCTGGGCCATGGCTGCATTGTCATCGGAAATTTTAAGGCAGGCATAATTTCCTTCAGGGATGGTATCTTCACTATAAATTGGTGAAGTTACTTGCTGGTTGAATGTTTCAATCCATATCCTGCTGTAAGGTTGAGCGGCTTTTGCCGCATTCATCAGAAAAGTTATAAGAATTTTAATTATATGGATGGGCGTGCCTTTTATGTCAGTAAGCTCAGGGGCTGTTTTAACCTTGAATTCAATAAAAGGGTGTTTTTTTTCAAGCCGTTTGTGATCAGGGCTGTTAAAGTATTCAAAAATTGTATTGTTGAGGTTTATGATGGATTCACCACCAGGATTTGTCCTGGTCAGGTATAAAAGATCCTGTACAATATCAGCAGCTTTTGTTCCGGATTCGTGAATAAAGGATATGGGGCCTTTTAAAGGACTGTCTTCAGGAAGCTGCATGGCCAATAGTTCAGGGTAGCTGATAAGACCGGACAAAATGTTGTTCAGGTTATGTGCAGCTCTGCCGGTAATGGTGCGGAAAAGTTCCAGTTTTTGAGTGTTTTTAAGCTTTGACTCCAACGCCAGCTTTTCTTCTTCCAGGGAAATCGCTTTGGCAAGGATCTTGATGCTATTGATTTCGTCAAGCGTGAAATCTCTTTTTTTTGTATCAAAAATGCAAAGAGAGCCAATGGCTTTTTTTTGCAGGGAAACATGACAGCCAAGGTAGGCTTTCAGGTTGTGGTTTTTTACAAAGGAGTTGGTTTTAAGATAAGAGGTTTTAGAAAGATCAGGCAAGTCAACTGGATTGCCTTGCGTTTTGATGGTCTCTTTCCGGCAGATTATTGCCTTTTCATCCAGTTCAATTGCCTTGTTACCAATGGTTCTGTTTTCTGGGGTTTGTGTGATCGACCATATTTCAATGGATTTTTCTTTGTCTATAATGCGATTATAAAGTGCGCATATTCCTCCAAAAATATTACAGGCCTGTTTCAGGATGATGTGAATATTCTCTTGACTGTCAGCTTCCATTAAATGAAATATATCTGCTATAGCAGTTAATTTTTCATTTGGATTTCCGCCGGAAGAATTCATGGATGATCCACCTAAATAGAGTGTTGTTTAGATACCTAAATGTTATTTGGTTGTATTGCGATTTTTTTTTCAGTTCAAGTCTTTTTTCATCTTCTGAGGCACAATTCACTCTATCCTTATCTGCTTGATATCGTCAATAATTCCGTGTTAGGGTTTTGTCAGTGTTTTTGCCAGCCTCTTGAGTATCGTGCCGACCGGGGATTATATGATGCAAAAAATGCCGGTAGAAACCGAGTTGTTCTCAAGTAGCTGCCTGTCACCATTGATATTCCGTCTGGATTAATATTTGGTGAGAAGCGCTTGGATTCCTTTTTATACCTTGCAATTTAAACCCAGGAATTATATATCAAGGCCATTTATTAATCATGAACGTAAAAAAGCGAAGAATAATAAAATATGGAACTATATCAGGGAATTGTTCTGGGTATTTTGCAGGGGCTGACCGAGTTTTTACCAGTCAGCAGTTCCGGTCATCTGGTGCTGGGACAGATTTTTTTCGGAATCACCCAGTCCCAGCTCATCTTTGATATCAGCGTTCATGTGGGAACGCTTGTTGCGGTCCTGGTCGTTTATTTTAAAGATATCATGGCGATTATAGCTTCCATATTCAGGTACCTGAGGCTTTTATTTTCTTCTGAAAAAAGCGCATACCTGTTTAAAGAAGATGAGAATTTAAGGATTGCTTTGTTTATTCTTATCGGAACAATTCCAACAGGTCTGATCGGTTTGTTTTTAAAACAATTTGAGCATGTCCTTTTTTCATCACAGCTTCTTGTGGGCTGTATGCTGATTCTCACAGGAAGTATTTTGTGGGTATCCAAAGGGTTTTATTCTGCAGGGGAAAAAGGGGCGCCTCTTGGCACCTGGCGTGCCATAGTGATTGGGCTGGGGCAGGGGCTTGCCGTGATCCCGGGAATTTCAAGATCCGGCACCACCATTGCAACCGGTATGTTCCTGGGGCTCAGCCGTGATATGGCTGCAAAATTTTCATTTTTATTATCTATTCCGGCAATTATTGGTGCGGAGATTCTGGGGGTTAAGGACCTTATGGAAAGCGGGGCTTCCCTGGATATGGTCACCGTATGGTCTACTGTTGTTTCGTTTGCAGTCGGTCTTGTCGCATTAAAAATACTTTTAAAACTTGTTCATTCGGGCAAATTTCATTTGTTTGCTCCATATTGCTGGGTGTTAGGGGTTTTGGCCCTGTTATCCAGTATTATCTAAAGGAGGCATTATGAATCCGGGCATTTTCAGGGAATATGACATCAGAGGGGTTGCAGGCGAAGACATTCAGGAAGCAGACGTGATTAATATCGGCCGGGCCTTTGGTACCCTTTTGCATAAATCAGGAAAAAAAGTGGTCTCTGTCGGAAGGGACTGCAGGCAGACATCGGATACATTTTCCGATTTATTTATCCAGGGTGTTGTTGCCACAGGTTTGGATGTAATTGACATCGGCACCTGCCCGACACCAGTTCTGTATTTTTCCATACAACATTGGAATCTGGGCGGCGGCGCCATGGTAACTGCCAGCCACAATCCGCCCGAATACAATGGTTTTAAACTGATGAACGGGCTTGATTCCATTCACAGCAGCGGGCTCCAGGATGTTCGAAAAATTATAGAGGCCAATGATTTTGTTGAGGGCAAAGGAAAACTGACCCAAAAAGATATCCTAACCCCGTATATGGAAAACATTCAGAGCAATATCAATATTAAAAAGCCCATAAAGGTTGGAATTGATGCAGGAAACGGTACCGGCGGAATTACGGCACTGCCTGTTTTAAAGAATCTGGGCTGCGAAGTTCATGATATCTTTTGCGATATGGATGGCACTTTTCCCAACCATGAGGCTGATCCCACACAGAAAAAGAACCTGCTTGATCTCATTGCCATGGTAAAAGAAAAAGATCTTGATCTTGGTGTGGGATATGATGGAGACGGTGACCGAATAGGCGTAGTAGATAAAGACGGCACGATCATATATGGTGATCAGCTCATGGTGATTTATGCAAGAGAGATCCTCACGAGAGATCCGGGAGCCACGTTTATTTCCGAAGTCAAATGTTCCATGGTGATGTATGATGACATCCGAAAGCATGGGGGCAATGCCATCATGTGGCGTACCGGCCATTCTTTGATCAAGAAAAAAATGAAAGAAGAAAATGCTGCCCTGGCAGGAGAGATGAGCGGGCACATGTTTTTTAAAGACCGGTATCTCGGGTTTGATGATGCATTGTATGCCACCTGCCGTTTGCTTGAAATCCTTGCTGACACCGGCAAAGGGGTGGGTGAGCTGATAGCGGATCTTCCCAAAACCTATACCACCCCGGAACTTAGGGTTGAGTGCCCGGATGAAGTTAAATTTGATGTGGTGGATAAGATTGTTGCGCAGTTTAAAGCCAAACAGGAAGTGATTGATATTGACGGGCTCCGGGCTATTTATGAAGACGGCTGGGGCCTGGTGAGAGCATCCAATACCCAGCCGGCACTGGTACTTCGTTTTGAGGCTTTGAGCGAGGCACGCCTCAATGATATCCGGAAAGAAATCGAATCTGCTCTGGAAAAAATTATACAGGAGGTTTAATAAGATTTTATAGAATTTAAGATCTTATGCTTTAAAATTTTATGGAGTTATCGGTACCCCAGCAGGATGCTGTCAATCATACCGGTTCCCCTGCGCTCGTGGTTGCAGGGGCCGGTTCCGGGAAGACCCGGACCTTGACAGCCAAATTTTCCCACCTTGTCAATCAGGGCCATGATCCCAAAAGGATACTGGCTATCACGTTTACTAACAAAGCAGCCGATGAGATGAAATCTCGCCTGATGAAACTGACGGGTCTGGATTATCAGGATTTTCACTGGGTAAGAACTTATCACTCTGCATGCCTGATGATTTTAAAACAGCATTGCGATGTCATGGGATATGCTTCTCCCATACAGGTATTTTCCGTATACCAGCAGGAGAAACTTGTTAAAGAACTGTGTGTAAAAAATAATATTGAGAAAAAACATTCCAATAGAATTTTATCGGCCATTTCACGGGCCAAGAATTTTGGTAATCCTGAAAAATATTTTGATCTGAAACCTGGTTTTTTCGGCATCCGCCTTGTTGATATCTTTAAGCAGTATGAAGAGCGCCTTAAAGAAATGAATTCCGTGGATTTTGATAATATTCTTCTCAAAGCCCGGGACCTGTTGCGGGACAATGAAAAGATAAGATCGTATTACCAAAATTATTTTTCCTATATCCTGGTGGATGAGTACCAGGATACCAATAATCTCCAGGAAGATTTAACCAACCTTTTATTAGGAGAACATCGCAACCTGTTCTGCGTGGGGGATGACTGGCAGGCGGTGTATGGATTTCGCGGCTCCAATGTGAATCATTTCCTGGATTTTCCGGAAAAATATAAAGATTCAAAAATATTCCGCCTGGAAGAAAATTACCGTTCTGCCAATGAAATTGTACAGACCGCAAATGATCTGATTGATTACAATCCGGATAAAATGGATAAAAAGTGTTTTTCCCGGAAAAAAGGCGGTGTGGTGGAGATTTACGATTTTATGTCCGACACCCATGAAGCTGAATGGGTGGCCAGACGAATCAAAGGCATGAACCGTCAGGGCCAGGGCATAAGTCTTGACAAAATCGCCGTGGTATACCGGACAAAATTCTGCTCTCTCCCGTTTGAAAAAATATTCAGAGCATATCGGATTCCTTACAGCATGAAAGGCTCCCAGGGATTTTTTGAGCGCATGGAAGTCCTGGATATCAACTCTTACCTGAGTGCTGCATTTTTCCCGGGGGATGATGTCTCTTTTGAGCGGATCGTGAATACGCCTAAAAGGGGAATTGGTCCGTCCATGATTAAAAAACTTGCGGACATGAGATCAGAGACCACAAGCCTTCAGGATGCGGCAAGAATCATGGTAGCGGACCGGGTGCTGACAAAAAAAGTACATGAAAATCTTTCTGATGTGCTGGGTATTTTGGATGATATTGCTCAACTTCCCCCAGCAATGGCTATGGAAGAGGTGATTGCAAGAACCGGATATCACCAATACCTGGAAAAGAAAACAAAAACGCCTGCAGAGTTTATTTCTAAAAAAGAAAATATTGAGCAGTTGATTTATACAGCCCGGGCCAAAGATACCATGATCGAATACCTTGAAGAAGCTGCCCTTATAAGGGAAGACAAGGAAGATGATGATGAAGTGGAAACCGGGGGAGTCTCCCTTTTAACCATTCATTCTGCAAAGGGCCTTGAATATGATACTGTCTTCATTGTGGGCTGTGAAGAGCGGCTGTTCCCCCACTGGCGTTCTATTGATGCCGGTGACAATGCTGTGTTTGAAGAACGGCGCCTGATGTATGTCGCCATGACACGGGCGGAACGATTTTTGTACCTGACCCACAGCAGTTATCGCAAAGGAGAATTTGCCACACCAAGCCGTTTCATTGGCCAGATTAAAGAATGCCTTTCCTGAGACAATGAAGTCTGAAAAAGGATAATCATGTCCCAGTTTTATTCAGTTAAAGAATCTTTGTCACAATTTTATATTTCTGTGGTCAAAAATTCAAAAGGCATTATTCCAACGGAGCAAAAATCTGTTTTTCTCACACTGTTTTTTGCCATTTTTTCTACGATAACAGGGGTGGGCATTGTTGTGCCCCTTTTGCCGGTGTACGCAAATGATTTAGGTGCATCCGGGTTGTATATCGGCTTGATATTCGGTTCTTTTTCACTTTCAAGAACCTTCTTGCTGCCATATTTTGGGCGATTGTCCGACAGAAAGGGAAGAAAACCCCTTATCATTGCAGGCCTGTCTATTTATACCCTTCTTTCCATTGCCTTTATCTTGTCCAGCCGGGTGGAAACTCTGATCCTGATCCGCTTTGTTCAGGGTGCCGGATCTGCCATGATTATGCCCGTGGTCCAGGCCTATGTGGGGGAGATCACACCAGAGGGCTCTGAAAGTTATTCCATGGGGCTTTTTAACTTGTCCATGTTTTTAAGCCTCAGCCTGGGGCCCATGATGGGCGGAAGTATAAAGGAAATTTTTTCCCTTGATACAGCCTTTATCTGTATGGGGGCATTTTCCGGAATCGGACTTCTTTTGTGCATATTTTTTCTGCCGCCGGTGGGGCAGGAAACAGCCAGGAGTTCCAACCGGGATATCATTGCCTGGTCAAAATTGATCAAAGACTTCGGCCTGATCCGGCTGTTTTCTTTTCGTTATGCCTATGTGGCATGTATCGGAGTGATCTGGACTTTTTTACCTCTTTTTGCCGATACCACATTCAATCTGCCTGGTTCTCTTATTGGTCTTCTTGCCACGCTGGGTGTATTTGTTTCCGGGGTCTTGAGTCTTCCCATGGGGTATGCTGCAGACCGGGTAAACAAAGATGTTATGGCGGTTTGCGGAGGGGTGCTGTCCACCGTTGGGATGGCGATGTTGTTTTGGGCCTCTTCTTTTATGGATCTGCTAATCGGCGTGTCTGTTTTCGGGTTTGGGGGAGGTATTTCCATGCCGGCAATCATGGGCTATGCAGTAATAAAAGGAGAAGAAAAAAAAGCCATGGGATCAGTGATGTCTATCATGACTGTTGCCCACAGTTTAGGGATGCTGACCGGATCAATGGCAGCCGGATTTGCAGTGGATTTTTTAAGCCTTCGTTTGTCCTTTTTATGCGGAGCAGGCATCATGGCCACCGGCACATTTCTTTTTCTAATGATCAAGCAGCAGGTTTTTTTAAAAAAATGAGTTACAGTGTCTGGACGTAGTCTTTGAGTTCTGACAAGGCATTTTCCATTTCTTGCGAATGTTCCTGAACAGCACTGATATCTTCTTCTTCAGCGGACACTTCAAGTTTTCTGGCAGCAGTAGAAACGGCCATAGCTGTCAGGCTGGCTGATCCGCCTTTAATTGAATGGGCCTGCTCTTTAATTGTTTTAAAGTCTTTGTCCTGAATACCCTGCCTGATTTTGGGTACCTGAGTATCAGCAGTTTTAATAAAATTCTTCAAAATTTTAAAAAAAAACTCTTCATCATTTTCAAATTCAAAAAATGCTTTTTTAAGGTCCACCGGAAGTTTTTTCTCCGCGCCTTTAGTTGTTTCCTTTAATGTGTCACCGTCGCCAGACTCAACAGCTTTGATTTTTTTGTAGATCCATTTTTCAATCAGTGCAAGCAGGTCTTTTTTCTTAAACGGTTTGGTAATATAATCATTCATTCCAGCCTCAAGGCATTTTTCTTTATACCCCTTAAGGGCATGGGCGGTCATGGCAATAATGGGAGTCGGTGCAATTTTTTTTGTGTGTGTGGGGTCTTTTTTTGCCATGAATTGATTCAGGGCCGCTTCCTGTAAACGGATTTGGCGGCATGCTTCATACCCATCCATTACAGGCATTTGGATATCCATGAGGACCAGATCAAATTTTTTCTTTTTAAACAGTTTGACCGCTTTTTGTCCATCCTCTGCAGGCGTTACCTGATAGCCGTTTTTATTCAGGTGCTGGCTGACAATCATCTGATTGGTAAAATAATCTTCTGCAAGAAGAATCTGTGGTTTTTCCAGTTGGGTTTCCAGAACCCTGTGTTTTGTCAGTACACTGTTTTCGGAAAATGAATTCAAAGAGTCTGAATTTTGAAGGATTGAAATAATGGCTGTTTTCAAATCATTTTGTTTGACCGGTTTGGTCAGGTAACCTTTTATCCCGAGTTCCCGGCATGTTTTATTGTCTCCAACCATACCCATGGAGGTTAATATGACAATAGGAACATGGCCAAGCGCCTTATTCTTTCGAATGGTTTCCACCAGTTCAAAACCGTTCATCTGAGGCATTTGAAAATCGCAGATGATCATGTCAAAAGATTTTTGCTGCCAGTCATTGCAGGTCAGAATATCAATCGCTTCAGGACCGCTTCCGGCTTCAAAGGGCTCGCACCCCCAGGATTTGAGATGCTCTGATAAAACGAGCAAATTGTTCTGGTTATCATCCACAATGAGAATCTGGAGCCCTTCCAGGCCTGCTGACGGGTCTGTTCGGTAGTGGGTATTCTCCGGAACAGTATCATCTTTTTGGAAAACAGCGGTAAACCAGAATGTGGTCCCTTTTTGAGGGGTACTTTCAAAGCCGATATCTCCACCCATCATGCTAACAAGCTGTTTGGAAATGGTTGTCCCCAAACCAGTGCCTCCGTATTTCCTTGTGGTGGAACCATCAGCCTGGGAAAAACTGTCAAAAATTTTATCCTGTTTTTCTTTTGGGATACCAATGCCGGTATCTTTAATGCAGAACTTGATTTGAATCTTATCGCCCATCTCCTTAAACTTGTCCGCCCAAATGAAAATTTCTCCTGTTTGGGTAAATTTTAATGCATTCCCAATAAGGTTGACAAAAATCTGTCGCACTCTTCCAGGATCTCCAATGAGTTTTTCCGGTGCATCCGGCGGTAGAAAAGAGATCAGCTCAATATTTTTTTTCTGAGCAGTGACTGCAAAAGCGACAGATAAATCTTCAAATAAAAATCTCAGGTTAAACGGGATATTGTCGAGTTCCAGTTTGCCGGCTTCTATTTTAGAAAAATCAAGGACGCTGTTGATGATGGATAAAAGGGATTCTGCTTCCATATTGATGGTTGAAATCAGGTTTTTCTGATGGTTTTCAAGTCTGGTATCCTGAATTAATTCCACCATGCCCATGATACCGTTCATGGGGGTTCTTATTTCATGGCTCATGTTTGCTAAAAATTCACTTTTTGCTTTTGTGGCTTTTTCCGCATCGGTTTTAGCTTTCTCTAACTGCTCTTGAGCCTGCTTTCTTTCCATGATCTCTTCTTCAAGTTCCCGGGTCCTTTCTTCCACCAGTTTTTCAAGTTCATCCTGATGCTGCCGCAGTTCTTTTTCCATCAGATTTCTTTCTGTGATATCCAGGAAGGTGCTGACCCAGGCTTCATGCCCCTTGTATTCTGTCTCATCTGTCCGAACCTCTACATCAATTTTTTCCCCTAACTTCGTGAAATGGGTATATTGATTGGCTTCAGGCCGGTATTTATTGTCAATATTGGTTTTGGCTCTTTCACGTTCTTCTTCGGGATGAAGCATTTCAGGGGTCATGGTCCGAATTTCATCTCTTGTGTAGCCGTAAATATTTAAAAAGGCATGGTTGCAGTCGTAAATCTGATGGGTTCTTTTATCAAAGACGATAATAGGATCTACAATATGGTTGAAAAGATTCTTGTATATCTTTTCAATTTTCCGGCGCTCTTTCAGGTTCTCATCAAGATCTGTTTTCAGTATTTTCAGGGAGTCAAATACGGCGCTGAAGGGGTGTGCATCATCAAGCCGTTCAAATAAATATTCCTCCCGTTTCCAGTTGATGGCCCCAATGTATTTTAAAATCTCAGTTGAATATTTTTCCAGTTCAGCTTCATGGCGGGATTTTTTGGACATTTTTTTGAAAAACGAAAATGTCCCAGACTCTGCTTTTAGCGGGGAAAATACATTTAAAGAAGCTTTATATGCCTGTCCAAAGGTATCGTAGGCATGCATGGGAATACTCGGGCGATAAAAACGGATTCCGATATTGAACATCCATTTGATGTGCATTGGGACATTGTAAATAAAATGACCGGCAAGTTTCTTTTTTTCTGCTTTTTCCAGAATGGTCTCCATGACTTTCAGTCTGGTTCTTTGTGAAGGAATGTTGTTTATGCCGGCATAATCTGAGACCTCAATATAGGGTTTGTCATTTAACCCTACCTTTTTCAAAAATTCGTCATATTTTTTGAAAATTTCAGTAATGCCCTTAAAAGTTGACCGGCCTTTTGGAAACACTCGGATTGTATTGTCATTAATAAGCTCAAAGGAGGCGGAATACTCTTTTGTCAGAGAAATATCTGTCCATTCCGGGCTTGACTGAATCCTGGCATTGGTCAGTGGGCAGATGGATGCGCTGAATCCCTCAATGCCGCTATTGGTTTCTTTGGCAGACAAAAGTAAAACTCCTTTATCTCTTTTGCTTGTATGTTTTAAAAAAGGTTTGTGTAATAAATTCAAGTATTAGAAATTCTATAGTATTAATTTTGTCTGTATTTCAAGATATTTTAAATATATGGCTTAAATATGTGAGCCCACCTGTCAAGATTTTGTAAATAGTCATTCTAACGAAAATGATCGGAAGACTATAATTGAAGAATCAATATTTTTTTTGGAAAGTGTGTGATTAAAAGTTCGCCTGATTTTGTTACAGATTAGGTATGTATAATCATTCCTGATCAGGAAAATGGTTTACCACAAGATGTCTTTCAATCTAAATAAGAAAACCGAGCTTTGATACCATTATGTTGTGAGCGAGGAAAAAAAGTTTAATCGTGAATTATTACTTTACCAAAATCTTATGAACATTAATTTTTCTTAACCCGGCTAAAAAAAATCGTTATAGGATGATCGCTTTTTATGATACAGTTATGACTTGTTTTTTACTAAATCGGCTCATATGCACTGATAATGGTGTTTCATATGAACCATGCCTCTGTTTTTACTTGTGATTAAATAGCTAATGTTTCTAATGATAGCGTTGGTATCAATGTCTCCTTCAAGTAAAATAAAGATCGGCCCGATTTTTGCTTTATTTTTGCATAATTGAGCAGTTGTAATAAATAATGGTAACAAAAGAAGTAATAATTGGATTAATTATTTATAAAACAAAAAGAATATATTCATGAAACAAATTAAAAACAGCCTGTTTTATTTCGCAGTCGTATTACTTCTTCCAAATTTTATTTTTGCACAAAATTATTATCCATCAATTAATGATGAAATTAATGGCATTGATATACAGATTAGAAATCTTATCTCCCAACGTAAAACAAACCATGAAAATCAAGAAACAATAAATGCCTTTGTTGTTGAAGGCGGAAAATGGTTTAAAGCTATTTCAGATATCCAGAATAAAATTAACCATGCAAAAAGTCGTTCTGGAGATTACAGCACTTTTAATAAAAAAGATCTTCTAAAAGAGATACAAAACCTGGAGCAACAAAAAAAAGCAATTAATAGTTTAAATGGAGGTGTCACTATAAATAGGAGAACCTATAATTCCATTAATGAACTTCAAAATGCTCTAACAGAACAAAGTTTATTAATGGTTGAACTTATTAATGACGACGAAAAGTTAAGTAATGACCTACAAGAGCTGGATATTATTCGTGATAAAATGGTTGCAGATTTCGAGACAGATGAAAAAGTTAATCAAAAAAATATTTTATGGAATAAATTGCAACATCTCAAGCAAAAACAACAATTTCTTGAAGAAGATTATAACAAAGATTCACAAGACATAGTTACTCCTGCTATATGGTGTACAAAAAAGGGTAAAAACTCATCGCTTAAGTGCTTGCACAGAAATCTATACATCTCTGCTTTAACAGAAGTTTATATAAAAAAATTAGACGAAACAGGAAAAAAATACGATCAAAATGAACTTGCTGCGATGATTAAAAATGCTCAGAAACAATCCGAGGAAGTTAAAAAAGAAGCAAAATATATGTTGAGAGAAAGGTATCATGAACTTAACGCTTTGCAACAAGAAATAGGCGCGATAGAAAAGAAATATTGGGAGGAAGAAAATAATATTGATATTGACCCCTCGGGTTGCTGGGCTATTGCAATCGGAACGGGAAGTCGACCGCAATTAAATATCGTAAAAAACTCTTATGGAGAATATGATGGAATTATTACTGATCCCGGACCTCTTGCGTACAAGAAAGGAAAAAAGCTATTTACAATCGCGCGAATTAATTCGACCACTTTAGAGGGCACAGAATACTCACATTCTGATTCCGGAATTCAAACTAGAATACCACTTAGGATTATTCTAAAAAAAGGAAGAAAAAGCGCTGATTATCGCACATCCGATGATCAATTAATGCTACTTCCATGCTGGTAATCAAATAACTATAAAAAGTTGAGGCTTTGTTTTAATGAAAATATCATCAGCTATATCAAAACTTATTCTTGTAGTATTATTGTTGATACCTGAATTTGTTTTAGCACAAAATCAAGCAATTAGCGTTAATGGTTCACAAATACAAATATCCTCTGCGTTACAGACAGTATTTGACCAAGCAGAAAATGTATACGTTCCGTCTGGATACACAATGGTTGCAATATTAAATGATGCTCCAGAAATGGCTTCTATATTTCTTGGGCTCATTATGCAACGTCAAGAAATTTATATGAACCAAATTAGAAATGTTGACCATCTTAAAAATAAGACAGCGCTTCATGATGAAATCGCAACATTTATCGGGCAGCTGGCTAAAGCTCACAACTATATTAATCCGTTAGATAAATCTAAGTTGTCTCCAATAGAAATGCATAAAGAATTTACGAAGGCATTAAATGGTAATTACAATGATGTTTATATAAATAAATTTGGTATTAACCCAACAACTACTAAAATTGCCTATATTTTAGATCGCGTTCCAGACAATACTGCTCCCTCTAATACAGATGATTATGGAAAAATACAGCTTGCAGAAAAGAAAAATGAAATTAATTTGTTTGGACACGTCTCAGATCCTGCAGATGAATTTCAAAAAAATCATATCGATAAAAAAGAATGGGATCCAAGTAAATCTTTTTCAAGTGATGTTATTTTAGGAGCTTGGTATTATAAACCCTCATGTCAAAAAGTAAATATAGTGTTTTCAAAAGTTGAAAAAGGATATTCGGCAATCACCAATAATACTGAGTATTCTTATACTAAATGGGACATTAATAGAGTAAAAGGAAAGTGGGATAATCCTCAAAAAAAAATGTACTGGAATGAACATTACAAAGCAACAATACAAACAATTAAGAAGAAAGATGGTAGTGTGACATATACCAGAACAATGACGTTTTATATTCGTCCATATAGAGACAAGATGATTTTATCTCAATATTATCAGTCAACAGGTACAACATGGAAGGTTTATAAACCTTTTAACAAATAGTGAATCTACAAAAACACCCATAAAAAAAAGGAAAAAGAAACGCTGATTATCGTACATCCGATGATCAATTAATGCTACTTTCATGTTGGTAATCAAATAATTATAAAAGTTGAGGCATTGTATTAATGAAAATACATTCAAAATTCAAAAAAAAGATAAGAACCTTTATAATTATTACAGCAGTATTGGCAATGGCAAATCAAAGCTTTAGCGGTCAGGTATCTATAGAAGGTAACGTTACAAAAATCAACGATAATAATATCACCATTGAAACATCCATGGCTGATAGTATCCCCGCAGGCAGCCGGGTTGACCTTTTTTTTGAAATTTCAGAGGACCAGAGTATATCAATTGGTCAGTGGAAAGTTTCCTTTGCGGGCAATGGTGAGGTATTTGCAACCCCCGTCGATATGCTGAGTCCGCCACAGGAGGGAATGACAGCCAAAATATCATTCACAGAGAGAAAAAAACAAGTACAGGTCATAAGGCAAAATCATCATAATGCACCGCCAATATCACAATATGATGATATACAAAGTGCCAAAACGAAGTTCGAGCCAATAGAGATAGAGCCGCAATTACGGGGAAAAGAACCCAAAGGGCAATTGCTTGGAACCCCCTTTCCTGGAAAACCTACTCTTCAAAAAAATGCTAAAGCCATACATAACCTTGGTGACAAAAATTCTAAAAAAAATGAAAATTTGGAGTCTGAAACTCAAAAAATGTTTGAGGCTTTATATGTGAATGATTTGAAAACAGTAAGAGAACAACTGAATAAAGGTGTTAGTGCCAATGCAAAAAACGATGTCGGGCAGACACCCTTGCATGCGACCCAGGACCTTGCCATTTTAAAGTTGCTGATATCAAGCGGTGCTGATGTGGATAGTTCTGATGGTGATGGCAGAACGCCTATATTTAATAAAGAAATTGAGCTTATAAAGGTTTTGATTGTGGCTGGGGCTGATATCCATCATAGAAGCAACAAGGGCAACACCGTACTCATATGGTATTCGTACAGTGGGTATTTAGAAGGTATCCAATATATAGTTTCACTCGGAGCGGATGTAAATGCAATTAATGTAGATGGTCAAACAGCCTATGACATTGCTGAACATTTCGCTCATTTTAAATTGTTGGAATACTTAATGTCGATAGGCGCACAACCTGGAAAATAGAATTTTAGTTAGTGTTTGGTTATGTTAAAATATCAACCATGATAAAGAAAAGATATCGTGATATTGAGTAGATTCAAAATAGTATTACTCATATGGCCAATCATCCTATTGCTTGGATTCTTGGTGTATTCTTCCTTTCAGCGGAATAAGATTGACCAGAAATTGTCTGATGCTGATGGGCTTATTTGGAGTGCTGATGAAAAGCAATTTATGGTCGAAGTTAATCAGCATGAGGACGGAGAACAGCTTGAAATAGGGATCAAAATAATAGATCCCTATAGAAAAATAGTTTACGAAAAAATTGAAAAGATTGACCGGGATATGTTTGGTGGTGGGTTTGTTCGTGCGGTTCAAATTGATCAGGATTCAGAAAAAGAGATCGTTGTATGGCATGCACGGGCCAAGTATTATCTTGATTTTTCAGAAGGGAATGTGACCGAAGTTACATTTGATAATGTTCCGCAACAGATAAAGGGTCTTGCTAAAAATTGGTACAAGTATAATGTAATGGCAAGTTTGGAAACGGCCATATCGCTTATATTCCTATTTTGTTATTATATTCTGTATAGTCTAATTGTGGGTTTCTTGAAACTTCTTAAGAGGAAAAAGAAGTTGAAGTAAATGATGGCAAAATTTCGGCCTACCATTATACAAACTAATTGAAAGAAATATCAAAATTAAGAATTTTGAGCTGTGTGATCCTCCCCTAATGGAACTGCTGACAAGTTTAAACCAAATTCGCCCGAAATTTCTACTTTTATTTGGAACTAAAACGGGGAAGGCTACACTACCCTTGGAAGCTTGCTTGTTAATGCATCTGAGACATCATTGGGATTAATAAGCAAATGGTTATTACATTTTTTACAGAATGTTATGAAATATATTCATAACAAAGNNAACAAAGAACTATTTATTCCTATTTTGCCAGATCAGCTGCTATATATGGTGAGCCACAATATTCATCCGCAATATATAGTAATGGTGCAATTTTTGCTTGTTATAGATAAAAAATCAATTATAGTTATGGGTCTTTACCAAAATTTTTTTTGAGAAAATGAAAACGATAAAATGCGAGGAACAATAATGAAAAAGATTAAATTAATTTTATCCATTGGCTTTTTATTGTTGGGTTTCAGTTCAGGATTGGCATTTGCCGCAACTGTTGCAGTTAGTGACGTTCAACTTACGAATATAACCTTTGAGATCACTGGAGATTTGATAATTAACTACGATCATATAAGTAACAATCCCTCTGATCCAACCATTTGGGACGATGAATCATATTCCTATGCAAGCGCTGGAGATAGTTATAATACATACTGGGAAGACTCTGACGGTAATAATTTTGCTGCTACAAGCGCCCAAGCTGACACAAGCTATGCACATGCCTCTTCTCAAACAACAGTCACAACTTCTGGCGGCAATGTACTACCTTCCGGATTAAGCTCCCATGGAGATACCACTGCAGAAGTCGGTAATCTTTGGGCCAATACTTCCTCCTGGGCTGGTTTCTGGCTTGCTGTGCAAACTGGATCATCTGGTGGAACACTAACTATATCTGCTGACTATTCTATGACAATTTCAGGACAAACAGATGCGGATGGCTCAGCATATGCGTATGCTGATGTACAATTAGGTGGAGATATCTGGCCAAATGATGATAACGCTTATCAGTGGGACCCATTAGAAGTTTTAACAATGTCTATTTCCGAGTCTGATAGCTTCACCCAGAGCTTATCGGGTACTAAGACCGTCGAGATGGACTTTGGTACCAATAATACTGGACATTTTTGGTGGGAAATTGAGTCTTATACAGCGACAGAATTGAATTCTGTACCCATACCTTCGACATTAGCTCTTTTCGGTTTTGGCCTTTTAAGCCTTGTGGGAGTCAATAGAAGAAAGAAATAACTATAAAATTTAATCAGTTTTCATTGGCAGGATCAGAAGTGGTCCTGCCTTTTTTCATTATACTTATTTAATATAGAAATATTATTAAGCTCTATTCCAAAAGCCATGATTCATGGTTGTAGATGCTTAAAAGTGCAGGATTCAAAAGGGTGTTGATCTGCTTGTTGTCTGTTTCAAGCTGGCCTTTCCCAAAAATAAGCTGTGCCTTAAACACCTGGGGGGTTATATGGCGGGTGGGCACATCAAAAGCGATTTGCTCGATTTTATTTTTAATTTTATTTGGATCAAGGTTAGTGTGCCATACCAGGTACCAGCCCCAGTCCCCGAAGCTGGGAACATTTTCGTGGAACGGAAGGGTTGAGAGGCCTGCACTCTGAATGGTTCTGCCGATGCACAAAAAACTTTCCTTTGCAAGATAAGGCGAAGTGGACTGGACCACCATCATTCCATTTCGGGAAAGATGCAGTTTTACTTTTTTATAAAATTCTTTTGAGTAAAGTTTGGCCAACTCAGGTGTGGAAGGGTCTGGCATGTCAATGATGATAACATTCCAGGATCCTGGAACAGCACTTAAGAAAAGGTCAGCATCTACATTCATCACTTTAACATCGGCAATTTTTTTTGTTTCGGGCCGCTTGTCAGCGGGAGTGTTTTTTTTCGGGGTTTCCATGTAGATCCTGCGGTTGATCCCCGGTGAGATGCCTTTGCCTTCAATGGTGGTAAGGCGTGCATCTTTAAAAGCATCCTGGTTGATCCGGCGCAGCACAGGGTGGGTTTTTGCAAGGTGTGTCATCTTGGGGTCAAGGTCCACCAGAAGGACCTCTTTTACATCATCATATTTTAAGACTTCTCTCAGGGCACATCCGTCTCCGCCACCAAGGATAAGCACTTTGTTTTTTGTCGGCACAAGATTCATGATGGGGTGCACCATAGGCTCATGATACCGGGCCTCATCAGTGCTGCAGAACTGGAGGTTGCCGTTCAAAAACAGCCGGACCTCATCAAAGGGCTTATAGTGGGTGATGGCGATGTGCTGGTACTGGGTGGTCTTGCTTAAAATAATGGGGTCATCATACAGGGGCTGTTCAATCTTCAGGTTCCAGTCCCGGTTGTTTATATATCCGTAGGATATGGCAAAGCAGGTCAGCACCATGAGGGAAGGTACTGTCACGCCTTTTTTTATCAACCCTTTTTTTGAAAAATAAAGGAAAGTGATAAAGGCCAGGAAAAAATTCATTCCTGCTGTTAGAAACGCAGCCTCGGTTATGGGGACAAACCTCAGCAGCACAAATACATAGACGAACGATCCAATCAGGCTTCCGATGTAATCAGCTGAAAGTATGTTTCCCAGGTTGGTAGAGAGCTCCTGGCTGAAATCATTGTTGATTCGTATGATCACCGGGATTTCAAGCCCGATCATGATTCCGATAAAGCTGACGAAAAAATAGAGGACCAGGCTGTAATGTGCAGTATATCCATATGCAATATAGGTGAGGGTGGGAGAAAAACCTCCGGCAAGAGCCAGGCCGGTTTCAACGCCGATAAAGGTATAGATCAGGTGTTTTTTAGAAACCTGTGCCTGGATCAGGCTGCCAAACCCCATCCAGAACAGCATCAGGCCGATGACCATGGCCCACTGCTCAAATGAGTTGCCAAGGATCATGGAGGCCAGGCTGGCCTGGATGTATTCAAGGATAATACCGCAGCCGCCGCTGGCAAACATGCACGCACATAGCAGCACTGAGGCAAAGTTATATCCTTTTGCCTTTTCTGTCATGTGTTGCTACATGGAATAGGCAATGATGATGGCCACGGCAATCATGACACTTTGAACTACGGCCAGGGCCGCAACATTTCTGTCTTCTTTGACCTCTGTGGCAATATTGGTGGTGGGCAGAAGGAATCGGTCCACCACTATTCTGAACACCAGCAGCATGGCAATGCCAAAGACTGCATATATGCAGAAACTGATAATATCTGTTTTCCACCCGGTAAAAGGCCCTGCAATACTACCCATGAGGATGATACCAAGGGCAACAAGTATTCCTCCGAGACCGATGCCGGCAGCCAGGTTGTTGTCTTTAATTTCATCCCGGACATTAAAAGGAGTGATCGTCTCATATAGCAGCCCAAACACCAGCAGGGTGATTTGGCCCAGAATAAAAAAGAGAATAGCAGATAATATCCCTTGAATAAACGTGCCGCCGGTCCCGGAAATGGCTCCGCTTAAAATAAAACCTGTGGCAATATACATTCCTGCTTCCACCATTCCTACAGCAGTGTTTCCAATGGTTTTTCCACCGTCCGGTGTTGCAAATTCCCGGATGCATTCAGCATCATTGTTCACATGACCCAGCATGATAAAATCATTGATAAACCTTGATGAAAACATAAATCCTGTGATGATGAGACCGTCGAATAAAAGTTGCAGTAAATCCATCCAGAAACCGCTGGATGCACCTCCGATGGCCCCGGAAAGTGCAATGGCAATACCAAGATAAAGTCCTGCCCGCCTCAGGCCCACAGCCACATTCCCATCATCAATATGAACATCATCATCAAAATCTTTGGTCCGCCAGTCATCTACCTTTTTAACCAGCCATATAAAACAGATGCCCACAATCACATAGATTAATCCCTGGGCCAGACTGGTGAGCGTTGCAGCTATATCCATTTGTTCCTCCTTGAATCCTTTTTATTTGCCTTTGCCTTTCGGGCCGCCGCCGCGAAGATTTGCACCAGCACCCCGGACAGAAGCTGCCTGGGATTTGAAACCGCCGCTTTTTGCAAATGAGGTACTTTGAAATTTGGGTGATTGTTTTACATAACTTCCAGANNTTACCGAAATAGGGCCTCGAATGCCTGTAGTTGTTGTGCCAGCCATTCCAGGAATTGTAGTAATAGTAGGAAGGTGGGAAGAAAAACAGAGAAGAGAAAAACGCATATTTTCCATACCAGGACCAGAACCGGTCTCCGTTTTCATCATTTTTCCACTCCCCGTATTGAGAATTGCCAACATAGGCCATGCCCGGAGGGGCGGCCTGGGTGAGTTGATCTTTTTCGTATACCCCATAAGGTTTTGCAAGAATGGCCATGCCAAGATATTCCAGGTTGGCCTCATACAGGCTTTCATTCACCTGCTCCCAGCCGGTTTCTTTAGTTTCTCCGTTTTCTTCCAGGATATATTGATGGAAATAAAGCTCCCGGGTATCTTCCACCCAGAAAGAGGCTGCATTGTGTCCTCTTCCCGGCCAGTTTTCCGTGGGATTTATCTTCAGCTTGTTCCAGGCATCACCAATTTGACTGTTAAACCTTGATCCTGAAAACCCCGCTGTGAGAGCGCCAATGGTATCCAGATTGTTTGCAGTTAATGCCTCATAAACTTCTGGTGTGACCTGGCGTTCAAAGGTGGCAAACATGGGGTTGTAATAGTCTGAACTCTCATCCCATGATTCCCGTTTGATGGTGACGAACAGCTCTTCCTTCATATCTTTGAGAATTTTGGTGTAGCTTGAATAGAGCTGATCCACATCTTTTTTAAATTGAGCATCAAGTTTTTTTGCTGCTGCAAGCCCGGTAAAAACAGCCTGGGAACTGTCTGTCAGAGCTGCATAATCCGCACTGCCTCCGGTATTGTGGCGTTCAAACTCCCGGGCCACGACCTGCAAATGGTCCTGGGATTCTGTACCCAGTTTGGATAAAGGTGCAAAATGAGCACGGGTTTTATCGCTGATATCGGGAAAATCATTCAAAGCCTTTGCCAGGGCTCCTGCTTTGGCAGCATCCACAATACCTGAAATCTGCCTGGCTTCTGTTTTTGTGCGGCTCTGAATCCGGGAGGCATTTTTCATGGTATCACTGATATCAGAAAAACGTTTGGCCGGATATCTGGCCACGTTTTTAGCATCATCCACAGCTTTGTTGATTCGTTTGATCTGCTGCCTGACCTGGGTGGCCAATTCCGGTTTGTTTTTCTTCACCAGTGGTTTTAAATCGGTATCATACAGATTTTGTGCCCGCTTAAGTCCTTCTTTTGCCTGGGGAAATTTCTTAACCCAACTCTCCTTAGCAGCAAAGGGCGCAATGGGTTTGAATTCAGGAGATTTGGACAGAGCCTGGTATTGTTTGGCCATGCTGTCTATCTGGGATGAAGCTGTTTTAATGGTATCCGGAACAGCTTTGGCCTGTTTTTTGATCTCCTTGGGCAGCCCTTCCCCGCATCCGCCTGTCATAAATGCGAGGACAAGCGCAGCAACACCCAGGATGACCCAGCCGTCGAGGCGGGCAAAAAAAGGTTTCTTTTTAGGAATCATCCGTTATGCTTCTCCTTTAGTGAGAATGTCTATTGACTGGGGATCAACCGGACTGGAAGTGTAGATCTGGTATTGGTCTTTTCCCGATCCTGACCACTCCTCAATGGTAAGAAATTTGGTGTGGCTTTCATTCTCAAATTCATACATATAAACTTTTTCTTCTTTTGCTCCCCTGTAGTAAAGGGCAGCCCAGTCATCTTCATACCAGAATTTTTCGTTGTTTACCACAATGGCATCTTTATCATCGGCAATCTGGTCCAGGTCATCTTCATCGATCGCTTCTCCCGCATCGTCTTTTAAATTTCGAAAGGAGAGGCGCTCCAGTGTCATGGCAATTTCCAGTTCATCATCAAATTCCCATTCAAAATTGACAGTTTTGCCTGTTTCAAGACACAGGCAGGTCAGCTCATGAATAAAGTAGCCTTTTTTAGTTTTGAAATCTTCTGATGTCTCTTCGTATCGGTTTACATCTTTTACAAACCATGTGTTGCCCTGGTATTCAAAAAAAGAAAATTTGCCCGAACTTTGCAGGGTTATTTCGGCTTTTTCTGATCCGGAAGCCAGATTTTGTTTTTTCAGGGTCCGGATGGCTGTAAATCTTTCCTGGAATGATTTTTGTGTGGCCGTGTCAAGCATAATAGTTCTCCTGGTCTAAATCATGTCCGCCCTTATTCCTGGCGGCGGGCGGTTAAGGCGTCTGTTCTGGACCTGAACCGGTCGTTCATTTCACCAAGCGCATTGGAACTTTGAGTGGCAATATTAATGGTTTCCTGCGAAATCAAGGCATAGGTTTCAAAAGCCTGCTCATATGTCTGACAGGCCTCTTCAAGCGCCTCAATGTTTACGGTCATGCTCTGGCTCATCTTTGCACCTTTGATGGCGGCATTGCCGATGACGTTGGCTGTGTCCTTCATGGTTTCTGCAGCAGCCTGCTGGACCATGTCCAGATGCTGGAGGGTTTCCATCTGCTGTTCAGCAGCCACTCTCACGGCCAGGGCATTTTTAACGGCAGTTGAAAGGATCATGTCGGTTCTCTGGACAAGTCGCTTGACCAGATGTGAGTTTCTTACCATCATCTCGCCGCCGAATCGAGTCTGAAGATTGGAGTTGTCAATGGTCTGAAGATCCACGACAGCCATGGCCAGGTCTGAGGTCAGGGTGGTCAGGGCTTCTTTGTTTCTGGGATCGGTTTCAGTCTGCAGGTGTTCCATGAGTTTTTGCCAGATGATCTGGCCCAGGTAAATTTCTTCTTGGAGCATTGGCTGAATTTCTTTAAGTGAGTCACAGATGGTGGACAGCTCAGAAGCATCCATCGCAACCTGGTCAGCTTCGTTTCTAAGGTGGTCACGAATACCATCGATGGTTGAGTTTACTGTTTCCCGTCGCTCTGCAATAACGGCAAGAATTTCATCCCCTTTAGGCAGCCGGTTAACGGTTTTTGTGAACATGCCCAGCATTTTCTTTTTAAAGGGCATTTCAGTTTGAGCAACCATGGTGGGATTAACTTTGTCCAGTTCTGTTTTTATGGCAAGAATATTTTTCCCCACAGGAGATGATTCGTCTGTGGCGACGTTTTTGAGAACACTTCCCATTTTGCGGTCATATAATGAGACCTGGGCCTGGGTTTCTTCCATGATTTTCTGTCCCAGGCCAAAGACAAAATTACCAAGCTGCCAGTCTGAAGGATCAGCTTTAATTTTTTCCAGAAACTCATTTGCCTTGGCTTCAATGGCCTGAATATCTTCTACACTCAGATGGCCTGGCTGCACCGGTTCGAGATTGGAAGGGGTCTGCACCGGGGTGAGGGCGCCCTGTCCGCCAACCTGGGTGACTTCAGCCAGAACCGGGGCTTTTGCCTGTGTAGCAACACTTTGAAGATCCTGAGCCATGTCGTTCATTTTTTTCCTCCTTGTGCCTGTTTTGAGCACATAATTTGTGCAGGCTAAGAAAATTTACCGGCAAGAAAATTTGCCATGGTTTTAAATTCTGCGGTTTCATTCTTTTCTACAATATCTCTGGAGCGTTTGGATACATCGTGCAGGTTATCTATTGTTCTGGTGAACATATCAAATTGGTTTGCCCTGCTTTCGATGGATAAATCAAGATATTCCTTTACGGTTTTAAAAAGATGTTCCTTTCCTATTTTTTTGATTTCATAGGTCAGGGTTTCTCCGGGATATCTCTCCATCATTGCAGGGGTGATTGCAATCAGGTCATCAATGATCGCTTCGATTTGAGATTGCAGTTCCTTTGATATGTCCCGATCTTTTCGCAAAAAGATATTTAATCGCAACAGGGAATCCATAATGGCTTTGTACTCTTGTTCCGGGGCGGGGCTGGATTTTTGGCTGGACGAGGCCTGGCTGCCTGAACCTGGTACCTGTTGTGCATTGCCGGATGATTGTTTTGTTTTCATGTTTTTAAAGATCAGGCCAAAGCCGATAACGGCAATAATGAAAATCACTGCGGTTAAGATAGTAGTCATTGAATCACTCCCTGATTAAGGATCATCTAAAGATTATCGTATCAACGATATCTTCACAATATTAATGCAAAACTTATTATTTGCAAGATAAGAATTTCAATAGCAGGTGTTCAGTATGATATGATTGTGTAAAAGATGCTGAAAACAGTGCTTCCGAGGTGGAAATATAAAACAGTCATTTAAAAGTTTTGATACAGTTTTTTCCAGCTTTTTTTGCCTGATACATTGCAGTATCTGCATTTTTTATAAGCATTTTGATGCCCTGATTTCTGTCCTGGCCATGATCCAGGGAAGCCACTCCGACACTCACCGTAAGAGATAAATTTTTGTGCTTTATTTTTCCTTCTTTATTTCTGATCACAAATGAATAATTACTGATTTTGGTACGGATTTTTTCCGCAATATTCAATGCATCATTTTGATCAACAGCAGGCAATATAATAGTAAATTCTTCGCCACCGTAGCGTGTAGGAAAAAAGAAAAGCCCGGTTTTGCCCATTTCTTCTTCACATACATCCCGGATATTTTTTGCTATGGTTTTCAGTGCCTGATCACCTACCATATGCCCGTATCGATCATTGAACCGCTTAAAGTCATCTATATCCATCATTAAAAGGTTCAGCCAGGTCTTCTCAGTCGTGGCCTGAAAAAATTCTGTGAGCAGCTGTTCATCGAAAAAGCGGCGGTTATAAAGTCCTGTCAAATGGTCTGTATGGTTCATTTGATCCAGTTTTACAATATCTCGTTGAAACATCTGTATGGTTTTTCTGAATTTGGATTTTATCCGTTTGATTTTATCATCAATAGAAATATCTGATTCAACAGCTATGACGGTTTCTGATTCAAGGGCCTTAACAGTTTTCTGGCGCTGGGTACTCATGGTTTTAAATTCACTGGTTAATTTATCCATATCATCCAGGACACCTGTAAGCTGGCTATTGTAAATTGAAAAAGTAATGGAACTGTATTCTTTAATAAGGGCTAAAAGTGCTTTTTCTGTATAGGCACCTTTCTGAGCATTATCCAGAGCCCTTTCCAGCAATGGCTCAAACTGGGTTTTCGTTATCGCGGGATCAAGCTCTGAAATCAGGTTGATATTTTTGTCGAAAATAATCCTGTAGATGGCTCGCCAGCAAATTTCTCTTGGAATGCCTGCTTCATCAAACAAAGAAAAAAGATCTTCCCGGGAAATTTCTTTTTGTTTTTCGAATAGTTGTTCAAGTTTATCAAAAGGCGTATTCATAGAAAAATCCTATTTAGTTGAAGTTACAGCACTAACTAAGTCGAGTCTGACAGGTAAAGCGATGATTCTGAAATTTAAATTAAAAAAACATACTACAAGAACTCAATTATAAAAAGATAAAAATAATTAAGTATTATTTTCGTTTTGTTTTTCTGTGACGGATTTTATCAAATCATAAAGCTGTATGGGAGACATCTGATTTTCTTCGGCAAGTTCTTTTAATTTTTTGTCCGTATCGATTTTCAGCCCCTTTAATCTGAGTACATCAGATACCTTTTCAGGATTAAGCCCATACTCATCGCAAAATTGAGAAAAAACCTTGTTCCCTGTCCCGGGTGCAGGAGTTTCGGGAATTTTAACAGAAGTGCCGGGTTTTTTTTCAGGCTGTATCAGGTTGAAAAGCTGTTTGGGTGTCATGTTGTTTTTCTTAGCAATATCCAGAAAAATTTCATTGGGTGCGTCAAATTTAATTCCGGCGGTTTCCATCTTTTTCAGGCTGGATTCAGCCTCAAGTCCGGTTTTTTTAATCAGGGAGTTTAAAGGCGCAAGTTCGGCATGTCCAAACGGTGGTTCTCCATATTTAACAGCAGCAGCATCTTTTATTTTTTCACTGATATTAAGAACAGTTGAAAACGGCGGCACCAGAAAATAAGTTCCTGTAGCAACTATAAGGGTTATGATCAGGGCGATATTAAAATCCTTTGTGAAAACGGTGACTTGTTTTGCCTTGTTTTTTAAGTAATTAACAATGAGCTTCCAATTATAGTAGATATGAAGGAAGATCGCCAAAAGGAAGAGAATGCCCAAATTGATATGGAGTTCTCCCCATTGGGTTTTGGAAAGCCCCCATAAATGCCAGTCTGACCAGTAAGCGATCCTTCCTGCCGGTACAATATATAAAATGATGCTGGTCAGTAATATCAGCAAAAATGAGATCAAGGCGGTCAATGAAGTTATTTTTCTAATATTCATTATCAATCCTTTGCTTTTAAACATTATATTGTTGAATAGGTTATTTTAAGGATATAGGTTGAATTTTTATTTGTAAAGAATGAGCTTTTTTTAAACATGTATTTATGTTCGCCATCAGGGAATCTCTGGTTTTATAAGTATTCGCCTTTAAAGCTGCTGCCAATGAATTGAAAAAAATGAACTAAAATGATAAAGTTCCACACTTTATGCAGAATGAAAACCTTTGGGTGGAACATAAATATTGGGTAAAAAAGACAAATTAATATACAGGTGTCAGTCCTGCGGCGCTCAGACCCCCAAGTGGATGGGGCGATGCCCGGATTGCGGAGACTGGGATACCCTGCTCGAAGAACGACTGATTTCAGGCGGGATCTCCAAAAAAAGTGCATCATTCCTGCCCGAGCCGGTAAGAATAGATTCTGTTGAGATAACACAGAACAGCCGTTTTAAAAGCGGGTTGGATGAGTTTGACCGAGTGCTTGGCGGAGGGATCGTTGACGGGTCTTTGATCCTGATCGGGGGTGATCCGGGAATTGGAAAATCAACGCTCATGCTCCAGGTGCTTTCCATGATGTCCGGGGCAGGTAAAAAATGCCTTTATGTATCTGGGGAAGAGTCTGTTTTACAGATATCCATGAGAGGCAAGCGTCTGCAATCTAATGGCGAGACCATGTTTGTGGTATCGGAAACCGACCTGAATTCAATCCTCGCTCTGGTGGAAAAGTCACAATATGATGCCCTGGTGATTGATTCTATTCAAACCGTATTTCATCCGGATGTATCATCAACCCCTGGAAGTGTTACCCAGATTCGTGAGGCAGCCATGCAGTTCATGAAACTGGCCAAAGCAACCGGGATCCCAATTTTCCTGGTGGGCCATGTGACCAAAGTAGGTGCTATTGCAGGCCCCAGGATCATGGAGCATATGGTGGACACGGTTTTGTATTTTGAAGGAGATAAAAGCCATGTATTCAGGATATTAAGGGCGGTAAAAAACCGGTTTGGCTCTACAAATGAGATTGGTGTCTTTGAAATGAATGAAAACGGGCTGACCCAGGTACCAAACCCGTCTGCTGTTTTTCTGGCGGAGCGGTCTGCCGTGGCGCCGGGTTCGGTTGTTACTGCCTGCATGGAAGGCTCCCGTCCTATTCTTGTTGAGATTCAGGGTTTGGTATCCAGTTCCGGTCTGGGTACGCCAAGACGTACGGTATTAGGCCTGGACAATCACCGGGTGGCGCTGATAGTGGCTGTGATGGAAAAGCGTTTAGGCATGAATCTTTCCGGCCTGGATATTTTTATGAATGTGACCGGTGGGGTGAAGATTATAGAACCGGGCGCAGATCTCGCCATAGCGTCAGCTCTTGCATCCAGTTTTCTGGATAAACCCATTGATAAAGAAACATTGCTGATCGGGGAAATTGGCTTGACAGGTGAGATCCGGGCGGTTGGCCATGTGCAGGCGCGTATCAAGGAAGCAGCAAAAATGGGTTTTTCAAAATGCCTTGTTCCTTCAAGCTCCATCAAGCAGTTGTCCAAAGTTAAAGGCATGACCATCGAAAGTGTCAGTTTTTTAAAAGATGCCATGGAGGTGCTGTTTTAATGCCGGCAAAAAAAAATAAAAAAAAAGCAGGCAAAAACCAGTGGGAGGATCATCTGACCCGTCGGGCAAAATCTGAAGGATATCCTGCCCGATCCATATACAAGCTTGAAGAAATTCAAAATAAATTCAAGGTGATGAAAAAAAATGACCGGGTTGTGGATTTGGGGTGTTCTCCCGGCTCCTGGCTTTTATATGCAGCCAAACAGGTGGGGCAGGCAGGAAAAGTTTTTGGGATTGATTTAAAACCTGTGGACATAAAACTACCGGATCAGGTAACTGCACTTCAGGATGATATTCTGGATTTGCAGAAATCTGTTTTTTTAGATAAAGATAAGAAGTTTAATGTTGTTTTAAGTGATATGGCTCCGGCAACCACTGGAAGAAAAGATGTGGATGCCTTAAGATCTTTTGAGCTTTGTGAGATGGCCCTTAATGTGGCTGTGGAATATCTTGCTCCAAACGGCAATTTTGTTTGCAAGATATTTCAGGGAAATGAATTTAATGCATTTCAAAAAAAAGTGAGATCAGGTTTTAAAGCATGTAAAATATTTAAACCTGAGAGTTGCAGAAAACAAAGCAAAGAAATATATATTATAGCAAAAGGCAAGAAGTGAAGGAGGGGATAAAAAATGTCAGGACATAGTAAATGGTCGACTATAAAGCATAAAAAAGGGGCTGCAGATGCCAAAAGGGGCAAACTGTTTACCAAGTTAATCAAGGAAATTACAGTAGCAGCACGGATGGGCGGGGGAGACCCGGATGCCAACCCGAGGCTCCGGCATGCGCTAAATTCTGCCCGTTCGCAGAATATGCCCAAAGATACCTCTGAAAGGGCCATTAAAAAGGGAACCGGTGAACTTGAAGGTGTCGATTATGAAGAAATCGTATATGAAGGATACGGCCCCGGTGGTGTGGCGGTTATGGTGGAATGCCTGACAGATAACAGGAACAGAACCATTGCAGAGGTTCGGCATGCATTTGGTAAAGCCGGCGGGAATGTAGGGACAGATGGCTGTGTGGCCTGGATGTTCGATAAAAAAGGCCTTATTTCAGTGAGCAAAGAGGATTCTGATGAAGAAACTCTAATGGACATTGCCCTGGATGCAGGGGCTGAGGATATCAAAGAAGAAGGCGATTCCTTTGAAGTCATTACAGAGCCTGCTGATTTTGATGCGGTTAAAGATGCAGTGGATGCTGCTGAGATCAAATACCAGCTTGCGGAAATTACCATGATTCCACAGAATATGACAAAGGTGGAAGGAAAAGAAGCCGAGCAGATGGTAAAATTCATGGATGTACTGGATGATTGTGATGATGTCCAGAAATTTTATACCAATGCAGATATCCCTGATGAAGTGTTCGAAGCCATGGGTTAAATTAAAATCAACTTATTTTAAAAAAAAACAGGCGTCTGGAGTAATTTTTCAGGCGCCTGTTTGAGTTTGGACAATCTGTTTTAAAACCGTGTCTAACTGTCAATCATTTTCTGTACAGAGCCAAGGGCTTTTAAGCGGATGTCTTCAGGGACAATAACTTGTCCATCCATATTTTCAAGGCTGTCTGCCAGATTTTCAAGCGTTATTTTTTTCATGTCGATGCAATACATTTTTTCCGAGGCGGCATGAAATTCTTTATCCGGGCAGGCATTTGAGATGGGATACAAAAGTCCTGTTTCTGTTCCAAGAATAAAAGAGTTATGATCGGACTCGCCTGCGTATTTTATCATTCCCGATGTTGACTGAATACTGTCAGCCAGTTCAAGAACTTCCGGCGGGCATTCCGGGTGGGCAATAAACAGAGCTCCCGGATGAGCCTGTCTGGCTGCTTTAACATCATTGGCCGTTAACGTATTGTGGAAGGGGCAGTATCCATCCCATAGATGAATTTTTTTAGATGTATTTGCTGCGGCATACTGGGCAAGGTTTTTATCCGGGGTCATTAAAATTTCCTCGGCATCCATGCTGTTTACGATCTTGATTACATTAGCAGAGGTGCAGCAGATATCAGAAACTGCCTTGACTGCCGCAGATGAATTAACATAGGTCACAACAGGAATATTTCCAAGTTCCTGTTTTCTTTTGATCAGGGCCTCTGGATTTACCATATCTGCCATGGGACAGCCGGCATCCGGTGCCGGCAGGAGTACGGTTTTGTCAGGGCAGAGAATATAGGCGGTCTCCGCCATAAAATGGACGCCGCAAAATACAATAACGTCAGCGCTTGTTTTGGAAGCCTTGATGCTGAGTTCAAGGGAATCTCCACAAAGGTCTGCAATATCCTGGATTTCAGCGGGCTGGTAGTTGTGGGCAAGAATGATGGCATTTTTTTCTTTAGCCAGTTGTTTGATCTTTTCTTTCATATGTAAAAACCTTACAAAATTATTCGTTCATATCTATTATGCTTACGCCCTTGGGCGGTTTAAATTCAAAGTGTGCCGGATCAATATCATGAAATTGAATATTAAAAAATTCAAAAGTGGTTGTGTCTTGGTATGCGTTAATTGTTGTCACTTTTTCAATCAGCATATTCACTTTTGATATCCGTATGATGATGGATGAAATATCTGCCATCTGTTTTTTTGCAACCAGTTTCAATTCTGCAGACTCTTTTGTCTGGGAGTGAAGCGCAATATCAAAATTTTTTCTTACCAGAGAAATATCAGATAAAAACGCGCCTCCGCCTCCGGATTTAAAAAAGGCCTCGGCATCGCCCTGCATGACCTGATTTTCATCCGGCCGGTAAATCCATAAAACGATTCCGTTGGTAATAATTTCATGCCGGTCCGGCTGATGATACTGCCACCTCATTTTTCCGGGATGGGAAAAGGCGGCGCTGCCTATGGCTTCTTCACTGATGTCCAGCGCAGCCAGTTTTGAAATTTGAGTAAATCCAGCCTCAAAGCTTTCGCCGGTATATGTTTTTTCAATTGCAGCAAGAATATTCTCTTTTGTATCGTTGCTTTCCAGTGCCCAGGCGGTTGAGCCCCCTGAAGAAAGTACAATAAAAAAAACAAAACTGAGGCAAGCGGTAAGCCAGTGTTTGCGAGGATTCAAGTTCACTCCTTTATTTTTGTTTTTCATGAGGGTATTCCAGCGTCATTTATTTCATATTTATTTAAGCAGCTTTTGGATATCTTTTCGCTTGTCTTCAGCGTATATTCGCCTTAACTTGGGCTTTTCAATTTTTCCGGTGGGGTTTCTCGGAACATCTCCGAAAAAAATTTTTTTCAGTTGCTTGTACCGTGGCAGCTCCTTCTGGAACTCAATGATATCTTCTTCGCACATGATGCATCCGGGTTTGACACTGATGATTCCAGCCGGTATCTCTCCAAGGCGGTCATCCGGGATTCCAATGACAGCAATGTCTTTTACCTTGTTATTCTGCTGGAAAAAATGTTCGATTTCCACCGGGAATATATTTTCCCCGCCATAGATAATCATGTCTTTTTTCCGGTCTACCAACCAGATAAATCCGTCCTTGTCATATCGGGCAATGTCCCCGGTATGAAGCCAGCCGTCTTTTAAAGTCTCTGCAGTTGCCTCGGGATTTTTATAATATTCTTTCATAACTCCGGGCCCTTTGATGATCAGTTCTCCTGATTCATTTCCAAAAAGAAGGGCGCCTTGTTTGTCTACAATTTTAGCTTCCCAGCCATGGCCCGGCAAGCCGATCGGACCTATTCGGTCTGCATTTTCGCAACCCAGGTGGACACATCCCGGTCCTGTGGATTCAGTAAGACCGTAGTTGGTGTCATATTCCTGTCCGGGGAAATAGACCTGCCAGTTTTTAATAAGGCTCGGGGGAACGGGTTGTGCACCTGCATGCATCAGGCGCCATTGAGATAAAGCATATTTTGACAGGTCAATTTCTTTGTTTTCAATGGAAATCAAGATGTCATGGGCCCAGGGAACAAGAAGCCAGACTATGGTACACAGTTCTTCTGAAACCGCCTCAACTATCCATTTGGGGCTCACGCCTTTGAGCAGGACACATTTTCCTCCTACAAGAAAACTGCCCATCCAGTGCATTTTTGCGCCGGTATGATACAGTGGTGGAATGCACAAAAAGATATCTTCGCGGGTTTGACTATGGTGTGCCTGTTCAACATAACATGCGTGTTCAAGATTCCGGTGGGTCAGGAGAACTGCTTTGGGGGTCCCGGTGGTGCCGCTGGTGAAGTACAAGGCAGCATCATCTTCAAGTTTTAAATCAACTATAGGCGGGGTTTTTGAAGGGTGCCCTGTTATGAAATCTTCATAACAGGTTGCCCACTCAGGACAAAGGGTATCCGGGCCCGTGAAAATCCAGAGCTGAACTGTTTTGTCGAGTTCTTTTTTAACTGCTTCAATGTGTTCAATAAATTCTTCACCAAATATGAAAACCTTGGCCTGGGAAGTACGGGTGCATAGAAGAATTTTATCTGATTCAAACCGAAAATTTAAAGGAACAACCCATGCCCCTGTGGAAAGAACTCCAAAATAGATGGGCAGCCATTCAAGGCAGTTGGTCATTAACTGGACAATTTTATCCCCTTTTTTTACGCCATAGTTGTCCAGGGCATTTGCAAAGGCATTAGAGGCTTGATAAAATTTTTTCCAGGAGATGCTTTTTCGGGTTCCTTCAGCCGGAGCCCGTTCAATAAGTGCGGTTTCATTGCCGTATTTTTCAGCGTTTTGAGCTAAAATCTGAGTAATAATCATTAATAATAACAAGTCCTTAAATTAAATAAAAAATCCTGCCGTGCAACTATAAAACACGGCAGGATTATATTCAACAGGTTTTATTATCTTTTATTTGTCTTTCTTAACTTCTTCAAAATCTGCATCTACCACATCGTCGTCTTCTTTTGGGGCAGCATCTGCGCCTGCGGCACCAGGATCGCCCTGTCCATCTTGTCCGTCTTGGGCCGCCTGCTGATACATGACCTCAGCAAGCTTATGGGATGCCTGTGACAACGCTTCAATTTTTTGTTTGATGTCATCAAGATTGTCAGAATCTTTGGCCTGCTTTAATGCTTCTGCAGCAGCTTCGATACTCTTTTTGGTTTCTTCATCAACCTTATCGCCATGCTCTTTCAGAGTTTTTTCAGTCTGATCAACAAGCGCTTCAGCATTGTTTTTCGTATCTACCAGTTCTCTTTTTTTCTTGTCGTCTTCTGCATGCATTTCAGCATCTTTGACCATCTTATCGATTTCATCATCGCTCAGACCGCTGGCAGCAGTGATGCGGATCGACTGTTCTTTGCCGGTTGCCTTGTCTTTTGCTGCAACATGGACAATACCATTGGCATCAATGTCAAAAGAGACTTCGATCTGGGGAACACCCCTGGGTGCCGGCGGGATATCTGCCAGCTCAAACTGACCAAGGGTTTTATTGTCAGGCGCCATTTCTCTCTCACCCTGAAGGACGTGGATGGAAACTGCCGGTTGGTTGTCGGCAGCAGTGGAAAATACCTGGCTTTTCTTTGTCGGGATCGTGGTGTTTTTGTCAATGAGTTTGGTCATAACGCCGCCAAGGGTTTCAATACCCAGTGAAAGCGGGGTAACATCCAGCAGAAGAACATCATTCACATCACCCTGAAGAACGCCTGCCTGGACTGCTGCGCCCATGGCAACAACCTCATCAGGATTTACACCTTTGTGGGGAACTTTACCAAATATTTTTTCAACCCGTTCCTGAACAGCCGGCATACGGGTCATCCCCCCAACCAGAACGACTTCATCCACTCCGCCTGCGCCAAGTTTGGCTTCTTTTATAGCTGTTAAACAGGGTTTTTCAAGTTTATCCAGAAGATCTGCAACCAGAGATTCCAGTTTGGCCCGGGTCAGTTTGACATCCAGGTGTTTAGGGCCGGAAGCATCTGCCGTTATAAAGGGAAGATTGATGCTGGTTTCTGTAGAACTTGATAGTTCCATTTTGGCTTTTTCGGCAGCTTCTTTGAGCCGTTGAAGGGCCATTTTGTCGCCCCTGACATCAATACCCTGATCTTTTTTGAATTCGTCTGCAATAAAGTCGATAATTCTTAAATCAAAGTCTTCACCACCCAGATGAGTATCACCGGAGGTGGATTTAACTTCAAAGACACCGTCACCGATCTCAAGGACCGATACATCAAAAGTACCGCCGCCGAGATCGAATACCGCAATTTTTTCTTCCCCTTTTTTATCAAGGCCATAGGCCAAAGAGGCTGCGGTGGGTTCGTTGATGATTCGTTTTACTTCCAGACCGGCTATTTTTCCGGCATCTTTTGTGGCTTGTCTCTGACTGTCGTTAAAGTAAGCTGGAACAGTAATAACGGCTTCTTTAACTTCTTCTCCAAGATAGTCTTCAGCTGTTTTTTTGATGTTTGCCAGAATAAAGGATGAGATTTCAGCAGGGCTGTGCTGTTTACCTCTCAGGTTAATCCGGGTATCACCATTGGCAGCCGCTTCAATTTTATAAGGAAGAATGGGGATATCATCCTGAATTTCTTTTGATTGAAATTTTCTTCCGATAAGCCTTTTGACCCCGAATACAGTGTTCTCAGGATTGGTGACAGCCTGGCGCTTTGCAGTTTGTCCCACAACCCGCTCGCCAGTTTCAGAAACTGCAACAATAGAAGGTGTGGTTCTGCCTCCTTCAGCATTGGTGATGATTGTTGCCTCACCGCCTGTTTCCATAACAGCAACGCATGAATTGGTTGTTCCTAAATCTATTCCGATTATTTTGCCCATAATTTACCCTCCACAGTATCTTTATCTTTAATTTTCTTTGGTTTCATTTGTTTCATTTTGAGCCTTTTTCGACACAACTACCATTGCAGGCCGGATAAGTCTGTCATGAAGAAGGTACCCTTTTTGAAGCACTGATGTTACTGTGTTTTCTGGAAATTCATCAGTTTCCTCCTGGGTGACAGCCTGGTGGAAGTTCGGATCAAAAGGTTGTTTTTCCGCATCCACGAGTTTGACGTTAAAAGTCTCAAATAATTTAAGTATTTCCTTATGGGTTAGTTTTACCCCCTCAAGGAGCCCACCCTCATCCAAATTTTCTTCTGCAGCCAGAATCGCTCTTTCAAGGTTGTCAACAACACCGAGCATCTGTTTGAATATTGATTCGTTGGCAAATTTTTTGAAATCTTCACTTTCCCGTTGTTTTCTTTTTTTATAGTTCTCAAACTCAGCAGAGAGCCTTAAAACACGGTCTTTTTCGGATTCAAGCTGTGCAGTTAAATCTTTGATTTCATTTTTTTGGGTTTTATCACTTTTAGTGGAATTAACTTTATTTTTAGCCTTTTTGGGGGGAGAATCCTTTTTGCTCTTTTTCTTTACATCTTTTGTCTTTTCTTTTGCCAATTTTTTCTCCTACTCAAAATATTCCTTTAATTAAGAGTGATTTATAAGTTATAGTAATTAAATTCTGGCAGAAAAGTAAGTCTGTTTAAAAGCATGTCAAGATATAAAATATCAGGGGATAAAAGAAAAGATCCGGCTGGCAGAAGGGCTGATGGCAAATTGCATGACCGGGATCGATCCACGACACAGAAGAGATCACTTATCGCTGCTTCCTTCCGGACCTGACGAGGTTCATGGCCTTCTATTACGAGGCGACCGATCAGAATTGTCCACAACCGGCCTGCACAGCCGGAAGTTGATTATATAATTGTTTTTTTTATTTTTTTCAACCCCAATCTGGATGGGCGGCTATTGGGGTGAATTTAAAATACTGTTTGAACAACCCTGATTTTTTGATATAGTGGCTGTGTGCCCGGTCCATTGATATCTTCTATGTTTACGGTGGTTGTTCGGGCGATTTTGGCAAGGGCATTAATTCTTTATCACAGGAGATTAATATGAGCGAGATAGTGAATCAGGGGGATCAGGCAATTATCAAACCGGGAGTGGATGTGGTTGCGTCCATGGCTGAAGGTTTTAAAACAGAGCTGCTTACCGTGATCAATGACTCTTCGGCAGAGGTGGTTATTGACCTGGAGGGAGTTGATATGGTTGATTCCGTTGGAATAGGTGTGATCATTGCAGCACATAATACATTGAATCAGGCAGGGCGAAAACTTAAGGTGATCAATGTGACAAAAGACGTGTATGGCCTCTTTACCACCATGAGATTGAACCGCCGTTTCACTGTTGAGGGAGCAGGTTAATTTAAAGATATAAAAATGAAATCAGAAAAAAAAATATTATACGCGATTATAGGGCTGTTTTTTTTGGTTTCAGGCTGTCAGGAAGACAAGGGGACTGGAGACTATTCTACAGTTTCAGAACTCATTGCAGACCGGAATAAATCACGATATGCAAAGAAAACTGGAGTTCCCCCTAAACCAACTGTCAGGCCTAAAAAGGAAACAACAGATCAAACAAAGCCGTTAGCCTCTATATCTGATACTAAAAAGGAAGAGCTTTCTTCCATTATTCTTTATGAAGAAACGGTTAGAATTGTTGGCGAAGACTCCGGCCGGACACTGGCCAATGGGGTTGCTTATATCAACAAGCAGGGGCAGATTGTTCGAATTAAAATTGTAAAGGAATAACGAGTGAAGATAAAAAAGCTGCATAAAATTTTTTATGCAGCTTGAGTGTTTTAAACCCTTTTTTTTATACCGTTGGAGCCGCAGGGAAGATCAATGAATTCTTCTGATTCTTTTTTTTCCGATTCAGGTACTTTCTCCTGGGGAGGCGCATCCGCTGATTTATCAATTTCCTCATCTATTGTTATCCCCAGTTGTTCTTCGTAATTTTTGATTTTTTTGTTGGCGTTATACAGCTTTTTTACAGACTCTTCCTGAATATCTTCAAGCTCTTTGATGGTTTTGTCTTTGGCTTTAACCTGGCTTTTATACCCTTCAATCATTTTTCCCCATTTAGTGTTGCTTTTTTTTTCAACAGATTTGGTAAGGGTCTGTGTCATGAACATATTGACCAGTTCTGCTACCACAGCGATTATCGTAACATATATGAGACCGTCAGCCTGCAGATAATAGAGAATTGCAACAATGAGAATAGAAGTAAAAAATACCATTTTTATAAAATTATTTTATTTTTTTCAATATTTAAGCACTTTTTTTATCATACAATCGGTATAAGAATACTGCAAGTTTAAAAACCACAGTCAAACAAACCATGAGAAATGTTCTGTAGAATTGATGCCCGGAGAATTGATGCCTGAAAAATTGATGTCTGGAATCAAGAGAAGAGGGCCCCCTGTTTTGACAGTAATGCTGTTTCTATTTTTCCCAGCCAGGGGATTTTTGGTCTGTTCTGCCGTCCTGTTTTCTTGCCAGAAGGGGTTCGGCATCGTCTGCAGAATTAAACCGTTTGCCGCACCAGTTGATCGTATAGCGGCAAAATCTGCTCTGTTGGGTATGCTTTTTAACTTAGACCGAAAAGATAGCTGATGTTTTTCTGGAGGGTTTTATATAGATAATTCTGGGTGCCATGGTGTGCTGTTACGATATCCATGGATTGCTCATAGGTGAGCAGTGCTTTGTCCCATGCACCTTTTTGAGTGTACAGGATTCCTAAATTATTTAGCAGTTTGGCCACCAGGCATTCTTTGTTTAATTCCCGGGCAAAAAACAGTGCATCTTTAATATTTCCAAGTGCTGAGTCAAAATTGCCTTTGTTCCCATCATCCATTCCAGCCCGGGTCAAACTGCCAATTAGCTTGAGCTGTGCTCTTAAATCTGCCTTCGACAATTTAGATCTGCCGGTGTTTTCATTTTTATGCATTGGTTATTTCCTTGAACTTATTAATTTTTTTTGTCTTCTGGTCTGCATCTATTCTCAGAGAGCCACACTCGGCAAGCGCAGTGCTATGGGTCATCGATATGTAAATTGTTAATGCACTTGGCATACTTTACTCCTTTTTAGTTTAATATCGTTTCGTGTTCCTGGTTGAACAAAGCATGTGTTACGGCTGAAAGGCTTGAGCTTCTTAGTATTTTAAGCTGCTTGTCGTATAGATTGCATAGCTTTTTAACTTTTAAGCATGCATTATGGCTGTTGCAGTTGACAGGACAAATGACCAGATCTGATCTCCTGACACGGGCCTCAAGATTGGCGGCTGAATTTTTTAAATACCCGTCATGGTAATCAAATTTTCCTCCGGCTTTTTCAACAATATCCCTATAATAAGACTTCATTTTTGTTATTCCGCCAATCATAAAAATCCGTTTGGCGCATAATTGGCATTGGGCACATTTTTTTTCAGTGCAGTTTTTGCCAGGGCAGTTATCAGCAGAGCAATTGCAGGGGGTTGAAGTATCCATTATTTTTAATGTATCAAATCCATCGATAAGCGCCTGCATCTGTTCCTCGAACATCTCTTTTTCTTGTTTAATACTGAAAAACTCAATCTGCAGGGATCTTTTTTCACGTTCTTTAATTCTGATTTTTTCATTCTTCCCAGCGAGTTCTTCCTTTAATTGTTGAACGGTTTCTTTCAAGCGGCTGACATCTTCTGCTAATTTTTGATTTGGAAGACTATTCGGTTCAGTTTCACTGAACTGTTTTTTTAATTGAAAATTTTCGTGCTCTAATTTGTGATTATTTTTCAGGATTGTTTTATTGATCTGCACCAGTTTTTTTATCTCATCTTTTTTCCGATTTGATTTATTCTTTTCCCGCAGTAGATTTTCATCTGCAGAGACTAATTTTTTTCGGATATCATGAATTTGTGTCATGTTGGCATGGGCCTGCATATGGATCTCTCCATACACATCATGCAATAATTCCAGGCTCGTATCTTCATAAGACACAATTGCAAACATCAACGGTCCGACATTGCCCATGTGAGATTGTTCTTTCCAGAGTTGCCGAATTTCATTTTCTGCTTTTCCCTGAATGGCAATCATGTGTTTCCTGGCTTTGCTTTTTAAATAGTTGTTGACCTTGATGGAAACATTGTTTTTTTCAAATAGTTTTGACATCAAGAGTTGGTGATATTCATAAGGCTTAATATCTCGAGTGTTATAACCGCATTTTTTTAGTATCTGCTTATGTTTTTCAATAGAAAGAACGGCGCCGATTACCGGACATCTGAAATGGGTTTCAACTTCCCAGATGGGTATAAATTTTGATAGTGCCTCGCTCATTTTTCCTCCTTAACCCCTCTGGGGTTAGAAATTAAGTTTGAAAAGACTAACTTTTGAGTTTTTATACAACAAAAATAAAGTTGTCAATTATAAAGTTAGCGATGGCTTATTTTTTTCTTGACCCTGAACATTATTTCTTCTATAAGGAGCTGCAATCTAAAAAAAAGAAATCATCAAAAAGGAGTTACTTTTGGAAAAAATAAACACCCTTACAAATAAATGTAGTCAGTGTAAAACACCTTTTATGGCGTCCGAAAATGTCTTGCATCAGCTTGCGGAATCTCTGGGAGCAGCCATTGATGCCAAAGATCCTTTCACGAGTCTTCATTCTGAAGAAGTTGCAGAAATCTCCCATGCAATTGCCTTGTCTTTGGGGCTTGTGGCCAACGAGGCAGATATTATCCATGTTGCAGGACATCTCCATGATATTGGGAAAATAGGCATACCGGACTCAATCTTGAAAAAGACCGGTCCTTTATCTGATAATGAGTGGGCCGCCATCAAACAGCATCCCAATATTGGAGCTGAGATATTAAAACCTGTCAATTGCCTCTGGGAAAGTGGAATTGTTGATATGGTCCGTTATCACCATGAACGATTTGATGGCAAGGGTTATCCTAATGCTTTAAAAGGAGTCGAGATTCCAATAGGCGCCAGAATTATCGCTTTGGCAGATAGTTTGTCGGCAATGCTGCAAAACAGACCCTATAGACCGGCCCAGGATTTTGATATCGCTGTTGCAGAAATTATAAATTGTGCAGGAAGTCAATTTGATCCGGATATAGTAAAAGCTTTTCTAAATATTTCAGACGAAATTAAATCCATAATTACATTCTTAAATCCAGATAAAAGCATTGTTGCTTAAAAGAATTAATTTACTATTTATTTTTTAACCCCAGAAAAGGGTTGGGGCATCACTTTCTTGAAAATAAGTTCGATATTGTATAAAACCCCTAAGGCATCTAAAAAATAATAAGACAGGTATTTGATGGTAAAGCAGATTAATTACAACAAATATATAGTCATGGTTCTATTAATGCTGGCTGTAATAGGAGTGGGGCCGGTTGGTTCACATCCACATGTTTTTATCGCCCAGGAAACAAAAATCATCTTTGATGAAAATGGGTTGGCGGGTTTCAAAATTCACTGGACTTTTGATGAGATGTTTTCTGTCATGATCAGTGAAGATTTTGATGAGGATAAAAATGGCCGCCTGGACAAGAGAGAAATTGCGATTATCAAAGAAAAAGCATTCGGTTATATCGCACCACACAACTATTACATCCAGCTTAAAATAGATGGTAAGCCTTTTCCTGTTAAATTTATTAAAGATTTTAATGCCACGCTTAACAACGGGAAACTCAGTTATGAATTTTTTATCCCCTGTCATGTCACAGCCGTGAAAACAGCCAAAAAGATTGTGCTCTCACCCTATGATCCGGAATATTATTCAGCCGTGTATTTTCCTGATAAAAAGCATTTGTTTTTGAAAAATCAAGACCCTTTTGAAATTGAAACAAAAGTAGAAAGGGACATGTCCACATTGATCTATTATGAAACAGTAAATCCCTTAGCCATTTTTTTTAAATTTTGTCTGAAATAATGAAGAGAGCACTTTTGTTTTGTATATTCGCGTTCCTGCTTTTAAACTTATCTACCGGATCTGCCCATAATCCTTTTACTTCACAACCGGAAAAAAGCCATAAAGTACTGGCTTCTCCAGTGAAAAGTAGATTGTTTGTTAAGATTGTTTTTTTGCAGCATCAGCTAAGGGAAAAGATGTCTTTTCTGATCCGTGAAGCCAAATCTGAAAAAAAAATTGCCCCAATTTTCCTATTGGCAATGTTTGCGTTTTTATATGGCGTTATCCACTCTGCCGGCCCCGGACATGGTAAAGCGGTCGCGCTGTCATATATCTTATCGTGTAAACCAAAGCTGTCTCAAGGTCTGATGGTTGGGAACCTTGTGGCACTTACTCACGGATTTTCCGGCATATTCTTTGTTCTTTTAGTAAAATTCGTTTTGCATGCCAGCATCACACAATCTTTAGAAACAGGGACATATATTACCCAGATTATCAGTTTTTCTTTGATCAGCCTGATGGGGGTGATCATTTTTGTGCGAAGTCTGTTGAATTGGTTTAAAAAGGGCTCTGATGAGATTCAAAGACAAGGATGGCTGTTTGCAAACCCATTTGCAACAGCTTTTTCTGTGGGCCTCATCCCCTGTCCAGGTGTTGTCATGGTCATGCTGTTCGCTATTTCACTGGGTTTGACCGGCCTGGGGATTTTTTTGGGCGTTTGCATAGCTGCAGGGATGGCCTCGACAATCACATTAATCGTTCTGGCCGGCATGTCCGGTAAATCATTCATTCTTAGGCTGTCTGACCGCCAAAAAAGATTGAGATATATTTTAGAATATTCGATTGAGACGCTTGCTGGATTACTCGTAGCTTCTTTAGGATTGGTACTTTTGTTAGCCAATCTTTAAACTTGGTTCACTTAAGACGGGCAAAATTTGGATCGCTTTTTTAGGGAAACTTGGAAAGGCTTGATTTAGTGTGGTGGTCGGGGCGGAGAGATTCGAACTCCCGACATCCTGCTCCCAAAGCAGGCGCGCTACCAGACTGCGCTACGCCCCGATATCCACATTTGATACAGACAGGTCAAATATCATTTTCAAAAAATAAATGCAAGATATTTTATCTTAAATGCTTACTGGTAATTAAAATAATGCTCAATGGCATTGGCTGTTAACTGGGCATATTCTTCTAAAATAATTTCAAGCCTGGCCGGATGGCGGGGGAGGGTTGAAATGGAAAAAGGCTCTATAAGGACAGAGGGCATGGTTGAACCTTCCAATAGGAGAACAGGGGCCTTTCTTATGTGTACGGCAATGGATGGCTTTTGATCTGAAAATTGTTCAGAAAGCATCCTTGCTGCCTTCCGGCTTTTTTTCTTAAACAAGAGAGGGCTTGATGTCCATGTGGATTTGACGGTGCCCCCGGTGTTTTCGTTTCCCGGTAGATCAAAATGGTAGAAAAAAGCAGCCGGTTCACCTGAGTTGTGCAGGTGAATGCTTATAAAAAGATCAGCCTGAAGCTGGTTTGCGGTGTGCATTCTTTCGCGTGGGGATTTTTCAATATCAGTGGTTCGGGTCAGGTTGACATTGAAACTGTTTTCAAGTTTTTGAACAATTTTTTTTGAAAGTATCAAAGTAATCTTTTTTTCAGTTAATCCTGTGGATGTGACAAGGCCATTTTGTGCGCCCCCATGTCCAGGATCCAGGACGATAATGTGTTGGGCGGTCTGTATTGATTTTGCGCTGAAAGCAGTGCCGGGCATGATTGAAAGGCTTGAAATAATGAACAGTATCAAAAAGGTTTCTTTGGTCAATTTTCTTGACACCTTTATATATAAGAGTTATCTTAGTTAACTTTGTGTAAATGTAATTTAAATGTAATATAGTTTATATATTACATTTTTTTAATTATTTGAAGTAGTGTTTAATATATAATCGATTTTAATAGTAAGAGTACAGGACAAAAAACATGCAGGTAAAAATTGAAGATAAAAGCAGCGTTAAAAAAGTGCTGTCTTTTGAAATCCCCCAGAAGGACGTCGCCAAAGAACTGAATAAAGCTTACAACGAGCTCAAAAAGAATGCAGATATAAAAGGTTTCAGAAAAGGAAAAATTCCTAGAAAAGTTCTGGAAAACCGCTTTGCAAAAGACGTCCACGCAGATGTTGCTCCCCGTCTGATCCAGGAGGCATTTATCGGTGCGATTCAGGAGCACGAACTTAATGTTGTTGGCGGCCCCCAGATGGATCCGCCGGAGTTGGATCCTGAAAATGCTTATGCCTTTGATATCACTGTGGAAGTTAAACCTGAACTGGATGATATCGAATTTGAAGGGGTTGACCTGGAAAAAACAAAATATGAAGTGTCTGATGGAGAAATTGACAGCCAGCTTTTTATGATACAAAAAACAATGGCTAAAAAGGAAACCATAAAAGAGGAACGACCTGTAAAAGAAGAAGACTTTGTTTTGATCGATTATGAAGGGTTTGTGGATGGGCAGCCGTATGACAAAACCCCTAAAATTGAAAATCATGTCATGGCCATTGGCAAAGGGCAACTGCCTCAGGAATTCTCGGATAAATTGATCGGGGTAATTCCAGTGCAGGACCTTGAAGTTGAGGTGGTTTATGCAGACGATCATATGGATGAAAATCTGAAAGGGAAAATTGTTAACTACAAAATAACTCTTAAAGAAATCCAGGAAGAAATTCTGCCGGAACTCAATGATGATATGGTTAAAGGTCTGGGCAAGTTTGAAACCCTGGATGAGGTGAAAGAGTCCATTCGTGATAATATGGAGAAAGGGTTTGCCCAGAGAGTGAAACATGAACTTTCAGAGCAGATTTTCCAGGCCCTGCTTGAAAAATATGAATTTGAAGTCCCCCAGGCCATGGTAGATGGAGAACTGGAAGGGATTATTATGGAAGCCGAGCAGGCCTATACTGCCAATAATACCACGCTTGAAGAAGCCGGCCTCAGCAAAGATGCCATGAGAACCCAGTATCGGGATGTTGCTGAAAAACAGGCCAGGAGGCACCTGATTCTTGACAAGCTTATCAGCCAGGAAAGCCTTGAATTGACGGATGATGAACTGGAAAAAAGTTTCGAAGAGATGGCTGCCGGAATGAATGCCCCAGTGGATGCTGTAAAGAATTATTTCAACATGGATCCCAAACAATTGGAATATTATAAACATACACAGCTTGAAAAAAAGGCAGTGGATCTTATAATAGAAAAAGGTAACATCTCAGAAGTTGAACCGGATGCTCCTAAAGCAGCAGAAGAAGAAACTCCAAAAGAGGATGCGCCTGAAGAAGAAAAATAACGGATTAGTTTTCAAAACCGAATTGAAAAACAAATAACTTAAGGAGTTGAATCGTGCCTCTAATTCCAATGGTTGTCGAACAGAGCAACAGAGGAGAACGTGCTTACGATATCTATTCGCGCCTTTTGAAGGATAGAATTATCTTTATTGGTTCTGCAATTGATAATGAAATAGCCAACTTGATTGTGGCCCAGCTTTTATTTCTGGAATCGGAAGACCCTGAAAAAGATATCAGTTTTTATATCAATTCACCAGGCGGTGTTGTCACCGCAGGGATGGCCATCTATGATACCATGCAGTATATTAAGCCGGATGTGGCGACTGTTTGTATTGGCCAGGCTGCCAGTATGGGAGCCCTCCTCCTGACTGCAGGTGAAAAGGGCAAAAGATATGCGCTTCCTAATTCAAGAATTATGATCCATCAGCCCCTTGGCGGCGCTCAGGGGCAGGCCACGGATATTCAAATTCAGGCCAATGAAATTTTAAGAATGAAAGATACCTTAAACGAAATTTTATCCACGCACACCAGCCAGGATCTGGAAAAGATCACAGAAGATACTGAACGCGATTTTTTCATGTCTGCCGAAGAGGCACTGGAATATGGTATTGTGGACAAAGTTGTAGCAGATAGAAGCGAATTGGAAAAAGATAAGGACGATTCGTCAAAGGAGTAGAAGACTATGGCTCGAAAAGATGAGGATAATGATCGGTTTTTCTGTTCATTTTGTGGTAAGAACCAAAAAGAGGTTAAAAAACTGATTGCAGGGCCAAGCGTTTATATTTGTAATGAATGTATCAAACTGTGCGGCGAAATTATCGAAGATGAAGAAAAAGAAAAAAAAGCTGCCACAGACGGCCTTAAGGATTTTTTAACCCCGAAAGAGATCAAAGAGCTTTTAGATGCCTACGTCATAGAGCAGGACCGGGCTAAAAAAGTGCTTTCAGTTGCAGTATACAACCACTATAAGCGCCTGAGTTCCACTATAGAGAAGAAAAATGATGATGTGGAGATTCAAAAGAGCAATATCCTTATCATTGGGCCTACAGGCTGCGGAAAAACCCTTTTGGCTCAGACACTTGCCAGGTTTCTGGATGTCCCGTTTGCTATTGCTGATGCAACAGCCCTTACCGAGGCAGGTTATGTTGGCGAAGATGTTGAAAATATAGTTCTTTCGCTTGTGCAGAACGCTGATTATGATATCGAAAAAGCACAGAAAGGGATCATCTATATTGATGAAATCGATAAAATTTCACAGCGGGGTGACAATCCGTCCATTACCCGTGATGTGTCAGGAGAAGGTGTTCAGCAGGCGCTGTTGAAAATTATCGAAGGTACCATTGCCAGTATCCCGCCTAAAGGGGGAAGAAAACATCCCCAGCAGGATTATGTGAAAGTGGATACCTCCAACATTTTGTTTGTCTGTGGTGGAACCTTTACCGGTCTTGAGAAGGTTATAGAGAGAAGGATTACCAAAAAGACCATGGGGTTTGGTGCAAACATAGCAGATAAAAAAGAAGTGAATATTGGAGATCTTCTTGAGCAGTTAAAACCCGAAGATTTGATTAAATTCGGTCTGATTCCTGAATTTCTGGGACGTCTGCCTATCATCACCTCCATCGGCGAACTCAATGAAAAATCTTTAGTGAAGATTTTAACTGAGCCTAAAAATGCATTGGTAAAACAGTACAGCGAGTTGTTCAATATTGAAAATGTAAAGCTTCAATTTACTGATGAGGCGCTCGAGGCAATGGCCAAAGAGGCAGTGCAAAGAAAATCCGGCGCAAGGGGACTTCGTGCCATCATGGAAGAAACCATGTTGGATATCATGTATGAGATTCCTTCAAAAGAGAATGTCAAAGAGTGTGTGGTCGGAGAAGAAGTGGTGCTTAAAAACGAAGAACCTATTCTTCTTTATGAGCAGCCCAAAAAGCAGGCCTGACTAATAAGAGAGTTCTAAGATCTAATGATCAATATTTCCAAGTTTTTTCATCAGGACGGTTCCGAGAGCATTAAGAAGACGCTCCCTCTGGTGCCGCTCCGTGATATGGTATTGTTTCCTTTTGTCACCACCTCGGTGTTTGTGGGACGTGATAAGTCTATCAAGGCACTGTCCGAGGCCATGAATGCAGATAAAAAAATCTTTTTAACCACACAGAAAGACCCTGAGGTTTTAAAGCCCACGATAAACGATATTTTCCAGGTGGGAACCGAGGCTAAAATTACACAGCTTTTAAGGTTGCCGGATGGTACGGTAAAGGCTTTGGTTGAGGGTGTTCAAAGGGGAAAGATTGTCAAGCTTGCAGATGCAGAAGGCTGTCTGCATATTGAATATATCGATATAATGGAAAAGCCGCTGCCGGAAACAGCCAGGGAAGCAGCGGTAAGGACGGTAACAGAAGCTTTTGAACATTATTCCAAGCTTTCCAACACGGTATCACAGAGTTTTTTAAAAACACTGAAATCCATTAAAGATGATGATTCCAGGTATGCGGATACGATCGCATCCCAGATGCCGTTCAAGGTGTCAGACAAACAGAAATTGCTGGACTGTTCAGATATTGAAGATCGTTTTTTCCTTTTGCTCAAGATGATTCAGAAAGAAACAGAAGTTTTCACCATGTCCCAGAAGATTAAAGGACGGGTAAAAGAGCAGATGGAAAGTCTTCAAAAGAAGCATTACTTAAATGAACAGATACGGGCCATCAAAAAAGAGATGGGCGAAGACGGCGGGGCCTCAGAATTTGAGGATCTTGAAAACCGCATTAAAAGAAAGCGTATGTCCAAAGAGGCTGCCGGGATGGTTCGCAGGGAGTTTGAAAAACTCAAGATGATGTCTCCCATGTCATCAGAAGCCACCGTGGTTCGCAACTATATTGACTGGCTGATTTCTCTTCCCTGGTATCGAAAAAATCGTTCCCAGACGGATTTAAAAAAGGCAGAAGAAATACTGGACCGGGATCATTACGGCCTTGAAAAACCAAAAGAAAGAATTTTGGAGTACCTCGCAGTCCAAATTCTGGTTAAAAAGATTAAAGGTCCAATCCTCTGTCTGGTTGGGCCTCCGGGTGTGGGGAAAACTTCTTTGGTCCGTTCAGTGGCTTCGGCCACAGGAAGATCTTTTGCAAGAATTTCCCTGGGCGGTGTCAGGGATGAGGCTGAAATCAGGGGCCACCGAAGAACCTACGTAGGGGCTATGCCCGGGAAAATTATTCAGACCCTGAAAAAGGTTGGGTACAATAACCCGGTGTTTTGTCTGGATGAGATAGATAAAATGACGGCAGACTTCAGGGGTGATCCATCCTCTGCGCTTCTGGAAGCTCTTGATCCGGAGCAGAATAAAAATTTCAATGATCATTATCTTGAAGTAGATTATGACTTGTCCCAGATCCTTTTTATTACTACCGCTAATACCCTTTATGATATTCCTGCACCCTTGAGGGACCGTATGGAAGTCATCCAGATTCCAGGGTACACGGCTCACGAGAAAGAGAAAATTGCCACAGGCTACCTGGTTCCTAAGCAACTCAAAGAAAATGGCCTGAGTGAAAAGGATGCGCTGTTTTCTAAAAATGCCATCCATGCTGTGATTAAACGGTATACTAAAGAAGCCGGAGTAAGGAACCTGGAGCGTGAAATTTCATCTGTTTTAAGGAAAATAGCCAAAGAAATTGTTCAGACAGATGAGAGAAAGCTTCATAAGATAACAGCTGCGACAATTTTAAAATATCTTGGTCAGCCTCGTTTCAGGGATAGTGTTCTTGAAAAAGAAGATAAAATCGGTATTGTTACCGGTCTTGCCTGGACACAGGCAGGTGGAGAGCTTCTCACCATAGAAGCTGTCACCATGCCGGGTAAAGGCAATGTGCTGGTGACAGGAAAACTTGGGGATGTGATGAAGGAGTCCTCCCAGGCAGCAGTATCCTATGTGCGCTCCCGAAGTGATGAGTTGGATATCCCTGAAGATTTTTATAAGAACCTGGATATTCATATTCATGTGCCCGAAGGGGCAATTCCAAAAGACGGCCCGTCAGCTGGTATCACCATGTGCACGGCTGTGGTGTCTATACTGACCAAAAGGCCGGTATCCAGGCAGGTGGCCATGACGGGTGAAATTACACTTCGTGGAAGGGTATTGCCAATAGGCGGGCTGAAAGAAAAACTTTTGGCAGCCCATGCCAATGGGATTAAAAAAGTCATTGTGTCCACAGAGAATCAAAAAGATATAAAAGAGGTTCCGAAAACCATTTTAAAACAGATGGAGATCGTGTACGCAGATGATATGTCCCAGGTGCTTGAAAATGCCCTGTTATAGCGGTTAAAAAATCACAGGATAGATATAAACTCAGTCATTGCATTTTTTTCATCTTTGGTGGCAATCGCCCGCCGGATATCGATGATTTTTTTATGCTCTTCCTTATCCATCAAAAGGTCTTCTTTTCTTGTCCCGGACTTATTAATGTTAATGGCCGGCCAGATTCTATGCTCTGCACATTCCCGTGATAAAACCAGGTCCATGTTACCGGTGCCTTTAAATTCCTGGTAAATGATATCATCCATCCGGCTGCCGGTATCTACTAAAATAGTCGCAATAATCGTTAACGATCCGCCATTTTCAAGTTTTCGTGCAGCTCCGAATATTTTTCTTGGAAATTCCATTGCGTTGGCGCCCAGGCCCCCGCTCAGTGTTTTCCCGTAACTGTCTGTGTCTGCATTGAATGCGCGGGTCATCCGGGTTAAAGAATCAATAAAAACAACTGAGTCCTGCCCGATTTCAGCACACCGGATAGCCGTGTGCATGGCAAGTCGTGTCATCCTCATGTGCTGCCCGATCTGCTGGTCTGCAGAGGAATAGAGAACATGGGCATTTTTCAGCCCCCTCTGGAAGTCAGTGACTTCTTCGGGCCGCTCATCCACCAGTAAAACAAAAACTTTGGCATCCGGATGGTTCATGACTACGGAGTTGGCCATGTGTCTTAAAATGGTTGTTTTGCCTGATTTAGGAGGTGAAATGATCAGGCCTCTTTGTCCCATGCCGATCGGTACGATCATGTCCAGTGCCTTGCCTGTGATATCTTCTTCATTCTGGGTGAGTGTATAGCGTTCAAAAGGATTGATGCTGATCTGGTCCTGAAGGAGAGGGGTGTTGATAAATTCATCAAAGGGAAGTTTGTTAATGGTTTCAATCCTGAGCAAGGCCAGGTTGGGATTGCCTGGAGATTTTTGTTCTCCAAATCCTTCTATGAAACTGCCTTCTTTAAGGTTCAGTTTTCTTATAAGGCTGTTTGGAACATATGTGTTTTCCGGACGGGGCTGGAAGTTTTCTTCGATACCTCTTAGAAAACCAAAACCTTTGTCCATGATTTCAAGGTATCCTTGTACCGGTTCCATGCTAAGACTCCTTTGCAGATACGCAGGATTAAAAAATAAAGAACAATCGATTGATTGCTGGTATCCCTATTTTTAATATCAGGGCCAGATATTTTAAATTAAACACAGGTTCAAGTCTTTTGAATGAAAAGAAATATTGAATTGCTGTATAATGTCTAAGAATATAACACTTTTAAATTGAGCTTGCAACAGCACTGAAACTTAAAATATTTAAACAGTTTTTACTTGACACAATTTGGGGGAGTTGATATAAGTCTCCTTGTTTTTCGGGCGATTAACTCAGTTGGGAGAGTGCAACCCTTACAAGGTTGAAGTCGCAGGTTCAAGCCCTGCATCGCCCACCAAAAAATGCGGGTTACGGGGGTGTAGTTCAGTTTGGTTAGAACGCTTGCCTGTCACGCAAGAGGTCGCGAGTTCGAGTCTCGTCACTCCCGCCACAAAATAGAAGGCTTTCGGCAATTCGCTGGAAGCCTTCAGTATTTTTGACGTCGCTTTTTGCATTTTTCCTCTCATTTTTAATAGTAAACTTTCCTGCTAAATCATTCTTTGTTGTTTTAACTGCTCCACAAAGTTCATGTAGATAGATTCCAGTAGCTGTGATTTGGACCATGTAATAAATGTAATAAAAATATGTAATAAATGTAATAAAATAGGGAGGTTTTTATCTAACAAATTCCTTTCAACAGTGGTTTTAGTCGTTTTAATTTATGGTACCAATATTGCATATTATCTGCCCATGATGATCGTTGAGAATTGAATCTCAATAAGGAAATCGGTTATTTTACAACAACATGTTATAGGAGAATGAGTGTCATGAAGAAAATTGTTGGAATTTTGATTGGAATGTTTTTAATGTGTGGGGTAGCAAATGCCACAACGTTGACCAGAACTTCTTTGACCGGTGAAGGTCTTTTGCCAGCAGGTGTAACTGAGGTTGGTGGAATGGTGCTTGATTTAGTTGGATCTAATGGAGTAAGAGTTGTATCGCAACTGTCTGCGTCCAGCCTCTATGACGGGTTTTTTACTACAAATCCTGGAACTATAGGCACTCAAACGGGTTTTGATGCATCAATTTTGGGTGCTTTGGGTGGTGGAATAAGTGAGGCTGCAGTTCGTCTAACTGTATATGATGGAGATACTGCTTCTGGCAATTTTGATTGGAATGACAATACTTTATTGTTAAATGGTACTAATTTTGGTAATTTTTCTACTGTTCTCACCGACAGAACGAGCAGTGATGGTTTGACCAGTTATTCTACAGAATTGGGTTTTCAAAATAACAGTTTAAACACCGGGTTCTTTTATTCTGATGATACAGCAACCTTGAGCGCAATTTACAGCAGTTTGTTAAGCACTAACGCGCTTGTATACTCACTATTAGATGTTGATCCATACGACAATTATTTTGATTTTACTCTTGGAGTAGATGGAAGTTTGATCGATGTGGGAACCGGCCCTGTTGTGACTCCACCAAACAATCCTGTTCCAGAACCAGGTACGATGCTTCTTTTTGGTATAGGACTCCTTGGTCTTGCAAGGGTTAACAGGAAAAAATAGTAGTTTTTTTATTTGAATAGTACAATAAAAAAAGAGCGTCAGCGTTTTACAACCTGACGCTCTTTTTGTTTTTTTAGCCAGTAAGGGAAATTAACCGGAAATACTTTCCAATTCTTCAATTATGGCTTTACCCATGGTTTTTGTATCCACAGCGCTATCTTTTTGATCGGTGAGGTCTGCTGTAAATATTCCTTTTTCCAGAACATTAGAAATAGCCGTTTCAATGGAATTGGCTGCGTCAGAATATCCAAATGTGTATTTAAGCATCATGGCACCCGAAAGAATTTGAGCAATCGGGTTGGCAATACCTTTGCCTGCAATGTCCGGTGCGGAACCGCCAGCAGGCTCATACAGGCCAAAATTTTTTTCGTTCAGGCTGGCTGAAGCCAGAAGTCCCATGGAACCAGTAATCATAGCGCATTCATCGGAAATGATGTCCCCGAACATGTTACCGCACAGCAGCACATCAAATTGATGGGGATCTTTAACCAGCTGCATGGTGCAATTATCAACGTAGATATGGTTCAAAGTCACATCGGGATAATCCTTGGCCACCTCAGTCACGGTCTCACGCCATAACACCATAGAGAAAAGGACATTGGCTTTGTCTACAGAGGTGACAACGTTTTTCCGTTTCCGGGCAGCCTCAAATGCCATTCTTGCAATTCTTTCTATTTCAAAGCGAGAATATACCATGGTATCATAAGCTTTTTCTTCAGGGCCTTCACCTTCTCTTCCCTTGGGTTCTCCAAAATAGATCCCACCTGTAAGTTCTCTCATGCAGAGAATGTCGAAACCGTCCTTCACAATTTCTGGTTTTAAAGGGGAGGCAGATGCAAGTGTGGAAAAGACTTTTGCAGGTCTTAAGTTGCAATACAGACCAAAATGTTTTCTCAATGGCAGCAAAGCCCCTCTTTCAGGTTGTTCAGCCGGAGGAAGGGACTCCCATTTTGGGCCCCCAACGGAGCCGAACAAAATAGCATCACTTTTTTCGCAAAGGGCAAGGGTACTCTCAGGCAGGGCTTTGCCATGATTGTCTATGGCTGCGCCTCCAATATCAGCAAATTCATAGTCAAATTCAAAGCCATAAATGCGGCCGGCTTTTTTAAGGATTTTAATGGCCTCATCCATTACCTCAGGTCCGATTCCATCACCTGGGAGTACAGCAATTTTATTCAAAACGATTTATCTCCTAAATTTTAGAAGCCATCTTACAATTATATGCGACTTCCATAGTTAATTTATAAAGGCCTTATTTTATACGAAATTATAGAATATGCAATAGAAAATTTTAGAATTTATAAAGAAAGTTTATATATACTGGATTGATCACTGGCAACAGATATACATGCTCTATTCTGCTGCAGCGACACCTAATGGGGTAAGAAATTAATATATACAGAAAGTGCTAAAAAAAAGAAAATAAATGCCAGGTCAGATCACGTATATCACCTGCCCTGGCAGGGATATTTATCAAACTCTAAGGACTTTTTTTGCAGACAGTCCTTTATCGTTTTCTTCTACTTCGAATTGAACACGTTCTCCTTCTGACAGTGTTTTGAACCCTGTCATCTCAATAGCAGAAAAATGAACAAATACATCATCACCTTGTTCTTGCTCAATAAACCCAAAGCCTTTTTTTGAATTAAACCATTTGATAGTTCCTTCTGTCAAAATTTTCCCTCCTTAATTAGTATTAATTCAATATCAATATATAATTTGCTCTGAAAACACGTTCAAGCAGAGCAATTTCAGTTAATTTTGGGTTATCGTAATAATGGAGTATTATTTCATTTTAAAAAATGCAAGAAAAAAAAGGGGGGCTGATAAAAAAAATCAACCCCCCTTTTTGCAGTTTATATAAATTTAGTAACTATTTTCTGTTTCCATACTCCGCATAAGCCATTGCAGTGAGTCTGTAAACCAGATGTGCCATTTTAGAAAACGGCAGAAAGAAAAACAGCTCGAAAATTGCAATAAGATGCAGGTAGTAGAAAAAGTAAGAAATAGCCTGCATGTGTGCCAGACGGGTCATTTCAGTCAGCATACCTGTCAGGCCGAGAGTAAAAACAACGCCAAGAATGAACCAGTCTTTATAGGACGTAATCTGGTCATCTTTTTTATCCAGCCTGTTTTTGATCATCATCCCACTACCAATCACCAGGGCTACACCAGCAATGTTGGCAACCCATTTAATAGGATTGAGCTGAGAATACGGTCCGGGAAGATTGCCCACATAGAGCAGCGTTCCACAGACAGCAGTAACAACAGCCAGCCCGATAAATGCGAATAGAACCATCATGTGCGGGGTGGCCCGGTCTTTATTGGTTTCACATTCATTGAATTTGTCATGTTTGAGAACCGTAGGAAGCACACGAATCAGTGCCTGACCCAGCTCTTTGTAATCCAGAGTGGTTTTGTCGGTTTTCCCTTCCAGAACTGCATTTTCATGGATGCCTGTTATAAAGTTCTTAAGGCCGAGGAAAAAGACGACAGTTACAAAAATGGCAGTGGGGATAAAGGTCATGTCAACAAACCAGGTGGAAACAAAATTGGCATGTGAAATAACATGCTCTGCACCCTCATGGGCATGGGACCAGTGGAGCCGACCGCCAAGCATATCCCCAAATACAGCATGGAATATTTTTGACATTGTCTCTCCGCCATTCATTGTAATAAACGCAAGAATTGCAAACCAGATTGCCGGAATTCCAAGAATAAACGGCAGTTTCTTGGGATCGTTCACTGCATGGGCCAATGCTTTAGGGGTTGCATATTCGGTAATGGCTGCAGCACGAACAGCAGACAGAACATCACCAGGTGCTGCCCCTCTGGGACAAAGATCAGTACAGTCACCGCACTGATGGCAAAGCCAGATGTCACCGCTGCTGATCAGTCTGTCTTTAAGACCCCAGGATGCAGCAATCATTTCTTTTCTTGGAAATGGGCTGTCTTCCGGAGCGATAGGGCAGGCAACCGAACAGGTAGCACACTGATAACATTTTTTCAGTGTTTCACCGCCAAGACCTCTTACCTGGGCAATAAACCCAAGATCAGGTTGAGCAAGATATTTTTCAGTCATATTATGATACCTCCTAACTATTTAAAAAATAGTTAAATTAGAATCCTTTGAATGGGTTTGGACCAAGGTCTTCAACTTCTTCAACAAAGGCATTTATTATTTCAGGAAGTTTGTCATATTCATCAATGGCAACTTCAGCAAAGGCTACACGTTCTTCTTCAAGTGCGAGACTTGAAAGTGCATCGCCTATCTTTTTCACACGAACTTCTGCAAGTTCGGAACCTTTAACAAAATGGCACTGATAATCATCACCGTGTTTGCAACCGATGAGGATAACGCCGTCCATGCCCTGAGCCAGGGAATCTTTGATCCAGATCGTGTTGACAGAACCCAGGCAGCGTACCGGTATAAACCGGACATTTGGAGAGTAATCCATTCTGTTCATACCCACCATGTCAAGTGCAGGGAAGGCATCATTTTCACAAATAAGGCAAAGGAACCTGAAGGGAGGCTCATCGTAATCATCTTCTGACGGAACACCGATCGCTTTAACCTGAGATCCAATGGAGTCGATGCTGTAGTCTGCAAAAGAGATGATTCTTTCAGGACATGCGCCCATACAGGTACCGCAGCGACGGCAACGGGTCGGGTTGGCTTTTGGTGTGCCTTTTTCATCATCATCCAGAGCGCCGAAGGGGCATTCTACTGTACAGCGTTTACACTGGGTACATCTCTGGAAAAAGAAATCCGGATAGGTCATATCGCCGGATCTTGGGTGTACGGCCATGCCTCTGTTGGCACTTTCAATACACTGGATGGCTTTAAGAGCAGCACCGGTTGCATCTTCAATGGACTCTTCTATGGTCATGGCACGACGGATAGTACCTGCTGCATAAATACCGGTTCTCTGTGTTTCATAAGGAAAGCAGATATAGTTGGAATCGGCATACTGGCCAAAAATATCATTGTCTCTGAAACCCGGTCCCTGTCTGTATGCCAGATTGATAATGGGATCGTCTTTTGTTGCTGGAACCATACCAGCGGCAACAACAACCATGTCTGCCTGGATGGCAAGGTTTTCACCCAGGAGAGTACTGGTTGCAGTAACTTCAAGCCCGCCGCTTTTTTCAGTAACTTCTGTTACAGCACCTTTTGTCATGAAAACACCGTCTTCCTGCTGCATGCTTTTGTAGAAGTATTCCTGAAGGCCAGGCGTTCTCATGTGCTGATAAATCACATATGCTTTACCATCTTCATAATCGTCTCTGACGTATCTAGCCTGTTTCAGAGCGACCTGGCTGGTAACAGATCCGGCATATTCAAAATCTGCATCATCTTCATCTTTGCCCGGAGACTGTATGAACACAACGTTTTTGGCTTCTTTGCCATCTGAAGGACGAACGATTTTGCCTTTGGCAGCAATCATTTCAAATTCATCATTGGTGACAACATTGGTAAGATCGACACCAAGATGAGCGTATTCTTCGCCTTCTATTGCATCAGGGCGCCATCCGGCAGCCAGAACGACAGCACCATAAAGCTCTCCATCCGGGTCAAGCTGAAGAATGTCTTCTCGGCCTTCATTGTATTCCAGATATTTTTCATGCTGGGCTTCTGCATCCAGTTCTTTGCCGTTTTCATCAACAAGCATTTCTTCAGGCAGCGGGAAGGGAACGTCAAATGGAATTTTTTCACCCGGTTTTTTGAAAGTAACAGTGAACTCACCTGGCTGCCCGGCGATACGGGCAACTTCTGTAGCAGTCCTGACATCTATATTAGACATCCCTTCAACTTCTGCGACCATGTCTGCAACCACTGGAGTCTGAAGTGCTTCAAACGGCTCTGCAACCGGCATCTGGCTTCTCAGTTTAGCAGCATAGCCGCCAAGTGCATCCTGCTTTTCAACGATGGTTACATCGTATCCGGTTTTAGCTGCATCAAGGGCGGCAGCCATACCGGTGACACCACCACCGAGGACCAGAATTTTCTTGGAGAAAGATTCCAATTCGTAAGCTTCAGGAATCTTTACTTTTTCAAGTCGGATCATTCCCATTTTGATATAGTCTTCAGCCTTCATCTGGACCGGATCGAAATGTTCTTCATCATCCTTCTGGTCTTCTTCAAGCATTGGATAAGTATCTCTTGGGTGAGGCCATACAACACCTTCTCTCAAGTTGGCTCTTTCAACAATGCAGCCGTCAAAATTAAATACATCGAAGTTAACACGTCTGGAGCACGCTCCAATAACCATGGCGTTAACTTTTCCATCATCAATATCTTTTTGAATTAACTCTACACCTTCTTTGCTGCAAAGAAACGGATGGGTGGTACAATTAATGCCCTCTTCATCGGGCACATCCACCAGATCTTCCATATCGAGGGCTTCACCGATTCCACAGCCTGTGCAGATATATACTCCGTATTTTTTATCCATGATTCTCCTCTACCTCCTTACAAGGGTCTGAATGGCTTTAAGGGCCATACCAGTGGCATTCTGGTTAGATGTTACAACGTCAGCAGGCTTGTTGGCACAACCGGCAGCAAACATTCCGCCCTGTTTGAAGTCATTTACAATAAATCCTTCTTCGTTGTAAGTCAGATCCGCGTTTGGTTTATCAATGGCGCATGTGGGCTGCATACCAGTGGCAAGTACCAGCATGTCAACGGTTTGTCTGACTTTTTCACCAGTAATGGTATCTTCAGCAACCAGGTTGATATTGCCGGACCCTGCTTCTTCAGAAACTTCTGCCACTTTGCCTTTAATAAAGAATACATTTTCATCGGCTTTGAGTTTGGCATAAAAGTTTTCATATTTTCTGCCTGGTGTTCTCAGGTCAATGTAGTAAATGTAAATTTTGGCATCCGGATACTGTTCTCTCAGGTAGGTGGCATGTTTCAGTGAAGCCATGCAGCAGATGTAAGAGCAGTAGGACAGGTGATTTTCATCCCTGGAGCCGGCACATTGCGCAAATGCAATTGTTTCAGGGGCTTTGTCATCAGAAGGTCTTACAATTTTTCCTTCTGTGGGACCGTTCAAGGAGGCCATTCTTTCCAGCATCATGTTGGTCACGATGTTCTGGTATCTTCCAAAGCCAAGATTGTCAATCTTGGTGGCATCGTAAGGAGTCCATCCGGTGTTCCAAACAACAGCGCCTACTTTGAGATCGATCGTTTTTTCTTCCATATCAAAATCAATGGCGTCATATTTACAGGCTTCTTTGACTTTGTCACGATCATCTGTGCTCATGGCAGGATCCATGACATATTTTTGGGGAAATGCCATGTTGTGCGGAAGATATGCAGCTTTTCTGCGGTCCATGCCAAAATTGAAATCATTGGAGATTTCAGTGTCACAGACTTTAGCGCATTCACCACAAGCAGTGCAGTTGTCATTGACATATCTGGGGGCTGTTTTTACAGTTACCGTGTAGTCGCCAGGTGTGCCGGACACGCCTTGTACTTCAGACATGGTGAATACTTTGATGTTTTTGTTGTCTTTAAGTCTTCTGTAGTTAATTTCAAGTCCGCAAGTAGGCGGACAAAGTTTGGGGAAGTAGTGTTTTAACTGGGATACTCTTCCACCCAGGGATGCTTCCTTTTCAACCAGGAAGACCTCATACCCCACTTCGGCAGCTTCCAGGGCAGTTGTAAGGCCGCTGATTCCGCCGCCAACCACCATAATGCTTCCACTTACCGGGGCTGAATTATCTGTTGTCATGCTGTCCCTCCGTGCATTTGGGTTATATTATTATTGGGTTAACTATTTATATTATATACCAAACCCTAAAAAATCAGTTTAAAGATTATTAGGCTCTTTGGCATCCTCTCTCCTATTTTATAAAGACAGAAAAACAACTACTTTTTTTATCCTTACAAAAGAGGAGACAGGAAGAAAACCAAAACCCTTCATAATCTGAAAAAACCCCCAGGCACTAAGAACTAGCACCTGGAGGTTAATATTCTAAGAACGTACTTTAAAAATTACAGTCCGCACTAGTCAGAGATAATTTTCACATACGGTTCTTTTTTCAGAGTCCACTCATTGGTATCTTTGTTGTAAGATGAGTTGGTGAAGCAGAACCATTCGGCGTCATCCTGACCCATGAAGTCACCTCTGTAGTAGAAACCAGGGTATCTGGATTCTTCACGGAACTGAATGTGACGAGTATGAGCCTGAACAGTGTAGAGACGATGGTTAATTTCCCATGCTCTCATGAGTTCATGCAGATCACCAGCACCAATGTTCTCAAGGTCTTCACGGAACATTTCAAAAAGGTCCATGAGGATCTCAAGGTTTTTGCCGGAAGTCATGTAGAAAGTTGCAGTTCCCGCACCATACTCATTGGTCATCTTCATCAGACGCATTGCCATACCAGCAGGTTTGCAGTATTTCGGGTTAACGTCCTGGTCAGTAGTATATTCAAAGTTGTCAAGGTAGTTGTAAACGGGTTTGTATACGAAATCAACCAGTTCCTGATCAGTTTCTTTGAAACCAGTAACCTTGTCACCTTCGGCTTTCAGGTACTGAAGCATTGATTTAGCAATGATACGACCTTCAGCATGAGAACCAGAGGAAAATTTATGACCGGAGCAGCCAACGCCGTCACCAGCAGTGAACAGACCTTTAGCAGTCGTCATTCTGTTGTAACCCCATTTGTAGCTGTCAGGTACCCAGTCTTCTTCAGGACCAGAACACCACAGACCGCAGCAACCAGAATGAGAACCCAGCAGGTACGGTTCGGTCGGCATAATTTCAGAATCTTTTTTCTCAGGTTCGGTGTTAGTTGCGCACCAGAGACCAGCCTGACCAACAGACATGTCAAGGAAATCTTCCCAAGCTTCAGACTCGAGATGTTTCAGCTCTTTTTTACTCATGGTTTCACCAAGAGCTGCAAGGGCTTTTGAAGTTTCCATGATGATCGGACCACGGCCTTCTTTGTACTCTTTCATCATGAGATGGTTTCTCAGGCAAGTCGGAGTAACAGCGGCTGTTCCGTAAGGAGCATATTTTTCAAGTTCTGCTTTTGCTTCGTCAGAACCTGCATAGTTTTCACCAATACCATTAACAGTTTTGGCTTTGAAAAGAAGGAACCACGCACCAACAGGTCCGTAACCATCTTTAAAACGAGCTGGGGTGAAACGGTTTTCCATCATGGAAAGTTCAGCACCTGCTCTAAGAGCCATAGTGTAAGTGGAACCTGCGTTCCATACCGGGTACCATGCACGACCTTTACCTTCAGCAACGGAACGGGGCTGGTAAATATTAACCGCGCCACCACAAGCTACCATCATAACTTTTGCGTTGATGATGTAAACTTTGTTTTCACGTACAGAGAAACCAACCGCGCCGGCAACTCTTGAAGGATCGTCTTTGTCGTTCAGGATTTCAACGATGAAACATCTTTCAATGATGTTTTCTTCGCCAAGCGCTTTTTTACCGGCTTCAGCAACGATTCTTTTGTAAGATTCACCATTGATCATGATCTGCCATTTACCAGTACGAACTGGAGTGGCGCCGCCTTTAAGTGTACCGGCTTTCTGACCTTTTTTACCGTCAAGGTTTTTACCGTCATCAGTTTTTTTCCAGATGGGAAGTCCCCATTCTTCGAAAAGATGTACAGAATCATCAACATGACGTCCAAGGTCGAAGATCAAGTCTTCACGTACAATACCCATAAGGTCGTTTCTGACCATGCGTACGTAATCTTCAGGTTTGTTTTCGCCAACATATGTGTTGATCGCTGAAAGACCCTGGGCTACAGCGCCAGACCTTTCGAGAGCAGCTTTGTCACAAAGCAGAATGCTTGTGTCATCATCAGCCCATTTTTTAATTTCAAATGCTGTTCCGCAAGCAGCCATACCGCCACCGATGATCAGAACATCAACGTCTCTTTTTTCAACCTCTGGCTCTCTTACAGCTTTAAGTTCGCCAACCGGTTTGTTAGGTAATGCCATTATATACCTCCAAAGTTTTTATAAAGTATCAAATTAAATGGATGTCAAAGGAAACTATGCCAGCTCAGTCGGAGCTACAAGGACATAACCATCTGCTTCCTGAGTACAAAGAAGCCCACTTGACAGGTCTTTACCTTTAAGATCAGCATAATCGTTTGCTTCACCTTCGGGAGTAGTTCTGATCGGGAACTTAAAGCGTTTTACAACGCCGTTTCTAAACTTACAGGTCCACATGATGTCTTCTGTACCCATCATTGGTACAACAGAAGCTCCCATGGGTACGAAGTCAGAGTAACCTCTTACTTCAATCGCCTGAGAAGGACAAATTTTTACGCATGAATAACATTCCCAGCACTGATCGGGTTCCTGGTTGTATGCTTTCATTTCATTAGGATCAAGAACCATCAGGTCATTGGGGCAGATGTACATACATGCTGTTTTGTCCCCACCTTTGCAGCCGTCACATTTTTCTGTGATTACAAAAGATGGCATTTAAAATACCTCCATAAATTAAGTTAATCAAATTGCACAATATCGTTGTGCTACTATATTATTTAAACAAAATAGGCCGGAACCTTTGCTGTTCGGCCTGGTATTCCTTCTACATGCTTGCCGGATCAAATAAAACCTCTGCGTACCGATCCAAGCTTCGCATAAATGTTATGGAAATAGCATTCTCAAACTCTTTTTGTCAAGAATTTTTCCAAAAAGATTGAGCCGTTTTTTCATTTGTTTTAGCTGGTTTACAGAATATCAACATCTATTGAAATTCAATGTGTTTAGATACAAGATATAGTACATTCGGGTTAAAAAAAAGAGACTGGAAATATAAATAAAATCCTGTTAATTTAGTTGAATTTTAACCGTGTGGCAAATTTGTAAAACCAAAGCAACAGGAAAACAGATATGAGTGAAGAAATGATACCGGTTCATCCCGATGAACCGATGAAATTTGAGTGCAATGCTCAAAATAAATGCTTTAATGAATGCTGCCGGGATTTAAGCCAGGCATTGACCCCTTATGATGTTCTGCGCCTGAAAAATAATCTGGGGATCAGCTCTCAACAATTTTTGCGGGAATACACTTCCCGCCATATCGGGCCGGAATCAGGGCTGCCGATGATTGAATTTAAAGCCAACCCCGAAACCGGGCATGCCTGCCCGTTTGTGAGGCCTGAAGGCTGTTCGGTCTATCCGGACAGGCCCGGATCATGCCGGATGTATCCTTTGGCTCGTGCCATTGCCTTTTCCCGGGAGACCGGCCAGATCAATGAATATTTTGCCCTGATTGAGGAAGCGCATTGTAAAGGGTTTGGAAAAGACACCGGCCAGAGTGTCCGTGACTGGCTTAAAGGTCAGGATGTGGATACGCATAATATCAATAATGACAAGCTCATGGAGTTGATCAGCCTTAAAAACAGGATTTTGCCCGGGATGCTGGACCCTGTTCAGGCAGACCAGTTTTACCTGGGGTTGTACGATATCGATGAGTTCAGACAGCAGATTTTCGAACAGGATCTGCTGGCCGGATCAGATGTTTCACCTGCTGTGCTGGATTCAATTAAAAAAGATGATGAGGCACTTCTGGATTTTGGGATCCAGTGGGTAAAATACCGGCTGTTTGGAATCCAACCGGACGTTAAGGGCGGACTTTAAAGTATAGAAATTATGAGAACAGACGGAAAAATAGCGCTTGTTCTGGGAGCGGTAAAAGGAATTGGTAAAGCCGTCGGCCTGGGCCTGGCTGAGGCGGGAGCCCGGCTGGTGTTGACCCGTCATGACTGGGAAGACTCTTTTGGTTCAATGGAGGATGATTTCAACGCGTCCGGGGCAGAGCATACCATTATTCAGGCAGATCTTAGAGACGTCGGGGATATTGAAAAGATAAGGGGGTGTATTGAAGAAAAACACGGCCGCCTGGATATCTTGATCAATAACATCGAGCGGGGCGGATGGCCGACCGTGCATGGTGAATATGTTGAAGATCAATGGGATCTTGAAATTGAAACCACTCTGAAAGCAAAGCGCTGGGTGTTTTCCTCCATGCTCCCCCTGCTTGAAAAATCTGAATCAGGGTGCGTGATTAACATATCATCCATTGCCGGGATTGTTGGTCGATCCGGGCCTGCTGCCCTGGTTTTCAACGATGCATATGCGCTTGCAAACAGGGGGGTCTCCTCCTTGACGGAGACCTGGGCCCGAATGGGAGCCCCTAAAATCAGGGTTAATGAAATCATGCTGGGTCTTTTTGATACCCGCCACGCAAAGGGTACGCGCGGATGGAAAGAGGTGCTGACTGAAGAAGAGAAGCAGTCTCTTGTCGATCATACGCTTCTGGGACGTACCGGAAACATGCACGATGTCGTAAAGGCATGCATGTTTATTATTGAAGACGCACCCTACATGACAGGCAGTGTCTTAAGACTTGACGGAGGATATGTGCTTGGCGGCGAGAAAGTCCCGGACATGCCCAAAGGGATTGTTTAAATCCCGTGAATAATTTTGGCAATGATACGGGTCAGTTTGGCTGGATCGTGACGAACAATCGTTGCACCGGTGTCCAGAATATCAGAAAGAATAACATCTCTTTTTCCCCACAAGGGGTCGCTTGCATCAATTTGTACAAAATCTGATTTCTGCTCTTTATAGGTGTCCAGTACTTTTTGATCTGGTCGAGTGCTGTTGGCAATCAGGCCGTTTATTTCCCTGCCCAGATGTTGTTCCAGCTTCTGCACAAAGTCTTTTGCATTGAAATTATGGGTTTCCCCGAATTTTGTCATGATATTGATAGCAAAATAGATTTTGGCACTGGTGGCTTCCAGGGCTTCTTTTACTCCGGGTACAATAAGGTTGGGGAGAATGCTGGTAAAAAGATCTCCCGGGCCGATGATGATATAATCAGCATTTTTTATGGCATCCAGAACCGGAGGGAATACAGAAATAGAGGCCTGGTGGTGGGGTACCAGATAAACATCATTTATTTGTTCTCTCTGGGTACCTCTTGGAAGATCAATGGCCTGTTCACCATAAATTCTTTGTCCGTCTGTCAGTTCTGCCACCAGCGTGGCCCGGTCGATGGTAACCGGAAGAATCCGGCCGTCCACATCAAGAATTTCAGCAAGGGCTGCAACACCGGAAGGAAAATTGCCGGTGTATCTTGAAAGCATTGTCAAAAGCATGTTCCCCGCACTGTGGCCGGACAGGCGGCGGTCTTTTTTAAACCGTTTGAGTAAAATAGAGCGGCAGGCGGTCTGATAGGGAGAAAGGGCAAGGATACATTTTAAAATATCACCAGGAGGAAGAATTCCAAGCTCATCCCTTAATCTGCCGGTGCTTCCGCCTGAGTCCACCATTGAGACAATAGCAGTGATATTGATTTCTTCAAGATCCCGAAGGCCTGATAATAAAACAAACTGGCCGCTTCCCCCGCCAATGGTAACAATATTTTTTTTATGTGCGTCCATGATTTTCCTCTGTTTCAGTAAAATTGTCCAGCAGCATTTGGGCTATGGTTTGTTTGATCTTTCCGCGTAAATTGAAAATTTTCCTATAATCCATTTCTAATCGGGCCATTTCCCGGTAGTATGGCGTCCGGTCAAAAGGTGTGTAGGGCATGGTATCAAATTCACCGGCATCGCACCCTGCACCTCTCATTGGAGGGCCTCCCGACCTTGAGAGTTCATGGGGCAGCCCGTGAAGCCTGCAGATCATGGGGCGATGTTCGTACAACAGGCACAAGCCCTTTTCATTTGCCGGGCACATGATTTTAAGGCTTTCAATCTGCGATTCTTTTTGAAAAGTCTTATTACAATAGATTGTTGCCCGATGCAAAATATTTTTTTTGAGCTCCGGATCAAGTGCATTAAATCCTGCTAAAAAATAGGCTTTTTCGATAAAGGTATGATGGAAGAATAAAGATTGGCAGCAGTTATCTGTGCAGCCACTGCATCTGAAATCATATTGTTGGGCGATTAAATCCCACGCACTGTCCATCTCCCGGTAAAGGGCTGTAATCGGTTTAAATGATTTGGTCATCATATGATTGACACTAAACAAGGGGTTTGGGGAAAAATATTTTTGCGTAAAGATTTAGCGCATAGCGGTCGGTCATGCTGGCAATCACATCACAGGCAGATTTCTTAAGTGAGTTTTTAGAGGAATCCCAGGGCGCCATTTCCATTTTTTCCAATTCGTTTTGCAGGTCATCCTGATTTTCAAGAAAGTGAGTGTAAAGCCCTGCTATAACTTTTTTGGCTTTTACAAATTCATTATGAACCGCAGGGGAGCGGTATACTTTATCATAAAGGAATTTTCTTAAAATGGTCATTGCATGGAAGGTGTCTTTTCCCATATCCAATACAAATTTTTTATCGATGGGGCCGCTGTTGTATACCAGTTGTTCCATCATTGTGCCAGCCCTTTGGGAGTGTGTTGTCCCCAGCTTTTTGGTGCAGATCTCCGGGATATCTGCAGCAGAGATGACATTGCCTCTCAGGGCGTCATCCAGGTCATGGTTTAAATAGGCCATGATATCGGCTACCCGGACCAGACGTCCTTCCACGGTGATGGCACGTTCTCCGGATGTGGCCGGGATAATATTGCCAAATCCTTTAGAGTGTTTTAGAATTCCATCCCGAACTTCCCGGGTCAGGTTCAGGCCTTCTCCCCTGTTTTCTAGCGAATCCACCACTCTCAGGCTCTGATCTGCATGGGCAAAGTGCTGTGAATGAACTTCGATCAGGGCTGTTTCCCCACCATGGCCAAATGGTGTATGACCCAGATCGTGTCCCAGGGCAATGGCTTCTGCGAGATCCTCATTCAGCCGCATGGCCCTGGCTAAATTACGTGAAATTTCTGCCACTTCCAGAGTGTGGGTCAGCCGGGTCCGGTAATGATCTCCCAGGGGGGAGAGAAAAACCTGGGTTTTGTGCTTCAGGCGGCGAAAGGCATTTGAATAAACAATCCGGTCTCTGTCCAGTTGGTAAGGAGTTCTTATGCTGCAGATATTTTTTTCCGGTTTTCGCCGAAATGCATCAATGCTCAGAGAAGCATGGTTACAAAGAAAGCTTTTCTCCCTTTGCTGGAACTGCTCACGGATACAAAGGGCCTCCCGGGTATTTTCTTGATCTATGTTTGCTGTCTTTTTTGCTTCCATAAATATATAAGATAAATAGTCTATAAAGTTCAGTAAGATACTGTATTTGTCAAAAATAAGCAAGACTGGTGAAAACAGACCTGTGAAAACTGTCGGTAAATCTTAAACAATGAAATTTTAGACGTCAGATGTTTGTTGATTCTTTTTCTATGGTCTCATCTTCGACAATACTGCAGACTTTTTCAATTTCGCCTTCTTTCAAAGGTTCTATCACCAGAACAATGCCGTTTTCTTTCATCACTCAAGAAGCCTTTTAAATTGTGAGAACAATTTTTCCAACAAACTTTTTTCCCAGAAACATTTTTTGCGCATCATGGATTTTTTTCAGAGCAAATGTCCGGGCAACAACAGGCGCAATCTTTTCCTGTTCGATGAGTTTAATCAAATTTTTAAAGACATCGGGTTCAAGTGTGGTGCACCCAAACATGCTGATATCTTTGAGGTAAAGGGTTCTGACATCCAACTTGACATTGGGACCTGCAATAGCACCTGCCACCGCGTAACGGCCACCGGGTCGCAATATTTCAAGATACTGGGGCCACCTCTCTCCTGCAACAAGGTCAATCACAACATCAACTGAATTGGTACCCGGGTTTTCAAGCAAATTGTTTTCCCGGAACAGGATTTTGTCTGCACCCAGGTCTTGAACCGCTTCAGATTTGGTGGGGCTTGTTACAGCTGTCACATAAGCGTTCCGGGCCTTTGCCAATTGAACTGCAGCAGATCCCACTCCGCCGGATGCACCTGTAACCAGAACGCGGTCATCTTTTTTCACACTCGCGCGGGTCAAAAGGTTTTCAGCAGTAGAGTATGAACATGGAAAGGATGCAAGCTCAATATCGGAAAATCTGCTGTTGATTTTATGGGCATGCCTTGAAGCAACCACCGTGAACTGGGCAAAACCGCCATCGCATTCAGAGCCTATATACCATGGCTGGGGAAGCAAACTGCCGCTTGCCTCTCTCAGGCAGGGCTCAACCAACACCCGATCTCCTATCCTGTCACGGCTGACCTGTGAACCAGCAGCAACAATATGGCCGCAGACATCGGCACCCTGGATACGTGGGAAATCTATTGGTTTGCCTGACCAGGCGGCATCTTTATCAGACTGGTTGTTTTTTGAATACCACCCGGTCCTGGTGTTGATATCTGTATTGTTGACACCTGCAGCAGCCACGCGAATCAATACATCTGAAAGGCCGAAACCAGGTACGGGAATATTATTTTGATACACCAGGTTTTCCATCCCGCCATGCCCGGTAAGCCAGATCCCATACATTTTATCAGGCAGATCACTCATCAGTTTCTCCATTAATAAAATTTTAAAATGATATCGTTTTTTTCATGTGAACACTATGAGAAATAGAAAAAAGTGTAAAATAAAAAAATCCCTGATAGGAACAATGCCTTATCAGGGATTTTAAGAGTTACAAAAGGTGTTTACTTGGCAGCATTCCTCGCTTGCTCAAGCCAACCGTCCCATTTTGCTTTGTTTTTTTCGATCCATTCGGCCACATGTTTTTCAATGTCTTTTTGAGATTTTTCACCTTCATTCATCCGAGTGTTTTGTTCACTTATATCTGAAAGTGGAAGAGTGAAAATTTCAAAAAATTTTCCAACTGCAGGATTCTTTTCAATGAACTTTTTATTTGCAACAATCCGGATGTCTGAAACCACATAGCCAAGCTTAATTGGATCAGACACAGCGCCTTCGATTGCCTTCTGTGTCATTCTATCAACAGCCGTTGCCTGGGATTCAGTTGGGATTATTTTAGGCACATTGATCCACATGACGTCTTTACCGGGTTTTAGTTTAAAAATTGTCCAATTGGGTGTCCAGGTATAAAAAAAGACCGGTTCCCCAGCCTTGTGTGCACCTATCGCTGATGCCATGCCTGCTTCATATGAAGCTTTTACCGGGTTGATATGGTTGGCAAGATCATAGACATCCATGTGATGTGCAATTATTTTTTCACATCCCCATCCCGGAGGGCAGGCTGTCAAATCGGCTTTGCCGTCGTTATTTTTATCAAATGCTTTTTTAACGTCATTTCTTTTGAAATCTTCAAGAGACTTAATGTTATATTTGTCAACTGCTGCTTTTGATACTAGATACCCTTGAAGTCCTCCGGCTTTTGCAACATATCCGTATGTGTTCGCTTTGTCATAAAAATTTTTGGGCAACTGAGCATTGTGCATGGGAAACCATCCATTTGTCCAGTAATCCAGATCTCCCAAGGCAAGAGATTTATAAAAAATGGGATTTGTGAGATCTTTTGGCTTTTTTACTTTATATCCAAGTTCTTTAAGTCCTTGACTGACAAGTGCTTCCTGGAAAAAACCGGTATTCCATGTTGCTCTTGCAGGTTTTGCCGTAACCCCTTTTCCAGGTTTATCCGATGAAGCCCACAATTGGGACGGGATTACCATTGCCAAAACTAATAAAACAAATAAAATACTTTTTATCGCACGCATATCTTCTCCTTGGTTATTCAGTTATTAATTATTTTTCCCCGCCATGGACTGGGTTATCCTGTCCAATACCATGGCCAGCAAAACAATACTCAAACCCGCAATAACGGCTAATCCGATATCAAGGGTGTTTAAACCTAATACAACGGGTGATCCCAGGCCGCCGGCACCAATTAGAGCAGCAATTACAACCATGGCCAGGGCCATCATGATCGTCTGGTTTAATCCGGCCAGGATGGTGGGCAGTGCCAGGGGCACCTGAACCTTGAGCAATACCTGCCATCGGGTGGCACCAAAAGCCAGAGCAGCTTCCACAAGCTCCGGATGGACCTGCCGGATACCCAGGCTTGTCAAACGGATAATCGGGGGCATGGCAAAAATTATGGTTGCAAGCACACCTGCGACATTCCCCACTGAAAAGAGCATGACAATGGGAACCAGATAAACAAAAGACGGGGTGGTCTGCATGGCATCAAGAAAAGGCCTGATAGCCCTTTCAACACGGTCATTTCGGCCTGCAGAAATACCTATGGGGACACCGACGATCGCACAAAACAAAACAGATACCAGAACCATGGCAAGTGTGGTCATGGTATCTTCCCAGAACCCCAGCATCGCGATAAACACCATTGAGACGATAGAAAAAACAGTCAGCCCCCAGCCGGAAAAGCGCCAGGCACAATATGCAATGGCAAGAATAACGATGACAGGCGGCAAGGCATTCAACCCCATGTCAAATCCGGTCAGGGTCTGTTCAACAGGCCACTTGATTAGTTGAAAAATTTCTCTGTGATTTTCAACAAGCCATTCTACAAAAGTAGATATCCATATGTCCAGGGGTATGATTTTTTCTTCAAACATAATAACTCCGTACAAGGCATGTGTGCCTTATATTTAGTGACCGTTTCGATCGGATTTGTGAAGGGTTCTTAAAAACCTGTTTTTAGAAACAACACCTTTATAAACATTGTTGCTGTCAACAACAGGAATGGGCCAGGATTTGGATGCTACTTCCGGCAGGATATCCTGCATATTATCATCCTCAAAGGCTGGCATAACCTTGGGTATATAGCATACATCGATCGGCTCTCCTGACAGATCCTTTTCAACCGCTTCCCGCAGTGTGTCTGTGGAGACAATACCCAGGAATTCATGATTTGAATTCAGTACATAACAATGGTTATAGTCTTTGGAATTCAACAGTTCCAGGGTGGCGCGAATACCGCCTTTTTTGGTTTTGATAATGGTGGGATAACTGTTATTTACAATTTCACCTGCTGATATCACATTGGTGGGGTCCACTCCCCTGAAAAAAGCCCGTACATAGTCATCTGCCGGGTTCTGGAGAATTTCTTCCGGAGTTCCGACCTGGACAACCCGGCCCCCTTCCATTATTGCGATCCTGTCACCAATTCTAAGTGCTTCATCCAGATCATGGGAGATGAAAACGATGGTTCGCTGACTGTTTTCCTGGAGTTTGAGAAGTTCATCCTGCATTTCAGTTCGAATCAAAGGATCAAGAGCGGAAAATGCCTCGTCCATCAACATGATATCCGGATCAACGGCCAGACCTCTTGCCAAACCTACTCTTTGCTGCATTCCTCCACTGAGTTGTTTTGGATACTGATCTTCCCAGCCTTCCAACCCAACCTGGCTTAAGGCTTCCATTGCACGTTCTTTTCTCTTTTCCTGGGTTTCCCCGGCTAATTCCAGCCCAAAAGCAGCATTTTCAAGAACAGTCATGTGAGGCATCAACGCAAATGACTGGAAGACCATGCTCATATTTTTCAGCCGGAATTGGACAAGGTCATCAGCATTCATCTTTGTAATGTTTTTATCATTAATGAAAATATTACCACTGGATGGTTCAATCAATCGATTGAACATTCTAACCAATGTTGATTTTCCTGATCCGGACAGGCCCATTACAACAAAAATCTCGCCTTCTTCAATGGTAAAACTGGCATTATTGACTCCAACAGTCATGCCTGTTTTTTCAAGCACATCTTCCTTTGTCTGACCCTGTTCCAGCATTCCAATGGCTTTTTGGGGGTCAGGCCCGAAAATTTTATATATATTTTTAATGGTGATTTTATCCATAAAGTGAGCGTTCTCCTTTGCATGCTCTGGAAAAAACTATTTGGTGCAAATTATAAAAAATTTCATTTTGATCACTATATATCGAATTCAATGTATTCTGTCAAATATCTGCTTGAGTTATTATGGTGGCTTTTTTTTTAACATTTTGATATATTAGCTTATTTCAAGAGAATGAAGAGAGTATAGTATGAATTTAATATTTAGAGTTCTTGATTTTTTATAAAAGGTTTTTTAAAAATAGCACGTGATCAAATCAAAATAGCGCTCTATTCATAAAAACAGTGCCAATGTGAAAAAAAATAGTGTAAGGGAAGGTGTGTTCTCAACTATTAATAACTGGAATATAAAGGAAACCCAATGAGTGAGCTTAGCGAGCAGCGGTGTCGGGAATTGTTAATATCCATAAGAAAAATTATACAGGCCATTGATATTCACTCGAGAATGCTGAATAAGAAATTCGGTTTGACCGGCCCGCAGTTGATTGTTCTTCAGGAGATATTCCGTCATGGACAGATTTCAATTACACCATTATCAAAAATTACCAGTTTGAGACAGGCCACGGTTACAGATATCACCAAACGATTAGAGGCAAAAGAGTATATTTTCAGAAAAAGAAGAGAGGATGACAAAAGATCTGTCAGTCTCTCTTTAACTGAACGTGGCGAAGAGATAATCAACCAGCTCCCGCCACTGCTTCAAGAAGAATTTATAGACAGGTTTTCTAAAATTGAGAACTGGGAACAAATGATGATTCTGAGTTCTTTTGAAAGAATTGTGAGAATGATGTCCGCCGAAGAGATTGACGCCTCTCCTGTTTTGGTAACAGGTCCGATCCAAAAGGCAAATACTGCATCATAAAGCTGTTTATCTAATAATTGTTTTGGCTTCTTTTCCCTTTTCCACCAAAGCTATGTTTTTATTATAAACTTCCAGGATCGTGATAGACGCATTGTCGGGTAAAAATCCTACCACCAGATCATTGTCGATCGACTCACCAACCAATACATTAATGGCAATAAAATGGCTGAAAATTATCGTGTCCTCCTTGATTCTCCTAATCGTATCAATCATTTTCCTGCGCCAGCTTTGCAGGTCTGAATCTAAATTGGACCATCTATCCTGCATCACCTTATGGAGCCACTTGCTTCTTTGGGCAAGATCCTTGGTGGGGGAGGGGATTTCAGCTACACGGGGTTCTACTTCAGCCTCTATCTGCCATAATGAACACAGGGCCTGTGCAGTTTCTCTGGCCCTGGTCATGGGGCTGGTTAAAACTTGAATGGGGCCTAATGGAGCGAGGGATCTTGCAGCTGCTTCAGCCTGTTCCCGGCCAAGCGGGCTCAACCCCGGGTCTATATCACCATCCCACCCGGCTGATGCCTGACCATGCCTAACCATATAAATTTTTGCCATAAGATTACCCCAATTCAGAAAAGTTTATTGTTTAGCAAAGCCTGTTTTTGGGTCTCCTATAATGAAATCTGTGTGCACCAATGAACCCGAATATCCATACAATATATCCGATTGATTTTCTATGCGTATCGTTCCTATGCATTGTTTTTCGTTTTTGTGTACCACTTCTCATTGCCATAAAGCTGGTCCAGGCATTCAGGACAAAGGCCGTGGCTAAATTCTACTCCTGAATGTTTTTCCACATAAGATTCAATCCTGTTCCAGTATCCTTTATCATCTCTGATTTTTTTACAATTGGCACAAATCGGAAGCAATCCTTTCAAAGACCTGTTTTCTCGTACAATATTAAAAATGAACAGGTGCACAAAGGTTGCCAGAATAGAAATCCCTCCAATTGCGAAAATGTTAATTAACAGATCTTCAAATTTCCAGGGAACCTGGATAAGTATTATAAAATGCTGCAAAACAATGGCAATTATGATGATCATGAAATATTTCGGAAAGATATTATAAAAAAGAGTTGTTACGACGAGAATCTGCAATAAACCACTATAATAAGAAGAGGCAAATCCATCTTTTGTAATCAAACACATAGAAGAAATTGATATCGAGATAAAAATAACAGCTACAGAGGTTATCGGATAGTAATATTTTTGATCTACTCTCTTGATAATAAAGACAGAGATCGCTGCAAAAACAGACACACCAATACGGATCATTAATAATACCGCCCGATATTCCGGGTATATGAAATAATCCAATATGAAAAACAGAGGAAAAATTACTATTCCCAATCTCAAACCAAAGATAAGCGGTCTTATTTGTTCTTTCATTTTTTAGTCTAATTCCCGATTCGTGATTCAATAAATCTGAAAAAATAGGGTAGCATTCTTCAGTTTAGAAATCAATTTTGATTCAAAGGGGGCCCTGCCTATGGCAAAGAAAAAAGCTTTTGACCTTATCAGACTTAAAGGGAAAAAATATGGTTAATGTTGTGGTTGGATATATTATCAGAAAGTTATAGGTTTTTTGAGGGCTGAATCCCTTAATCGATAATGGTTTCTATAGATCCATCCGTGGACATACGCTCGATGGTTTCATTGAGTTTCGGGATAAATTTTACAGCTGGTGATTTCTTTGAAATAGCAAAATAAATTTTCCCTGTTTCCACAGGTTTGTTCGCCATCTTTAATTGCCTGGCAATCCTTGGCACCATTGATTTTAATAAAATCCTCATCTATAGAAATTGATAATTTTAAGATTTTGGGTTAAACAAAATAGATATGACTATATTTGATTTGTTTAAAGTGGTGCAGCTTTTACCAGGATAATGGTTTTTATAAGATGAGTGAAATAATTGAGTCGGATTATAATTTTTTTATGAGGTTGGCCTTGGAACAGGCTCATCAGGCATATGATGCAGGTGAATTCCCTGTCGGGTGTGTGATTGTGCAGGACAGGCAGGTGATTGCTTCTGGTGGACGGTATGGAACCACGCCAGGGCGTGCTTTTTCCAGTGAAATTGATCATGCGGAAATACGTGCTCTGAAGAACCTTGAACTATTTGAAGGGGTCTTTGAGCCGGAAAAGGCAGTGGTGTTTTCCACTATGGAACCCTGCCTGATGTGTTTTGGCGCCATCGTGCTGTCCGGGATCAAAACCATTGTGTATGCTTATGAAGATGTTATGGGTGGGGCAACCACCTGTGATCTTTCCTGCATGGCGCAATTGTACGCAAATGCCGGCATGAAAATTTTTCCAGGGGTATTGCGCCAGAAAAGTCTTGATCTTTTTTATAATTTTTTTAATAAAGAGACAAACCAATACTGGAAGAACAGTTATCTGGAGTCATATACTCTGGAGCAAAACAAGCGGTGCCAAAATAAATAATCCTTGCATTTTTTGTTCAAATCGTTATAATCGCAAGGTTATACTTGGTCTATTATAGGTAAAACATAGAATCATGTGGTTGTAGGAGGTGTAGGATATCTAAGCGAGGAAGACAGGACCAGACAAATGTGAATAAAGGAATTCGGGCCAGCCAGGTTCGTGTGATCGGATCTGATGGTGGGCAGATTGGGATTGTGCCTATTGAAGAAGCCTTAAGGATTGCCGGTGAAGATGATTTGGATTTGGTTGAGGTGTCACCGGATGCAAAGCCCCCTGTCTGCAAGATAATGGACTTTGGGAAATATAAGTACGAGCAGACCAAAAAGAAGCAGGAGGCTAAGCGTAAACAGAAAAGTACACAGATTAAGGAAATAAAGGTACGTCCGAAGACAAATGACCATGATCTTGAAACCAAGGCCAAACACATTGAGAAATTTATCAGTAAAAACGATAAGGTCAAAGTTACACTGGTTTTCAGGGGTCGGGAGTTTATGCTCAGAGAACAGGCCAATATAATTTTGGAAAAAATGATTGCGTTGACGGAAGATTTTGCTCAGGTCGAACAGTTTCCAAAATTCGAAGGCCGGGTCATCACCATGCTTTTGGGTCCTAAATAATCTAAAAATATTTTTTTAGAAAAGCAAACTGCAGATAATACATAGTAGATGTATGGTGGTATATTGTGCGTTTTGACTGTATACCACCATCTCTTTTTAGAAATTGGAACACAGGAGAGGATAACATGCCTAAAATTAAAACATGCAGAGCGGCTGCAAAAAGATTTAAAAAAACAGGGTCAGGGAAATACAAATTCAGAAAATCCCATGGCAGCCATATCTTGACAAAGAAAACCACCAAAAGAAAAAGATCATTGCGCGTGGATCAGATGATTGACCAGGACAATATGAAGGAAGTCAGACGTCTGTTGCCAAATGGCTGATACAGCCGTTTGAGTCTATTAAAAAATAGCAGATTTGAATATATCTTTTTTATACAAGAGACATTGAGGAGTTTGGCAAAATGAGAGTCAAAAGAGGATTTAAGGCAAGACGCCGCAGAAATAAAGTACTCAAGCTTGCAAAGGGTTTCAGGGGCGGAAGAAGTAAATTATACCGTACGGCTGCAGATGCTGTAGATAAAGCATTGATGTATGCTTATAGAGATAGAAGAGTCAGGAAAAGAGATTTCAGAAAACTTTGGATTGTGAGAATCAATGCTGCAGCAAGAATGAATGATCTGTCCTACAGCAAACTGATGAACGGTCTTAAACTGGCCGGAAGTGAACTGGATCGTAAAGTTCTGGCGGATCTCGCTGTTTCTGATCCTGCCGCTTTTTCTCAACTGGCAGCACAGGCCAGTGCCCGTTTAAATTAGACCGGTTAAATTTAGATTAGACAATTTGCGGGGGTGTTTTGCAAAACAGTATTAGCCGTATTGATGAAATTGAGAAAGAGGCCTTCGATAAAATAGATCAGGCAGACGGTTCTGATGCACTTGAGAAACTTTCCATAGAATATCTTGGCCGCAAGGGAGTCCTTACCAGTTTTTTGAGAAATATTTCTTCTCTTCCTGTTGAGGATCGTCCCAGTGCCGGTAAAAAAGCAAATATTTTAAAAGGAAAAATAGAGGCAAAGTTTAAAAGTGCCTATGCCAGGCTTGAGGCTGACTCCGGCGGGGACACCGCTGGTATTGATGTGACCCTTCCGGGCAGACCGGTTCGTAAAGGATCTTTGCATCCTGTCACCCAGGTGGGCAAAGAGATCTGTGATATTTTTCTACGCCTGGGCTTTGATATTGCGGAGAGCCCTGAAGTCGAGACAGATTATTACAATTTTGAAGCATTGAATATTCCTAAATATCACCCTGCAAGGGATATGCAGGATACATTTTATGTGTCTGAAAATATTGTTCTAAGAACACACACCTCCCCTTCACAGCCCCGTGTAATGGAAAGCACTGAACCACCGGTAAGAATTATTTCACCGGGCAAGGTTTTCAGGTGCGACTCAGATATTACGCACACCCCTATGTTTCATCAGGTTGAAGGCCTGATGGTGGATAAAAATATTTCTTTCGGTGATTTGAAAGGAATTTTAACCACCTTTGTTCATCAGTTTTTTGACAAGGAAACCTCCCTGCGTTTCAGGCCAAGCTTTTTTCCATTTACCGAGCCCAGTGCTGAAGTCGATATCCGTTGCGTCATGTGCAGGGGAGAAGGCTGCCGGATCTGTTCAAAGACTGGATGGCTGGAGGTTTTGGGATCTGGTATGGTTCATCCCGCTGTATTTGAAAATGTTGGCTATGATACGGATAAGTATACGGGATTCGCCTTTGGTATGGGTATTGAACGCCTTGCCATGCTCAAATACGGCATTGATGATTTAAGAAAATTTTTTGAAAACGACATTCGTTTTCTGGGGCAGTTTTAGTATGAAAGTCAGTTTAAGCTGGTTAAAAGAATATGTTAGTGTAGACCTTGAGCCCTCTGTGATGTCAGACAGGTTAACCATGGCCGGCCTTGAGGTGGATGCTGTTGAACAGCGCTTTGATTACCTGGACAATGTTGTTGTGGCCAGGGTAGATGAGGTAAAAAAACACCCCAACGCTGATAAATTATCCGTATGCCAGGTTAACACAGGCGATAAAGAACTTGTTCAAATCGTTTGCGGCGCACCCAATGTCCGGGAAGGCATGTTTGTTCCATGCGCACTCCCCGGAGCCGTGCTTCCCGGAGAGTTTAAAATTAAAAAAGGCAAACTCCGCGGGGAAAAATCCTGTGGCATGTTGTGCAGCGCATCTGAACTTCGGTTGAACACAGACGCTTCCGGTATCATGGACCTTGAAGGTGAGTTTGCACCCGGCATGCCGCTTGAAGATGCTCTCAAGCTATCTGACACTGTATTTGAAATAGATTTGACACCCAACCGTCCTGACTGCCTGAGTATGATTGGTGTGGCACGTGAAGTCGCGGCTTTTGATCTGCCTGCAAAAGAAGTTACGCTGCCGGATTTCTCTCTTCCCAAAGATAAAATCTGTGATGAATCCATTCATGACTACGCAAAGGTAGAGATTCAAGACCCGGATCTATGCCCCCGCTATACAGCAGGTATGTTGTTTAATGTTAAAATTGAACCCTCTCCGTTCTGGCTGCAGGAAAAACTGGAATCCATTGGACTGACTCCAATCAACAACGTAGTGGATATTACCAACTTTGTTATGATGGAAACCGGGCAGCCCCTGCATGCATTTGACTTTGATGAAATTGCAGACAGTAAGATTATTGTCCGGCGCGCAGGTGATGATGATGAATTTACCACTCTGGACAGTAAAGAGCATAAGCTTGAGCCGGATATGCTCATGATTTGTGACGGCAAAAAACCGGTTGGTGTTGCCGGGGTCATGGGTGGTGAAAATTCCGAAATTTCAGAAAAGACTACCCGGGTGCTGGTTGAAAGTGCCTATTTCAACCCGGTGTCCATTCGTAAGACAGCCAAGAAAACCGGAATCGGCACAGACGCATCCCATCGGTTTGAACGCGGGGTGGACCCTGACGGCACACTCAATGCTTTAAAACGATCTGTGGCTCTCATTGCCCAGGTTTGTGATGCAAAAATTGCAAAAGATTTGATTGATGAGCATCCTCAGAAGCCTGTTCCTGTAGAAATTGATTTGGACACCAGTGCCTTGAATGTCCGCCTGGGAACGGATCTGGATACCGGTGCTATAAAAGAAATTCTTGAATCCGTTGCCTTTGAGGTTCAGAAAACAGGTGATACCCGTCTCAAGGTGGGGGTTCCTTTTTTCAGGGTGGATGTGGCAAGGCCGGAAGACCTTTCAGAAGAAGTGGCCAGGTTGTGGGGCTATAATAAAATAGAAACCAGCTATCCCCAGGTTCCTGCTAAAGGGAAATTGCTGGACCCAAAAATCTCTTTGAGAGAAAACATCCGACAGGCCATGACCGGATTTTCGTTTTCCGAAGCCATTAATTACAATTTTGTAAACGAAGACTCTTGTAACCGTCTGAATTTGGGTGAAGATGATAAACGGCGAAGGGTCGAGACTATTTTGAATCCGATTTCAGAGCAGATGTCTGTATTGAGAAGCTCTCTGCTTCCGGGCCTTCTCGAGACCATGAAGCGAAATGTGTCCCAGCAGAGCAACTCCCTGCAGATTTTTGAAATTGGTAAAGTTTTCTATGCCACTCAGAAAGGTTCCTTGCCTGAGGAATATGAATCGCTTGCTGGTTTGATCACCGGTAACCGGCTTGAACAGTCCTGGTTCGCTAAAAAAACAGCCTATGATTTTTTTGATCTCAAAGGGGTTGTCGAAGGTTTGTTTGATGCTTTGATGATTGGTAATTTGAATTTTGAAAGAGCGGACTCAAATCGTTTCCCTTATTTTGAAACCGGCCATGCTGCCATGATAACATCCGGTGAGACGATTCTTGGAACACTGGGCAAGATTGATGCAAAAGTCCTGAAAAATTATGGATTGAAAACAGATGCTTTTGTTTTTGATTTCTCAATGACAGCGATCCAGGACCTGCTTCCTGAGGCAATAAATGCAAAGCCACTTCCAAAATTCCCTTCCACCTCAAGGGATATCACCATTATTGTGGACAGGACGGTTCGTGTGGGGGCAGTTCTTGATAAAATAAACGGAATATCAAAAAAAGAGGCTTTGGTTGAATCTGTCTCTCTTTTTGATGTGTTTGAGGGTAAGCCTTTGGCTGATGGTAAAAAATCTTTATCGTTCAGGGTGGTTTACCGCTCCCCCAACAAGACGTTGACGGAAAAAAATATCAAAAAGTTGCATACAAAAATTTCTAAAATAGTTATTGATCAATTTGATGCAGACCTGCCCGATTAGTTAAAAATATTTTTTGAATTCAAAATATAACAGCCGGTACAGGAAAATTTCCTGTACCGGCTGTTTGTTTTTCAGTGTGTTATAAATCTATCTAAACACTTTTAATCTCAAAGTCGCCATAGGCTGCCATGCCATGCTCGCCAATGTCAAGCCCACCAACTTCTTCTTCTTTGTCAACCCGGATACCCAAGGTCATCTTAAGGATAAAGAAGATGATGAATGCAGCCGGGAAGCATACCGCAGCATAAGAGAGGACACCGATGAACTGAGTCACAAAGGAATGATCCGCACTGAAAATACCAACTGCCAGCGTACCCCAGATACCACAAACCAGATGGACGGAGATTGCACCAACCGGGTCATCGATTCTCATCCGGTCAATGGCCAGAACAGCTACAACTACAAGGATTCCTGCGATAAGTCCGATAATAATTGAACTCATTACGCCAACCACATCAGCACCGGCAGTGATACCAACCAGGCCTGCCAAAGATCCATTGAGTGCCATGGAAAGGTCAGGTTTTTTCTGGAGAATCCATGAAAGGATCATGGCGCCGGCAATACCTGCAGCAGCAGCCAGGCATGTGGTTACAAAAACGTAGGATACCAGTGTGGGGTCAGCAGAAAGGACTGAACCGCCATTGAATCCAAACCAGCCCATCCACAGAAGAAAGACACCAATTGCAGCCAAAGGCATATTGTGACCCAGGATTGGCCTGATAGTTCCTCCAACATATTTCCCAACTCTTGGTCCTAGGAGCAGGACGCCAGCCAGTGCAGCCCATCCGCCCACAGAGTGAACCAGAGTGGAACCTGCAAAATCATAGAATCCTTTGGCATCCAACCAGCCACCGCCCCATTTCCAACTTCCAACCCAAGGGTAGACAAGGCTGACATAAATAACAGAGAAAATTAAAAAGCTGTGCAGTTTAATTCTTTCAGCTACAGCACCGGAAACAATGGTTGCTGCAGTGGCCGCAAACATGGCCTGGAAAATGAAATCTGTCCAGTACGTATAGATGCCGACACCGTCTCCACCTGTGACCATCATGTTTTCAGGGCTGACGCCGATGCCGAATCCGGCAAAACCGAAAAATCCGGATAAGGAAAAATCACCCGGATACATCAGATTGAAGCCTACGGCAGCATAAGTGAGGAGGCCAATGGCAATGATGGCTGTGTTTTTAAAAAGAATATTTACTGTGTTTTTTGAGCGGGTCAAGCCTGCTTCAAGGCTGGCAAAGCCAAGATGCATAATAAAAACAAGAAGGGTTGCGACCAGCATCCAGGTGTTATTTGTTACATACAGGGCCGCAGCACCTGTTACCTCTGCTGCATCAGCTGCAAGGGCTGCTCCTGGAAGTGCCAGGAGTGCGGTCATTACAAATAAAGCAATTCTATTTGGTTTAAGGTTTTTTGTTGTGAAAGTATTATAATTTGATCTAAACATTTTTATATCCTTTTTTATTAAATGGCTTCTTTACCGGTTTCACCTGTTCGAATTCGACATACTGCATCAAGCGGCAATACAAATATTTTGCCGTCACCAATTTTCCCGGTTCTAACGCTGCCTATAATTGCTTGAACAACGGTATCTACAATGCTTGCGTCTACAACGATTTCTACTTTGATCTTGGGGATGAAATCCACTTCGTATTCAGCTCCGCGGTACACTTCTTTGTGTCCTTTTTGCCGGCCAAAGCCTTTGACTTCGGAAACCGTCATTCCCTGGACATTGATTTTGTTCATTGCTTCTTTAAGCTCATCAAGCATAAAGGGTTTGATGATTGCTTCGATTTTTTTCATTTTATATATCCTTTTTTTTTCTGTGAGGTGCATTGCCTCAATTTAATATTCCAAAATCTATCTGGCTATAGTACAATAACTGTGCCATAATTGTTTTATTGTATGTAACATGCTGTATTTATAATTAAAATTGAATTATATAAATAGTGTAAAATTATTTATAACAAAAATTTATTACATTTTTGTTCGATATTAAACAGCCTGAAAGAACAAATTTGTAATTATAATTATTATAGCTGTATAATTTTCTCTGTTATATCTTTGTTGCCAGGGTATGTTTTTTTTAAATTAGGTTTTTTATATAAAGGTTGCCTGTGAAAATAGTACGCATTTCTAAATTGTTGGATTTTAAGGCCGAATGTGGTGTTGACAAAACCCAAGGCGGTTGGTATATTGATCCGCTAATGCGGGCATAACTCAGCTGGTAGAGTGCAAGCTTCCCAAGCTTGATGTCGCGAGTTCGAGCCTCGTTGCCCGCTCCATCTTTATAGAAGATTTAGGATGGCAGATTGGTTCCAGTGATTGGAGTTAAGATATGATCTAAGCCATTGAAGGTATGGTAAGGATTTTGTTCATGTTGTAATGAGGAACGGGCGTCTGCCCGTTTTTGTATTTAAGGCTTTTTTGAAAATGCAGGTTTGAGTCAAGACCTGAGGGAGCGAAAAAAAAAATTTATGTTGATTGATAAGATCAAAGAGGTCGCTCTACCATTGTGTGAAGCAGAAAGCTTTGAACTGGTTCATCTTGAATATGTTACCGGGCAAAAAGAGAGTATTGTTCGTTTGTATGTGGACAAACCCGGTGGAATTACCCTGGATGACTGCGTGTATATCAGTCGGCAGCTTGGGGACTTGATTGATATTCATATAGAGAATATTGGCAGTTACCGCCTTGAAGTGTCATCCCCGGGTCCGAAAAGGCCGCTGAACAAAAAAGAAGATTTTCATCGATTCAAAGGTGAAAGAGTAAGGATAGAAACAGACCTGTTGATTGAAGGTAAAAAAAAGTTCACCGGGGTTCTTGAGAAGATTAATGATGATTCTGTTGTGATTGCTGTGGATGGAACCGAGATTGAAATTAAAGACCATGTAATCAGTAAAGCAATGCTGGCAGGTCAGTAATATGGAGAACACTTAACAATGTTTATCACAGATATTAAAAGGGTTATTGATCAGGTTAGCCGTGAAAAAGGGATTGAACCGGAGGTTCTTATAAACACCCTGAAAGAGGCCATTATTTCTGCGGCCAGAAAAAATATAGGACCCAGGGCTGATATTGAAGTCCATTATGATGAAAAAAGTGGTGAAGTTGAGGTGTTCCATTTTAAGGAAGTTGTCGAAGAAGTCGAGTACCCGGACAGTGAGCTCACGATTGAAGAAGGGTATGAATATGATCCGGAATGTGAGATTGGAGACAGTCTTGGGATTCGTATGGATACTGAAGAGTTCGGCCGTATTGCAGCCCAGTCTGCAAAGCAGGTAATTATTCAGAAAATGAGGGAAGCGGAAAGAAACGCTGTTTATGAGAATTTTATTCATAAAAAGGGTAAAATTATTAATGGTATTGTTCAGCGTTTTGATCGGGGCAGCATGATTGTCAATCTGGGACAGGCTGAGGCTGTTTTAAGGCCAAGGGATCAGATGCCAAGAGAAAATTATAAACGCGGAGACCGGATCCGGGCGTATGTTCTGGATGTTTTGGAAGAATCAAAAGGCGCGCAGGTTATTTTATCCAGAACCCATCCTGAATTTTTAATTGAACTGTTTAAAACAGAGGTCCCGGAGGTCGCAGAGGGGATTGTTAATCTTCGAGGGGCCGCCAGAGTACCGGGTGTAAGGGCAAAAATTGCCGTATCTTCAATTGATTCGGATGTGGACCCTGTGGGTGCTTGTGTTGGTATGAAGGGAAACCGGGTGCAGAATATTGTTCAGGAACTTAGAGGGGAAAAAATTGATATTGTTCAGTGGAACCCCGATGTTGCCCGGTTTGTGTGTAATGCATTATCCCCTGCCGAGATATCCCGGGTAATCATTGATGAAGATAATCAATCCATGGAAGTTATTGTCAGCAACGAGTACCTTTCCATTGCCATTGGAAAAGGTGGCCAGAATGTTTCTCTGGCTTGTGAGATTACCGGATGGCATCTGGAGGTCACCAGTGAAGAAGACTACAGCAGGGAACTCAAAGAGGGCTACGACAGCCTGATGCGTTTGACCGGCGTGGGACTTGCCATGGCAGAGGCCCTGTTTAAAGGCGGATATGCATCTGTTCTGGATATCTCTGAAGCAGATGCGGAAGATATTGTTGCCATATCAGACCTGGATGAGATTAAAGCCCAGGAGATGATTGAAGAAGCAAAAGTGATTCTGGAAGAAGACTTGCGCCGGCAGGAGATGGATGAAGAGGAAGATCAGCAGGAAGTAGATGAAGAAGATACTGAAGCTGCGAGTGATGAGCTTGATGATGAGTCCCGTAATGAAACGGGTGAATCAGGCGAATCGGACGAGTCAGACAGATCACAGGCAGAGGACGCAGATCAGGAAGAATAAGAGCCGGGTTTAGATAATAAAGCAGACGACAAAGAATATAAAGAGTATTATTTGGGGGAACGAATGGCGAAGGTCAGAGTATATGAGTTAGCTAAAGATCTGAATATGACAAACAGAGCGCTTCTTAATAAGATGAAAGAATTGAAGATTGAAGTTAAAAGCCATATGAGTTCTCTGGAGGATAGCGCAGTTAAAGCAATTAGAAGAAGCGTCCTTGGAAAAACCAAACGGAATACGGATGTAAAGGTAAGGCCTTCTGTTATCCGCAGGCGTAAACAAAAAGAAGTTGTGGAGCCTGATGTGGTTGAAGAAGATGCGGCTGAAGAAGTTGAGAAAGAAGCCAAACCTGCGGTGTTGAAAAGGAAAAAGGCACCTGCCCCGGAAAAAGAAACCACAGCTCCTGAAGAAGAAAAGTCTGAAGAAGAAAAGCCTGGAGAAGTGGATGAAAAAGAAGCTGAACCTGAAAAGGCTGAAGAGACGAAAGCAAAGAAAGCCAAGCCTAAGCCAAAAGCGAAAAAAGTAGCCCCGGCAAAAATCATAAAACCGGCGATTTCAGAGGAACCTGAAAAAGAACCCGAAGCTGACAAGCCAGAGGTTGAAGAGTCCAAAACAGAAGAACCGGAAAAACAAGTCGTCCCGGCAGCAGAAAAAGAGGCCCCAGAAGATGAGGCAGCATCTTCGGCTGTTGAAGCAGAAGCAGCAGAAAAGGACAAAGATACATCTGTTGAAGTTCCTGCAGAATCTGATGAACTCAAAGAAGTCCAAAAAGATGAAAAGCAGGCGCCTGCTTCTGTTGAAACTGAAGCTGCAGAAGAGAAAGAAAAGAAATTAAAAAAGAAAAAGAAAAAGAAAAAATCCACTCCTGCAAAAATTGTTAAAATTGCCGATCCTGCAGTTCTTGAGAATTTAAGGAAGACTGCATCAGGTGAGGATAAGAAATGGGGGAAAAATGATACGGTCAAGAAAAAATCATTCAAACCCAAACCAGGTGCGCCGTCTCCTGCCGCTAAGGCTGGTGGAAAGGGTGTTGCAGTAGATATCCCTGTTCCGGGAGATGAAGTCGGTCGACGCAAAAAGGATAAAAAGAAAACAGGCTTTGGCGACGACAGGCCTGTTGGAAGAAAAAAACAAAGAAAGCGAAAGTCAGTTATTGAAGGGGACGCACTGTATAAAAGCGGTCGTGGTAGAAAAAAACGGGGTAGAAAAGATGCCAAGGGCAAAAAAGGCAATTACCAGAAAACCCAGATTACCACACCAAAAGCAATTAAACGGCGGGTTAAAATTGATGAGGCTATTGAGCTTGCCGAGCTGGCTAAACGCATGGGTATCAAGGCCAATGAAATGATAGCCAAGTTAATGGCTGTGGGTGTTATGGCCACAGTGAACCAGACAATAGATTTTGAGACCGCCGCTCTTGTGGCCACGGAATTTGATTTTGAGGTAGAAAAAGCATCCTTTGAAGAAGAAACACTCTTGAATGTTGAAGAAGGCATGGATGATGATGAAAACATGATCGGGCGTGCTCCGGTTGTTACCATCATGGGGCATGTTGATCATGGAAAAACTTCTCTCCTTGATGTGATCCGTAAATCAAAAATTACCAGTGGTGAAGCAGGCGGAATCACCCAGCATATTGGTGCCTATAATGTCCAGACTCCAAATGGTGGGCGGATTGCCTTTCTGGATACCCCGGGTCATGCCGCTTTTACTGCCATGCGATCCAGGGGTGCGCAGGTAACTGATATTGTTATTCTGGTGGTTGCGGCAGACGATGGTGTAATGCCGCAAACCATTGAGGCCATTAACCATTCCAAAGCAGCGGGTGTCCCTGTGGTTGTGGCTGTCAATAAAATGGATAAAGAAGGCGCAGATCCGGATAGGATCATGCGGGAGCTATCAGAACTTGACCTGCTTGCTGAAGATTGGGGCGGTGATGTTATTTTCGTAAAAGTCTCTGCTAAAACCGGTGAGGGGATTGATGAACTGCTTGAGATGGTTCTCCTGCAGTCTGAGGTTCTGGAGCTCAAAGCCAATCCTGACAGAAATGCCATGGGGTATGTAGTTGAATCCCGTCTGGATACAGGGCGTGGTGCTGTGGCAACCGTGTTGGTAAAACAGGGGACATTGAGAGATGGTGATCCTGTCGTGTGCGGACTTCATTCAGGCCGTATTAGAGCCATGATTGATGATTCAGGAAAAAGAATTGCAGAGGCTGGACCCAGTACGCCTGCTGAAATTGTCGGCTTAGCCGGTGTACCCGATGCCGGGGATGAATTCATTGCCGTGGCATCAGACAAGGATGCCAAGCAGATTGCCGGGCACAGGATGCAGAAACAACGTGCCAAGGAACTGGCTAAAAAGAGCCGGGCTAATCTTGAAAAAATGTTTGAAAATCTGGGTTCTGCAGAGGTTAAGGAACTTAAACTCATCGTTAAGGCAGATGTACACGGGTCTATTGAGGCACTCAATGATTCCATCAAGGATCTGGCCAAAGAAGAAGTTGAAATTAAGATTGTCCATTCCGGTGCCGGTACGATTAATGAATCGGATGTGGCCCTTGCTGCAGTCTCCGATGCCATTATTGTAGGCTTTAACGTTCGGCCTAACCCGCAGATCAGGAAGCTGGCCAAAGATGAAAATGTGGACATGCGGTTCTATGATATTATTTATGATGTTATTAATGATATCAAGGCTGCCCTGGACGGCATGATGCCTTCCACCTTCCATGAAATCATCATTGGTCGTGCAGATGTCCGTGATACTTTTGTAGTTCCAAAAATTGGTACCATTGCCGGTTGTCACATTGTAGAAGGTAAGGTGATAAGGGGCAAAAAGGTTCGCCTGCTCAGAGACGGTGTCATCAAATGTGACACCGAGCTTTCTTCCCTGCGGCGCTTCAAAGACGATGTCAAAGAAGTGGAACAGGGGTATGAATGCGGTATCGGGCTTGAAAAATACAATGACATCAAAGTGGGTGATGCCATTGAATGCTACGAAGTAGAAGAAAGAAAATATAAGAGTTAAAACATTCAAAAATGAAACCCTATGCAAGAGCCGAGAGAGTCAGCGGCAAGATCCAGGTTGCCATTACTGAGCTCCTGAACAAGAAGATGCAGGACCCCAGAATGGAAATGGCGACCATCAGTGGAGTAAAGGTCACTCCTGACCTGCGGGTGGCAGATGTTTATATCACTGTTTTTGGAGATAAAAAAAGAACCCGGGATGCATTAAACGGGTTTAAAAAGTCCAAGGGCTTTATCAAAAAAAGCATTGCCCCTATGCTTGGGTTAAAATACATGCCGGATTTAAGGTTTGTGTATGATGACTCATTTGACAAAGCGGCTCATATGGATGAATTGATCAAAAACGCCAATACTCCTTCATCAGACAACGAATAGTCCAAAATATCAAAATGGAAAGTGGCATTATAGCAGTCAATAAACCTGAAGGAATATCTTCGGCTGCTGTTGTGGCCCGCGTGAAAAAAGCATTTAAGGTAAAAAAAGTGGGGCACACAGGAACTCTGGATCCATTTGCCACAGGACTTTTGCTTTGCGCGGTCAATCAGGGAACGCGCATTTCACAATATTTTCTTGACGGGCACAAATGTTACCGGGCAAAAATATGCCTGGGTGTTGAAACCGACACCTATGATCTGACCGGAAAACAGGAATTCTGCGCTTCGAAAGAGATCATGGCAGATCTTGATGAAAAAAAGATCAAAACAGTTGTGGAAAGTTTTCTGGGCCTCCAGGATCAAGTCCCGCCCAGCTTCTCAGCCCTGAAGCATAAAGGCCAGCCACTGTATAAACTGGCCCGCCAGGGGAAAAAAATTCAAAAGCCTCCCCGGAAAATTGAAATTTTCAGCATGGATATTCTCTCTATTGAAATGCCCCATGTTGATGTGGATATCCACTGTTCTGCCGGAACGTATATCCGTTCACTGGCCTTTGATATTGGGAGAAAACTCGGGTGTGGAGCTCATCTTGCAGCCCTTTGCAGAACAGGCTCCAGCCAGTTTAAACTGGAGGATGCGATTGATCTTGAACGGCTTGAAACAATGGAGCCGGACAATGCAATTCAGAGAATGATCCGTTTGTCAGATTGCCTGGAGTTTATGCCAGGTGTTAAAGTGGATAAACTCGTTTCAAAAAAAATTCAATTCGGTCAGAAATTGTCCATAGCCGATATAAAATCCCCAGGCCTTGAGCCGGGTCATCCTTTCAAGTTAGAGGATGATCAAGGGAACCTTCTTGCGATCATTCAATTGAGTGAAAATGGGCAGGTCTATAATTATTCTTGCGTTTTTTCCAATTAACTGATATTTAAATGGGGTTATACATGTATGCAGTGATGTGGTTGTCTGTTTTTGCATGTACTTTTCTGAATGGAATATCGGATGAGACATCATAGAAAAAGCAGTTCACAAAACGCATCCTGATTTTTTTATTCCAAATAAAGGAGTTTTAAAGTGGTTCTATTAGCAGAAAACAAAGAGGAGATGATTGAACAATTCAAGCTCCACGAGTCCGACACAGGCTCACCTGAGGTGCAGGTTGCCATCTTAACCCACCGTATCAGCTATCTTACAGAGCATTTAAAGGTTCACAAAAAAGACCATCACTCAAGACGTGGTCTCTTAATTCTGGTTGGAAGGCGCAGAAGCCTTCTGGATTATGTAAAGAAAAAAGATGTGAACAGGTACCGTTCTTTAATTGAAAGACTCGGACTGAGAAGATAGGAAATGAACAGAAACCGGTTTTTGGCAAGTGACTGGCCAGAAACCGGTTTTTTAATTTTACCAGATCAATTAATTGGGCGGCAGGTTTCTGGAAATTTTTTTAATAAGTTCGCATGTTTGCCATCAAGTTCAGATTTGATGTTAAATATGCGGGTTTATTGACTTTGAGAAATTTCCTTAGAATTTGCTGCCCTTCTTGTTACAGGAGAAAACATGGAAAAAACATTTACAACAACCATTAACGGCAAAGAATTTTCTATCAGCAGCGGGAAAATTGCCAAGCAGGCCTCAGGGTCTGTAACTGTCAAGTATGGAGAGACAATCGTGCTGGTGACAGCAACTGCTTCAAAAGACCCGAAAGCAGAGGTCAGCTTTTTGCCTTTGTCTGTTGATTATCAGGAAAAAATTTATTCAGCGGGAAGGATTCCAGGCAATTATTTCCGACGAGAGATTGGAAGGCCCTCTGAAAAAGAGACTCTGACAGCAAGGCTGATTGACAGACCCATCCGTCCACTGTTTGAGGATGATTATAATTTCGAAACCCAGGTGATTGCCACAGTGCTCTCCATGGATAAGACTTACGAACCCGACACCCTTGCCATTGTCGGTGCTTCTGCTGCCCTGCAAATTTCCGATATTCCATTTGACGGTCCCATTGCAGGCATCAAAGTGGGACGGATTAACGGTCAGTTTGTTGCCAACCCGACCATTGAAGAGATGGAAGAAAGTGATATTGAACTGGTGGTTGCCGGATCAAAAACCGGTGTCGTCATGGTGGAAGGCGGGGCAAATGTTGTATCTGAAAAAGATATGCTGGATGCCATCTTTTTTGGCCACGAAGCCATGCAGCCTATCATTGATCTTCAGGTTCAGCTTAAAGAGGCTCTTGGCAAAGAAAAACGTCCCTTTATCCCGCCTGCAAAGGATGAAGATCTGGCAGCTAAGGTTATTGAATTTGCAAAAGATGATATTCATACCCAGGTTCAGATTAAAACAAAGATTGAACGCCAGAACGCTCTCAGCAGTCTGAAAGAAAAAGTAGTTGAGCATTTTGCAGAAGATTATCCTGAGCAGATAAAGGAAATCAAAGGGGTTTTCAGTAAGACTGTAAAGAAAGTCAGCCGGGATATCGTGTTAAAAGAGGATAAACGAATAGACGGGCGGGCATTTGATGAAATCCGCCAGATTGACTGTGAAGTAGGCATGCTTCCGCGGACTCATGGTTCAGCCTTGTTTACGCGTGGAGAAACACAGGTTCTTGGAGTATTGACTCTGGGTTCCGGCATGGATGAGCAACGGGTTGAAACCCTTATGGGAAATGAAACCCGTGCATTTATGCTGCATTATAATTTCCCTGCATTCTCTGTCGGTGAGGTCCGTCGCGCCGGTGGTCCCAGCCGAAGGGATATTGGTCATGGAAACCTGGCCTCCAGAGCGATAGCGCGTATCCTTCCAGCTTCAGAAGATTTTGAATATACCATCCGCCTTGTGGGTGAAGTAATGGAATCCAACGGAAGCTCATCAATGGGTACAATTTGTTCCGGTATCCTGGCATTGATGGATGGCGGTGTGCCGATTAAGGCTCCTGTCTCCGGTATTGCCATGGGGCTTGTAAAAGATGGTGAGAAAACTGTCGTGCTTTCAGACATCCTTGGGGATGAAGATCATTTTGGCGATATGGATTTCAAAGTTGCTGGAACTGCTGACGGAATTACAGCACTTCAAATGGATATCAAAATCAAGGAATTGTCAAAAGATATCATGGAGAAAGCGCTGAACCAGGCCAATGGCGGTCGGTTGCATATCCTGAACAAAATGCTTGAGACCCTTAAGACTTCCAGGGATGAAGTTTCTCCCCGGGCACCCAAAATTGTCAGTATTCAGATCAAATCCGACAAGATCAGGGATATTATCGGCCCTGGTGGTAAAGTGATCCGTCAGCTTCAGGCTGATACCAATACCACCATTGAAGTCAATGATGATGGTATTGTTAAAATTGCTGCGGAAAATGAAGAAGATTCACAAAAAGCACTGCAAATGGTATCCGACATTGCCCTTGACCCGGAGATTGGTACAATCTACGAAGGCAAAGTGGTCAAAATTACTGATTTTGGCGCATTTGTAAATATCAAACAGGGCACAGACGGCCTGGTGCATATTTCTGAGCTGGCCAATTACAGGGTTAAAAAAGTAACAGATGTCGTAAAAGAAGGCGAAGTGATTCCGGTAAAAGTTCTGGATATTACAAGAGACGGAAAAATCAAGCTGAGTTATAAAGCTGTAAAAAACGATGACAAATAAATCCATCCAGGTTTGTCCCCTTGCCAGTGGAAGTAAGGGGAACAGCCTGTTTGTTTCATGTGCGGATACATCTATTCTTGTGGATGCCGGTCTTTCAGGCGTTGAAATTCAACGACGCCTGGAGAGCATTCATATTGAGCCCGAATGCCTGGACTATATTATCATTACCCATGAGCATTCAGATCACGTAAGAGGCGCCGGGGTATTGAGCCGGCGCTTTAATATCCCTGTCTACATTACACCTAAGACCTACAAAGCCTGCTCCGGCCTTGGCAAAATAGAAAACCTGAATTTTTTTGAATGCGGCAACTCCTTCCAGATGGGTCAGATCCATGTATCTCCGTTTTCCACCTCCCATGATGCATGCGACCCTGTGGGGATGACTTTGGAACATAACGGTTCTAAAATCGGGGTGGCAACGGATCTTGGAATTGCCACAAATCTGGTTAAGGAACATTTAAAAGAGTGTACGCTTCTTTATATTGAATCCAATCATGATCCCCTTATGCTGATGTCCGGTCCTTATCCCTGGCACCTTAAACAGCGGATAAAAAGCAGAACAGGACATCTGTCTAATATGGATACCGGCGAATTGCTGGCACAGCTGAAAAGTGAGCATCTCAAGCATGTGATTCTTGCACATTTAAGCGAAGAAAATAATTGCCCCCAAAAAGCAATGATGGAAATTTCAAAGCACTTAAACGGTTCGGATGTGGAGTTGCATGTGGCAGGTCCGGATAGGGCCGGAACCCTGATTCACTTATAGATAAATCACTTCAAAAGAGTAAGATACGATCGAGACTTTAAACGAACGACCGTACCGCTTCATGTAGTTATATTTATTTGATTGACAATACATAAGAGGCTATGTATGAATTAGTTCTAAAGGATAAAATTAAACCAATTAAATTCTAATAATAAAACTATATGGTTCTTTTTATGGCTGATGACCTGACGTTTATTGGAAAGAATATACGGTTTCTGCGACGGTCAAAAAACATGACCCTGTTACAGCTTTCTGAAAGGATCGGCATCCGTGAAGGCCCTTTGGGAAGAATTGAAAGGGGACTGAACCTGCCGTCAGCCGCAGTGATTTATAGGCTGACAAAAGAGTTCGGTATTTCAGCAGATGTGCTTTTTTCTGAAAGTATGGCCCCTGTCAAATCAGCTATTGCCAATGATGCATTTTTTGCTTCATTGGAGCCCCATTCCAAAACACCGCCTCAAATTTTGATCAAAGACTGTCATGATATCATGGCAGCTTTTCATGCACTGGAAGATATCTGCGGTGCTCAGAAAAGCGCTTTTCTCCCCCTATCTCTATCCTTTGAGCCGGATTATCCCGGAATGGATCAGATGGCATACCGCATCCGGAATTATCTGGGTATTGGAGATGCTGTTGTTTTTGACTATTTTGAACTGTTTGAAAATTACGGTTTCCGGATCATTCTTTTTCCCTTCCAAAAAGCAGCCTCCGGTCTGAATTCAATCTCTTTTTATGAACCTGCCTTTCACAATGCATTCTTTTTTTTAAATTCCAGAAAAAATCCTGAAAAGCAGATCTTCTCACTTTCAACAGAGCTGGGCAAAATTCTAATTCTAAACCAAATGCGGTTGGGCAAAAAAGACATATTTCCGGAAAATTCAGACAGCGGACAGGCTGAAAAGCGCCCCATCAATACCGAAAGGGCTGCGAAACGGTTTGCCGCCACATTTTTAATGCCAGAACGGGCTGTAAAAACAACCGTGGGGCAATTGGGTATATCTCCAGATAATTGGTCCTTTGATCTTCTTCTTCGAATCAAGCACCGGTTTGGGGTGTCATTGGAAAGCTTTCTCTACCGCCTTCAAGAACTCAGTCTGATATCAGATCATCTGGCAGATCAATTCAAAAATGGAATCCATATTTTTTATAACCAAACGGATTATGCAGAACCGGACGCCTCTCGAAGATGTCTGACCCCCAATGGTAGGTTTTTTGATCTTTTGCTGACAGCGCGGACTAAAGGTAGCGCACAGCGGGAGGTAAAAGAGATAGAGAAGATGATTAAGGATAAAAAGATTATAAAAGCATAGCGAGGCATATATGGAAAAAAAGAATATTGCTCATTATCGAAGTTGCGATGAGCAAATTCAAACAGTTTATGAACACCTAAAAGGCGTTTCCAAAATCAGCAAGGAATTAGCAGCAAAGATCGGGCTTCCTGATGTGGGAGAACTTCTTGGAATGTTGCACGATTTAGGTAAGTACAGTCAAGTGTTTCAAGCCTATATTAAGTCAGGAACCGGGCTATTGAATCCTGATATTGATGATGACTATGTGGATGCAGAGGCATTCAGGGGTAAAATTGATCATTCAACCGCAGGCGCTCAGTGGGTGTGGCGACAGTTCAGTGTCGACAAATATGGTCTTCAAGGAAAATTGGTTGGGCAGATCCTCGCTGTCTGTCTGGCATCGCATCATGGTGGCATGATTGATTGCCTTCTGACAGAAGGTGAAAACGGTTTTTTGAAACGAATTAATAAAAATGAGAGAAAGACCTATTTTCAAGAATGCTTTGATAATGGGGATAATAGTTTGATTCGTTCAGTAGAGGCAATGGCGACAGAGGATTTTTTTAAGTCGGTTCTGAAAAAAATAATTACTGTTGCCTCTCCTGAAAAACAGGAACATGATCGTCTTAAACACTTCAGACTTGGTTTTCTTACCCGTTTTTTGTTTAGTTGCCTTATTGATGCAGATCGGATTGACAGTGCAGATTTTGAGATGCCCGGTAACGTTGATATGAGATTAAAAAGAGAGGTGAACTGGCAAACTGCCATAGACAGGTTGGAAAGAAAACTTGCTGGATTTCAGGTGCGAAATAAAGTAGATGAAATCCGCAACAGGATATCTCTGAAATGTTTGGACAGGGCCTTCGATCATCAGGGAGTATACACCTTAACCGTTCCCACCGGAGGCGGTAAAACTTTTGCTTCTATGCGTTATGCCCTCCACCATGCGGAAAAGCATAAGCTGGATCACATAATTTATATCATTCCTTTTACTTCAATCATTGACCAGAACGCTCAAGTGATTCGTGAGGTTTTGGAAAGAGATAGAGATGAATATCCTTGGGTGTTGGAACATCATTCTAATTTAGAGCCTGAACAGCAAACCTGGCGCTCCAAACTTTCTTCTGAAAACTGGAATGCCCCTGTTATTTTTACCACCATGGTCCAGTGCCTTGAGGCTTTGTTTGGGGGGGGGGCCAGGGGTGCCAGACGAATGCACAATCTGGCAAATTCCGTAATTATTTTTGATGAAATTCAAAGCCTGCCGATAAATTGTGTCCATTTGTTCTGTAACAGTTTGCAGTTTCTGGTAGACCACGCCAAGACCACGGCTGTTCTTTGTACCGCCACCCAGCCGCTTCTGGGTGGGGTGAACCCGGATTATGGCTCTTTGACACTCTCTTATGAAAATGAACTTGCAGGCGACACAACAATTCTTTTTGAAGAACTGAAAAGAGCTGAGATTGTAGATTTGACCCGTAGTGAGGGCTGGAGCAATGAAGATCTTGCTGATTTGTCCCTTGAGCAGTTGCGAGAAAAGGGTAATTGCCTTGTGATCGTGAATACCAAAGACTGGGCGAGAAAACTGTATGAAAGATGTCAATCCCGAGTTGATAAAGGGAGTGTTTTTCATTTGAGCACAAGCCTATGTCCTGTTCATCGAAAACGAATTCTTGAGTCAGTTCAGAAACGCCTGGAGAAAAAATTACCTGTACTTTGTTTTTCAACACAACTCATTGAGGCCGGTGTGGATGTGGATTTCAATTCCGTGATCCGTTTTCTGGCTGGTCTTGATTCTATTGCCCAGGCCGCCGGGCGGTGTAACCGAAACGGAAATCAGAAAACATCCCAGGTGTATGTCGTTAATCCAAACGAGGAAAAAATTGATTTGCTTACAGACATTAAAATCGGCCGGGATAAGGCAAAACGGGTTCTTCGGGAGGGTGGTCACAAGGATTTTTTAAGTCCGTCAGCAATGGATCGTTATTTTTCCTATTATTTTTACGAGCGGGCCAATGATATGAAATACACGCTTTCAGCAAGACAGGCCGGAAGGCAGGATACATTAGTTAACTTGCTCAGTGACAACCCGCTCAATGTGGGCCGGGAAAACGATCCGGTAAAAGCAACATTCAGTTTGCAGCAATCGTTTAAAACAGCAGGCAAGGCATTCAAGGCAATTGAGGCCCCAACCCAGGCGGTCATTGTCCAATTTGATAAGGGCAAAGAAATTGTTGCAGAACTCTGCGCCCATCCTGAGCCGGTTAAGGCATATGATTTATTAAAAAAAGCCCAAAAATACTCAGTCAATCTTTTTCCTAATGTATGGGAAAAATTAAGAAAGGTGGATGCTGTGTGTCCGGTTCAGGAGGGAGAGGGGATATATTATTTGGACGAACGTCATTACAGCGCTGAGTTCGGTGTATCAGTAGAAGCAGTAAATGGTTTGGAAACAGCAATTATTTAAGGAGGTGGTTGAATGAGAAATGACATAAGTTTCAGGCTTTGGGGACGGTATGCCCTTTTTACTGATCCGGTGACCAAAACCGGTGGTGAGAAGTGCTCCTACCATGTTCCTACTTATGAAGCCATCAAAGGGGTTCTAAAGTCTATATACTGGAAGCCTACTATTGTCTGGTATGTGGATAAAGTCAGGGTGGTCAATCCCATTCGGACCCAAACCAAGGGAACGAAACCATTGGTCTGGGGCGGTGGAAATTCCCTGGCTATTTATACCTTTCTCCATGAGGTGGAATATCAGGTTCAGGCTCACTTTGAATGGAATGAATTTCGGCCTGAACTTGAAAAAGACCGCATTGAAGGCAAGCATTTTAATATTGCTAGACGAATGCTTGATAGAGGGGGGCGTCAAGATATTTTTTTGGGAACAAGGGATTGCCAGGGATATGTGGAACCCTGCCGTTTTGGAGAAGGGCGGGGATTTTATGATGATATTGATGAATTGAACTTTGGACTCATGTTTCACAGCTTTGACTATCCAGATGAAACAGGAAAGAATGAACTGGTCAACCGTTTTTGGAATGCTGTCATGAAAAAAGGAATGCTCTATTTCCCCCGGCCTGATGCCTGCGATAAAAAACGGTTCATCCGGGAAATGGTTCCTAAACCATTTGGTCTTGAAGAAAATATCCGGCCTGTGGATAAAGAGGAGGTCCTGTTATGAGTTGGATGGCAAAACTTTATGAGACCTATGAGTCAGGGAGAGCTTTGGAATCAGTTGGTGAAGTCAAACTGATGCCGATCAGCCATACTTTGCAGAATGCCCATATCCATATTGTTATTGACAATGACAGCAATTTTAGGCGGGCATCAGTTCTTGAGAAAACTCAGGTGGTACTGCCAGCCACTGAAGGCTCTGCTGGACGATCTGGTAAGTTGCCACCTCCACACCCTTTAGCTGATAAAATTCAATATCTTGCTAAAGATTACCCTGAATTTGGTGGTAGAAAGGTTAGCTTTTTTACAGAGTATGAAAAACAGCTGTCAGATTGGTGCTCGTCAAAATTCAGTCATGATAAAGCAGTCGCAATTTATAATTATATTAACAAGGGAACTGTTATTGCAGATCTGATTTCTGAAGGTGTCTTGCATGCAAATGAGCAGGATGAATTATTGGCCTATTGGCCTGATGATAAAGATAAAAATCCTCCTTTAATTTTTAAAGTATTACCAACTCTTCCAAAAAATAAAAGAGTAGATAAAGACAAATCCGAGATAGAACAAGGAGATGCTTTGGTGTGCTGGTCCGTTGAAACAAAAGGAGAACCCGACAGCATAACCTGGCAGGATGAAGGACTGCAGCAAAGTTGGATTGATTATAACACCCAATCTTCTGAAAAAGCGGCCTTTTGTTTTATAACGGGGGATCATAGGGCTGTCGCAGTTAATCATCCTGCAAAACTACGCCATACAGGAGATAAAGCAAAATTAGTGTCTTCAAATGATTCTTCAGGATTTACATTTCGTGGTCGTTTTACAGACCCAGATGGGAGTCAGGCAGCCGGTGTGGGTTATGAGGTGACGCAGAAAGCGCATAATGCGTTGAGGTGGCTAATCTCAAAACAGGGATTCCGCAATGGAGATCAGGTTTATGTGTCTTGGGCCATTTCAGGAAAAGAAACACCAAAACCCCTGGAAAGTACTTGGAAGCTTCTTGCTGAGAGCACTGTCATGCAGGAAGACATAATTTCAGATACGGAAGAATCGCGGGATCATTCTATTGATTTGGGGGAATCATTTGCGCATCAGTTAAAAAAGTATATGGATGGATATCAAGCAAAGCTGGAACCCAATGAACAAATTATTATTATGGGTTTGGATTCAGCAACCCCAGGAAGGATGGGGATTATTTATTATCGGGAACTGCTGGCCAGTGAGTTTTTTGAGCGACTTGAGAATTGGCATAACCAGTTTGCCTGGCCACAAAGATTTACAAAGGAAATTCCAGATCCTAAGAGGAAAAAGAAACCCTTAAGAAAAATAATCTGGCCTGTTTCCAGCCCGGCCCCTATTAGAATTGCAGAAGCAGCTTACGGCAATATCCTTAAAAGCAATGAGACACTTAAAAAAAGTGTTATTGAGCGAATTCTACCCTGTATTGTTGAAGGCAGGCATTTCCCTCGTGATCTTATGGCATCCGCTGTTCGTCGGGCATGTAATCGAAATAGTTGTGAAAGATGGGAATGGGAGAGAAATTTAGGCATTGCCTGTTCTTTATATAAAGGATTTTATCTTCGACATCCACATAAATATGAAAGGAGAGAATACAGCATGGCTTTGGAAGAAGAAAGAATAACAAGGGATTATCTTTATGGTCGCCTGTTGGCCATTGCAGAAAAGATTGAGGAAACAGCTCTTTATGTGGGAGGGGAGGAAAGACCGACGACGGCTGCAAGGTTAATGCAGAGATTTGCAGATCGACCTTTCTCAACTTGGCGAAATATTGAACTTGCCCTTCAACCTTATATGCAGCGCCTCCAGGCAAACCGGGCAGGATTTCTGGTTAATCGTAAAAAGGAACTGGACACTATATTTGATGCGTTTTCACCTGACGAGTTTGTGAGTGAAAAACCATTGTCAGGAGAATTTTTGCTTGGATATCATTGCCAGAAACAGGCCTGGCAGAAAAAATCAAATGAAAATAAAGATGAAAAATAAAGGAGAAATACAATGAGTCTTAAACATAAAGTTGATTTTGCAGTTATTTTCAGTGTGAACAATGCCAATCCGAACGGGGATCCTTTAAATGGAAACAGGCCAAGAGTTGATTACAATGGGTTTGGAGAAATTTCAGATGTGTGTTTGAAAAGGAAGATCCGAAATCGCCTCCTTGCCGACGGCCAATCCATATTTGTCCAATCCGATGATAATAAAATTGATGGCATGACCAGTCTGAGAAACAGAGCAGAGTCTGAAGAGTATGGCCTTGGTAGGGATGCGTTTAGAAGTAATATAACAAAACCCGAGGATGCAGCGAAGCTTGCTTGTGGAAAATGGCTGGATGTGAGAAGTTTCGGACAGCTTTTTGCATTTAAAGGAAGTGGAAAGGATGGCGTATCCATCCCCATCAGGGGGCCTGTGTCGATACATTCTGCATTCAGTGTTGAACCTGTCAGTGTGACAAGCACCCAGATTACAAAAAGCGTTAGTGGTGAGGGGGATGGAACCAAAAAAAGCTCTGATACCATGGGAATGAAGCATAGGGTTGACAAGGCTGTTTATGTAACCTACGGTGCGATGAGTCCTCAACTGGCTGAGAAAACTGGTTTTAACGATCAAGATGCTCAATCCATCAAAAACGTTCTTCCCAGGTTGTTTGAGGGAGATGCTTCTTCAGCAAGACCGGAGGGCAGTATGACGGTTGAAAAAGTGATCTGGTGGGAACACAGCAGCAAGTCCGGTCAGTATTCTTCCGCTAAAGTTCACAGATCATTACAGGTGAGTGCAGACGGCAGCTTTGATGAAGATGGGCTAAAGGGTGCGTTAGATGGGCTGATGCCGGAGATTATTGGTGGATTTTAATCCAGAGATATATATATGATGAATTTTCTTAGAAATCTCGACAAAGATTTGCAAAAAGTTTTAATTGTCCAGCTACGGAATTTATGGACCCATACCTCAACCGCTATTGAGGGCAATACCCTGACCCTGGGAGAGACAGCTTTTGTTCTGGAGGAAGGCTTGACGGTTTCTGGTAAGCCGTTAAAGGATCATGAAGAAGTGGTGGGTCATGCTAAAGCGATTGATCTGATTTATGAACTGGTGGCAAATCAGTCTGTCTTTAGTGAAAATCAGTTGTTTGATTTGCATAAAGCCGTTCAGACTCAACAGGTAGTTGATGTATATAAGCCTGTCGGGGCATGGAAAAGAGAGCCCAACTCCACGGTTGGTGTTGTTGGGGGTAAACAGGTGGTTTTTGAATATGCTTTGCCCGCTGATGTGCCTGAACTCATGAAAGAGTGGTTCAGACTGTTTCATGACACCATTGGTTCCATTAAGCCGGAGGATAGTCGGCAGTCCTTGGATGCATATGTAAAGCTCCATGTATCTTTTGTCCGCATTCATCCTTTTTTTGACGGCAATGGCAGGCTGGCAAGACTGATTGCCAATATCCCGGTTTTAAAGGCCGGGCTTCCTCCTGTTATTATTCCAAGAGAACAGCGCAAGCAGTACATCGATGCTTTGTCTGATTACCATGCTGCAACCGGGCAGGTAAGAAAAGGAGGAGAGCTTCTTCCTTGCCCGAAAGCCAGGGAGCCTTTTACCCTGTTTTGCGAGCAGGCATGGGATGTATCCCTGTCCATTGTAAGGGAAGTCCGGCAGATTCAGGGAAAAAGAGATAGCGGGACGGCATGAGGAGATACCAGGAAAATGACTACATCCAGTTGTCCGCTCTTCAGCACATGCTGTTTTGTCAACGGCAGTGTGCACTCATCCATGTTGAGCAGCTTTGGGTCGAGAATAAATTTACAGCCGAAGGCAGGGTGATGCATGAACGAGTGGACAGGGGGGATCAGGAAGACCGGGGGCGGGTCCGGGTGGAATACAGCCTGCCGCTTAAATCCAGCCGGCTTGGTATTACGGGAAAGGCAGATGTGGTGGAATTTCATCTAATGGACGATGGAAAAAGACATTGGGTGCCTTTCCCTGTGGAGTATAAGCGGGGGAAACCCAAAAAGAATGACTCTGATAAGGTTCAGCTCTGCGCGCAGGCCCTGTGTCTTGAAGAAATGTTAGACCAGAAGATTAAAGACGGGGCGCTTTTTTATGGAAAGACTAGACGCAGGTTGAAGGTGGAGTTTGATGAGAGTTTGCGCCGGATCACATGTGAAACTGCAGAAAAGATACATCGCCTCATTTCATTCGGGGAAACTCCAATGGCGCGTTATGAAAAAAAGTGCGATACATGTTCTTTTTTTGATCTCTGCCTTCCAAAAACAATCGGGAAGAGAAGAAAAGTGACATCATGGTTCAATGATGCGGTTCACAAGGAGCTGGCTGAATGAGAAAACATTTGAATACGTTGTTTGTAACCACCCAGGGGGCTTACCTTTTCAAAGAAGGAGAAACTGTTGCTGTAAGAATCGAACAGAAAACAAGGCTACAGATTCCAATTCATACACTTGACGGGATTGTCTGTTTCGGCGCGGTGACATGCAGCCCGTTTTTGATGGGATTCTGTGCTGAAAAGGATGTATCTGTCAGTTTTCTAAGCAAGTACGGCAGGTTCCTTGCATCAGTCAAAGGTCCGGTTTCCGGGAATGTCCTGTTGAGAAGAAAACAATTTCGTATGGCGGATTCCATGGACATTTGCGGCCAGGTATCCGGTTTTGTCCTTACTGGAAAATTGTTCAATTGCCGGACAGTACTTGAGCGAGCTGTCAGGGACCATAAAGAGAAAATGGATATATCCCTGGTTAAAAATGTATCGGACCGCCTCAAGATTTACATTCAAAAGGAAATGCAGAAAGGAGATACAGACTACCTGCGGGGTATTGAAGGGGACGCAGCTCATCAATATTTCAGTGCTTTTAATGAATTGATCTTTGCGTATAATCAGGAATTCAAGTTTGAAGGAAGGAGCAGACGGCCGCCAACGGACAGAATAAACTGCCTGCTGTCTTTTGTTTATACCCTGCTTGTTCATGATGTGCGGTCCGCTCTTGAAACGGTCGGACTTGATTCGGCTGTAGGCTTTTTGCATCGGGACCGCCCGGGCAGGCCCGGCCTTGCCCTGGATATGATGGAGGAGTTTCGGCCATTCCTTGCAGACAGGCTTGTGCTGTCAATGATCAACCGGAAGCAGATACATCCAGACGGATTTTTAACAAAGGAGTCCGGCGGGGTTTATATGGACGATGAGACCCGGAGAATTGTTTTGGAAACATATCAGAAAAGAAAACAGGAGACCCTGGTCCATCCCTTTCTTAATGAAAAAGTGGAAATCGGAAATTTGTTTTTTATCCAGGCTCTGCTTTTGGCAAGATTTATTCGGGGTGATATTGACGGATATCCCCCTTTTCTCTGGAAATAAGGAGGCACATTGTTAGTTCTTGTCAGTTATGATGTATCTGTTGAAGAAAATGGTCAAAAGAGGCTCCGAAGAGTTGCTAAAGCATGCAAAAATTATGGGCAGCGGGTTCAATATTCAGTATTTGAGTGTGTAGTTGATCCTGCTCAATGGACTGTATTAAAACAGGAATTAATGGATGAGATTGACCCGGAGTTGGACAGCCTGAGATTTTATTTTTTAGGTTCAAACTGGAAAAGAAGGGTTGAACACATAGGTGCCAAAAAATCTATAGATCTCGATAAACCATTAATTATATGAGTTTGTTGCGAACCATCAGTTCAAATTTCAGGGAGTATAGCTTTAGGGTTTCCTCTCCTGTGAATTCAATGGTTAAAAAGAATTTGGGTTCGCAAATTTGAAACCAATTGAAATCAAAACAATTATTACTTTCAAAAATTTTTCTCTCATACAAAAAGTTTATTTTAAAGAGGGGTTCGCTCTTTGACAATTTGTTTTATATAAATTATAGGTACTTAAAATAGTAACAGTCGCTCCCTTCACGGGAGCGTGGATTGAAACGCCGTTAACAACCTGACTGGAACCATCAAACACGTCGCTCCCTTCACGGGAGCGTGGATTGAAACAAAAAACGCTCCGCCTCGTTCTATCCGGACGGACGGTCGCTCCCTTCACGGGAGCGTGGATTGAAACCGGGATGCCGTCAATGTTGTCATGGACACGGAGAAGTCGCTCCCTTCACGGGAGCGTGGATTGAAACGCTCCTGGCCGTGCACGGATGATGATGGCAATGAGTCGCTCCCTTCACGGGAGCGTGGATTGAAACAAACAAATATACGGAGATTGAAACCGGCATTATTAGTCGCTCCCTTCACGGGAGCGTGGATTGAAACGCCAAAATTAAGTTCAGGTTGGACCATTTCAGAACGTCGCTCCCTTCACGGGAGCGTGGATTGAAACGTGGATCTTCCGTGCCTCCCACTTAGCCAGTTTAGTCGCTCCCTTCACGGGAGCGTGGATTGAAACACTTGAAGGGCCATATCTTCCATCGCTTCAATATGTCGCTCCCTTCACGGGAGCGTGGATTGAAACCTGGTAACGGGATTTATTTCCTTGCGGATTTTTAGGTCGCTCCCTTCACGGGAGCGTGGATTGAAACGAGTCTCTCATGAACGAGTTGAAAGATAAAAACAGTCGCTCCCTTCACGGGAGCGTGGATTGAAACTTCTATGTGATCTATTGTAGCAGTGTATTGAGCCTGTCGCTCCCTTCACGGGAGCGTGGATTGAAACTCTTTTATTGATTTGAAAACGGCTGATCTCAGTTGTCGCTCCCTTCACGGGAGCGTGGATTGAAACATATCGTCTTCAGATAAGGTTTCGAACCACAATCGTCGCTCCCTTCACGGGAGCGTGGATTGAAACGGGTATATAGTTTGGAGTGTGTTCCATTGATACCGTCGCTCCCTTCACGGGAGCGTGGATTGAAACTTTGAATAGCCAACGATCTGATCGGTGTCGTGAGTCGCTCCCTTCACGGGAGCGTGGATTGAAACGGTCAGTATACCCATTGCCGCTGCATCCAGTTCAAGTCGCTCCCTTCACGGGAGCGTGGATTGAAACTCTTGACCATGTCGCTGATTGATTGTGAGTCCAAGTCGCTCCCTTCACGGGAGCGTGGATTGAAACGTCCGGCCTTGTAGATGCCGGGGCAAATACCGGCGTCGCTCCCTTCACGGGAGCGTGGATTGAAACAAACCATCGGTCAAGGATTCCACCGTGATCTGGTGTCGCTCCCTTCACGGGAGCGTGGATTGAAACGGTGAAATTATCCTGTGCGTCTGACATGTCTTGAGTCGCTCCCTTCACGGGAGCGTGGATTGAAACGCTCACCAGTGGTGATTCTTTCAACAAAGCCCTGGTCGCTCCCTTCACGGGAGCGTGGATTGAAACATAGATACAAACGATCTTGATTTTACAGAAACGAGGTCGCTCCCTTCACGGGAGCGTGGATTGAAACGGTCTTTTTATTACTGAAGCGTGGAGACACAAAAGTCGCTCCCTTCACGGGAGCGTGGATTGAAACAGTTTTGCGGTTATAGTCTTCAACAATAGCCTTCGTCGCTCCCTTCACGGGAGCGTGGATTGAAACGGTGAAATTATCCTGTGCGTCTGACATGTCTTGAGTCGCTCCCTTCACGGGAGCGTGGATTGAAACAATAACCTTGCCCATAGTCTTCCGTTTGTATGACGTCGCTCCCTTCACGGGAGCGTGGATTGAAACTTGATCTCTTTCGGGTCTGCATCGGATCCGCCGTCGTCGCTCCCTTCACGGGAGC
>JAWSVI010000019.1:0-29816 GCA_033851995.1 Desulfobacteraceae bacterium | reverse complement strand
TTTTTGACTGCAAGTGATAACTGGTTCATTCCAACGGGTTTCATAAGGTATTGCCGGATGCCGGTTGTTTTAATTTCATCAGGGTTGATATCATCGCTGTATCCGGAAAGAAGAATCACCGGGATGTCCGGCTTTTCCAGGATCATTTTTTCAGCCAGTTTTTTACCCGTCATTTTGGGCATAACCATATCGGTTATCACCAGATCGATCTGATCTTTTTTGCGAATAAAAAGTTCTAAAGCCTCTTCACTGTCATTGCAGGTTTCTACCTTGTACCCTATCATTTCGAGAAGCTCTTTACCCATCTGGGTTTGAAACTCTTCATCATCAACGAAAAAGATATATTCGCTTTTTCCCAAATGAAGTGAGTCCTCCGCTGGTTTTTCTTCAAAGGGCACATCAAAGGCCGGCAGGTAAACGTCAAATACACTTCCTTCTCCAGGTTCACTGGTTACACGGATTGCACCCTTGTTCTGGGTCACAATGCCATGAACCACGGACAGCCCGAGGCCGGTGCCTTTATCTTCCATTTTTGTTGTAAAATATGGATCAAATATGCGTTCCAGGGTTTCCGGCGGAATTCCACTGCCACTGTCTTCGATAGACAATTGAAGATAGAATCCGGGACTCAATCCAGAAGAAGGCGGGTCATCGCCGGGTTTAATTTCAATATCTTTGAGGCTGACTTTCAGTACACCCACATCATCTTTCATGGCATGCCATGCATTGGTGCACAGATTCATGATAACCTGGTGTATCTGGGTCTGATCTGCAAGAATATGGGCATCGGATTGCAGGTCTTTTTTGATATCAATAAATGCCGGAAGAGATGCCCGTATCAGGTTAACGACTTCTTCCACAACTGATTTTAATTTAATTGGCCGTTTTTCATACTCATTTTGCCGGCTGAATGTAAGGATCTGTTTTACCATATCTTTTGCACGGTTGGAGGCCTTTAAAATTTTTTCAAGCCTGATCCTCAACTCGGAGCCTTCTTCGGCCTCCATGATTGACAATTCGGAAAATCCCATGATGGCTGATAATACATTGTTAAAATCGTGGGCTATTCCACCGGCCAGGGTGCCAATTGCCTCCATTTTCTGAGATTGCCGCAGCTGCTTCGACACCTTATCACGTTCTTTCTGCGCTTTTATTCTTTCCTTTAATTCGCTGGCCAGTTTACGGTTGGCTTCTTCCAGGTCTTTTGTTCTTTCTTTGACCCGCAGCTCCATCTCATCATTGAGGCTTTTAAGCTTCTTGCCGGACTGCTTCAAGGCATGGTAGTTAAGGGCAAGGTCTCTTCCTTTCTGTATGATGGACTGTTTTTCATTGGGATGACAGACATCATGGGCAATGATCAGCAGCTTTCTTCCATGGATATCAACAGCTGTGGCCTCGAATAGAAGCTCCTGGTCTGTGTGATCTTTTACAATCCAGATACCGGATTTGAAACTTCCATGATGGTTTTTAGCCCAACGGGATTTGGTTTCCTGTATGAAATTGCCTAAAAAGCTGAACACATCTTCTTTGTATGATTCTCCAGCGAGAATCTGGCTGGCCTGGGGGATTTGTTCTATCCAGGGAGGTGGGGTGCCAATCAGCACGAAATGCCCTTCTTCGTTCATTTCCAGAACGGCAAAGTTCAGAGCCTGGAAAAGCTGGCGCAGAAAAATTTCATGCTTTTTTTCAAGATCTTCATCCGGAATGGGCATAAGCCTGGTTTTCTGCTTTTCAATCAGCAGGCTGAGTTCGTTGAATTTTTGTTGAGTCTGGGTTAAAAAATCGTCTTTCTGGGTGGCATCCCATACGATAAGCCCATACCCTTTCTCAATTTTAAAAAGAAGGGCATCCACACTGGGATGCGGCGGCATTTTAATACAAGAAAATTCCATGGTCTGCCCTTTTAAAGGCAGGATGCCTTCCAAAAAAATCAAGATGCCTGAAATATGCTCTTTCCCTTTGGGTTCAGTGATATTCAAACCTTCCAGGTTACCTCCCCAGGTCTGGATGACCCCGGTACGGTCCATTATGAAATAGGAAGGGAGGTGCTCTTTAAACACCGTGGAGCATAATTTGTCCAGAATTAATGCGGTATTAGACATGTTTAAAATCCCAACATTTCTCGGGTCAACAGCTTAAAGGCTTCTTCAACCTGATCCCCGTTTTTTGCACTGGCCTCTATGATTTGAATTCCCTGTTTTTTCAAATCGGCTATTGTTTCAGATGTTATCTCCCAGTCATCAATCAAATCGATTTTATTAATGATGATAAGGTACGGCATTTTGCCGATGGTGTTTTCTGCGATATCTTTTAAGTTCAGCGCTGTTGCCAGGGTCGTTTTCCGAGTTCCGTCCACTACATAAATGCATCCGGATGAACCTGTCAGATATGAAAGCCGAACATGTTGAAAGTCATCTTCTCCATGAAGGTCCCAGATGATCAGGTCTGTAGCCGTATCCCCTGTTTGAACTTGTGTTTTCTCAATATTTACGCCGACAGTTGTGTGATATTTATCTGAAAAAATACTATGTACATATTGCTGAACCAAACTGGTCTTTCCCACGGCAAAAGCTCCCAGCATACATACTTTTTTTTTGATCATGTTTTAGACCCTTTTGTTGAAGTTTAGTAAATTTTAAAAGACACTGCCCTGTTGTATTGACGGTCATCTATATTGTTTTCTTTTATCAGTGGAAATTTAGTGGCGACTCCGGAAATATTTAAGTATTCAGATTTTATGCCTTTATTACTCAGGTAGTCAAATATTTTTTGAGATCGGTTCCGGCTTAATCTCAGGTTGAGTGTTTCCGGCCCACTGGAATCTGAGTGTCCCCGGATAAGAATTTTGACAGGGGTTTTAAGTTTGTTCCCCAGTTCAAGCATGGTAAAAATATTGGCCAGAATTTGTTCAAGTTTGTCCTCCTGGCCGGGTACAAGTTCGGCGGAGTTGTTTAAAAAATAAACTTTATATTTCAAAAGCCCCAATATGGTTTCATCCAGCTTTAATTTGTCTGAATTTACAACCAGCCTGGAATCTGCACCATTAATCCCTGAAAGGACGGGCGCAGTCTGCATAAAAAAGTCAATCCATTCTTGAGGCGCTTTTCCTTCAGCAATAACTGTGGCGTGTTCCAGTTTAAGCTGTATGGTTGGTGGAGGTTTTAAAACCCTGGCAGCCCGCTGCAAAACAAATTCAGGTTCAAGGCTGTAAAACGGTTTCCACTGGACAGCCACTTTGATCTGTTCTTCAGCCTGGGCCGGAAGAAGACTTAACGGATCTTTTTCCAGTGGATCTTTGAGGGCGGAAATTTGATAAACGCCGTCATTTTTACTAGTGGATAATATAATCAGGCCCTTTTGCTCCTTCAGGGTTGAAAGATATTGATTCCATGTTTTCTGGTTCTGGTAAAAGCCAAACGCCCAGAAACCGGCTAAAAAAATAACAACCATCAGGATACACCAGATCAAGGGAGATGTTTTTTTCTCGATCTTTTTCTCTTGTGATTGCAGACCTTCGTTTAATTGCTCCCGGAAGATGGAAAACGGAAAAGGATCTCCGTCAAAATTGACTAGAGAATCGCCTGACTTGATATGGATTTCTTCAATAAGTTCCCTGTACCGGGTGCGTAAATTCAAAGGAGGGGTTCCCCGTATGACAGAAGCAATAAAGGCATGTTCGCCTTTTTCGATCCAGACCGTTCTGTCAGCACCGATCCTCAAGGTTTCAATATCATCGTCAGATGCGCTGTGGAAGGAATCGTTGACAAAATCCTGTATGGCCGTGAGCATGCCGGAGACCAGGTCCGGATCCTGGATAATGGTGTCCTCTGCCACAACATGATTGAGGACAATACCAGTTTCCCGGTGGATTAAAAAGATCTGCTCCACCTTGTAAACAAGGGTATGTAAAAGAACAACTTCTGCAAATTCTTTCCCGGACCTGATGGCTTCAATACGCCATTTTAATCCCTGAATTGAAAAACTGTGGTTTAATACATGATTAAGGGACTGGATCATTCCCATAATCGTTGAAGTGATGGCTTTTCTGATACCAGGTCCCAGTGCAGGGAAAATTGCATCCGCCATTGCCTTGGGATTGTTTTTTACCGATGCTTTAATGGTATCATCAATGATGGGGTGGATAATTCTGGCAATTTTATTATCATTTAAAAGGGACAGTGAGATGGCTTCAGGAAGGAGGCTGCTGACTTCCTTTGCCCGGAGCATGGGGTCATCCAGTCGGGTGAGAATATGCTGGATCTGCTTTTTTTCAGGCTTGATCAGCAGGTCTTTTAATTCATCAATAGAGGCCTCGTGAGGAGATATCCTTTGATGTGTGTCTTCGTAAGCCTTTGAGCTCATGTCATATCCCTTTAAGGGTCGCTTGCACTGGAATTATGAAGTTGTCCCGTCAGATCCTGCATTGCCTTCACCGGAAAGGCGCATGGCAATTTCAAGGAAGAATCCGGACAGATCCGATCTGTTCACCTTGGCATCGTCAAGCTGTGAGACAGATTGTTTAAGATTAGTGGACGCCTGATCATATTTTGATACGATTTCCGCAGACAACTGCTTGGACTGCTCCAGAATCCGTTCTCTGAGTTCAGTAGATTTTTTTGCAAGGTTTTCTTCATCGGCAGCCAGTTTTTTATTGAGGGCATCAAAATTAGATTTCAGCTCTTTGCGAATGGCTTTGTCCTCGCTGGCCCGATCGTTGGATTCATGTTTGATCCGGTCATTTATGTCCTGAATTTCCTGTTTGATATAGATTTCCAGGGCATCAAGACGTTTAAGCATTTCTTCCTTGAGTTCGGCGGTTTCCTGTGCCAGTTGATTTTCCATCTGTGAAAAACGCCTGTCATAATCTTTGACCTGGTTTCCAAACAGGATATCGCGAATTTTGTCCATGCTGCCTGCATCAGCCATTCCTGCCTGAGCCATAGCATTCTGGGGAACGGATTTTTCAGAGGGTTCGCTGGTTTTGGTTTTGCGCGGGCTATTCATCGTAATTCTCCTTTTCCAGTCATCCGGTTAAGCGAAAATATATAATTTACTTAGAAAAACACCAAAACTAATTTAAAAAACAATATGTTAAGTTGCACGCTTTATCGCAAAATTTATTTTATCGGGGGGTATAAGAAACACTCCCGGACAGCATGATACAGCCTTGCGATATCTGTTAAATCTGGATTTCAGGGTTAAATGTAGCAAATCTGCTATGAATCCGCCATAAAAAACTATATCCGGTTCAAATTTTTTCTTTTTTGAGCAGGTGGTAGTACTCCCCTTTAAGACGGGCAAGTTCCTGATGCGTTCCTTTTTCTCTGATTTTTCCATCCCGGAGAAGTAAAATAGTGTCGCACTCACGAACAGTGGACAGGCGATGGGCAATAATGATGGCCAGCCGTCCTTTCATCAGTTTTTTCATTGCATCATGGACATATTGTTCAGACTGGGAATCCATATAAGATGTGGCTTCATCAAAGATGATGAGATCCGGATTGAATGCAAAGGCCCGGGCAATACAGACCAATTGTTTTTCTCCGCTGGAAAGGGGTCTCCCCCCTTCTTTAATCTGTGTTTCAAGCCCGTTAAATTTTTCAAATAAAAAATTGCAATTTGCATTAATCAAAGCCTTTTTAAGGCGGGTGTCATCCATCCCTGCCCCGGGCGGCTGGATGTTATGGCGAATGCTTCCGGAAAAAAGTACCGGGTCCTGCATGACCAGGGCTGTTTTACTTCTGATATCTTTAACATTGATTGAACCGTAATCCATATCATTAATAAAAATTTTGCCTTCATTCTGGGTATAAAAACCAGTAATTAAATTGATAATTGAGCTTTTGCCTGAGCCGGTTTGCCCTACAATTCCAATAGAATTTCCCTTGGGAAGAGAAAATGAGATATTTCTTAATACAGGTTTTTGGGGTTCATAGGAAAAATTGACTTTTTCAAATCGGATGTTTTCAATCGTATCAGGCCGGTTTCGTTTTACTTGAGTGCGCTGCCTGGCCTGGCTGGTTTTTAAAATAGCAATGATACGCTCGGCAGACGCCAGTGCATTTTGAAGCAGGTTGAATTTTTCAGACAGATCTCTCAATGGCCTGAAAAATAATTTCATATAGGTTAAGAAAGCCACCAGTTCTCCCAAAGTGAGGGTTTTGCCAGATACCTCGAAACTGCCTGTCCAGATAATAATGGCAACACTTAACACACCTAAAAATCCAATAAAAGGCATGAAGATGGCAAATATTCTGATCTGGAAAAGTGCAGCTTTATAGTGTTCAAAGTTTAACGCTTTGAAACGATTCATGAAGCGCACCTGGCTTGATGTGGTCTGGACGATTTTTATACCAGTGATGGCCTCTGAAAAACTGTGGTTGATTTCTGCCACTTTTTGCCGGATGGTCCTGAATGCACCCCTCAATATTTTTGAAAACAGGGCAATACTGATAATTATCAAAGGAACCAGGGCAGACAAATAAAAGGCCAGCCTGATGTCGATACTGAACAGGATAACTAAAATACCTATCATGAGAAACAGATCTTTGAAAATGAAAATCAGGATGCTGGTAAACATCTCGTTCATATTTTCAATATCCCCGGTTACCCTTGATACCAGCCTGCCGCTTGAGTTTTTGTCATAATAGGCCACCGGCAGAAATGTCATGTGGGAAAATAGGATACAGCGCAGGTTCAGTATGATTTTCTGGCCGGTGTATTCCATAAAAAGGGCCTGGAAAAAATCAATAATGAAATTCACCACCACCACCAGCATGAAAAAGATACAAAATGAACTGAATGTCTCAAAGCTGAATCCAAAAACCTTGGCCCCCGTTTCCGGGCCAACCGGAACGATAAAGCCATCAAAGGCTTTTTGGCTGAGAAGGGGCATAAGCAGTTCAAATCCGGTTACCATGAATACCAGAATAGTGGATAAGAAAAGCATCCAGGCATATGGCTTTATAAAAGGCCACAGCGCTTTTGCCACTTTTAGATCTTCCAGTTTGATCTCTTTTTCTTCCAGCGGAATATCAGGCATACTGCTCCTCCTCAAACTGCTGGACAAGATACGCCTCTTTGTAGAACCGGTCTGTCTTGATGAGTTCATCATGGGTGCCGAAATTGTCAATCCGGCCGTCTTTGAGGATGTAAATGGTATCACATCCTGCCAGGGCGGATATTCTGTGAGAAACAATGATGATGGTTGCAGATATATTCATCCGGTTAAAACGGGAGATAATTGTGGCAGCGGTCTGGGTGTCTATCTGGCTGATCGGGTCATCTAAAATAATAACCGGGCGTTCAAGTATCAGGGTCCTTGCCAATGCAATTCGCTGTTTTTGTCCGCCGGAAAGTGTGATGCCCCTTTCTCCAACAACAGTATCCAGTCCCTTGGGCATTTTTTCAAGCGTTTGTTTCAGGCTGCACACTTCAATGATTTGTTCCAGCTTTTCCTGGGCTATGGCGCTGCCCATGAGGATATTTTCCCTGATAGTTCCTGAAAAAAGAAATGACTCCTGTGGCATCAGGGCAATGGTTTGTCTTAAAGCATTTAAATCAAGCTGTGAGATGTCCTGACCGCCCATAGTGATGGTACCGGTGTTCAAGTTATAAAGTCTTGGGATGAGCTGAACCAGTGTGGTTTTTCCAGATCCCGGCGGCCCGCTGATACCGATGAGGCTTCCTTTTGGGATCTCAAGGTTGATATCTGAAAGCGTAGGGCCGTCCTGGGAATAAGAAAAACCGACATGATTAAAGCAGATGTCTCCGCCCTGGGCGGGCAGTGATGCCGGGTGACTTTCTGAGCGGACATCCGGTATGGAATCCAGGAGCGCACCTATCCTTTTTAAAGATGCCATTCCGCGCTGGAACAGGTTGGTCATCCAGCCGATTGCAATAACAGGCCAGGAAAGAATTCCCAGGTATTGAAGAAAAGCCACAAGTTCGCCCGGAGTGATGATCTGTTTTATGGCCAGGTATCCGCCGTAAAACAGAACCACAAGAGTCGAGAGATTAAAAAATAACCCCATCATGGGCCTGAGCAGGGCAGAAACAAAGGCCCGCTTCAGGTTTTTTGAAAAATAATCGGTGGCAGCGTCATTGACCGTTTCGGAAATCAGTGTCTCGAAATTAAATACCTTTATAATTCGTATGCCGAAAAAACGCTCCCTTACCAGTTCTGTCAATTGTGAAAATGACTCCTGCGCGGTTTTGTGAAGCTGGTGCATTTTTTTGCCTAGAGTTTTGGTGGCAAGTATCAAAAAAGGCATGGGGATCATGGCAAGTAAAGTAAGCTTGGGGTGGGTCCAGAACATTATGGCAAGGGTGGCTCCGCCAAGTAATATGGTGTCCACAAGTACCATCAGGCCAAACCCGAATGCCATCCTGACATGGGTGATGTCGCTGATGGCATGCGCCATGATATCGCCTGTTTTGACCTTGTCGTAATATGGCAGATCAAGAGTCAGGATGTGATTGAATAAATCATCCCTTATCCCTTTTTCAAGATTGCGCGCACTTCCCATGAGAAGAATTCGCCAGCAGTATCTTAATCCCGCCATGGCAATTCCCAAGCCTACAATTATGGCACATTGCGTCAGAAGGACCTGTCGGTCAACAGCCCCAAAATTTAAGGTATCAATCGCCTGCTTAATGATTTGAGGAATGGCGAGTTGGGTCAAATCCACAATGATCATGCACAGGATGCCGAACAGGATTTTGAGCCGGTTTTTTTTTAAATATGGGTAGATCAGTTTCAAAATAATTGATTTCCGTTTTTTAATAGCTAACAAAGTAGACATTTTTTAGTCATTTGCAATGCCAGGTATGGATCTTTGTATTTGTATACATAAAAAATATTTTATAAATCCATTTAGAATATTTTTAGAGTACTCTACTGCAAGCTATGCTTTGTTTGAAATCGGGATTGGAAACGGAAAATGTTTTAAATTATAATTTTTAATGGTGAAGGATATTTGGGGGCAATTGAAACTATTCGTCCGCTGGGGAACCATGCAGAATATTGATTAACCCCAACGGACTTGTGTGAGTAAAGATTAATCAAAAGCTAAATCGGTATTCCATTCTTTCCAGACGTTGCCTACCAGATCCGGACCCGGTTTAAGGGTTGGTTTTCCAGGTTGCCAGCCAGAGGGAGTGGCTTCACCGCCTCCTGTTTCCCGGACAAGCTGGAAGGCCTGAACCTGGCGCAGGGTCTCCTGAACATTGCGGCCTACGGGTGGGGTCAGTACTTCAAAACCTTGAACTACACCGTCCGGATCGATTATGAATCGACCCCGGTTTTCTACACCTGCAGCTTCATTGAATATACCAAAGAGTTTACCGACTTTCCCACCGGCATCAGACAGCATTGGGAATGGAACGCCGCCTTCAACCATTTTGCTCAGTTCATGATCATCCCACATTTTATGAACAAACATGCTGTCTATACTCATGGACAAAAGCTCAATATCCAGCTTTTGAAATTCTTTATATTTCTCGGCGACCGCCGAGATTTCAGTGGCTCAGACAAATGTAAAATCACCTGGATAAAAGCAGAGTAATACCCACTTGCCCAGATAGTCAGACAGTTTTGCATTAATGAATTTTCCTTTCTGATATCCCGGCGCTACAAAATCCGGTGCTTTTTCTCCTACATGGATCATCTGTGTCTCCTTTTTGATCGGCTCTATCGGTTCCGGGTTTGTTTCTTCTACTGTTTCTTCTCCTACAGGCCCTCCGGTTGGTCGGGCGCATCCTGCATCCATTTCTTCTGCCATCGCCTCTCCTTTTGTTTGTGTTTATAAAAAAAGTAATTTTAGATTGGGATTAAAAAGCAAACGTTGATTAAATAAGTTATTGTAACTACGTAGTGCTCTTAGTCCGGTCATTCCTTTGTAATACAGGTAACAAATTTTCATGGTGCATTTTTGTTTCTTTTTGAGTCTGAATCTTTACTTTATATCAATATCATATATGATTGTAAATCTTATCCTTGAGAAATCAACTGTGGGTTTAATATTGAAAAATAAGAAAGGAGATAGAAATGGGTGGTCGCTTAGAAGGAAAGGCAACTATTGTTACCGGGGGAACCAGTGGTATAGGGAAAAAGACCGTTGAAGTTTTTGCAAAAGAGGGAGCATCGGTCCTGATTGCTGCCCGCCGGGAAAAAGAGGGGCAAGCTCTTGCAGATTCTTTAGGCGATAACGTGTATTTCATTAAGACAGACGTTGCCAGGGAAGACGATATTAAAGCCATGATCGATTATGCTGTTGAACGTTTTGGAAAGCTGGACTGTTTGTTCAGCAATGCCGGCTGTCCTGCACCGGTCGGGAGTATAGAAACGATTCCGCTAAAAGGATACGAAGATGCCCTGTCTGTACTTTTGGGCGGAGTGATGCTGGGGATGAAACATGCAGCACCGGTCATGCGGCAACAGGGATTTGGGAGTATCATTAATAATGGCAGCGTTGCAGGTGTACTGGCAGGTTATTCTTCTTCCATCATTTATTCTGCAGCCAAAGCAGCCGTAATTCATCTCACCAAACTGGTCGCCATGGAACTTGGAGAGAAGAATATCCGAGTCAATTGTATATCTCCAGGGGGGATTGCAACGGGTATCTTTGCAAAAGCAATGGGCGCTCCCACTGAGGAAGCTGAAAAAAGCGTTGAAGTTGTAAAGATGGGTCTGGCTGGGATGCAGCCTATACCCCGGGCGGGATTACCTGAGGACATTGCATCGGCCGCAGTCTTCCTGGCCTCTGATGAATCGACTTTTATCAATGGGCATAATTTGATTGTGGATGGCGGTGTGCTTGGGGGACGGATCTGGTCAACACAGCAGGAAGGACTAAGCAAGATGCGGGAAGCCTTTGGACTTTAGAGGAGAACAAGATGATAAAAGCTGTTTTATGGGATTTCGGTGGCGTAATTACATCCAGTCCTTTTGATGCATTTAATCGATTTGAGTCGGAGAACGGTATTCCCAAAGACTTTATCAGGGGGGTAAATGCCACAAATCCAACGACAAATGCCTGGGCTCAGTTCGAGAGCAACCAGATATCCATTGAAAAATTTGACAAATTGTTTGAAGAAGAGTCCAGGGCTGCCGGGCATGCAATCGAAGGGCACAAAGTCCTCCTCCTGCTTGCCGGAGATGTGAGGCCCGAAATGGTGAATGCATTGGAAATCTGCAAGGCCAATTTTAAAATTGGATGTATCACCAACAATGTCAAATCGGACAAAGGCACAGCCATGCCCCAGACCACTGAAAAACAAACTCAGATGCTTGAGATATTGTCTTTATTTGATGAAGTGGTTGAATCCAGTGTTGAAGGCATCAGAAAACCCAATCCAGAGATTTATAAAATTGCACTGGAGCGGATGGATGTGAAAGCGGAGGAGTGTGTATTTCTTGACGATTTGGGGATTAACCTCAAACCGGCCAGAGCCCTGGGCATGAAAACCATTAAAGTGCTGAACGCGCAACAGGCACTGGAAGAACTGGAACAGCATACAAAGTTGAAGCTGCTGTAAACTTTAAGGAGAGAATATGGCACTGTTTTTAGTTCAACACGGTATCAGCCTGGCAAAAGATAAAGATCCGGAAAAAGGACTTTCGCCGGAAGGGGTTGAAGATACAAAACGGATTGCCCAGGTGGCAGCAGCCTATAAAATACCTGTGGCATCAATAGTCCACAGCGGCAAAAAAAGGGCATTGCAAACAGCACAGGTTTTTCATGATACTTTAAAGCTGCAGACAGGCCTTGTGCAGATGGATGGAATAAAACCCATGGACCCGGTCGGGCCTTTCAAAGAACAGATTAGCCCGGATGAAAATGTGATGGTAGTCGGGCATATGCCATTTATGGAAAGGCTGGTATCTTTTTTGATATGCAATGATCAGGATCAAAAAGTATACCAGTTCCAGAATTCGGGAATTGTCTGCCTTGACTGCAAAGATAACAACTGGTTTATTAAGTGGACGTTGAATCCGAATATCTCCTGAAAAAGTTTTAAATCAGATATAATCGACCTGTTTAAATGCTGCAGACAGCTTTTCTTTATTTACAGGTTTGGTCATGAAGGATTCAAAACCAGGGACCAGGGTCTGTAGAAAGTTTTTATCAAAATTTTTGGCTGACAGGAAAATTATTTTGGCCTGCTCAGCGGCTATGATGTTTTGAGTGTTTTCCCACTGCCGGATTTTCTGGTGCACCTGGAACCCGTCAAAGTTTCGCATTTCGCAGTCTAAAAAAATCAGATTATACGGCTCCTGCTCTTTATGTGCCCTCAAAAAGGCATTCAGCGCTTCAAGACCATTTACAGCAACATGGCACTCACCATATTTAGAGAGCATTTTATGGGCTTTTTTCCTGGAGCTGAATTCATCATCAACCAGCAGAAATTTCATAAAAAGATTTCGAACGGAATATCGTACAATGAAATTTTTGAGCATGGTGCAGGAGTGATAGAGGCTTTCAAAATGTTTTTCAATATGGGGTTTGTTTTGTGCAGCACATGCACGTTCTAAAGAAAAAGCAGCATCCATGATCATTTTGCAGGAAAGGAGTTTTACCGAATCCCTGAACAGCAAAAAGCTGGATTTGATCAAGGTTTTGTCGTTTTTATCAATGGCTTTTCTAATATTACCCAGCATGGCCGGATGGTTTTGATAAAAGTCGCTGAAGCATTCTTTGACCAGGTTTTTGTCTCCGTTCATGGTCTGGAGCAGCTCATCCAGGTTGATTATGTCACCTTTTAAAACCGGTTCCTGGGAGCCTGTATGTTCTGAGAAGCATCTGATTATGGTTTTTTCAAGTACTTTTCTTTTGATGGGTTTGGTTATATAGTCATCCATACCGGAATCAAGAAATCGTTCCCTGTCCCCTTTCATGGCATTGGCGGTCAGGGCAATAATCGGGATATGACTTTTTTTCCCTTTTTGTTTTTTTTCAAGCAGCCGGATTGCCCGGGTGGCCTCAAGTCCATCCATCACAGGCATTTGACCGTCCATCAGAATCAGGTCAAAATCCTTTTTGGTAAAGAGCTTCAGTGCTTTTTTCCCATCGCCTGCAATGGTGACAGTGTGCCCGAGTTTTTTGAGCATATTGACAGCCACTTTCTGGTTCATTGCGTTGTCTTCTGCCAGAAGAATGTTTAAATTTTTGGCCATATGATCAGCAACGGTTTCGGGCTCTTCAATGCCGAAACGGCTCCTGATCCGCTTACTGTCAGGCTGAATGCCGAGAAGGTCTTTTAAACAATCCAGTACATGGGTCCGGTATACTGGTTTGGCAATCTGGGCTGTAAATCCAAGTTTGCCAAGGGTTGTATTGTCAAGCCGTTTTCCTGTGTAGGCCAGTAAAACCAGGGGTACGTTATTTACATGGGGGTCGCTAATCAGTTGGTGAGCAAAAGTTGCCCCGTCCATTTCAGGCATTTCCATGTCTATAAAGATGATATCAAACGGTTTTTCCAAACGCGCATCCATCAGTTTTTCCATGGCCATGGTTGCATTTTGTGCGCTGTCTGCAAGGCATCCGAAAGAGGTAAGGTGAAGAGCCATTGCTTTTCGGCATGAATCGTTATCATCCACGACAAGACATTTAAGAGATTTAATTTTGTCCGGGATAGCTTGTGGAGTTGCCAGTTGTTCCTCCTGCTTTTCAAAACAGGCGGTAAACCAGAATGTGGAGCCCTCTCCAAGGGTGCTTTCCACCCCAATCTGGCCATTCATCAATTCTGCAAGCTGTTTGGAGATGGTGAGTCCAAGGCCTGTTCCTCCATATTTCCTGGTTGTTGAGGCATCCACCTGGGAAAAGGACTGGAATAATTTTTGTACCTCATCCTTTGAAATGCCAATCCCGGTATCAATGATTTCAAACCGCAGGGACACCGTTTTGTTTTGTTCTTCAACAAAGCTGACCCGGACAACCACCTCCCCGGTTTCAACAAATTTTACAGCGTTTCCGGCAAGATTGATGATTATCTGGCGAAGTCGGGTGGGATCACCTTTAAGAAAATTGGGTACATTCTCTTCAATCAGGCAGATGAACTCGATGTTTTTCTCCTGGGCTTTGGTCGCCATAATTTGGCTGATGTCATGCAATGTTTTGCCTATATCAATGTCAATGACCTCCAACTCCATTTTGCCGGCTTCGATTTTGGAAAAATCAAGGATGTCATTGATGATATTGAGCAAGGCGTCTGCACTCTGGCGGATGGATTCTGCATAGTCCATCTGTTCTTTTGAAAGCTCTGTTTCCAATAGCAGGTCGGCCATTCCCTGAACACCATTCATGGGGGTCCGGATTTCGTGGCTCATATTGGCCAGGAACGCACTTTTTGTGATATTGGCAGACTCGGCTTCATCTTTTGCCTGCTTAAGATAAACCGTTTGTTCTTCAATCAGTTTTTCCAGATTTTTTTTGGAGAGCTGGCTTTGAAGATGAACACTGATCCGGGCAAAAAGCAGTTCTTTTCTAAATGGTTTGGCAATAAAATCGTTGGCCCCGGCTTTAAAGATTAAAGATTCGGTTTTCTGATTGGTCTGAGAAGTTAGAAATATCACTGGAATGGATTTTAATTTTTGATGCGCTTTGATTTTAAGGCAGAGCTGTTCTCCATTCATCCTGGGCATTGTCAGATCCGTAAGGATCATGTCAAACTCAGGCGCATTGGGTTGGGTGAGCAGTTCGTAAGCTTTGATACCATCTTCGGCGGTGAAAACGTTTAATCCTCTATCATCCAGTGCTCTTTTGACGCTTTTTCGAATATAAGGTGAATCGTCAACAACCAGAATTGTGGAATCTCTTAAATTGTCCAATGGTAAACCTCATTTGATTTTGTGAATTAACAGCAGAAGGCCGGAAATGTCAGCGTAAGTAGATATCAATATTTTAAACAATAACAAATTGAATAAACAGGGTCAATGTATCACGAATATGTATTACGGAGGGGCTGCGTACTCCACGCTTGTCTAATTATCAAATAAAAATTTGATATTTCAACAATTTATTTGTGCTAACAATATAAATACAATATATAATATATTGTATTTATATGAAAAAATTATTTCTAATCTGTTGGCACGATACTTGGAAGTGTTATTGAGCGTGTTAGAAGTTCGCTTAATTTACACGATAAAGACACCTTTAAAATCTATGTAGGAGGAGTTAGGAATGAGAAATCAAGATTATCGGCCTTGGGGTTATTTTGTTGTTTTACTGGCAGCGATGTTCGTTTTAACTTCCTGTGTATCAGGCGGGAATTCAGGGGCTGCTGCTCCTGCTGCTGAAAAAGCAAAGACAGTAGCAGGTGATTACACAAATGCGGAAAATTCTTTTTCTGTTAACTATCCTCCGAATTGGGAAACAAAACCTATTAAAGGAGACGAAGTCCTGAGAGCGGTCAATAACAATGCATGGGGGATACCTCTTATGGTTGTGTCTATCGCTGATTTAAAGACGGATGCTGTTGCCCTGGAAGATGCGGCACCTGCTTACTTTGAAGCAATGAAAAAAGAAAACCCCAATGCCAAACGGTTTAAGGTTCTGTCAAAAGAAATGATTAAGCTCAATGACGGAACCGATGCATTGACCACAACATTCAAATACTCAATGGATGCAACCACCAAGCTCCAGTGTGCACTGTTGACAACCTATAAAAATAAAAAATCTATATCCGTTCTTACACTTACGATTCTGGGTGGTGCCACTTCACCGGATAAGCTTCTTGAGATGGCAAAGACCTTTCGGTTTTTATAAAATCAATTAAACCTGTGCCATGCATCAGCTGAAGTTGAATGGATGATGTATGGCACAGGCAAGCTATAATTTCAGGATAAATTTTACGGGGGCGAAATGCGTATTAACAAATTTGATTGGTTGAAAATCAAAATGCTGTTGTGTGTTGTTCTTTTTTTTATACCAGCAGCCGTCTGGGGGGGATCTGACGAAACGGTTAAAGTGGGGCTCAGATATGACACCTCCACTGCAAGCATTCTAAAAATGCGGTTGGGAAATGATATTCCTGTACTCTTGCCCATGCATGAGCCACTGGTGGCAACGGATCCTGTAAGCGGCGAGCGCCTGCCGGACCTTGCCAAGAGTATTGATGTGGTTGAAGGTGGAATGAAATTACGTATTGTTCTTAATCAAGGATCATTGTTTCATACCGGAGACCCGGTAACCGCACATGATGTAAAATTTTCATATGAACAGTATGTGAATCCTAAAAACGGAAACCTGATGGCAGGGCCGCTGGATGAAATTGAAGAGATTATCATCATAGATGACTATACCCTGGAGTTCAAGTTCTGGGAACCCTATGCCCCATGGAAAGAACTTCTCTGGGTGGGGATCTGCTCTAAAAATTATTACGAAAAAGTCGGGCCGGAACAATTCCATAAAAAACCTGTGGGCAGTGGGCCCTTTGAATTTGTTGAGCGCAAAATTGGTGAATCCGTTACCCTTAAGGCTGCCAATAATCACTGGGCAGGGAAATTGGATTTTGAAACACTTAAATTTGTGGTTGTCCCGGATGACATGTCCAGGCTGGCCATGCTTGAAACAGGAGAACTGGACCTTGTTACCGAGATCATGCCCCACCAGCTCCGGCGCCTGAAGAGAAATAAGAAAATCAAAATTAAATCCACATCTAAATTCCCCAGCCTGATCGGTATATCCATTCGGCCGGCCATCGAGCCGCTCATGAAGGATGTCAACTTCAAGTATGCCATGAATCATGCCATTAACCGCCAGGAAATAGTGGATAAGATATTTCTGGGTAAGGGCTATCCCCTGTACATGTATGCCAACGTTTCTGAGCTTGGGTATGATCCCAATGTTCATTTTGACTTTAACCTGGAAAAGGCCAAAGCTTATTTGAAAAAATCAGCCTATAAACCGGGCACCCCGTTAACCATTTCCTATTCAACAGACATCCCGAATATTTCCCTGATTGCAGCCAGTATCCAGAATTATTTAAAAAAGGTCGGGATAACCATTAAACTGCAAAAACTGGAAGCCGGAACCATGGCAACCTATGCAAGGAAACAGGACAAACGATATGGGGCAATGGGGATGTATACCTGGGGCGGCAGCAGGGACCCAAGTCTTCGGATGCAGCTGACACTCCACAGCAAGAGTATGTATGCTGCATACCCCAATCGTCCCAATCAGGATGAATTTGACCGCCTGCTCACTGAGCAGGGCCGGGAGATGGATCCTGAAAAAAGAAAGGAAATTCTGGCAAAAATCCATAAGATATGGGTGGATGATCCAGGTAGCATTGTCCTGTTCGGTCTGGATATGAATTATGCCATGCGAAAAAGGATAGATTTTAACTGGGTGCCGTATGAACCCTATCCGATTCATTTTCAAAACATCAAAATTGTGAAGTAGGAACATTATGCAGGGATTCATATTTAAACGGATCGGCATTGCCATAATGACGGTTTTTCTTGTCCTTACGATTGTCTTTTTCGTGTTTCGCATGGGGGCGGCAGATCCGGTTTCCATTATGCTGCCGCCGGATGCCTCTGAAAAAGAGGCTCAGATGCTGACCAAAAAATTTGGCCTGGACAAGCCCCTTAAAGTTCAATACCTCAATTTTTTAAAAAACGCAGTGCGCGGGGATTTTGGCGAATCTTTCCGTTATTCGGAACCTGCGGCGCAAGTTTTTCTGGCAAGGCTTCCTGCCACCCTTAAACTGGCCGCACTTGCCTTTGCTCTGGCCGTGGTTGTCGGTCTGAGCGTGGGAATTCTTTCTGCGGTAAAGCCGGGTTCTTTGATTGATCGTGTAGGCCGTCTGTTTGCTCTGGCAGGTATGTCTCTGCCGAGTTTCTGGGTGGGGATCATGCTGATCATGCTATTCGGGGTTAAACTTCAATGGCTGCCGATTTCCGGAAGGGGAGGGTTTTTGAACTATATCATGCCGGTAATCTGTATGAGTCTTTATTCCATTGCGCTGATAACCCGTCTGGCCCGTTCCTCCATGATGGATGCATTGAAAAGCGATTACGTGGTTATGGCACGAATTAAAGGGGTGCCGGAAAAAAATGTCATTTTGCTCCATGCATTTAAAAATGCCAGCCTTTCCGTGGTGACGGTCATCATTGGTATTCTGGCGGTCATGATTACGAATACCGTGGTTGTGGAAATGATATTTTCCTGGCCGGGCATTGGGCGCCTGGTAATCGAATCATTTTTTACCAGGGATTATCCAGTGGTACAGGTTTTTGTAATTTTTCTAACCATACTTGTTACGACGCTCTATTTAATTATGGATATTATCTATGCGTATATTGATCCGAGAATTCGTTTCCAATAAACCGGCAGAAGATAATCATTATTAACATAAAAACAGTTTTAGGCGGAAGATTTGTTCAGTTTATCTAATACAGGTGTGAATACTAAAAAAGCAATCGGTGCGAGACTGCCTTACCTGGGACTGGTTTGTCTGGTGATCTTCTTTTCATGCGTGTTTTTTGCAGAGTTGATTGCACCCTATGATCCCAATGAGGGAGAACTTTTAAATGCAACCCTGCCGCCATTCTGGCAAGTGGACGGCACGGTTGAACATTTGCTGGGAACAGACATGCTGGGACGGGATGTTTTGAGCCGCCTGATTCATGGTTCCCGGATCTCTTTTCTTATCAGTGTCGGGTGCATCAGTTTTTATGGTTCTCTGGGAATTCTTGTGGGGCTGATGTCCGGTTTTTTTGGCGGGCGGGTAGATATGTTTATCATGCGCCTGACAGATTTATGGAGTTCGCTGCCGGGAATCATTGTACTGTTTATGCTGGCCAGCGTAAACGGCCCCAGTGCCACAACCATTATTATTACATTTGGAATTATGGGCTGGCCCGGTTATGCGCGTATCGTTCGAGGGGAGTGTTTAAGCCTTAAGGAGCGCGATTTTGTCAGGTTGGCAAAGGTCGCAGGGTGCAGTGATTTAAGGATCATGTTTTCCCATATTTTCCCCAATCTGGTGAATACCATCATTATTATGGCAACTATTGAGGTCGGGGGTATTATAGTGGCAACAGCCACCATGAGTTTTCTCGGTCTGGGTACTCAGCCGCCTTCCTGCGACTGGGGGCTGATGCTGGCGGAAGGGCGGCAATATATCACATATGCATGGTGGCTGGTTACTTTTCCGGGGATCGCCATTATCGTTGCAGTTCTTGGATTTAACCTGACTGGGGACTGGCTTCGCAAGGTGCTGGATCCCAAACAAAAATTACGGTAAACATGGATAAAAATACAACAGAGCTACTGAAAATTGAAAATCTGCAAACCTCTTTTTTTACGAAAAAAGGAGAGGTTAAAGCGGTGGATGGCGTGGACCTTACCATCGAATCAGGGGAAACAGTCGGCCTGGTAGGAGAATCCGGATGTGGCAAAAGCACAATTTCTCTTTCTCTTATGCAGGTGCTGCCCCAGCCGGCCGGGAAAATTACCGGTGGAAAAGTCTGGTTTAAAGGTGAAAATCTGCTGGAAAAAACCAAAGAGGAGATGCGGCGTCTTCGTGGCGACAGGATTTCCATGATCATGCAGGACCCCATGGTGGCCATGAACCAGTTGCTCAAAGTGGGATATCAGATCAGCGAGGTCCTGAAATATCATGAAAACAGCAGCTCTTCTCTGAACCTTAAAGACCGGTGTATTGACCTGCTTAAAAGGGTCAAGGTGCCGGCGCCCGAAAGCCGGATTAATGATTATCCTTTCCAGTTTTCAGGCGGAATGAGCCAGCGCGCACTGATTGCCATGGGCATTGCCAATAACCCGGATCTGCTCATTGCAGATGAGCCGACTACTGCACTGGATGTAACCATTGCAGCACAGGTTTTAAAACTTATGCAGGAAGTGCAGAAGGAAACCGGGGCATCTATTATTCTGATCACCCATGATCTTGCCTCCATTGCCCAGATTTGCACCCGGGTGGTGGTTATGTATGCCGGCCGGGTGGTGGAAAAAGCGCCCATTAAAACATTTTTTAAAAATCCGGCCCACCCCTATTCAGTCGGTTTGATTCAATCTGTGCCGGTGCTGGGAAGAAGAAGAGATCAACTCTATTCAATAAAAGGTCAGCCTCCAAGTCTTATGGATCTTCCTAAAGGCTGCCGGTTTGCACCCCGCTGCGAGCATGTGTTTGATAAGTGTTTAAATGAATATCCTCCCGAAGTGACCCTGGAGGATCGCCATAAGGTATCATGCTGGAGGTTTGTCTAAGTTTATGGAAAATTCAACGATTATTTCTGTTTCCAATCTTAAAAAATACTTTCCTGTTACAAAAGGCGCTTTGCTTAAAAAAACAGTCGGTCATGTAAAGGCAGTTGACGGGATAAGCTTTGATATCAAACGCGGTGAAACATTCGGCCTGGTTGGGGAATCCGGGTGTGGTAAATCAACCATCGCCAATATGCTGTTGGGGCTGCTTAAGCCAACGGCAGGTAAGATTTGTTTTGAAGGGGAGGATATCACTCTGTTCGATAAAAAGGCCCGGTTTAAGTTCAGGAGAAATATACAGGCTGTTTTTCAGGATCCGTTCCGATCTCTCAACCCCAGGAAAAAAGTACGGCAGATTATTTCAGAGCCTTTGGATGTCCACAAAGCCGGATCCAGAAAAGAGATTAGAGAAAGGGTTGTGCAACTCCTGGAACTGGTCGGCCTCAGTCCGGATTCGTTGGAATCCTATCCCCATGAGTTTTCCGGTGGCCAGCGCCAGAGGATTGCCATTGCCAGGGCTTTAAGCCTTGAGCCTAAAGTGATCATTTTAGACGAGCCGGTGTCTGCCCTGGATGTTTCCATCCAGGCCCAGATTTTGAATCTGCTCATTGATTTGCAAAAGAAGTTGAAATTGACCTATTTGATAATTTCCCATGACCTGGCAGTGGTGGAGCATATCAGTACCAATATCGGGGTGATGTATTTAGGAAGCCTTGTGGAGCAGGCACCATGCGAGGAGCTTTATAATCATGCCGCTCATCCCTATACCAAGGCATTGCTGGCATCGGTTCCTGTTGCAGACCCTGAAAATATCAAGTCGGTTCATCTGGAAGGTGAGGTGCCAAGCCCCCTTAACCCGCCAGGTGGATGTGCTTTTCATCCCCGTTGTGATGTATGCGAATCTGAATGTTATAACAAGAGGCCCGGGGTGGTTGAGCTTAATCCCGGACACTTTGTCTGCTGTAATAAATTTTTATGATGATATTTTTTAACTATAAAGGAGTTTATAATTATGGAAATTAATGACATTAAAACTATTGCTGTTATCGGCGCTGGAGACATGGGCCATGGCATTGCAGAAACTGCACTGATGGCTGGATATAAAGTTTTCCTCAGGGATGTGACCCAGGAATTTTTAGATCGCGGGGTGAAACGCATTTACGACAGCCTTGAAAAACTGGTGTCCAAAGGAAGGGTCCCGGCTGAAATCCTGGAAAATGCCAGAGCCGGCATGCTGGTTCCCTGTGTCGATCTGGCAGAATCTGTGAGTGAGGCTGATCTGGTAATTGAGGCCATTCCGGAAATCATGACCTTGAAAAAAGAGACTTTCCAGATCATGGACCAGGCGGCACCGGAACATACCATATTTGCATCCAATACATCCACCATGAGCATTACCCAGATCGCAGCCGTCACCAAACGGCCTGAAAAAGTTTTGGGGCTGCATTATTTTAACCCGGCCGTCATCATGAAACTGGTGGAAGTTATCCGTGGGGATAAAACATCGGAAGAGACCATGCAGATTGGGTATGATTTTGTTGTGAAAAACAATAAAATTCCGGTTAAAGTCGAAAAGGATGTTCCCGGGTTTATCGTAAACCGCGTCCAGGCACCCAGCGGCGTACTCCTGAACTGCCTGCTGGATGACAAAGTGTTTGAACCTGAAGAAGTGGATGCAGTTTTTAAAAAAATGGGTTCTCCCATGGGACCTTATGAAACCATGGATTATACCGGAATTGATATTAGTTTCCACGGCAGTGATTATTATGCCAAAGCCATTCATCCGGATTTTAAGTTCGGCACATTCTTGACTCAGAAAATGGAAGACGGGGACCTGGGAAAAAAGACCGGCAAAGGGATTTTTGACTGGTCAAACGGCCGCCCTGAGATAGATGTTAATAAAGCAGCAGATACATTTGATCCCATGGATCTTGTTGCGGTGAATATTAATGAAGCTACAAAAATCGTTGCCTTAGGTGCGTGCAGCATTGAAGATGTTGACCTTGCCATTACCAATGCAACCGGCAGCCCGTTTGGCCCGGTGGCCCTTATGCAGCAGACCACTCCGGAAGACCTTGCCAAACGCCTGGAAGGCCTGGCAGAAAGATTCAATAAAGAAATTTTTAAGCCCACCACCATGATAAAAAACGGGGAGTACAAACTAAAACCCCCTGAAAACATCCATGTGGAAAAAGAAGGGCATATTGCCACCATCACCATTGATCATCCGCCTGCCAATGCCTGGAATCTTGAAACCATGAAGCAGTTTGAAATGGCCATAGATGATGTTGAACAAGATAAAAATACACGGGTAGTTATCCTTACTGGAGCAGGAAAATGTTTTTCTGCCGGTTTTGATGTAAGTGATGCCGCCAATGGGCAGCAGATTGGTGAGTTAGGGCGCAGATTGTGGGTGCGGGTTGACCGTTTTACCAAGCCCGTGATTGCCGCCATTAACGGGTTTGCTCTTGGCGGTGGACTTGAACTTGCCATGTGCTGTCATTTCAGGATTATGGCAGAGCACCCCAAAAATAAGATCGGTCTCACAGAGCTTAACCTGGGCATTATTCCCGGGTGGGGCGGTACCCAGAATCTCGCACGGATAGTAGGTAAAAGCCGTGCTTTGGATATGATGCTTTTCAGTAAACGGCTTGATGCCGGGCAGGCACTGGAAATTGGTCTGGTCAACCAGATCTGTGCACCAGAGAATTTGATGAAAGATGCCTTGAGCCTTGCTCAGAAACTTGCCCAGCGCCCGCCTCTTGCAGTGAGAGGTGTTTTGGATTCTTTATCCACAGGGGAATACGACGGGCTGGAAAAAGGGTGGGAAACTGAAGGCCGCCATTCGGGAATTGTTGGACAATCCAAAGATGCCATGGAAGGCTTTACAGCCTTCTTTGAAAAAAGAGCACCTGAATTTAAAGGCGAATAATTTATAAAAAGGCAGCAGGAGATTGTCTCTCCTGCTGAAATTAAAGGTAGGAAAATATGGAAGATCGAATATGGCATCAGAATTATGATCACAGTGTTTTAAATGAATACCGGTTCCCCCGTATTCCGGTCAGCGATCTGCTTGGCATTCCTGCAAATGCATTTCCCGATAAACCTGCAATAAGCTACTTTGGAAAGGACATTACCTTTTGGGAGTTGAGAAAAAAAGTCCTGGCCATGTCAAATATCCTGGAAGAGATGGGGGTTAAAAAGGGAGACCGGGTGGGAATCCATCTGCCCAATATGCCCGAATACATTATCACTTTTTATGCAGCCCTCTCTCTGGGTGCAATCGTGGTCAATTTTAACCCGTTGTATACAGCAGAAGAATTGACTGCTTTAACCAGGCTGACAGGCGTTACCACTTTTGTGACCTTTGATATGGGCATCCCTGTGGTCAAAGAAATCTGCAAAAAAGTGGACATCCCAAGGGTGATTGCAGCCTCTGTTTTTGATTCCATGGGAGGAGATAAAAGCACGGCTGAAAGCCTGGAACTGGAAAAGGACTGGTATCATTATGCAACCCTGCTGGATGGATGCAAAGATCCAAAACTGGTGAAAAAAGAGATTAAACCCGAAGACCCCGCGCTTATACAGTTTACAGGCGGCACAACCGGAATTCCCAAAGGGGCGGTGCTTACCAATGCGAATATCATTGCTGCAGCATATTCAGCCACCCACTGGGGATCGGCAACCACCCAGTACAGCCCCATTGAAACGCGAAATGTTCTTTGCGCACTTCCCTTTTTTCATGTGTACGGTAATATTTTATGCCTGAACTGGTCCATGATCAATTGTGCCACCATGATCCTGGTACCCCGGTTTGAAATTGACCAGATAATGGATTTGATATCTTCTTATGAAAAAATCACATTCTTTCCGGCTGTCCCCACCATGATCAATGCCGTTATCAACCATCCCCGCGCAAAAGAGATGGAACTGGGCAAGAGAATTGATCTTCTGAATTCCGGAGGCGCACCCATTCCCACAGAACAGATCGATCAGGCCCAAAACCTGGGGTTCGTTGTAAGCGAAGGGTGGGGTATGAGCGAAACAACATCTCTTGGAACTGGAAACCCCAGCCTGGGTATGAAAAAAACAGGTTCCATCGGTATCCCGTTTCCCGGCATGGATGTGAAACTGGTAGACCTGGAGGATAACACCAAAGAAGTGCCTTTTGGAGAGCCGGGCGAGCTGGTTGTAAAAGGCCCCATGGTGATGAAAGAATACTGGGATAATCCTGAAAAGACAGCAGCCGAACTCATTGACGGGTGGTTTTATACCGGTGATGTCGCAAAAATGGATGAAGATGGTTATCTGTATATAGTGGATCGTAAAAAAGATATGATCATCGCCGGCGGGTATAATATTTATCCCAGGGATATCGACGAAGTCCTTTATCAGAATTCCAAAATTGCCGAGGCTGTCACTGTGGGCATAAAGGATGAATATCGTGGTGAAACCGTTAAGGCGTTTATTGTTCTCAAAGAAGGGGAAACTGCTTCAGAAGAAGAGATTATAGGCTTTTGCAAAGAGAAGCTGGCGGTTTACAAAGTGCCCAAAATCGTCGAATTCCGATCTGAGTTGCCAACATCGGCCGTGGGTAAGATTTTGAGAAAAATACTCAGGGACGAGGAAGAAGCAAAACAAAAAAAGAAGTAGGGCTGTAAGGAGGGCTTGTGAGCGAAGGTGAATTGTGGCCTGGATCAAGTGATGTTGACAAATATATCCTGTCAATCGCATCCCTGTTTGAAAGCAGCTTCTCAATTGACTGGCTACAGGAGCTTTCAAAATCTAAAACCACAGCCATGTTGATGCTGCTGGAAAAAGCGAGTCAGGAAAATGTACTCATAAAAAAAGAGTTGGGTATTTATTTTTTTCGTGACGAAAAAGCAAAGGCCAAAATAAAGTCACTTCTCCCGGATGACCACCGGGAGAAACTGCATAAGAATATTGCAGCTTTGATGATGAATGAGGCACCTGATAACGAGCAGGCTGTCATGATAGCAGCAAGTCAGCTTATTCAGGTTTCAAATGATCTTGATGATTGTAAAATTCTTCTCGATGCCGGAAACCGTTACCGGCAGAGAGGAATATCTGAAAAGGCGCTGGTGTGTTACAATAAAGCAATCCGGGAATTAGAAAATGAAAAAGGGGAAGATGTTGATCGACTTTTCGTAAAAACTATCATCGGGTACTCAAAAGAACGCTTGTCCCTCAGTTCACCGGAAAAAACCATTTCGTTGTTGAAATTAGCTCTAAACAGGGTTGAAAAACTTAACGACATATCTTTAAAAGCAATGGTCTATCTACACCTGGCAGCAGTGGAATACCAGAGCATGAGATATGTGAGCGCCCAAAAGTATTATGATGAGGGAAAAGAACTGGCTAAAGGCACCAGTGATCCTAACGTGCAAAAAACATTTGATGCCTGCACCCTTCTTTATTATTGCTATTCAGGGCGGTTCAGGGACGCGATCAGGAAATATGAGTCCCTGGAAGCTTTGATTTCAAAAAAAGTCCCCCGATATCGGCTTTCTCTTAAAGTCGGCATTATTTTAGGGATCAGCTATGCATTTACCGGCCAGATCCCTCAGGGTCTGGGCTTGATCAACCAGGTCCGGGATGATGCCCTGGCATCCGGTGACCAGGATGCTGCCGTTCGTGCATCGGTTTATATCGCATGGATCTTGATTCTGAAAAATGATCTCAAGATTGCGGCTGAGCAGCTGCATGAAGTGCTGAAGCAATCCAAAAAGATGGATCCAATTACAAAGAGTCTTGCCAATATACTTCAGGCTTCAATCTATTTTGAAAAACAAGAATTTAAAAACGTCCATAAAACATTAAAAAAGATATTGAAGGTAAGAAATAAATATTCGTTTACACTTCGAGGGCACCTTTTTGAATTTTGTCTCGCAGCCAAACAGGGGGTTTTGCCCCCGATACCGGAAGTGTCACTTGAAAATGAAATTCTGATGTCCATTGAAATGGGAAATATCCTTAACCAGGGTATGGCATATCGATATCTGGCTATGTTGCAGAATGATAAAAAACAGTCTTATAAAGAGGTATTCCAAAACCTTGAGCGGTCTTTGAAGCTGTTGGAAGAATCCGGGGTCCTGATTGAGGTTGCCCGGACAAAAGAGGCCATGGGTCGTTATTACCTGGAGCAAGATAATATAGAAAAGGCAAAAGAATATGTGCAGGCTGCCGCAAGGACATATCAAGAGTTCGGCGGACGGATGGTTTCCGATGATTTAAAACATCTTTTAGATGCTTTTCAAATAAAAAATGACCTGTTTGATGAAATTATTAACTTTGGGCCGGAGGTTCTGGAAATACAGGATATTAAAAAAGTGGCCCAGAGGATTTTATCAACAGTTATCAAAATTACAGAGGCAGAACGTGGGGCTATCTTTTTATATAATGAAAAGATGCCGGTGCCGGGGATTAAACTTCTATCCGGGAAAAATATAGGCCCGGAAGATTTGGATGCCAGGGACTTTGGCTCGTCGTCTAAAATGATTTTGGAATGCGCAAAAAAAGGCAAGAGTATTTTAAAGAGTGTGGATGAATTCCAAAAGGATTTTTTAAAAACAGATTTTATTAAATCGCGCATCTGTATACCGCTTTTGCACCGGGGAAAAACCATTGGTGTTTTATACCATGATAACCGGCTGTTTAAGAACAGGTTGAAAAAAGAAGATCTGAAAATTCTGGTTTATTTTGCATCGCTTGCTGCCATTGCCCTTGAGAATGCCCAGGCCTACGAGAAAATACAGACCTTGAATGAAAAGCTTTCCCGGGAAAGAAACTATCTGGAAGAACAGCAGCTGGAATTCCTTCAACTGGATGATTTTGTTGCTGTAAGCCCTGAGATTAAAAAGGTTTTATCGCTGGTTGGAAGGGTGGCGGATACAGAAGCTACTGTGTTGATTTTAGGAGATACGGGTGTGGGAAAGGAGATGGTTGCGCGGGCCATTCACCAGCAGAGCAGCCGAAAGGATAAACCGTTTATCCGGGTGAACTGCAGCGCATTTTCTGAGGAGCTTATCGCATCTGAACTGTTCGGGCATGAAAAAGGATCGTTTACCGGTGCAGACAAAAAAAGAATCGGGCGGTTTGAACTGGCAGACACCGGCACCCTGTTTTTAGATGAGATTGGAGATATATCAAAGGACATCCAGGTGAGGCTGCTCAGGGTTTTGCAGTCCAAGAAGTTTGAACGTGTGGGCTCAAGCGTAAGCATTCAGTCGGATTTCAGGCTGTTGACGGCAACCAACCGGAATCTTGAAAAAGCGGTTGCCGAGGGGCGATTTCGGGAAGATCTTTACTACCGTCTGAATGTTTTTCCCATCTATGTCCCGCCCTTAAGAGAAAGATTAGAGGATATCTCCCCTCTGGCACTCTATTTTTTAAAGAAATATGCTGATAAAATGAATAAATCCTTTAAAGGGATTCCGGAAAGTGAAATGGGGAAGCTTTTGGCATATCACTGGCCGGGAAATGTCCGTGAGCTGGAAAATGTTATTGAAAGAGGTGTTATTTTAAACCCGGAGCCGTTTTTCAATGTTCCGGAATTGCTTGCGGGAAGCGGTGATGTTTCAGATTCCGGGCAACTCACACTGGAAGAAATGGAGCGCCGCTTTATTCTTGATACCGTTCAAAAGGTGAACTGGAAAATTCACGGGCCTGGCGGAGCAGCTGAACTTCTAGGAATGAATCACAGCACATTATATTCCAGGATAAAAAAGTTGGGAATACAAAAACCTGAAAAAAGAAAATCCTGATTCCAACTGCGAAATAAGATCAGTCTAAAATAGTGTTTCACCTTTTGAAACACTGTTGTGGTATCTGCAGTTTCATATTTTTGAAATTCAGTGATGAGAAAAGTTGAAGAGGCCTTGTTTTAAAGTGTATTCAAGGTGTTTTTTTTTCAGGTTACTGCTGATTTTGGGTTGACTTTCAGTGACTGAACCATCTATAGATAATAAATTTGAGTATAATAAATGATTTGGAGATCTGCACATGAAAATATTAAAAATCGATCATTTGGGAATTGCTGTTTCAAGTATAGACGAAAAGAAAAATTTTTGGACAGATGTATTGGGCCTTAAACTTGAGGGGACAGAAACCGTAGCGGAACAAAAAGTAACAACGGCTTTCCTGCCGGTTGGCGAAAGCGAAGTGGAACTTCTGGAATCTACTTCCGATGATGGTCCGATCGCGAAATATCTTGAGAAAAAAGGCGAAGGCATTCAACATGTGGCTTTCAGGGTGGAAAATATTGACCAGGCCCTTGAAGAACTCAAAGAAAAAGGAATTGCCCTGATAGATCAGACCCCTCGTATTGGTGCCGGAGGCGCTCGGATTGCTTTTTTACATCCCAAAGCCACATCTGGTGTATTGGTAGAACTGTGTGAAAGGTAACTTCAAAAATTAAATAAAAATATAGTTGGAGGATGATCATGGCGGATAAGCCGGATATAAAACAATGGGAAGATCTTGCCGGAAAACAGCTCAGGGGAAAAACTCTTGAGGATTTGACAAAGAAGACCCCTGAAGGAATCGACGTTAAACCTTTATATACAGATGATGATCTTAAGAATGTAGAATACATGGGCAGCCTGCCCGGGTTTGAACCCTATGTAAGAGGCCCCATGGCCACCATGTATGCAGGTCGTCCCTGGACCATCCGTCAGTATGCAGGGTTTTCAACAGCCAAAGAGTCCAATGCATTTTATCGCAAAAACCTGGCGGCCGGGCAAAAAGGGCTGTCTGTGGCTTTTGACCTGGCCACGCACAGGGGATATGATTCTGATCATCCACGGGTGGCAGGCGATGTCGGAAAAGCAGGGGTGGCCATTGATTCTGTGGAGGATATGAAAATCCTGTTTGACCAGATTCCTCTGGACCAGATGTCTGTTTCCATGACCATGAACGGAGCAGTTCTGCCCATTCTTGCCGGATACATTGTCGCAGCAGAAGAGCAGGGCGTAAAACATGAACAGCTCATGGGAACCATCCAAAATGATATTTTAAAAGAGTACCTCACCCGAAACACCTATATTTATCCGCCAACACCATCCATGCGGATTATTTCCGATATTATTGCATTTTGCTCGGATCATATGCCCAAGTTCAATACCATTTCCATCAGTGGATACCATATTATGGAGGCGGGTGCAGATTCGGTTCTTCAGACGGCATTTACTTTGGCCGACGGCTTGGAATACGTCAAGGCAGCACTTGCCACTGGGCTGGATATTGATAAATTTGCCCCGCGCCTTTCTTTTTTCTTCGGCATTGGTATGAATTTTTTCATGGATATTGCCATGCTCCGGGCGGCGCGTTTCCTGTGGGCAGAACTCATGGGTCAGTTTGATCCGAAAAATCCCAAGTCCACCATGCTGAGAACGCATTGCCAGACTTCCGGTTGGAGCCTGACACAGCAGGATCCTTATAATAATGTAATCCGCACCACGTTGGAGTGTTTGTCTGCGGTTCTTGGCGGAACCCAGAGCCTTCATACCAACTCGTTTGATGAAGCGGTTGGCCTGCCCACGGAATTGTCAGCCCGGATTT
>JAWSVI010000018.1:0-188190 GCA_033851995.1 Desulfobacteraceae bacterium | reverse complement strand
TAATTACCAGTTCTGTCATTTTGCTTTCCCTCACAAGTTTAAACATTATATAAACAAACTACATCATAAAAGGCCCTGTGTCAACAATGTATAAACCTCCTTGAAGGATAAAATTTTTTTTAGATATACAAAGATAGTCTTGGGGGTTTTTTGACATCAGAAAAGCCCAGAAAATAGCCAGAAGTAAACGCTTTATACTTTCTCGATTTGATCTATTCTTCAGAAATGTGTTCTGTATTATAATATTCCCAATAACGAAATAATCCATTCGAATATCTTCTGGCGGAAGAGGGTTGCCATTGGCGGTCAAGTTCTTTTGATAATATTTCTCCAAAATTTTGTTGTGAAAGATCAGGATTGCTGTTCAAGGTTTTAATTAACAGCTTTATTGTCGGTGAATTTTTTACTGCTGCTTTTATTGCCTCTTCAATTTTTGTCTGGTTCTCAATATCTGGATTGATTTTAATTTTTCCATTATCCCAGTATGCTAAGTTTAGTGACGTTAAGTCTTGAGCTGGATTTCGTAAACTATTGGACATTATGGTTTTTCTATCAATGCCATTTTTAGCTTGTATTTTTTTTAGTAATCCAACTATAGATTTAGGAGGTGCGGCACCAACAAAGAGCGATTTTCTGTTTCTACCAAGGCTAAATTTTGCCTTACCATAAGTCGGGCTTTTTTCTTTTAAAGGGTAAATGACGACATTTTGCCCTATTGCTTCAACCAATCCAGAATACTCAAACCATGGAATCAATCTGTTAAAATAGTTATCCCTTGTTTTAGCCTTGAGATTCATGCTTGAGTATATATTCCTTACAACCTCAACCCCCTCACTTCTTGTCACGGTATTCTTCTCATTGTTGTTTAATAATAATTTTCTGTATACAACATGATCTGCAAACTGTGAACGAATCCTTTCTGGGAATGACTTAGCACTTAGATCTTTAGATATTGTATATTTACTACGGGAATCTTTCTGGCAAACAACCAAACTCATCAAATCTGTTATAATGTTTAGAGTTGTCGACTCAGAATATCGAAGAATAGTCGAAAGATCTTTAATCGAAGTGGTCCTATTTTTTAACAAAACAGTAAAAGCGGTCAGAGACATTTTAAAGGTTGCATTCGGAATGTATGTCCATGGAATTGCTGGAACTACCCCTTCATTCAGATAATCTCGAAATATATCCCAATAGACCGAAAACTTTTGTCCCGTTCTAATTATAATTCTCATATTTAATAATGAAGAAACAACTTCGCTACTATATCTTTCATAAACTTCCAAGGAGTCCGCAGGGGAATTTCCAGCGATGTATTTTAGACACGAAGTTTGCATATCAGATAATGGTTCTAAATCTTCGTTGAAAAGGGATTGAATATTGAGGCGGCTTCCAAGGAGTTCTAATTGAGAAGCTCCGCTGTTGATTTGATTGTAAACATGAATACATAATTTTTTCAAAAGCCATGGCAAACCTTGGCTTTGCTCCAATAGCTTTCTTCTTAAAGGTGGCAATAATTTATTTCCGAGTAAGGCCTCAAATTGTGAGATTAGCTTTGATGATTCTGAATTATCAAATTCTGTTAACCTCTTGGTCAATCTATAATCACTCAATTCATGCCAAAGCTGATAAGCAGGGTTTTCATCGGAAAGGGAAATCCCAGTACGCCACGAAAATCCTACAACCAAATTCGATTCTTCTGAATTAACATCGAGCGCAAATCGTTTGAAAACTCTAAAGATTGGTAATAATTCATCTTTAGTGAAGACTTCTTCGAATTGATCAAAAAATAATATTATAATTTTTTTATTTTTGAGCAGATAATTTTGTATCGTTTTGATTGTGGAGCTTGATAGGATATTAATTGCATCAGCAATAACAGGAGATTCGTCTAAATCAATAAAGCGTTCAGTCTTTGCTGCCTTTATCGCCTGAAGGAGAGCCTCTGCAACGAACATTGGGCCTCTTGCAGACCTAACATCTACAGGATAAAGAAAAAATTTATTTTTCCATTTAATATTTTTAAAACGTTCTGCTAATTTTGCGACCAAAGAGGATTTACCAAATCCTGATCCCCCTACAATTGATACTATTCTGGTGTTTGTTTTTCTTTCGCGAACTTTTTCAAGGAAATCCCATAATTCTTTTTGCATGCCTATCCTACCAACAAAATCTTCAGGTCGGCATGGCCTATAATCAAGGAGTGCATCTGCGGTGACTATTTTACTTACAAATTCAGTATGTTGATCTTGGATAAGTTCGTTTTCAGTGGCCGGTTGCTTCTCCTGTCCTAAATAATGGGCTACCGGTAACCCCTCTAAAAGCTCGAATGAATCTAAAAGTTCACGAACGTCTTCACTATCGGGCTTTTTTTGTTTAGTAGAATCTATATAAGGCAACAAACGATATGGTTTCCCATCTTTCTGGTCTTGGAACAACCAAAGAAACGGAAATTCAGGGTGTACTATCAGGTTGGCATGTGACACACTAACAGGAATTTCGTCTTCGTTTGGAAATTTGAATGTTTTTGAGTCAACAATAGCTTCTATTATTTCTTTTGGACCATAATGAGCAAAACTCATTCTGTCATCACTTTTTAATTCTTCAATAGCACCCTTTGCATCTTTGCCAAGTGGTCCAATCGAAAATAAAGCAATTTTCTGGAGTCTTTTCCTAAAAGATTGGCCAACACAAACATCCACCACATTAGCACTTAGTGGCTTTGAATGAAATTTGCATTCTACATAAACCTTATCGCCTGAAGGTTTATGTTGGGCTAATAAATCAATTTCCATTCCTGTAAAACGAACTCGTTCAAGAATTCTGTATGACTGTTTTTGAAGTATTTTTGCAGACAAATCTTCAAGATATTTTCCTTTCTTATCATTGGTCCATGAAAACGGTATAAGAACGGAAATTGATTTTTCCAAGATTGTTGTTCTTGTCATTTATAGCCTCTCCAAAGGGGGGAAGATATGCTCATTGTAAATTTTTTCGAAACAGTATTCAATTGTGCTATCAAGGAAAAAAATTATTGTAAAGAAATATTCATACTTATTTATATTCCAAGAGCATCGAAAGAATTTATTTGATTAAGATTGAAATGTAATTCAACTATGGATAGTAAATTGATTTCGAATTATGGTACCTTCAATTTTGACGGAAACCGTTCTGATTTTTAATGGTTTCCTTAAGATCTCTTACTGTTGACTTTGTCTATACATCCACTCCAAAAACGACGGATTTAAAAGACAAGACTATTATTAATATTCAACCCTCTGATATTACTTATTTTTACAGATTTTTGAGATAGGTAATGAGCGACAGATATGTCTATGAACTGAACCGCTTCGCGGAAGTAGGTTCACTCACTGCTGTGCTACATCCAACATTTCCAATTTTACCCAAATAAATTTACAATACCTTCCTCGGCGTCTCCGCCGGTATTATCAATTTTAATCAAGGAGGTATTGCTATGGGTAAAAGTCTCAGAACTCAATTTATGGATTACATGACATTAAATCGTTATTCACCATGGACGATTCAGCACTATATGGACATTGTTAAAAGGCTTGCCAAATACTTTAACAAATCGCCAGACCTGATTTCTCAGGAAGAAATTCAAGAATATCTTCTCTATCTTTATCGGGAACGTAAACTCGACTGGGGAACCTGTAATGCTCATTTATCCGGTTTGTCATGCTTTTATAAAAATGTTTTAAAATTGGAGGAAAGAAAATTTAAGCTGCCGCCACGTCCCAGAACTCGGAAGCTCCCCAATATAATGAGTGTAGAAGAGGTCAAAAAGCTGTTTGAAGCAGCGGTAAATCTTAAGCACCGAGTTTTTCTAAAAACGACCTACAGTGCCGGACTCAGGGTTGGGGAAGTCGTAAAACTCAAACCCAGGCATATTGAAAGTGATCCTTCCAGAATGATGATCAGAATAGAAAGGGGCAAAGGCGGCAAGGATCGCTATGCTGTATTATCTAAGCATCTGCTTGATGAACTAAGAATTTACTGGCAGAAGTACAAACCTATTGAATGGCTTTTTCCCGGAAAGAATCAGAAAAAATATCTATCGTATACACAGGCCAGAAGCTATTTTGTCAAAGCAAAAAAAAAGCCGATATAAAAAGAGGCCGTGGCCTTCATAGCCTCAGACACAGCTTTGCAACTCACCTACTGGTCCAAGGAACCGATCTTTATACCATCAAAGAACTGCTCGGCCATTCCTCATTAAAAACAACAATGGTTTATCTTCACCTGATTCAACAAGAGCCTGTTAAATTTAAAAGCCCTCTGGATGCGATGTACGGCGAGGAGGGATGAAAATGAAAAATACACTCGAAGTGGCTGATATTTTTCGTCTCTACGGCAAAGAATACCGGGAACAAACCAACCTGCCATACAAAAAACTCAAGGTCATGCATAAAATAGAAGTCTGCAGAACCGCCCAGCTTGGTGGTCATGTTGAGCAATGTGACCAATGCGGTTTCGAACGAATCGCCTACAACTCCTGCAGGGACAGGCACTGCCCTAAATGCCAGACCATGGTAAAGGAAAAATGGCTCAATGACCGGAAGGCCGACCTGTTGCCGTGCAATTATTTTCATATGGTCTTTACCATCCCTCACGAACTTAATCCAATTATCCTGATTAATCCCAAAATCATGCTGAAAAACCTTTTTACTGCTGTGAGCCAGACTCTTCATGCTTTTGCCCGTGATCCACAATGGAAGGTTCATGGACAGCTTGGCTTTATCTGTATTCTTCATACCTGGTCGCAAAAACTTACCGATCATTTCCATATCCACTGTCTTATCGCCGGGGGTGCACTCTCGTTTGATAAAAGGTATTGGACACCATCGAATAAATTGTACTTGTTCAGGGTTCAATCTCTGTCCAAAGAGTTTAAGAAAAGGTATCTTGGATTGTTTGAAAAAGCATATTTGGATGATGAACTTATCGCAAAATACAGAACCAAACGGGAGTTCAACAACTTTATCAAATCTCTTTTCAAGGTTAAATGGATTACCTATGCAAAACGTCCCTTTGCTGGTCCTGAACAGGTCCTTGAGTATCTTGGCCGCTATACCCATCGTGTTGCCATATCAAACAACCGGATCAAATCTATTGATAATAATCAGGTCTGTTTTACCTACAGGGACAGAAATGACGACAACAAAGCTAAAACATTGAAGGTCTGTGCCCATGAATTTATCCGCAGGTTCCTGCTTCACGTTCTTCCGGAAAATTTTATGAAGATACGATATTTTGGTTTTTTGGCACATCGGAATAAAAAGCAGGCCGTCAAACTGATCCGGCAATTGATTGACCCTGATGCTGCTTTACCACAAAAAATAGAAGAGACTTATCTTGAGATGATGCACAGGCTGACAGGCCAGGATCTCCTGTGCTGCCCCAGTTGTAAAAAGGGGCGAATGACGATTATCAAGGAACTGCCGAATCAGTTGCTCGATTCTTCGTGACTCAACCTGAAATTGATGTCTTCAAAAGAATCGCCTCTCAGGCGATATCGGACTAGTATGTAAAAAGGTAATTTTTAACAAAAATACCTATAAATAATTACTGTTGGGAAACTCAATATGGCCTCAAGGGTTCACATTTTTATTACTGTTAAGATGAATATCCGGACAAACCGCTCAAAGAAAAATCATACTATCCCCATAGCCGGTTCGGCGCTTTTTTGACTTTCAGTTCATCCATTTAATCGATTTGTTGCAAATCTGAAAATAACTATAGAGACTGGTGTTAGCATGCAACAATCGATTAAACGCTCTTCTATGAAAAAACGCTATTGCTCCTAAATTCCTACGAAGTACTGGCGTTTCTATTGTTGGGTATTGGAATTTGACTAATCCCCTTAGATTTTACCGATAAATATTTTCAATCCAATGCATAGCTCAGTGTCACTGACCTTGCCAAGGTAACTTTAGGTGGTGGACATGCCCACCCTTTAGAATAGTTTATCGCCGGGATATGGACAAAATTAGGATAGTCAGGGTTTGGCGCAGTGAAAGATTATTGATTTTGCCTTAAAAATTCACATATTTTTAACAGTTGAGATTAACATCCAGACAAACCGTTCAAGGAAAAATCATACAATCCCCATAGCCGCCTCGACATTTTTTTGGAGAAGGATCAGGGAAAATTGGTCGTAAAATAGGTATATACATTCGGCCGCTGCTGTTGAAGCACTGTTGGGCTGTTGATGTATAATGAAAAACATTCTGCAAAATATTCCTGCCACCAGTCAGGCGGATTCGGATAGTTCGTCGGAAAAACCGCACCATCCCTTCGTGCAGCCTGCCTGAAGGCGTTATTTCTTCCGCCCTGGCGGCTACCGTCAGAAACTTCCCACCTGCCACCCTGCAGATGCCAGGAAGCACCGGATCTGGATCGTGCCTGTAACTGGGCCTGCCTGGCCTGGGTGATCCGGCCCTGAAGTCGATTGAACCTTGCCTGCTCATTGCTTGGGAAACGATAGTCACCTGACCCTGGAGATGTTTCATACTGCCGAAATGCTGAAACCAAAGTGGCCCCTGCCTGGTTGAGGTTTCGCATCGTCTGCCTTAACGGCAACAGATCAATGGCATGACCGATTTCATGGACAATATTGTGAACCGATATCGTATGGATGCCCTGTACCCTGCCGGGAGTGCCCACACGGGTGAGGGAATCTGAAAGACCAGTGTCATACAGAGTGATGGTATGTGTGTGTGGATTGTAGTCTCCCCCTGCGTTTGGGTCGGACTGATGGACGGTTCCACGATTGAACGTCAGCCCCCTGACAGGGGTGAGTGTATTGTCCGGCACCTGGGAAATTGCTGTGAGCAGTGCTTCAAACTGGGTAGTGGACCAGCCTCTTCCCCGGGTAAATCCAAATCTGCGGAACCGCTGAATCTGCGCCTGACGCTGCGATGCGGGAAGGCCTTCCATACCGACGGTACCCAGACGCTCGATGATTATCTCCCGTGTGCGCGGTCCCCGCCTGGGCCGGTGTTCCACGTATGTAAATCGGAATGCACTGTAATCACCTCCGTATCTTTCAAGATCCAGGGCCAATGTAATCGTGGAATTGATAACCAGGGGACTGGGGGTGATTGATCCGGCAACATTTCTAAGCCCATGCTGCAGTCCGACGGGAAAGGAGCCGCCATGAGAGACGGTTACCCCGCGTGGTAATGGGATGGTCGTGCGCGCGACCTGTGTTGAAAACAGGTTGTGCAGGTTTGAAATCGTAACAGACGTTGTAATCACCCGAAGGCGCCTGCGTTCCTGAACCGGCAGCGCCGCAGCGAGTGAATGCGCCGCACTGTCCGTGGTTGCCTGTGGCCAGCCCCATTCATGGATGCGGGACCGGTTGGTTTGGTACACCTGGTGGGTTGTCTGGTTCAACTGTGAAGCTGCTCGACGGACAAGGGAAGATACTGCGCTCCTGTATGCCTGCTGCAGCTGCCCGAGCAGGGTCTGGTCACCATTGAGATAGGTATTGACGATTCGCTGGCTGTTCTCAACCGTTGATTTGAGCCCCGTCAGTGTGCGGGTCAAACCGGCCCGGTCTACCGTCATGTATTGATAGAAGCTTGCGCCGGTGTTTAAAAACGAGATGGCTTCACGTACAAACTCGCGGCGTTCCTGGTTTGTGGCCTGCCTGACGGGTTGCTGGTTAACAGTTCCCTGACCATAACACTGCACAACAGGAAGGCTGCCCTGCTGCTGAACGACATGGGTCAGTTCATGCGCAATGAGGCGCCGGCCCTCAAATGTCCGGGGGGCATACTGCCCTTTTCCGAACACAATGTCCTGTCCAAGGGTATAGGCCTTGGCTTTAAAGGTGCGCGCCGATTCTGCCGCCTGTCCATCCGTATACACCCGGACCCGGCTGAAATCCCGATTGAACTGAGATTCCATGAACAACCGCGTGCCCGTTTCAAGAGACCTGCCTGGAGAGTTGAGCGTCTTTGTGACACCGGACGGCAGGAACCTTTGCCCTTCCCTGCCTGCAGAGACCCGGCTGATCCCGGGATCTCCATTGGAAGCCGGGATAGCATTCTGCTGCATATGCACAATATGGTCAGCAGTAAGGTCCGCTTCCCGCTCTAACCGGTCCTGCGGTTCGGGAATTGTTGCTTTTGCCTGAACCAGGCCAGCTTGAGAAATATTTGGCGGTTTTGTTACCAGGGAGTCCTTTGATTTCAGCTCAAATGTCTGCATATATTTATTTCAAAAGAGCCTTTGCATCGTCCTTCATAGCCTGGGCTTTTTTAGGACTGATGTTGAGGCTCTTTGCAATCCTGTCCGTAGATGCTGAAGCAAATGACTTGACCGTCTTTATTTTTGCTTTTCCCAGTTTTTTGACGGATACCTTTCCCAGACCTTTGATATCGATAAGGGAAGGCACCGCTCCTGATGGCGGCCTGTCTGTTGCCCCGGCAGCTTTAGCCTTTAACCTGACGCTTTTTGAAGTGCCGGATGCGGTGACAATGGACGACAAGACCGGTTTTTTAAACGTGACAACGGTTGTGAGTCTTGAAAGCCGTCCGGTCTGTTTATCTGTTATCCCTGTCAGCGCCCCCCTTGTCTTTTTAACGTTTTCAGGCAGTTTGTCTGCATCAACCGAGATTTCATACCAGGCGTTTTTCGGTGTCTTTTCAACCATGCTGCGCCTGGTGCGGAGGATAACCCTGTCCTGCTCATCCAGTACTTCAACATATATTTCAGGAACCGCATCTGCATCCTTGAAATCCTCATGGGTATAGAAAAGGCTGAACTTGCCGCTGCTGTCGGTCGTAATGATTCCGAGCGGGTCATCATCCTCCCTGTCAAGATCCATGATCCTGAGCCTGGCATAGGGGATCGGTTTTCCGTCGGTTTCATCGATCAGGCGGCCGCTGAACACATACCCGTTTTCAGCTTCCGGGAGCTCCGGAGAATGATCTTCTTTAAGAAGTGTTCTTCGTTTATCCGTATGATCGGCAAGGTCATTTTTCCTCTGGGTGACGGATGTGTTGATTTTCTGGTTCTCCTGGCTGAACTTATTTTGAGCATCGTCTGAAACCGACTTGATAATTTTTGTACTGCTCTCTTTGCCCAGGGATGTTTTGACCGCTTCTGTCAGAACTGCTTCCAGGTTGCCTTTATTTATTGTGGTTGCCATGCCAAAGCTCCTGCTATTTTGTTATATCCTTTTATCTCATATCACTCATATCACTGGAGGGAAATTTGCCCCCCGGGTAAAATTTGCCATGATGTCAAGATCAATGGGACCGGTCGACAGGTTTCCAGTGATAATGCCGCGAATGACATTGCCAATCTGCATCGCCGGGTTTGAGGCGCCGGTCATCTGGTTGCCGCTCACAATAAGGTGGCCGATGTTGGAGATATCAAATCCCGGCACCTGCGCAACCCCGTTGTTCGATGTGTTTGCATTCACATTCAGGTGCGACAAAAAACGCAATACGGCAGTGGGCTGGATCAGCGATTCACCCGGTGACAGCTGGTTTTGGCAGAACTGTGCGCCGACCATGCTGACCTGCGATACTGATGCTTCCGTGTACAGCCTGCTCATCCGACCGTTCAAGGAATCATTCACAGCACTTTTGTTCCTGCCGATGTTGCCGTTCCAGAGGACCTGGTAATGCCTGTTGTTCACACAGATATTATCATTAACCTGCACCTGCCCGCCAATGGATGAAAGATACATCCCGCCGCCGCCGTATTCTTCTGAAGCACCGTTTTTAACGATGGAATTCCCAGTGATGACCAGGAGATAGGCTGCCGAGATATCGATCCCGAATACCGGAAAAGTCGATATGTCGCTTCCACAGCTGTGAATCCGGTTGTTCTTTATCGTCAGCCCTGCACAGGTATCAAGACATATCCCTCCCTTGACCTGGGTGTATCCCCTTCGGTCTCCGCACCGGACAATGACATTGTCGTCAATGGAAGTATCGAGTAGTTGGGCCGAGGCATTGTTGTAAATGCCGCAGCCGGACTGGTCGGAGATTTCATTGCCGTGAATGGAAAGCCCGTAAACGAATTCAGGCAGGAGCGGAGAACCGATAAGAGAAATCCCGTGGCCGCTGCCTCCCCGAATTTCGTTTCGGCTGATGATGGTCCTCGGCAGGAGTTCTGCAAACCTCATGGGATTCTGGAGTATTTCCATAAGTTTCTGGACAACACCTTCAGTATTGCCGCTCATGACCATCTGGCTCAGGATTGAACTGATTATCAGGAACATGGTTGTCTTCTGCAGGTCAATGGAAACATCAATGCCGCCCCTTCCGGTCCTTGCAGAACTGCTGGTCCGTTCGATTCCGACAAAATTTCCCTTGATCTCGCATCCCGGGGCCCTGACCACGATACCGTTGGAATCGCTGAGCTTGCCAAGCGCGCTGACAAGATCTGTAAGTGCCGGTTTCAGGTCTGTATTGCCGGACAACGCCGTCTGGACCCTTTTGGCGGCTGCCTGGGTTTCTTCATCCGATACCGAGGCAACCTGTATCAGGACAGTCGAAAGCGCCTGGCGCTGTTCCGGTGTATAGTCTGAAATGGAATTGCTCAATGCGCCTGCAAGGTTGTCCGGTTCAGTGGAGCTGCCTTCCCGTATCTCTTCGGACAGGACAGTGAAAAGTTCATGCTGCTCCAGGGCTGAGGCAATCTGTTCAACCCTGCGCGGATCCTGGATTTTTGTACTGCCCGAGAATGCGGAAATGTAAGCTGTTTCAGGCGTATAGGAAAAATTTGCTGCAAAGGCATAGTGATCAAAGAAAAAACCGGCCGGATTCATGACAATAGTGACTTCCCGGACCTCGCCTGCGGCAATGGTGATCGGTTCGGGCCGGGCCGCAGGAAGGCCGGCAAAGGTGGCGATCAGCTGTACCTGTCCGGGGAGAACGTCCGGCAGAACAAATGTCCCGTCCGCACCAGCCGTTGTTCCCTGGCTGGTTCCCTCGACGGACACGTACGCACCCGGAATCGGCACACCGCTCTCCATCACCACAATACCGTTGATTCGTCCCAAAAGATCCGCTCTGATTTCAGGCCGCTGTCGCATGGTAATATGGTTGTCTGTGACTGCGGCCTGGAAAAAATTGGTTTCAATGGCTGTACGATAGGATTCAATCGTATTCCCCCTGATCGAAACTGCAGTTGAAAAGGTGTCATCCGCACCCTGGCTCCAACCTGCAAGCACTGGCAGCAGTGCCTGCGCGAGGCTCTGAAACAAACCACCGCCTGCTTCTTCAATGACATCTTCAAAAAGAGAGATCACCTGGCCGAGAAATGCCACGGACACGCACTGTAAAAATTCCGGCGACTGCATATATGGAGCTGCCTCGCACAGCAGGGCCCTTGCCTCTCGGGACAGCAGCCGGTTGTCCTTAACAGCGATTTCACCGAAACTGAGCAGGCCGGCCAGCTGGACACAGTTTTTATCCGCCTTGAGCGCACAGCCGTCAATCGTTATGCCTGAAAGAGGCCAGGCAAACTTTGATTCCTCATTTTCTTCATCCGGTCTCTGTCTCATCTGGCTTTCAAGCTGCAAAGCAAGCAGCATGGTCGCAGTAATTGGGATATCCGGCAGAACAGATTCGATCCAGACATCAAAGGCATTAAAAAATTCTTCAAGGTCAAGCCGTTCTGCCATGTCTTCAATAAGCAGCCAGATAAAGCCCCGCGCCTGGTTCTGGTCGATGGCCCCGTACAGAGACCGGATTGCCCAGCTGGTGATGGCGATCATGGCAGAACGGGAAACGCTGGATGGGATGGTTGCGATACCGGTTGCCGCTTCAATGGTGCAGTCCTTGACCCTCACGGCATATCCGCCGGAAATCATGCACCCGCCGCCGGTTGATGAAAACATGGCAGTCTGCCTGCAGTTAAAATTGTGAGGCCACAGCAGTACCATGCCTGCTTTTTCGCCAAACAGATCGCACCCGTCAACAATGGTGTCAATCAGGATACCGGCACGTATCCCGTATGAACCTGCCATGCTGGTGGATCGTATCTCAAGGCCGTCAAAAACACATCCGAGAATCCCGACCCCTGAAACATCCACGGCCGGCTGGCAGAAAATGTCCGCCAGGGATTCGATCAAAAGATCAAGACGGGCATTGCTGAAACGCTCTTCGATCCTTCTGTCAAACCTGTCAAAACGTGATAATGAGTCCGACAGTTTCAAAATAATTTTAAAAAAGTCCCTGTCTATGGACTCGATATTCGTCTCCTTAATCCTGACATCCTCGACAATGGCTGCTGAAAAACCAATCCTTGAAAAACGGATGATGCTTTCAGATACAAGGATGCTCTGGGAGGGCAGGCCGAACTCGTCTGCTTCTGGAATGCCTTCCAGGTCGTCATCATTGATGTCAAATCTACCGATATCAAACTCCTGGCCTCCGATGCCGACCCGTTCCATACCGCTGTCACTTGTAATTACGATCTTTCCCTGGTCATAGTTGTTTTCCGAATCCGGGACAACTGAGATAGCGGCACCACCCGCGCTCTGGCTGTTCAGCTGCTCAGGGCTTGAGGCGTAAATCCTTTCCGAGTTCACAACGGCATTTACGCTGCCGCCGCCGTAGTAGTAGACAAATGAGGCCGAGCTTACCGGTGAAGCCGGTTCAAACACGGCATTGATATTATTGGTGCGGAGGTAGGCAAAGGTTTCATCACCTGCAACAACTGCACTGCCGCCTTCATAGATGTCACCAGGCGTCCGCTCAAAAGCCTCAAAACTGAGAGTCGTGGAATCAACACCGGCCTGGTCGCCAACGGCGTATTGTGAACCAATGGGAAGATCACCGAAATCCGAATATCCGCCCTTGGATACAACAGGTGCTGTGGATCCTGCAATTTCTGACAGACCGTCTATGACCGGCAGCATGTCTCCCAGGGGTACGGCAATGCCGACCGGAGCTGCAATCCTGCATTCTTCAATTTTTATGCCGCAGGTTGAAGTGATCCGAATTCCAGCCGGTGCATTGGATGTTTTCCCCGCAACCGCCGTATGTATGAGACCGCATCCTGAAATCACGATGTCCTGGTTCATGCCTTCCTGGGTCATGTTAATCAGAGAAAGCGTGGTGTAGGCTGTCAGCAGTATGTCTTCTATGAGGATACGCTCGCTGTTCCGAACAGTAACAAGCTCCGGCAGTGTCTGGAGGCCTGAAGTCAGGATGGTTGCCCACCCGCAGCCGTGGAGCCTCACATCATGGGCATTATCTATCAAAAGCGGTGCCGACAGTTCATGGACGCCGGGACAAAGAATGACACACCCGCCGCCTGCACTGGTCACCTGGTCAACTGCATGCTGGATATCTTCACCCGGATGGACACTCACACAGCATCCGCCTGCCCCCACATCAACCAGGGGCGGGAATTCATCCCGGCAGTCCCTGATCCGCCACAGAGTACCGTCATGCCAGGCAGTGGCGAGTTCTGCATAGTGGTGTTTGATCCCCACAGCCGGGACAGCAACATCTTTGTCCGGCCACTCTATGGTCCCTTTGCGGGTTCGGGCCGGTATCAGCCAGTAATCCCCGGTGTGATAGGTCCGTGACGTGTCGAACCGGACCTGGATGCCGTCTTCGAGTTCGATCCAGCCGCTGCTTATGGGTACGGCACCATTCACAAGGGTTACTGTATCGGTTTCCTTCTGGTCCCACCTTCTCACAACCGGGGCCCGGTCGCTTTCCATGGAGGAGACATCCCGAGATAGTACAAGCCGGGGCAGACCCGCCCCGTGCACCACACCGTCCGGTTCGACCTGGGCCAGGATACCGCCCTGGTTTGACAGGTCCTGGATTTCATTGGTCACTTCAACCCAGTCTCCTGGACGGACGCTGAGGACATGGTCTTTGCCGGTATGAAGGACGGTAAGGTTTACGCCGTCAAATCCGTCCGGTATCGCCGGCAGCACCACGCTGCCATTGTCCCTGGACCACTTGAAAGTGACCTGGCCTGTAGAACTGCCGTTTTCATCTATGCCGTTATCGTGTATCTCCACACGATAGAGCCTGTTTTCAAGGCCCCTGTATCCTCCTGCAGCCCCGACCACGCAGGGATTGTCTAAAGTTTCGGAAGGTTTGCTCTGGGCATACAGAATCCCGTCTGAATCCGGTACCGGGAAGGCCCGGCACTCAGGCACCTGGTTTTCCTCGTCAAACGAGATGGGAAAAAGCTTGACCTGGAACACGGTCTGGGCCCGGGTGGCCGTATCCGGCCCGCCAAGTGCAGATTCCCTGATATCAGGGTCTTCGATATGGGTGACATGCCGCTCCCAGACATCAAGATAGACGAGAAAAGGGCCTGGTGCAGGCGGGGGAACATACCCCGGGGCCATCTCGCCCTGCCTGTCGATCCGCCTATTCTCACTGCCGAACTGTTCGCACAGGATACCGTCCACATATATTCTTCCGGGCGAAAATGTCAGGTTTCCATCCAGGTCCTTGTCAATATGAAAGCCGCCGTTATCCCGGGGCACGCCGCTGGGCCCGATCACATCGCGCCGTGTTGTCCGGTCAAGGTGCATCAGGATATCATGCTGCTCATTCCAGTCTGCATCAACATCCACGCGTCCCTGCTGTTTGAGTACCCGGGTATAGTGATTTTCAGCCCGGAATGTCATGCGGGTAAAATCGCCTTTCATGTCTCCTCCTAAGTTACTTGGATGATGCCCGGTTCCATCTGAACAGGGGCATATTCATGAGTTCTTTGTTCAATATTCTGTGTCCTGAAGGCCTGTTTGAGTATATTAAAAACACCGATTTCGTTTCGATCCTCATTTCCGTGGCCCAGCGCACGCCCGACAGGGAGGGCCAACTGGCAGTAGCCGGATTTACCGTACTGGCTGCTGGTAAAGACCGGGATGGTCCGATTTCGAATCAGGACTTCCTGCTGTACTGAAAGCCCTGCAGGCCGCTTTCCCTTTTCCAGGATAATGTATTCAGGCTGGCACCGGAACCTGCGGGGTGTTTTTGATACGCGCTCGTCGATATAGCAGTACCGCATGCACCCATCCTGTTTTCGCTGCACCAGGACCCTCTTTTTAAACAGGGCCCCTGTTGCAAGAAGGATGCGGCGTGCATTCACTTCACCCGTTATGGTGCAGGTATCAAGTTCGAGATCCGGTCCCGGAAGGGTTCCGTTCGGCAGACCGGCAACGGCAGCACCGCCGTCCGGATGATCGATGATCGATTCTGCGGCACATAGTTTACCGCTGTTTTCCTCCATGATGACGGGCCCCGTAATAGACCGGTAAAACGTTGCCAGGTGTTCTGTTGAATCGAGTTCAAAGGTGATGGAAGGTTCTGAAGCAAAAGACGCACTTCCATCCTCACCTATCGCCCTGCCTGGAATAAGGGTGCAGTGGCGCAGGTTTAAATCCCTTACGCTTTCAGGGTTGACAAGAAAAGCACCTTCTATGAAAAGCCCGTCAAACTCTGCTGCCGAATTTGAACCTGTACTGCCGGAAAACTCGATCACACCCGGACCTGAAACATCATTCAGGCATTGAATATGGGGGCGGCAGGTGTTGGATGACTGGATGACCAGCCTGACATTCTGCTCAAGTGTGAGAACCAGGTTCTCGGCATAGGTCTCATTGTCATGGATGGTGATCACGGCCCTTTTATGAGTGGTCTGGTTCCACCCCGAAAGCGCACTGTTAATGGATGTGTGGTCTGCTGAACCGTCTTTTGCAATGGTTACGGCATAGTCTGCGGCAATGGACCGGATCAGTGAGTCTCTCCGGTCATAGGGGCCGCCGCCGATATCAACACCGAATCCATGGGTAAAATCCGCATGAACGGTTTCCGGCGACTGGCCCGGAGCAAATGCGAACCTGCCAAGGGATGGGTCAATCGCCACCTTTCCTGCAGACGGGGGATCCCATGAAGAAAGATCCTTTATGATAACCTGCTCCACAGGTATTAGTGTATGGTTGTCATACACAGCACAAGAGGCATCCGGCCCGGTGCCGTAGTAGGATGCCTTGTCCATCCAGAAAGCCGTGCACCTGACCCTGGCGGGAACAGACTGCTCATCCTGCGGCGCATCATTGTTCGCCTGGACCCTTGGATTGGTGAACAGCTGCCGGGGAATTCCTGCCGGATCAAAACTGTACCCGTCCGCATAAGTCTGCGACTGCCTCGGTTTCATCTTCCTGATGGTGTGAGCAGCAAGTCGCCAGGTAAAAAGGCCGATCTTTTCAATGCCGAAATGCCCGTTTAACTGATTCAAGGGCCGCATGTCAAAGGTGTGGCTTACCATATTGAAGGGTCCTGTGATCCTGTCGCAGGCATCGATATCGCGGATATTGACTGAACCTACCCGGAATTGGGATGTTGGATTGAACCTGCCCGATCCATGGGAAAATGGATTTTGGGCATGGTCCATCCGGATATGGTTGAGGTGCTGCGTCCATCCCATGTGCTGGAAAAACTCAACTGCTTTCACAGGCCAGCCCGACACATCTTTTGCAATGTTTTCAAGCACTGAAACTGTGCCCTTGCGGCGGCGGTAATGGATGGTACGGCCGACAAAGGGACGCTGACTGAACATGCCTGCACTGGAGATGGAATGGTTGATATTCACGCCGAGCAGGTCAGCGATATAGGAAATCACCCATTCATCGCAGGTTTCAATGAACCAGTTGTCATGAAGATTTCCGATATCATCATGCAGGACCTTGCGGACCTCGTCGAGGATTCCCATGAACCCGCGAAGCGCCTCTGATGTTTCTGCATCGAGCTTCCTGTGCCATGACGGCAGGAGCTGATATAATTTTTCTTCCTGTGTCATACTGTTTCCTGTCCGGGATAAGCCATCATATATTTATTGTGCATTGTCTTTTCTTTAAAATTTTTCTGCCGGAACACGCTGTTCAAGCGTAATGCAGATGTCGGGCATCACCAGAAGAACTGCGCTGTCAAATGTCAGTCCGGGCTTTGCTTTTGCTCCAGGTGCCTCAACATAGGATTCAATTCCGTTGGTTTCATCACCGCCACAAAGCGACAGCGCGTCGATGTCTGCGGCAATGACCGCCTCATGGTCATGCAGCACCCGTATCACATCATCCGCATCGATTCCCTGGCCAAACATACGGTTTTTAAACGAAAATTCTTTTGCCAGCATGGTGCTACATTCTTTTTTCACGGTATCAAACTCATACCTGTCATCAATTATGAGGCCGGCTTTCAGGGTCACCTGTCGGATCACGCCGTTATCCACGATAAATGGAATTGTGCTGTCCCGTGAATCCTGAACTTCATCATTCAGGGCCTGGAGCTTTGCATCTGAAACATCGTCACCAGTGGAAGAAAGGACGCTGATGTGGATAATGGAATCTCCTTCCAGGGAAAGTTCCACTGCCTGGGCCTTGCCGATTCCAGCATATGTTCGGCAGTAATCTTCGTAATCGGTCAAAGAAACAATCCGGTCGAGGGTCCGGACGGTTCGCGGCGCGTTGATCCTTGCATCATCTCTTGCTTCCGGGTCTTCTGCATCATCTGATGCCACAGGATTAAAAGCATCCTTCACCCCATAGGGCCGTGTTTTCACAAGGCTGACGGCCCTGGCATCCACGAGACCGTCGCTACCGATCCCGGTCCTGTAATCCGCCGTGATGTTGTTGATCCCTGCAGGCGGTACGGCACCGTGAATGCCGTCCCCGAACTGGACAATGGTATCCCCCTTATCAGTCATCCGGATGGTATAAATTTCATCTTCCGGCGCTGTATCATAGAAATAATCAACCTTTTTCCAGGATATGCCGTTGACCCTGATTTCCAGGGTAGGCTGAGCACCGCCACTGGCAGTACCGGAATTTATCCAGGTCAAAGGCGTCTTGTTCAATACAAACCGTTGATGGGCCTCTCCTTTTGAGCTTCCTACAACTTCGCCGGATACACGCTCCCCATGCGTTACGTCCGTAACATTGGCATTCAAGGAGAGGGTTTCGCGCTCATAGCTGTATTTAATTGCCGTTTTGAATATCAGCCGTGTATATCCGCCGGAATGCTGAACCTCTTTTAATGTCAAGTTTTCAGACTGCTCAAGATTCTCAGTATCGGTTCGCATCCCTGTCAGCACGACTGTCTGCCCGATTGAAAGCCCGGCCACCATGTCGCTGAGGATGATGGTGTCGATTCCGGAATCCAGGGTCGAACCAAGGGGAACCGCTGCAAGCGTCATCTTCTGTTCACCAGTCCAGGCCCTTGTACCGTTTATGCTATAACTGCCCGGTCTTGGATCGGAAAGGTTTTTAAGGTTTAATCCTGTAGTCTTAGCTGAGATTGAATAGGAATTGAGGGTTTCCACCCCTGCATCTTCTATTTCAAATTTGTTTGGAGTGCCAGCGCCAGCCCGGAGGAGAATCCGCTGTCCCGGTGCAATGCTGTCTATCTCCCGTTCAAGAAAGCAGTGGTAGGATGACCAGTTGCTGCCGTCTGACGGGTTGAACCAGATGTCGGTGTCTTCGTCCCACGGGTATGGGTATGCCTTGCCTGCACTGTGTCCGGTGGTGCTTGAATGCCTGGTTTCCGAGGGAAGGCTTAAATATCTGGGCCGCCCTGCCCCATAAAAGGAAACCTTTTCACCGTAGTGAAACATATCCGGCATGATTTCATCCGCTTTTCTGAGATTCCTGCATATTTCAATGGTTTCTTCAATGTTCCATTCATGAAAATCGCAGAACTGTTCCAGCTCCTTTTCCGTCAGGGTGACAGAATAGATGTACTCTTTGACGCTCTCCTGTGTCAGGGCGACGGTTTCATCATCAGGGGACAGTGGGCCTGCAGGCGGTTTGCCCGGCCATTGATCAGCACTTGAAATGCTTTGAGATTTATCCTTGAAAAACACACGGGTAGTTTTTGCTTTTTCATCTTCTCTCACGGCTTTCACGATCCGTGTTTCAGATGCGGTTTCAAATTCAATCAGAACCGCGTCCCCCGGACGGATGGACAAGGCGATCCCCTCGGCAAGGACTGCATCGGAACCGCTGTTGTCAGTGGGGGTCTCCATACGGGGCGTCATTTTATTCCAGCACTTGTACGCTGTAAAATCCTTATGGGTTTCAAAAACCTGGGGAAGGTCTCCGCCTTCAGGGATACTCTGAATCTGAGTTCCGGCCTGGATAAGCGTTTTGTCCGGGGCTGAGGCGCTTTCATCCAGCATCCAGCAAATAACCGTGGCCGCCGAAACCCCGGGTTTAAGTTCATACCCGATCTGGCGGGCGAGTTCCAGCAGGCTTTTTTTCTCCTCTGCCGTGCGGATATACCCTTCATTGGCAATCCGTTCCTGGTAAAAGGTGATCACATCGCCAGCAACTGCCCAGGCATCCATGAAGGCAATACAAGGATCATCCAGCTCCCTTGTGCTCAGCCCGGCAAGGCTGCGCCTGCCTGAAGGGGTTTCCCAGGTACTGATCCGTTTCTTCATTTGATCAAAAAAGGTGTGAAACGTGCCAACCCTGCAGGAAAGAGAGTCTTTACCCGGAAGGTTGAAAACCGGATCTAAACTTGGACTGCTCTCATTGCAGCAGCAGATATTTTGTTTCTTGCAGCTCATGCCCCTCCTTCGATATGGAAAACAATCCGCCCGTATTCAGGCCGGTTTGAGTCATTCATGCACCGTGCGATCTCGGATGCACCGATGGCAATAACACCTTTTTCTATTTCTGTTTGCTGTGTACCTCCCCATCGCATAAAGGTTCCCGGTACTTCAGCCGCAGGAGAAACCGTTGCCCGGCGTACGCCTTCAATCCCGGAGGCAAGGTCAATAATCGGGCTTAAATACACCTGTGTGCCAAACGTAAAATTATCCGGGTGAAAATATCCCTTTGAACCGTCTTTTCGAATACCGCTTGTAAAAAGGTCGGAAAGCCCGCTGTGGATGTCGCTGAGCCTGAACCCTTCTGAAACGCAGATATTGAGGGTTACATCAAGGGATACAAATTGCGGAGGAACGATTTCAACATCCCTTCCAGCTATACGATACGTATCCAGAAAACAGACCAGCTCCCTTTCAAACTCATCCGTGATGGCCAGCCCGCCGAAACGGTCAATTGAGATGAATATGGTATGCCAGCTTCCGGTCCACCGCCGCCTGGCCAGTGCCTTTTGAACTTCAGGATGCCGTTCGGCGACTCTCGCATAATCGTCTTCCGTGACTGCCCGTTCCTGTACCCTGAAGGCTTGAGGCGCATATTTCCTGACCTCCTCCCGGGATTCAGGATTGATACCGCCTGCGGCAGCCATGGGGTTACGCACAGAAACAATTCCAGCACCAGGTGTGAACACGCAGTGGCTCAGGGTATCGCGACCCACATTGCCTTTCCGGCCATTCCCGGTCCGGCAGGTTACAGTGAATTCAGGATTATCCGGCGGCTTCATCCCCTGTTTTCCGTCCCCGAACCGAAGCTGTGTTGCCCCGTCATCTTCTGTTTCAGCTGCAAAATGATAATCATAGGGATCAGAATCAAACAGTGTCTGTTTCACCTCCCACCTGATCGAATCGTGATCCGAGCAAAAAATGTCGGCAAGCGCTTTCCTCGGGTCCTGGTTCAACAAAGTTGATACGGCATCAGGCATATCAAAATCCACCTGCTGCCTGTATGTCAGATCCGCCACATCAAGCCACGGCCGGTAATCCGGATGGGAGCCCTGTCTGGTTTCAAGGGTTGTCTGAACGGTTTCACCATGATCCACCGGAAGAATATTTCCCTTTGCCATTGTCAGGTTCGGGATCACGGCTGAGATCCCGTCTTTTTCAATCCTTTCGGACACCATTAAATCAAAGGGGAGCGCGTCTTTTTTCTCCCACTCGATCCGGACGATGGGTGTGTCATAGAGCGCATCCATATTCGGTGATGCTGCACTCCTTGCGCCTGATGCGTCAACCTCGGCTTCAGGGACGACGTTTGTCAACCGGACGGCATGGCGCTTTGCAGGATCAGCATCTGCCGCCTCCCCATTTTTCGGTGAGATCACCTCTTCAAATATGAGAATATCGCCTGGGACAAGCATCAGGCGGTTTTCAAGGTCGTCCTCAAGCACTGCCCGGGTTTCCCCTTTTTTCAGGCAGCAGACCTCATCCCCCCAGGTGTAGAAACTGATCGTGTTGTGTGAGTGAAACATGCGGATGCCGGTCATGGGTTCAAAAACCACAGGAACGTGCTCCGCTTTAAGCCGCAAGGATTCAGAAGGAGATATAACAACGTTTACACCCCTCATTGATGTGAAGAGTTGGACCCGTTCACCGGTTGAAAGGGTTTTCCCGATGGCCAGGTTTGCAACGCCCGCCTCTACTTCTAATGCAGCAAGCGCACGTGCATTGCACCCGTCATGCATTGCATAGTCAAGGATTCTGGCGTGCCTTCGAACGGCCGTCCGGGTCCGGGCCGTTCCAAGATAGGCATCAGCACTGACCGCATCCTGGTACCAGGTCAGGCGGTCGGCTTCATATGCCAGAGTCTCGAGAATCGTAATGCCGAGATCTGCGGCTGACCGGTCTGTCCATTCCGGAAGCGTAATTCTCAGCCGGTCGAGCATGAGCGCTTTGAAGCTGTCATAGTCACGGGCGCTGTAATCGATGAACGGCCCTTTTTCAAGCATCTCATTGGTGTCGCAGACCTGCAGACAGTCAAAGGGTGTCGGGCATTCCACCTTGAAAGAAAATTCAATACTGGAACATATCACGTCAAAATCCGGCAGTGGCGCTTCATGGATGCCGAACCTCAGGGTATAACGATCATAGTCCCCTGCAGCCTCAACACGGATTACGACAATCCGGTCTCTATTATCAAGACTGTTCAGATACTCTTGTTCTTCCAGTGAAATGAAATGGTTTGCATAAAGCGTGGCAGCATCTGCCGCCAGTGCAGTCCACTCTGTAGTGATTACCGGCACCCGGACACCGCCGGAAAAATGAATTTCATCCGGCAAAGGTGCAGATGCAGGCGGTTTCACACAGGTAACCAGGAGTGTTCTCTGGCGAAGATCCTGCTCGGGCGCATCTTTATCAATCACCTCAAGGTATTCGATCCCGTTGATCAAGGGATGTTCCCGGATCTCTTCAATACGAAGCTTATTTTCGCAGCAGAATATACGGTTCATAGCTCAGATGTCCTGAATTTTTCTCTGTACCGCTCACCAGTCAGGCGGTCGGCAAATGTGACTGAAACAACCAGGGTTGAGTCATCCGAAGTCACTGTAACTTCCTTGACCTCGATCTCTTCCCCAAGATAGTGCTGAAGGTTTCCCTGGACCAGTGCCTGGATCCCGGCGGATGTCTCGGAGGTAATCGGTGCAAAGATCATCCGGTTTAACGGTGTCCCGAAATCCGGCCGGTTCACTCTTTCCCCCGGCGCCGTGAACAGCACCTGTTCGATCAGTCCGCGAAGCCACCTGCCTCTTGAGACCGTCCTTGCGGTACCGCTGCCGGTAATCTGAAATGGAAATCCAATATGCATTACTGCCCCCTGACCCTTGTCTGTGTACTTACGATTGACATCGGTGTACCGTTCGGTACGGCGGTTGACTGGCTGTCAAGCAGTATAACAGGCTGTCCGCCGGCCCGGACCCTTGCCGCTCCCATGATCCACTGCCCGGTGACGCAGGGCTGGGGTGATCCGCCGGTGGTAAACGGACAACCCGCGATACAGTATGGCGTTGAAAGCACAGACACCATCTGACCGGAAACCCTGACCCTTGGATTGGGAGAAACGGCTGATGCCTGTCCGCCGTGCGAACACAGCACTGCTGCTCCCTGGTGAACGATAAATCCCGGCATCAGATAACCTCTAAAGCGCCGTTGTTTACATTGACATTCAGGTTGTTCATATTGATCTTTGCCCCTCCGTGGGTGATGGTAAGCCCCTGCATGTTCATCTCTATTTTAGCCGGTGCGGAAGAAAGAGCTGTTGTTTCAATCACGACACCACCCACACCCGGTGTCTCGTCTATTTTAATTTCCGCAAACCCGGTCTTGATTGTTTTCACAAAAGGTCCGCCTGGAAGCACAGGGTTTTCCCCAAGTCCCCAGAAACAGCCGCTCCAGATCGGGTAATCCGGATCTCCCGCTTCAAATTCAACCCAGACGTTTGTTCCGACATCCGGAATAAAATGAAACCCGACCTGGCTTCCGGCATAGGGAACGCACGGCATTGCCCAGCTCATGCTGCCGGTCCCCAGGACGGCAGGTACCTGAACCTGCAAACGGCCCTGGTTCTGCGGATCCATGTTGTTTGAAACGGTTCCCCGGTATTTTCCATAATATCTGTTAGGCGGCATATATTATTTTCCTTTTTTCAAGATCACGGCACCACCACAGGTGAAATGGAACCGGTGCCTTCCCTGAGCAGTGCAAACTGCTGTTTGTAATGACCGTCCTCGATCACATGGGTGACGCTCCTGACATAATACATCCCATCACCCTGGTACCCGATGCCACGGACCCCGACCAGTCCTCTCGGATTTAAAAGCCCGCCGTAGGCAATGGCATCGATCTCTCCTGTGGCGCCCACGACCCGGTCCGCATCTGAATTTACACGGGCGGACGCACGGCTGTAAGCCTGGGTCACATCAATACCGGATTCCCTCATCTGTTCCACCCGCCGGTGTGACTGGGTAAGCCACGCCGGTTGTGAAGAGAGCGGAATCCGTGTCACTGCAGGCATTTCCACCGGGATCGACGTGTTGGTCCTGCGGTCCTGGACCTGTCCTGATACGCGGCTGGTGGCCATCCCGTCGAATCTCAGATCAAATGAGCTGACATTTGTAAACGAACCCATGTTGACCGACAGTGCCCGCTGAAGCATGCCGACCCGTCTCGGCGGCCCCCAGTATGCCGTATTCACCAGCGGCGCCGGTCCGGGATCCACGTAAAAAGTATACCCATACCGCTCGGCCATTTCATTGAGGTAGTCAAGATCCGTTCCCTGCTGAACCGGAGTCCGTTCCGTCGGAACCGGCATGTCAACCGACGGTGGGGGTACAACCAGGGGGATCAGGCCGTACTGGGCATAGGAGGCAATAATTTTCAGTGCAATAACCGTTTCAGGCTGTGCCGGGTGCTCTACTGATTTTTCTTCAAGGTCCATCATCACCGATACATCTTCACCTGTAAGTGTAATCGTCGAGGTTCCGGATGCTCCCGGGTTGTGCTCTATGGTCGTAATAACGCCGTCCATGATCACATGGGGTATGGCATTGATAAGGACTGTCATAACAACCCTGCTGAAGGCCCTGGTCTGGGGCAGCAGCATCAGGGGATCATCGACCATGTCGGTCATGCTTCTTCCAGCCTGTAGCGTTATCTGGAACCCGGATCGGCCGGTATCCGAGGTATGCACCTCGATCCTCTGCACGGCACGAAGCAGGACTGGCGGTGCCGGGAGCGGGACTCCCGGGCCGATCAATATCTGCAGTCTCGTGCTTAAAAAACTCATACACCCGCCTCTGGGAACGGAATTGAAAGCTTCCTCCCGGGTTCCCGGATCAGTTCATGGGGATCAAGGTTTCGGTGCTGTGCATCTGCAATTCGCCAGAACTGGACGGGATCTCCAATTTTCTGGGATGCGATGATATCCAGCCGGTCCCCCTTATTGACCGTATGGACGCTCATGATCTTCAAATCTTCATCCCGGGGCGGGAACCGCCTGGCGACATAGGAGACTTCCCGCCCGTCAGGAAGTGTCCTGGTTTTCAGTTCCGACTGGTAATACCTGCTATTGGGTTCAAACATGATTTCATCCTTTAAGTATCAGGTGACCACATCAACGATGGACCCGGCCGATCCCAGAATTGCCATGGTTTCCTTTACTACCTGGTGCGCCATAAAAGTGTGGAACCCCGGATGCGTTATAGGAAAGTCATCATAAGTCAGCACGTTCAGCGACAGGGTTGCTTCGGCCCGTATGGGATTGAGCAGTGCGTCAAAATCCTTTTCCGCTATAGAAAGCGATGCCACCTTTACCGGAACGACCCTGTGCATCCCCCAGATAAACAGGGTAAAAGGAGCTTCAGGGGGAACAACCTCGATAAACCCGCCAGCCATCATGACGCTGTTGGCAATGACATGGCCTGTCTTTGGGTAGACCATCATTTCAAGGGAGGCCAGCTGGGGATGAATACCTGCCCCCTTTGCCGTATCATTGCCGTTTTCAAGCTGATCAATTGCGTCGATCTGGATTTTAACTGAAATTATTTCATTCGGAGCGCCGTTAAGCCGCAGGACCTCATTACCTCCGCCGGATTCAATATAACTCGGGGTTATGGTCCGGGTAAGGTCTTCCGGGTTGTATTGAAACACCACGATACTGGCAGCCGGATTAAACGGATCCATAGCAATCAGTGCCCCTTTTGTCAGCCTTGGTGATCCTGGAAACGTTGTCATGGTCTGCTCTCCCTTGTGCTTCTCGTCTTTTCTTCCACGCTTTTTTGAACCTGGCTTGCAATCTTCCGGCTCAGCCTTATCTGAAGCGCCCGGTCAAAAGGCAGCCCTGCCCTGTCCAGGTGCTGTGACACCTGAAGAGCCACGGATGCGGTGTCGCCTTCTCCGGGCATCCCTGATATTTTCAGTTCAGGGATTCTTATCCTTGTTCCGCCGGCGGTTTCCGGAAACGCTTTATTGTTTTTCATGTGTCTTCCAGTTTTTAATTTCTGTTTCAGTCAGGGGTCTTTCAAGTTTGGCATACTCTACCCGGGCCGCTTTGAGCACATGCTCCATGCCCAGAGCTTCTTCTGAATCCGCTGCAAAATAAGCAGAATGGAGCGCTATATTCCTGATATTTCCCCCACAGATCCTGAGTTGTGCAAGTTTTGAATAATCGATATCTTTAACCGGCACCCGGTCAGGGATAACCCGTTCCCATATTCTTTTGCGAAGCACCTGGTCAGGAAATGGGAAAGCAATGCTGAACCTGATCCGCCGGATAAAGGCATCGTCGATATTGTCCCGAAGATTGGTTGTCAGTATGGAGAGCCCGGGGTAATTTTCCATTCTCTGAAGAAGGTAGCTCACCTCAATATTGGCATACCGGTCATGTGCATCTTTGATTTCTGTGCGCCGACCGAAAAGGGCGTCGGCTTCATCAAAAAACAGGATGGCATTGGCCCGGGTTGCCGTATCAAACACTTTTGCAAGATTTTTTTCTGTTTCTCCGATATATTTACTGACCACGGCGCTCAAATCAATTTTATAAAGGTCAAGCGCAAGGTGCCGCGACAGAACTTCAGCGGCAAGCGTCTTGCCAGTGCCGCTGGGCCCGTGGAAGAGAGCGGCAACACCCAGTCCCCGCGTGCTTTTGTGGCCAAAACCCCACTCTTCCACAACCTGGTATCGGTATTTAACCTGGAGGGAGATTGACTTTATATGCTCCAGTGTTGCCTCTGGCAGCACCAGGTCCTCCCAGGAATACGCACTTTCGATCTGCTCGATAAATTCCGGCACCGCAGCCCTTGATTCCTTCCGACAGGCATCCCAGAGCATCTTTCGGGCGGTTTCAGGGTCCCTGACACCATCAATACTTTCTGCCGCCTTTTTTATCTGTGAGGGGGACAAAGAAAACGTACCAAGGATTTTTTTAAACGAACCGTTCACCGGCGTATCTGCCAGTGCGCTCTCCCACTGGTGGACCTGGCTCTGAACAGACCCTCTTTTAATTTCAACATGCCGGATGCCATGAATGTACCGGATGGGAGAAGCGCCTGCAATTACAAGGCTGTCTGCACAAAGCGCTGAAAGCCTTTTCAAGGAACGTTCCTGAGTTGGGGACAGCGCAGTACCTGCATTTATAAACCATATAATCCTGCTGAGCAGGGCATCACGAAGGCATATTTTAAACAGGTGTTCCTGGGTACCCGCATCCAGATCCAGGATGGAGCGGTCTATTTCGTACGCAGCGAAACCGTTATTCCCAAGCAGGGATGACACCACTGCCCTGATCTGTTCTATGTCCTGCCCGTAGCAGTTGAGTGTTCCATGAACCACCTCCCCACCATTGAGCCATGCATACAGTTCATCCGGAATTTTTTCCCGGGCCGGTTCAAGCGGGAAGCACCATGCGGAAAGATCCGGGTCAAAAAAATTGAAGCCGTTCAGGAAATGGAGCACTTTTTCCGGAAGCCGGATGGTTGAGTTGACGTGCAGGCCGCTTTGTTCCAAGTGAATGAGATCGGTCTTCCGAAGGGCTTTTTCAGGGGAAAAGGCATCCCAGTGCGGCCCGGGGATGATGCCTAAAAGAAAGCTGATACTGGGAACCGAAATATTGTATTTTTCCCTGATCAGACCGGCAAGGGAACTGTCATACTCCATACCGGCACAACAGATCAGCGACCAGAATTCAAAAGAAGACAGCCCGAATGCCTGCTGAAGGTGATATGCGGCAGGAATGTCTTTTTTATGCGGTTTGGGAACATCATTGCAGGCCTTTGATTTTTTAGCGCTCAAAAGCGATTTGAGAGCTTTAAAGCAATGGATCAGATATTCCTGGTGATCCGAATGTTTTATCTTCCTGCTCATGGGATGGTCACCCTTGGATCGGTAATGGTTAACTGTCCTGAGACGAGGGTACGTTCAAGCCCGCTCTGGGCCCCGTCAACCTCGACACGGACAAGATATTCGCCTGCATCCGTACCCGCAACATCAAAAACAATTGTACTTGTTTCCTGTATGGTTGAATCTGTAATACCGTTATTTTCAGGTGCATCAATGACGTACTGCCGGGGTTCGGAAGGTGCTGAAACCTGATATTCGTTCAAGAGCAGGCGCACTTTCTGCTCCCTTCCCACTGCCGGGTCGATCGCTATGGGAAGCTCGCTGGATGTCACGGAAGCCGATTGAATCGTGATGAGCGGTCCTAAAAGGAACGCCATGCTGTTGCTGGACTGAAAATGCCCGGTCTTTAGCTTTAACACACATGCTCCGGCCCGAAGTGCCGGGTTTGTCAACGGCATATCTATCTGGTTGAGGGATTGAATGGTAAAGCCGGTATAAGCTTTTGAATCAATTTCAACAGTTGAAACTGCCGTGGTGAACCCGGTACCGACAATGGACAAGGTGTCTCCAAAACAAACCATTGCCTGCGGATCGTCTTCATTTGAAAGGGAGGTAATGGTCATCGGGGTTATAGACGAAACATTGATATGCCTTGCCAGGACAGGCAGCGGCTTTCCGATCTCCCCCGGAGCTTCGATCAGCACAGCGCTGGCCGTATAGCCGAGCGACAGCGGATATGTTGTGTTCAGGAGTGTTGACCATATCTTTGACATGTCGTCAATCGTAAGATTTTCAGGTGAAATCCGGACCTGTTCGACCTGGGTATTCAGGTCCGTGCCTGCAAGAAAGGCATACAATGGGTCGCCCAGGATCGTCTGGATCCTGTCAAGATCAAGGATGGACTGGGCCTCGATAATCCTTGCAAAACTTCCCAGAACCCGCTGGGGCTCAAGAACGGTTTCATCGCCGTAGAACGAACACAGGTAGTGAAGATTCAGCGCAGCCCTTGGTCGGTTAACCATCCTCCCGCCTGGAGTCCGCGCCGGCAGGTCTTCATTTCTAAATGCCGTATTGCTGCTGACATTGTAAAGGAAAAGGTTAACGCCCGGAGAGGGCAGACCGCTGGCTCCAGAATCCGGTCGGATGGATGTCACTGTGGCAGATGGCTCGTCCAGGGGCAGGTATTCCTCCAGCACATGCCGGAACAGTGCAGTGACGGTTGCAATTGCCAGGTGATTGCTCATCTGTTTCCTCCGGATCTCTTTTCAAGGTAGTCGGACAGGCTCATTCCTGGTTTTCGAAGCGCGGGCCGCCTGAAAGCCTGCTGCGGCTGAGGACTTTCCACAATCACCCTGCCGATTTCAACCGAGATATTCATATCGGGTGCTCCCTGACCCGCATGATTTTCCTGCAGGGGAACAGCCCGGCCTTTATTTGACATATCCTGATTTGACATATACTGGTTAGACACACCATGGCTCATAGCGGTGTCCGGCCTCAATTCAACATCCTGCTCAAGAAATACAATTATCCCGTGATCCGGCCCTTTTTCTTCTGGATGCGGCTCCTGCAGGACCTGGGTTTCATCAAGCCGGTGTAAAGGGGATTTTACGGGTGGCACTGATGCGGATATAGCCTGCTGCCGGCTTTTCCCGCCTGTTTTTGCCGGGCCAGATAGGTGATTCGCCTGGCGTTTGCTGCTGTTTTGGGCAGTGCCGATCCCGGAGCCTGTATTTTTAACGGCTATCTCAGCCGTCTGCTCTTTCAAACCGGTACGGTGCCCCTTCTTTTCCGGGCGCTGTTCATTATTTTGTATAAAATCATGCTTCCCACTGGAAGGTTGAAACAGCTTTTCAATAAACACCGGGCCATTTTGAGCAGGCGCATGGTATCCGTGTTCAGTATGTTGAGCTACCGGCCGGACAGGCAGCCCATCGGCAGAAATCGACTGTGACGGTGAAAAACCCGGATCAACACCAGTAAAAACAGACTGTTCTCTGTGAGATTGAGGAACTGTCGGCGTCACAGTTTCCGGTTTCATGGCATTGGCATCCTCGAACCTTGCCCTCGGCCGCGGCCGGGCCAGTGGGCCTGTTCCGTTTACCTTGCTGATCTGCCGTTCCAGATATGACATCATGTCACCCTTATCCGTTTCACATACCAACTTCGCCTTGCCCGGGGGATTGAAAAAATTTCCTGTTCCGTCCAACCGTAAGCGGCTGCCAGCTGGTGAATTTCTTCGAGAAAAAGACCTGCATTGCTCGTGATATCGTCATCCAGGACATGGATGATATCAAATATTGATTCCACGGGACTCCGGCATTCCGGGCAGACACTTTGAAGCACGATATCAGAAGCTTCCTGGCTCTTTTCCAGCACGTCATTTACTTTTTTTACGATTTCAATATGCTGCGCAATAGTTTCACCGACACCTTGACCGTCAAGCGAAAGGTCTTTCAGCAGGAGACTTAAATCCACTCCGTCCACTGAAGCACCATGCCTGATCAGATCCCTGGTACAAAGTGGCCTGAACAGATACGATTCATTTTCATGGTACACGTGAAAATCACTGTCGGTTGCAGACAGTTGTATTAAAGAGCGAATATCCAGTCTGAATTCGATACATTCACTGCATTGAGCGCACAAAACGCTTCCGGCAAAGTCAGGGCCAAACGCTTCTGTCCTGATCGACATCAGGTGCTTATCACGTGTAGCCAAAGGAAGGTCATACCAGTCCTGCGCATCCGGCAGGGGCTTTAAAACCTGTGCAAAGGCAAACACCTTGCCGAACATACCTGCGGTTACCGGCTGCTGGACCGCCTGGAGTAATGCCTGGTCAAATGCAGACATGATCTACATCAGGCGGGCTCTACAAAAGAGGGTTCAGTGGGTTCAGTAACTGAAAGATCCCTCTCCCAGCCTTCATTTTCAAGCTTCAAGGTCTGGATGGCAACTGAGTTCCCAGATGCATCCAGCTCCGGCAGCGCCTGGAATTCCGATACCCAGCACCTGAAAACCCGGTATGCCTGAACCACCTGCCCTGCTTCATTGTATAACTCGATGATGAGATCTTTTCTGAAATCCTGTAAAGAAGTTTCAGAACCAAGGCCTGAACCGAAATTCCAAACCTTTGACGCCCACTGTTCAAACTCTTTATCATGGGTAACACCCCGTTCAAGGGTAATGGCCTCATATTTGGTCTGGCCCGGAGATTTCCTGACCGTGCTGGGATCCCCGCCCTCTCGATGTTCGACCACCTCTGTTGTACGGGTTAGTGCACTGATCTTGCTGACGCCCGCCACATACTCGCCATCCCATCGAATACGGAATTTAAAATTTTTATATGGATCAAATCTACTCATATTAACGCTGAACTGAGCCATAATTCCCTCCTGAAATCTATCTTTAATTATGCTTCAAGCTGACCGGCAATCTGGCTGATCTTTATCACAAGGAATTCTGCAGGTTTCAAAGGTGCAAATCCAACCTCCAGGTTCACGATTCCCCGGTCGATATCATTTTGAGTGGTTGTTTCGCTGTCGCACTTTACAAAATAGGCCTGATCTTTAGAGCTTCCCTGGAAAGCACCCTGCCTGAACAGGTTGTGCATGAATGCGCCGACATTCAGCCTGATCTGGGACCAGAGCGGCTCATCATTCGGTTCAAAGATGACCCACTGGGTTCCCCTGAAAAGACTTTCCTCAATAAAAAGCGCCAGGCGGCGGACTGGGATATATTTCCACTCCGATGCCAGTGCGTCCGCACCCTTCATTGTCCTTGCTCCCCAGACGACAGGCCCGGTTATCGGGAAGGATTTAAGGCAATTCACCCCTTTGGGATTGAGCTGGCCGACCTCATTATCCGTCAAGGCATAGCTTAGCTGACGAACACCGGAAAGGGTTGCTTCCTGACCGGCAGGTGCTTTCCACACCCCCCTGGCCGCATCTGTTCTGGCATATATCCCTGCTATCAGGCCGCAGGGTGCAAAATCGGCAAGCTGGTTGTCCTGCAAGGGGTCTGCCATCTTGATCCGTGGAAAATAGATGGCTGCATTCGTATCCCGGGTGGGCAACTCAACTGAACTACCGTCAACCCCGATAGTTGTATCAAGCACGTTGCCGGCATTCGTCCAGTTGGACGGCGGATCGACAATCAGCATGGCTCTTTCATCGCTGCTGAATTTGCGCGCAGCATCCCATGTCTGCCCGTCCACATCTGTTGTGGCAGTAAACGGTGGAATGCAGAGAATATTAAAAATATCTGTATTGAGCAGTGCCCAGATACCGTGGCGGTTTGCCTCAAGTCCGGAAGCAGCAATTTCACTGAAACCGACCGCATTGCCGTTCTCACCAGTGATCGAAACAGATGCTGGTGCAGAGATTTCATCCGGACGGTCTGCCGGAAGCGGTGTGACTGCACTCACCAGCCTGGACTGCTGGGCAAGAACCGTTACCACATACCTGGGGCTGTTCGTGTCCATGCTGACATTCCGGAACACTTCGTTGGAAATAATATTGCCATCTTCATCTGCCTCATTGATGATCAGGTTGAAGAGGTCCGTATCACCTGAATCGGAAACATCGTGATCCACCGTGATCTGGAGAAGATCACCCCACTCACCGGCGTTGTCCGCAGAGAGGGTGAATGTTTCGGAACCTGCCGTAAGCTCATACTGGGCTTCCCGCGCTGACGATTCAGTCACGCGCACAATGACGGCATCGCTTCCGCCGGCTGAAAAATAATGGGAAACTGCATAGCTCATCATGCTGTTCCGCCACAAACCACCAAACCTTCGCTGGTACTCCCCAAAGGAGTTGATTCGAACCGGATCGTTGACCGGACCTTTTTTTGCCCTGCCGATAAAGGCCGTCACTGATGTTGCAACACCTGTGATTGTTCGGACCTGACTGGGCACCTCTTCAATGTAAACGCCTGGATAAGTAAGGGTCGCTGGCATAAGTCCTCCCTTCGTACTGACTGTAAACGATAGATGTTTCTTATGGTTAAATTGTCATTATAGACAACGGCTAATCTTGCAAACCACTTGCACGGCGGACAGCGGTCGTTTCAAGTTGAAAACAACAGGTTACTTTTTGGGTGTGAGTTGGGCTCAATTTTTATGGGACTTCTCTTAAGCTTTAGAACACGTATCGTAAAATTCAGCCTTCGTCAATAAAAAAATACCATTTAACATAAACACCAATAACCGACTGAATTTTAAGTTTTTTCCTGAACAAGACTACTCAATTCCGCCTGATTCGACACCAAAATTCGGCAATGCTCCCTCAAGCATCCAGCCGCTTGGCAGGCGGCGGTTGTCTGTAATCCAGGTTGCCTGCTGTTCGGCATTCCAGAACCGCCATGGAATCCTGTATCTCACCATGTTGCGATAATCGTATGCCCGCTGCCAGTCGCCTCCGAGGACCTGGGCGATGGCCATGGCCCTCAAGGCGCTGACAGCATACCCCACACCGAACATGGTGTTCTGATGCTGCCACACATGAGCAGCTTCATGTATCAGGTAGTGGTCGTTTATGGATGGGCCTGGCATGTGGATGATATTTCCTATCGTCCTGTAGCAGCCGCCAGTGGCAAGCAGGCTGTTCGGGCTCAGCCGGATGATCGATGTGGACAGGCTGCTCCCGAAAACGCTGTCGAGAAGCCTTTCCTGGCTGTCGGAGAGGCCCGGTAAAACCGCACGTAAGAGCTGGTTTCTCGGATTCAAGTATGAAATAAGCGGGCCGACATACGGCAGGTTCTGCTGTAAAAACTGGATGCCGGGGGAGAAAAACGACTGGCTGTTTATATCCGTCGCATACGAATTCAAAAGATTTTCGCAATTTCGCCCCGCGACAACTGCATCGGCGACCGCATCGGCATGCCGTTCATGCATATCGCCTTTTGCGCCGATCCCCTGGTTCAGTTTAATCCCGGCTCTCTGCTGGACCACATGGGCAGCTTCATGTGCTGCAGTATGGAGGGTCGGGCGGCCGGAAAATGCCACTTGATCGCCAATCGTAAAGGCTCTGGCTCCCAGTTGCCGGGAAACGGATTCAGCTTTTCCCCCGACAGAAGCCTTTACACCGCGGAGATCATATTTCAAGCCGAAAGACCGCTGAATTCTTTCAATATGCGGCAGTCGGCCCGGACTCCCGGCCACACCCTTCCCGGCAAGGATGCGAATATGATTTGCAGGTGCAGCCCTGATGATGGTTTTTTGTTTCCGTTCAAGCGTCTGCATGGCCATTCTCCTTTTGGTCAGAAGCTTTCGTAGAAAAACAGGTTATGTTTGATCTGTAATTTTTAGTTTGAAAAGTTGGAGACCTTTTGAATTTCTACCACCCTTTTTTTAAATATACAAGCTTAAAAAATTCCTAATCAGACTTGAGATCCAGAGCATGCATGATATTAGAAATGTACACTTTTTTTAAATCGATATGTCTATATTGACATATCGAATTTTGAATGATACCTCCTTATCCAACTGACTATTTAAATAAATTACCAGGAGAAATTCATGCAGGTATCTGAAAGCAAAATTTATAAGTACAAAGGCCTGGAGACGAATATATTAAATAGAATTCCCATTGAGGATAAAAGCGGTGTTACTGCAGCTCATTCACATAATAGCGGCAGAATTAATACACTTATTAAATATAATAAAGATTTGGAAAAACAGATGGATTTGATTCAACTGAACGAGAATTTTCTTGAATCAAAACTGGAAGAATTGGAATCCATCCTGTCTGCTTCCGACAGTATTGAAAGATGCACTTTGGTCCGGTTGACAGAACTGACCCTGTTTTGTGCCGGTAATTATGCGAACAATAACTGCATTACTGAAGTCGGAGATTTTATAATTAATCCCCGCCTTATTCTGGTCCATATCAAGGGCGAACAATTTCCGGTTAAAAAAGAACGCCATGCAAGATTATCAGTACAATTTAAGGACAGGGCAACTGATCATTGTTCGGTTGCTGAATGGCTTAAACTGAATACACTGATCGAAACAGTCAAAGAACCTCTTTTGCCCCATCTGCTTAATTTATTAAAAAAAAACCGTTGTTCAAGGGGATACATAGATTCTGTCAAAAATCGAATGAATATGATAATCGAACTTATCAGTCATTTATCCATGGCAAGGATACCCAAAGAAACGAATATTGAAGATTGGAAATCATCATTGGAAAAAAGTGACAGAATGATGATGGAAGACATGTTTTGTCACTTTGACACAACATTTTTTTACGACTTAGGTGAAAAACTTTATCGCAGGGATGAATTTGGGCTGAAGTAATTTTATTAAAACACTTGTGTACCGGTCTGGATTTAATTTATATTCACACTCTGGGTTTTAAATTCCAAAAATATAAATTCATCCGGAGGTTTTCCCATGATGCAGCATTTATTCACCCCGATTTCCATAGGAAATATGACCGTTAAAAACCGTTTGATGATGTCTGCCATGAGCATCAATTTCGGGGTGGATAGCCAGTGTCATGTCACAGATCAGCTGATCGAATATTTTGTGGAAAGAGCCAAAGGCGGTGTGGGTATGATGCTGGTGGGTGGAGGGAGTGTTCATCCTGGAGGGCAGGAACTGCCGGATCTTCCCCAGATGTATGAGGACTCATGCATTCCTTCATTAAAAAAAATGGTGGCTAAAATTAAACCCTACAATACCCGGTTTGGTGTTCAGCTCATGCATGGAGGCCGCCAGTCCTATTTGCCCAAAAAAGTTGCGCCGTCCGCTATTCCAGCCCCTGCTGTAGTTAAAGGAGAGGTGCGTGCTCTTGAAATCCCGGAGATAAAAGAACTGGTCTCCTGCTTTGGAGATTCAGCCAGAAGATGCCGTGAATCAGGTTTTGACTTTGTTGAAATCCACGGTGCACATGGATATCTCATCAACCAGTTCATGGCCCCCAATTCCAACATAAGAAATGATGAGTATGGTGGATCATTTGAAAACCGGACCCGGTTTTTATTTGAAATTTTAGAAGATATCCGTAAAAAAAACGGCAAAGACTTTCCTGTTGGTATCCGCATCAATGGAAACGATTATATAAAAAATGGCTGGGAACTTGATGAAACGCTGCGCCTTGCTCCTATGCTGGAGAAAGCCGGGGCAGCCTATCTTCATATATCCGGCGGTGTGTATGGATCAACAGAGCTGACCATACCCTCCATGTATACCTCACAGGGGTGTTTTGTGCATCTTGCCGAGGCAGTCAAAAAGACAGTGGATATTCCCGTCATAACCGTGGGGCGGATTAAAGATCCTGTCCATGCGGAACAGGTTCTTAAAGAGGAGAAAGCAGACATGATTGCCCTGGGAAGATCTCTTCTTGCAGACCCCTATTATCCCCAAAAGGCAAAGGAAGGGAACAACACCAATATTCGCCCTTGTGTCGGCTGCTGCCTGGGATGTATCCATGCGGTGCTGGCAAAGGAACCAGGCTCCTGCGTGGTCAATCCGGATGTTGGCAGGGAATACAAAATTAAGGAAGAAACAGACCCGGTCAAACCTGAAAAAATTCTGGTGGCCGGTGCCGGGCCTGCCGGCCTTGCAGCAGCACGGATGTTTGCTTTAAAGGGCCACACGGTTCTGGTCTGTGAAGCATCCCAAAAACCGGGAGGTTTGCTGGCACTGGCAGCAACTGCCCCAGGCCGCTCTGAACTGGGAGATATCCTCACTTTTTTTAACAGTGAAATACAGCGTCTGGAAATTGAGATCCAATATAAAACAGCCTTGTCCCGGGATCTCATAAATGACTTCAATCCGGATAAAGTCATCCTTGCTACGGGTTCACTGCCGGACATGCCCATGATACAGGGGTTGTTTAAAACCGACATGGCTGTCATGACCAGTGTTGATCTTCTCAAGGGCATTGAGAACCCTGGCAAAAAAGCCATGGTTATTGGCGGGGGGATGACCGGGTTGATTATGGCTGATATCCTTGCAGATCAGGGAAAAGAAGTGGTGGTTTTAAACCGGAAAAAAAGCTTTGCAGAAGAGATGTCATCCAATGATCGCTACTATCTGCGCGAACGGCTGAAAAAGGGGAATGTTCTTTTATATAAAAATACGGCAATAAACAAAATCACAAATGATGGTGCGGTTTTTAAATCCAATGGAAAAGAAATCATACTGTCCGGATTTGATACGGTCGTTATTTCTGAGAAACACCAGGCCATAAGGGAAGCCAAATCATTTGAGAAAGATTCAAAGGCCTCTTTTCACTTTATCGGAGATGCAAAATCTCCCCGGCATCTGATGTACTGCATTGCTGAAGCTGAAGAGATTGCAAGAGCTCAATAACAGATTCCGGATCTACAAATATTTTAGCGGGGGATTACTCTCCAAGCATCATTCGGATGATCTCTTTGTCTGTCTCCCGCATGCCTTCCCGCCCAAGCCTGCCAATGTTGGCGATGGTATTTTCAACCCCTTTTTTAACAATCCCTTCCCCGCCGTAAAACTGGTATCCCTTCTGGTACATATAAAAGCCTAAAATCCCGGCATCGACACTGGCGGCTATTTTACCTGCGCAGGAAGGCTTTGCACCATCGCAGATAATTCCGGATACAATGGCAAGCGCATTCACTATGGTATGGGCAACTTCTCTGAAACGGCCGCCATGAAGCCATGTAATTCCGGCACCGGCACCCACCCCTGCACTGACCGCACCGCAATATGCAGAAAGTCTTCCAATGCCTGTCTTTTGATGAATCGTAACCAGGTTGGATACTACCAGTGCCCTGTAAAGGGTTTCCTCATCCGTACCAAGTTCTTTTGAATACTCGATCACTGGAACTGAGGCTGCGATCCCCTGGTTGCCGCTTCCCGAAACAATGACCACCGGAAGTTCACACCCGCTCATCCTGGCATCTGAACCGGCGGCAGCAAGTGCTTTAGCCCGGGTTTTTATATCATTTCCCCATACTTCAAGCAGAACAGATCCGACATTCGCTCCCCAGATACCTTTAATCCCTTCCTGTGCGATTTTCATGTTATACGCTATCTGACGCTTAAGCAGATCCTTTATATCCGCAAGTTTCACAGATTCTGCAAACCTGAGAATATCCTTCACATTCATGATGGAACGGTCTGTAAGTTTTGAGGTGTCAATCTCATCACAATCCTCGTTTTGATAGATGACCTTATCATCTTTTGTAATCAGCACCACATTGGTATGGTAATGGGAAATCTGGACACTGGCTTTTGACTGACCACTGAAAACCGTAACAAGCAGATCAAATGTCAGCGGACTTTTTGAATTGCAGACCGTTATCTCCCTGGTTTCAAGAAACGTTTTTATTTTTTTATGATCTTCTTTTTTAGCAGATGAGATAACTTCAAGCGATTTATCTGCTTTCCCCACCACGATACCGGCTGCTGCAGAGGCTTCGATACCCCTTAGTCCACCGGTATTGGGAACAATTACACTTTTAACATTTTTAACAATGTTGTCGCTGGCCTCAATCAGCACACGATCCGGATGAAGGCCAAGTGTATCTCTTGCCCTTGCTGCGGCATAGGCCACTGCAATGGGTTCTGTACATCCCATAGCCGGAACAAGCTCTTCTTCCAGAATACTGAGATATGCTTTATACCTCTTATCTGACTGATCCATGACCTGCCCTCCGTTTAAACGGCTTTTTCCACCCCAAGATTCTCATTAAACCAAAAACCTGTTCTTTTTTATTATTCATCCAGTATTTCCCTGATCATACCAGCAATTTTCAACCTCACAACAGGCTTCATCAAAAACCCTTTTGCCCCAATTTCCCTGGCTTTTTCTTCAGTCATGTCAGAACTGAATCCAGTACAAAGTAAAACCGGGATGTCTTCTCTGATTGAAATAAGCTCTCCGGCAAGCTTGTCCCCTGTCATCTGAGGCATAGTCATATCCGTAATGACCAAATCAAATCCCATTGGATTGGATTTAAAAAGCTCCAGTGCCTCAAGGGCGCTGGTCCTGGTGGCAACCCTGTAACCCAGACCTTCCAGCAGTTTTTGCCCTATCTCCACCAACGTGGGTTCATCATCCACAAAAAGAATCCGCTCCGAACCCTTTGGGGCATGGTCTTCATAGCGTCGCTCCCTGATCAGCTCAGACTCAACCACCGGCAAGAATATATTAAATTGAGATCCTTTTCCAGGATTGCTTTTGACATCAATTATCCCCTTTAAACTATTTACAATGCCATGAACAACCGACAACCCCATTCCTGTTCCCTGCCCCTGTTCTTTGGTTGTAAAAAAAGGATCAAAAATACGTTCCATAACATCAGGAGGGATACCGCATCCTGTGTCGCTCACCATCAAATGTATATGAGGATTTGATTTCAATTTTGGATAGCGGGATATCAGATCAGAGCCAAGAGGCGAATTTTTAAGCTCGACTTTTAAAATACCCCCCTCTTTCTCCATGGCGTGACTTGCATTGGTGCAAAGATTCATTAGTATCTGGTGAAGTTGGGTTGGATCACCCATGACAAGGGAATCATCTTCTACATCCTCATGGATCTCAATAGTTGAAGGCAAAGAGGCTTTAAGAAGTTTCAACGCTTCTTTTACAACAATGTTAACCGGCACCGGGCGAAGTTCCTGTTTGGTCTGGCGGCTGAAGGTCAAAATCTGCTGAACAAGCCCTTTTGCCCGATTCCCTGCTTTGAATATTTTATCCAGGTAGTCTGACAGCAGATCTTTTCTTGAAATATTCATCTGTGAAAGTTCTGTATACCCGATAATTGCAGAAAGGATATTATTAAAATCATGGGCAATACCTCCGGCCAGTGTTCCGATGGATTCCATCTTATGGCTCTGCAGCAATACATCTTTCATATGCACCTGCTCTGAAATATCATCTATCCTGACAACTGCGGATTTAAGCTCAGTATGAAGGGGATACAGGGTAAGTGCAAAATGATGCACAACCCCGCTCTCCTTATGGATCTGACATGTATCACTGTAAAATGGCAATGATCTAATATTCTGCTGCATATGATCCAACGAATTTTTAAATTCCGGGAACACATTTTCCAATGGCCGATTAAGGGCATTATCCCTTAAAAGCCCTGAGTATTCAGTTGCTTTATCATTCCAGAGGATAATCCTTTCCTTATGATCAATGCAGATAAGAATGGAAGGCATCGAGCTGATAATACTGTCCAGCAAATCAAGAAGTTCTTTTTTTTCCTGTTCCGCATCGGCAAGGATCTTTGTCATCTCTTCAATAGAATGACCGACTGCTTCAATCTCTGCAACTGATCTGGAGTTCATTTTAAATATTTTTTTATCCCGGTAGAACGCCTGAACACCTTCAATCAGCTCATCCAGCGGATGGGAAAGACTTCGGCTGAAAATCACGATAAGCCCGGTCAGAAATACGGCTACAAGCACTATCAGCGAATAACTCAAACGCATCAGCCGGTCAATGGGACGGGTAACATCTTCCGTATAACCGGTTGCTGCAAGAAACCAGTTAAAATTCTCAAGTTTCTTTGCATATGAAAATTTTTCTTTAATCTCTTTTTCTGAAGGATTTTTCCAGTGATAATCATAAAAACTCCCCAGGTTATTGAGCATCTCCCTTGCAATCACTTTTCCGTCAGTATCTTTTGAATCCTCGGCCGACATTCCCTTCATCTCGGGATGAATTAAAAAAGTCAGCGCATCATCCAGCACAAAAAAATACCCCTGATCAAAAACATCAAAAGATCTGAGAAACCGTTCCAGATCTTCTATTCTTACCAGTTGAATAAATTCATCCTCATAAGAAGTCGCTCCCACCACCCAGTCCCAGGGTTCAAAATGCATAATATAGCTTACTTTTTTCCGCACCTTCTTATCTTCAGGATTTTGCCATACATACTCACTGTATCCGTTTTTCTGGGCAATCCAGTCCTGACACCCCTTGGTTGATGCGCAGTCCTTACCCCTTAAGAAAGGATGAATATCCAGGATAATAGCAGAACCTTTCTGATCTAAAGCAACAATATAGCCGCTTTCACCTATTTTCTGCCTGTTCACATGTTTTTGAAAGACATCTTTGGCTTCCTGCATGGTCATCTCACCATGAAGCACCCTATCATTGAGATGGTTCAGAACGGCAATATCCTGCTCCACCACGCCGCGCAAATAATTTCGTATTGATGCACCCAGCATGTTCTCCACGGCCTTATTTACAGATTCCACCATCTGGTGCAGATCTTTGCGGGCTCTCTGGTGCAGGGAACGCTGAATCCCATAATAATTAAGCGTAAAAAAAATCAGAACGATAAAAACAATAAATGTCCCAAAATAAAGAAAAATTTTATAGCTTAATTTCATCGAGAACCTTTCGAATCGTTTTGGCAATTTGAGACATTGAAACCGGCTTCATTTCAACAGCTGAAATATGAAGTTCACCAAATTTTTCTTCATCCAACAATGAAGCATGTCCGGTACAGATTACAACCGGTATGTCGGAACGGATTGCCTTTATTTTCTCCGACAACTCCAACCCATTCATTTTCGGCATTGTCATATCGGAAATAACGAGATCAAACTGGTCTGCATTTTTTTCAAACACTGCCAAAGCATCTTCCGGAGATGTGATTGCCTGGACATGGTAGCCAAGTTTTTTCAACACCTTTTCCGTCATCTCGGTTATGGCAAACTCGTCATCCACAAATAGAATTCTTTCTGTTCCACCCGGAGGCCCTTCGCCTTCGGATACAGGTTGTTGTCCTATTTTTACTTTGGTTACCGGAAAAAACAAATGGAATGCTGTCCCTTTTCCCGGACCGCTGTCAACAAAAATAGCGCCATCATGATTTTTTACAATTCCATGGACCACAGCAAGTCCCATTCCGGTTCCTTCTCCCACCCCTTTTGTTGTAAAATACGGATCAAATATTTTATCAATCAATTCTGAATCAATTCCAGAACCATTGTCTTTTATTATGAGTTCAACATATCTGCCTGGAACAAGTCCCCTGAATTTTCCGTCCTGACTTGTCTCCAGATTTATCTCGTTTAAATCAACTGCTATAAAACCTTCTTTATCAGCCATGGAGTGGGCTGCATTCGTACACAAATTGATAATCACCTGATGGATCTGGGTGGCATCAGCAAGCACATACGGTGAACGTTCTGGTATATTTTGCCGGATCTCAATATTTGACGGGATGGATGAACGGATCAGCTTGAGAGATTCGCTGATAACCGGGGCGATATCCAGTGTTTTCCAGTCCTGGTCTGATTTTCTGCTGAAACTCAGCAGCTGTTTTACAACATCTTTAGCCCTCAGGCTTGCCGTTTTGATTTCCTTGATATTTTTATGTGCAGGATTCCAGGTCCCCACATCATCCAGGGCGAGTTCAACATTACCGATAATAATGCTCAAAATGTTATTAAAGTCGTGGGCAATCCCCCCTGCCAACGTTCCGATGGACTCCATCTTGTGTGCCTGGCGAAGCTCATCCTCCATTTTTTTAAAGTCTGTTATATCCGTTGCAATCTGAAGCCTTACCAGGCGGCCGTCTGTCCATTCTATGGCCCTGTCATAATTAATGTACCATCTATTTGTTTTGGGGTTTTTATCCTGCCATACGTGAACATCCGTAACATTTCCATTTTTATCAACCAGCATTTTATTACTGCAGTAAGGACAGGGTCCGGACTCATTTCTGAATACATCCCAGCAAATCTTTCCGGTAAGATCACCTCCAAACACCTCCTTCATATACTTATTCATAAAAAGGATTTCATAGCTGTCCATATCCGCTACATAGATGGTTGCATCAATACTATCCAGGACAGTTAAAAACCTTTGATGTGATGCATGCAACGCCTTTTCTGATTGCCGTTGCTTTTCAATCATGTGGTTCGCCAGCTTTGCCAATTGATCGAATTCAAAAAAATGCAGTGCCGTTCTTTTAATCTTTATGGTCTCTTCAGATGCCATGGTAAAAAACTGAGTAAACAGCACCAGGTTTTTCTGGATGCGGCCGGACAAAAATTTTACAACAATAATTATCAATACCAATAAGCAAATTAGAACGTACACAATATTCCTGAGATTGGTTTTAATCCTGTTATTGAGATTTAAACGCCTGTCAGCAATGACATCCTCAATTTCATCCACATAAGCGCCTGATCCAATGTACCACTTCCATTCGGGGACCCCTATGGAATAGCTGATTTTCGGGGCATGCTTCTTACCTTCAAATTTTGGAATTACATACTCCACGAAACCGCCTCCTGCTTTTGCAGACGAAATCAACTCCTGAACAATTTTTACTCCGTTAACATCCTGCACGTCATACATATTCCGCCCGGTGGCAGGGCCGGAAAGGCTTAAACCATCCCATTGCCCGGCAAAAACATACCCGTCTTTGCCAAACTGGATCTTTGAAATCCATTGGATGCATTCTTTCTGGATATCCGCTTCAATATCATCAAGATATTCACCTGTACCAATCACCCACCCAATTGGCTGAAGAATTTTAACGAAGGCAATTTTGGGATAAAACCCTTCTTTGCCGGGCTTGAGCCATGTGTACCTGTAAAAGCCTTCGCTTTCCAGGCTCACAAGAGAGAGCATATCCGGGACGACAAATTCTCCTTTCCCGCCCGTCACCTGCAACATACTCTTGCCTTCCATTTCAGGTTTAACCGGAAACAGCGTTTCAACCCCGTTCAGGTCAAAAGCGAAATAATACCCCCGGCCTTTTTTAAACTTGATGGGACGCAGGGCATCTTTAATCATTTCTTTGATTTCTTTTACCGATTTTTTTTGAATATTCTGCTGATAAATATGTGTCGCAATGGAATGGGCTTCGTAAACCCGGTTTCGGATAGAGTTTTTCAACCGGTTCTCAGTTTGGGACCGCATATACTTCACAAAAGTTAACGCACCGGTTGCCTCTCTTTTAAGGATATCCTTCTGCGACTGGATATAATCGTTTCGCTGGGTTACGATTTCTTTTTCAAATTTGGACTGCTCCGAAGAGACCCAGAGGTATCCGACAAGAATAACAGATACGGCACCAACCAATACGAGCTGAACAAAAAATGCATTATGCAGGCTAATTTTTTTCAAAGCTTATCGTCTTCAGATTTAAATACTGTATTTGGGAATGCTCAACTAAAGACAAGAATACAGGAAAAACCGCATCAATGCAAAAAAAAATAAAATTCCAGTGGGTTATTTTCTCCAGAACTCCGGAACAAACAAGATGATTACCGTATAAATTTCAAGCCGTCCCAAAAGCATACACCATGCGAGCAGCCACTTTACCAGCAGCGGCAGGTGGGCAAAATTTTCTGTCGGCCCTACGCTTCCAAACCCGGGCCCGATATTACCTATACAGGCAGCAACCGCTCCAAATGCTGTGGGCGCATCAACTCCCAGGCAGGCTAAAAGAACGCTTGATAGAAGATACAGGCCGATATACAGGCCGATAAATCCCATTATACTCTGCAGCAGTTCATCGGATATTGAATTGTTATCCACTTTGATTTGCCGGACACTTCTTGGATGTAAAATTTTAAAAAGCTCCCTGTAGCAATACTTGCAGCATACAATTATCCTGGAACATTTCATCCCGCCGCCGGTAGAACCTGCTGATGCCCCGATAAACATGCAGATAAAAATAAGTATCCAGCTAAGGGATGGAAAAATTTCATAATCCGCGGATGCAAACCCGGTAGTGGTGATAATGGATACCACCTGAAAGCCGGCAAAACGAAATGCTTCAGCAAAAGATGAATAGACATCACCGTATACGTCCCAGGTGACAAGAAGGGTTACGGCCAGTGTAAAACCTATAAAAAATCTACATTCCGTATCCTTCCAAAACGCCAGGGGTCTTCCCATAAGCAATTGGTAATGAAGGGAAAAATTAATCCCGGCCAACACCATAAAGCATATGATAACATAATCAAAATAGGCGTTGTTGTAATGCGCCAGGGATGCGTTCTTTGGCGAGAACCCTCCTGTTGGCAAAGTTGTAAAAGCATGGCATATGCTGTCATACAGGGGCATGCCCCCGGCAAAAAGAAAGCCGATTTCCGCCAGGGTGAATAAACCGTAGACCATCCATAATATTTTGGCAGAATCACTCAATTTAGGAGACAGTTTATCCGGTACCGGACTTGGAACTTCAGCCTTATACAACTGGATTCCCCCAACCCCTAAAAACGGCAGAACAGCCAGGGATAATACAATGATTCCCATACCACCCAGCCACTGAATAAAACTTCTCCAGAACAAAAGACTTTTAGATGCCCCCTCGATATTGGTCATGACAGAAGAACCCGTGGTTGTGAACCCTGAGACAGATTCAAATACTGCATCTGTAAACAGATCAAATTCCGGGCTTAAATAAAAAGGAATTGCCCCAAACAGGCAAATCATGATCCATGCCAACGCAACGGTTGCCATCCCCTCTTTTTGATTAATATAGACGTCTGTTTCCTCCTTTTTAGACAGTAGAAGGAATAGAAGACCGGTTATTGATGTAATCGCAAGTGATTCAATAAAATAATGGCTGCCCTCCTGGTAATATAAGCTGACAAATAGAGGGACTGCCATGGACACACCCAGCAGGAGGAGCAAAACTCCAATGGTTCTAAAAATAAAACGCCATCGCATCAGAAAAAACCCAATTTAATCGTTAACAATTTTTCCAATTTTTTTATCGCGGATTTAACTGCAAAGAGTATAATCCTGTCCCCCGGGAACATAATACTTTCCCCTGAGGGAATTATAATTTTGTTTTCCCTTACAATGCAGACAAGCAGTGCCCCTTTTGGAAATGATATTTTTTTCAAGGGCCTGCCTGCCATGCCGGAAGCCTTGATGACTGCAGCTTCTATAAACTCCCCTTTTTCGCAAAAAATAGAAATGTCGGAAATTACGTTCCCTTTTCTGACATCCTGAAGGATAGAGCTGATTGCAGACACTCTCGGGCTCACAACTTTTTCAATTCCAATGGTGGACAACAAATTATAATAGCTTGATTTTTCAACCCGGGCTATGGTGTTTTTAACTCCCATATTTTTAGCCAGCAGCGCCACAAGGATATTGGTTTCATCCTCGTTTGTCACAGAGATAATAACATCGCTCTGCCCGGCATTTTCCTCAAAAAACAGCTTTTGGTCCGAACCATCCCCATGGAGAACAATGGTTTTTTCCATCTGTTTTGATAAATAACGACAGCGATCAATATCTGATTCAATAATTTTTGTTTTAACAGCATCCTTCTCAAGCTTCCTGGCCAGCTTTTCTCCTATCCTTCCCCCGCCAACGATCAGGGCCTTGCGAACTGGTTTCGGCTGTATACCGAAAACTTTGAGGTTTTTTTCGAACCGGCTGTTTTCACAAACAAAATAAACCAGATCACCTTCTTTGATTTTATCATTTCCCCTCGGAACAATGACCTGTTCCTTTCTTATGATTGCAGCAATCAGGGGACGTTCCCCACTGAATACCGAAACAAAATGTATCAATTTTATGCCGATAACCGGGGATCGGCTGCCCACACGGATACCTGCATATTTTACCCGCCCCTCAACCAGATCGCCGACATCAACAGCACCAGGAACCCCCATAAGTTTATGGATGGTATTCACCACTTCGGTTTCCGGGTTGATGATGGTATCAATCTGAGGATTTTGTGTTTTAAACCGGTCATGGTAGGGGTCAAAATCACTATTTCTCACCCGGGCAAGTTTTTTGATTTTTGGGGCGATCAAATTGCTCATAAGACAAGCTACCAGATTCACTTCATCACTGTCTGTGACGGCAAGAAGGATGTCCGCGTCATTCACACCCGCATCAATCAATACTTCAGGATTACTTCCTGATGCTGTAATGGTCTGAACATCCAGGTTCTCATTAAGACGACTGATTGCAGCCTCATCTTTATCAATAACAATGACGTGCTTATTTTCCGATGCCAGGCGGTTGGCAATATTATACCCCACCTCTCCGGCACCAATAATTATAATTTTCAAAACCCTCTCCAGTTAATTCATTCAAACTGACTGGAACCAATCTCAAAAGATATAACCAAAATCTTATTTTTGAAATTAGTTCTTATAAAAATTGAAATAAAAAAAATTTAAAGTGGCGGGCTGTGCTCGTGGCAGAAGATATGTTTTTTATTCATAATATAATGAAACAGATCCGGGTGTATGTTAAATTGCTTTTTCATGCCGCTATTATAATCCTTTTTTAAATGCTTTCAAGCCTGGTGGAAAATTCAGATTTGGATGACCATCCAGCGGCCATTGGAATGTAAACGTTAATATCGTGAACCTCAATATTTCCTTTTGAAGGGATTAAATATACATCATTGACAAATAAACTTGATCTTGGGCTTTTGTTCTGCTACCTGTTTGTTTCTGATATGGCAGGCAAACATGAAAATATAAAAGAACGGATTTTACAACTTCTATACGAGGCTGGAACAACTGCGCTTTCAGGGGTAAAGCTCAGCAAGCAGCTTAATATATCGCGTGTTGCAGTATGGAAGCACATCACTTCATTAAAAGAAAGTGGTGTGGAGATCCAGTCCGGACCAAAAGGATACCTCCTGTCCGATCCTGAAAACCTGTTGATGCCGTTTTGTTTCAAAAAACAATTCCAGGAGCGGATCTTCCATTATCAGCAGATTGAAACCACAATGGATGAAGCACGAAAGCTTGCCAGAGAAGGAGCTCCGCACCTGAGTGCAGTCATTGCCGAACATCAGAGTCTTGGCAGGGGGCGCCTAAACCGCCAGTGGTTTTCATCCAAAGGTGGGCTGTGGTTTACCCTCATTTTAAAACCCACAACCCCTCCCCCAATGTCCTATATATACAATTTTGCAGCATCCCTGAGCCTTTCTCACACCATGAATAAAATGCTTGGGATTGATATTTCTGTTAAGTGGCCCAATGATCTTCTTTTGAACGGCAAGAAACTGGCCGGACTATTGTCCGAAATGGAAACCCGGGGGGACATGCTTCAATTTATCAATATCGGCATTGGAATCAATGTAAACAATTCGCCGGAAAAAGATGAACCCAAAGCGATCTCTCTCAAAGGCGCACTGGGCAAAGATATTTCACGCAAACAAATTCTTCAAAATTTTCTGGATGATTTTGAAAGCAGGACCAGCACGATCGATACTGCCGCTATTATTAATGAATGGAAAGCGCATACCTCAACTATTGGCACCCGGGTAAGGGTTGAAACCCTAGGTGACAATTTCGAGGGACTTGCCGTTGATGTCGATGATACGGGTGCGCTTATCATAAAAAATGACAGTGGGGAGAGTCAAAAAATCATTTATGGAGACTGCTTTCATACCTGAAGATTATTTTATGGTCATCTTTTATTTTTTCCATTGATCAAAGGATAAATTTGGGGTAACATTCCAACTATATTAATAATTCATTACTATTTTGAATGAATCAAATTTAATAATACACTCTCCAAAAAGGAGGTTATTATGTCAAAGATAGATGATCAATTCCCGGGTTCGGCCATGTTTGACCTGAGGGGGAAGCAGTCTGTCCGTGCGACGTTCAAGCTCTCCCAAAAGGCTATTGACGCCATTGGTCTGGTTGCCATTCACATGGGGATCAAACAAAAATCGCTGTTTGATCATATTATAGAAGATATGGAAGCGCTGGACAGCCTGGCCAGAACCATCCAGGTCCGTAAATTCAAAAAAATCCCAAGAAAACAGAAAACCTTTGTTCTAAGCAGAAAAACTATTGAGGCGCTGGGTGCTATTTCTCAGGAATACGGCACCCCGAGAGATGCGCTTGTTGAATATTCTGTTAAAAAATTAGAATCCGTTATAAATGCAGAAAAACTTCGACATAAAGAAAGAAAACTGCTTCAAAAAGAGATGTCCTATAATTTTGACCAGGTCAGTGCGCTATATAAAAAGGCTGCAGGCATTCTCGGAAAAGATGATCCGTTTTGCAGGCAGATGGCAAAAGCCGTCTACGCCTGTGCCAAAACCGAGGAAGATCTGTCTGATTTTATGATAAAAAGCAAGGTTCTGGAAGAATTCTAATAACATGTAGATTTTGTTAAGGAGGAAACGTTGATTGAAGTTCAAAAGCTGACCAAGTATTATGACGACTTCTGTGCGGTGAACGGCATCAGCATGACTATCCGGAAAGGAGAAATCCTTGGGCTTTTAGGCCCCAACGGCGCCGGAAAAACAACAACACTGAGAATGCTGACCGGGTATTTCAGGCCCAGTTCAGGAAGTATTAAGATTAAAGGCCTGAACATGCCTGAAGATGCGATTAAAATCAAATCCCTGATTGGCTACCTGCCGGAGTCTGCCCCTCTTTACCACAATATGCTGGTATATGATTACCTGGATTATATTGCCAGGATCAAGGGAATCAATGACAAGGAAAAAAGATTTGACCGTTTTTTGCAGCTATCTGATCTTTGCGGGCTCTCTTCCATCATGTCCAAACCTATTTCCAACCTTTCAAAGGGTTTGAAACAAAGAGTGGGGCTTGCCCATGCCATGATGACCGATCCTGAAATACTTATACTGGATGAGCCCACCTCCGGCCTGGACCCCAACCAGATTGCTGAAATTCGGGATATCATTAAAACCATCGGGAAAGAAAAAACCATTATTTTTTCCACACACATATTAAGTGAAGCAGAGGCCACCTGCGACAGGATTGCCATTATCAACAAAGGCCGGGTTGTTGCCGACGACACCACAGAACGCCTTAAGCATGATGTCGCCCAGGGAGCAGTGATTCAACTGACACTTGCCAACGCCCATGCGGAGCAGGCCAGAGAAAAGCTCATGGATATCAGACAGGATATACATATCCTTGAACTTGAACCGGCAGAAGAAGGCACCGTATCATTTGAAATCTCAAGCCCGGATAACCATGACTTAAGGTCGGATATCTACCTGAAAATAAAAGAAACCGACTGGATCATTCTCCAACTGGCCAAAGAATCGCAGGCCCTTGAAAAGATTTTCCGGGAATTGACACGGGAGGACGTATAATCGCCATGAAACAGATAAAGACTATTGCTGTTAAAGAATTTACAGACTATTTCATTTCACCCATCGCCTATATCGTGATTTCCATATTTTTGATTGTCACGGGATGGTTTTTCTTTTCAACGTTTTTCATGTATGGCCGAGCCGACTTAAGAGATTTTTTCGGCATGCTACCTATCACATTTTCATTCATAATCCCAGCCATCACCATGAGGCTGTTTTCTGAAGAAAAAAATGTCGGCTCTTATGAAACGCTTTTGACCATGCCGGTCTCTTTTACAGACATTGCCCTTGGCAAATTTTTTGCTGCCACACTGTTTTCCGCTTCCCTTTTATTGCCCACGTTGTCCTATCCCCTGTTTATCTCCTTTATCGGAGAAATGGACCCGGGGCCAGCAATTGGAGGCTATATCGGTGCGGTTTTTCTGGCTGCCGCATATTGTTCTTTAGGTCTTTTTGCATCATCTTTAACACGCAACCAGATCATCGCATTTATCATCGGGTGTGCCATGTGCTTTACCCTGACCATTATTGACAAGCTGTTGTTTTTCATGCCGACCAAAATCATCTCCGTTATCCAGTATATCGGGGCAGATTCCCATTTCATGAATATAGCAAAGGGAGTCATTGACTCCAGGGATATCCTGTACTTTGTCAGCGTGATCTTCATTTTCATTTTTTCAACCTATATTGTTATGCATGAAAAGAACTAAGGAGAAACAATGGGCAACTTTTCAATAAAAGAAAAATATTTTAAATTTATTTTATATCTTGCAGTTATCATCCTGATAAACATTGTGGGGATCACCCTGTTTTTCAGGGCTGACCTCACCAGGGATAAAATCTATTCACTGTCCGATGCGAGCAAAGATGTTGTTGCAACCCTGTCGGAGCCTTTAAGTATAAAGGTCTTTTTTTCCAAAAACCTGCCTGCCCCCCATAACAACACAGAACGTTATCTGAGAGATCTTCTGGACGAATATGCTTCCAGGGGTGGAAAGTTTTTTAACTATTCCTTTTATAATGTAACCCCGGAAGAAGGAACCCTGACTCAAAAGGCAGATGAAAACCGGAACATGGCAAAAGATTACGGTATCCAGCCGGTCCAGATCCAGATCATGGAAAATGATGAAGTTAAATTCAAAAATGCCTATATGGGCCTTGTCATCATCCATGGGGATCTGATTGAAAAAATTGAAGCCATTACTTCAACCGATGGCCTTGAATACAAGATGACCACGGCCATAAGAAAAATGAACAACAAGGTCAGTGCACTGAGACGCATGAAGGATAAGGTTAAGATCAATATGTATCTGTCATCATCTCTCAATGAAGTCGCACCCCTGATTGGGCTCAACCAATTGCCCATGTTGGCAAAAGCCATTGAAGACACCATTGAAAAACTTAACGCCAAAAGCCTTGGTATTCTGGAATTCAATCATGTTGATGTGTCTAAAAGGGAGCAGCTTGATGAACTGGCAAAAAAATATGATATCATGGCCTTGTCCTGGCCTGCCGTTCCCCAGAAACAGATTGCTGCCGGCCAGGGAGCCGCTGGAATCGTAATTGACTTCAGGGGAGAGACCACTACCCTGCCCCTGATCAGTTCTATTGAGCTTCCGATTATCGGTACGACCTACCAAATGGCAGAACCAGCAGCTCTTGAAGAAAAAATCAATTCTGTGGTTGAAAAACAGATTGGTATTAACATGGACCTGGGTTTTTTGTCCAGCCACGGCACCCACTCACTCATGCCGAACCAGATGGCCATGATGCAGGGGCAGCCCGGCGGAGGCATGCAGGCATTGAATGCCCTGGTTTCAGAAAACTATTCCCCTAAACCAGTTGATTTAAAAAACGATGATATGCCGGAAGGATTGAATTGCATTATTATTCCGCGCCCCACAGAACCGTTCTCCGACTATGAACTGTTCCAGATTGACCAGGCCCTGATGAAAGGCACCAATATTGCTTTTATTTCAGATGCGTTCAACCAGGTTGACCCTCCCCGGGGTGGTATGGGGATGCCCCCGCGTTTTGAACCCATCAATACCGGGCTTGAAAAACTGCTGGCCCACTATGGTATCAGCATGAAAAATGCATACATACTGGACAAAAAATCTTTTAAGCTTAGAAACTCGAGAGCAGCGAGAGGCCCCAAGGAGCAGATTCTTTATTTTGTTCCGCAGTTAAGTGAAGACACCATCAACAACACACCGATTTTCATGGACAATATCAAGGCCCTGCTCACCATGCAGGCGGCACCACTTGAACTCCTGCCGGACAATATTGATTCTACTAAGGTAACAACAACCAAACTGCTTTCATCCTCGGATGAATCCTGGCTCATGGAAGGGATGATCCAGTTGGACCCCAGAATGATTGCCCCGCCTGAGAGTTCTGAAGACATGAAATCCTATGATTTTTCCTATCTTCTGTCAGGTGAATTCACCAGTTATTTTAAGGGCAAATCCATCCCTCAAAAGCAAATAAATGAAGACCAGGCGGACGAAGAAGAAACAGCAGTCCCAAAAGGCAAAACCCTGGAAGGCCTTTCTGCTGAAAACACCATCATAGAAACTTCCAAACCAGCTAAAATTTTTGTTCTTTCCAGTTCCCAGATGCTCCAGGATAACATGCTCGATCCGGAAGGACGAACAACCAATGCCACGTTTCTTTTAAACGTGATCGATCACCTTAACGGCAAAGATAAAATTGCACAGCTTCGCAGCAAACAGCAGAAATTTAATCCGCTGGAGGAGACCACTCCGTTTTTCAGGGGCATCATAAAAGCATTTAACATCATTGCTTTGCCTGTCCTGGTTATCCTGTTCGGTGTGGGCGTATTTGCAAAAAGAAGTGCGCGCAAAAAGAAAATTGCAAGCCGATTCAATGCTTAAATGTGAACCCAAGAGTTAGACGAGGCATAGAGACATGAAAAAAGAATACCTGATACTCACAGCACTTATCCTTATATTATGCGCTTACCTGTTTCTCCATAAAGAAAACAGGGATAACTACACCCTGCCTGAAATCCCTGAGATTGATATTGAAAAAGTTACGGGTATGGTGATTAAAAAAGAAAATGTTTCCATCGTTTTCACAAAAAGCAAAGATAAATGGACATTGACCGATAAAGGATATGCCGCAGACAAATACACAATGGATAATATGCTGGCAACATTCAAAAATTTCAAACTCGCCGCCCTGGTTTCCCAGGACGGTGATGTAGCAAGATATGAACTGGATGAAAAAAAGAAAATCAGTGTAGAACTCCTGGAAGGGGAAAAGACTGTTTTCAAGATTGCCATGGGAAAAACAGCTCCCAGCTTTAACCACACCTTTGTTATGCTGGAAAATGACAAACAGATTTATCATGCATCCGGTAGTTTCAGGTCCAATTTTGACAACAGTGTTGATGATTTCCGAGACAAAACAGTGATGGAGTTTAAGACTGGGTCCATCAAGCATATCACTGTAGAAAAGGACAATTTGACCACGTCCCTGAATGCAACAGAAGAAAAAAATGATAAAGACCAGAATGTGGTCACATGGGCCTCTAAAGAAAAAAGCCCTGCAGACAAAAAACTGGTATCCGCTCTTTTATCTGCCATGAGTAACCTGGAGTGTGAAAAATTTCTGGATATAAAGATAGATGAACAGATTAAAAAAGCCGCCCCCATGTGCAAGGTTCATCTTGAAAATGAAACAGGACTGGATTTAACATTGTTTGCAGCAGCCGAGGGTGAAAATATAATCGGCATATCATCAATGAGCGAATATGTCTTTGCCTTGAGTCAATATAATGGTAAGGAAATCATAACAACCATCGAAAAACTACTGGGGATTTATACAACCGAAGATAAAAAAGAGTGAACCCTTTTTTAAAGATAGCCTATCAGCCGTATAAGTGGATCATTGTCGTCCCGTTCCTTTTTGTGATTACAATGATCCTCGCCTCTATCTGTATTGTTGCAGGGCTTTTGCTCCACCAGGGAACAGCAGTCAATCTGATTGCCGTGACCTGGGCAAGATTGTGCTGCAGGATCACCCCCTTGTTTGTCAGCATCAAAGGCAAACGCAATTACATTGAAAACAGATCATATATAATTGTAGCCAACCATCAGAGCATGGCAGATATCCCCGTGCTTCAAGGCTACCTGGGCCTGCAGATAAAATGGATCATGAAAAAAGAGTTGGAAAAAATCCCCATTTTTGGCGCTGCCTGCCACCAGCTTGGCTGTATATACGTTGATAGAAGCAATCATGCTGCGGCCATGCAGTCCATCCAGGAGGCAAAAGAAAAACTGGCACAAAAAGCCAGTGTGCTCTTCTTTGCAGAAGGTACGCGAACAAGGGATGGGAAACTCCTGCCTTTTAAAAAAGGGGCGTTCCGGTTTGCCAAAGAAATGGGACTCCCCATCCTGCCCATTACAATAAAAGACTCTATTAATCTGCTTCCATCTGATTCCTCAGACCTGATCCCCGGAACAATCCATATTGTAGTTCACCCGCCCATAGACACTTCGGAAGTAGACATCAACAACCTTGAGCCCATCATAAAGCGTACCCGCAATATTATTGCCAGCGCACTTTAGAAACTATCTCTCAAATAAACTTGAATACTGTCAATGCTCAGAAATGATGCTCTTGGAGACTATACAAATGCTTATCAGATAGTAGGTAAGCAAGAAGAACCGAACTAAATATTTTATTCATCCCACTTTTCATGGAAAACCTGGCTGTTGGATCTTGCTATCGATATTGATACCTTCCTGGTTGCCCTGACCTTATCTTTTCTCCTGCTTGACCATGTAGGGTAATACATTGTCTTTCAAACGCGCCATACCCTTAAGCCAACGATCATAATCCGATGCCTTCCGCTGATAATATGTTTTGACTTCCGGATGGGGAAGAATCAGGAAGGTTTCTTCCGCCAGGCCCTGGATCACGCATTCAACGACATCATCTGGTTCCATGATGCCGTCTACACTGGCAGAACCGTCTTCTCCTCCTTTAACCATTTGGGTCCTGACTGCCTGTGGGCAGAGAACAGATACCTTTATTCCATCACATTGGTGAGTAATAGCCAGTGACTCGGCAAATCCAACAGCAGCATGTTTTGTAACAGAGTAGGGTGCGCTGCCGATCTGATTGAGGAGACCGGCAGCAGAAGAGGTATTCAGCAAATATCCTTCTTTTCGTTCGATCATTCCCGGCAGCACTGCCCTGGCAGCGTAGACATGTGCCATAACATGGATTTCCCAGGATTTCTGCCAAATCCGGTTGTCACTGGAAGCAGCAGTCCAGCCTGGGGCATCTGAAGAGATAATTCCGGCATTCGAACAAAAAAGGTCAATGGGTCCCACTTCTTTTTCTGTTTTTTCAACAACGTCAATAATATCAGATTCCACTGTTACATCTGCCCGAATTCCAAAGCAACTCAATTCGGAAGCAACCTCCTTGACCCGCTTCTCATCTATGTCCGTGACAACCACCGCACGAGCTTTCTCTTTTACAAATCTTCGGCACATTGCTTCACCGATTCCGTTGGCTCCTCCGGTCACCACAATGACTTTGTCTTTTATCTGCACGGTAAATTCCTTTTAGGTTTTTTTGTTTTATCCAAAAGCGGCATTTTCAATCATCAATGCAGCATCACTCATACCCTGGATTGATTTCATTTTCCCGGCAGTAACAGGCAGAATGGTTTCCATATAAAATCTGGCCGTGGTGACAATACCTTCATAAAAAATGCGATCTTTTTGTTTAGGATTGTTTTCAAGGGCATTCGTGGCTGTAAGTGCCCGCCACAAATGCATCCACCCAAGGGATACATCTCCTGTAACCATCAGGAAAGGAAGGGCATTGGCAAATGCGGAAGCGTATTTGTCTGACATCGCAGTCTTACCGATTTCCATTGCGGTTTCTCCAAGATTATGAACCTGTTTTTCTAAGGCTTCTGCAAGGGGAATCAGGATCTCTTTTTCTTTTGCTGAGGCAATAACTTTACCTATTTCAGTTAAATAGTTTGAAAAATATTTGCCGTTGTCCATTCCTAATTTTCGTCCCAGAAGATCCATCGCCTGGATGCCGTCGGTGCCTTCATAAAGAGATGCGATTTTTACATCCCGGGCCAGCTGTTCCACCGGATATTCGCTGGTAAACCCATAGCCGCCGAATACCTGGATCGCCTCAACACAGACATCAAAACCTTTTTCTGCACAATAGGCTTTGATAACCGGTGTAAGCAGTTCAGTCATGCCTGCTGCAAGCTGTCTGTCTGTTTCATTTTCAGCGACTTCTATTTTATCAAAACATGCGCTCGTATAGTAGATCAGGCTTCTCATTCCATCTACGTGGGCTTTCATCCAGGTGAGCATCCGTCTTACGTCCGGGTGCCCAATGATAGAGATGGATTTTGCATTTGGATCTTTTCCTGCGGCAAGATCTTTTCCCTGAACCCTCTGTCTTGCATAATCAAGTGCGTAAAGGTAGGCCATTGAAGCAGCAGAGCTTCCCTGAAAACCGACACCGAGACGGGCTTCATTCATCATGTGAAACATCACCTGCATACCTTTGTTTTCTTCTCCCAGTAAAAAGCCTCTGCATTTTCCACTGGCACCCAGCGACATGGAACAGGTGGCGGATCCGTGCATCCCCATTTTTTCCTCTATCCCGGTGCACTGCACATCATTGGCTTCGCCAATGGTTCCGTCTTCATTTACCCAGAATTTTGGGACAACGAATATAGATATGCCTTTGGTCCCTTTTGGAGCGCCTTCGATTCTGGCCAAAACCGGGTGGATGATATTTTCAGTCATATCGTGATCCCCGCCGGTGATAAAAATTTTATTTCCGGTGATGGAATATGTTCCATCTTCATTTTTTTTAGCTGAGGTGGTCAACGCCCCGACATCTGATCCGGCTTCCGGCTCTGTCAGGAGCATAGTGCCTCCCCACTCTGCGGTATACAGCTTTTTAAGGAACATATTTTTGAGCTTGTCGGTTCCGTATAGCTCTATCATTTTCCCGGTTCCGTGTCCCATCTGGGTATAGCCGCTCAGAGAGTAGTTGGCACCGGTTACATAATCCATGATTGCAAAGGAAATTAAATTCGGCAGTCCCTGCCCGCCCCATTTGGGGTCTTCATTTGTGGACGTCAGTTCTGCATCTAATATGACTTGTCTTGCCCTGTGAAAAGACTCTGGTGCCAGAACCTTTCCATTTTCATACCGAACACCGTTTTTATCACTGTCGAACAGGGTTGGCAGTATCTCTTTAATAGATAATTTACGGGCTTCTGAAATGATCATGTCAAACATTTTTCTGGAAAGGCCTTCAAATTTTTCATGCTTGATCATCTGTTCTGCATCCAGAAGTTCATACAATATAAAGTCAATTTCTTTTCGATCGGCGATAAGTTGGGTCATTTTTATTTCCCTTTTTTATATGGTTTATTTTGTTTGGTGTTTAAAAAATTCAGGCTTTCCGTGCCTGATCCAAGGCTATTTCTGCCAATGGCTCTGCTGCGCTGGCAGTGTCGATTGCCTGTTGGCTGGAGGCGGTACCATCCCGCATCCGTCCCTTGATGCCAAAACAGATTCCAGCTAATCGGAAAAAATTAAATGCCATGTAATAATTCCAATTATCAATTTTGCTTAGCCCCATTTTTTTACAGTATTCCAGGATATACTCTTCTTCTGTTGGGATCAGGTTGGCTTTCAAATCCATGCCTGCCACGCCTCCTGTACTGAATCCTGAGGGCATGTGGTAAAGCATGCAGTGGTAGCTGAAGTCTGAAAACGGGTGGCCCAGTGTGGAGAGTTCCCAGTCCAATATGGCAAGAATTTTTGGTTCTGTGGGATGAAAGATAAGATTGTCAATCCTGTAATCCCCGTGAACTATAGAGGTCTCATCATTCTCTGGAATATTCCGGGTTAGCCAATCGATCAGATCATCCATCGGGTCGAAAGGTTCCTCTACGGATGCCTTGTACTGTTTGGACCAGCGGGAAATCTGACGGTTGAAAAAACTCCCCTTCTTTCCATAATCAGCCAGACCGACCGCTTCATAATCTACCATATGCAGTTTGGCGATGGTATCATTCATTGCGTCAAAAATTTCAGTCCGCTGCTCTATCGGTGTGTTTTCGATTGTCCAGAATATACGACCCTGGACACAATCCATTATATAAAACCAACTTCCTATGATTGATTCATCTGTGCAAAGGGCAAATGTTTTTGCCACCGGCACATCGGTCTTGTTCAATGCTGAAATCACTTTATATTCGCGATCTACCGCATGGGCGGATTTGAGAAGCTTACCAGCGGGTTTGCGCCGCAGGGCATATTGTTTTCCCCCGGCACTGATCTGGTATGTCGGGTTCGACTGCCCCCCCTTAAATTGTTTAATCTCTATAGGTCCGCTGAACCCCTCAACATTTTCTGACATATACTTTTGCAGCGCTTTTTTGTTCAGTTCAAAACCTTCGCGAACCGGACCTGCACCTGAAAATTCTTTCTGGCGATCAACCATATATATTACTCCATAATTTATCCGGACTCCTTTGCGACTCCAGGTATTTTATTCATGTAAGAGCAAATTAAAAAAACGAGCATTTGTTCGATTTACTCGGGTTTTTATATTTTGTCAATATAAATTGAACAAATGCTCGTTTTTTTTAGCAAGACCTTTTCCCTACAGAATATAATCTTTAAAATTGCACTCATTCGGTAGCATAATTGAAATTCTATCACTCAAATGCTGTCTTTAACCAATTTTATAATTCATTCATTGATAAAGCGGTCAAATTCATAACACACAATATATGGTATCTGGTTAAGATTAGCGTTATTAATATTTAAAATATAAAAACGTTAATGAACTGCTCAGTCAGGCTCAAAAATAATTATCATGGTCTGATTCAAGTTTTGNNGCAGGAATTAGTAGAAAAAGAGAAAAATAATATTTAAATCAATTTCAATTGCTTATTTGACAAGATGAACTTTTGGTCTGCAATACGTTTAACCTGGTCCATATAATGAGAAACCATAATGATCGTGCAGTTGCTTTTTAATTCCAGCAGCAGTTGTTCAATAACCCTCACTGAGGTCTCATCAAGAGAGGAGGTCGGCTCATCCAGCAACAACACCTGGGGATCTAATATTAATGCTCTTGCTATGCAAAGGCGTTGCTGCTGACCGCCTGAAAGAAGGCTTGCATCATCGGACAATCTATTTTTTACTTCCTCCCACAGGAATGCCCTTTCAAGAGCTGTTTTTACTTTCTGGGCAATGGTCTGTTTATTTTTCTCCCCAATCAGTTTAAGCGGAAATGCAATATTTTTATAAATGCTCATTGGCAAAGGATTTGGTGTCTGGAATACCATTCCTACTTTCTGTCGGAGATTGGGAAGGGAATAATTTTTACGATAAACATCTTCAAAACCGTTTCCAAAATTAATTTTTACCTTTCCTTTTACCTTGACGCCGTCGATGCTCTCCCAGAGACGGTTTAATGTCTTTAAAAAAGAGGATTTTCCCTGACCGGAAGGACCTGTAATGGAAGTGATGCTGTTTTGATTAATGTCAACATTTATATCCTCTAATACGATATTGTCACTATAGTAAAAAGATATATTTCTGACTTTTATTTTGATTTTATTTTCCATGACCGACTAACTGCGAAACCTCATTTTTTGATCAATCCAATATTTGATTATGTGAGCCAGGATAAAGAGTCCTGTGCAGATCGACAGCAGAATGAGAGCAGCCCCGTATCCTGTCATCAGCTCAGAGTGATCTGTATATTCCGACGCAATATAATATATATAGAAAGGCAGTGCTTCAAAACTCGAGAAAACAGATGTCGGGACACCGGCGGTTGCAACAACCCCTGTCAGCATGATCACTGCCGTATCTTCCGCGCATCGCCCGACAGCCAGGACAATACCGCTGACGATATCAGATAGGGCGGACGGCAAAAGGACATAGGTAATATTCTCAAGCTTTGATGCGCCCAGGCTTGGAGCTGTCAACCGAATGTGAAGCGGCAGGCTCTCGATCGCTCCCTGAGTCGTTTTTACAATATACGGCAAGACCAAAAATGCCAGGGACAGGGCCGAAATGAGCAGACAGGGGAATACCCGTTCATCGTAATAATGATGCAGAAAAACCGTTATGGAAAAGCCAAAGAGGCCTATGACAATAGATGGAATCCCGGCAAGGACATCTATTATGAAGCTGAAACTTCCTTTCATGGCCGTTGGTGCATATTCGGCAAGCCATATCCCTGTGGCAAGCCCAAGAGGCAAGGCAATCCCCACGGAAAGCAGCACAAGAAAAAAAGTTCCAACCATGGCTGGAAAAAGACCACCAAATACCGGCTTTTTAAAAAGGATGGCGTCCTGAACGGGCGTACCTGCAAAAATCAGATTGGCATTAAGTGATGGAAACCCTTTAACAATAAGAAATCCGATAACAACGGTTAAACCGGATGTAAGAAGCAAAGCAGCCATCCATGAAAAGCTGACAAGCAGTTTATCTTTGGTTAAATTCGGCATCATCTGTTTTTTCTGTCCGATAGCCTTGCCGCAAAAATTCCAAGGCTTGTCATGAGGTACAGAACACAACCACAGACAAAGATGGTTTTAAACTCCACACTGTCAAAATCCGAGGCGATAACCATGGCGATGTGAGCGGTCAGCGTCCTGGCTGAATCCAGAATTGAAGCAGGCAGCATGACGCTGTTCCCGCTGAGCATCAATGCCACCAAAGTGTCTCCCATGGCTCTGCCGAAGGCTAATACAAGCCCGGTAAGAATACCAGGCCATGCGTAGGGAAAGATGACATAAAATAATTTCTGAAAAGGTGTCCCCCCCAGAGCATCTACCGCATCAATAAAGCTTTTGGGAACCCTTGCAAAGCTTTGAGAAAAAAAGAGGATCATTGTGGGTGAGATTAGCAGGCCCAGTATGATTGAGGCTGACAAAACACTCATGCCTGAACCGTATGAAAACAGGTTTCTGACAACCGGTACCAGTAGGAAAACACCCACAAACCCATAGATAACGGTTGGAACAGCGGTCATAAGCTGTACCATCTTTTTTAAAAGTTTACCCGGTCCTTTCCGGTGGGTAATTTGAATGAAAAATGAACAGCCAAGGCTGACGGGAAAACTGATGGCCAAACTTAAAACAGCAATATAACAGGTCCCCACCATCATGGACAGTATACCGAACTGCCCATGATCGGGAGCCCATGGGGCAGTCAGTATATGCCAGAGCATACCACTTTTCATCACCGGCATGCTGAGCAGAATCATAAATCCAAAGACACAAATTGTTACCGCAGCACATAAGAACGCAGCACATGCAAACAAAGTTTGCGTAATTCGTTCTTTACACCTCATCAGTTGACAGGGATAAATCCTTTTTCAACAGCTATCTTCTGTCCTTCAGGGCTTAAAAGATATTGAATAAATTTTTTGGCAAGCCCAGAAAATTCGCCTTTGGTATTGCTGTAAAGCCCTCTTGCAACTTTGTATTCACCATTTTGTACCGTCTGGAGACTGGGTTTTACATTATCCAGGGTAACAGGAGTAACTAATTTGTCAATGTATCCCACGGAAACATAACCAATAGCATAGGGGTCATTGGTGACAGCGGATTTCATTGCGCCGTTTGATGCAACAAAATGAGCCTTTCCTGAAATATCACCTTTACCAAGCGCTTTTTTCCAGAATACTGACCGGGTGCCGCTGGATTTATCCCTTGTGTAAATATTAATGGGTCTGTCATCTCCGCCTATTGTTTTCCAATTTGCAATTTTACCCGAGTATATATCCTGCAATTCCTGGGAGGAAAGACTCTTAACTATATTATCCGGATGGACTACAGCTGTCACACCGTCTATGGCCCATTTGTACATGGACAGATTATACTTGTTTATTTCACTGTCTGTTGCTTTCCGTCCGGAATTGCCAATATTCACAAGGCCTTCCCCAACCTGTTTGATCCCGGCACCAGAGCCCCCTCCGGCAATTGTTATTTGGATATCAGGATTAATAGTCATAATTCTTTTTGCGGCCTCTTTCATTACCGGAATATGAGCAGTACCACCGGAAATTCTTAAAATTCCTTTTTCATTTTTAAAGGCATCCAGGCCCGAAGCCGAGCAGATTCCGGCAGCAAACAGTGTAATTGACAAAATCATCAGTCCCTGAAGCAAGCTGATCTTTTTTTTCATATTTTTTTCTCCTGTTGGATTTAAACTTCAATTCAACCTAACTGAATAAATCAGTTTTGCAGCCAATATCAAATTGATTGTTCTGATACTAAAAATGATAGCGATTTAATATCTCTATACCTAAATGTACTGTTGAATTGCTGAATCTATTCCAGGGGATATTCCATGTTTAGTTTTTCTGAAAGTATTGAACAAAAATTGTATGGGGAATGAACAAGGCAACATCAACGATCTAAATATAATTTAAATCTTTCATTCAAATAATCAATTTGAGAAATTACGTTATTTTTTTTTATACTCCATCATTAAAGTCAGCAGGTGTTTGCATCAAATGCAGATTGAGGCAAAAACTGAAACTGAATAAAATATATGGTAAAACAGATTTATCTCCATTGCCGGGTCAAGCGCCAGCTTTCAGGCTCCAAAAAGCAGGGCGATTCACCAGTGATTGCTTTTTTTAATATGCCTCCACATTACCTCCACTTTTCCTCCACCAGTATTAAATAGTGCCCAAAAAGATCGTGATGCACGGCGTATAACAGATAATTGTTTTCTTTTTTCAAACCAAAGCCTTTTGAGAAGGTGCCATGCAGATGGAATCCGCATAAAAATAATGGTTTAATTATTTTTGCAATAAAAACATCCTGATCTCTTTATCCACAAAATAATATTTTCCTCCACTTTGCACCATTTCCCTTAAATTTTAGAATATCATTGCTAATAAAGACGATTAGAAAATTTTTTTATTATTTTTTAAATTTTTTTCTTGACTTACCCTATATTTTCCGTAAAAGTGTGGATCAAGGTGGTGGAAAGTGGAAGTTAATTCATATTAGCTGAGGCTTAAAATAAGTGTTTCGATCAAGCTCCTATCATACGATTGATGCCAAAGGCAGGGTGATTATCCCGTCAAGATTCAGGAATATCCTGAAAGCGGATAAGGTCTACGGCGTCATGGTCTCAAACATGGACAATTGCCTATACGCATATACCTTCAGCGAATGGGAAAAGGTTGAATCCAGGATATTGTCTGCAAAGAGCGCTGCAATGGGAAAACTCAGAAGATTCTTTCTGGGCAATTCCTGTGACTGCATGTGCGATCGGCAGGACCGGATTCTGATTCCCAAAAGCTTAAGAGAGTATGCCAATCTGAAAAAGGACATTGTACTTGTCGGCAACCTGGATCGATTCGAAATCTGGGACAGGGAAAATTGGGACTCAATCAATCAAAAAATGGAGCAGGAACTCAAGGCAGAAGAAGCCAGAGAGGAAATTGCCTCGTTAGGGTTGTAAAATGGCATTTGAGCATACCTCTGTCATGCCTGAAGAGGTGCATGAGCACCAGAATCTCAAACCCGGCAGCATTTGTGTGGACTGCACGCTGGGTGGAGCTGGCCATGCACTAAGAACCCTTAAGGATATTCTCCCAGGCGGCAAGCTGATCGGCATTGACCAGGATTTGGATGCCATCACCCATGCTAAAGGTGTTCTGCATCCATTTAAAGACAATATCCTGATCTGCCACAGCAACTTCTCAGAGCTCCCACAGATTTTGCGAAACAACCATATTGAAGGCGTAGACTCCATACTGCTTGACCTTGGCTTTTCACTGAACCAGCTTAGAAACGGAAAGCGCGGTTTTAGTTTTAATAAAGACGAACCATTGGATATGCGGATGGATATTCGAAACGACCTGACAGCGGCTGAGATCATCAACTCATTTAAAGAAAATGAGTTGGCAGATCTGTTTTTTAAGTATGGTGAAGAAAAACTATCCCGTCGGATCGCCAGAAGTATTGTTCAACGAAGAAAAACCTCTCTCATCCAGACCAGCATGGATCTGGCTGATATAGTGACCGGCGCCACTCCAAAAAAATTAATTCATACACAAAAAATACATCCGGCCACCCGGGTATTCCAGGCGCTGAGAATCGCGGTAAACAAAGAACTCGAACGTCTTGAAACATTTCTGGAGGCGGTACCTTCCATGCTCGTGAGCGGCGGTCGGCTCCTGGTCATATCTTTTCACTCACTCGAAGACCGTATTGTAAAACAGGCCATCCGAAAATTCGAAAATGGCTGCACTTGTCCAAAAACGCTTCCAGTCTGTCTGTGCGGATTTGTTCCACAGATGAAATCTGTATTCAGAAAACCGTTGATACCGACAAAAAAAGAAATTGAAGCCAATCCCATGGCAAGAAGTTCAAAACTAAGGGTGGCTGAAAAAATTTAAATAATGGCAATTAAAAACAACATACCCAAACGCCCACTCAAACCCCAGAAAAAGGGGTTGGGATGGATCCTTATCATCAGCATCATTTTTATCCAGATGCTGGTATACACCTGGGTCAGGACCGAGTCCACCCATACAGTTTTAAGAATATCCAGGGCAAAGGAGATGCATGCCCAAAAAGTAGCATACCACAAAGCGCTGTCTGTAGAGAAAGAACGCCTTAAATCCGACGAACGGATTACCCGGATCGCAAAAAGCCGCTTGAACCTTTCTGCCGACACCTACGGGCAGACCATATATTTTTCCGGAGATGACATTTAATGCAGGATAAAGCCAACAAAAAGATGCGCCAAAGGATCACCCTGCTGCAGGTAGGGATAGTGATCCTGATCGGCCTTGTGGCGGCCAAATCCTTTGATATCCAGATTTTCCAGGCAAAACACCTGACAAAAATGGCAGAAAACGATTATTCCAGACATTTAACCATTAAAGGGGAAAGAGGGCACATCTTCGACAGGGATATGAACAAACTGGCCACCAGCATCAAGGCCATATCCATCACAGCCAGCCCTGTTGACATCAAAGATCCTGATACGACTGCCGCAAAGCTGGCTTCCATATTAAATGTAAACAGGAAAAAACTTCAAAAAAAGCTGTCTTCCAAGCGCAGGTTCACCTGGGTTGCAAGGAAAGTTTCCCCTGACCAGGCCATGCAGGCCAGAAAATTAAACCTCGAGGGTATCTACTTTGAAAAAGAATATAAACGTTCCTACCCCAACCGTGATCTTGCGGCCCAAATCCTTGGATTCACCGGAAATGATGATCTCGGGCTTGAAGGGCTTGAGTTTAAATACAACTCTGTTCTGGAAGGACAATCAGTTAAAGTCCGTGTAAAAAAAGCAGGAAACGGCGGGCTCCTGGATTTTAACAAGCACCGGGAAGAGCAACTCAAAGGAAAGTCCATTGTTCTTACCCTGGATAAAAAAATTCAATTTCTCAGCGAAAAAACCCTTGAAAACACAGTTGAATACCATGATGCCAGATCCGGCATGGCGCTGGTCATGCGGCCCAGCACCGGAGAATTCCTGTCCATAGCCCATTATCCGAAATTCAATCCGAATAACTTCTCAGCCTTTAACCGGGAAGCTTTCAGGAACCGTGCTGTGACAGATGCATTTGAACCGGGCTCTGCCATGAAAGTCTTTACGGCAGCCGCTGCCCTCGAGAATGGATTTGCCCCAAAGTCGATCTTTTTCTGTGAAAACGGCACCTATCGGGTGGGTTCCTTTACCATTCATGACACCCATCCCCATGACTGGCTGTCTATAAACCAGATCATAAAGTTCTCCAGCAATATTGGAGCCGCAAAAATAGTTGAAACCATAGGAGATAAAACACTTCACAACTACCTTGCCTCTTTCGGGTTCGGCCGTAAGACACATGTAGGAAGTCCGGGGGAGACTGCCGGCAACCTGATACCCTATCGCCGCTGGTCAAAAATTGATGCCTCTGCCATCTCATTTGGCCAGGGCATTTCAGTCTCTGCTGTTCAGCTTATCAGCGCTATATCTGCCATTGCCAATGACGGCATGATGATGAAACCCATGCTCATAAAGAACATTATTTCCAGTACAGGATCTATAGAAAAAGCATTCTACCCAAAACCTGTTCAACAGATCATCTCTCCTGACACCGCCCATAAGGTCAAGCGGATGATGAATCTTGTTGTCAAAGAGGAAGGCACTGGGACCAGGGCTGCCATGGAAGGCTATCAGGTCTGCGGTAAAACCGGGACTGCTCAAAAAGCCAAAAAAAATCAAAGAGGATATTCAGACACCCTTTACACATCAATTTTTGCAGGATTTGCCCCGCTTGAAAATCCACAGCTGGCTATACTGATCGTAGTTGATGAGCCACTGAACAAATACCATGGCGGAGAGGTTGCTGCCCCTGCTTTTAAGACCATTATGGCAGAATCTTTTAGTTATCTGAATATCCCGCCGGAAACAGACGCGCATATGATCGCCCATCTATCAGGAGAGACACAATGAAACTCTCTGAATTAATAATAGACTGCGCTCTGAAAACTCCTTTTGACACCCAGACTGGTTCTTCATTTGACCCGGATATCTCCAATATTTCATCCAATTCAAAAAACATTGTTGAGGGCGGGCTGTTCATTGCTTCAAAAGGCCTGGATGGCGACGGACACGATTATATTGAAAATGCATTTAAAAACGGTGCGGCTGCAGCTATTGCCCAGTCCAACCCCAAAAATCTTGAGCATGTGATCCTGGTAAAAGATTCCAGGCTTGACACCGCCACGATTGCTGCCCAGTTCTATGGCCACCCGTCAAGAGACATGACTATTGTAGGAATCACAGGAACCAATGGCAAAACAACCATTACCTGGCTCATGGAAAATATTTTCAAAGCCTGCGGACATGTTGGCGGCGTAATCGGTACGGTTAATATCAGATATAAGGATGAGGTTATTGATAATCCTTATACAACCCCGGATGCCATTTATCTTCAAAAAATTCTGAACAAAATGAAAGCCGCCGGCGTCACCCATGTAGCCATGGAAGTTTCCTCCCACGGACTTGAGCTGAACCGGGTGGATCATTGTCGGTTTGATGCAGGGATTTTCACAAATTTAAGCCAGGATCATCTGGATTTCCATAAAAATATGGATGAGTATTTTTCAGCCAAAAGAAAACTATTCACTCATTTTTTAGGTAAAAAATTCAACCCGAACGCACCTGCAGTTATCAATATTGATGATACAAAAGGTAAAACACTCTACTCAAGTCTGAGCTGTAGAACCATAGGTGTAAGCACAAACGAAAAAACCGATGTTTATGCCAGGAACATCCAAAATACGATGCAGGGAATTTCCGGGACTATCTGTTTTGAGGGGCAGCCCGTTTCATTTTCCTCTCAATTGACCGGCGGGTTTAACCTGGAAAACATTTTGTGTGCCGCAGGGGCGGCTTACGGTTTGGGGATTTCCCCGCAAACTATTAAGATAGGAATCGAAAACTGTAAAATTATCCCGGGCCGCCTGGAAAAAATAGACAATACAATTGAACGACATCTTTTTGTTGATTATGCCCATACACCGGACGCTCTGGAATCGGTCCTTGAAACATTAAAGCCAAGTGCACTCAAAAGAATCATCACGGTGTTTGGATGCGGCGGAGACCGAGATGCAAAAAAACGGCCCCTGATGGGGCAGGCAGCATGCAAACACAGTGATATTGCAATTATTACTTCAGACAACCCAAGATCTGAGCATCCGAACAGCATTATAGAAGATATTCTTGACGGTCTGGACTCTTTTGAAAAACTTTCGGAAAATGATCTCAAACAAACCCCTTTAAAAAAAGGGTATCTGGTTGAAGCAGATCGAAGGCAGGCTATCCAAAAAGCCATTGATATTTCAAAACCCGGGGACACGGTCCTGGTGGCCGGAAAAGGACATGAAACCTATCAGATTACCAACCAGGGAACCATTCATTTTGACGACAAAGAAGCGCTTCAGGCTGCAGCCGGAAGGTTGATTGAAAATTTCAAACCCATGGCCTGGACACCGGCCGATCTCGCAGATGCCTTAGGTTTAAATGCTGCCGTATCAAATCTTAAAGAACAATTTCTTTTCAGCGGTATCAGCACAGACTCCAGAACCATACTTTCTTCCCAGTTATTTGTTGCCCTGAGAGGAGAAAATTTTGATGCACACGCTTTCGTACCGGCCATAGCTCAAAAAGGCATCAAAGGCTTTGTTGTTCAAAAAGGATTTTTAAACGGGCTGGACAAAAACACCAAATCAGAACTCACAAAGATGCCCATCCTGATTTTTGAAACCAGCGATACTTTGACTGCCCTTGGAGATCTTGCCCGGTTTCAGCGATTAAGATCCAATGCAAAAGTGCTGGCCATTACAGGGTCCAGCGGCAAAACCACCACAAGGAAAGTCCTACAACAAATTTTTAATACCCGCTTCAACACCCTTGCCACAACCGGCAACCTCAACAATGAGATTGGACTTCCCTTAACCCTTTTAAACCTGTCTATCGCCCATGAGTGGGCCGTGGTTGAAATGGGAATGAACCATGCCGGGGAAATCTCCAGACTGACCAGGATCGCCCTGCCGGATATTGCTATGGTAATCAACACTGCCGGGGTCCATCTTGAAGGGCTGGGAACGGTAGAAAATGTGGCAAAAGCAAAGGCTGAAATTTTTGAAGGTTTAGGGGAAGACTCAACCGCTATTATTTTTGCCGATGATGAACGACGAAACATTTTAGAAGAAAAAGCTCGCAAAAATAACCATATAAAACAATTTATTTTCTTTGGATCAGACCCAGAAGCAGACATCTGCCTGTCCAGTATCATCCGCGGAGAGCAGAGCACAGATTTTAAAGCAGAAATTGAAAATGAAATCAGCAGTTTTCTTGTTCCCTCGCCTGCCCGGTTCATGGTGAACAACTGCCTGGCAGCCATTAGTGCTGCCAGGGCAGCCGGGATTGATATCCCATGCATTCAAAAAGGGGTTCAGGCATTTACACCGGTATCCGGGCGACTCAATATTCAACGGTTGGCAAGGGATATCAACCTGATTGATGACACCTATAATGCAAACCCTGCTTCCATGACCCAGGCATTAAACACTTTAAAAGATCTGAGCAAAGGAATAGAGAGCATTGCAGTTGTTGGAGACATGCTGGAGCTGGGGGAAACTTCAGGGCAGCTGCATGAAGATATTGGGAGAAAAGCTGCCGAACTGAATATCTCAAGGCTCTTTGTTTTCGGCCCAATGGGAAAACATGTTGAAAAAGGTGCCATGGAAAATGGATTTCCAAAGGAAAACATATTTTCCGGAGCCAAAGAAGAAATTGCTCAAAAAATAGCTCAAACTGCTAAAAAAGACAGTTGGGTTCTTGTAAAAGGATCAAGAGGAATGGCGATGGAAACAGTCATACAGGAACTCAAAAAAATTTTAACGCTTCATTCTTAAGGGGAGACTATGAACCATCCAAAAGACTCTGAAGAACGGCGGGTATCAAACGACAGAAGGCAATTCAGCTACACAGCCTATTCACCCGAACGCAGGTCGGGGATCGACCGCAGGGCTGCGGCAGATGAACAAAAATTTAAAATGAAAGTGGCATAAGGTCTAACAGCAGATGCTCTACGAGTTTTTATATCCATATCATGTTGATTTCTCATTTCTGAACATATTCAGATACATTACGTTCAGAAGCATTTATGGTGGTCTGACAGCCTTTCTGATCTGCTTTATTTTTGGCCCTTTTGTGATTCGGAAACTTTCCAAAATGCAGATTGGACAAATCATTCAGACGGACGGCCCTGAATCCCATATGGGCAAACAGGGCACCCCTACCATGGGTGGAATCCTGATCCTTTTTTCCATCTTTATGACCACCGTGATATGGGGTAACCTGACCAACCACTATGTAACCATTGTGCTGCTGGCTCTTATGCTTTTCGGGTTTATCGGATTTGTTGATGACTATCTCATGCAGATAAAAAAACGGAACATGGGCTTCACAGCCAAAGGCAAATTCCTTATCCAGGTTTTTTTCGGGCTGATTATCAGCTGGCTGATATACAACTGCCCGGATTTTGATTCCACACTGACCATTCCATTTTTCAAGGATGCGGCCCCGGATCTTGGAATATGGTACATCCCTTTTGCCTGCCTGGTCATTGTAGGCACATCCAATGCGGTAAATCTTACGGACGGCCTTGACGGCCTTGCCATTGGACCATACATCGTGGCCAGTGTGACGTATATGTTTTTTGCATACGTGGCCGGCCATATCCAGATTGCAGACTACCTGCAACTCCGGCACATTGCATCGGCCGGTGAAATTTCCGTGGTATGTGCGACCCTGGCGGGAGCCGGGCTTGGTTTCTTATGGTTCAATGCGCATCCAGCCCAGGTGTTCATGGGAGACTCAGGTTCCATCCCTTTGGGGGGTATTTTAGGGACCATTGCAGTGATCACTAAACAGGAAATTTTACTGCTCATCGTGGGCGGCCTGTTTGTGATAGAAGCTTTGTCCGTTATTATCCAGGTTTCATATTTCAAAATCACCAAAGGCAAACGGGTATTTAGAATGGCGCCCCTGCACCATCATTTTGAGCTCAAAGGCTGGCATGAATCAAAGGTAATTGTAAGGTTCTGGATTATCTCCATTACCCTGGCACTCATTTCACTGAGTACATTGAAGATAAGATAATTTTTATGTTAAAAACGCACCCTCCATATCATCTGGTTATCGGCCTCGGAGCCTCAGGCATGTCCATGGCCAGGTTTTTGTGTCACATAGGTGAAACCGTTGTGGCAACAGATCTGGATGCGTCTAAACAGGATGAAGCCAGGCAACTCAAAGAACTGGGCATAAAAACCCAGATCGGATTCCATGACCAGGAGACCTTTAACCAGGCGAAGGTACTTATCCCAAGCCCGGGCATTCCTCTAACCAGCACATACATCCAAACTGCACTAAAAGCAGGGGGTGCCCTGAGCAGTGAACTGGATATCTTTTTTAAATACAACACATTGCCTGTGATCGCCATCACAGGAACCAACGGCAAAACGACTACAACAACTCTGATCGGGGACATCCTTCGCGCATGCGGCCGGAACGTATTTGTCGGCGGAAATATTGGAACTCCGCTGGTGGATATGCTTTTGGAAAATAAAAAAACGGATATCGTTGTCGCAGAAATTTCCAGTTTCCAACTCGATATCTCCAGTACGTTTAAACCCGATATTGGCGTACTCTTAAATATCTCCGAAGACCATCTGGACCGCTACCCCTCGTTTAAAGAATATGAGCAGTCCAAATGGAGTCTTTTTACACGCCAGGAAAACACAGATACTGCTGTCATTAACGCTGCTGTCATGGGCTCTGAAACAGCTGAAAGCACTGCAGGCGCAAAAGGACTTCAATCAACCATTTTAACTTTTTCTTCGCAAAAAGAGTCAGATATTCCCTGCGGTGCAAAGGTTACAGAACGAGCTGTAGATATCAATTTCAAGGATCAACACTACCAGATAATTACGGGGGATCTTTCACAGCTTTCCGGAACCCATAACCATGAAAACATTGCTGCTGCTGCCCTTGCCTGCCTGGCTGCAGGTGAAGATATGGATAAAATTTTAAAGGGCATCCAAAATTTTAAAAACCTCTCCCACAGGATGGAGAAAGTCGATACCATCAACGGGGTATCATTTTATAACGACTCCAAAGCCACGAATACAGATGCAGTCATTCGCGCCATACAGTGTTTCAACCAGCAGGTGGTTGTCATCCTGGGCGGCAGGGAAAAGGGAACTGATTTTTCACAACTCAAACCAATTGTTAAACAAAATGTTAAAACCGTCATTGCTCTTGGTGAGTCAAAACAAAAAATCATAGAAACATTTAAAACAATTTGCCCGGTCACAGAAGCTGCAGATATGAAAAAAGCCGTTCAGATCGGGTTTGATATAGCAGACAAAAACGGCGTTGTCCTTTTATCCCCGGCCTGTGCAAGCTTTGACATGTATGAAAGCTATGCGCACAGGGGCAATGATTTTAAAAACCAAGTCAACCAGCTTAAAGGCACATAAAATGGCAGACCCTTTAAAAACCATACACCCGTTTTTCAGTGAAAAGAGTATTCTTTTCCCGGTTATACTGCTCTCGGGCCTTGGTATTATTATGGTATACTCTGCCAGTGCATCCATCAGTATGCAGACCCATGACACTGCCTATTATTTTATGAAAAAGCAGGTGACTTTTCTTGTGATCAGCCTGTGCGTAATGTTTGTGACAGCCTCTTTGCCCTATAAACTCTACAAAAGCATTTCGTATATTATTCTTTTTGCAGCCATCGCCCTTCTGGTCGCGGTTCTTTTTCCTGCGCTCAACGTGGGAGCGAACGGTGCCTACAGATGGCTGAATCTTTTTGGTTTCACCTTTCAACCCGCAGAATTTGCAAAACTTGCCATTATTATTTTCCTTGGATATTCCCTGTCCAAAAAACAGGAGATGATCGAAGATTTTTCCGTGGGCTTTTTCCCCCATGCAGCTATTTTTGCACTATTTGCAGCTTTAATCATCATACAGCCGGATTTTGGAACAGTGGTGGTTATTGGAATGATCACCTGGGGAATGATGTTTATCGCAGGAGTTAAGCTCACACACCTGATATGCCCTGCTCCCATCGTCCTCCCGGCAATTTACTTTCTCATTGCCAAATCCGAATACCGGATGGAAAGAATCCTGGCTTTTTTAAATCCCTGGGATGATCCGTACAATGCCGGGTATCAAATCACCCATTCATTAAAAGCCTTTGGCTCAGGCGGTCTGACTGGAAAAGGCATTGCTTTGGGGATGCAGAAGATGCACTACCTGCCCGAGCCCCATACGGATTTTATCTTTTCCATCATAGGGGAAGAACTTGGATTGATAGGGGTTATAACCGTCCTTGCACTGTACCTGGTTCTTTTACTCAAGGGAATTGATATTGCTAAAAACTCAAAAAACATGTTCGGAGCCATTATGGCTGCCGGGCTGACCATTTATATTGGAATTCAGGTGATCATAAACACGGGAGTGGCCCTGGGGCTGTTGCCCACAAAAGGACTCACTTTGCCGTTTATCAGCTATGGAGGCACTTCTTTGATAATCAACATGGCTGCCATGGGAATTTTAATGAATATAGGAGCGACACAGGAAGATGAGTAAAGCTGCATGCATCATCATAGCCGGCGGAAAAACCGGCGGTCACTTATTCCCGGGCATTGCAGTTGCTGATGCCCTGCAGCGGATGAGTGAAAATGTTCAGCTCCTCTTTGTGGGAACAAACGCTCCTTTCGAAGAAAAGACCCTTTCAAAATACGGATTTGATCATAGAGCTATTTATGCCAAGCCTCTTAAAGGGGGAAGCATTATTTCCAAAACCGTTTCAATATTTGCCCTGTTGTTTTCTTTGCTGCAGGCTCTTTTTATAATGATGCGGGTCCGGCCAAAATTTGTCCTTGGAGTTGGGGGATTTTCCTCTTTTGCTGTTGTAGTGGCTTCCTGGATACTCAGAATCCCAAGGGGGATACAGGAGCAGAATGCTTTTCCAGGACTCACCAACCGGATGCTGGCAAGATTTACACAGGTGATTTTCACCTCATTTAAAAACACTAAAGGGCTTTCCAGTCTTTCAAAAACCAGATACGTCGGGAACCCGGTCCGAAGAATGGAGAACAACGATACTGTTGAAAATTCCAGCCTTAAAAATTATGACAGCAAAAAATTCACCCTGCTGGTAACCGGGGGAAGTCAGGGTGCAAAAAGCATTAACACCGCATTCATTGATGCCGTCCAGCTCATGGGAGATGCCGCCCTTGAGTTTAACATTATCCATCAGACCGGAGCGGCGGATGAACACCAGATCAGGGAACGCTATTCAAAAATGAATACAGATGCAACGGCCAAAGCCTTTTTCCATGATATGCCGAAACTTCAGGACATGGCTGACCTGGTTATTACGCGGGCCGGTGCCGGGACTCTTTCAGAACTCTGTATTAAGGGCAAACCCGCAATTTTAGTGCCCTACCCCTATGCTGCAGATGATCACCAGGCATTTAATGCAAAAGCCCTTGAAGATCAGGGTGCTGCAATAATGATTAAAGATAATGACCTTGACGGGCAGATAATTAAAAAGTCCATTGAAACGTTGAGCCGGGATAAAAGCCTGCTTGAAAAAATGAGCAAAAACTTAAAAGACCTTGCCATGCCGGATGCAGATGAAAAAATTGCCGGCTATATTTTAGAAACCATACAGGTTAAAGGATAACCCATGTACCAGGAAAATTATCACATACATTTTGTCGGCGTCGGCGGAATCGGCATGAGTGGAATTGCCGAACTGCTGATCCATCTGGGATATACGGTTTCCGGCTCGGACCTAAAACTCTCCCACATTACCAAACGACTTGAAAAAAAGGGTGGCACGATTTACCAGGGCCACAGGAAAGAACAGGTGTCCGGCGCCAATGTGGTGGTTACTTCTTCTGCGATTTCCAGTGAAAATCCAGAAGTCATCCGGGCAAAGGAGTTGTCCATTCCCATTATCCCAAGGGCTGAAATGCTGGCGGAACTGATGCGTATTAAGTATGCCATTGCCATCTCTGGGGCACATGGCAAAACCTCCACCACTTCAATGGTCTCCCAGATTCTGAACACTGCAGGTCTTGATCCCACCGTTGTTATCGGAGGTCTGCTCAAGGGGCTGGACACCAATGCTCTTCACGGCAAAGGAGAATACATTGTAGCCGAAGCCGATGAAAGTGACGGATCATTTTTAAAATACACGCCTGCAATAGCGGCAGTCACCAATATTGATCTTGAACACCTGGATTTTTACAAAGATATTGAAGATATCAAAGATAAATTTGTCCAGTTTATCAACTCGGTTCCATTTTACGGGCTGGCCATTCTCTGCCTTGATAATGAGCATATCCAGAACATTCTGCCCAGGATAAAAGTCCGTTACACCACATATGGCCTGAGCGCACAATCTGATCTCCAGGCCAGAAATGTCAACCTGAAGGGCAGCAAAAGTCATTTCAGTGTATTTCACCATGATGAACTGTTAGGAGAAATCAAACTCAATATTGCCGGCCAGCATAATATTTTAAATGCCCTGGCAGGAGTTGCAACAGGAATTGAGCTTAACATCCCGTTTGACACGATCAAAAACGCCCTGGAAAAAATTAAAGGTGTAAAACGGCGCCTTGAAATCAAGGGAGATAAAAAAGGGATTCTGGTGATGGATGATTACGGTCATCACCCCACGGAAATACAGGCAACACTTTCTGCTGTAAGAGAAAGCTATAAAGACAAACGCCTGATTGTGGTATTCCAGCCTCATCGATATACGAGGACCCAGGGGTTGTTTGATGAATTCACCCGATCATTTTACGACTCTGATGTATTGATTGTTCTTCCGATTTATGCGGCCAGTGAGAAACCTATTGAAGGTGTTGATGCAAAAAACCTGTGCAACGGCATCCGGGAACACGGACATAAAGATGTATCTCATGCCCCGGATTTTACCCAGGCGCTGTCCATGGTTACGCATAAAGTAAAAAAAGGAGACATGGTGCTGACCCTTGGTGCGGGAGACATTTACACCCTTGGCGAAAAACTGGTGGATATTTTGTAATTAAATATGATGACAGACACGATCCAACATAATGCATATTCCTTTCTGGCTGAAAAATTCAGTCTCCAGGTTGATGCGCCCTTAAAAGGGTATACCTCTTTCAAGGTTGGGGGGCCTGCGGATCTGCTTGCACTGCCTGAAAGCAAAAATGAACTGGAGCAATTGCTCAATGAAGCATCAGCCCTTGATATTCCCATCACCCTTTTTGGAGGGGGAACCAACCTGCTGGTTACGGACAAAGGGATACGAGGCCTGGTAGTAATCACAAAGAAATTAAAAAACCATATCAAAATTACAGACCATGATCCAAATTACGTGCTTATCAATGCCTTGAGCGGCCAGAGACTGTCAGCCGTCTGCAGGTTTGCCGTTGAGAACAGCCTGAGCGGCCTTGAGTTTGCTGCCGGAATTCCCGGAACCCTTGGCGGCGCAATCTGCATGAATGCCGGAACTCCTTCAGGCCAGATGTCAGATATTGTTGACTCCATAGAGATCTGGCACCCGCAAACAGGAGGGTCTTGCCTCATAAAAAAAGACCTTCTTAATTTTTCATACCGGAACTTTGAAGTTCCCGGAATGATATCAGGGGCAAACCTGAAGCTCAAAAAAGGTAATAGAGAGAACATTGAATCAATTTTCAAACAAAACATTGAGCATAAAAAAAATACTCAGCCGGTATCCCATGCCAGTGCCGGTTGTTTTTTTAAAAACCCGGCAAAAGGAAAACCAGCCGGAGAACTCATCGAAAAAGCAGGACTCAAAGGCACACGGTTAAATGATGCCATGGTATCTGAGCACCACGCCAATTATATTGTGAACCTGAAAAATGCAACTTGTAAAGATATCCTGCTACTGAAGCAGGAAATCCAGGACGCTGTATTTAAAAAATTTCATATTAACCTTGAAACAGAAGTGAGGATCGAAGGTGAGTAAAAAAACCAAACAAAACAGGTACAAATCTGATCCCGATGAGCCCAGAAGACATTTTATTTCCGATTCAGGCCGTTTCATTGATTTATGCCTTAAATGCATCATGAGCGTTGCTTTCATAAGTGTTCTGAGTCTTGCATCCATATTTGTATATGATTTTTGCACCCAGGCCAATTTCTTCAATATCAAACATATTCATATCAGCGGCGCCAACCGAGTAGATAAAAGTGAAATCCTGAGCATGGCAAATCTTTGTGAAGATGAAAACATCTTTGATATCAATCTGCATCAAATTAAAAAACACATTGAAGCCCACCCCTGGATACAAACAGCTTCGGTTAAACGAAATTTAAAAGGAATGCTTTTTATTTCCATAGTGGAACAGGAACCATTGGCCATTGTAAAAATTGAAAACCTTGCAGATATTCTGATCAACACGCAGGGAACTCCGTTTAAGGAGTATAACCCCATAAAAGACCGTATAGAGAACCTGCCGGTGATTTCTGGGCTGGACTTGACCACTCAAAATGAAGAGCTCCTGTTTTATGGGCCTTTATTCAACTCCATCATGAACTTGCTGAAAGTCAATGACGGGAGTGTAATGCACATCAGGGGAGATAAAAATACCGGTATTATTGCGGATGTAATGGATACATACAACCGCCTGCCTGAAGTAACCAACGGAGTTATTCAGCTCAAATTGGGTTTTGACGGGTTCGATGACAAATTTAATAAAGCAAAAAAAATAAGCGAGTATATTGATAAAAACTTTCCTGAAAGGACCATCTGCGCCATGGATCTGTTTAACATCCATAAAGTATTTATCAAAACAAAGATAGACGATACTCTGCACACTAATAATGAAAAGGGGGTTTGATTTGCAGGGAAATGAAAAAATAATTGTAGGCCTGGACATCGGCACAACCAAAATTTGCGCAGTGGTGGGCGAGATGCTTGAAGATGAGATCAATGTCATTGGTGTAGGATCTCATCCGTCCACAGGCCTCCGCAAAGGAACAGTTGTCAATATTGAGTCCACTGTTGATGCCATTAAAAAAGCTGTGGAAGAGGCAGAACTCATGGCAGGCTGCGACATTTCATCTGTCTATGTGGGCATTGCCGGAAATCACATCAAAGGACTCAATTCACATGGAATCATTGCCATCAAAGGCAGAGAGATTACAGAGCAGGATGTGGAACGGGTAATTGATGCGGCAAAGGCTGTGGCCATCCCGACAGACCGGGAAATCCTGCATGTCATTCCCCAGGAATTCATTGTTGATGATATGGAATCTATCCAGAACCCGGTGGGAATGACTGCCATACGGCTTGAAGCAAAGGTCCATATTGTCACAGGAGCAGTTTCCTCTGCCAGAAACATCGTCAAATGCTGCAACAAAGCCGGCCTTGAGGTGTGTGATATTGCGCTTGAATCTCTGGCATCAGGTGTTGCCGTGCTCACAGATGAAGAAAAAGAGCTGGGATGCGTGATTGCAGATATGGGCGGAGGCACTACAGACCTCGCCCTGTTCAAGGACAATAATTTAAAATTCATATATGAGCTGACCTTAGGCGGCCACAACCTGACCAATGATATTTCCATCGGGCTTCGCACCCCCCTGCCTGAAGCGGAGAAAATCAAAATTGATCATGGGACCTGCATGCCGGAAAACGTGCGAGGCGGTGCAACAATAGAAGTTCCGGCAGTTGGAGGAAGAGCGCCCAAAAAATTATCAAAAGGGATTTTAGCGGAAATCCTTGAGCCCAGAGTAGAAGAAATATTTTCTCTTCTAAAAAAAGAGTTATTTTCAAATGGATTGGAGAATTCATTTCCTGCAGGATTTGTCCTCACAGGCGGAAGTGTTGTACTGGACGGCATTATTGAAATTGCAGAATCGGTTTTCAATGTGCCTGTCCGGGTAGGAGAGCCAAACAAAATCGGAGGACTGAAAGACATTGTCAAAAACCCTGCATATGCAACCGGTGTCGGCCTTGTAATTTTCGGCTCCAGTGCAACCTGTCAAATGGATTTCAGAGATATGGAGACCCAAGGGTTCTCCGGTATACTAAACAGAATGAAACAGTGGTTTAAAGATATTATTTAATTTAAACGGAGGTGGGTATGTCATTTTCTTATGTAGAAAACGAGAATTCAGCAAAAATTAAAGTAATTGGTGTTGGCGGCGCTGGTGGTAACGCTGTAAACAACATGATTGATGCGAAACTCAAAGGCGTCAAATTCATTGTTGCCAACACAGATGTACAAGCACTGGATGCTTCAAAGGCAGAAGTAAAGATCCAGATTGGTAAAGACCTGACAGAGGGTCTTGGTGCAGGGGCGAACCCGGACAAAGGGAGGGAAGCCGCCCTGGAAAGCGCCCATGAACTCAGAGAAGCCCTGGAAGACAGCCACATGGTATTTATTACTGCCGGTTTTGGCGGTGGTACTGGAACAGGCGCAGCACCGGTTATTGCTGAAATCTGCAAGGATCTCGGCATCCTGACGGTTGCCGTTGCATCAAAACCTTTTTCCTTTGAAGGCAAAAAAAGAGAGAAACAGGCACTTGAGGGCCTGGACAAACTTCATGGTATTACAGATACCGTAATTACCATCCCCAATGACCGTCTCAGGGGTATTGCACCCAAAGGCGCCAGAATGGTGGATATGTTCATCAAAGCCGACGAGATTCTGCACCATTCAGTAAAAGGTATTACAGACTTGATCATGATGCCCGGCCATGTAAACCTGGACTTTGCAGATGTCAGAACCACCATGCAGAAAGCAGGCAAGGCCCTCATGGGTATCGGAATTGCCTCCGGTGAAAACCGAGCAGTAGAAGCGGCAGAACGTGCCATTTCCCATCCACTCCTTGAAGACATTTCCATTTCAGGAGCAAAGGGTGTTTTGATGAACATCACATCCAGTTCAGATCTTACATTAGATGAAATGACTGAGGCATCTGACCGTATCCACCAGGAAGTTGGTGATGATGCAGAAATCATCTGGGGCCAGACTTTTGACGATGATCTGGGTGATGAAATGAGAATCACGGTAATTGCAACCGGCATTGGGGTAGAAGAAGTCAAAGAGGCTGCAAATGTCCATCATTTTGAACCCGTTGCCCAGCCTGCAGCCTATCAGGCAGCACAGCCGCAAGCTGTTGCAGTTGGTCAGGAAATGGCCGGCAGCCATGCCCAGCCCGTTGCCAGGGGAACTGTAAGAACCCCGACTGAGGAAGAATTATCCAATTGGAACGAATTTGAAAACCCCGTTATTGTTAAAACAAAACGAGTGGTTGGCGATGAAGATGTAATCAGTGATTATGGCAGTGTGCCTTATGATAACGATGATTTGGAGGTTCCAACCTTTCTGAGAAGAAAAGCAGACTGATAAATGAAAAAAAGGCTTAAACCCGCCCGGGAGCATGGCTCTTTAAAAAAACGAGTTGAGCAGGGAGCCATTGTAAAAAAAGGCAAAGGGCTTTTAAAAGTTGCCCTTGTCTATCCCAATACATATCAGGCCGGTATGTCAAGCCTTGGATTTCAAACGGTTTATAAACTTGCAAACCAGATTAGCTCAGTGGCCTGTGAAAGGGTGTTTTTACCCGACAAAAAGCCTGCTGACCAGATTCCCAAAAGTATCGAAAGTAATCTGCATCTGGACCGGTTTGATATCATTATGTTTTCAATCTCATTTGAGAATGATTTTGTCCACCTTGCTCAACTCCTTGGCAAAGCAGGCATCCCCTTGCGATCACCTGATCGAAACCACACCCACCCCCTGGTGGTTGCAGGGGGAGTCGCCTGTTTTTTAAACCCCCAGCCCATTACCCCCTTTATCGACTGTTTTCTTCTGGGGGAGGCTGAGTGCCTGCTGGAAAATTTTTTTAATGCCTTTTTTAACAAAACATCTAAAGAAAAATTTTTAAATACCCTGGAAAAAACCCTGCCCGGTGCGTATGTCCCTGCTCTTCACACCGATAATCTTCCTTTCTCTATTAAAGTGCAATACCTCAAAGACCTGGAACACATTTCCACTACAACAAGCATTCTTACAAACGATGCTGCTTTCAAAAACCTGTTTTTGATTGAAACCCTGAAAGGATGCCCACATGGATGCAGATTCTGTAGCGCCGGTTTTATATACCGCCCCCCACGGATTTACCCCAAACAAAACATTTATGCTGCCATTGAATCTGCAAAAGAAAAAAGTAAAAAAATAGGACTTGTGAGCTCCGCCATTGCCGATCACCCTGACATCTCAAAAATATGCAGCTTTGCCCTCAGAGAAGATTTCAAATTATCCTTTTCCTCGCTCCGGGCAGATAAACTCAAGGACGAACTTATTGAAGCTTTGTCCAGCTCAAAAGTAAAAACTGCAACAATTGCTCCGGAAGCCGGTTCAAGCAGGATGCGCCGCATCATTAATAAGAATATTGATGAGCACGACATTCTTTATGCCACCCGCCGCCTGGTGAATGCCGGCATCATGAATTTAAGACTGTATTTTATGATCGGCCTGCCTTTTGAAACAGACAGCGATGTGGATGCCATCGTGGATCTGGTATTGAAAGTAAAAGCTGAGTTTCTTGAGGCCTCAAAACTGCAAAAAAAAATCGGCACCATTACCCTGAGTATAAACCCGTTCATACCAAAGCCTGCCACACCTTTTCAATGGGCAGCAATGACAGATGAAAAAACACTGAAAAAAAGAGTGAGCATCATCCGTCAGGGCCTGAAAAAAATTGCCAATGTCAATATCAATGTCGAATCTCTGCGTCAGGCCAAGATCCATGCACTGCTCTCCTGCGGCGGAAAATATACGGCTGATATTATTGAATTTGCCCTTAAAGACGGATGGACCCCGGCTTTAAGAAAATATAAAACCTATTGTGAGGAAATCATATACAAAGAGAAATCAATTCAATCTCCCCTGCCCTGGGATTTTCTGGACAACCGCGTAAAAAAATCTTTCCTTGAAAAGGAGTATTTAAAAGCCAAAGAAGAAAAACACTCCGCGCCCTGCCCCATGATAGATTGTCAGAAATGCAAAACCTGCATATAACCTATCCTCTGTAGATCTATAATATTGTGTCTGTTTAATGCAAATATGCATGGGATGAATTTGCTCAGCCATCACGACTGGCTGAAGTAGCCAACATCTTTATTCTCAAACCTCTTGGGGACACATAATAGACAGATTAAACACCTTTTTGCTATTCTCAAATTCATCCCCAACAAGGAAATTTTTTTATTAAAAATAATCAAGAATACAAATGGGATCTTTTACAATTTAAGACTCGGGGAAACTTTGGATTGAATAATGTTGAGTACCAATTTTTATTTTTATTTTTTTTGGAGGGCGGGAAGAATGGTCATACTATTATAGGGCGATCATAAAACTGAGGAGGATCAGGTCTATGAAGAAAAAAACGCGACACCGCAAGTGTAAAAACTGCCATGATCATTTCAACACTTAATTTATATGTTTCAATTTTAATACTATAGATAGTTTTGCAGTGCGAAATTTAAATTATATCATATTTCGCTATGCGAACTGAGGGGCCACTATGCAATATTTTTTTTCGTATATTCCTTGACAAGACTTTAAACTCTATCTAAAATCGAGCATATGCTCGATTTTCAATTTACCTATAGAGAATTAAAAAATCAAAGCTAAAAAAAGGAAAATTTTCAAATGATGCACATGACGATTCCTCGATTGCTGGATCGGGCGAGTTTCAAATATCCTCATAAAGAAGCAATCGTATCAGAAGCTGGCCGGTGGACCTATAGCGATCTGGAAACCAATGCCAATAAGCGTGCACAGGCACTGAAAAAGCAGGGGGTCAAGAAAGGAGATCACGTAGCCACACTTTTTAACAATGGCAACGAGATCTTTGAAACCTTTTTGGCTCTAATGAAACTGGGAGCCGTCATTGTACCTTTGAACGTCCGTCTGGCAACCAAAGAGCTTCATTATATTCTTGATTTTTCAGATACGGATGCTGTGATCTATTCCAATGAGTTTAAAACCATTATGAGTGGATTGAAGCCTCAACTGCCAAAAGTTAAAAAATATTTTGAGTGTGGAGGGGATTCTGATGAAACAAATTACAATCTGGATCGTTTAACCTTGGATGAACCGGACCTGCCGCCGGATATCGACATCATGGAATCTGATATTGCCATTATGCTTTTTACGGCAGGAACCACGGGCAGACCTAAAGGAGTGCTTCTCTCTCATGCCAATATCATGTGGAGTGCGGTCAACATCGGCTGCGATGTTGAAATCGAAGAGACATATCGTATTCTCCTGGTCTTTCCCCTCTACCACATCGCCGCTTTCATGATTTTGATGTCCAACCTGTTCGTCGGTTGTACCACAGTGACTTTGAAACACTTCGATGCAAAGCGTGTGATGGAACTGATCGGTTCTGAAAAAATTAACAGAATGTCTTTTCCGCCAACGGTATGGAATTTCATTCTGCAACTGCCGGATCTGAAAACTTACGATACAGGATCTGTGAGAGCAATATCATCCGGTTCCGCGATCCTTCCATTGGAAACCAAACAGGCGCTAATCAAGCTTTTTCCCAATGCAAAGATAGGTGAAACATACGGTATGTCAGAGTCTTCGGGGACCACTACCTATCTTAATAACAAATACAGTCTTCAAAAATTGTCTTCTGTAGGGAAGCCATATACGAATGTTGAGGTCCGCGTTGTTGACGATGATGGATTGGATGTTGGCATCGGCACTGCCGGTGAAATTATCTGCAGAGGGCCCAATATCATGACCGGATATTATAAACAGCCCAGGGAAACCTCCCGGACCATAAAGAATGGCTGGCTGTACACAGGCGACATGGGACGGTGGGATGAAGACGGTTTTCTCTACATAGTGGATCGCAAAAAGGACATGATAATCTCAGGCGGAGAGAATATTTTCCCTGCTGAAATAGAAGACGTTCTCTACCATCACCCGAAAATTCTTGAAGCCTCTGTGATTGGGCTTCCTGATAGCCAGTGGGGAGAGAGGGTCCATGCCATAGTAGCACTCAAACCAGGGGAAAAAATGACCCCTGAGGAGGTCATCAACTACTGCAAATCTCATATTGCCAGTTTTAAAAAACCGAAATCTATTGCATTTGTTGATCAACTGCCCAGGTCACCAGTGGGCAAGGTTTTAAAACGAGAATTGAGACTGCAGTACAGTTAGCGTGTATTGTGTACTTAAAAACATATAACCCAAAAAGAAAAGGAAGGAAAATGACTATGAAATCAAGCGAATGTAGTATGAAAAAAAATGTAATTTTCTCACTGATTAGCATCATTTTAGTTGTGGTTTTTGCAATAGGCTCACCGGCCTTTGCAGGAGATACTTATAAGTGGCCTTCCGCTTTCAAGATAGCAACTCCTACAACGCAGAGCGCTGCTTTTGCATCTGCGAACAGCTGGGGGCCTCTACTTCAGAAAGAAACTGGCATGAGCGTTCGTGTCGTACCGGAAGACAGTGAAATAAAACGATTTATACGATTTACTAAAAAAAAGGAGTACGCCCTTGTTTCGACTTCCATTGCTGACGCCGCATACTCCGTTGAGGGTGCAAGCGGCTATTCAATGCTGGAACCCTCTCAAATCAGAGTGGTCTGGCATCACAATGATACGCCATGGAGTTTTGCCGTCCGGGGAGATTCTAAGATAAAAACCATCTATGACCTGAAACAAAAAGGAATCCGGGTGGCAGTGGCGACACAAGCCCCCCCCATGATCAAGGCCGTTAAGGAAGCCTTGCCGGCGTTTCTTGGCTGGACCAAGGAAGAAGCTGCTGCCAACTGGACTTTTGTTCCTGCGGGAAGCTATACTGAGAACTGCCGAACCATAACAGATGGAAAGGCCGATGTAGCTTACTTCAGCCCCATCAGTTCCATTACCTATGAAATGGAAGCCCATCCCAAAAAAATCCGGTGGTTAGCTATGCCGGCTTCAGATACCAAGGCGTGGGCTGGATACCTTAAAATCCGCCCCACAGTGATTCCCACCAAGATTGACTTTGGCTGTCCCTCTGCTATTGGTGTTGAAGGGATGACATCCCCATTTTTATTATGGACACGGCCGGACTATGATCAAGAGACAATCTATCATCTGACCAAATTTTTTAATGAGGATTTTGATAAATACAAAGGTTTGCATGCCATCAACCCAAGAATGTCTCTGAAACACACACGGAACTTTTTAAATCGCAGTCCGTTTCCGGTTGCAGAAGGCACCATTCGTTATTTGAAAGAAGTCGGGCAGTGGAACGAAGCGGATGATAAATGGAACCAGGATCAGATCGACCAGATTGACAAATGGATAGTTGCCAGAAAAGCAGCGCTTGCCGAAGCCAAATCGAAAAAAGTCAAAGTGCACTGGGAAAACAAAGAATATCTCGATATTTTAGAAAAACATGTGGGCGCTCTTCCCGTTTTCAGCACCCGTTTGTAGCATGACTTGAGAATGTATTCCGGACGGGGGCCCATAGGGTAACCCCGTCCATTGTGCACGTAGTAAAAAATCAAAGTAGTACTTTGTGTTTGCGGAGGAGATAATGGTTCAGGAAAAATCAATCAAAAAATCCAGTGAGAATACAACAAGGCTTGGTGCATTGAATAGCTGGCAGAGTGTTGTATTTATGATTTTATCCATCACTGGTATCGGTCTATCGATCTCTTATATGTTCGGGTTCCAGATCGGGGGACGTGTTTTTCTTAATGTGGAATATTATTGGCTTTTTATCGCCCTTTTTTCGGCTACGGTCTTTCTTTCGATGCCAGCTACTAAAAAAGCAGGCGGCCCACCCTGGTATGATCTCGTCATTGCAGTCGTCATTTTCAGTATCTGCATCTACTTTTTTCTGAATGCCCGGGACATGGTTATCATGGGGTGGAGCAATATACCGCTGGGAATTATCACGTGGTTGATCATGATGGAAGCAGGCCGTCGCAGCGGTGGCTTTTCATATTTTATGGTGATTCTGGTGCTGGGCCTCTATCCCCTTGTGGCCCATCTCTTTCCCGGTATTTTAAAAGGACTCAACTACGATTTTTTCTCTCTCATTGAAGCACATGTCTTCAGAACTGAAGGCATGATGGGTATCACGACTAAGATCATTGCCGAAATTATCCTGGGGTTCCTTGTGTTCGCCGGTATGTTGCTTGCAACAGGGGCGGGTGATTTCTTTATTGATTTGGCCAATGCTATTTTCGGCAGATACCGCGGTGGCCCGGCCAAGGTATCTGTTGTTGCCAGCGCCTTTTTCGGTAGCCTGAGCGGCAGTGTTTTTTCTAATATTGCCGGTACCGGTTCCATCACTATCCGAACCATGAAAAAGTCGGGTTATCCGGCCGAATATGCTGGTGCCATTGAAGCCTGTGCCTCCACCGGAGGTGTATTGATGCCGCCTGTAATGGGGGCGATCGCTTTTGTCATGGCTGTCACCATGGGCGTTGATTACAGCACAATCATGATAGCTGCCATTATCCCTTCATTTTTGTACTACCTCGGACTGTTGCTGCAGGTGGACGGTTATGCTGCCAAGACAGGCCTGGTTGGACTACCTGAAGATAAAATCCCATCCTTTAAAAAGGTTATAGGCAGAGGATGGCCGTTTCTTTCCGTCTTGATATTTCTCGTGTGGGGTCTTTTAATCATGCGCTGGGAATACCTTGCGCCCTGGTATGCTTCATTGCTTATGTTTGTATTGTCATTTTTCAACAAAAAGACATGGATGACACCCAAACGTATCCTAACAACCATTCGGCAGATCGGTATGTTGATTGCCACAACCGCCGCTATTATCCTGCCCATTGCTTTTGTGGTCAGTGGCTTGACAATCACCGGTGTTTCGGGTTCGGTCACCTCCGGACTGGTGAACCTGGGCGGTGGTAATATCTACCTGGTTCTCCTAATGGGAATTTTTGCTTGCTATATCCTTGGGATGGCCGGTCTTTCAATTGTAGCTTACATATTCCTATCAGTGACACTGGCTCCGGCCATCGTCACAGTTGGCGGTTTAGATACGCTTGCCGTTCACCTTTTTATTGTTTATTACGCTATGCTTGCTGGCATCACACCTCCAGTGGCCGCTGCAGCCTTTCTGGGCGCTACAATCGCTGATGCAAAACCGATGAAAACTGCATGGACAGCGATGCGACTGGGGATCGTTATTTATTTTGTCCCACTTTTCTTCGTTTTCCAACCCGCACTGGTGTTGCAGGGTGATCTATTTCCCCTGATCTATGTATTACCTTCCTGTATTTTTGGTATTGCCTTGATAAGCGGTGGATGTGAAGGATATGTTCTGGGACTTGGTAAAGTACCGGGATGGGCACGACTTCCCCTGTTGGGAGTGGGTTTTCTTTTGAGCGTTCCTTCTCTGGTAATCACTATCATCGGGGTAGTGCTGTCTGCGGTCTTAATTGTAATGATTACGAGGTATAACCTCAACAACAAAGGGGTGACACATAAAACGGCTGCCCAGTTGTAGACAACCGATATACTTAATCGTTGGTTTATTAATTTTGGTTTATTTTACCCACCAATATGGAGAATAAAGATGATCAAAACAAAAATGTGTGAACTGCTTGGTGTAGAACATCCCATTATTCAGGCTGGAATGGGACCATTTAGCAATAATAAACTTAGTATTGCCGCTGCCAATGCGGGGGTCTTGGGGTTAATGTCTACCAGCGGCTTGACTGAATCATCAAAAACGGATCAATACAAGATTTATGAACATTGGGCTCAAACCGCAGGCGCTGATCCGAAAGAAGATAAGAAAATTATTCTGCAAAAAGCTTTTCAGCAGGCCAATGAAGCCACCAAGGAATCCGGTGGTATCTTCGGTATCAATGTGATGGTTTCGGGTATGATGCGCGAACATGCTGAACTGGCGATAGAAACTGCCATCGAAGCAAGAGAAAAAGACCCAAGTCTTAAAGATCGTTTTAAAGTAATTTTTACATCTGCAGGAGATCCTCTTCCTTGGGGTAAAGTCCTGAAAGATGCTGGTTTTACCTGGTTACACGTAATCCCATCTGTTAAAGGTGCGCTCCGTTGTCAGAAAGCCGGTGTCGACCTGATTGTGGCATCCGGTCATGAGGGTGGTTTCCATACTTCATGGGAACCGGTACATTCCATGGTACTGCTTCCGGCCGTGGTGGAAGCAGTAAAAGAAAGTGGTACCCCGGTTGTCGGTGCAGGAGGATTCTGTGATGGAAAAGGCCTTGCTGCAGCAATAGCTCTTGGCGCTGCCGGTGTTCAGATGGGAACTCGTTTCCTGGCAACTCAGGAAAGTGATTTCGCGCCGCTCTGGAAAGACGGTATCGTTGAAGCCAGCGACAGGGGCACCCTGGTTGCAAGAGGGTTTGTCGGACCTGCGCGCTGGATCAAAACAGAAACTTCCAAAGTACACCAGAAAAATACCCTGGAACACACACCAGAACTGTATCTTGACAGCCCGGGACCAATCACTGAGGGCGCACTCAAACTGATGAAATATGAGAGGGAAGCTATCAATGCCGTTTATGATGGAGACAGAAGCAAGGCAATGATGGCAGGCGGTGAATGTGCACAGAGAATTGAAGATCTGCCCTTAGTCGCCGATATGGTTCAAAGTATAGTAGACGATGCTGAATCCGTCATTAAAAATATGCCGTCGGTTATTGAATAGACAATATCTAAAAACCGATTGTCATTCATGGTCGAACTGGAAGATTGATCAAATCAGATTACCCGATGCAGGAGGGAATAGATGGTCATATCTGTCAATAATAATAAATAATTATAGTGACTTACAAACCTTTTGACCCCAAAGATTTGTTTGCTGGGTCGGTCAGTGGAAAATTTCTCTTGTTTATATTGCCAATTAATTTTATAAGAAAAGGCGGTTTTTTTAATCGATTTATGTAAATTTAACACATAGATGGTCAAATTGTTTATGATCATCAAACAATAGAAACAAGATTACAACAATTTAGGAGGTTTTATGTCAACTTTAGTATTTGGTCACAAAAACCCAGATACAGACTCAGTTTGTGCTGCAATCGCACTGGCTGATCTTAAGAAAAAACTTGGTGAAGATATTGCACCGGCCATGCAGGGCGCACTCAACCCGGAATCAACTTTTGTTTTAGATAAATACGGTGTTGCAGGTCCTGAAGTCGTTACATCCTATGCAGGAAAAGATGTTTATCTCGTGGATCATTCAGACCTGGCACAAAGCCCGGATGATCTTGGCGAAGCAAATATTCTTGGTATTGTAGACCATCACAAACTTGGTGATGTTACAACCGGACAGCCTTTGGAATGCTGGATCTGGCCTGTTGGCTGCACTTGCACCGTTATCGCTTCCATGTACAACTACATGAACGTTGAAATCCCAAAAGACATTGCCGGTATCATGCTCTGCGCAATTCTTTCCGATACGGTCATTTTCAAATCTGCTACATGCACTGACAAAGATAAAGAAGTTTGTGCACAGCTTGCTGAAATCTGCGGCGAAAGTGATCTTGAAACTCTGGGGATTGAGATGTTCAAAGTTAAATCTGCTGTTGATGGTACTCCGGTTCGAGAACTCGTTCTTCGTGATTACAAAGACTTTGATATGAGCGGCAACGGCGTTGGATGCGGACAGCTTGAACTGGTTGACCTTTCCATCGTTGACGGTATTAAAGCCGACCTTGAAAAAGATATCCGTGACCTGAAAGCTGAAAAAGGACATCACACTGTACTGCTGATGCTCACTGATATCATGAAAGAAGGCACTGAGCTTCTGATCGCTTCTGATGATGAATCTGTAGTTGAAAAAGCTTTCGGCGCTACTCCAGCAGACAGCAAAGCATGGCTGCCCGGCATCATGAGCCGTAAAAAACAGATTATTCCGGATCTTGAAAAAGTATTTGGTTAGTACATACTCTGAACTGCTGACAGTTCATTGATATAATTTAAAGGGTCTGAAGCATTGCTTCAGACCCTTTTTTTATTAAGAGGGGTTGGGTTGACACTCTAAAAAATCAATATGGTGATGTCCATGATAAACCATAAATTTTTTTGCCTTGGCTCTGGCGATGATAACCATATTTAAATCCCTGGCAATATCAAGGCCCATTTTGGTGACTCCTGAGCGTGAAAGCAGCACGGGTACTTTCATAAGCGCTGCTTTTATAACGATCTCTGAGGTGACTCGGCCTGTGGTATACAGAATTTTATCATGACCTGAAATTTGATGTTTCCACATTTGACCGGCAATCGAGTCTGCAGCATTGTGTCTCCCGACATCCTCCACAAGAAAAATGACCTGATCCAGACTGCACAATGCACAGGTATGAACGGATCCTGCCTTGGGATAGATGTCACCTTTTGCCTTGATTTTTTTACACAAATCAAGGATCTGGCATCGGCTTAACGAAAAAGGAACCAGTCTGGTTTCATAAATTTTATCGAGACTGCAGCTGAAAACCGTACCTTCTCCGCATCCGGTGGTGACAATTTTTTTACGGGTTTTACCTTTCAGATCAACCACACTGTCTTTCTTAGCTTTTACAAATGCGGTTTCCCGTTCCCAATCCATACGGATTGACAGAATATCCAATGGTGTTTGAATCAAACGCTGGTTTCTCAAATAGCCCATTACCAGATCTTCCGGGGCTGTGCCCAATGTCATCAGCGTAACAATTTCCATACCGTTTATATTGATGGTGAGGGGATATTCATTGACAACCGCGACGGATTTTTCCCGGCCTGTTTCATCACAGATTAAAACGTCACTGACTGCTGAAAAATCTTTTTTTAAATCATCATTCATAAATATAACCTTGATCCTGTGCCTTTTCAGAAATAATAATTGCTTTCAGGCGCATTGCAAGCGTATTCTCCCCAACGACTGAACATCTTATGTGAATAATATTTAGTACAAAATTATGGAGGATGGGTTAAACAAAAAAAATACCAACAGGATTTCAAACAAAATGGAGTACTTCTATACCTTTTCAGTACGCTTTAATACCTGATTTATTTTTTCTGACAATGTCTCCACATCAAACGGTTTGAGAATAAATCCGTTGCAGCCTTTTTCCATCATCTGCTCAATCTGTTCTTCCTTGCTGTAGCCGGAAGATAAAAGCACCTTCATTTCAGGATCAATCGCCCGGATATTATCAAAAGTTTCCTGGCCATCCATCCGGGGCATGACCATATCCAGAACCACCAGATCAATGTGTGAATCTTCTTTTTTCAGTATTTCAAGGGCTTCTATTCCATCGCCGGCAGTCTTTACCTTGTAGCCGAGAGTTTCCAGCATTTCGGAGCAAACTTCAATGACCCCTTTTTCATCATCTACCAAAAGGATTATACCCTTGCCACTGATAATCTCTCTCTTTTTTTCCAGATCTTTTATCCGGTTAATACGTTCGCGTTCAGGTTTTGCAGGCAGAAAAAACATAAAAGCACTGCCCTGGCCCGGGTGGCTTTCAACTTTAAGCAGCCCCTTATGACTTTTTATTATACCATATGCGGTTGCTAGTCCGAGGCCTGTTCCCTGCCCTCTTGACTTGGTTGTAAAAAAGGGATCAAAAATGCGGTTCACAATTGCTTCGTCGATCCCACATCCGGTATCAGCAACCGTAATTTTTACATAACTGCCCGGTTCTTCGATTCCATATTCATCCATGACCACGTTTTCAGATTTTATAAGGATTCTCCCCCCGTTGGGCATGGCCTGACATGCATTGACAAACAGGTTAAGCAGAACCTGCTTTATCTGCCCTTCATCCACGGAAGCGGCCCATAAATCTTTAGCAAGGTAATGTTCAATCAGGATATCTTTTTTGGTCCGCCCAAACATTTTAGCGGACATCTTCAGCAGATAGTTCAAATTGATCAAGGACGTTTCCTGGCAGGTCTTCTGGGCAAAACCAAGCAGTTGCTTGGCCATTTCCGCACCACTGAAAACATATTCATCAATATTTGCCAGGCGTTTGAACTCATCGCTGTTGTGGTCAAACCCGCTTTTAACAAGGGAAGCATAGCCCTGGATACCCATAAGAATATTATTGAAATCATGGGCAATTCCGCCGGCCAGAGTTCCGATCGCCTCCATCTTCTGTGCCTGCCTGAGCTGCTCTTCCAGATTTACCCGGTCGGTCACGTCGCGTGCAACCGCATAAATCCCGTTAAATGCCTCTCTATTTCCATTTTCGGCTGAATAGATAGGTGATGCCTTCAACTCCATAAAAGCAAAATTATTATAGGGCTCATAGCCGCTGTGCAATGCTTCGGCTTTTTTAAATCGAAAATTGATATCCCTGCCATCTTGTATGCCCTGGGAATCACCATCGGATTGGGTCAGCGTTTTTGCTTTAGAGTAATCCCCTTCATGAATGATATTTTCAAAACAGGTACCGATAAGATGATCCGGCGAGAAACCCAGAAGTTTTTCAAACTGATTGTTGGCAAAGGTAAAGCATCCGTCCCTGTCCAAGGTAAAAATCAGGTCAGGTGAATTATTCACCATATATTCATATTTTCTTTCAGAGGCTTCCAGGCGTTCGGAAACTACTTTTTTCTCCTGGATTAGTTTTCTTTGTGAAATTGCATTTTTGACGGTTTTAATCAGGTCAGCATATTCAAATGGCTTTTTAAGATAATCCCATGCCCCCATTTTCAACGCACGGATAGCAGATTCAACAGATGCATACCCGGTGATAAGAATGATAAGCACATCTTCATCCATACCGAAGATGTGTTCCATGACTTCATACCCGTTCATGCCGGGCATACTTACATCCATCAATACCAGATCAAACTTCTGTTTTTCGAACAATTGTATGGCCTGAACCCCGTCATAGGCACAGGTAGGTTCAAACCCTTCTCTTTTCAAACACAGTGTGATATTTTCAACAATTCTTCTTTCATCATCTACAACAAGTATCTGTTCAGATCTCATATGCTATCCAAATATGATTAATATTTTACAGCACCATTTTCCGTCTCTCTCATCCGGCTGCTTTGGATTTTTCATAGCAGACAAGTCCGCACCGCAGGCACCTGTCTGCTTCTGCCTGGGCTTCTTCTTTGGAAAAGCCCGTTGAAAAATTATCTGAAGATCCTTTTGGGACCTCAGTTACTCGCATGATGTTTCTTGCAGAGGCATTAACTGCAATAAGGGAGGAGACATCCTGAACCTGTGAGTGTTCCGTCATAAAATTGAAAGATTCCTGGAACGGGATATTGTACATCAGGTTGTGAATAGCTGCGGCAGCTTTGCGGCCACCGTTAATGGATGCGACGGCTGAAGGATACTCGCTGATAATATCCTGGTCTGAAAGCAGGCCCAACTCTTTATTTGAGTCTGGTTTTTTCTGCAATTCAACCCCTTTCCAAACGAGTGGTCCGTCATAAACTTCACTTGCCTCTTCTTCATTTTCTTCTTCGTTTCTAACTGGAAGGAAAACAAGCTCAGGAAATCTTCCTGAAGCAATGATCAATGTATCCGTATCAATATCAACTTTTTCGCCTGTATCAAGGGCAGTGTACTCAATGGTTTTCAGGCTGCCTTCCTGGCCCTCAACCTTGGTAACGCCTGCATTATAAATAATAGTCGCGCCCGCACTTTTTAGAGCTTCAACAACTGTAGAATCAAATACTGCCTCATCCTCATCTTTTCTTGAAAGGATGGTAATATTTTTTGCCCCTTTATTTTTAAGCAACTCGACTGCAGACGGAAGTTCAACGCTTCCCCCAGCAATCACAACATTTTGCCCTGAATCAATATTGATGTTTTCATCAGAAGCACTTCTTAAAAGGTCAATCAGCAGGTAAGCACCTGGAAATACATTTTCAGCCTGGGCAATATCATTCCTGGCAAGCCTTGAATCCCAGCCGCCGGTCGCTGTAAAAACCGCTTCGTATCCTTCCTTTAAAAGCCCGTCAATGGTAAAATCCCGGCCGGCTTTGACCTGGGTTTTAATTTCAACGCCCATCTCGCGGACGCCTTCAACATCCCAGTCCAGCACGCCCATATCCAGCCGGTTTCTGGCAATGGCTTTTCTCAGAAGACCGCCTAAAACATCGCTTGCCTCAAATACGGTTGGTGCATGTCCTAAACGGGCAGAAAAATATGCAGCAGACAAACCTTCCACACCACCGCCGATCACGGCAATCTTCTTGTCTGTGGCGGGTGCCTTATAAGGCAATGCCCGTTTATCCAAGTTCATTTCATAATCACATACAAACCGCTTTAAATTGTTAATCCCAACAGATTCATCCTGCAGCAACCGCCTGCAATTTGATTCACACGGAGCGGGACATATTCTGGATATTACCGTTGGAAACGGATTTCTTTCTTTAATCACCTGAACAGAGCCTGCATAATCTCCCTCACGGATCAATCGGATATATTCCTTGATATCAATCCCAGTGGGACAGGCACGTTGGCATGGGGTAATACATTCATCCATGGTGTATTCCCTCATGATTCTGCGGGTCACCGATGTCAGGCGGATAATATTTTTAGGGCAGACCCTCTCACAGGCACCGCAGCCCGTGCATTTTTCCTGATCAACCTTTGGCAGCCCGTCTTCTCCGATGGAAAGTGCACCAAACATACAGGCATTTACGCAGGTACCAAGTCCAAGACATCCGATCCGGCAAACCTTCATTCCACCAAAAAGCAATGCTGCTGCCCGGCAGTCAGTAATGCCCTGATAACGATATTCCATATCGGCTTCATCCTTGCTGTAGTAACACCCCGGGCCGGCAAATTCCGGTTCGGTATCTGATACCGACACGCCCATAATCGCTGCAATGGCATTGGCCACATCTTCACCGGCAGCCACACAGGAATTTACATCCTGGACTCCGTTAACAATAGCCTCTGCATTGGCATTGCACCCGGGATATCCGCACCCGCCGCAATTGGCTCCCGGCAGCACATCATCAATGGCAACGACTTTCGGATCTTCATAGACATAAAACGCCTTTGAAGCAATGACTAAAACCGTGCCTATGGCAACTCCGAGACCACCCATCATCAAAATAGATTGCAACATTTATATATATCCTTACCCTTTGTATTTTATAAATTTGAAACAATAACAAAAACAAACACTACTGTATAACCATCTGAAAAATGAAAAGTCAATAATATCAATAAAAATATTATGAGGGAATTGACAATAATCTGCTTACAGTGTACTAAAATATTCGTTGTCAGGACAAATAAGTATAATAGTTCAAATAACATATTCCGGGAAAATAACCATGGAAAGCAACACAATAATAATAAATGAAAATAAACTGGCCTTTGAACCAGGTGAGACTATTCTTGAAGTTGCCCAGCGCAATGATATAGAAATCCCCACCCTGTGCCATTTGAAAAACACAACACCCACCAACACCTGCAAAGTATGTGTTGTCCAAGTAAAAGGTGAGTCTGATCTGATCGAATCCTGTGCGACAAAAGCCAAACAGGACATGGTCGTTTCAACTGAATCACCCAGGGTCATTGCGGCACGCAAGGAAAATATCAGCAAACTGCTGGCTTCCGGCAATCATAACTGCGCCATAAGAGATTTTAATACGGAAGACTGGACATCATTCCAATTAAATGTTCTTAAAGATGACGGCAAAGAAGAACTTTGCCCTGTCTGGGGTGACTGCGAACTCCAGGATCTTGCCTACCGCTACCAGGTAAAAACTATCGGCATGCCTCTTAACGCATGCGAATATGAAATGGAACGGGCCAATCCCTTCATCATTCGAGATTTTTCCCGATGCATTCTTTGCGGCAGATGTGTAAAAGCATGCAGGGAAATCCAGGTGAATAATGCCATTGAGTTAGGGAAAGCAGGCGACAAAATAGTGGCCCAGGATGATGCGGCTCTGAAAGATTCAGACTGTGTATTCTGTGGTGAATGTCTCCAGGCATGTCCGGTGGGAGCCCTTATTCCGGATAAATCTTATAGAGATGAAAGATTCAAAGACACATCAAAAGTGCGGACCACCTGCTCTTTTTGCGGGGTCGGATGCCAGATGGATCTGCATGTTCAGGATAATAAAATCGTTAAAATCGATGGCGCTGATCCTGATCTGCCGCCCAACAATGCCAGCCTTTGTGTAAAAGGGCGTTTTGGGTACGACTTTGTGTCAGATCCCGAACGACTGACAAAACCGTTGATTAAAAAAGACGGCAAACAAGTGGAGGCCTCCTGGGATGAAGCACTGGATCTGGTTGCATCCAGACTGTCTGCCATCAAAGATGAATTTGGACCTGACAGTCAGGGAGTCCTGACGTCTGCCAGGGTAACCAATGAAGATAATTACATTGCCAATAAATTTGCCCGGGCGGTGTTAAAGACGAACAATATAGATCATTGCGCACGACTGTGACATAGCTCCACCGTAGCCGGTCTGGCTGCAGCATTTGGAAGCGGTGCAATGACAAACACCATTGCAGATATCGAAACCTCGGACATGATCCTTGTCACAGGTTCCAATACCACGGAAAACCATCCGGTTCTTTCCAGTTTTATCAAACGTGCAACCCTGAAAGGCAAAAAACTTTATATCATAGATCCCAGGCGGGTCAAACTGGCTGATCATGCCAACAAATGGCTGCGCCCCACACCGGGAACCGATATTGCCTGGATCAACGGACTGATGCATGTCATCATCAAAGAAGACCTTCAGGACAAAAAGTTTATCGAACAAAGAACTGAAAATTTTGAAGCAGTAAAACAAACTGTCGAAAAATATACCCCGGAATATGTTGAAGGCATTACCGGGATCAAGGCAGAAGATATCATCGAAGTGGCCCGCGCCTTTGCAAAAGCACCTGCGGCCACCATCTGTTACTGCATGGGAATCACCCAGCATACTTGCGGTACAGATAATGTTAAATCCCTGGCCAACCTGTCTATGCTTTGCGGCCATCTTGGCAAACCCGGCGGCGGCGTAAACCCCTTAAGGGGCCAGAACAATGTCCAGGGTGCCTGTGATATGGGCGGCCTGCCCAATGTATTCCCAGCTTACCAGCCAGTAAACAATGATGATGCCAGGACACGGCTTGAAGGAGCCTGGAATATCACCGGTATGTCTCCCAACCCGGGAATTCCGGTCACTGAAATGGTTCAGAAGGCCTATGAAGGAGAGATGAAGTCCCTCTATATTATAGGAGAAAATCCGCTGGTTTCTGACCCGGATCTTAACCATGCCAGAAAAGCATTTTCAAATTTGGATTTTTTAGTGGTTCAGGATATCTTTCTGACCGAGACCGCTCAAGTGGCAGATGTTGTTCTGCCGGCATTCTGTTTTGCAGAAAAAAATGGTACATTTACAAATTCGGAGCGCCGTGTCCAGAGAGTCAGGAAAGCAGTACAGGCTCCAGGTGAAGCACGTCAGGACTGGGAAATCCTTTGCGAGATTGCCACCCGGATGGGATATGCCATGTCTTACGATAACGGTGAAGAAATTTTTAATGAAATTGCTTCGGTTACGCCTTCCTACAAAGGCATCAACTGGGAAAGAATTGACAAAAAAGGCATTCACTGGCCATGCCCGGATGAAAGCCATGAAGGAACCCCGATACTTCACACCACCCAGTTTACCAGGGGAAAAGGCATGTTCCATGCCATTGACCATCAGCCTCCGGCAGAAACCCCGGATGAGGAATACCCGTACATCCTTACCACAGGACGGGTAATTTACCACTATCATACCGGCACCATGACAATGAAATCAGATGGGCTGAACACGCTTTCACCGGAATGTTTTGTGGAAATATCTGCAGGAGATGCCAGGAAGATAGGACTGGATACAGGTGACATGGTGGATGTTGCATCAAGAAGGGGTAAAATTACAGCAAAACTTAAAGTATCTTCAAAAGCAGTGGACGGTACCATTTTTATTCCTTTCCACTTTGCAAATGCCGCTGCAAATGAGCTGACCAATGCAAAACTGGATCCAACAGCAAAGATACCTGAACTAAAGGTCTGCGCTATAAAATTAGAACCGGCCGCAGCCTGATTTATTTATAGCGAATAAAAATCTCAAGGAGCAGGTGATTTTTTCATCTGCTCCTTTTTTTTATGGCCGTTTTTGTCTTTCATATCTCATCTGATCTCTCATGATACCATCAAAAAATTCAACCTGTTCCCTATCTATTGCAATATCAAAATCTATAATGGATAAGATTTTCTATCATTTAAAATAGGTATATTTATTTGTTGGTGCGTTATTTTACTCCTATTTTATAATACGGGAGGCTTTTGTATAAACAAATCTGTGATTTAAGACACTGGTCCATTCAAATCTTAATTTAGGAGGCAGAAAATGCTTTTGTTCCGCGAATTGGGTTTAACTGAATATTATTCGAAACTCTGCCATGACTATGCCAATGGGGCGACAAAATTGATGGGCGTTCTTCAAGTTGAAGGGGGGGTATCTGTTGGTGCTGTAAATGAGTCACTTCGAGGGATGTTGAGAGTGCACCCGATGTTAAGGGCCTGTTTTCAAAAACAGGAGAAAGGATCGGATAGGCTGATAGTCAATAAGGCTCCAGATCACCTCCCTATGGAGGTGCTTTCAAGAGAAAGTGACACCCAGTGGCAGGATATTTATGAAGAGGACATAAACACCCCCTTTTCTTCCCATGCTCCCTTTTTGTGGCGGCTTAAGCTTCTTTATGGCGGCGATGCCCCAAGTGCTGAGCATGAACTGATGGTTCAATTTCATCATGTGATTTCCGACGGTATTTCCGTGGCCTCATTTTTTAAGCAACTGTTGGAGGGATTGGATGGTCGGTTTAAGAAACCATTTCCTTTTTTCCCGGCAGTGGAGGAAACGATACCTGATAGTCCGGGATGGTGGACGTTTTTTAGGAAAAAAATGGTATCCACTGGTCAATTTTTCACCTTGATGCGATTGAACCGATATGAAACCCATGTCCCCTTTTCCCAGCGAAACACCCGGATGTTATATCGCAGGCTTGATGAAAACAAGCTTTCCACACTGATAAGCGCCTGTCGAAAAGAAGGGACCACCTTGACCGGATTGATAACGGCGGTACTGTCAAGATCAGTGTTCAGGCTTTATGGTCAAAAAAAGAGTTTAAAGCAGATCACCTTTACCCCCGTTAGCCTCAGAAAAAACTGCTGCCCGCAAGTTTCTGAAAACCAAATCGGATGTTTTGTAAATTTTTATCAAACCACCCATATATTAAAGGAAGAGTCCGGGATATGGGAAATTGCCAGAGCATTCAGAGAACAGCTGAAAAATTCCATGGCCGACACCTCAAATCTGTCTCCACGAACATTTTACAAAAAGTGGTTCAATCCTCTTATTACCTCCATGAGCCATGGAATAATAAAACATGTATTCCCATACGGAATCGGGGTAACCAATATTGGTGCAGCAGATCTCATCGAACGTGCAGGAGGGCTCAAAATTCGTCAATTTTACTTTAGCACCAACCGGAACATGGGGGATTGGTTGACACTCCTCCACACGTCGTCTGTCAACGGCAATCTGTTCTTATGCTTTTGTGTATGCGACCCCCTGATCAGCATGAATTCGGCCAATCGATTGGCTAATTATGTTGTAGATTCATTAACCGCCATTGCCGATAAAAAAAGGCAAACGAGGGCATTTCGTGCGTAGTAAAAAAAATCCGTATTCTTTTGTTGTTGGTGGTAAGTCATTGTTGTTTCAAATAATATTCTTTGCTATAAACAAAAGCTGACCAATTCATAACGACAAGAAACAGAAAATAAATGCTAAATGAAATCACAATTAATCTAAACACGATAGCAACACTCTATATTCTTTTTGGCGGTGAACTTTCCCTCTTGGTGGCTGCAGCTCAAATAATTTTCTCAAAAGGCAGGATTGAAAATTTTTTACTATTCGTTTTTTATCTGTTTTTAGGCATCCTGCTGATCCAGTTTGTACTGTTTTCCAATTTTAAAGGGATTGAGATCCATTACCCTAAAATTTTCTTTTTTCATCTCTCCCTGATTTTTATGTCCGGCCCTCTGTTTTATCTATATTGTTTGATGTTGAGCAAACCAGATTTCAGTGTACACCACAAGCACCTCTACTATTTAATCCCCGGGTTTATAATGTTATTTGTGGATATGGCGATTCAATTTCTTCCGGACGATCAACGCAATCAATTACTGAACCAGATTTTGAGAGGGTCGATATATGACTCATTGAGCATATTTCCACTATTACGTGCTGCCGCTTTTGCACAGTCCACGTTTCATCACTGTATAGTCATAAGAAATCTAATAAAATACTGGCCACCCAGAGAAATGAATTTTGTGATACGAGTCACCCTCTTTCTTAATGCATCTGCTGCCGTTTCCTATTCTATATTGGTCTTGTACGCTCTTTTCGGCTGGATGTTTTTATTTAATGTCGGCCTTATCTTTGTCACAACTGTAACCATTTTTATATTTTTGATGGGGTTTCGATATCCGGAATTTCTATACCTGTTAAGACAAGAGATCAAAAAAAAGAGATATGAGCGATCCAGTATCAAAGGGTTGGATACAATTCGAATCAAAGGCAAACTGACAAAACTTATGGAGGAAGACAATCTGTTCTGTTATGAAAATATAACCATCAAGAAAATCGCAGACGAGTTAAATCTCACCGCTCACCAGTTGTCCGAATATCTTAACAACAACATGAAAATGAATTTTAGAACATTCATCAACACCTACCGTATTGAAGATGCAAAACGACTTTTACTGGAAGAACCCGACCAGACTGTTTTGGCTATTGCTTTTGCAGTTGGGTTTAACTCCCAGTCAACATTCTATTCGGCTTTTTCAAAATATGTGGGAATCACCCCTCAAAAATTCCGACAAACCAACAAATTATAAGCCGCATAATTTGCGTATTTTTTAACAATTCTTTACCGAATTTCCAAAGCACCTGCTCAGTTGATTTCTGCCTTTTCAATATGCTAACTGTTAATCATCGTACAGATGGGTCAATCCAAAAAAAACTGTTCAGATATAAGGTAGTGGCAGTTTAATTCCTACAGGTCTATAAAACAGGAACTTCTTTTACATTCTGGTTTATAAAATAAGAGGAATGGTTAAAAAATAATCAATACAACCCTGCCCAGGTCAGCAATTCTTTCAATTAAAAAAGGAGGTAAGGTTATGAGATACAATGCACTGTTTGAACCCATTACAATCGGCAATATGGAAATAAAAAACCGTTTGGCTGTCGCCCCTATGAATGCAGGATACTCAGGCCCTGACGGCTATGGGAATGATCAATATCTGGCCTACTACGCCACTCGGGCCAGAGGCGGTTTCGGCCTCATCATTACCACTGCAGCCATGGTCAATCCCTATGACTGGGCGGGATCTCAAAAGATGAATCCCCTGAAATTCACAGATAACAGGTATTATAGATTTTGGAGTGAGTTGGTCAAGGCGATCCATTATTACGACGACTGCAAAATTGCCATCCAGTTGAGTCCAGGCTGGGGCAGACAGGGGCATCCCAATGCGGACAGGCCGGATGTACCGGCTGCTGCGCCTTCCTGTATTCCCCTTTGTATGGATCTAAGGGATTACTTTAAGAAATCTAAAGGCAATATCAGACAAATAAGAAAAAAGATTCCGAAGGAGGCTTTTGAGAGCATCGACATCGAAGGATTGGTCACCATGTCCGATGAGGAATATTTTTCACCTGATTTTCAACTGCTCATGCAGGAGCAGCTTTCACAGCTGGATCCTGAGACATACCATTTTATCTGGGGGGATGTGCCGCGGGAATTAACGATCCCTGAAATAAAGGATCTGGAAGATCGCATGGCCCAGCAAGCAAAGGCGGCTTTTGGCCTGGACATTGATGCCGTAGAAATCCACAGTACTCATGGTTATCTGATCCACCAGTTCCTTTCCCCCAAGATGAACAAACGACATGATGAATACGGCGGAAGTCTTGAAAATCGGGCTCGTTTTCTCACGAACATTATTTGCAAAATCCGGGAAAAGGTCGGTCCGGACAAACCGGTCTGGTGTCGTCTAAGCGGCGATGAACTTCAACCTGGTGGTATCATCCATGAAGAACAATGCCAGGTCGCAGCCATGGCAAAAGAGGCCGGTGTGGACGCAATTAATGTTTCCCAGGGAAGCTACGAAGCAATGGGCAGCGGTTTTGCCCCGGACGGAGAAGGGGATTTTACTCGGTGGGCGCCTGGTTTCAAAAAAGCCACCGATGGCCTGCCCATTATTATACCCAATATTCTGACGCCATCATACGCAGAAAAGGCAATAAAAGAGCACTCTGTGGATATGGTCGAACTGGGCCGTCAATCGCTGGCAGATCCCTTCTGGCCAGTCAAGGTGCAGACTGGGAAGGAAAAAGAGATCATCAAATGTGTCCGCTGCCAACAGTGCTTTGCAGAGTTCGGGGCCAACCATTTTATGGATTGTTCGGTTAATCCTTTAACCGGGCGGGAAAAATATTTTCCCGAGTTGTGGCTCAATGGCACCAAATTCGGAAACCGCCTGAACAAAGCAATGAAAAAGATGGAGGGATTTCCCCAGATCTGACTCATAAAAGAGATACAGAGAGTGGATAACTGCCTACTTTATATGGAACAGGCTCTTTTATTTCATACCGGAAAGCATTTGCTGAGTTTTCAGAAAATCCTGGGGGGGAGCACATTCAAATGAAACTCTCCTGCCGGAATAGGGATGCCGGAAAGACAGCTTCCAGGAATGCAGCATCTGTCTGTCAACTAAGCTTTTTTGTTTTCGAAAACGACGGGGTTGATACACAGGGTCACCAATCAAAGGATGATCAATTGCATAAAAATGAACCCGGATCTGGTGGGTCCGACCGGTTTTTAAAAGCGCCTCTACCAGACAGGTGTCTTTATAGTTCTTTTTAACTGTCCACCTGGTGACCGATGGCTTTCCGTTATCATGATTTATTGCCATTAATCTTCGTTTTACCGGATGTCTGCCGATGGGAAGTACAATTTCCCCTGTTGGCGTTGCAAAATGCCCTGAAACCAAAGCAAGATATCTCTTTTCAACTCTTCGAAATTTAAATTCCTTTTGCAGAAATTTCAGAGCCTGTTTTGTCTTCGCAGCCACCATTACGCCACTGGTATCCTTGTCGAGTCTGTGGACAATTCCAGGTCGAAATGAATCCTGTGCCGATTTTACGATTCCAGGACAATGAAACATCAGGGCATTTACCAGCGTCCCTGTCATATTGCCCGGTGCTGGGTGAACCACCATCCCAGGCGGTTTATTAATAACAATAATATGGGCATCTTCAAACAAAACCTGGAGAAGAATATCTTCTGCTGCTACCGTACTTTCCGGATTATGATCTGAAATATCAGCAGAAATAAGGTCTTGGGGCTTAATTTTATACCCTGGTTTCTTTTGTAATGAATTCACAAGAATATCACCACTGCAAATCAATTCTGCCGCACGGTTTCGTGAACACAGCTGCATTACAGAACTGATCAGGGTATCCAGACGAATTCCATGATGGGTTTTATCTGTTTTAATATCGTGTTTCATCATAAAAAAAACCGGCGAGGGGTTCCATGCCCGCCGGTTTTCTAATTTGCTTGTTTTTAAATGGTGTTAGTTAAAAAGATTCTCAATCTCCTGCATCATTGATTTTTCATCAATATCTTTTGCAGTGGAAAGTTCCTGAACAAGAAGGTTCTGCGCAGTATCAAGAAGTTTTCTCTCACCAAAAGAAAGGTCTTTTTCAAGCTTAAGCTGAAAAAGATCCCGGAAAACTTCAGCAACATCGTAAATGGAACCGGTTTTAATTTTGTCCATATACTCACGGTACCTTCTGTTCCATGTCTGGTTATCAGCACCCTGTGCCTTTTCTTTCATAACCTTGTAGACTGCTGGGACTTCAGTTTCAGGAATGACTTCTCTCAGGCCGACAGATTCAACATTTGAAGTTGGAATCATGATCACCATGCCGTTTTCCACGATTTTCATCATGTAAAAATTCATGGTATCACCGTTTATTTCCTTGCTTTCGATTGATTCGATACAACCAACCCCATGCGCGGGATAAACTGCCAGGTCTCCTTTTGAGAATTCCTTTTTACTTTTTGCTACTTTTTCCGCCTTGTTTTTTCTGGATTTTTCACCCATTTAGTACCCCACCTTTTAATTAAAAACAATTTGCCCATTCTCAGGCAGAGAACCATATTTTAACAACAATGTCAACAACTTTATTCAATTCAGTATATTAATGGCGTTCACTTTCCTGATTACTACCTTTAGTATTCGCAGTATTTTCAGAAAAACGCGGTTTAACTAGAACAAAAAAAAGGGTGGAGATATATCAGCGTTTAGAATTGAATTTATTCATGGCCGCATTCACACCATTTTCGAGAATACTCAGACAGGCATCAGATGCCCGATCAACGAACTGCTCCAGACATTCAAGTTCATCAGGCGCAAAACGGCCCAGGACATGACCCGTAACATTCCTTCCGGCTCCAGGATGGCCGACGCCTACCCGTATCCGGACACAATCTTTTTTACCAAACACATCAAGGATGGATCGAACACCATTGTGCCCACCATGCCCACGGCTCTTAACGATTTTTATCTGTCCAAAATCAAGGTCCATATCATCATGAACAACAATAACATCTTCCAGGCCGATTTTGAAATAGGATGCAAATTTTTGAATGGGAAATCCGCTTCTATTCATATAGGAAAGGGGTTTGAGCAAAAAGACATCTGCACCCTTAATGCTGGCTTTTGTATATTGCGCATCAAAGCGGGATTTATCAATGGTAAGGCGGGATTTTGACGCCAAAGCGTCGACAACTAAGAATCCAATATTATGGCGGGTCTGGGCATAATTCTTTCCAGGATTACCCAGACCCGCAATAATTTTAAATTTCGAATCCGACATCTACAAATCAGATTATTCTTCAGAGGCAGGAGCATCTTCTGCAGGCGCTGCTTCTGCAACTGCTTCGAGATCTTCTTCCTCTTCATCGGAGACTTCTTCTTCTTCAAGCGTCGGAGCTACTATAGTGATAACGGTAAAATTCACCTCATGGGGTATTTCAACAGCATCACCCAGGTCAATATCTTCGACATGGACTGCATCACCCACATTAAGGTCCGTAATATCTATCTGGATAGAGTCAGGAGTATCAGCGGGCTTACAGACAACATCAAGTTCACGGCGAATAATCTGGAGAAGTCCGCCTTCTTTAACACCAGCACTTGTACCGACAGCGTCGACAGGCACACTAACGGTAACTTTAGTGTCCATACCAATTTCTAACAGATCGATATGCACATAATTCAGGCCAAACGTATCCATCTGGAGTTCTTTGAGCATGGCAATTCTTTCTTTGCCGTCATCCCCATCTACCTTTAAACTGAAAAACAATCCTGTGGTTCCATTAACCCGAATAATTTTATCAAATTCACTGGTATCAATAGACAGGGTAGCAGAATCGGTGTTTGCCCCGTAAATTACAGCAGGAATAGCATTTTGCCTTCTTAATGCTCTGGCAGCACCTTTACCGTTTGCTTCTCTTGATTTTGCGTTTAATTCAATTAGTTCCAACGTTCTTTCCTCCGTTTCTGCTTATTTGATTTGCAGAAAACTCATATCATATATTTATACAAATAAAGAATTTACAGAATCACCCCTGTAACTGCGCATAATTGCTTCCCCAACAAGGTTTGCAATGGACAGAATTTCTATCTTGTCGCACTTCTTTGCTTCTTCGGACAGAGGGATGGTATCCGTAACAACAAGAGAATTCAAAGAAGATTTTTCAATTCTCTCAATTGCCGGCCCTGAAAGCACCGGATGTGTACAGTATGCATGAACTGCCCTGGCACCATTCTCCACAATAACACTGGCAGCCTCTGTCAGGGTCCCCGCGGTATCCACCATGTCATCGAGAATGATTGCAGTCTTTCCCTCAACATCCCCGATAATTGCCATTGCCTTGGCTTTATTGGGCGCACTTCTTCTTTTATCCACTATTGCCAGGCTGGCATGCAGACGCTTGGCATAAGCCCTGGCACGCTCAACCCCGCCTGCATCAGGAGACACCACAACCAGATTTTCCGTATGGCGGGTTTTGATGTCATTAATAATCACCGGGGCTGCATAGAGGTTGTCCACCGGGCAGTTAAAGAACCCCTGGATTTGACCGGCATGCAGATCCATCGTGATCACCCTGTCGACACCTGTACTAATAAGAAGATCTGCCACCAGTTTTGCACTGATGGGAACCCTGGGCGCAACTTTTTTATCCTGACGGGAATACCCGAAATAGGGAATAACTGCATTAATCCTGCTGGCTGAAGAACGCTTAAACGCATCAATCAAAAGCAGAAGCTCAACAAGATTGTCATTTACAGGATTGCAGGTAGACTGGATAACATAAATTTCCTGCTTACGGACATTCTCATGGATTTCAACCTGAGTTTCTCCATCACTGAAACGGTTGACTTTTAATCTTCCCAATGGTTTTGCCAGAAATTCTGAAATCCTGTCGGCAAGTTCGGGATTGGAATTTCCAGCAAAAATTGACAAGCCATTCATATCAAATCTCTTTTCCGATTATAAAATCCGGTTATAAAAAATGGCTGGGGCGAGAGGATTCGAACCTCTGAATGCAGGGATCAAAACCCTGTGTCTTACCACTTGACGACGCCCCAGTACATTAAACTCATACTTATAAACCAAACGAGGAAAGAAACAATTTTCTCCCGGTTCCAACCCACTCTTTTAAGAGCTTTTCATAGCCTTTTTCAGCATTCTTCCTGGCAGAAAAAGTGCAAAAAAGAGAGGAGCCGCTTCCAGTCATAAAGACTTCTTTTTGCAGCAACAAACCCATCTCTTCTCTGGTTTCTCTGATTTCAGGGTACAACCGGCATGCTGGTTCCATAAGGTCATTATGCATCTGCCCCCTGACATCAATTTCCTGTCCCCGTGTCGGCACATTCAAACCAGTATTCATATTATATTTTGACTTTGTTGTCAATCTAAAATCAATATTTTTGTACACTTCTGCAGTTGAAGCAGCCACTCCGGGGTCACATAAAACAAGGTGATACGGCTTTAGTTTTTCTACAGGATCAAGTTTTTCTCCCACACCAGTTGCAATAGCCGGAGCGCCATAAATAAAAAAAGGCACATCTGCTCCAAGACTCAAACCCAGCTCCATCATTTTTTTTGTCGAAAACGGTTTCTCATAATATTCATTGAGCGCCATCAGGACAGATGCAGCATTTGAGCTCCCCCCGCCTAAACCTCCTCCAGGAGGAATCTTTTTTTCAATTTGGATTGAAAGTCCGAGATCTTTTTTCTTCTCGGGATCAAAAGCATCAAAAAAAAGGCGCGCTGCTTTATGGGCAAGATTGGAGTCATCTTCCGGCACCTCCGGATGGTCACAGGCCACCTGAATTGTTTTTGAAAAAAAATCAAGTTGAATATCATCATGCAGATCAATCTGCGTCATCAAAGAATACAGGTTATGGTATCCGTCTGCTCTTTTATCCGTTACATACAAAAACAGGTTGATTTTTGCAAACGACTGAATTTTTCTGATCAAGCCTTCGCCTCAACAAATGCCAGCCGGATCTCACTTAAAAGCGCTTTAATCAAATTTTGTTCTTCTTCATTTAAATTGCCTTTGGTTTTTTCTTCCAGCATGGCGATCATATCAATAGTGTGCCTGGCCAGTTCAAGATTTACAGATTTTTTTCCTGTGGACGGATCTTCCACTTTCCCCAGCTGAACAAGCCCGGATGAATATAATGACAAAATAAAACTTGAAAAATCAATTTTTGGCAATTGTTCTTTGTTGTCCGAAGAGGACTGGCTCATGGTAAAACCGTTTCCCTTCTCCATTTTTTTCTCCTTGAATATCCGGTTATTCGATTATCCATTTTATATTGAATTTATTTTTTGTTACTGCTGCAAGGTACCCGTCAAAATAAAAATTTTCAACCCTATATTTTTTACCGGAATACCCAACTACCAAAGTGGCCTCATCAAGGACGTCAATAATTTTTGTTTTAGACAATCCCCGAATTCCAATTCCTGTTTTTTTCAGCACAGCCTCTTTAGCCGTAAACGCCCTGAAGAAAGCCATTTCAGAATCGAAATTGCCTAAAACTTTAACCTCATCTTGATCCAGTACCCGACCAAACAAACCATTGGAAACCGTTTTTATTTTTTCAATGTCTATCCCCACACATCCTGTTGAGACAACCCCCGCAACCATTTCCTCCTTATGAGAAATGGACCAGAACACTCCGCCGACAGGTTTTGGAACCCCTTTTTCATCCTTCCTGAAATTGGAAATAGACAGATTGGATTCCACAGCAGAAGACATGGCACTCTGCCTTGCATACCGGCTTAATGCCACGACTTTTTCTTTTCCCCTTAATACCTTTGCCGTATCTGGAATCCGCATGATCACCGGATAAAGATTAATGCTTAATCCTCCTCTTCTTCCAAACGGATGACGATGTCCGCCACAGTTGTACCCTTTCCTTCTTCATGCACAAACAACGGATTGATATCCAACTCTTTTATTATGGGATGGTTATCTGCCATTACCTTTAGCGAGACAATATGTTTTTCTATGGTTTCGATATCTGAAGGATTTTCTCCTCTTAGCCCCTTGAGGATGGGGTATCCGTTAATACTCCGAACCATTCTTCTGGCTGCATTTCTTCCCATGGGGGAAAGTCTGAAAACCACATCTTTATAAACTTCAACAAATATCCCCCCCAGCCCGAACATTACAGCATGACCAAATACGGGATCTCTTGACAAACCAAGGATTACTTCTTTTCCTTTGGGCGCCATTTTTTGAACCAGAACCCCGTCCAGTTTTGCATCCGGAGCATAGTCCTCTGCCCGCTGCATGATTTCTTCAAATGTTGACCTTACATCTTGATCATCTTCCAATCCAACAACCACCCCGCCGGCCTCTGTTTTATGCGTGATATCTTCGGAAACAATTTTCATTACCACCGGATACCCGGCCTCATTTGCAATTTTTACGGCCTCATCCTTATTTCTGGCCAAAGACATGGGAAGGGTTTTAAATCCATAGCACTCCAGAAATTCATTGGCATCCAGTTCTCCCAAAACATGCTTGCCTTCTTTCAGATACCCTTCAATGATATGGTTGGCACGCTCAACATCATATTCCAGATTAAACTGAGGCAGGATTCTTCTAAACAGCCATTGAACTCCCTGCCGGAGTGCTCCCAGTGCTCTGGCTGCACTTTCCGGAAAGTGGTAGACAGGAATCTTGTTTTGCTGCAAAAGCTTAACCCCGTCAGAAACATCCACTACCCCCATAAAAGAGCAGACGATAGGCTTCAAACTGTGTTTAGCTATATTCACAATTGCTTCAGCTGTCCCAATGGCATCCGTCATTGACTGGGGAGTCAGGATAATCAATGCAGCATCCACGGCCTCATCGCTCAACACAGTGGCAAGGGTGTTTTCATACCTGTCTTTGGCAGCATCACCTATTACATCCACCGGGTTATGAAAATTGGCAGTTGCAGGCAGGTATTTTTTCAATTCTTTAATGGTATCATCAGATAACTGCGCGAGTTTCAAACCGGACTGCTCGCTCATGTCTGTTGCAATAATACCAGGACCACCCGCATTGGTGATAATGGCAATATTTTTACCCTTAGGATATTTGTTGCCTGCAAATGCCTGGGCATAGTCAAACAATTGATTTACTGTGGCACAGCGCAGAATGCCGGACATGGCAAAAATTGCATCATACAATTTATCAGAGCCTGCCAGTGCGCCGGTATGAGATGCTGCAGCCTTTGCCCCAGCATCAGAAGACCCTGATTTAATGGCAATCACATGGGTCGGGTTTGTTCCGGAAGTCATCTCACGGACTTCGGAAATAAACTCTTCTGCACTTCTGGAGAGCTCCTCCATATAAATCATTACCACGTCAGTATCCGGGTCATTGTGATAATATCTAAGCAGATCCAATTCATCCACATCGGCCTTATTTCCAATAGAAATAAATTTGGAGAATCCAAACCCTTTGTCTGCAGCATAATCAAGAACTGCTGTGCAAAGGGCACCACTCTGAGAAATAAAGGATACATTTCCAGGCTTTGGCATTCTGGCTGAAAAACTGGCATTTAAAGACACTTTAGGAGATGGATTAATCACTCCAAGACAGTTAGGCCCCACCAGCCTCACGCCTGACTTGTCACACAGGGTTTTAATCTCTTTTTCAATCTGAGCCCCTTCACCCCCCACTTCTTTAAATCCGGCAGAAACGATGACAATCCCTTTTACACCTTTGGTAATACAATCCTTTACCGACTGAAGCGCTGCCTTTGGCGGCAAAATGATCATGGCCAGATCAATGGGATCAGGAATATTTGCAATACTGGTATAACATTTTACGCTTAATACGGATTTTGCTTTTGGATTTACAGGATAAATTGTTCCGGTGTATCCCCCGGACAGAATATTGGCAAAAATATCATGCCCAACTTTTCCTTTTTGAGTAGATGCGCCTACAACTGCAATGGTTTCCGGTGCAAATATTGCATCCAGTTTATCCATGCTTCCCCCTTTTTGTATATGTAAAGTAAGTAATTTTTATATTCTAATTCTTTTTAAACTTCATTGAAAATAAAGCAAAGATGGAATTTGTCCATATTAGCATCTGATAAAACAATTATCCATACCTGGTTTCAGTTGTCTAAAACTGTTGCACAAGGGTATGAAAAGAGTATAATCAAATTTTATTATCTTATGATCCAAAATCATGGCGAACTCAGAGAAAAAGGCAGAAAAAAAGGAGAGATCAAATGAAAAGCGCTGCATCAGTACATGAGGTTCTGAAATTTGATAAAGAGAAAGAAGTTTCAAAAATTACCGGGCGTATTGTCGAGCTATTACGAGTCCATGTGAAACGCCGGGGTTTGGTTGTTGCCATGTCCGGGGGAATAGACAGTTCGGTTTCTGCCGCCCTTTGTGTTAAGGCGCTGGGAAAAAAGAAAGTCTTTGGCCTCCTCCTGCCGGAAACAGATTCTTCTTCAAAAAGCGCCAAGCGTGGTCAGATACTGGCGGAGCATTTAGGCATAGAATATCTTGAAGTCAATATCGCCCAGACCCTTGAAGCCATAGGATGTTACCAGTGGCGGGACCAGGCCATAACAGAAATTTTCCCTGAATATGGCGAAGGCTGGAAAAATAAGATTACCATTGATGGTGGGATCGAAGGTAAAATCAACCATTTTCACCTGGTAGTTCAATCACCGGACGGCAACATGCATAAAAAAAGAATGGGACTGAAACAATACCTTCAGATCGTTGCCGCCACCAATTTTAAACAGAGAATCAGAAAAACCATCGAATTTTTCCATGCCGACCGCCTCAATTATGCAGTGGTTGGAACGCCGAACCGGGTTGAATACGACCAGGGTTTTTTTGTAAAAAACGGGGATGGGTCAGCCGACATAAAACCCATTGCTCATCTTTATAAAACCCAGGTTTATGCACTGGCAAGACATTTGGAGCTGCCGGAAGAAATCTGTAATGCCACACCAACAACCGACACCTATTCTCTTCCCCAGGGCCAGGATGAATTTTATTATTCCCTGCCCTATGACAAAATGGACCTTGCCCTCTGGGCCCACAATGAGAAAAAGTCCCCGGAAGAATTGGCAGATATGATTGGTGTAACCCCTGAACAGGCGGGTTTTGTATATAAAGATATAGAAAGCAAGCGATCAACAACCGCAATGCTTCACTGGTCGGCCCTGCTCATTGAAAAGGTTGACGGGCCCTATGGCAAACCGGAATAATTTTTTTAGTCTTAAAAAAGTAAACGCCCGACCTGACAATGTCAGACCGGGCGTTTTTATCTACTTTTACTGTATAGCGATGCTACTTAATTACTGTTTAAGTGCATACTGAGCTGATTTCAAAGTATTTTTCATGAGCATGGCAATCGTCATAGGTCCTACGCCGCCAGGTACAGGAGTGATTTTACCGGCAATTTCTTTAGCCGCGTCATAGTCAACATCGCCACTAAGGATTGCTTTTCCTGTTTTTTCATTCATTCCTATCCGGTTAACACCAACATCAATAACAGTTGAACCGGGTTTGATCCATTCAGGCTTAACAAGGCCGGGAACACCAGCTGCTACAATAAGGATATCAGCACGCAGACAATGAGCAGCCAAATCTTTTGTACGGGTATGTACAATAGTTACGGTGGAGTTTGCACCCACACCTTTTTGAGCCATCATCATGGCAATCGGTTTACCAACAATATTGGATCTTCCAACAACTACAACCTCAGCACCGGAAGTTTCAGTACCGGATCTTACGATCATTTCCTGGATACCGGCGGGGGTACAGGGATGGAAAATGGCTTCTTCGCCACCGATCATCAGGCGGCCGACATTAACCGGATGGAATGCGTCAACGTCTTTATCCGGGTTAATCGCATTGAGGACTTTTTTATCATCAATATGTTTTGGCAAAGGAAGCTGAACCAGGATACCATGGATATCCGGGTCGTTATTGTATTTGTCAATTAATGCCAGAAGATCTGCTTCAGAAATATCATCAGGCTGATCATCCTGGATTTCATGGAAACCAAGGCTGATGGCTGTTTTTACTTTTAAGGTAACATAGCTGATGGAAGCAGGGCTGGAACCAACAAGAATGGTTACAAGACCCGGCACCTTGCCAGTTTTTTCTTTCATCTGATCGACTTCCTCTTTTACTTCTGCAAGGATAGCCTTTCTTATTTCAGTTCCGCTAATAATTTCAGCAGTCATTTTTTTCTCCTAATCTTTCTAAATCTATATTTTTTAACATATTTCGAAAATTAAAAATTTTGTTCGAATACTTTTATCAATAATATAAAGCAGACTCAAATTTTCTCCCACAGTCATACTGTAGTATGTCGAGGATGAAAATTTGAGCCTAACGAAGTAGTCGTTAAAATTTAAAATTTTCGACTAGAATACGCCCTGTACCTTACCGGTTTCAACATCAACATCAACACGTTTGAAAGCCGGGTTTGAACCAGTACCAGGCATCAGTGAGATTGCACCGGCAACAGGAACGATAAAACCAGCACCACCATAAGTCAGGACTTCACGGATGGTCAGTCTCCAACCTGTTGGAACTCCTTTCAGAGCCGGGTTGTCAGACAGGGACAGATGGGTTTTTACCATGCACATACCCATTTTGGCCAGTTCAGGATCAGCCTGGATTCTGGTAATGGCTTTATCTGCTTCTGCAGAGTAGTCAACACCGTCAGCGCCGTATACTTCTTTGGCAATAAGGTCAATTCTGTCTTTAATCGGCATATCCAGTTCATAGAGGAATTTGAACTCTGTTTTATCTTCACACGCTTCAACAACAGTTTCGGCAAACTCGATAGCACCGTCTCCGCCTTGTTCCCAGTGACGGGAAAGAGCAACTCTTGCACCTTCAGCTTCGCAGAGTTCGCGAACTTTGGCAATTTCTGCATCAGTATCTGTGTAGAATGCATTGATACATACAACAGGAGCAATACCGGCTTTTCTAACATTTTTAATATGATGGATAAGGTTTGCACAACCTGCTGCAACCCATTCAACATTTTCTGAATTGTATTCTTCAGGCATGGGTTTACCCGGAACAGGTACTGGTGCACCACCGTGGCATTTGAGCGCACGGATAGTTGCAACAACAACTGCGCAGTCAGGTGTAAGGCCTGAGTAACGGCACTTGAGGTTCCAGAATTTTTCAAAACCGATGTCTGCACCAAATCCGGATTCTGTAACATGGTAGTCAGCCAGTTTAAGACCAACTTTATCAGCAATGATGGAACTCTGGCCAATAGCGATGTTGGCGAAAGGACCTGCATGGACAATAACGGGCTGTCCTTCAAGGGTCTGCATCAGTGATGGGTTAAGAGCATCCACCATCCAGGCAGTCATTGCGCCGGCAACCTTAAGATCTTCAGTTGTAACAGGTTTACCTTTTTTGGTGTACGCAACAACGATTTTGCCCATTCTTTCTCTCATGTCTTTCAGGTCAGTTGCCAGAGAGAGAATCGCCATAACTTCTGAAGAAACCGCAATACCGAATTTGGATTTCATCATGAAACCATCAGCTTTACCATTAACCCCATCAATACCAATTATGATGTTACGCAGTGCCTGGCAGCAGAAGTCCATAATCCAACCCATTTCGATGTTGGTGGGATCGATGTCGATTCTTTTCATGCCGGACAGTCTTTCAAGCTGTTCGTCCGTGTAGTTTCTTTCATGCTGCAGACGGGAGGTCAAAGCAACCATTGCCAGGTTGTGGGCATTCATGATGGCATTGATATCACCGGTAAAACCAAGAGAAAAAGGCGTGAGAGGGATACATTGAGCCAATCCACCACCAGCTGCAGAACCTTTGATATTCATGGTTGGTCCGCCGGAAGGCTGACGAATGGCTGCAACAACATTTTTACCGATTTTACCAAGACCCTGTACAAGGCCCATGCTTGAGGTTGATTTGCCTTCTCCAAGCGGTGTGGGAGAGATAGCTGTTACATCAATATATTTCCCATTGGGTTTGTCTTTCAGCCGCTCAAGAACTGCTCTGAAATCTATTTTTGCAATGTAGTGCCCCTGAGGTAACAATTCTTCCTTTGTCAATCCCAGTTTTTCACCAATCTCATAGATTGTCAGCATGTCTTTTTCTGCGTCTTCTGCGATTTCCCAGTCTAGATGTTTGGTTGGATCTAGTGCCATGATATTCTCCTTTAATGATTTTTGACTCAAACGAGTCGAATTTATAACAAAGAAATGAAGAAACCAAATATATACCTTGGTCGTTAAATTCTAACTTAATAATCTACCTATTAAATAAAACATAAAAAATCAATATTTTTCGCCAGTACGATCTGCATTTATTAAATAAATTGGATTCAGCGACATACCACGCTGTAGCAAACCGCTAAAAACACTGTCTTTAAAGGCTTTTAGAGCCCAAAACCCCAAGAGCATTAAATTCACTCATCTATTGACAAAAAACCTTACAAATTATATCCATATGCTGTTAATAATGAATATTGAATTAGGATATGATAAGGGCAGGTATATGGGAAAATACATCAAATTAATTTCAACTGAGATTGATTTTCTATTCCCATTTTCAATCTGCCCTTTTCTGATTACATCCTATCTGTTTAATCTTAACCCCCCCCAACTCATAACTATCGTTAAATCTTAGGAGGTAAAAGTGGGATTTGAAATAACCAAAGAAAAATATGCCGGCAGCATTAAAGGCATCACCATAGGAAAAGGTGACAATGCCCTTACCGTTGGCGGTCAAACCAGTTATCCTTTCTACCAGTTTGAAGGAGAGATGCCCAACAAACCCGTAATTGCTATGGAAATTTGGGACATTACACCTGAAGATTGGCCGGAAGCAGCCCTGGCACCATTTAAAGATGTTGTATCCGACCCTGCGGCATGGGCCAAAAAATGTGTTGATGACTACAATGCCCAGGCCATTGTTCTCCAGCTGAAAAGCACGGACCCCAATGACAAAGATGCCAGCGCCGATGATGCTGCCCAAACCGTTAAAAATGTTCTTGCTGCAGTAGATGTTCCTGTTATTGTATGGGGATGCGCGGTTCCTGCCAAGGACGAAGAAGTGCTGAAAAAGATTTGTGAGTCATGTGAAGGTGACAACCTGGTTATCGGGCCTGTGGAAGAAAAGAACCACAAAGGAATCGGTGCTGCTGCCATGGGTTATGGCCACACTGTCATTTCATCTTCTCCCATTGATGTCAACCTTGCAAAACAGGTAAACATCCTTCTTGAAAACCTGGGTGTATCCCTTGACAAAGTAATTGTTGACCCAACAACCGGTGGGCTGGGTTATGGTCTTGAATATTCCTATTCAGTAATGGAAAGACTTACTCAGGCAGCCATGACTCAGGGTGATGACAAACTTCAAAACCCAATGATCAACAATCTGGGGAATGAAGTCTGGAAATGTAAAGAAGCAAAACAACCTGTAGATGAAGCTCCTGAACTGGGCGATCCTGAAAGACGTGCAATCCTCATGGAAGCTGTTGGTGCGGTATCCTACCTGATGTCCGGTTCCAGCCTCCTGATCATGCGCCATCCTGAAGCCATCAAGCTGGCAAACGCCTTCATCGATCTCATTTCTGATGGTGGTTCCGCAATGGACGTTGCTCCGATTGCCAAGCTACTTGACGATGTAGACATTGACTTTGCTGCAATGGCTCCTGAAGCTGACCTCACCATCGAAGAAGAGAAAAAGAAAGCAGCTCCTGCTAAGAAAGCAGCACCTGCCAAAAAAGCAGCACCGAAAGCTGCTGCAAAACCAGCAGCCAAAAAAGCAGCTCCAAAAGCTGAAGCAGCGCCTGCTGCCAAAGAAGAAGCTCCTGCTGTTGACCCCGCTGCCGAGGCCAAAGCCAAAGCCGACGCCGAAGCTAAAGCTAAATTAGATGCCGAAGCAAAAGCCAAAGCTGATGCCGAAGCAAAAGCAAAGGCTGAAGCCGATGCAAAAGCAAAAGCTGAAGCTGATGCAAAAGCTGCAATAGAAGCCGAAAAACAGGCTGAAAAAGATGCTGCTGCCAAACGTGATGCTGAAGCTGCTGCGCTCATGGAAAAACGAGCGGCAGAGATGGCTAAACACAAAAGTACCGCAGCACCCAAAAAGAAAGTTAGCATGACCGCAGCAAAAATCCAAAAATCAATGCTTGATAAAATCATTGAAAACCTGGATCAGATCCATAAAAGAGTCAGCTAACTGCAACACGGTTGCTGTTGCGATATCCGCAGCACAACCTTTTTTATATTATAATTAGGAGGAGGAACCTCTAATGGCCGAAAAGAAAATAGCTAAAAAAGGACCAAAACTCGCTGATCCTATAGCAGCATCATATGAAGTATCCACTCAGGAAATGATCACACGTTCCCAGAAATTAGGCGTTGAGACCATTTTTGACAGAGCGGTTAACATGAAACCTTGTAACATCGGAAACCAGGGTACCTGCTGTAAAAACTGCGCAATGGGTCCCTGCAGACTTCCCCTGCCCAAAGGTGGAATTGAAGGCGAAGACACAAGAAAAGGTCTTTGCGGTGCCACTGCAAACACCATTGCAGCCAGAAACTTCGCAAGAATGGTTGCTGCCGGAGCAGCTGCCCATTCAGATCATGGTAGATGTGTTGCAGAAGTTTTCATGTCTGCAGCCAAAAAAGAAACTAATGCGTATCAGATTAAAGATACCCAGAAACTTCTGTCAATTGCACCTCATTTAGATGTGGCAACCACAGTTGAAGTTGATGGTGAAGAACAACAAAGAGATATCGATGAGATTGCTCTGGAGGTTGCAGAAGTCGCATTAAACGAATGGGGCAAATCAGAGGGTGAGCTTCTCTACCTCAAACGCGCTCCTCAGGCCCAACAGGACATTTGGAACAAACAAGGCGTAAACCCCAGAAATATTGACAGGGAAATTGTTGAAATCATGCACAGAACCCACATGGGTGTTGATCAGGATTACAAAAACCTGATTAAACAATGCACCAGAGCATCTCTTGCAGATGGCTGGGGCGGTTCCATGCTGGCCACAGATCTTCAGGATGTTCTGTTCGGGACACCGACACCCCTGCAGTCTGAAGCAAACCTTGGCATCATGAAAGAAGATCATGTCAACATTATTGTTCATGGTCATGAACCTGTGCTGTCAGAAGTCATCATTGCTGTTGCACAATCCCAGGAAATGCTGGACTACGCCAAAGAAAAAGGCGCAAAAGGCATTCAGTTGGGCGGCATTTGCTGTACTGCAAATGAAATGCTCCAGAGACATGGCGTTCCCACAGCAGGTAACTTCCTCCAGCAGGAAATGGCAATTATTACCGGTGCCTGTGATGCCATGGTTGTGGATATCCAGTGCGTTATGCAGAACCTGGCTAATGTAGCAAAATGTTTCCATACTCACCTGATTACAACTCATCCTATTGCAAAAATGGAACAGGATAATGTTATCCACATTGAATTCAACGAACACTATGCGCTTGAAGATGCAACACGCATTGTTAAAATGGCAATCGACAACTTCGAAAATCGTGGCGCTGATGTAATGATTCCCCATTACAAAGCAACTCAGATTGCCGGATTTGGTGTTGAGTCCATTGAATACCACCTGGGTGGAACCTTCAGAGGGACCTACTACACATTGAATGACAATATCATCAATGGCCGTATCCGTGGTATCGCTGGTGTTGTTGGATGTAACAATGCCCGTTCAAGACACAATGAGATGCATATCAAAGTTATCAAAGAGCTCATCAAAAACGATGTCATCGTTCTCACAACCGGGTGCGACGGTATCACTGCTGCAATTCACGGTCTTCTCACTCCAGAGGCTGGTCAGGTTTACTGTGGCCCGGGTCTTGCTGAAATCTGTGAAACTGTTGGTATTCCGCCTGTTCTGCATCTGGGTTCTTGTGTTGACAATTCAAGAATTCTTCTCGCTGCTACTGAGGTTGTTAAAGCCGGTGGTCTGGGTGAGAGCATTGCTGACCTTCCTGCAGCCGGTTCCGCACCTGAGTGGATGAGTGAAAAAGCCATCTCAATTGGTCAGTACTTTGTTACATCAGGTGTCTACACTGTATTCGGCGGCACGTTCCCAACAACAGGCGCTCCGGTCTTCCATGACTATATATCCAAAGAACTGGAAAACATTTATGGCGGTATGTGGGATCTGAAAACTGACCCGATTGAACACGCTCATGCAATGATTGCCCATATCGATAAAAAGAGAAAAGCGCTTGGTATCGATAAGGCAAGAGAAAGAGTTATGATGGATATGGCCGATCGTCAGGCACTCGAAGGATAATCAAATTTTTTGAGGAAAAAGCAAATACTTTATATTAATAGAATATAATAAACTAAATCCTCAACGAAGGAGGAAAATAATATGTCAAAATTGATCGCATTCGCTGCCATTCAGGGTGGATACAAAGTAGTTGCAGAGGCTGAAGGAAAACTTGAAAGAGCACTCCAGAGCTTTGATGCAAGCACAAAAGTAGGATTCCCGAATACAGCATACTATCTGCCGGTAATTTACTCACTGACAGGACTCAAAGTAGAAACGTTGGAAGACCTGAAAAAACCAATGGAATTTGCAAAAGGTCTTCTTCCCCCCCATATCAAACTTAAAAACTGGCTCCCGTACCTTGGGCCACTTCTTGATGCCGGTATGGCAGGTATCCTTTCATATGAGATTATTGAAGCATTGAGATACCTGAACGAACCTGATTTTTATATTGCCCAGGAAGATCCGGATATTGAAAACGGAAAAATGTGGGTTGGTGCTGCAGATGATACCATTTTGAGAAAACGTGGTGTTGAATTTGTTGACGGCTCAGCTCCTGGTTTTGCTGCAATGGTTGGTGCTGCCCCGGATGCAGAAACTGCTAAAATGATTGTTGAAGATTACCAGAAAAAATCTCTGTACATTTTCTGTGCTGCAAACCACAACGGCAAAACTCTGATTGATCAATGTCTGGAAGCAGGCATGCAGGTTGGTTGGAATACCCGTATTGTTCCATTTGGTCCTGACATTTCTTCTGCTGTATTTGCTCTTGGTTTTGCCAACAGAGCTGCTATGGCATTTGGTGGTGTTCAGCCTGGCGATTACAAAACCATTCTGAAATACAACAAAGAAAGGGTTTTTGCATTTGTTAACGCTCTTGGTGATGTTGGAACCGAGTGGGGCGTTGCAGCAGCCGGTTGTGTTAACTGGGGTTTCCCGACAATCGCTGATACGCCGATCCCGGAAATTCTTCCGACCGGTATCTGTACTTATGAGCATGTTGTTGCGCCGATTGCTCATGACGAAATGGTACAAAAATCTGTTGAAGTCAGGGGCCTTAAAGTTCAGGTTGCCGACATTGACATTCCTTGCTCATTCGGTCCCGCATTCGAGGGTGAACGTGTAAGGGGTGCTGATCTTTACGCACAGTGCGGTGGTGGAAAAACTCAGTGCACCGAGCTGGTTAAAAAAGCCGAGATGGGTGACATTGAAGATGGTAAAGTTATCATTGAAGGTCCTGATCTTGAAGGCATTAAAGAAGGCGGAACCTTCCCACTGGGAATCAAGGTTGAAATTGCCGGCCGTGAATTCCAGGATGATTTCGAACCCATCATGGAACGTCAGATTCATCATCTGATCAACTATATCCAGGGTGTTATGCATATTGGACAGAGAGATATCTCCTGGGTTCGTATTTCAAAAGCGGCCATTGAAAAAGGGTTTACCCTGAAAGATATTGGTGTGGTTCTCCATGCAAAATTTCATCAGGATTTCACTAAAATCGTTGACAAGGTTCAAGTCACACTCTACACCAACACCGATGATGTTGACAAAATGACTGCCCTTGCAAGAGAAAATTACCTGGCTCGTGACGCACGTGTTGATACCATGAGAGATGAAGATGTTGAAACGTTCTACTCATGCACGCTCTGCCAGTCTTTTGCACCATCCCACGTTTGTTCCGTCAGCCCTGAAAGAACAGGTCTTTGCGGCGCATACAACTGGATGGACTGTAAAGCATCTTATGAAATCAACCCAACTGGTCCGAATCAGCCCATTGAAAAAGGCGAGGTTCTTGATGCCAAACTTGGTAATTTTGCAGGTGTTAATGAATTTGTGGCAAAAGCATCAAGAGGTGCTGTGAGCAGTTACAACTTCTATTCCATGGTTCATGATCCCATGACAACTTGCGGCTGCTGCGAATGTATCGCTGCCATGCTTCCTGCTTGTAACGGTGTTATGACTGTTGGTCGTGACTACACTGGAGAAACTCCCTGCGGGATGAAATTCACCACACTGGCCGGTGTTATGGGCGGTGGTGCTTCTTCACCAGGTTTTGTAGGCCATTCAAAACACAACATTACTCAGGGTAAATTTATCCTTGGCGATGGTGGTCTTTTGAGAATGGTCTGGATGCCCAAGATGCTCAAAGAAGAGCTCAAGGACAGAATCGTGAAACGTGGCGAAGATATGGGCGTTCCTGGTCTTTTCGATATGATCGCAGATGAAACTGTTGGTATCACGGAAGAAGATATTCTGCCGTTCCTCCAGGAAAAAGGTCATCCTGCACTGACTATGGAACCTCTCGTTGGATAATTACTAAAAGACAAGGTCCGGTAGACGCTCACCAGAAAAATGCGCTGCCGGGCCTTTACCATAAAGTTTTGAAAAACTTAAGGAGAATAAAATGGCATTAACCGGTATACAGATATTCAAACTCCTGCCCAAAACCAACTGCAAGGAGTGCGGAGTCCCTACATGCCTTGCCTTTGCAATGAACCTTGCATCAGGAAAGGCTGAACTGGACAGCTGCCCATATGTTTCAGATGAAGCAAAAGAACAGCTTGCAGAAGCTTCTGCGCCTCCAATCCGTCCTGTTGCATTGGGTAAAGGTGTACGTAAAACCACCACCGGTGGAGAAACTGTACTTTACAGACATGAAAAAACATTCTTTAACCCGACTGTTCTTGCAGCCACTGTATCTTCTGATATTGATGCTGCTGACCTGGATAAAGCACTTAAGGTTTATAATGCCTTCCAGTATGAACGTGTTGGTCTTAACCTGAGACCTGAACTCCTGGTTGTTAAAGATGCTGGTAACGGCGCAGCAGGTTTTGCAGCCGTTGCAGAAAAAATCGCTAAAGAATCTGAATTTAACCTTGTACTCATGACTGAAGATCTCGACGTCATGAAAGCTGCTGTTGAAGCTGCCGGATTCAAACGTCCGCTGCTTTATGCTGCGACTGAAGCCAATGCTGATGACCTGGGCCAGCTTGCATTAGACAGTGACCTTCCTTTGGCTGTAAAAGCGGATTCAGTTGACGCACTTCAGGCGCTGACAGAAAAACTGACCGGCATGGGAATCAAAGACCTGGTTCTCGATCCTGGTTCAAGAGAAATCAAACAAGCCCTGGAAGATCAGGTTGCCATCAGACGCGCTGCACTTAAAGATTCCAATAAAGCATTGGGATTCCCGACCATTACATTCCCCTGCGAAATGGCTTCCAACCTTGATATGGAAACCCTTATTGCAGGCATGATGGTAGCAAAATACGGCGGAATCGTTGTCATGAGTGACTTCACTTCCGAATCTTTGTTCCCACTGCTGCTTGAAAGATTGAACATCTTTACTGATCCCCAGAGACCAATGACAGTTACCGAAGGTATATTTGAAATTGGCAACCCGGATGAAAACTCTCCGGTTCTGGTTACCACTAACTTTGCACTTACTTATTTTATCGTTTCCGGTGAAATTGAAGCCAGCAAAGTTCCTGCATGGCTCCTGATCAAAGACTCTGAAGGTCTTTCTGTTCTGACAGCCTGGGCTGCCGGTAAATTCGGTGGTGATGATGTTGGTATGTTTGTTAAAAAGAGCGGAATCATGGATAAGGTTAAACACACTGAACTCATTATTCCTGGTTATGCTGCTGCGATCGCAGGTGATATCGAAGAAGAACTCCCCGGTTGGACCATTACGGTTGGACCGAGAGAAGCTGCTCATCTGCCTGCATTCCTCAAAACTAAATAGTCAAAATATAGAGCCGGATTTTCTATTTTTTAAATCCGGCTCTCCAAATTTAACACTATAAACACGAAAAGGAAGAGAACATGGAAGACATGATTCTATTTGGTGAAAGCCTGAACGTCATTTCCAATGTTATTGGAAAAGAGTTCAAAGAGGCTGATCCAGCAAAACGTAATCCTGTACCCATCCAGGAAGAAGTTACCAGGCAAAAAGAGCTGGGAATGGATTATATTGATATCAACCTTGGGCCTGCTAAAAAGTTCGGTACAGAACTTATGCCATGGGTTGTAAATGTTGTGCAGGAAGCTGTTCCTGGAATGCCTTTGCTTCTTGACTCCTCTAACATTGATGCCATCGAAGCCGGTCTTAAAGTTTGTAAACCTGCAGATGCACCCCATATCATCAATTCTATCATGGCCCGCCCTGAAAGATACGAAAAAATGGTTCCGCTTGCAGCAGAATATGATGCAGACTTTGTTGCACTGATGTGGGGACCGGATGGCCTTCCCAGAGACGAAAACGAAAGAGCTGCCCTGGCAGTAGAACTGCTCTACTTTGCCAATGAAGCCGGTATTGAAAATGAAAGAATCTGGGTGGATGGTATTGTAACACCTGTTAACATCCAGCAACAGCAGCTCATGAGCCTTCTGAACTTCCAGATGATGATTGATGACATCGCTCCGGGTGCTAAATCCACTTGCGGTCTTTCCAACATTTCCAATGGACCACCGGAACACCTTCGTCCAATTCTTAACTCTACCTACATGGTTATGCTTTGGAAATACGGGATGAAATCAGTTATTGCTGATCCTCTTGACACACTGCAGACAGAAATCGCAAAAGGTAAACGCTCAGACATCACAGACCTCATCTGGGGTATGATGGACGGCGATCAGCCTGATATTCCAAGTCTTGATAAACAGCTTCAGGATTACGCAAAAACTTACAAAGTTATCATGGGTGAAACACTTTACTCTGATTCATGGCTTGAAATTTAATTCGATTTCTTCCTGATTTGTATTCAAAAGCCCTTGGTTGCTAAGACAACCAAGGGCTTTTTTTCATTTAAGGTTCATTTATCCTTTATTTTTATAATAAATGTCTTATATTTGAAAAAAATAAAATGAAAGAAAGGAATTTGATCGTGGAACAGCAAGTTGAAAATATTGGAATAGATGAAACCTGGTATTATGTTATAGTCCAGAATCCAGGCAAAGAAGAAGAAGAACTTGTAGGATTTTTTGACAGTGATACAAATGAAAAATTTATTCCGAGCTTCAAAACAAAAGAAGAAGCCACAAAGTGTTTTTCCCTCATGCCCAAAGATGTATTTAATGGAAAATATGAAACCCAGGCAATGATTGGAGAAGATCTTTTAGGGGCAGTTAAAGAAAATGGACATAAAATTTATCTCTTAGATAAAAATGGAAAAATTCTCGAGCTGTTGAATTAAATACAGGAGTAGCTATTTTGAGTTTAAAAATTGCAGTCGGCGGTAAAGGCGGTGTAGGGAAGACAACTCTTACGTCTCTCATTGCCAGGTCTATCGCGGCTTTAAATAAAGATACAAAAGTTATTGCCATTGATGCAGACCCTGTTGCAAACCTGGCGGCAGGCCTGGGTATCGATGAAAGCAAACCCATTACTCCGGTATCAGAACTTTCTGACCTGATTGCCGAGAGAACCGGGGCTCAGCCTGGAACCATGGGCGGCTTTTTCACGCTTAATCCAAAGGTTGATGATATCCCGGATCGCTTTTCAATTGAAAAAGATGGTGTAAAGCTTCTGGTTATGGGAACGGTTCAAAAGGGTGGATCAGGATGCATCTGCCCGGAAGCGACCATCCTGAAAGCACTGATGAACCATCTGGTTCTAGCCAGAAATGAAGTCGTTGTAATGGATATGGAAGCAGGCGTTGAACATCTAGGGCGTGCGACCTCGGGTTCTGTGGATGCCTTGATTGTCATCGTAAACCCAGGCAAACGAAGCCGGGTCGCAGCAGATAAAATCCGTCAGCTTGGCTCTGACATAGGCATTAAAAACATTGTGGTTATCGGCAACAGGGTTCGCTCTGAAGAAGACAGGCAATTGATTAAAGACAGTATGCCCGATTATGAAATATTGGGATTCATACCTGAGCTTGATGAAGTAGTGGCTTCAGATAGAAGCGGAAACCGGCCTTTTGAAGATATCACAACCATTCCGGATGAAATCAAAGAAATCACCCGGAAACTGGTGAATCTCTCAAAATAGGATTTTAAGACTTTTTCAACCGCAATTAAGTTAAAGGGCCATATCAAAACAGGATTTTGATATGGTCTCTATTTGGCTGAAAAGGCAGCGATGGTGGTATCCAGCATCCTATTGGAATATCCCCACTCATTATCAAACCAGGCCTGGATTTTAAGCAATCGTTTTCTGCTTACCCGGGTCTGGTGAAGATCAATGACTGAAGATCGGGGGTCGTGGTTGAAGTCACAGGAAACCAGGTGCTCATCCGTCACACCCAGGATATTTTTTAATTCATTTTCAGATGCCTCACTCAGCGCATCATTTACCTCGTAAATATCCGTATCCATATTCACCAACACCGCAATATCCATAATAGACACATTTGTCGTCGGAACCCGGATGGCCAAGGTTTCAAATTTGCCTTCCATGGCCGGCAAAATTTTGGCAATCCCTTTTTCCAGGGCAGTACTTACAGGAATAATAGAATGCAGCGCAGACCGTGTTTTTCTCAGATCCGTATTGTAGGCATCGATGACCGGCTGATCATGCATGGCTGAATGAATCGTTGTAATGCTGCCGCTTTCAATTCCAAAGGCCTTATCCAAAACATATAACACCGGAATAATGCAATTGGTGGTACAGGATGCATTGGAAATAATGGTATGGTTTTCTTTCAGTGCCTGATGATTTACTCCATATACAACAGTGGCATCCATATCGTCCACTGCCGGCTGCGAAAAAATAACTTTTTTTGCTCCGCACAAAAGATGAAGTTCGGCAGACTGCCTGTCATTATAAACTCCTGAGCAGTCCAGAACAGCATCAATTTTTAAATCTTTCCACGGCAGATTCACAATATTACTTTCCTGAAAAATACTGATGCGATCCGCCCCTATCATTAGGGACCTGCCGTCAATCTTTACATCTAAAGGAAACCGGCCATGGGTGGAGTCATACTTTGTAAGATGATAAATGGTATCAAAATCGGCAATTTCATTAATTGCAACCAGGTTAATCCGGCTGCGAAACTGTTCTGATTCATACAATGCCCTTGCCACACAACGACCTATTCTGCCATACCCGTTAATTGCAATATTGATCTTCATTATTTAGTAGTCTTATAATTATTTTTCCTGCTGTCCAAATTTGTCTAAACGAACTTTCCTAAACTTGTATAGCACAAACAGATATACAAATTAATAAGAAAAGTTCCTTAGCTATTGAAATTTTAGATAAAATTTCGTTTGTCAATTCTGCCGAATTTTGATAACAAAAAATATTACATTCTGATAGAGACAAATCAAAAAGACTGATTAAATTATTTGGTATCGCATTTTGAAATCCAATCATCGGCCCCGGATTGAGACCGAAGAGATGATCTGTCAATCCAAAAAACGTTTTCGCGTGATCAAAAAAAAATAAATTTATAAAACTATTGATCACGATGAGGGTTAAACCTGTTGGAATAAAGGAGAACAAATAATGAAATCACCAATCAAACTTTTAATTATTTTGGCTGCAGCACTTTTCCTTCTTACTTCATGCACGAATATGAAAAGTGCGAAGATGCTTCCGGACACCATGACCAAAGATTTAAGCTCAGAATTTTTAGCCGGTGAGGTTTCTTCTAAAGTAGATGGATGGGTTTTATTGATGGATGCATCCTTATCAATGAATAAAAAACACGGCGACTATGTTAAATTCGACATTGCCAAAGCTTTTGTGGAAAAGATGAACAACACCCTTCCACCGGTTGCTGCCGAATCCGGACTTAGAACCTTCGGACATGCCTCCCAGCTCTCCAGCGAGCAGACTCAGCTTTTTTACGGCATGTCCGAATTTAACCGGAAACAAATGGGAGAGGGAATTTCACAGATTACACTGCCTGGTGGGCCAACCCCAATGGCTGCAGCAATAAAGGCAGCCACGGCTGATCTTAAAAATATCCAGGGCAATAAAGCCCTTATTATTGTCAGTGACGGGGAGGATTTAGATGATCAGCCCATGATGGCTGCAAAAAATATGTTAACAGAGCTGGGAAATGAAGCATGCATCTATACGGTTCATGTTGGAGATAACAAAAATGGAAAACTGTTAATGGAAAATATTGCCAAACTGACTCCTTGCGGGTTTATGGTCTCAGCCCTGGATGTGCTTCCGGCAAATCCAATGGCCAATTATGTCTCCCAGGTGTTTTTATCCCAAAAAGAGACAGGCCTTGGATATCATAAAGCACCTGAAATGTTTAAACCACTAAGTGGTGTTCACTTTAAATTTGACGACCACCAACTGACCCAGGAAGGCAAGTCTATCCTTAATGAAAACATCAAAGTTTTGATGAAGAATCCAGATGTTAAATTAACAGTCGAAGGTCATGCCTCTGCGAAAGGCCCGGAAACTTACAACCAAAAGCTGAGTGAAATGAGAGCTTCAAATGTTAGAAATTATTTAATTAACCAAGGCAATATTTCACCTGAAAGAGTTACGGCTGTCGGCTTTGGGGAAACCCGGCCGAAAGTTCGAGAGCTTGATCCGGAACAGGCGAATTCCTCTGCAGCCAAAGAAAATATGCGGGTAGACTTTAGAGTTGCCAAATAATTGAATTTATTCGGGTTGGAGGTCTTTTGATTTCTCCAACCCGATAACAAACACCAGCAAAGAGGGGATAACCACAAGGGTGAATACTGTGGACATGGCAAGGCCACCGAGCAAAATAGATCCCAGCCCCCGGTAAAGTTCACTTCCCGATCCTGTGGATACCACCATGGGCATCATGGCCAGAAGGCTGGTTGTGGCACTCATAAAAATCGGCCGGATTCTTGTTTTAACCGCACCAGCCACAGCCGCTTTCCCCACAAGGCCGTTATACCGTACATTATTCAAAGACTGGTGAACAATAAGGATTGCATTGTTCACCACTGTCCCGATAAGAATAATAAATCCCAGCATACTCAGTACATCAAAGCCCTGGGGTGCAATAAAGGTATTTACCGCCCACAATCCAACAAAACCTCCTGCGGCTGCCAGGGGAACTGAAAAAAGGATAATAAACGGATAGAAAAAATTTTCAAATAGAGCAGCCATTAAAAGGTAGGTTATGATCAGGGCCAAGAGCAGATTCCATTGCAGGGACTGCCTGGTTTCTACCAGTTTATCAGCATTTCCCCCTACCCCGACCTGTACATTGTTCAGTTTCCCTTCCGTTTGCAAAGAGGGGATAATCTCGTTTTCGATCTGCTCCATTGCATCTTGCAGTGCAAGAGTTGCCGGCGGGGTAACCTGAAGTGTAATGGTCCGGTTTCGTTCCAGATGGTTAATCTGCGGCATGCCTTGATTGTATACAATATCTGCCACATCCTTTACCTGGATCAAATCCCCAAAATGATTAACAATGGTGCTGTTTAAAATATCTTCTGGAGAGCTGACAGATTTATTTTCCCCCTTCAGGACCAGATCCACTTGTTTGGTACCTTCGGGTCTGTATTCTTCAATTTTACGCCCATCCATAAGAATATCCACGTATACACCCAGCTCTTGTGCAGACAAACCATTGGCTGCCAGTTTTTCCCTGTTCGGAATAATGTTCACCTCCGGATAACTGGCCTCAAGAGAGGGAATGGGCCGGACCTGGGTATTTTTCTCCATTTGAGAACTGATGCTCTCGAACAGGGCGTAGGCTGCCGGAAGAATATCTTCCATTTTATCCCCGGATATATTCACGTCCACAGTCCTGCCCTTTCCAATACCGGACTCAAAAATCCCGGCCTGGATACTGACCCCGAACACACCGGGAATCGCTCTCATGATCCTGGTAAACAAAGGGATTAACTCCCTGGCACGGGTCTCATGGGTGCTGATACCTCCAAACAGGGTTATCCGGTCCGCCCCTACAAAAAACATATTTTTGATCTGTGGAAAACCATCTTTACCATCTTCCTTAAAATAGGAAGAAGAGGAATCGTAAACATATTTCCCCAAATCTTTCAGCTTTTGTGTGGAATAGCCCGGCGGAGGGATAAGAATATTCAATATAAGATTCCTGTTTCCCTGGGGCAGGTATTCTGCACTGGGCAGCAGCCAGGCGGTTACTCCGATGGACAGAGAGGTAAATATGAGAATGGCGGCAATGCGGGTGGGTGCATTTTTCATGCATGCCGCACTGAAATTGTATACTCCTTTGGCTAAAATAGGACCAACATAGCTTTTTTGAAGCTGATTTTTTTTGGAGGTATTCCTTTTTTTGTAAAGTTGGTGAAACAAAGTTGGAATCACAGAAATAGATACGATCAGGCTTAATAATATAGAAGAGGTGATAGCAATAGCGATATCGCGAAACAATTGCCCTGCCTCCTCCTCTATGAAAATTACAGGGAGAAAAACCGCAACCGTAGTAGCGGTTGAGGCCAAAACAGCACCCCAGACTTCAACCGTTCCTTCATAGGCTGCAGAAAAAGCCGTTTTTCCCATTTTCCGATGACGGTCAATATTTTCCAGGATTACAATGGAATTGTCCACCAGCATGCCAACTGCAAAAGAAATTCCCGCCATACTCACCACATTCAAATTTCTTCCCGTCAGCCATAAAAACACAAAGCAACCGATTGCGGAAATAGGAATAGCGACCCCGGTAATCAGAGTTGCACGGACACTCCTTAAAAACATCAACAACACACCAATGGCCAGAAGGCCGCCGATAATGATGTTTCTTTTTACAAGACCCGTGGCTGTATTGATATAGGGACGCTGATCATACACCATCTCCAGAACCAGTTTCTTGTCAGCAAGAACCGTATCATTCAACTGTTCAATTGTCTTTTCAACTGCATCTGTAATGGCAAGAACGTTGGCCCCTTTTTCTTTTCGAACCCCCACGACAATGACCTGCTGGCCATTGTGCAGGACCGAGGTGTTCTCTTTTTTATATCCTTTATGGACCTGGGCGACATCCTTTAAATAGACCCGTTTTATTCCATCATCAAATATCACAACATTCAATGTATCTTCAGGGTCCTGGAACTGATTTACCGTCCGGATACGATAATTTTTTTTATCCATCCCAAGGATGCCGGCGGATATATTTTTATTGGCTTTTCTAACCGATGAAATTACCTGATTGATGGACACATTATACCGAGCCATTTTATAGGCATCAATCACCACATCCAGGGTGGTGTCGGTTCCACCGAAAACCAGGAGAGAACCCACCCCGCTTATGCGCTCCAGGTGCTGGCGAATATTATCCTCAAAGTATGTTTTAAACTGGTTGATCTTTTGAGTATTCCCGGGAAGTGCCTTTAAGACAGACCAGATCACCGGAGAACTGTTTGCACCGGAAGATTCAATCACAGGTTTTTCTGTATTTTCCGGATAATTACCGACTTCCGCAAGCTTATTTGACACCTTGAGCAATGCGTCATCCAGGCGGATACCTATTTTAAAAGACAGGGTTATGGTTCCTAAACTGTTATAGCAGGAGCTTTCCATCTTAGTAAGCCCCTGCAGACCTTTGAGAACCTTTTCCTGCTTTTCGATGATCTCTTTTTCAATTTCGTAAGGTGTGGCCCCATACCAGGTCGTATTAACTGTTATCAGGGGAGTTTCCACATCCGGGGTGAGCTGCACGGGAAGCTTATTGATTCCAATTAGCCCGAACATCACAAGCATAATAACACCCACCGCCACTGTAACGGGTTTGTTGATAAAAAATCGAATAATATCCATTTATATGACCTTCCTATTTGACCCTATTTCGCTTTGTCCGGCTTTATTTTACTGGGGAGATACCACAACGGCCTGACCGGGACGCAGACGTTCATTTCCGTCCACAACAACAGATGTTCCGACCTTGAAATGATTATTATCCGCTCCTACCTTTTTACCCATGTAGCGAACGATATTTACCGGCAGCATCACTGCTTTATTTTCCCGGACAGTATAGACAAAATCCTTTCCTTGGAATTTAATCAAGGCATCCCTTGGAATTAAAGCCAGCATTTCAGGCCTGCCGGTAGGAATCCGAACTGAAGCAGACATATTCTGCGCCACCTTTTTCAGTGATGGAATCCGGATTTTTAAAAATATATTTTTGGTTTTCTCGTCTGCGATGGGCGAGATATTTTCAATTATCCCGTTAAGTTTTTTATCGTAGGCATGGATGAGTACAGGAACTTTCTGACCAAGACTTAGATGTTTCAGCAGAGTTTCTGAAACCGGCACTTTAATAAAAAGATCATTGACTGATCCGATATCCAGAAGCGGTTTGCCCTGGTTTACCCAGTCGCCTGTATCGACTTTCTTTTGCAGTACAATACCTTCAAAAGGAGCAAGGATGACGCTTTTTCTCTTTTTTATCAATAATTTTTCCAGATTGGCCTGGGTTGAAATCTGTTTTAAAAGGGCATTTTGGAGCGCAAACCTTGCATCATCATATACCATCTCACTGGCAGACCCTTTTTTAAACAAAGCATCCATGCGTTGAAAATTTTTCTCCAGATGGCTGATATTCAGCTTTGACAGCTCAATCTGATTTTGATGAATCTGAATTTCCTTTTCAAGAATTTCAGTATCAAGACGTATCAGTGAAGCGCCTTTTTTCACCCGGCTTCCTTCTTTCACACTTATGGAAGTAAGCAGCCCTGAAACCTCTGATGAGATGTGCGAAATCCGTTCATAATACAACGTACCTATAAACGGATGGTCTCGGGCGATTTTTTCAAGCACAATCTTTGAAACCACCACTTTTGCCGGTGGTTGTTCCCCGGCATACACGGAGGCTGCATTAAAGAAAAGCGATATTGTTAAAAAACAAACCACATTCAAAATTGCTAGTTTAGTAGTCAAATCCGCACCTGCTTTCACTTATTCATTATTGCAAAGAGCATAAAATTCATGCATAGAAATCAATATTTCAAACGCTATGTAGTTAGTATTTTCTGACCAGATAAAAGTCAAGGCTAAAAAAGGCTGTCTAATATAGCATCGTATTGTTTTGCCATTACATCCCAGGCAAACTTTTCCATTTCATTTGAAAGTGCCTGCCTTATATCTAAATGCTTCTGGGGATTAAGCAGTGCATACTCCAGTTTTGTCGTTAACTCTTCTTTTGAGCCGTAGATGATTTTATCGTGGAAAGCTTTGGGCATGATCTCCGGGTAAGACAGCCTGGCCGGCAGTAAAGGCAGGCACCCGTGACGAACGGCTTCCACAATGGAGATGCCGAAATTTTCCTGGATGGCACAGCTTATGACCACAGATCCCTTTTTCAGCCAGGACAGATACTCACTGCGGGATTCGGCATAGCCAAACACACGGATTTCATCTTTAAATTTCTCCCTGGCGATATCAAACACCTCAGGATGCAAATCAAGACTTTCACCTAAAACAGCCAGCGAAAAATCAATTCCTTTTTCTTTTATCCCTTCAAGGATCTCAAAAAATTCCTCTGGTTTTTTATCAAATTCCCAGCGATGGTTCCATACGATCAAAGGAGGCGTAACATCCTCTTTCCCGACCTCAAACGGCTTTGTAGCAAACCTGCAGCCTGGATAAACCACGCTGGCCTTTTCTTTGATCTTCTCCATCATCCATCTGGGCCTGAAATCCGGCATGTGCTTAACAAGCCGTTCTGCAGCCTGGATAAATTCATCCAAATGAAATTGAGAATTAAACAGCACCCGGTCTGCTGCAAACGCAGAAATAATATTGGTGAAACCCAGGTGAAAATCTCGTTTCTGGCCTGAGGCAAGAGGATAGGACAACTGATTTTCATGAAAATATAAAACCACCGGTGGAATATTGTTTCCCATCAGCGCCTTAAAATCGGTCAAATCCATCATATCAGTGGCCAAAACAACATCGTAATCTGAGATATTTTCAACCTGGTTGGCAAAATACAGGGCCGCTCCTCTCATTCGCCATTTCCAGAACCGGTCCGGTAAGGTAACAAGACAAATATCATGGCGGGAGTGGGCTTTAAAGCCCAAAGCAACATCCTGGTGAGATCCGCCATACCAGGGTTCAAGAAATAATATCTTCAAAACAATGTTTTCCTTTGCTGAAATTTTATACTGATACTTAATTTTCAGATGTGCGTCAAGATAAGGAAACTTAAATGCCAAAGCCATTAGAAATATAACCGGCCTGGCTGAAGTGGCGGCATCTCTGATAGGAAAGCTGATCTAATATATTTTGCACATCAGGCAGCGATTTCTTTATTGATATATTTTGAAACAATGGAGGACAGTTCTTTAAGATTGTAAGGTTTGATCACATATTCCACCACACCGGATGCCTTTGCAGAGGCTTCATCAAAAGTGTCACTATGACCCGTACACATCACCACAGGGAATCCCGGACGAATTTTCGCAACCTCCTTGACCAACCCCTCCCCTGTCATTTCCGGCATAGCCAGATCGGTGATCAGGACATCAAACAAATCAGGAGAACGAGAGAAATATTGCAGTGCTTCCCGGCCTGAATTGGCTGTTATGACTGAAAATCCCAGATTTTCAAACATCTTCTTTGCAATGACGGTAATCTCCTTTTCATCATCCACAAACAAAATATTTCCCTCAATTGATAAACCGTCTTTGTCATCGGGAGGCCGTTTGACGGATTTTTTCGCAGTCTCATATACCGGCAGGTATATCACAAAGCAGCTCCCCTCCCCTGCTTCTGACTGAAATGTGATATGCCCTTCAAACTGTTTTACAATTCCAAGGGTTGTCGTTAACCCGAGACCGGTGGCAATATCTTTATTTTTCGTAGAAAAGTAAGGCTCAAACAACCGGCCTTCAATTTCCGGGGGGATGCCGCTGCCATTATCCTTTACGCTGATGCTCACATAATTACCGGGCCTTAACCCTTCTGCCACTTTCTGCTCGTCAAAATAAAAAGCCTCATTTTTCAATTCAACTTCCAGACAGGGATCTTCGACTCGTTCCATGGCATGTTTGGCATTGGTACAAAGATTCATAAAAACCTGATACATCTGTATGGAATCCGCCCGAACCAGATGCAGATCTTTGTCTATTTTTTCAACAATCCTGATATTAGTTGCCAGAGTCGAACGCAGAAATTTCAAACCCTCCTTAATGATGGGTGTAAGATACAGGGGCTGCACATCCAGTGTGTGTTCCCTTGAAATGGTTAAGATCTGGCGAACCAGATCACTGGCCCGATGGCCGGATTCCCGGATCCGGGCAAACTCTTTTCTTCCCAAATCCTCCTCTTGCAGATCCAGCAATGCGACTTCCGAACTACCGATTATAGTGGTAAGGATATTGTTGAACTCATGTGCAATCCCGCCGGATAATGCCCCGATTGCCTCCAGCCTCTGGGCCTGATGGAGGTCTCGTTCCATCATTTTTTTTGATGTAATATCCCTCATGAATGCAAGATTCACAGATTCGCTGTCCCATTGTACAGGAACAAATCGATTATGAATCCAGAACTCACTTTTATCGGGTTTTATTAACCGGACTTCAAAATTAATCTCTTTTTCATCTGACAGAATAGATTTTTCATAACTTTCCAGTACAATGTCCAGATCATCCGGGTGAATATAATCCACAAGATTATTGGATACCTTTGAACCTGGCGCTAAACCCATCATGTCGTAAACCCGCTTGTTGGCATAAAGAAATTTGAGTTTTTTAACGACTAATATCCCATCGTCTGCATTTTCAACCAGGAATTGGAATTTTTCCATCTCCTTTTTTATGGAAGATTTCTCATTATTTACACTTTCCGCAGCCTTTTTATATTTTATCATTCCTGCAGCCAGAACAATCATCACAAATAAACTAAAAATAATGACAGGAGCAACGAGTGAAGTTACCCCGGATGGGCTGCCCGCTATTTCGCCGCCACTCACTTTATCGCTGCGAAATCCTGTATCCACGCCTGCAGGAGAGATCTCGCCATTTCCAACTCCTTGTGCAACAGGCACAACGCCTGCTAAAAACAGGGCGCTTAGCAGGAGGATGGGAAAAATCACTTTAAATATACGCAAAAGTCCTTTCATCTTTCCACCGGGTAATCAAGATTGGGTAAATCATATAAATTATCTGAAAAATTTATTAGTTAGAACAATATACCATATCCAAAGATAATTAAAAAACTGTTTAAAAAAATTTGTTTAAAAAATTATTGCTAATTTGTGATTTCAAATGTAAACACAAAGGGCAGAAAATACTTAGAAGAGACAGTTGTTTTGAAAAATAGAAACTATACTAAGCAGGCTTTTAAAAATAATGGCCTGTCAATTGAACTTGATTGCAGCGGCTCAAATGAATACACCAAAATAAGCTATCCTGTAAAATATGGGAAGTTTTCCCGACTTGAAACCCAGGATTTTGTTTTTGAATTCAACCTGAACAATGAAATCAAGCATGCCAAATCAAAGCGGAAGAATTGGATTCACCCCTCAGAATGGCTCAAACGAAGTATCGGAAATGACTGGGTTTATTATTCGTCAGGAGGATACTCCGGTGTTTATGAAGCACTGGGAGAATATTATCTGCCAAACCTCACCTACCCCACCAATTCCCTTTTGGGTGGGAAACCATTTTTAGAGCCTGAAATTGATACCATTGTCAAAAACTGGCATCAAATAATTTGCCGGCTGCCGGAAAAAAACATTCCAGCTCCTGCGCTGGACTGGTTTCACTCCATTTGCCGCCAGACCCCGGAAAAGCTGGAGGACAAGGCCCAGAAACTTTTTGATATTTCAGGTTCCCGCGTAACCGTTATGCCTCCTGATGCCCGCCATGTGGATTATAACTTCATTCCACTGACCATTTCCGACGGATGCCTGTATAAATGCCGGTTCTGCAAAATTAAAAACAAAAAAAAGTTCCAAGTGCGTTCCTCCCAGAATATTGAAGACCAGATACAGAAGCTTAAGCAGTTGTATAAAAAGGATATCATCAACTATAATGCCTTGTTTTTAGGAGAACATGATGCTCTGAATACCCCTGCGGATATCATCATTGACTCAGTGAAGAAAGCCTATGAGGCCTTTTGCTTTTCCCACTCCTATATGAAAGACAACTATTTATTTATCTTTGCAAGTGCAGACTCCCTTTTAAATGCAGAACCAAACCTTTTTGAACAACTATCTGCTCTGCCCTTTCAGACATTTATAAACATCGGGCTTGAATCATACGACCCGGAAACCCTCTCTCTTTTAGGGAAACCCATCACGGCAAAACTTGTTGAACAAACCTTTGAAACCATACAAACAATTAACAACAACTACCTTAATATTGAACTGAGTTGCAATTTTGTTATGGATGAATCGCTTCCCCCATCCCATTATGATTCCGTCATGACTCTGATACGGGACAGGTTTAACCGAGTGAAACCCAAAGGCTGCATCTACTTTTCACCGTTAAAATTCGGGCAACCTTCCAGACAGGTGCTGTATGATTTTTATAAACTCAAATCCCAGAGCCGCCTTCCGACCTTTTTATATTTGATCCAACGACTGTAGTTATCTTTTGGCTGCCTTCCTTTTTTCAAAAATCAGCAGGTATACCCCCTTGTTTACTGAAAATATTGAAAAATTTCTTGCCAAATAAAAAAAACTAATGGATCATGGAAATGAATTTCATTCCCAAATAAGATCAAAACAAATACAGAAAAACTCAAAAGGTGTCCAGATGAGTTCAAAAACAGTTGAAAACCTTGTTGAAAAACTATCTTGCGATTTCGTCCTTGCTGACCCGTCAGAACCGGAGTCTTTATCAAGCCTGCTGCCGATATTAAAACAGATTCACACCTACTTCATCAAAGCAAACCTGAAAGACAACGCAAAGGAAATTATCACTGCCAAAAAGCTCATTGATGAAATCCTATCCTCCAACCCTGAATCAGCTGAAAAAAGCATGAACTCCCTTGGTGAATGGATATCCGGATTTTCATCTTCAATGACTGAATTTTCCAGCCAGGAAGAAACCATAGAAAAAACTACAGATTCAGAAACATATCAAATTGAAGCACTTCTTCACAAATTTACCCGCCTGATCGGGCATTTCTGCCCAGGGGAAATACCGGATCTCGGTGCCATGCTCAACGTATTGGAAGAGCTGAGGGATGCTTCCGAACAAAACGAATTTGCCCTGTTTCGGAATGTCGTCCTTGGCTGTCGAAAATATGTTGAAAATATGACATTGGAAAACATTCACAATACCGTCCCAATTGAACAGGGTGTGACCCTTTTAAAATCTGTATTGGAGCACTTGAAAAAAGGAAAAACCTTTGACTTTGATTACTCTGATGTAATGCAGATGCTGGATCCGGGTGTAACCGAAGATGCCCCGCCCATTGCCCCCTACCCTAAAGAAAAACAGCCGAAAAAAATTGAAACTCCAGTTGAAAGCCAGGAAGAAGGCAGGAAAATCGCAGAAGATGATATGCCGATTCTTATTGATTTTGTAGCTGAAGCCCAGGAAAATCTTGAAAATATCGAAATCAATCTGATTGATCTGGAGCAGGACCCATCCAATATGGATATTATTAATAATATTTTCAGACCGTTTCACACCATCAAAGGGGTGTCCGGATTTCTATCCCTTAATAAAATTAATACCCTTGCCCACACAACAGAAAATCTCCTGGACAGTGCCCGCAGCGGAGATTTTTTAATCGATGATGCAGCCACTGATGCCATTCTTGAATCTGTGGACACATTAAAAATTTTGCTGGCCAGGACCAAAGAAGGCACGCAAAGAGGTTTTCTGCTGCCGGAAGATGATATTGACGTGGATACACTGAGGGGTAAATTAAAAACCCTTCAGTTTGCAATGCAGAGAGGAGAAAAACCGCCGCTGGGCGAAATTCTTTTGGAAAAAGGAGACATCACCAAAGAAACGCTGGACACGGCGCTGGAAATACAAAAAGAAAGACCTGACAAAAAAATTGGAGAAATCCTGATCCAGGAAAATAAAGCCGGGCCCAAGCAGGTTGCGGCTGCACTGATGGACCAGAAGCAGGTAAAAAAAACCACCGACACCCAGGTAAAAGTCTCCACCCAGAAACTGGACGACCTGGTGGATTATGCAGGAGAACTTGTCATTGCACAATCCATGCTCAGGCAGCAGACAGCCAGCGACCCTTCTCTTAGTCAGAGCGTGACGCAGCTTGGTCAAATTGTAACCAACATGCAGAGTATAGCCATGTCCATGAGGATGATTCCCATAAAATCAACTTTTATGAAAATGATCCGGCTGGTCCGTGATTTATCGCGCAAATCAGGCAAGGAAGTTCAACTGAACATGATTGGGGAAGAAACTGAAATTGACAGGAATGTGGTTGATGCGCTTTACGAACCAATGGTCCACATGATCCGGAATTCGGTTGACCACGGTATTGAATCCAAACAGGACCGACTTGAGACAGGGAAATCTCCAGAGGGCCAGATTACAATTTGTGCCTACCATAAAGGCGGAAGTATCGTTATTGAGATAGAGGATGACGGCAAAGGACTGGACAAAGACAATATTTTGAAAAAAGCCACGGATACCGGTCTGGTCAGTGAAAATGAACAACTGACAGATGCGCAGATCTATGATCTGATTATGCAGCCTGGATTTTCAACTGCCAAAACCATTACGGATGTTTCCGGAAGAGGCGTGGGAATGGATGTGGTCAAAGACGGTATTGAAAAATTCAGAGGCCATTTAAATATTGAATCACAAAAGGGGGCTGGAACCAAGTTTACCATCAGCCTGCCGCTTACGCTGGCAATTATCGACGGAATGCTGGTGGAAGTTGAAAAAGAAAGATATGTTATTCCCACCACTGCAATTCAAAAAGCTTTTAAACCGGAAAAAAAAGACTGTTTTACCATTGAAGGGAAAGGTGAAATGGTTAAAGACAGGGGTGATCTTATTCCTGTCATCCGGTTAAATGAAATATACAACAACGGCTCCAGGGATAAATTCATTTGGGATAACCTTGTAGTTGTGGTTGAGTCAAACGATGTAAAAAAGGCACTCCTTATTGATGAACTTTTAGGAAAAGATGAGTATGTTATCAAAAACCTTGGCGGCAGCCTTGAAGATGTGGAGGGTTTAGCAGGCGGGGCTATTCTTGCTGACGGCCGGGTGGGGCTTATTCTGGATATTCATGGAATTTTTGAAATTGCCGCCAGTTAAATTAAGATTAAGGAGAGCGCTGTATGCCCAATGATATTAAAGTTCTTGTGGTAGATGATTCTGCAGTTGTCAGAAAGGTATTCAGTGAACAATTGCCAAAACACAAAGGGATTAAAGTTATTGGAACTGCCCCGGACCCTTATGTGGCCAGGGAAAAAATCGTTGCCCTTAAACCGGATGTCATTACTCTGGATATTGAAATGCCGCGAATGGACGGTATTACGTTTTTAAAAAAACTGATGAAGTACTATCCGCTGCCGGTAATCATTGTCAGTTCCCTGACAACAAAAGGAAGCAAACTGGCACTTGAGGCGCTTTCTATCGGAGCCCTTGAAGTAATTTCCAAGCCTGGTGCGGCTTATTCTGTAGGAGATATGACCCTCCAGCTGGCGGAAAAAATAAGAGCAGTCAATGGCGTAAAGATTTCGCAACAGGACCTTAGCAAATCTCCTGCATATTCATCACCTATAGTAGAATCCAGCGCCCTTGCAGATACCACAAATAAACTCATCGCCATTGGGGCATCCACAGGCGGAGCAGAAGCCATAAAAAAAGTCCTGACCCGATTGCCCCTGAACTCGCCCGGCGTTTTGGTGGTGCAGCATATGCCGGCCCAGTTCACCACTTCATTTGCACAAAGGCTTGATGAGTTATGCCAGATGAAAGTCGAAGAAGCCAAAAACGGGGATACGGTTACCAATGGCAAGGTATTAATCGCTCCAGGCAATTATCATATGCTGCTTAAAAGAAGCGGGGCCAGGTATTATGTTGAGGTTAAAACGGGCCCCCTGGTTCACTATCAACGTCCGGCAGCAGATGTCCTGTTCAAATCCGTTGCCAAATACGCAGGCAGTAATGCCCTGGGAATCATTCTTACCGGAATGGGGAAAGATGGCGCAGAGGGCCTTTTATCCATGAAAAAAGCAGGTGCATACACCATTGCCCAGGATGAAAAATCCTGTGCTGTTTTTGGTATGCCAAAAGAGGCCATTGCCTTGGGAGCTGTTGACCATATCACGGATATCAACAACATTGCACAAAAAACCATCCGTACCATTCAAAGTGGATAAACAAATGAGTTTCAGTCTATCCTGGACAGGCTGACGCATCGATTGTTACCAGAAATAAATACCGGAATCAAAAAAATTATATATTTGCTGATTAGCGACGAAGCGCTTGCGATAAGTTCAGGCTCTGCTGCATACAAAATCAGGCTCCTGACCATACCAATCCTTGTTATACTTGATTTTACCCCTCTTTTGATGATAGTTTTGCCCCATGAATACCCAAACGGATACAACTGAGCGCATATCACTTCATGGAGGACACAGCGGCCAGTTTTGCTGCCATGCAAAAGACCGGCTTGAAGATATTATTCGCCGCTATATCGAACTGAAATTTCCAACAGTGGGGATTAGTGAACATGCTCCCCCGGAAAACGATACGCTTTTATACCCGGATGAGAAAAAACTCAATTTGTCGGCGGCAGACCTTTATAACAGATTTGGCACATATATGGATACCATCCGGAGTCTTCAAAAAAAATACGCAGGGCAGATTAAAATCTATGCGGGGATGGAAACAGAAACCTGTGGAGATTTCCTTTCTCATACTCAAAAGCTGGTAAAAGAATTCAGACCGGATTATCTGGTCGGATCTGTTCATCATGTTAATGATATCTGCTTTGATTATTCCAAAGACGACTATAAAAAACTTGCTGAAGATATGGGCTCCCTGGAAAACATGTATGAAGCATATTTTGATTTGCAGTATGAGATGATAAAAAATATCAAACCATTTGTTGTGGGGCATATTGATCTGATTAGAATCTACGATGATGAATATAAAAAAAGACTTGAAACACCGGACATTTTAAAAAAAATCAAACGAAACCTGGAACTGATCAAATCCCTTGGCCTTGTTATGGACTATAACCTGAGACCTCTTGCAAAAGGCCGCAAAGAGCCCTATATTAACCCGTCCATTCTTAAAATGGTTAAGAACATGGGCATTATGGCAGTCCCCGGGGATGATTCCCACAGCGTTAAGGAAGCCGGGGAGAACATCGATGCAGCAATACAGACCTTGAAAACAATTGGGTTTACGACCCAATGGCCAACGCCTGTGCTGATACAGTGACAAAATTTAAAGGGTGAGAGATGAAAGCAGTAGTCCAGCGTGTGGGACAATCCGGTGTGAGTGTGGATGGAGAACAGGTTTCGTCCATTGAGAAAGGTCTCCTGATTCTTTTAGGAGTTCAGGATGGCGACACAAAAAAGGATGCAGACTTTCTCGCTGAAAAAATTATTAACCTGCGGATATTTGAAGACGACAATGCCAAAATGAACATTTCCCTGAAAGACATCAATGGAGAGCTTATGGTGGTATCCCAGTTTACCCTTTTAGGAGATTGCAGAAAAGGACGCAGGCCCTCTTTTGTAAAAGCGGCTCCTCCGCAGCACGCCAATGATTTATATGAATATTTTGTAAAACAGGCAAAAAAAATGGGGATCAAAACCCAAACAGGTGTTTTCCAGGCCATGATGGATGTTTCCCTTGTGAACCAGGGACCGGTTACCCTGCTTTTGGACACCAGGGAGAACAAATAAAAGCGCAATGAATTCAGACAACCTTTCAATTATTCTTGTTCAACCTCAGGGCCCGATCAATATCGGGGCAGTGTGCCGGGTAATGATGAACTTTGGCTTCACCCGTCTCCGCCTGGTGGATCCTACCAGGCACTACAAATCCCTACTTGCTAAAAAAATGGCGCTCAGTGCTTTTCATGTATTGGAAAAAGCCCCTGTATTTGAAGACCTTGAACAGGCTTTGTCAGATATCCAGGTTGCTTTTGGAACCACCCGGCGGTTTGGAAAATACAGAAAGGATTTTTTTACACCGTCCGGGGCAGCAAAAAAAATAAACCAGGACTTTCAAGATCTGAAATGTGCTTTGGTCATGGGGCCGGAAGACACAGGACTTGAGACAAAAGACCTGGATTTGTGCCAGCATTTTATCACCATTCCGACACATGAAGGCTATCCATCCATGAATCTCAGCCATGCCCTGTCTGTTCTTCTATATGAGGTCGCTTTAAAATCAGATACCGGAAAAGCCTTTGTGGACCCCCAGCCCAAAAAACTGGCCACAGGGGAAGAAATTGAACATATGTTTGATCATATGCGCAAAACACTTCAGGATATTGATTACCTGGACAAACAAAACCCGGATCACCTTTTAAGAACTTTCAGACGGCTGTTTGGAGAAGCAGGATTGACATCAAGGGATACCCGGATTATCAGGGGGCTGATGAGCAGGATTGACTGGACGGAAAACCAAAGAAGGAAACATATCCATGTTCACGATGAATGATCTTTTTGAAATTGCCATTAAAATGGAAGGAAATGGAGAAAACACCTACATCAAATCCATTGAACGGATCGGAAACAAAGGGCTCAAACCCCTTCTCAAGTGGATGGCTGATGAAGAGGCCTCCCATGCCAGGTGGTTCTCAGAACAAAAAAACAGACTTACCCTTGAAACGCAGGAATCCAACTTAAAAGAAATGGTACCCAGGGTACTCCAGGACATGATGGGAGAAAACACCCTGAGTCTTGAGGAAGTCAATTTCGAGAGATTCACAAAAGTATCTCAACTGCTGGAAACATTTATTGAATTTGAAAAAGAAACCATTCAATTTTATGAACTTCTTGAGATGTTTATTGAAGATGAAAACACAAAAAAAGGGCTTCATACGATTATTCTGGAAGAAAAAAAACATATTGAACAATTAAGTTCCATGATAGAATCTGTCACTGAAGAATCCCTGTAAAAAAAACTATGTATCCAGAACTTTTCGGATGGTTCGTGCCAGATCTTTGATAATCAGCGGCTTCATTAAAAAGCCTCTGACACCCATTTCTTCAGCTTTTTCCGGTGTGATGGTTTCACTGAATCCCGTACAAAGCAAAATGGGTATATCAGCGCGTATATCAATCATTTTTGAAGCAAGCTTATCTCCACTTAGCTTTGGCATTGCCACATCTGAAATCACAAGATCATAATTTTTCGGAGCAGATCGAAAAGTCTCAAGGGCTTCTATGCTGCTGGTCCGGGAAATAACCTTATACCCCAGTCGTTCCAGAACTTGTTTTTCCAACTCAATAATGCTTTGTTCATCATCAACAAGAAGAATACATTCATTTCCACCCGGAATCGGTATCTTGGATTTAATTTCCCCTTCCTCGAATGACTTTTTTTCTGTCGGAAAATAAACCCTGAACTCAGTTCCTTTACCATGCCTGCTGTATACTTTGATATCACCGCCCATTCCTGTAACAATTCCATGGACAACAGACAGACCCATCCCCGTACCCTTCCCTCTTTTTTTGGTGGTAAAAAATGGGTCAAATATCTTTTCAACAACATCATTTGGGATGCCAACACCGCTGTCACCTATTGTCAGACAGATATATCGACCGGGTTTCATTTTGAAATTTGCATCCTCAACTGCTTCAAATTCAATTTCCTTAAGGGTTACATTCAATATCCCGCCAGTCTCTTCCATAGCATGAGAGGCATTGGTTGAGAGGTTCATGACAATTTGGTGTATTTGCGTCGGATCAGCCTTCACTGTACCACAGGTATTATCAATATTTTGTCTGATTTCAATTGTAGTGGGTATTGCAGACCGTATCAGCTTTAACGCTTCCCTTACAATATGTTGAATTTTGATAATTTTTAATTCTGTAGACTCCTGACGAGAAAATGTAAGAATCTGTTTTACAAGTTCTGTGGCCCGCTTTGCTCCGGCATAAATTTCGTTAATGCTGTCCCTTAAAAGACTGTCTTCGGGAACGTCTGTCAACAGGATCTCTGCGTGACCGGTAATGGGAAAAAGAATATTATTGAAATCATGGGCAATCCCACCGGCCAGTGTACCAATGGCCTCCATTTTCTGGGCTTGTTGAATTCTTGTTTCCATTTGTCTTATCTCAGTTATATCCCGGAAAACAGTCAGCATTGAAGTTGATCCATCCGGGTGCCTTACAGGGGAATTGGATGTGTAGTAAGTTTTGTTCTCTTTTTTATTTTGAATTTCCTTTTTAATAATGTTCCCTTGTTTTACCTCATCGTAAAAACAATTACGGCATTTTTTATCAAATCCAAAAATGGTCGCATAACACTTTTCCCCTACGGCATTATACCCGACCATCCTTGTCATTGCAGGATTCATGAATTCAATCCGAAAATCCGGCGAACATATATAGGCTGCATCATCCATTGAGTCCATGATTGATCGATATTTTTCTTCACTTTCACGCATCGCTCGTTCTGCATTCTTTCGCTTTGTAATATCCAGCGCGGTAAATGTAACTCCGATGGACAGGTCCTTTGCGTCTATAGGGGTAGAACTCATCAATATATCAATAATTTTTCCATCTTTTCTTTTAAATCGTGTTTCAACCGTACCTGATCCCCCCGTATCAATCTGTCGATATTTTTCAGTCCCAACATATTCAAAATCTTTGTCAGACGGATATAAAAATCGACTGTTTTTTCCCAGCAGTTCTTCTCTTGAATATCCTGTTATTTCACAGAATTTATCATTGATTTTAGTAAAAACTCTGTCTTTTACCACGCCTATCCCTGTCGGGGTGACCCGAAAGATACTTTGAAGTTCATTCTGGCTTTTTTTCAAGGCCAATTGTGTCTGTATCTGATCGGTAATATCGTAAAAAACGCAAAAAGTTTCTCTAAAACGACCGTCCGGCCAGCGCAAAACATTACCTGTTAAAGAAATATCAAGATAGTTGCCATTTTTATGCCGTATTCGAAACCCCACCTCAGAAACGCAGCCTTCCTGCTTCAACTCAGGGAACTTTTTACCGAAGGCCGGCTTATCATCCGGATGCAGAAAATCTGAAAAAGATTTCCCTATTACCTCACGCCTCTCATATCCCAGCAATTTTAACCAGGATGAGTTAACATTCAGGAAGCAACCGTTTGAATCAAGCGACTGGTATGAAATCGGTATATTGTCATATAGTTCTCTGTATTCTTTATCATTTCTCAGGTGAACATCAACCGATGCCTGGAGTTCTGAGTGACTCATTTCATTATTCGCCATATTTTCCCGCCTCTTTGCCGGTAATTCATCCAGAAAACTTTGAGATGGTTCTAATTTCCCTCTGGATAATAAACTGCCAGTTCCCGTAATGATTTTTCAAGTGCCAGGGCAAAATCTTCTCCAATGTTCTGTTTTGCTTTCATTGCAGCAACAATAACCGCATGGTGCAATGCCAGTCGATTGAGGTAATCTTTCTGGCTGACTTTCACCCGCTGGGTTAAAAAATAGTCACAGATAGTGGAAATGATGTTCTGAGCATGTTTTTCTTTATTCATTATCCAGCGGACCCTTTGATTGTGAGATTGGTCATCCGTTTTTCCGGACAGTTCTTTAATCACCTTCGTGGCCTTTAAGATGGTTCTACTGTCCTCAAGCATAAGGCCAATTCTTGCATGGTCATCATAGATTCCGCAGGGAATCTGACAATGTGCGGACACGGATGAAGACGACAGCGCCCAAAGCCCAAATAGGGTTAACAGTATGACGATGTTTTTTTTAAATTGATTATTCCCCATATTTCTCTCCTCCATTTTTTGTTCGCACCTTCAATATCTCAAAAACCTTCTGGCTCTGTTTTTGAGCAAGTGCTTTTATTTTATCGGCCTGAAACATAACCTGCTTTTTAAATTCAGCATCCGTAATATCGCTCATATTGATTTCCACATTTTTATATGCACCCCATATCCCTGTTTCCAGGGCTTTTGCCCCTACCTCGACATCAGATCTGGATGCGATATTGCCATACTTTGCAATTTCTACCATTGCACTCCATGCCTCACCTGCGATTTGCATTGTCCGGAGCGGAACATCTATCGCATTTTGAAGGCCGGCCTGGAGACTTTCCTGCTTGAATTTTTTTTCAGCTCTGGTATCTTCCGGCAATCCCATGGCTTTGACATAATCCTTGAATGCATCCGTATCCGCATCAATCATGGGAATCAAATCATGGGCAGCCTGGTGGAGTTTTGGAACAATTTCTCTCATTTTGGCATCCACGTCTTCGAATTTTCTGACACCAAGGGTCAGTTTTGCCACCATAGAACCAAGTCCGGCTCCCATGGCAGCAATCGCTGCTGAAACAGATCCACCACCCGGTGCTGAACTTCTGGCGGCCACTTCCTGGGTAAATGCCCGGAGGCTCATGCCGGCCAGGGGTTCATCCTTTTCTTCTGCAATAATATATTCAATTATCTTTTCTTTTGGGTCAAAAGGTGCAACGGAATTCAAGCCCAGACGCTCAATTGCCAGTCGGACTTTCTGGTCTTCTTCCAGAATAAACAAATTTTCTTTTTCTATATAATACTCTGAAGCCATAAGGATTGATTCCAAAGGCACCACACCGATGATTTCCGATCCTGTAACCGCAATTTTCAGATCAATCGCATCCTTTTTGACCTCTTCATAAATCACATGGGGCGGTGTAACATGATAATCTGTGAGGTTAACCGTCACCTGTGCAAGGTTGTATTCATCCACGTACCAGCCCATACCGTTGACAAATTTCAAGCGTCCGGGCTCTGTTTCCCCCCGCCCTTTCTGCCGGAGATTCAGTGCAATCCGGTGGGCCTGGTTGGGTGTGGACAACAGGTTTACATTATATGCAATCAGAAAATTTCTGGCTCCGGTAACGGTTGCTCCCCACTGGGGGATAAATTCAGCCGGGCCGAAATCGGGTTTCCATTTTTTTTGAATTATCTTCTCTTTCAGGCCTTCATACTGCCCTTCCCTTATACGGGTCAGGCTTTTTCGATATGCTCTTTGAGACGATTCTTCATACAGGTAAATGGGAATCCCCAGTTCTTTGGCTGCCCGTCTGCCAAATTCCTTTGATAGGGCCACACACTCTTCCATGCTGATATTGGATACCGGGATAAAAGGGCAGACGTCCATGGCTCCCATACGATGATGCTCGCCGGTATGCGTCTGCATGTCGATCTTTTCGCGTGCAACACGGGCACTGTTTAAAGCACCTTCAAGGACAGACGAAGGTGACCCCACAAAAGTAAAAACGGTCCGGTTGGTGGACTCTCCCGGATCTACATCCAGCAAACTGCAACCTGTCGTGTTTTCAATGGCCTCTTCAATAGCCTTGATAACAGATTTATTTCGCCCTTCACTGAAATTGGGTACACATTCAACGATTTTTTTCATACCGGGTCTCCGTTTAAAATTGATCTCGCCAGCAAATCAAAAAAAATGTTTCTTGTCCTATATCACCTTATCCAATGACGGAAACCGGGAGCGGTCAGTGTGGGGGTAAAACTTGGCCCCTGAAAACATATTCATAAACTCCTGGTTCACATTTAATTCAATATAGGTGATGGACTGCCGGATGCTCATTATTCTTTCGAAAGCTTCAGGTTCTTTGAGCAGCACCTTGGCTCCACCCAGAGATGTGTTTCCGAGAACCTCAAATGTCTCCACCGGGATGTCCGGGAGCATGCCGATGGATATGGCAGATACCGGGTTAATAAATGACCCGAACGTACCTGCCACATAAAATTTTTCCAGCTCTTCAAACTCCAAGCCGGCCGTATTTTTGACAATCACTTCCAGGATAGTGTACATAGCAGCCTTGGAACTGGTCAAAGAGTTCATGTCCACCTGGCTTAAGGTAATAGGCTCTCCTGTTCCGGATTGTTCTTTTTCCACCAGGACAAAATGTTTTATCCCTTCAGATTCAATCAAACGTCCTGCACAAGCGTCATCAATGAATTTGCCCCTGATATCCACACGCCCTGATAAAAACAGGCCTGCGGCCAGATCAATCATACCGGAGCCGCAAATGCCGAGAGGCTTTTCCTGTCCAATGGTATTCACTTCCAACTCCTGCGTATCCGGATCAATCCATACTTTATCAATCACCCCGGGTTTTGCTGTCATACCCATTTTACTGACCCCGCCTTCCAGGGCCGGACCGGCTGCCCCGGCACAGGCAATAAGCCAGTCCCGGCTGCCCACAACAATTTCAGCATTGGTGCCCACATCCACCATGATACAAGGGGCCTGCTTTTTGTCGATATCCCCGAAAAGAATACCTGCAATCAAATCCCCCCCAAAATATGAGCCAATGTTGGGGAATAAAAACACCTGGGCATTTTTATGGATGTCCAGGCCGAGTTCTCCGGCCGGGAGCGTATCCGGGATATTGGTGCAGGGGATATAAGGTTCCTTGATGATTTCAAATGCCTCAATCCCTAAAAACAAGTGAGTCATAGCAGTGTTGCCCGCCCCGGTCAAAAGATAAATATCTTCTTTAGTGCAGCCGTTTTCCCGGCACATCTCATCAAGATGCTGGTTCACCCCCTCAATAACAAGATTTTGAAGCGTTTCAAGCCCACCCGGTGAATTGGAATGATGAATTCTTGCCAGGACATCAGGGCCGATCCGGGCCTGGGGATTATCAAAACCAAGCTCTGCAATTTCCTCATGGGTCTCCAGGTTGATAAGGGAGATCACAACCCGGGTGGTACCAATATCAACAGCTGCACCTAAAACCGGTTTTTCGGATTCCGGGTCTATAAGATCCACCACCATCCAGGATGCCTGATCCTTAAACAAAACCACCTTTGCTTTATATCCCCACTGCCTTAAACTGGAAGGCAGGGCTTTGAGCAGGCTCAAAGGAATCCGGATATGATCTGTCTTTAAAAGTGTCTTAATCTCTTTTTCCAGCCGCTGCGCATCTGCGGTATTATTACTGAGGCTGGGCTGCTCTATTTCAAGGGTGCGGACAAAACCGTTTTGCACCATCATATACGTAACCTTTCAAGCCGCTCTTTTACTTTTGGAAAATAGTTCATCTCGGTATGGGGCAAAAATAAAGCACTCATGTAATGATCCATATAAGATGGTGTGGATGCCAGTTCAAAATTGGTCATCATGTTCACCACGTTGGCCACATCACGCCGGAGGGCATTGGTCAGGCAGTTGATCTTGCACCCCAGAAGAGATCCATTGCCCAGATATGTTACTTTCCCCGGATCAATTTCCGGGAGCAGGCCTATTGTTATAGCGCTTTCCAGATCCACGTACGATCCAAAACCACCAGCAAGAATAATCTGTTCAATATCGCCAACCCCCAGGCCGATTTCATCTAAAAGTGTCAGGGTTGCACTGTACATGGCACCTTTTGCCCGGATCAGATTATCCAGATCCGGTTCAGTGATGGTGATATCCCGGTCAATGTCCGTATCCTCCCGGTAAACCAGGACATATTCCCATATCTCTTCTTCCTGTCGGATACGCTTTGTATCCAGCTCCCGGTTGAACTTGCCCCTGGAATCAATAACGCCGGTCTCCAGCAGTTTTGCTGCAAGGGTGATCAGGCCTGAGCCGCATATCCCCCTGGCCTTTTTATTACCCACTGTAATGATCATTGGCTCATAGGTTTCCGGGTTAATGGCAAAATCTTCAATTGCCCCTTTGCTGGCCCGCATGCCGAATTTCACGCCGCCCCCTTCAAAGGCAGGGCCTGCAGATGCAGCGGTGCACACCATCCAGTCTTTATGCCCAATGGCAATTTCTGCATTGGTACCGATATCCATAAACAGCGTCAGCTCTGAGGAGCGGTACATGCCGGACGCCATTATACCTGCAATAATATCGCCGCCCACATAACTGGATACGCCCGGGTATATCAGGGCAATGGAATGGTTTTCCAGCTCAATTCCAATCTCATAAGCGTGGAATGGAGGATACATGATGGATGCCGGGACATATGGATCCCTTCGTATATAGCTGGGATTAATTTCCAGCAGGAGCTGGGTCATGGTTGAGTTACCGGCCAGGGTAATGGTTCCCACTTCGTTTTTACCGACCTTGGCTTTTTTCAAAATTCTTTCAATGATTTTATTTATGTTTTCAACAACCCTGTCATGAAGGGTTCTCAAACCATCCTCATTTTTTTCAGCGTACATGATCCTGGAAATAACATCCTCTCCATAGCTGACCTGGCTGTTGAATTCTCCATGCTGTGCCAGGACTTCGCCGGTATTAAGATCCAGTATCTGTCCGTACACGGTTGTTGTGCCGATATCCACTGCAATGGCAAAATTCCTGTCACTGGTGTCAAAAGGCTCTATATTGATAATTTCATTTTTCCCGTCTTTTCTGACAGGACGGACAATCGTTACGGTAACTTTAAACTCTCCCTCACGAACAATATCCGGAACCTTTCGAATCAAGCTTAAATTCATGTTCAGGCGATGTTCATCGTGATTCAGGCGAAGATGGCTGATGATCCTTGCAACATCTGCCTGGTTGTCTTCAGCAGAGGCGGGTTCCAGCTCCATGTAAATCTTTTCCACCGGAGGAATAAACAAACCATCCTGTCGAAGCTCGTCCACATCTGCATAGGCTTCTTTAGCAGTATGCCGACTGGTAACCTGGGCATTGAGCCTCCCTGTGTCCATCTGGGATTCCACAGGAATCCGTACCACGATATCCCCTGCGACCTGGGACATGCAGGCCAGGCGATACCCTTTTTCCTGATCCTCCTCGCTGAGGTGTTCTGAGATCCCGCCTTCAACCTGTCCCTCTTCAATCATAACCCGGCATTTTCCACAGACACCGCCGCCCCCGCAAGAGGCATTAATGTGAACTCCAGCTTCCATCGCAGCCCGGATCAGACTCTCATTATCTTCAACCTCCACCTGAATATCGTGAGGCAAGAACTTCACTGAATATGTCATTGCTTTTTCCTTTTTAATGTATTCACCATTTTCTGGAAACTACTGGGGAAGTATAAACCTTCTGAGACCTTTTTGGCAAGGCAAGAGCACATGGAATTAATAAATATTTATATCACAAGTCACGAATTGGCATTGAAATTTTCAACTCTTTATGAAATTATTAACGAAAACATTAAAGAGTGATTCAGAAAATATAACCGATTCATCAAAAGGGACGCCATATGAAAACAATTGATGAGGCCACTTTAAAACAAATTGTCGGAGAACACAACATTTTAACTGACCCTTCCGACCTGTATGCTTATGGTTCGGACTCTTCGGTTCACCATGCCCTTCCCTGGGCTGTGGTCCGACCGGAAACCACAGAGCAGGTCCAGGAAATCATGAGATATGCCAATAAAAACCTCATCCCGGTCATTGCCCGCGGTGGGGGAAGCGGCATGTGCGGCCAGACAGTTCCCATCAACGGCGGGATTATGCTCGATATGAAGGGCATGAATAAAATCCTGGAGATCAACCTTGAAGATGTTTACTGCCGGGTTCAGCCGGGAGTTGTGGATGATGATTTAAACCTTGCCCTGAAACAATACGGGGTATTTTACCCGCCGACACCCGCCTCCAGCAGGATTGCCACCATTGGCGGCGAAATTGCCAATAATGCTTCCGGGGTAAGATCGGTAAAATACGGGGCTACCCGTGATGCTGTCCTGGGCATGAAAGTGGTCCTCCCCAATGGCGACCTGGTCAGCCTGGGCGCCAGAACCCGTGTGGAAGCCTCCGGGTACCAGCTTCACAAGCTCATGATCGGCTCTGAAGGGACCCTCGGCATTGTCGTTGAGGCCACCCTGAGTTTTGTTCCAATCCCGGAATACCGGTGCATGGGAGTAGCCAATTTTGATTCCCTTAAAGACGCTGGAGATGCCATCGGTTCAATCATGGCTTCCGGTGCAATACCCTCCATGTTGGAACTGGTGGATTCTGTCGCCATCAAAGCCGTAAATAAAACCATGGACCTTGGCCTTAAGGAAGTCGCAGCCGCTTTGATCTTTGAAGCGGACGGTATGGTAAAAGAAGCAGTGGATTATGAGATCGAAAAGATGAGAGGCATTTGTGAGAAACATAATGGCAAAGATATATACGCCAGCTATGACCCCAAAGAACGGGCCAAAATCTTTCTTGGCCGCAAAAAATTATTCCCTGCCCTGTCAAAATATGATGACAACCTCGCCAGCACCTCCCTTGCAGATGACATGGCCGTTCCCTACTCGAAAATGGCGGAAATGGCTGGAAAAATACATGAAATTGCAGACCGCCATAATATTGTCATGACTGCTTACGGTCATTGCGGTTCAGGATGTATGCACACGAAAATTCTAATGGATACAAAAAGAAAAGACCAGTGGCAATCAGCTAAAAAAGCCATCACCGAAGTGTATGATTATGTCCGGTCTGTAAACGGTACCACCAGCGCAGAACATGGTATTGGCCTTTCCAAGGCGGAATCCTTTAAAATTGAAAAATCAGATTCCCTGCAGCTGCTTGCCGCAATTAAAACTGCCCTGGATCCAAACAACATCCTGAACCCTGGCAAACTCGCGCAGGCGCCGGAGAACTGGGTAACTGCCACGAACTTAAGATATTCTGTGAACAGCTAAACAAAAGAGGTTAATCCCATGGAAAATAAAGTAAAGGAATTCAAAAATCTCGAAAAATGGCAGGGAACACTTGCCAATTGTATCCGGTGCGGATACTGCTTTGAGCATTGCCCATTATTCAAACATACCGGGTGGGAGAGTGATGCGCCCCGGTCTAAAATAATCACGGCATTCGGCCTGCTATCAGGAGAATTAGAGCCCACCGAAGCGGCTGCACACAAACTTTTTTCCTGTTTTTACTGCAAGCGGTGTGAAGCAGCCTGTTCCTCAGGTGTGCCGCTGACAGAGATATTTACCGATGCCAAAAAAGATCTGCTTGAAATGGGCCTGGAAGGCCCGGGAACCACTTCTATTACCAAGCTAAGCTGTGCGCGCTGCCTCATCTGTGTGGGTGCCTGTCCCCATGAAGCCCGCTCCTTTGATGGAAAAAACATCGTAACAGACCCATCCAAATGCCAGGCCTGTGGTATCTGTATTGAGGTTTGCCCTGCCGGTGCTGCCACTATTGAAAACACGTTCGGAACCGGAAGAGATGAACTGATTAAACAGGCTTCTGAATTTCTTGAAAGTCATGAAGCTGCAAAGGCCATTGTCTTTGCCTGCAACTGGTCCTATTACCCTGAACTTCAGGCCTCGGAACTGCCTGAATCCGAAACTTTTGACAAACAATATGAAATTCTTGTCAACATGTGCGGGGGACGACTTGAACCCCATCTTCTGATGGCGCCGTTTCTTCATAATGCCCATGGCGTTATGGTGGCCTGCTGTCCGGATGATGAGTGCGAGCATGGTGGAAACCTGAGGGCTAAAAAAATTGTGGAAAGCCTCCACAACACATTTAAAACACTGGATATTGACCCTTCACGGGTTCAACTGGTCCAGATCCCGGCCGGGGACAAAACCCTGTTCCAGGCAGAAATTGATACTTTTGTGGACCACCTCAACAATTTGGGTCCTATCCGTTAAAGGAGTTTTTGTTTTATGAAGATTGATGTTCCCTATGGGAAAGACGGCATCATGACAGCGCAAATCAGTGATGCCGTTAATATAAACTTTTTGGAAGCCAATGATGTCCCCATCGGGGATGAAGAAAAAAACATCCAGGATGCAATCAGCAATCCCATCAACTCAAAAAATTTTAAAGATTTTTTAAGTGATGCAAAAAAAGTACTGATAATTGTTAATGATGCCACACGGCCGACACCCACAAAAACAGTACTTCAGTTCATCTTTGAAGATTTAAAAAAAGTCGACTATAATTTTATCATTGCCACAGGTGCCCACCGCGGCCCCTCAGAAGAAGAATATGTGCAGATATTCGGTGATTTTTACGCGCAGGTCAAAGAGCGGATCATCGTTCATGATGCACGTGTAACAGAAGATATGGTCTTTTTAGGCAACTCCAGCAACGGAACCCCTATGCATGTAAACAAAGCTGGTGTGGAAGCAGATAAAATCATCATCATCTCTTCTGTAGAACCCCATTATTTTGCAGGTTATACCGGCGGCAGGAAATCATTTCTGCCGGGGATTGCCGGATATGACACCATTGAGGCCAACCACAAACTTGCCCTTGTTCCTGAGGCAAAAGCCCTTGCCCTGGAAGGCAATCCGGTACATGAAGACATGATTGATGCTATCAAAACTGTAAAACAGGAAATTTTTTCCATCATGACGGTTTTGGACAAACATCATAAAGTGTATGCCACCTGCTGCGGCCATATCAATGATTCCTTTCATGCTGCAATTGATTCTGCCAATGAAGTATTTGCCGCGCCCCTGGATAAAAAAGCGGATATCGTTGTTTCTGTCGTTAAATTTCCGCAGGATATTGATCTTTACCAGGCACAAAAAGGTATAGACAATGCAAAGCTGGCCTTAAAGGAAGACGGGATCATGATACTTGTGGCCAAATGCCGGTGCGGTATCGGCGGAAAAGCTTTTGCAGACCTTTTGGGATCCAGCGACACACCCAAAGCCGCCCTTGATACTATTGAACAAGGATATGTACTGGGGTATCACAAGGCTGCCAAAATGGCTGAGATAGGCCTTTGGGCCCAGATGTGGGGGGTAACCGATGTTGAACCGGATATTATTTCCAAATTGTTTATCAAGCCCTTTGGAGATTTGCAGACTGCAATAGATGAAGCCCTGGAAGAAAAAGGCCCGGATGCAGATGTTCTGTTCCTGATGGATGGCGGCCTGACCGTACCCTTAATCAAGTAAGGCCGTACTTCCTGAGACGTGAGTACATTCTTGAAGCAGATATCCCTGATATCCGGCATGCCTGCTTAACGTCTCCTCCGGCATGGGACAGTATCGTACTCAGATACTGTCTTTCGCTGGTTTCCATAAACACTTCCAAGGGAGGGAATCCGCCTGTTGATGGGATCCGCGTCTGGGTGGTTTCCTCTTTGAGCTTTTGACGTAAAATATTTTTTATAACCTTATCCTTTACGTACGAAGGCAGATGAATGGAGTAAAGAGTGGGCTCATTTTTGGCCGATGCCACTGCTTTTTCAATGGCCTCTATCATCTCTTTCACATTCCCGGGCCATTTATAGGCACCGATAATATCAATAAACTCCGGTGAAACTCCCTTATTGGGCATACCATATTTCTTGCAGAACTGATCTACATAAAACAAGGCGATTTTGATGCTGTCTTCCTTCATAGAGACAAGAGGCGGCAGTTCAATCGTATTTTCACTTAATCTCTCCAGCAGTTCCGGAAAAAATTCGCCCTGCCTGCTTAACGCCTTAAGATCTTTACTGGTGGTAGCAATTACCCTGAAATTACTTGTTTTAATATCTGCTGCTCCCAAAGGTCGGAACACAAGATCTTCCATCACCATCAAAAGGGATTGCTGAATTTTAAGGGGAAGTCGGGAAATCTCATCCAGAAACAAGGTGCCTTGATCTGCTTGTTGGACAAGTCCGGTTTTACTGTCCAGTGCTCCAGGGAAAGCGCCTTTTTCATGTCCAAATAAAATACTCTCTCCCACACTTTCATTCATGGAAGAACAGTCAGCTATAACAAATGATTTCTGATTTCGGTCACTGTTCAAGTGAATGGTCTTTGCAAACAGTTCTTTGCCAGTTCCTTTACTTCCGGAGATCAACACATTGGTATCTGAATGGGCCGCTATAGACACCTGCTCCAGGCATAACTTTATTTCATCTGATTCCCCTACGATTCCATTTCGCTTTAAAATTCCCGGAGTTGAGATCTGGCCTTTTTCTTTACGAAACTGAAGTGCCCGGCTGACCTGGAGGTTAAGTTCCTGCCTTAAAAAAGGTTTCTCAAGATAATTCCAGGCACCGCTTTTAATGGCCATTTCGGCTCCATCAGGCGCGGTTTCTCCTGTAATAATAATCACTTCCGGGGAAGACTGGGTATGCTTAATGTCCTGGATCACATCAAGCCCGTTGACGTCCGGCAGGTTAACATCTAAAAAAACAAGGTCAAACATACCGTTTCTGGCCATTTCAAGGCCCTCTAAACCAGTCAGGGAAAAACGGGACTCATGCCCGATATTTTTCATCATCTTTACCAGTATGTCACAGATGAGTTGATCATCATCTATTATTAAAATATCAGCCATTATTTATCCCCAAATACAAATGTGTTGCATATGATCTTCAAGTCATAATTTTCAACTGGTGGGATTTATCTTTATTTTTATTGTGCATAAGATTCCCGGGTGAAATTAAAGATTGATTAATCAATTCCGAACCAATCAATCCCGATCTAATTAGTCATTGAAGCTAAGAACAAGAACCATTGACGACAATATAATAGTTAATACACGATCCTCAAATTGTTGTCAATTAAGGGATAGATATAGATGTTTGTAATTATCGCTGCCCCGGGTGGTGGTAAAGGCTGCTTAAAAATAAAGGGGCCGGAAACTTTACTCGTTCCCGGCCCCTTTAAAAAAGTATTTAACGACTGTTAAAGATCGTTAATCGCTTCTGTAAGTTCAGGCATGAAGTCAAGGATGTCCTCAACAATACCCAGATCAGCAACCTGGAAAATAGGCGCTTTCGGATTTTTGTTAACCGCAACAATATAAGGATTGCCTTTGATGCCGCCCATATGCTGGAAAGAACCTGAAATACCCATAGCCATGTAAACTTTAGGTTTAACAGTCTGACCGGAAGTACCAACCTGGCGTGATTTTTCAAGCCATTTGGCATCAACAATCGGTCTGGAGCAGGAAACTACTGCGCCCATTGCTTCAGCAAGTTCTTCTGCGACTTCGATATTGTCTTCATCTTCAATACCACGTCCAATGGAAACCAGTACATCAGATTTTGTAATATCAACATCACCAACCTCTGCTTCAACCACTTCAAGAAATTTTCTTTTTGAAGCAAGATCGCCTGCATCACCGGATTTATCAGTTACAGATCCGCCTGCTGCAGCACCTTCAACAGGAGCAAAAGCACCTGGTCTAACCGTTACAACGGCACCAGCAGAAATATCAGTGGTTACATGAGTGCTGACTGCTCCGCCAAGTTCCTGGCGAACCATTTTAAGGACTGTTCCGTCAATACCTTCAAAATCAACAATGTCTGCAGCATAAGATGAATCCATTTTTACAGACAAACCAGGAGCCAGGTCCATGCCGAAAGTATTATGGGGAACAAGAACAATGGCATCTGAAGGAAGGATATTCACCAAAGCTTTTCTTACAACTTCTGCATTGGGATATGCCATATCTGCATTGTCCACTTTAATAACTTCTGCATAAGTGGCAGTCAGGTCACCTGCTACTTTATCAAGATCAGCGCCGGAACCGGTAACAACTGCAGTTACAGTTGCGCCTTCATCTATTTTTTTGGCTGCTGAAGGGTATTCCAAAGCCACATCTTCAGCCACGCCGTTTGCAAATGTGATGTATGCATAAATTTGTGTCATGATTAGAGTCCTCCTTTTGCTTTCAGCTTCTCAATCAACGCTGTAATAATTTCTTCTGTTGAGCCTTCAAGCATTTCAGCACCATCACCAAGATCAGGTACAAAATAGTCAATTCTTTTAGTTTTTGCACCGGCTTCGCCAACAGCAGCAGCATCTACGCCAATGTCTGATGCGCCTTTTTCAGGAATCTCAACGCTGGCAACTTTTCTAATACCGCGGATACCGACATAACGGGGTTCATTGATACCAGTCTGGATAGAAACTACACAAGGAAGTTCAATTTCATTCATTTCCTGGTTTCCACCCTCAATTTCTCTACCCACTGTGATTTTGCCGTCGCCTGTTTCAATTTTGTTTACCAGGGATGCGTAGGGAAGATCCATCATTGCTGCGATCATACCGCCAACCTGTCCAGCGCCTTCGTCAGCCTGCGCGCCGGTCATGATCAGGTCGTAATTACCTTTTTCAATTTCTGCTTTAAGGATAGTGGCAATACCTTTACCGTCAGATCCTTCAAAATCGTCGTCAGTCAAAAGGATACCATTGTTGGCACCCATGGCCATTTCACGTCTCAAAACTTCTTCAGACTCATCGTCACCAACGGTAATAACTGTCACGCTGCCGCCAACATTATCAACAATCTGGATAGCTTCTTCAACTGCGTAGTTATCCCATTCATTCACTGAATAAACCAGGTCATCACGATCAAGATCATTTCCATCACTGTTGAGTTCAAATTCGTTCTCAGCAGTATCCGGTACTCTCTTGACACATACCAAAATCTCCATTATTTGCCTCCTTTAAATCAATGTTTGCCACAGGTTTTTTGGTTGTCAAACCTGCAGCCTGTTTGTTTTATTCTAAATGCTGCTCAATGAGTTCTGTAAAGTCCAGAGCTTCCATCTCTCCTTCTTTGCCTGCAACCTTGATTGCATCCTGCATATTTACCAGGCAGAAAGGACAGGCGGTAACAATGACATTTGCGCCGGCCTCAGCAGCCATATTAACACGTAAAACACCCATTCTTGTTTCTTCTTCCGGTTCATAAAAAAGCATGAGCCCGCCACCACCACAGCAGAATGATCTGTCACGGCTCTTTTCAAGCTCGACACGAGTCAGACCGTTGATGGCGTCCAAAGCATTTCTTGGATCATCGTATATACCATTATGACGGCCAAGATAGCAGGGATCATGATAGCAATACACTTTGTCAGGATCCAGGCAGGATTTAAGTGTTACCTCACCTTTGGTAATTTTCTCAGCAACCACCTGGCTGATATGTTTCACCGGGGGAAGTCCCTTATAATCATTTTTCAATGCATTATATGCATGGGGGTCTGCGGTCACAATCTGTTTTACGCCGCAATCCTCAATGGCTGCCGTATTCTGCTCCTTGAGGTCCTGATAGAGCATTTCTTCACCAAAGCGAATCACCTCGTTTCCGGAATCTTTTTCAAGCTTGCCCAAAATACCGAAATCTACACCTGACTTCTCAAGAATGATAGAGGTACGTCTGGCAATTTCCTGAATATTATCGTCATAGGATGTAATGCTGTCTACAAAATACAGGGTGTCGGCCTCATCTTTCGCAAGATCCTTGATTTCGTAATTGGCTTTGAACTCTTTGTCTTTTGCCCAGTCCGCACGTTTTTTCTCCATCTTTCCATATGGATTACCACGTTTTTCAAGCGCTTTAAGTGGTTTTTGCAGGGATTGGGGAACCATGCCTTCATCAACCATGCCGCGTCGAAGATCAACCATCTTGTCAATGTATTCAATTCCCAGCGGACATTCTTCTTCACATGCGCCACAAGTGGTACAGGACCAGATTTCATCTTCTGTGTAGATATCTTCCACCAGCATCTTGCTTTTATAAATTTCACCGGACATTGGATAATTCTTAAAAATCAAATCTCTTGCCTTAATGGTGATGAATCTTGGAGACAGGGGTCTGCCGACTGCATTGGCAGGACACTGGTCAGAGCATCTGCCGCAGTCTGCACATGAGTAAAAGTCCAGCATGTGTTTCCAGGTAAAATCTTCAAGTTTTTTCACGCCAAAGGATTCAAGATCATCAAGTCCTTCATCGGAAACCCCGTGCATAACCGGTTTGATGTTCCCTTTTTTAACCCGCATGAAAAATACGTTGAAAATGGATGTGATAACGTGGAAATGTTTTCCCATGGGCAGAAAGCAAAGGAAGAAAAAGAACGCCAGGTCATGAACAAAATAGGTAAAAACATGCAGACCCTGGAGAATATTCTGGGGCGCGGAAGCCAGAAGCACTTTAAAAATCCAAACCAGAGACAGTGGAGCTAAAAAGTGTTCCTGTCCAGTATGCTGGAATTCATATGCAAGCTCTGATGCTTCAAACAGACTTTCGGAAATCATCAGGGTTGAAATAATACCCAGAACGAAAACAGCTTCTGCAGTATGGTCTTTGCCATATTTTTCAGGTACGGCATAGCGTTTGGGTTTCATGATACCGCGCCTGATGGCTGCTATGATACAGGCAATCAGAACAAAAGTTGCTGCATAATCTTTTAAGAAATTGTAAACATCACCAATAACCCCGCTAAATCCGGGCAGGACAAATCCGTCTTTAAAACCGATAATAACCAGTGATGTAGAACGGATAGAGAGGATCAGGAAACCTGCAAAAATAAAAATATGCAGAACGCCTGCCAGCATGTATCTTGGCTGACGAATCTGCCCAAGCCATACCAGAATCAGATTTTTGATGCGCCCGCCAATCTGATCAAAGCGATTATCCGGATTGGCTCTTACAAGCGGAGCAATCCGGCGGGCCATGATGTAAGTAAAAAGTCCTATCCCGATGATAGGCAGTATAAATGATAAAATTGCTGCGGGAAACACCCCGAAGAATTTAAAACTAGCCGGTCCAATGATTGAAGTCATATATCTTTACCTCCCAAATATCCTTTTTTAACAGAAAAATACAAACCTAAATTAACTAATAAACATGGATGAACTCGTCAAGAAAAAAAATGTTTTTTTAGTAAATTAATCTTATTATCCCAGGAGATGAAACACATTAACCCCTCACTCCCGTCAGAAGAAGATCCACTAGAGGATCAGCCAATGATGTCAGGTCATATTTACCCCCTGCAAGGACCCAGGTGTTGATAACACCATCCACCGCACCCAGTATGTAGCGCTTGGCAAGGGCGGCAAAAAGATCCTGGCGCATTGAACCTTCAACCTGCCCCTGCTCAATAATTTCAGACAAAATCTCCAGGTATGTTTTGGAAATATCTTTCACCTTTGATTCGACGTCCTGAGAATATCTTACTTCAGGGCGGAAATTGGCTGCCAGATCTTTATCATTTTGAAATTGAGATAAATGGCAACGGACAAGGCAGCGCAGTTTTTCTTCTGCATTTTGTCCTTTTTCCACTTCCTGACGTATTTTTTCAAAAAAGATATCACTTTTATAGCTGCTGTATTGACGAAGAATGTCATCTTTATTTTTAAAATACAGATACAACGTACCATCAGCAACACCAGCAAGTGCAGCAATCTGAGATATAGTGGCCTTATGAAACCCGTGTCTGGCAAACACTTCACCGGCACTGTTTAATATTTTATTATATTTTTCCGATTTGTTTTTTTGCAAAATCAGGTACCCTTCTTACAAATTAAATGAATAGTTATTCATCATAATTGCAATAGATTCGCGCAAATGTCAAGCGGATATTCTTCATGTGCGCAATAATTTTATGAATTGAATTTAGTTTTTTTTCAGGTAGTTATAATACGAATCATCCTTCACACCCTCACAGCCGAGAATCTCCTTTCCAGGCCGTTCTTTATGAACATCTATTCATTAATAACAAACCGCTTGATTTTCAGGCGTTTTCATGAGAAAGAGTATAATTGATGTTCTGATAAAATAATAACAACCAGGGAGGGTGATTATGAACCATTCAGATATAGATTCTTCAGATTTCAAAACCGCTCTTGACCTTGGCAGACCGCCGAATATTAAGTCTTTATTCCCCCATTCAAAAGCACTCATTGTAAGCGGAAAATATATTGACCTTGCCATGCTGAAAAAAGGCCGTTGCATGACCATTGCCGCCAACGGAAGAAACTCTTTTGTTATCAAAGGCGCATTAATGGCTGCGCAAAAGGCAAATGCGGCGATTATCATCGAAATTGCCAGGTCTGAAGGAGGCACTGGAGCCTATTGCTCAGTAAACCTGTGGAATATGGCCCGACAGACGGATGCATTCATGAATGAACTGGGAATCACCGTCCCTGTTGCCATTCATGCAGACCACTTCGGCATCAAAAAACCTGAAGATATTGAACCGGCAAAAACTGAGATTGTATCCTTGTTCGACGCCGGCATCACATCCATTGCCATTGACGCATCTCACATGCCCGATGACCAGAATCTGCTGGCAAACTTAGAATTGTTCCCCTTTATTCCCGATTGGGCAGGCCTTGAAACAGAGGTAGGGGAAATCAAAGGAAAACTTGGACTTTCAACAGATGAAGAAGCTCTTTTTCTCATCCAGGGTCTCAATGCCCACGGCATTTTTCCCAACTGGATTGCACTGAACAATGGCACGACCCATGGAATAGAGGCCAGCGGCACAGGCATTGATGTCGCCCTGACCGGACAGATCCACGAAGCCCTTGCTCCATATAAGGTTTCAGGTGCCCAGCACGGAACCTCCGGAAACAACTCTGACCGGCTCCGGGACATCGCTTCCAAAACACGGACCACAAAAGCCAACGTGGCAACTGCCCTGCAAATGATTTCCTGGGGATTTAAAGTAAATGATTACGGGAATGCCATACTGGACAATGGCAACTTCATTAAACAAGAGGACAAAGGGGTCACCCAGGAGGTGTGGGAGCAGATGCAGGCCTATGCAAAAGCGCATGAGCTGAGTGGCGGAAACTTCAAAAAGCTCAATCTTCCTTTTGAGAGCAAATTTTTAACTCAGCCAAAGGAAATCAGAGACCGCATGGCTGAAGGTGTTAAGAATTTTGTTTACACGCTTTTAACAGATGTTTTTAATGCTGCAGATACTGCCCCAATTGTAATCGATGCTATTTTGGAAGCTCAAAGTCATGATCCTGGTCCAAAAGCAGAAAAAATTGAAAATGAATCAGACTGGACTAAAGAAAAAATATTGGAAAAAGCGTCAAAACTTGACGTAGACAAGGGCCCTGAAGGAGACTTTGATGATTAAAAAAATAATTAAAGTTTTAATTTTTCCAGACCGATAACTGTGGGTAAGGAGAAAATTAAATGCAGATACCTTCGTATCAAATACAGAACGTTCTAAAGGTATACTCCAGGCAGCTCAGCCAGGGGAAGATACTGAACAGGAACAAATTCGGCATGGCCAACACACCATCTGCCGACAGCGTTACCCTTTCCTCCGAAGGTAAAAGAAAAGCCATTATAGACAAGGTTGCGGCCAATATTGTTGATAGAATTATAACTGAAGGCCCAAAAGAAAAAAGCGAAGAAAAGATCACCTCTCAGATTGAAAAAGAGCTGGGGAAAAAGATCAATTTTTCAAAAGAAAAAAATCAGTTCACGTACACAGTGATTGATGAAAACAATCAAAAAGTAACCCATACCTTATCGGTTGAAGATTCTAAATTTATAGTTAAACGAATGACAGAACTGGCCAGAGAAGTTGCCGACAGCAATATGGAGTTATAAGGAGGTATCACTATGAAAATTTCAAACTCTACTCCCAACTACATCAATCAGACATATGCCAATCAGACCAAACCAGCGTCTGCTCAGAACCAGAAATCCTTTAAATCAGCGGAAGAAGCTGCTGCAGGTCAACCATCCGACAGCATTAACCTTTCAACGCGGACAAAGGATTTGCAAAAAATCTCCAGCGCCCTGGAAACACCATCCGTAGAGCGCCAAAAATATGTATCTGATATTAAAGAAAAAGTCGAAAGCAGCCAATACAATGTAAATGTAGAAGCGGTTGCTCAAAAAATGGCACAGAATTTTATAGACGAAATTATCTGATGGAAACAATTTCCCGGAATTTTTTTCTTTTTTAAATCCTCTTTATTTTTTAACAAACTCGAAGTGTCTGTATTCATAACATTTTTTTAACATCTTTTTCCATTTCATCTACTGGCATACCTTTTGCTTAGTATGTATTTAAGTAAAAAGGAGGTAAGCATGGCCAACATTAACCAGATAAATGAGTCCGCCCAGACGATCGCTGCATCCAGCACCAAGGCTGCAAAAAAAGGTGGTGCAGATGCGTTCGGGGATGCACTCAGCAAAGCATTCGATAAGACACCGGTGGATAAAATGCAGCAGGCTCCGGCAACTGCATTAAAAGAGATTGCGTCTGCCCAGCCGAATGTGATCCAATCCTCTGATATTGTTTCCGGGAAAACAGACAAACTGCTTGATATGCTGGATAAATATTCAGCCCAGCTTCAGGATCCCGGCGTTACACTAAAAACCATTGAACCGGTTTTAGAAGAAATCAATTTGAGCGCAGGCACACTGCTCAAAGAGACGCAAAATCTTACGGCAGAAGATGAGAATTTGAAACGGGTTGCAACACAAACTATCGTGGCAGCACAGACGGAATATCTTAAATTCCAAAGAGGGGACTATTCATCATAATGGGAGGCATAAGCAGATTTTGCTTCCTCCCAGGACTGATCTTTCTGCCTTCTTGACAGATCTTTCAATTTAAGATTTTTTTCTTTCAGCTGCTTTTCCATTGTCCGGAACCGCCCTTCAAACTTTGCCGTTGAGCAGCTTAAGGCCGTTTCAGGATGAAATTTTGCAAACCTGGCTACATTTACCAGGCTGAACAATACATCACCAAACTCCATCATTGATTCATCCGCATCACCTGACTTAAGTGCAGCTTCAAACTCATCCAACTCTCCCCTGGCCGTATCAATGACATCCTGAATAGTGTCCCAGTCAAACCCTTCCTTTACCGCACATTTTGATACTTTTAAAGCACGGACCAAAGACGGCATGCCTTTGGGAACTGCATCCAGAGCAGATTCTCTTTGTTTGCCGTTTTCCCTGTTTTCTTCGGCTTTAATAGATTCCCACTGATCAATCAGTTCAGCATGGGTTGAAATCTGAGCATCTTCGTATACATGGGGATGGCGCCGGATCATTTTTTTTGCCACACGGTCTATGATGTCAGATATGCTGAAGACCTTTTTTTCCTGGTAAATCTGTGCAATGAAAACCAGTTGAAACAGCACATCTCCCATTTCTTCACAAATATTGTCCAGGTCGTTTTTAGAAATGGCCTCTTCCAGTTCGTACAGCTCTTCCTCAAGACACTTTAGCATGGTATCAGGTGTTTGCTTGCGGTCCCAGCTGCACCCGTTTTCAGCACGAAGCGTCCGGACGATCTCAAAAAGCGTATCAAGCGTGCCCATATATTAAAACATGCCTTTGAGCTGTTTGATAAAATCGCTCCTGCTGTTTTTGGTAACAAATATGCTCAATGCCTGGGATACTCTTGCAACATGGGGTGAAAATTTTGATCCCTTTAGAATCTCTGAATTTTCAGGCAGAAAAGTGGTGATCATTATCAACAGGACCGATGCGATTAGAATCCCTTTTGCGGCCCCAAAAACAAGGCCGAATGTTCTGTCCACCCACCCAAGAAAAACAAGACTCAAAAGTTTACGAATCAAAACGGATATAAGAGAAATCGCGATTAAAATCGCACAAAACAAAAGAAAAAATGCTGCAAGATTGCGAATAGAAGGATTTTCTATCCATCCGGCTGCATATTCAGACACCATGGCGTAATAGGTATATGCCCCGTAAAATCCGGCAACCACACCTATAATGCCGGATATCTCCCCGATCAGTCCTTTAAACAGCCCCCGTATCAAACAAAATGATGTGACCACTATTATAACAATATCGAACGCGTTCATTTTTCCCCTTTTTTGTTTGATACGTAGTTTACAAGCGCTTTTTTGAATACCAGTTTACCCCTTTTTGAGTCAAGATTTTTGTTGACCTTTAAACAAATAAATTGCACCCTATATGCCATGAAAACCTTAACCTTTCAAAACCTGGCGCTTACCAGGGAGCTTTTCGGGCACCATAACAACAACCTGGATAAAATATGTGAAGCCTTTAAGGTTAAGATCAATACACGGGGTAATTCGGTTATTGTCAGCGGCACTGAAAAAGACATCCAGCTTGCTGAAAAACTGATCAATCAATTGTATCAGCTTTTAGAGAACAAATTCGCTTTGGGGGATGCCGATGTTGATGCTGCCATCAACACATTAAAACATAACAATAACTCCCATCTGAAAGACCTCTTTCTTAACACCATTTACAAGACCGTAAGAAACAGGCCCATTACCCCGAGGAATCCGAATCAACAAAAATATGCCGCCGCTATTGAGTCCAATGATATTCTCATTTCCATCGGCCCTGCCGGCACTGGAAAAACATACCTTGCCATGGCCCTTGCCATGTCGGCTTTTTCAAAAGGGGATGTCAAGCGGATTATCCTTACCCGCCCGGCTGTTGAAGCAGGAGAAGCCCTGGGCTTTCTGCCCGGCGACCTGGCCCAGAAAATAAATCCTTATCTAAGGCCATTGTATGACGCCCTTTATGATATGATGGAGTTTGAAAAGGCTCAATCTTTGATGGAACAGGAAATCATCGAAATTGCCCCCCTTGCTTTCATGCGGGGCAGAACATTGAATGATGCGTTTATCATTTTAGATGAAGCACAGAACACTACATCAGAGCAGATGAAAATGTTTCTCACCCGGATCGGTTACGGATCAAAAGCCATTGTAAACGGGGACATTACCCAGGTTGACCTGCCGTCGGGGAAAAAACCCGGCCTGATAGAGGCCAAAAGGATATTAAAGGGTATAAAAGGTATCGACTTTATAAACTTTACAAAAAATGATGTTGTCCGGCACAGACTGGTATCAGACATTATTAATGCCTATGAAAAAAAGCAAAAAAAACAAACCAGAAAATAATCTTGCGCAGTTTAAGGATTTTTTAGCCAAATCCCCTTCTGTTTTATGGATACTGCTAATTGTCATCACGGCTCTTTTCACCTTTACCCATTCTCCCAAGCAGAACAAAATTTCTTATTCATACCATTTGGGAGATGTGGCACAAAGAGACATAAAGGCCCCGAAAAACTTCTTTATTGAAGACAAAGAGGCCACAAAGGCCAAAAAAAATGAAATCAAGGAATCCGTCAAAATTGTTTATGATTTTGATGCAACGCTTCTGGCCAAAATTGCATCCAATATTGATGCAGCAATGAATATCCCCCGAGGATTGTTTGTAAGACCAGATGGCAAAGACATAGAACCGCCCCCGACCGCCGCGATGGTCCTTGATACAAAACCTGCCTTTGAAGAAAAGCTTGGAATTGAAGTAAGCAAAGGTGCGTATTCCATTTTACATAAATATAAATTTTCAAATGATATTTCTGTGAAAATGAAAACCATTATCTCAAAAATCATCTCTAATGGTATTGTCGGCAACAAGGAGGTTCTGCTCAAAGAGGCCCACAAGGGAGTTCTCCTGAGAACGATCGGGTCCACAGACGAGAGAACGGTTAACAACCTGAAGGTTTTTTACGGACCGGACCAGGCAAAAACCATGGTTCGCATAGAAGGACAACCCATACTCAAAGACATCAACTACAACCTGTCCAATCTCATTGTCGACCTTTGCCAGAGGCTGCTGCAGCCCAATATCACCCTGAATAAAAATGAAACACAAAAAAGAATAAAAGAAGCTGAAGCACAGATCAAACCCATTTTATATAAAATAAAAGCCGGGGAGATGATCCTGAGGGAAGGAGAACGGGTAGACCCGGTCCAACTGGTAAAACTGCAGGCTCTGCACGAACAGACCAGGGAAAAAGATATTTTTGCCTCCAGCACAGGAATTGCCCTGATCACTTTTCTGTCTATCCTGGCCATTTATATCCTGTTTTTAAAAGACAACAAAGGGCTTCAAAAAGAGCATAACAAACACATGCTTTTTCTGACATTGGGCCTGATCCTGTACCTGACGTTTGCAAAATTTTCCACCTATGTCGCGTCCTCTGCAAATCCTGAAGTCCTCTGGGAAATATCTTCAGTCTCATTTTTCCTGATCATCCCAATCCCGGCGGCAGCCATGGTCACCTGCCTGTTTTTAGGGTTTGATGTTGCCGTTATTTTTGCCATTGTCCTTTCTTTGCTGACCAGTCTTTCGTTTGCCGGCAGTTTTGAAGTCTTTTTATTTTTCTTTCTATCCAGTACCACCGGGGCCTACTGGATCAAAGAACGCCAGGAAAGAAAAAACTTTATCATTGCCGGGTTCAAGCTGGCACTTTTCAATGTGGTGCTGGCATTTTCCATGGGGTTTTATTCCCATGCCCAGCCAGATCCAATGATATTTGCAAAAGAAACCATACTGGCCTTTTGCGGGGGGCTTTTTTCTGCCACCCTTACCATCGGATTTACACCGCTGATAGAAATCCTGTTCGACTACACCACAGATTCCAAGATGCTGGAATTTTCAAATCTTGACCAGCCGCTCATTAAAAAATTAATGATTGAGGCTCCCGGCACATACAACCACAGTTTAATTGTGGCCACCCTGTCAGAGGCTGCAGCCTCCGCCATTGATGCCAGCAGCCTTAAAGCCAAGGTTATGGCCTACTATCATGATGTTGGAAAGCTGGATAAAACCTTATATTTTATTGAAAACCAGGCAGATGGTAAAAACCGGCATGACAAACTCTCCCCTTCCATGTCTGCTCTGATTTTGATCGGGCATGTCAAAAAAGGGGTGGAACTGGCCAAAAAATACAAGCTTGGAAATGAGATTATCGAAGGCATTATACAGCACCATGGCACATCTTTGATTAAATATTTCTATCAAAAAAGTCTTAAAAGCGGTAATGATACGGTAAAAGAAGAGGATTTCAGGTACCCGGGGCCCAAACCCCAGACCAGGGAAGCTGGGATCGTCATGCTGGCCGATGTGGTTGAGGCTGCTGTCAGGGCACTTGAGCGCCCTACCCCTGCCAGAATCCAGGGTCGGGTCAAAGAATTAATCAACGATATTTTTGCAGATGGACAATTAGAGGAATGTGAGCTGACACTAAAAGACCTTCATCAGATTGCCAAGAGTTTTAACAAAATTCTGACCAGTATTTACCACAGCCGCATAGAATACTCAGACAAAAGCCAGGAAAAGAAAAAAGAAAAAAATGGAACAGCAAAAGATACTGATAGACAATCAGCAAAAAAAGAACATACCAACGGAAACCATCAGCCAAAAGACAAAACTGATCTTAAACGCCTTGGGCTTTAATGCCCATGAGTTATCTGTTGTCATCACCGGGGATGATCAGATCCGGGAACTGAACAATACATACAGGGGCATTGACAAACCCACAAATGTTCTGGCATTTCCCATGCAGGAAGGCGAATTTTCAGACATCACACCCGGCCTTTTAGGGGATGTGGTCATCTCCTGCGATACGGCTTTAAAAGAGGCTGAACAGGCAAATATCACCCTGGAGGAAAGAATGTCACAGCTCCTGATACATGGAATTTTGCACCTGGCAGGCTTTGACCATGAAACCGGGGAAGACGCCGCCGAAAAAATGGAAGAAAAAAGTCTTAAATTATTAAGAAAAATTGAAACAAATGATCAATTGAACGCATTTTAAAAGATGGGGGAAATATAAAATGGCTCAATTAGCAGTTAATGTAGACCATGTCGCAACGTTAAGGCAGGCCCGGGGGGCGACCTACCCGGAACCTGTCGCAGCAGCCATTGCTGCCGAAACAGCCGGTGCTGACGGAGTTGTGGTCCATTTAAGAGAAGATCGCCGCCATATCAATGAAAGAGATGTCCGGCTCATTAGAAAAGTCGCACAATCAAAACTGATCCTGGAAATGGCTGCCACAAATGAAATGCTGGGCATTGCACTGGACATCAAGCCGGATTGCGTAACCCTGGTCCCGGAAAAAAGAGAAGAGTTGACCACAGAAGGCGGTCTGGACCTGATCACCCACCAGGACAGTATCAGGGAAGCGGTTGCCACTTTGAAAAATGCCGGAATATCCGTCTGTATATTCATCGATCCTGATCTTGACCAGATCAAGGTGGCCCATAAAATAGATGCTGACATGATCGAAATCCACACCGGCGCTTTTTGCGATGCCGCAACCCAGGCCCGGAAACAGAAGGAATTTATACGAATCGTAGATGCGGCAAAAATCGGGACCAAGTTAAAACTTGAAGTCAATGCAGGTCATGGAATTTGTTATAATACGATTAAAGCATTTAAAGGGCTTGACGAAATCAGCGAATTCAGTATAGGACACAGTATCATTTCAAGAGCTATACTTACTGGTATGGAACAGGCTGTCAGGGATATGAAACAATTGATTTCATCCCTGTAAAAAACTATAGACTTTAAATTGTAAGGATTTCTCAACGTGGATGTTAAAAAAACCATCCTGGTTATAGACGATGAACTGTCCATACGACAAAGCCTGTCCAATTATTTTGAAGACCGGGATTTTATCGTATTCAGTGCAGAAGACGGACAAAAAGGCCTGGACATTTTCTTCAGCCAGGATATTGATATTGTTCTGACGGATTTAAGAATGCCCAAAACAGACGGTATCGAAGTCATGACGACTATCCACAGAAGTAACCCGGAAGTTCCCATGATTGTAGTGTCAGGCGCAGGCAAAGAAGAAGATATTATCAAAGCGCTGCGCATGGGGGCCAAAGACTATATCACCAAGCCTGTCACCGATTTTGAAATGATTGAGCATACGGTTGAAAAAGTACTGGAAATAAACCGCCTGAACCTGGAAAACAAGCGCTATCGAAAACAGATCGAAAAAAGCGAAAAACAATACCGCACCATTACGGAAAATATTGCAGAAGGTGTTTTCACCATAGATGAAAACGAAAACTTCACCTATGCAAACCAGGCGTTCTGCAGCATGACAGGATACCTGGATAATGAAATCCGCAAAAAAAATTTAAAAGATATTTCAGCCAATGACAGCCTGACAACGATAAAAGATCAGACCCAACGCCTCAAAAATGAGGGCACTGCCCGGTATGAAATGCAGATAGTAAATAAAAAAAAGGAGTGCCTCACTGTAGAGCTTGCCTGCAGTTCAATGTTAAACGATGATGCTTATCAGGGTGCCATTGCCGTAGTGAGGGACATAACCAAGATCACAACCCTGAGGGAAAAATATAAAAAGTTTCTGACCCATACCAGGAATGGACTGGACGATGTTGTTCCCATCTGTGCAAACTGCAAAAATATCAAAATTGAAAAAGGCAGATGGCTGACAGTGGAAGACTATTTTAATTCCATTGCATTTTCCCACGGCATCTGCCCGGAGTGCTGCAAAAAATTATATCCGGAGTTTGATTTTTCTGAACTTGATAAAAAATAATCCTGAAAGCTGACCCCGCATTTATATCAGCAAAGACATTTGAGCCGCATGGCTCACGCCGTTTTCATTATTGGAAGATACCACTTGATAACTTTGTTTCAGATCTTTTGGAGCATTTTCCACCACAAACCCCTGCCCGGCAGCTTCAAGCATATCCAGATCATTATAATCATTTCCCACAGCAACAATATCCCCAACATCTACACCCAGCTTTCTACAAAGCCATGCAGCTGCCTGAGACTTGGATACACCCTTATGAAAAACCTCAATCCAGGTGGAAGAATGATCCAGGGGGCTGGTTGCCTGAATCACACTGAACGCTTCCAGCTCTTTTTGGATCTGTTGGACCTTTTTTTTATCTGACCTGCCCGGAGGAACAATGGCCAGTACTTCTGTTGCAGGCTTGATATGCTGGAAATTATTTTTCAGCGGTGTTCCGCAGTCCGGGTAAAATGCCAGGCGCGAAACAAAATCCGTGTTGTGCGAATTATGGGACTTATATAAAAAAAGCCGGGTATCCGGTATGGCCTGGTGTACCATGTAATCAAACCGGTATCGATCAAAGCACCTGGTGATGGATGAAATCTGCTCAGGCTTTATCTCCTTTTTCAATAAAATCGTTCTGCTTTTAAACTCCATGATTCCTGCGCCTGTGGAAAAAATCACATAATCCACAGGCAGTGCATTCTCCCCTTTTAACATCCCAATGCTGCGCAGGGCTCTCTCAAAAGAATAACTGGAACGCCCGGTTGCAATAGCAATATACACGCCCTTTGCCCTCAACTGCTTAAGGGTTTTAATATCGGTCTGGGAAACACTTTTATCATCTTTAAAAAGGGTCCCGTCCAAATCCGTAATAAATATTTTTTTTCTCATGCCTACCCATTGTTTGAAAAACCTGTTGGCTTATTGCCTGGAAAGTGATACCTATTTTTCTCCAGATTAACAATAATATTTTATATTCATGATTAGAACCCGTTCACACATTTTAACACTGATCTTCAGATACCTTAAAAACAGGGCAACGTTTGATGCCACGGGTATAGATCAATACAGGGCTGTTCTTGAAAAAAATGCCGGGGTACTCAACCTGGACAGCCGGGTCTGGGCAGAAAAATTTTCCATAAAACACATTGATGCCTGCTGGTTTTATCCGAAAAACACTCAACCCGACCGGATTATCATGCTGACCCACGGCGGAGGCTATATTGCAGGTTCCATCAAATCCCATACAGACCTTGCTTCTCGAATCTGCCGCCATACCCAATCCAAAGTACTGCTGTTTAATTACCGCCTGGCACCGGAACATCCTTTTCCCAAAGGACTCGACGATGTAAAAACCGTGTATGACTGGATTAGCAAAAATCATGGCCATACCCATAAAATATGTCTTGCAGGAGATTCTGCCGGTGGCGGACTGACCCTTGCGCTACTGGCAGGCCTGCTTAAAAACAAAGCCCCCTTACCTGCCTGTTCTGTACTGATCTCGCCATGGATAGACCTTGAATGTAAAAATGCCTCCCATGAAACCCACAGGGAAAAAGACCCCATGTTTAACCCGGATGATCTGAAACTTGTGGCCCGGCTTTATACGGACAAACCCCTCTCAGATCCTTTTGTATCTCCGATTAACAATAATTTTAAAGGATTATCCCCGACCCTGATCCAGGCCGGGGATAATGAAGTATTAAGAGATGACTCAAAGCTGCTGGCAGAAAAGTTAAAAACTGCCGGAGTAGATGTCCAGCTTGAAATCTGGGATCACATGTTCCATGTCTGGCATTATTTTGCCAGGTATATTCCCGAAGGCAAAGAAGCCATCATACAACTCTCGGAGTTTATCAAGCAGCATTAGCTTAAAATCTTATTTTTTCTTTTTCAATGCTTCTTCAAGCAGACTTCCCATACTGCCAAAAGAAGATTTGCTCTGGGTTCCGGCAAACTGTTTCCAGTTGTCCCCGTCTTTTTGCTCTGGAGACCCCAGCGTAATCCGTCGATTTTCCTCATCCACATTCTGGATCATGATCTTAACCATATCACCGGGTTTAAGCTTTTCATAATCGGATGCATTGGCAGCATTGCTGATATTGGAAGACGGCATCAAACCGGTCACCCCAGGCTCAAGATTAATAAAAATGCCGAATTTCTCTTTTTTCTCTGTCTGCCCTTCCACTACAGAACCCACAGCATATTTGCTACTCGCACCGGTCCAGGGATCACCATAGGCATCTTTAATGCTCAAAGAAATCCGCTTGCTGTCCATGTCTATGGATTTAATCACCACCTGTACGGTTTCTCCAACCTGGACCTCATCATCCGGACGCAAGACCCGTTTGGTATGACTCATCTCGCTGATATGCACCAGCCCGTCCACACCAGGCGCAATCTCCACAAATGCCCCAAACTTGGCAAGTCTCACAACTTTTCCTGGCATCTGGTCTCCAGTGTTAAACCGTGTTTCCACAGAATCCCATGGGTTAGCAGAAGTCTGGCGCATGGAAAGTCCAATCTTTTTGGATCCTTCATCCTTTCCAGGCTCAATCTTTAAAATATTAACCGTAACTGAATCCCCAACCTGGACAACTTCTTCAGCTTTCTCAACCCTGGACCAGGACAACTCGGAAATATGGACCATGCCCTCAACCCCGGGTGCCAGTTCAATAAATGCACCAAAGGACATCAATTTTGAAACCGTGCCTTGAACCGTATCTCCTTCAGACACTTTAGCAAAAAATTCCTTTTGCTTTTCCTTGATCTCCTCGTTCAAAAGATCCCGCCGGGACACCACAATATTTCTTCCACCCTCCTCAAACCGGCTGATCAGAAAATTGAATGTCTCCCCAACGTATTCCTCCTGATTCTCCACATATTTAACATCCATCTGGCTGACCGGACAAAAGGCCCGTTTCCCCATGATATCAACGCTGAACCCACCCTTGATGACCTCACTTACCTTGCCTTCCACAGGCGTTCTGGAGCTTGCCGCATCTTTAAGCATGGTGGCTTTGCCTGCCCCGGACAACGCCCTGGAAAGAATAATCTCACTTTCACTGATGGACACCACATATAATTTAAGCGAATCCCCTACTTTATACGGGAACTCACCATTCTCATCCAAAAGCTCCATTTTTTCCACCACACCATCACTTTTGGTGCCCGTGTCAACATAGACCTGCATCTGGCCAATGGAGATGATCTCACCTTCCACCATATCTCCCTGGTTCAACTCTTTTTTGATATTTGAATCATAGGACTCAAACAATTCGGCAAAGCTTAACTCTTCTGAATCCTGCCCGCCATTGTCCTGATTTTCGTCTGCCATTTTTATTCTCCTCAACAGATATTTTTGTTCCTTGTTCTCTTATACAATACCAGCCTAAGTGTAAACCATAATTATTTTGGTTCATCACCAGTGAAATCAATTTTTCCTCCAATAAGGGGATTACTCCTATTGCTTTTTTCGCAACCGCTTTATATAGAAAGAAGAATCATTATCATCGGTTAACATTATGTAGTCGACAAAGCGGAGCTGTGCCTATAAATCCAGAGGACTTTTGGATTCTTTGATGGTTTTAGACTGAATGGTGTGCGTGTAAATCATGGTTGTCCGGACATCACTATGCCCCAAAAGTTCCTGGATGGTCCGGATATCATAATTTGCCTGCAGCAAATGGCTGGCGAAACTGTGGCGAAATGTATGCGGCGTTGCTCGCTTTGTAAGCTGAAGTCTATTCACCGCACCCTTCACAGCCTTCTGGACATGACGGACATGCAGATGTGATCGCCGAAATTCTTCACCCTCAGAAACATACGTCAGTTCTTTGGCCGGAAAAAACCACTGCCAGTGAAATTCTTTTCCTGCATTTTTATATTTTTTTTCTATGGTATCAAACATAAAAGCTCCACCATAGCCATTTTCAAGATCTTTGAGATGTTGTTTTTTAACCACTCCTACCTGTTCATGAAGTTCATCCATAATAGTTTCAGGCAAAGGCAGAGTACGATCTTTTTTCCCCTTGCCGTCATGAATAGTTAAAATACCGGCATCAAAATTCAAATTATTAATCCGAATATTCATACACTCAGACAGCCTTAACCCGCAACCATACAACAGCTTCACGATAAGATCATATGGATATCTCAATTTCCCAATAACAAGATCAACTTCTCTCCGGGATAGAACCACTGGGATATAGGGGCGTCTCTTTGCTCGGACAACACCGTCTATTTTCCCGAATTCTTTTTTTAATATATTCCTGTAAAAAAACAAGAGTGCGTGAAAAGCCTGGTTCTGTGAAGAGGCTGAAACATGCTGATCAACTGCCAAATGGGTTAAAAAACTTTTAACATCTTCGGCATCTAACAACTCTAAAGGCTTGTTTTTAACAAAACCCTGAAATTTACCCGCCCAAACACGATAGGCTTTATACGTTTTTGGAGAATAATGGCGGACTTTAATTTCATCACTTAATATTCCATAAGCAGCTTTCCACCCGTAACTTTTTTCAGAGACATGACTATTATATGATTCAACTGATTCTCTGACCTCCGATTGCCTTTTATCAGACCAATGCAGATGAACACCATACATCTCATAATAAAGCAGAACAGAATTAAACGCCTGCTTCTGTAGCTGTTTAGATTGTTTTTTTGATTTAAGTTTTTCTATAAAAAAAGGCAGGCTTTCTGATTTAAAGGCATCATATTCATATTTTTGACAAAAATCCAAATAATACCGCAACCATTTTTTATAAGACCAATGCTGGTTTGCTGCAATTCCTTTTCGCTCCAAAGAGGAGGTAAATTTTCGTGATAACTCTTGTGAAAGCTGAATCATTTTGCTATCCAAAATTAATAATAACATTAAAATATGAATGTTATGCGGTTAGGAAACGTTAAAACACTCAACAACAATTGTCAACCCTATTTAAAACTATGAAGTTATGCGGACAACCGCTCAATTACTTGTTATGACGGGCAAGGCGAAGCAAAGCTTCAGCCGTAGTCAAAGGTGAATTTACCACCCCACTACCCCGGGGCTTATGAACAAGCCACTACACATAGACAAGCTAGTGAGTTAAACATTGGAGGATTAAATGACTTGGGATAAACGATGGATGGATTTGGCTCAGTTGGTTGCATCATGGAGTAAAGACAAATCCCGTAGGACATCCGCCGTAATTGTGGATGATAGAAATGTACTTGTGTCGATCGGGTGGAATGGGTTTCCGCGCGGTTTGGACGATGATTGTACTGAGCGCCATCAACGACCGGCAAAATACCAATGGACTGAGCATGCTGAACGAAATGCGATTTATAATGCCGCCGCCAACGGGTTTAAGTGCTTAGGGTGTCGCATGTATCTTCCGTGGTACCCATGTGCTGATTGTGCGAGGGCAATCATACAATCGGGTATCTCAGAAATTATCTGTGTCGAACCCGATTGGAATGATCCTAAATGGGCAACCGATTTTGAAACAGTCAACGTCATGCTTGATGAGGCAGGGATTAACACAAGGTTTGCCTCTTGGATGACTGCACCAAAACAGCGAAGCTAACCTTTGGCTGAATTTGATGCCAAAGATCGGAGAAATGAACCACAACCGTTACATTAAAAAACTATGATAAAAATAAAAAAAAGAAAACCCGAATTATTAATCCCCGTAGGCACTCTTAGTGACCTTAAAGGGGCTATCGATTGTGGAGCAGATTCAATCTATTTAGGGGGGACTAATTTTAGCCTTAGAAATAAAATTAAAAATTTTACATTAAGAGACATGGAATATGGTTTAGAGTATGCACACGACAAAGGCGCTCGAGTTTATATTACAGTCAATAGTGCAGCCCGAAATAGGGATTTTGATACTCTGAAAACATATATCCGAAATCTTCAAAGGATAGGAGTAGATGCCCTTATTTTATGGGATCCAGGATTAATTCACTTCACTAGAAAATTGGCCCCAGAATTAAAAATACACCTTAGCACCCAAGCGAATACTGTTAACTCCCATTCAGTCAAATTTTGGGAGGAATTCAATATTAATAGGATCTGCTTATCTAGGGAACTTTCGATAAAGGAAATTATTGAAATTCGCCAAAGCACCAAAATAGAGTTAGAAATTTTCATACACGGTGCTATGTGTATCTCCTATTCTGGAAGATGTTTACTAAGCAACTATTTAGATTACAAAGATGCTCATAACGGTTTATGCACTACACCCTGCCGACGAAAATACTATTTGGCTTCTAAAAATAAACCAAATGAATATATGCCTATAATCGAAGACGACCATGGATCTTATGTATTAAACTCTAAAGATCTATGTATGATTGAACATCTTCCAGAACTTATCAATAGCGGTGTTGATAGTTTTAAAATCGAAGGCCGTCAACATGGTTACAATTATATTACATCAATTACAAATATTTATAAGGATGCTTTAGAAACCTATTATAAGAATCCTAAAGATTATAAAGCTAAAAAAAGGTGGATTAAAGGCATTAAAGGGCTCAACACCCGGGGGTATACGACAGGCTTCTATTTTAATCCTCCCAGTGCGATCGACCACAATTACGAAATCAAGTGATCTCTCAATAATTATATCAACAATCAGTTAGGTGGATTATGCAAACATTGTTAAAAGAATCAGAAATAAAAACTGCAATTGAAAGAACAATGTCTTTGTTAAGACAAACTTATCATTCTGACCCCCATGAAAAATGTGCTGGTTGGTATCACTATTTGGATGACATGAAGCCTGGCGTCACTGCTTCTGCCGTTGCATTATATTGCTTTCATATGGCTAAGGATCACTTCGAACGAACGGAAGATGTTCTGAGGTATCTTAGAGATAAACAAATAATTTCTCCAAATGAAGAAGTTAGTGGAGGCTGGCCAGTTCGAAATACTATCGATTTCCCTATTATGGAAGCTACTGGGTGGGTGATAATGATAAGCTACCTAATTGGTGCAAATATGAATTCAAGAGCGCCTAATCTTGAAATGGCATACAATTGGATTAAAAATAACCAAAACGTTGATGGAGGCTGGGGTGCATATAAAGGGCATCCATCGCGAACTTTTACGACAGTTCATGGTGTGATGAGTCTAGGGCAAATAAACAGGTACTCTGATGAATTATCACTGGGTATTGATTGGCTAATCAGACATCAGCGACAAGATGTTCCAGCATGGGGACCAACACCAGAATCTTCGCCAACTCTTTTACACACTTCTTGGGCATTATTAGCCTTAAATGAGCAGCCAGGTAATACAAACAAAAAAATAATAAATGATAGCTTAAATTGGCTTGAAGAAAATCTTAATCCAGATGCATTTACAGAAGTTGAAAGCCAAGCAGAAGATTACATTCTCAACTTTAAATATTTAGAAAAAGAACTTGAATTCCAATGTAGTTTACCTCATTTTGCACTTCCTATTTCAGTTTATACATATTTAAAACTATCTAAGGGGCCAATACCGATTAAAATATATCATGCGTTACAAAATATTCTTAGCTCACAAAATGAAAATGGCTCTTGGGAACTACCTAGAAGTCCTGCAAGACCATCTATTTGGGCAGTTTGGCCCTTCCTTGCAGCCTTAACTCAAGCGTTATCAATATCAATAAAACCTAATATGGAGGTACTTTGTTTTAACAACGACATAACGGTATACCAGCCAGAGAATACAAAGTATTCAATTCAAAAAATTATATTTAGCTCAACTTTAACCTCAATTAGTCATTTCTTTAAAAAAAACTATGCTTGGATAATACTAATGGTTTTCACTATAGGTGGGTTTTTCTCTGTAAAAAAAGGATTCCTAAACACAAAAGAGTTCCTTCTTTCTTTAATTGTACCTATCATACTATTGATTTTGAGTTTTGTTAAAAAGAAATAGAATTCTTAATATGATTAATTGGTGTGTCAAATCAAAATATCGTGAAAAATGTTTACCCAAATATAAAAAGGGAAAATGATACACAGTGAAAGAAACAATTGATACATATAATGCTATTGCTCTCGAATATTATAAGAGATCAAAAAGCTATGGCGACCACTCTAAACTAAAAACTCAGCTAAATTCCTTTTTAAAAGGTCTCGATGGAAATCGAATTTTAGATGCCGGTGCTGGTTCGTGCAGAGATTCTATATTTTTCAAAAGCAAAGGGTTTAGAGTGGAGGCAGTTGATATGGCGGGGACTTTGTTACAAGCTTCTGCTTCTGAACATCCTAATATCCATAGGACTGTTATGGACATTAGGAATTTGGCTTTTAAAGACAGAGTTTTTAATGGTGTATGGTGCAGTGCAGTTTTTTTACATTTCGACATTGAGGCTTTTAAAAACACACTAATAGAATTCTATCGTGTTATAAAACCTGGCGGGATCCTACACTTTTCTGTTAAGGAGGGGCAAGGCACTAAAAGGATACCTGATAAGCTATATAATACAAGATACCGCCATTTTTTTTACTATTTAAAAACAGATATTTTAAAAATTATTAATCCACTAAACTGGAAAATACAAGATATAGATATTCATATTGATCCTGATAGCAATGATTTATCAACGAAATGGATAAGTTGTCTCGTCAAAAGAAAATAAAATGTCTGTATTTTTTCATTTAGATTTTTAAAGCTGCTGGTAATAAGGGAAGATAATGAACGAAAAAAAAAGAATAAAAGATATAATAATACCTTCATTGAATGAAACTCACGATCTTTCACGGAACATAAAAAATTTCGCCGTTTCTGTCGCTGGGCCAGAAGCATTTGACGATTGCTCAATCCTGAAAATTTTAAAGGAGGGGACAATTGTAATAGGTTCGGACTATGTCCGTGGCAATGGATTTGATTTATTCAAGGAGGGATTATTAAATTATTTTGACCTTGGTTACTTTTTAATCATAGCAAATATAAGTGATATTGCAGCTATGGGGGCCACACCCATTGGGTTATTAACGATTATAAGATACTCAGATAATATGACCGATAAAGAATTTGAAATGATAATTAAAGGGGTAAACTCAGCAGTAAAGAAATATAAAACACAAATATTGGGCGGGGACATTGGAGGCGCATCTGATTTAGTTTTATCTGCAACTGCGCTTGGCCTGTGTGAAAATGGTTATGTTCTTACTAGAAGTGGGGCAAATATTGGAGATAAGCTTTTTGTTTCTGGGCCAATCGGCCTTGCATCTACAGCATTAGTTTATTTCAGGAAAGCAAAAAAACAAGGGCTGAGACTCTCGGACGCTGAAGAAAAAGAATTGTTAGAATCATGGAAAAAGCCATATGCGCAGGTTGAAGAAGGAAAGATCATTTCAAAATTAAAACTTGCTACTGCCTGTCAAGACATTTCAGATGGTTTACTCGCTACCGTGAATGAGTTATGTGCACAAAGTTCTGTAGGAGCCATCATATTTGAGGAGACCCTTCCTATAAGCCCTACAACAATTAAAGTTGCGGACTTTTTAAAGATTGAACCGATTAAATTAGCGCTTAGTATTTCTGTTGATTTCTCTTTACTTTTTACAATTGCACCAAAGAATAAAATGAAATGTAAGGAAGCATTTGAAAATACAGATAGTTGTTTGCATGAAATTGGTGAAATAACTGGAAACACAAAAGTTGAGCTTTTGACTTCAAAAGGTGATAAAAAACCTTTGCCAGGAATCGAATGGAAGCATCAAAAAGGCGAAATCTCGGATTTAATTATAGGCCCAGAGTAAATCTTTTAAAAATAGTAGGTTTAAATCGTTTCGAATAATTTAATAAACTATTTATTACTAATTGGGGTAGGTTTTGGAACTAAAACACAAAAATTGCGAATTTTGCGTCGAATTATACGATTTTAAGAATTCAAGATTTAAGGAAATATACGGTAAACACATAAATTCAAGGATAATTTATAAAAATGATTTATTTTTTGTTATTCCAACGATTGGGCAACTTTTCCCAAGCAGCCTATTAATAATACCCTTCTCTCATCATGAAACAATTGCTGACCTTCCTCAAAACCATAGGTCAAACTTGATCCCGTTAATAGAGCAAATTACAAGAAAATTGAAAATATTTGGATATCCCTTGTTGTTCGAACATGGCGCAAAATGTTGTTCAGATATTGGATGTGGTATTTTTCACGCTCATCTCCATGTTGTGCCGGTTCCCCACCAAGTTTCCTGGGAAGATCTAATTCCTTTCCCCCCGACTTCTTCCAATAGTTTAAAAAATGCTTGGGATAACTTAAAAAATGTTGGTTCATATATTTTGTTAAAAGACACAAATAATAACATTAATTTTTTACGGACTGAATATTTTGAAGAGGGATTATTTGAAAGTCAATTTATTAGGCAGGCTTTAGTTAATTATTTTCAAATAGATAAACCTTGGAACTGGAGAGAATATAACATGCCAGAAGAATCTCTTATAGAGACAATTGATTTTTTTCAAGACATAAATTTTAAATAAAAACATAATTTTTTGATTGAAGTAATTCAATTATATTTATTGGAAGTGTAATAAAAATTTTAAAACCATTAGGAGAAATTAAATGCAATCATTGTCCGATTTGGGTGAATTTAAATTGCTGAATGAAATTGTTCTCCCTCTTTTAAATAAAAACCAAGAGGGTATTAATATAGGAGATGATTGTTCTTTTTTCAAATTACCTAACGATTCTGGCACACTTGTTTTTACTTCTGATGTTGGTCCAACTCCCTTAGTTTGGCAATTGGGTTATGAATCTTTTCATTCTTTTGGTTGGTATTCTATTGCTGTTAATATAAGCGACTTAGCTGCTGTAGGTGCTAAACCAATGTGTGTTCTAAGCTCTATTGAAGCACCAAATAATTTTGCCGTTGATAAATTCAAAAAGTTATTCCAAGGTATCGCAGATGCGACTAAAGAGCTAAATGTACAAAATGCTGGAGGAAATATTAGAACGGCACCTCGTCTTGAGTGTCATGTAGCCGCTATAGGTTATTTAGAATCTGGTATAGAACAAATAAAAAGAGACAAATGTAAAGCTGGTGATAGAATAATTGTTTTAGGAGATTTAGGTTTATTTCCTTCTATTTATATCAAGGCTAAAAATAAAGGTTTCTCGAGTTTAGAAGAATGGGAACAAAAAATATTATGCTATCCACGAACCCAAATAAAGGGAATGCAACGTTTAGCTAAATTGAATTTGGTAAATGCAGCAACAGATAATTCTGATAGTCTCACTGGCTCATTTTGGAATATTATCGAAAAATCTAAATGCAAAATTGAAATAGATATGGAGGATAATGGAATATTGCCCAATCACGTTTTAGATGTAGCCGATAAATACAATTATAACCCTTGGAATATTGCGCTAATGTGGGGGGACTGGAACATTGTCTTGTCTATAGATGAAAAAAAATTCCCACAATTTAAAAAAGTCGCAAAATCGAATAATTTGAAATTTCACGAAATTGGTATTGCAAAAAAAGGAAAACCAGAACTCATTGGAAAAATGAAGGAAGGAAAAAAAGAAATGAAAATTTTAAGAAATGAAAATTTTAAATTAAGTTCATACAATAGTTCTATTGAAGATCATATTGAATATTTGCTTCAAACAGAACTATTTAAATAGATTAAAATTTAGCATATGATAACATACTCAATTGCACAAAATTCAGAGCTTTAATTTTATCAAATAGTATTAGCCTTTCAAAGAATAATGCAAATACTAATTTCACAAAACTCTAATTGGTGATTGGTACATCGAAATATGAATAATTTAAAAATCACATGTAAAATATGTAATAAGCTAATTTTACTTCCTGCTGATATAAAAAATGATGGTTTATGTTTACTTTGTAAAAACAGTCGAAAAGATGCCAAAAAATCTAATATAGCTTTTAAAGTTAAGCCAAAGAGATATGTGGATTCGACATATATTGAGATCGAAAAGGATTCTGAAACTTTAAATTATATAAATTATGTTTTTTATGCCAACGTTTGGGACAAGGACCCAAGATTTAACTCGCGTCTAATTAATGTGGGAAAAAATAAAGGGCTATTCGGCATGGACAAAAGAAATGGGATAATAAAACTTTTGACTGAAATGCCAGAGGACAAGAATGGGATAATATTTAATTGTGCAGCTACAACGATTTACAAGGCATGGGAAACTGGCGAATATCCCAACAAAACGTTTTTTGAACTTTGCTGACAAATCAATTTATTTTTTCAACTATTTTCTTTTTATCATATAAAATTTAGGGAAATCGAGGGACAGGATACTTAATTCCAACAAGTGAAATGCTGACGGGTAAACCGCAGATTTCAATAGTTAAAATAATATTATGGAACAAAATATACTTTTTTTGCCGTATTCCTGTTGAAAGCTAAAAATCAACAAATCAACAGGAGAATAATATGACTAAGCAACAAAGATCTAAAAAGGAAATCGAGTTGGATGAAGAGATTATAAATTCTTGTCTTGCTTCCTCAGATGAGTTGACCAAAGAAGAATTTCCAGTATTGCAAAATTTTTCTTCAGCCTTTATTTTTAACTCTTTACCCATTCCAACAGATGATGAAATTCCTGAATACGTATACATTGATTATAATAACCTAAAAAAAACAGAACCATTGGAAGCAGATGGCCTTGTAGCTCAATGGAATCTTGCTTGGGAATCGGGTTCGTATAGATATGATCTATTTCAGAATAAAATCCCAAAAAAGTTATCTTGGCTAAGCCGGTTTGCTGATAAAGATATATATTTAGTTCCAAATCATTCATTCCACAGGTACACTTTTTACGCACCATTATACCATTTGTTACCAAGGCATATCTTGGAATTCAATAAATTACCGTTGCTAAAAAAGGGGGAATGGCCTCTTTCTGTATTTGATTATGCTTTAGATAAAGTACTTCCAGCTGATTTTGATTTTCGTTTATCTCAAGCTTTCGCGTATTATATCTGGCCCTTTCTTGAAAGTGGTTCAAAGTTGAACGCATTCAGTTCCAACGATTCAATAAAAGTGCTCGCGCATAATTTGGATTTTTGGATGCCTTATGTTTATATGGTTGCAAAAGAAAGATTGAGATCTTTTGGGAGAGCACCAATTACAGAACCATCTCAAAAAGTTTCTTTAGAAAAATTAAGAAAGCTCTATCCTAATATAAAGACGGAAAGGCCATTGAAAGGTGGTATGCTTTGGTGGGGAGAGAATGAGGCAAAAACTGCAACTAAAGAACTTGTAGATTTTGCTGATAAGAAAGGAAATTTAAGGGGTATTTTAGATGCAATAAAATCAAACCGATTAGAAGATGATTTTTCAGACAGATGGTCCTACGCAAAGGAAGATTTTGAAAGAAAGCTTTTTAAAAAGAGATCAAAATATAAAGTTAATTTCGTTGAACTAAAAGACACAATACCAATTCAAGGCCCTCAAACTGAAATAACTGAAAATCAATGCTGGGAAGATTTTATAAGTCTAATAGATAAAAAAGAGAAAAGAATAGTAGTGTGTATTAGGGATGGATATACAAAAGTAGGTGAAATAAGTAAAATTTTAGGATACGCCAACCATAGCCCTGTCTCGAAGGCGTTAAAAAACATTCAAAATAAAGCTTTAAGATATATAGATAATTCTTGATATTATTTCATGGTAAGAATGACCAGCCCAAACGGGCGAATATAGAAAAATCAGAACGAATAATCAACAATCAAAATGCGCACCGGCAAGCGGGTGGTTTTGAAATGTTCGTATAGAAAGGAGAAATCGTTTGTTTGAAGCAAGTTTTAACTTTGTAAATTTTATTTTTGCATTGCTTGGTATTTTTGTCGCGATTCAAAGTATTAAAAACCGGAAGGAATTAATTTTTGAAGGTCGTAGGTCCAAAGCGAGAGAAAGTGACACTAGGTATACTATTGAAGAACACAGAAAAAAATATAGTCGTGATTTCAGGGAAAGCGAAATTGGATCTGAATTAATAGACACTGAATTTGACGTAATTCAAGGGGATTATAACCAAGATCATCAAATACAATTTTACCACAAACACGATAATCAAGAAGTTATAAAATTATCAAAAACAGATGTTTTATCTAGCTCTATAATAGAATATTTGTTTGTTCTCTTAATAACATTTGGTGTCCCAATATTAATAGTAGCAGGATTGTCATATTTCTTTGAAGAAAACATTTTTATTCTTATTTCATTTTCATTATTGCTTGTAGTCATTTTTATATTATTACCGTTTGGTATTTATAAATCGGAGGATGTTACTCCAAGAATCGTTTTCTCATTTTTTGATTTTGGGAATGTGATTCAAATCGAGTGCGAGATTAGGAAAATAGATTTCCATTTTTATGACTTTACATATATATATTTTTTTAAAGTTTTTGGGAAAAAATTTTGTTTTGCAAAAAGCTATAAAAATCGCTCAATGAAGGAAGGGATTATCGAATGTTATAAGCAAATGAACTTCTGCAATCTTGAAGCTTCAAATCCAAAGTATATTATTACTTCAATTGGTATGAACAATGGATTTTCCTTGGCTATGGCAGATTTTAGATTTGGCTGGATGAGAATGGTTGTAATACTAACAAATTACATCCTATATATTCCTAATCTATTTAAGAGACCTCGGAATAATTAAGTTTATTTACGTATTAGTAGTTTTGGTTCCAACAAACAAATGAACTTGTCGGATAAGTTCTTGTCGGACCAAACCAATATATTGATTATATTGAATAAATTGTCAAACAGCGTTCAAAATTGACCCCCTGTCAGCGTGCAACCTTGACCCCCATAGGCAATAAAATGCATCATTCTTAAAAACAAAAAGGGCTGTGGATAAAGGGTTTTCGATATAACCGCCTGCTACTCGGATAAACTTTTGCGGGGGTCTATATCAAGCTGAGGGGGGCAAAGTCGGACGCTGGTTAACAGCAAAGAACGTACTCCACCTGTTTTCAGCGAGACCAATAACTGTAAGGACCCTATATACAGATAAAATGATTGTAACACCGAACTTGATGCAGGTCAGAACCGCAATTGAAATCAACTCGTAGTTTATAAAAGATGTGAATTGCATTAAATATTTATGCAATTCACATAAACTTCAAACAAGTAGTTTGAAATTTACTTTAAATGCATGTATATAATATGCATTTAAGAGGATTTATAAACCATGCCGCCTAAAAACACAAAAAGACTTGAGCAATGTCTCCCTGATGGGCAATTAGTGAATCGTGCCTGGTTAAAGAAACGAGGGTTTAACAGGTCCAGGGTGGACTACGCCTTAAGGGCTGGTAAGCTCGTGGCCTTGAGTCATGGCATATACAGACGTCCAGGCCCCCCGCTTAAGTGGGAGCATGTGGTCTTTTCCCTGAATGAAATGGGATATACCATACACGTGGGCGGTCGCAGTGCGCTTGAATTGCAGGGTTTGGCCCATTATCTGCCGCTGGGTGATACGCAACGGATTGGCCTGTACAGCACGGGGAAAATACCGGGTTGGACGCGCATTTTCTCAGATTCTTTCAAATTTGAAATCCGTAACAAACAACTGTTTGAAGAGCTTCCTAAACCTGGGTTATTCACCCGGCCCTTTGGTTCCTGGGATTGGTCGATTCACTTTAGTACCCCGGAACTTGCCCTGCTTGAATTATTAGCGGATGTACGAGAAACAGCTGATTTTTCAATAGCTGATAAATTTTTTGAAGGCGCCGTTAATTTAAGGCCGAAACTGCTTGGTGAGTTGCTGACACGCTGCAAGCAGGTGAAGGCCAAAAGGCTTTTTTTATGGTTTAGTGATCGCCATGATCATTCCTGGCGCAAAGAATTGGAAACCAAGTGTATTGATTTAGGCCGGGGCAAACGCATGTTGGTCAAGGGCGGTGTTTTTGATGCTGTCTATCAGATAACGGTTCCGAAACAAATGGTCAAAGAAAATGAAAACTCCCTATTCTGATCAAGTGCGCCTGCTCGTAAATCTTTTACCCATTGTGGAAAAGCAGACCTGTTTCGCATTAAAAGGTGGCACAGCCATAAACCTGTTCGTAAGAGATATGCCGCGTTTATCTGTGGATATTGATCTGGCCTATCTGCCGGTAGAAGGGCGTGACCAAAGCCTTGAGGGAATTAATAAAGCACTTGGAAATATCATTGAGGACGTTCAAAAACGAATTCCACGGGCTCAGGTAAAAGCAGTGAGATTGAAAGGCACAGATAAGCGGTATAAACTGCTGGTGCAACAAGGTGCAACCCATGTCAAAATAGAAGTAACACCGGTTCTGCGGGGCAGCGTCTACCCGTCCCAGACGCGCAGAATATCAGAAAATACAGAGAAAACCTTTGGATTTGCCAGCATGACTTTGTTGAGTTTTGAAGATCTTTTTGCCGGAAAAATCTGCGCAACTTTAGACCGGCAGCACCCCAGAGACCTATATGATACCTACTGGCTTCTGCAGCATGAGGGGATTACCCAGACTTTAAAAAACGCGTTCATGGTCTATCTCATGGGCCATAACCGGCCTATGGCTGAACTTTTGGCACCCAAATCTCAGGATATTTCTCCGTTGTACAGAACAGAGTTTGAGGGCATGGCATATGAACCAGTAAATCTTGAGCGGTTGCAGAATACTTTACCGGAATTGGTTATTCAAATCCATAAAGCCCTGAATAATGATGATAGGTGTTTTTTGCTGGATCTCAAGCAGGGAAATGCGGATTGGGAAAAATTCCCACTACCTGATGCGCAGATGTTGCCTGCCATCCAGTGGAAGCTGCTGAATCTGGAACGGATGGCACCGCGCAAGCGACTCCAAGCAACTCACAAATTGGAAAATGTGCTGTTTGGATAACTGTTCTTGAATTATACAACTTTGGAACTCAACAAAAAAATGAACCGGATGATACCGGTTATTTTTGCGTTATATATCAAAGTATTATTTCAAATGGGTTTCGGGGTGGGTGCCAGGTATTTCAAAACATGAAAACATCATTGGCAACACAAGGCTTTGCCTTAATTCGGCATCTCTAAATTTGGATGGAAATTTTCATCGTGCTATTTTCTAAAGCCCGAAAGGCTGTTACCCATTTTAAGGTTGGGGTAAATCCGTCATCTGTTGCCGTGAGGGTTCTCTCTAAAATCGGGTTAAAGGCTATTTTCAAAACTAACAAAAAGCTGTTCTCCCATACCAAAAGTCCTGGCTTCGTTAACCGTTCGGAGTTCGCTAAGTTTGCCATATAACACGTCGTTGCAGCGGACAGCTGGGGCGGAGCCCCAGTTCCCTCGCTACGCTCGGCTGCCCCTGAACTCCAACGTTACATTAAGCCTGGAGGCAGACAAACCCATTTTAAATGATGAGTAAAACTCTCAAAGAAGGTTTGCCGAATTTTTCACTCATAATTACACATGAAACGAACCCTTAAAAGACACACACAACTTCCCGACAAACCGGATGCAAGCCCGACAGTGGGTGATATCTTCCGCAAATATGGTGATCAGTTCAGGGCAAATCATCGCCTGCATCCCAGACAGCACAAGGTGATGTACGATATCGAGCACTGCCGGGGGCCTGAGTTTGGCAGCCACTGGCAGGTCTGTGATACCTGCGGTCACCTGGAAAAAGGATATAATTCTTGCAGGAACCGCCACTGCCCCGGGTGCAATATAATCTCACAAAAGAAATGGGTTGAAGCAAGAATCAATGATCTTTTGCCGGTATCCTATCATCACAGTGTCTTTACCCTGCCCCATGTGTTCAATCCTCTGTGCAGATATAACAGGCAGGTGATGTATGATCTGTTATTTGAGTGTTCTTCTCAAACTCTGATGACTTTTGGACATGATCCAAAAAGGTTAGGTGCCACCATCGAATTTTACGGTATTTTGCATACCTGGGGCGGCAAGCTGTGGCCGCATCCCCATGTGCACTATATTGTTACAGCCGGAGGCGTCGATAGTAACGGCCAATGGG
>JAWSVI010000017.1:0-94643 GCA_033851995.1 Desulfobacteraceae bacterium | reverse complement strand
GATCTATTCTTTACAAAGGAGAAGAAATTGCGGGGCTTAACCCCCATACAATTGCTCACAAGGGAATAGGATTTGTACCTGAAGACCGATGGATTTTTCCCGGCCTGACTGTGTTGCAAAATCTTCAACTGGGGCAGAAAAAAGCAAATCAGTCCGGCAGATGGAGCATTGATGATATATTTGAGTTATTCCCCCGCCTGGGAGAGCGCTTTAATGTTCACGGCGGCCTGATATCCGGTGGAGAAAAGCAGATGCTCACCATCTGCCGGACACTGATGGGAGACCCGGATTTTATCATGATCGATGAGCCTACCGAAGGCCTGGCACCTAAAGTAGTGGCACAGGTAGGGCAGTTAATTGAAGAAATTGCCAGTCGTGGGATATCTGTTCTGCTGGTGGAACAGAAATTGAGTATTGCTTTGAAAATTTCTAAACGGCTATTCATAATGGGGCAAGGCAGAATTGTGTTTGAGGGGACGCCTGAGGATCTTAAAAATGATCATGAGATCCGGAAAGAATGGCTGGAAGTTTAAAAGACCATATCCTGGATAAAAAAATCCACTAAAGATGGGGGGGATAACAAATGAATATCAAACTGGGTTCTAAAATTACAGTGAACACAGTGATTATGCTGATAGCAGTCAGTGTGATTTCAACTGTTGTTGTGTCTGTGATTATACAGCGCCAGAATAGTGCCATGGTCCAGGAGGCCATGAATAATTCCATTAGTACGCTGCGGCATACTCTGGATGAAAAGCAGACTGTCATGCTGTCTGCTGCAAGGCAGATGATTGCAGTGAACAATATGGGTGAGACCCTGACGTTTGTAGAAGAGTACATAGAAGATGACTCGGCCTATTCCTCCGGTATTACTCAGGATTCGTTCAATGAGCTGACAATAGCTGCTTATCGGACGGCCGCTACAGGACAGTTGTGGAAGACTGCTATATATGGTTCTCAAGGAGAACTGCTTGCTTTTTCAGTTAAAGAAAATGAAGAGGGCTATCGGGCAGGTTTTATTGAAAACGGCAATCTGCGTCATATTTTTCTCCCTAAAGGAACGAGTATAAATACAAGTGAATATATAAAAACGTCAGATTCAGAAAATATCTGGATGGAAGCGGCCTATCCGGGTGATTTAAAACAGCATGAAAAGGTAAGCTTTCAAGACATTGAAGGGGTTCTTTGTATAAAAATTGAAAGCCCGATTATTGCGCAGGCTTACAACGCTGAAACCGACAACCTTGAACCTAAAGTGGTGGGTGCGGCTGTTACCCTTCTTCAGATGGATGAAAGTGTAGCTGAATGGATTAAAAAACTGACAGGTCTGAATGTGGCTTTTTTTGCCGGAGAGAAATTCAGTGCAGGCGATATGACTGATTACAAGAGCATTGATAAGGCTATTTTTACAGAGCAGGTGTCTGAATCATGGACCATAAAAGACAGTCAGGGAGTATTTAAAACCGTTCAGGTAGATGGAAAAGGCTATTTTGAGAATGTCCTTCCGATTTTTAATGAGAAAGGATACTGCGGTGCACTGTCATTATTGCAGCCTGATGCACTTGTTAAATCAAACAACCGGCAGATGGTGCTGGTTCTGTGTGCCGTGGCACTGGTTTGTATGATATTGATTGCCCCTGTAACCTGGTTTATGTCAAAAAAACTTGTCAGTCCTGTAAAGGATATGCTGGCCAGGATTAAAGACATTGCCGAAGGTGAGGGGGATCTGACCAAACGGGTAAATATTGAAACCAAAGATGAACTGGGCGAGTTGGGAAAATGGTTTAATCAGTTCCTTGAGCGCCTCCAAACTATAATCAGCCAGGTAAAGGACAATTCTACCCGGCTCAATACATCATCTACTCAAATGGCAGATATTGCATCTTCATTGGCTGGGGGGGCTGGGCAGGCAGCAGACGAAGCCCAGAGTGCCTCAGGGGCTTCCGAAGAAATGAGTGAGAATATGACTTCCATCGCAGCAGCCATGGAGGAGGCTTCTGTAAATGTGAATATGGTGGCAACAGCTGCCGAACAGATGTCCAGCACCATTAATGAGATTACCCAAAATGCAGCTCAAACCAGATCAATTACTGAAGATGCAGTGACTCAGACCGATAGTGCTTCATCTAAAGTCGGTGAACTGGGTGGCTCAGCAAAAGAAATCGGAAAGGTAATCGAAACCATTACAGACATCTCTGAGCAGGTGAATCTTTTGGCACTGAATGCAACAATCGAAGCTGCCAGGGCTGGGGAAGCCGGAAAGGGCTTTGCTGTAGTGGCAAATGAGATAAAAGAACTGGCAAGACAGACAGCAGAAGCCAGCCAGGAAATAAAGCGGCGGGTGGACGCTATCCAGAGTTCCACCAATGCCACAGTGGATGAAATCTCAAAAATTACGAATGTCGTAAGTGATATTAACGAAAATGTTCTGACCATTGCTTCAGCAGTGGAAGAACAGTCTGCCACTACAAAAGATATTTCTGAGAATGTATCCCAGGCTGCCCAGGGAATTTCGGATGTAAATGTCCATGTGGCAAAGAACTCTGAAGTATCCACGGAATTGGCAGAACAGATCGGGCTGGTAACAAACTCAGTCCATGATATTTCCAAAGGCAGTTCACAGGTAAATACCAATTCCAAGGATTTATCAGATCTGGCAGAGCAAATGGATAAACTGGTCAGCACATTTAAAGTTTAATTGTTTTTTATTGACAACACCCATGTATTTAAAATAGTAAAATAAAAGTTAGTTCACTGGGGGTGCTTTTAAAAAAGCTGAGAGAAGTTTAAAAACTTCAACCCTTGGAACCTGATACGGTTAGTACCGGCGTAGGGAAAGTGTATAAGTTAACCTTCCATTTAATCTTTTCTTAGATTTTCCTTTTACAGCCATTTGCCTTTCCGTTTCAGGAATCCATGAAACTTATAAATAGTTTTAGGTTTGGAGGCATTATGAAAATAAGCCTGAATGGAAAAAATACAGAAACACAAAGCCGGACATTGATGGACCTTGTCACCGGCCTTATCACAGACCAGGGCTTGGATTTAAAGTCTTTGGTAGTGGAGCACAATTTGAAAGTGGTTCCCTCAGTGGCATGGGAAAAGGCCTTGATTCAGGATGGAGATACCATTGAACTGCTCAGTTTTGTTGGAGGAGGATAACTATGCCGGATAAACAGACAGATACCCTGATTCTGGGCGATGTTGAATTTTCAAGCCGCTTGTTTACAGGCACAGGAAAATTTTCTTCCAGGTCATTAATCCCTCAAATGCTGGAAGCCAGTGGCTCCCAGATGATTACAGTGGCTCTGAGGCGTGTAGATCCAAGTGACCGGCAGGATAACATCTTGAATTATATCCCGGATACGGTAACGCTCCTGCCCAATACATCGGGGGCCAGGACTGCACAGGAAGCGGTTCGTATTGCCCGGATTGCAAGAGAGGCCGGGTGCGGTCGGTTTATTAAGATAGAAGTAATCACGGACATGCAATACCTTTTGCCAGACAACCATGAAACCCTTCTGGCAACAGAAATTCTGGCCAAAGAAGGCTTTGTTGTTCTGCCGTATATGATGCCCGATATTACAGTGACAAAGCAATTGTATGATGCAGGAGCGGCGGCTGTCATGCCTTTGGGAGCACCTATCGGAACCAACCGGGGCCTTGAAATGAAGCCCATGATCGAGATGATTATTCAGGTCAGTAAAATTCCCGTGGTGGTGGATGCAGGAATCGGCCGCCCTTCTCAGGCGGCAGAAGCTATGGAAATGGGTGCAGATGCAGTTCTTGTCAATACGGCCATTGCTACCAGCCAGGACCCGATCCTTTCCGGAAAGGCGTTCGGGTATGCTGTAAAAGCAGGGAGAATGGCCTATTTGTCCAGAATGGCGGAAGAAAAGTTAAAGGCCAGTGCATCTTCACCATTAACCGGTTTTTTAAGGGATTAAAATCATGAGTTTCTTAGATGTAGTCAATCAGTTTGAGACCTTTGATTTTGATGCATATTTGGGGGATGTAACATTGTCAGATGTTCAACAGTCCTTAAACCGGGATCGTCTAGGCCCCTATGATCTTCTTAACCTGTTATCCGGAACAGCTCAGGATATGCTTGAAGAGATGGCCTTAAAGTCACAGCAGATCACTCACCAGTATTTTGGCAGAACCATAGGGCTTTATGCGCCGTTGTATATTTCTGATTACTGCACCAATCACTGTACCTATTGCGGGTTTAACTGTACAAGCAACGCCAAACGTCTGAAGCTCTCCCTTGAGCAGATTGAGTCTGAAGCACAGGTGATTTCAGACATGGGTATCCGGCATATCCTTGTGCTGACCGGCGAAGCTCCCCAGATTACTCCCATGGAGTACCTGGAAGATACTATTATGCTTTTGAAAAAATATTTTTCATCCATTGGTATTGAGATGTTTCCCATGGATGAAGATGCATACAGGCGTTTGAAAGTTGCAGGCGTTGATTCCCTGACCGTCTATCAGGAAGTGTATGACAAAAATATTTACAAAGAGGTCCATCCTGAAGGAAAAAAAGCGGATTATGCATACCGGCTGCTCACACCTGAACGAGGGGCAAAAGCTGGTTTCAGAGCAGTAAATATAGCGCCTTTGTTTGGTTTGGGAAAACCGGTATCAGAATCTTTTCTGGCCGCGCTTCATGCCAAATACCTTGAAAAAGAGTTCCCGGATGTGGAAATTTCACTTTCTCTTCCAAGGATGACCAAAGCCGATGGCGGTATTTCTCCCAGACACCTGCTGCCTGACCGGCAGTTTGTTCAGTTTATTCTTGCCTGGCGCCTTTTTATGCCGCGCCTGGGCATTACAATATCCACCCGGGAATCTGCTGATTTCAGGGACAAGCTTCTGCCTTTAGGAGTCACACGATATTCCGCCGGTTCTAAAACTGATGTTGGCGGATATGCGCTGAAAGATGATGAAGCCACTGCCCAATTTGAAGTTACGGACACCCGGAGCGTGGAAGAAGTCAGCCAAATGATCCGGGATAAAGGATTCCAGCCGGTGTTTAAGGATTGGGAGATATTTTGATGAAAATCGGCATTGCAGGTGTCGGAGGTATTGGGTCTAATGTGGCCCGCCACCTTGCCCAGGCGAAGGTAAAAGAGATCAAGATCGTGGATTTTGACCGTGTGGAAGCTTCCAATTTGAACCGTCAGTTTTATGAGATTTCCCAGGTGGGAAAAATAAAAACCGACTGCTTGAAAAGAAATCTGCTTCAAATTTTTCCGGATATGAAAATTGAGGTTGTGGATATGAAACTACAGGCGGGAGATTCCATGCCGGTATTTTCAGACTGCGCCATTGTTGTGGAAGGATTTGATGATAAATTCTTAAAAAAAATGATGGTGGAGGAGCTTTCTTCAACGGGCAAGACCATCGTATCAGCATCAGGAATCGCCGGTTCGGAGATGAAACAGGTTGTTGTCAAAAAGATAGGCTGCTGCCATGTTGTGGGGGATCTGGTTTCGGATCAGGATAAGCACCTGCTTTTTCCACCCAAGATTGCCATGGTGGCGTCAATGATGGCCGGGATTGTTTTAAACACATTAAAGGATGAAAACAATGAATGAAATACGGCTGCTGGACGCAAATATTAACCGGTCTGCTGAAGGCTTAAGGGTATTGGAAGATATTGCCAGGTTCAGGTTTGATCATCAAAAGATATCAGCAGATATTCGCAGGCTTCGACACCAGGTGCGGGATCTGTTTAAAGGTCGGGAGAAAGTTTTGCTGGCATCAAGGGATTCAGATCATGATGTCGGGGTGATTACCTCCTCAAGCCAGGGGGAAGATTCAAGAGCAAACCTTAAAGATACGGTGCTGTCTAATTTTAAACGGGTACAGGAAGCCTTTCGCACCATTGAAGAGATTCTTAAATCCAAAGGAGAGTATACTGCAGGTAAAAATGCAGAGAACTGGCGTTTTGATGCATATGCACTGGAACCGAAGCTGCTGGACCTGTTTTCACCAGGGTTCCCCAAAGGGATTTATGGAATTTTGGGGGAGAAATTCAGCAGGGGAAAAACCAATGTCCAGGTGGCTAAAGAGATCGTTGATGCCGGGATTGATATCCTTCAGTACCGGGAAAAGGTAAAAGATAAGAGCCTGAAGGAGATACACTCTGAGTGTATGGAGATCCGTAAAATTACAAAAGATGCCAATGTGCCGTTTATAATCAATGATTTTGCGGATATTGCCCTGATGGTCGGGGCGGACGGTATCCATCAGGGCCAGGATGATCTGCCCATTACCGAGGTGAAAAAAATAGCCCCGGACATGATGATTGGATGCTCCACTCATTCACCGGCCCAGGCTGATCAGGCCATTGTGGATGGTGCCGATTATATTGGTGTCGGCCCGATTTTTTCTACACAGACAAAAGAAGATGTATGTGAGGCAGTAGGATTTGAATATCTTGAATATGTTGCAGATCATCACACAATACCGTTTGTGGCAATTGGAGGTATCAAACGCCATAACTTAAAGGATGTTATTTCAAGGGGCGCAAAAACAGTGTGCCTGGTCACAGAAATTATTGGCGCAGAAAATATTAAAGAAAGAGTCAAGGAAATAAAGGATATATTAGGAGAAGTTCAATGAAACAATCATATACCACCCAGATGGATGCAGCAAAAAAAGGCATTTTCACCCCTCAGATGGAACAGGTCCTGAAGGATGAAAGTATCTCAAAAGAAGATTTGATGGACAGGCTTGCCAAAGGCCATATTGCAATTCCAGCCAATAAGAACCATATCAACCTGAAGGCTGCAGGTGTCGGCCAGGGACTGAAAACCAAGATCAATGTTAATCTGGGGGTATCCAAAGATGTCTGTTCTTTTGATGGTGAAATGAATAAAGCCCGGATGGCCATTGATTATAAAGCAGATGCGCTGATGGATCTGAGCGTATCCGGAGATACGGAAGGGTTCAGGAAACGCCTGGTTGCAGAGGTTCCCATAATGATCGGAACCGTTCCTATTTATGACACACTGACCCGGACAGGCAAACCCACAGAAGATATCACCATTGAGGACTGGTTTGAGACTGTAGAAATTCACGCCAGAAACGGGGTGGATTTTATTACGATCCATGCCGGGTTAACCCAAAAGTGTGTGACCAGTCTTCGGACCAACCCGAGACTGTGCGGAATTGTCAGCCGTGGGGGAGCCATCCTGTTTGAGTGGATGGAAAAAACCGGCAATGAAAATCCTTTTTATGAGCATTTTGACCGCCTCCTGGAGATCTGTGAGGCAAATGATCTCTGTATCAGTCTTGGGGACGGACTAAGGCCCGGAGCCATTAAGGATTCCACAGACGCTCCCCAGCTTGAAGAGCTAATTACCCTGGGAGAGCTGACCAAACGGGCATGGGCCCATAATGTGCAGGTCATGATCGAAGGTCCGGGACATGTGCCTCTTCACGAGGTGGAGATGAATATGAAACTGCAAAAAAAACTGTGCCACAATGCACCGTTTTATGTGCTGGGTCCCTTGGTCACGGATATTGCACCAGGGTATGATCATATCACTTCAGCCATTGGCGGTGCGCTTGCAGCCATGCACGGGGCTGATTTTTTATGTTATGTCACCCCGGCAGAGCATCTGAGGCTTCCTACGCCTGAAGATGTAAAAGAAGGTATTATGGCTTCAAGAATTGCTGCCCATGCGGGTGATCTTGCCAAAGGCCTTAAAGGGGCCGACGCCATAGATCATAAAATGAGCAAAGCCAGGGGAACCCTGGACTGGGACGGCCAGTTCGAGTGCGCCATGGATCCTGAGAAGGCAAAGGAGTATCGAAAATCCTCCCAGCCTTCTGAAAAGGATGTGTGTACCATGTGCGGTGATTTTTGTGCAGTTAAACGGGTGGAAGCCCTGCTCTAAACTTTTTGCTCCACTTTGCTAAAGCAGGGAATGCACAGGGTTTTACCTTCAAAAAGACGAATGCGTGATTCCATGGTCATTTCTCCGCATGAGCCGCACTCAATGCTTTTCATGATCCGGGCCGCTCTTACCGGAGGTTTTTCAATCTCCTGCAGTTCAAACAGGTCATCTAAATCTGCCTGCAGGAGATGAGCAATTCTTTGCTGTTTCTGCTCTTCAAAGCTTAAACCATCATTTTTTGCAGGAGCAACATTATCATTGAAAACCGCTCGGAATCCTTTGTTGGTATCACGGTTATAAAAAGTGAATGCGGATTTGCCAAAGTCTTTGTGCACCAGGTTGCCTTTCCCATATGAGCAGCCGGTTAAAAACTGGATAGCATCCACACCGCACATATCGGTTTCTGTTACACACAAAGCAGATTCTGCATGGTGAATGTCCAGTTTTTGTCTTGCAAGCTCAGCCGCCCGAAGGCCAATGGTCAGGCCCGGGCAGTTATGTCCGTGAAAGGCAATGGTATCTTCAATAGTTTTTTTTTCAAGTGTGCAGGGCATATTTAATTCTCCATGAATATGATTTTATTTTCATTTAAACTAAATTATACGCATTTTGATTATTTGTACAATACTATTATGCTCCGAACTATCGGTCTACTGTTTTGCCGCTTTTCAGAACAGGTTTCCCACTGGCGGCCTGGCAGGGGAACGCCTTATTTGATTTGACGTCTTCGCTGATAATTTGATATGCATCGTATGATGCACAATTAAAGCACAGATAATATTAACAAGGATAATGATTCATGCCGCCAAAATTTAAATTTTCAAAGCAGGAGATGATTGATGCCGCGTTTAAACTTGTCAGGAACGATGGCTGGCAGAACCTCTCGACCCGGACTCTTGCCAAGGTCCTGGGCTCTTCCGCCAGGCCCATATATTCTTTTTTTAAATCCATTGATGAGCTGGAAGAAGAGCTTGTAAGTCTTTCAGTAGATTTGTTGTATACGTATATGACACGGAAGTGGTCGGGCGATCCCTGGATTGATCATGGGATAGGATATGTGATGTTTGCACAGGAGGAAAAACACCTGTTCAGGGGATGTAATAATGAAAAAAATATTCACCTGTTTAAAATCCATGGAGATGTCATCTGGAAAAAATGCACAGATTCTCTTTGCAAATATGCGCCGTTCAAAGATTTGAGCTTAGACCAGATTTTTGAGTTACAATATACACGGTGGCTCATGACGCACGGTCTTGCCTTTCAGGTGAGCAACCCCCCGCCTGATATATGGACGGACGAAAAAATTGCTTTAGTCGTGCAAAAAGGCAGCAAGGCCATTCTCGACGGCTTTAAATGTCAATCAGCTCATTGAAAAACTATCCGGGCGCCACTTCCGCAGTGATGAAGTTAAACATGGGAGACACATCTCTTTCGAATCCTTTGTCTTTAAAATAAACCGGTTTTAAGGACGGGGCTGAAATAACCTCAAGGTTGTGAAAGCCGCGCTTAGTAAAAAAATCATGGACGTTTTCAGGGTCAAGCCCGAACATGAGGCTGCTCCCGGCCTCTTCGACAAAGTTTTTTAGTACCTCAGCCTCCCTGAGGCCGCTGGTGCCGTTTATCACATCTGAATGAAAATAATCCGCCACAAGCGCACTGCCCGCAGATGAGAATGTCCGTATAAAATTTAAGAGACCGTCTACGGCTTGCTCCGGGATATACATTAAAAGCCCTTCAATAATAAAAAGCGTTTTCTTACCCTTCCCACACCCTGCCTGCACCCACTTTTCATTTAGCTGATCCTGCCCGAAAATAAAAGGAATATAGCTGACATGCTCGGGGAGCGTCCCAAAAACTCTTTTGATTGTTTCAATTTTAGCTTCCTGTGTAAGCGGATGATCAATTTCAATGAATTGAAGGTTTTCCTTTGCCTCTTCAATCCGGTAGGCTCGTGTGTCGTAGCCTGCGCCAATAATTACAACCTGTCTGAAATCTCTATGAGCGCAAGCTTTCAGGAACTCATCTATAAACTTAATTCGTGAGACAATCGCGCCGTTGGCTCCCGGCATAAGTTGGTTGTAAAACTCTATCGAGGCCCGGGCCTGCTCAGGTGTTTCTAACTTTTTTTGTTCTTCCGGACTGAAAAAAGATGCTGCATAAGGGTCGTGAAATACCTGATCGCCTTCCAGCAGGCTGGACTCTGCTGCCCTCAGCCCGGCGATTTCCAAAGCCATTTTCCTGGGATCAATTTTTGTCATTTTATTTCTCCTGAATAAAGTTTGGATGTGCATCACTCTTTGTGCATCATATGATGTATATCGATGCTCAAGTGTATGTCAATAAAAAAATCCAGGAGATTGCGAATAGATTGATTAATAATTTCCGATGTCAATTTCGTAAAAAGCAGGGCCGCTGTCTTCTTTAAAAAATTTGTGAATTTCTCTGATCCGGCACCGAGAAGACGATTTGGAGAGTGTTTTTGCTGCATTTGCGGTAAGGATTCTGGTTCTGGACTGAATGTGTCTGGAAACACTGACTTCCGGGAGAGGTTCTTTTTTCGAGGATAATTCCAATAAGTTCTTTTTTTCCTTAATGAGGCTTTTATTATTGATTTCCAGCTCTTTAACAGACTGATTTTTTTCTGAGATGATCAAAGAAATTTCATCCTGGCGTTCAAACCCTTGATCAATTTTTCTCTCAGCCTTTTTTGCTTTTTGGGAAAATTCCTCTATCTGTTTTACAGCTTCCTCATAGGGCTTTTTATCTTTCTGGTCTTTTAAAGCGTTCAATTCTTTTTCCAGGCGTTTTATCTCAATCTGAGCCCGGTCCTGAATATGGGCATTTTGAGAGATGATTGCATGAAGATTCTGATTTTCGATGTCCAGTGGCGAAATTTTATCTGTCAGAATCCAGATCTTTTGCTTTATCAGGGTCAGTTTCGATTCAATTTTTTCCACGAGCAGATTGGTATGCTCATCCACACCGGCAGTAAGGATTGAGGGCTGAGAGGATTTATTTCCTATAGTCCCGCCTTTGATACCCATTTTTGCAAAAATTTTAGAATTTAAGATTACGCCTCTTTCATTGATACAGGCGCCACTCAAATAGATTTCAGAATCAATGATCTCTTTTTGGACAATCACATCCCCGAAGGCATGGATTTGTGAATTATGGATAAATTTGGCTTGAACGGTTCCCCTTACATTTACTAATTTTGTATCCACTATTCCCATGGAGACGTTCAGGTCACCTGATACATCAATTTCCGCCCCGCAGATTTCCTTGGCTGTTAAGGATGTGCATTTGACCTTGAACCCCTGCATGACGGATCCTGTAACCGTAACATTTCCATCAAATTCTATGTTACCGGTTTCAAATCCGATATCCCCTTTAATCTGGTATTCTGTACAGACTGAAATCGTGCCTAAGGGGTCTAAATGGGGTTGGCCGCCGATGGTCGAATAAATTTTATTTTCCTCTTCGGAGATACGGGTGCCGGGTCCGGATGAAAATTCCCAGTCAACCGGTTCCTCAACCTGTATTTTTGTGCCCTCAATATCAATGCCAAACGTTCCTGTTTCCGCTGTTGTTTTCGATGCAAGCAATTCGTCTTTTCCTACATGGGGAATATCTCCCCTTTCTCTGAAATCAATACTGCCGTCGGGGTTCACTTTTCCTGCTCGAAGATAATTCGTTGGAAAATGATATTTGATTTTAGCATCCTTGGGCGGCTTTGGTTCCTTGCCAAGGGCTATCAGAAATGGTTTGTTTCTTCTGTTTTTATCGTACAGCCATTCCTCGATCAAATGATCTGGTTTTACGCCAAAAATAATTCTATTCGTTTCAAGAAAACGCTTGATTTGAAAAAGAGCCAAAGTCTTGGGGGCATTGCTTTTCAATCTTATGTGAGCTTCGATTTTATTCGGAGAAAGGCTTATTTCAAAATACTTATCCAGATCCCCGCGTAATTTTATATTTTCATAAAGTTTAATATTCTGCACTTCTTTGTAATCAAGGAGTTTTAAAAGAATCGGGAGCGCTTGCCTGGCAATGGGCTGATCTTCATTTGAATCATTTAGCTGACCCAGAAGGTCCTCCCATGAAAGAGAAGGGACAGAAAGGCCGTGCCTGGATAAAATTATTTCAACCACCTGATTTATCTGGTGTTTAATGTCTGAAAATGCATTACCAAAACTCTTTGGATTAAAATGGATATCTTTTCTGAGCAGAATATCTTTTAGTTCTTTTTCTTTATCTGATTCTTCCGGGCCAAATGAAGAACTGGAACGGGATTTCAATATTCTGAGTTCTTTTCTCTGTTTGTCTGACTGGGTCTTATAACGTGCTTCTTTTTTTTTAAAGTTTTCAGCGATCTGGCTCAATTGGTTGTTTTGTCGCTGGGTCGTTTTTTGTAAATTTTTTAATTTCCGGCTTGTTTCGTATTGACGGCATCTTAGTGTTACCTGGTAAAAAAAGTCCTTGTCTGAAAACGGCAGGGGCATACAGGCATGGATTTCAGCCGAGTTTATAGCATGAATGAACATCTGAAAATCAGAGTGGTCGGCAATGAGGAGTCTTTGGGTATCGGGGGCGATTTCTTTGGCCTTTTCCAGAAGCTCATCCCCATACATTTTTGGATTTTTGTAAGCTGAAATGATCAGAGAATAGGGATCCTTTTTCGCTTTTGTCAGATGTTCAAGTGCTTCAGTAGGTTCAATAACGCAATCGACCTTATATCCCTGCTGACATAAATAATCAATTTTTTGCGTAAGGATGATTTCTGAATCAACAACAAGTATTTTATGGTCTTTATGCTCCAGTTTGATGTCCTTTTCTCTATGTTAATGTGACCCGGTCTGCAACGGTTGGTGTGCCAGTCTAAAAATTTTCAGGCATATCAAACCCGTTTCGAGCGGCAAGGTCTTGAAACTGTGAATAAAGTTCTGAAATAAGAGCGGTATAAAAGGAACAGATTTTTTTTTCACTTAAAATTTGATTTTTTTTGAGAAGGGATTCAATCTCGTCAATATAATTTTTGTCTTTCAATCCATTTTCCAGTCTGGTTTTTATTTCTTTAATCTGCCGGTCCTTTTCGAGAATCTCCTTTTTATAAATTTCCGTTCTTTCTTTCAGTTCCATGTTCAGGGAGTACAATTCTTTGTTTTGTTTTTTTGCCAAAGAAAATAATTGTCGGCTTTCTCTGATTACCTCATGGTGTTCGAGCCCAGACTGGATCATTTTAGTCAGCAGGCCGTTGTCCCATGGTTTTGTAATAAATCTGTGAACCGCACCTTTGTTCACGGCACTGGTCACAGTCTTGATGTCTGCATATCCTGTAATGAGAAAACGGACTGTTTCAGGTGCTATTTTTTTTGCCTTTTCCAGAAAAACAGAACCTTCCATTTCCGGCATTTTTTGGTCAGAAAGAATCAAAGAAAAGATCGGATCTGCCGCTTCTAATTTTTCCAAGGCCGATTTTCCAGAGTCAGCGTAAACAGATTTTGCGCCAAGTCGTTTGATCAATCGGGCAATAGCCCGCCCTACGTTTTCTTCGTCATCAACGATCAATACGGTATGGTCATTTATTTCAGTCATTGGCCTCCTGCGAAAAAGCATTTATTTTCTGGAAATATGCTTTGTAATTCGAATACCTAAGGCTATAGCATTCTAAAAACTTTCTCAAGGATTTTGACAAAATAAACAATTGAATCCCATCCCTATTTTTCATATACTGTCGTCATGGAAAATAAGACAAAAGATCGCATTCTGGTCGGAGATATAGAAGCGGCGACCATAACTTTTTTTAAGAGCATCTTTAAAAAACAAGACTATATCGTTGATTTCTTAACAGCCGAAGATGACTTTTTGAAAACGGCTGTGACAAACATTCCTGATTTGATTTTTTTGGCAACCGATATGGGCGGGATGGATGGTTTTACCATTTGTCAAAATATGAAAATGAATGAAAGACTTCAAAATATTCCTGTCGTGTTTCTTTCAGAGACTTTAAATCCTGATATAAAGTCAAAAGTATTTGATTCCGGAGGCCTGGATATCGTTATAAAACCCATAGAAACCAATGAGATACTTATGAAAACAAAGATCCATATTGGATTCAATCAATTCCAAAAACAGACTGAGAAACAGCTGCAGAAGATAGATAAGCAGTCTGATGAGATAAAGGCTTTGGAAACCAGGCAACAGGCTTTGAGAGAGAAACTAAAATCATTGACGCATCATGTTCCCATGGGAATTTTAAGAACTAAACCTGATGGCAGAATATTGGATGCCAATCCAGCACTGTTCAATCTGGTCGGCTACAAGTCCTTAAGCGACATTTCAAATCCGATGATTCAGGGATTTTATTATAACAAAGAAGACCGCAAAAAATTTCTTGAAAAGGTAACAAGGGGGGAGGTAACAAATTTAGAACTGCGATTCAGAAAAAAAGATGACTCTCCAGTCTGGTGTTCTATTTCTTCAGTGCTGCAGGAAAATGTCGAAGATGGGGTGTATTATCTGAGTTCTGTTCAGGATATAACCGAGAGGAAAAAAATCGAGGAAGAAAAGGCCAACCTTTTTATCCAGTTAACCCAGACCGAGAAAATGGCCTCTATCGGTCAACTGGCTGCAGGCGTAGCCCATGAAATCAATAACCCAGTTGGATTTGTTTCAAGCAACCTGAATTCTCTTGAAGACTATCTGTCGGATTTGACTGAACTGATCAAATTGAATGAAAAATTTATCCGGACCCTTCAGGAGACTGAAATAGACTCGGCGGCAATGGAATTGAAACATGAGATACGGAAATTTTCAACCAGGATAGACCTGGATTTTCTCATGAAGGATATCGGCGAATTAATGAATGACTGCCAGGAAGGGTTGGACCGCATCTCAAATATCGTTGTTGATTTAAAAGATTTTGCACATCCCGGGAAAAAAGATCCTGAACTTGTTAATGTTAATGTCGGCATTGCCTCGACGTTGAACGTGATTACCAGTGAGTTGAAGTATAAAGCAAAAGTGTTTGCCGATTATGAAGTTGTCCCTATGATAATGGCTGTTCCCCAGCAGATCAATCAGGTGTTTTTAAGCATTCTGGTGAACGCTGCCCAGGCTATAGATAAAACCGGTGAAATTACAATAAAGACCTATCAGGAAAAAAAAGATGTGGTCATTGAGATTTCCGACACCGGATGTGGGATCCCCGCAGAAGATATCAGCAAGGTTTTTGATCCTTTTTTTACCACAAAAGAAATTGGGAAAGGAACTGGTCTGGGTATGAACATCGCGTATAACATCATTGAGCAGCATAGAGGTTCTATCATGGTCAAAAGTCAGGTAGATAAAGGAACCACTTTTATCATCAAACTCCCTGTTTTTGAAGGCAAAGAATGAAACTCGACTTGGCGAATTGACCAGAGATTGAAGACAGTGTAATGGAATAAAGCTGGTTCTCAATCTTATGATGAACCGTGATCTGGTCACATTTTGATTCAAATACCGGCGAGATCTCACGAATAATTTCCCCAGTAAAAAACTCTTTTATGGAATCCCCGATTCTCAGCGGCTGATTGCTGATATGTATCTCCATTGCCTGCTTGTTGATCAGAACAACGGTTTGATCTGAACTTATTCCCAATACAGGAATGGGTAAACTTTCAAAAATGTTTCGGGTCAGTTCAAGGACCTGATTCTTGAGTTCAAGTTCCCTTGTTCTTTTTTTTATGAGTGTTTCAAGGTGCTGATTGATTTGCTGAAGCTCCAGGTTCTTTTTTGCAAGCGCTTCGCTCAGGGAACGGTTTGACTGTATCAGGTCATATTGTTCAAGAGATTTCCTTATTTCAATCTTAAGATTATCATCATTCCAGGGTTTTAGAATAAATTTATAGATATTTCCTTCATTGATGGATTCTTTAATAGATTCTATCTCTGCATACCCGGTCAGCAAGATCCGGATGGTATCCGGATAGGCAGCCTTAATTGTTGTTAGAAATGAAATGCCTGACATTCCAGACATGCGGTGATCTGAAATAACCAAATGAATGTCGTGCTGTTTGAATAACTCCAGGCCTTCTTCTCCGCTTAATGCCGTCAGTAATTCATAATTTTCTTTTCTTAGGAGTCGCTTGATCGAGGAAAGAACTTCTTTTTCATCGTCAACACATAAAACGGTATGTCGCATGGATTTATTTTTTAGATCTGTATTCATTTTTCAAATAATAACTTTCTGGCTTCAGAGATCATTTCTTTAACTTCCGGAAACCACTTTGAAGAAGACTCTATCCAAGGCTGCATTTTTATCCGGGTCTGCTCATCAAAATACCGATAGTCAATTTCCCCCGGATGTGAATTATTATTCATGAAGTCAGAGAAATAACTGTTAATGAGCCCATCCGCGGCATTCACAATCAGGCAGTCTTCATAGTTCGTTGCTCCGATTTGCATGTTATGGTGGCAATATAAGGTGTTGGACAGATATGTCGGGATGCGCCATTTTCTGGCTATGCAAAAACCTATCTCATGATGACCACCGGGAATCATCTGTTTTTCAGCTTCTCGATAAAGGATTTTTTCTTTTTTGGACAGTTTGATAATTTTTTCAAATTCTTTGTTAAAATAAGCAGCCAAAATCAATTTTCCCATATCATGAAGTAAGCCTGCAACAAAACATTTTTCCGGATCCCCCATTTGTTTCTTATCTGAAAGATACCTGCTTAAGACGGCAACTCCAACCGAATGTTTCCAAAACCCGTCCATTCTGAAATGGTTAATTGATTTTTTGTCTGAAATTACATTCAGTGTATTAAATGCAGAAAGTGAGATGACAATGTTTCTGATGGCATCAAAACCAAGAATAATAGTGGCCTCTTGAACACTGGAAATTTTTTCCCGTAACCCGAAAAAAGCCGAATTTACCAATAATAGCATTTTAAAGACGATTGCCTGATCTTTTTCAATTACCTCACATAACGAATCAATAGATGTGTCTGGAGCATCAAGCAGATCGTTTATCTTTAATACAATTTCCGGCAGAGAAGGGAGCTCTCTTATCTGTTGAAATTTTTTTAAAAATTGTTTTTTTTCTGCATCCATAACGGTAGATTTTAAATGTTATCGAATTAGAAATAAAGCACTATTTAAAAACAATGCCTAACTTTATTCGAAAAATTATCTGGCCTGATAGCGCAATTGGTTTGATCAAGTCTATTTCCATCAGGAGCATAAGGACGTTGTTATGATTTTTGGAATCGTCCCATTTGTTGCTTCTTTTTCTCTTGTTGTGGCGACAACACGATCATTGAGGTGTACAGGTGGAAAAATCTCTGCACTCTGGACTCTCTCAAAAAATATATGGTAGGCTAAAATTATTTAAAAAACAACCATTTAGGTGTTTGCATGTTCCATGCTACAGTATTACAGGCATTAAATAAAGCGAACGTTCGCTCTTTTTTGTTGACTTTCAAAGTACAAATCAAATAAGAAATCACTATAGCAGATTTGAATTGAAATACCTTTTCAAGGGTAAACAGAATTCCAAAGCACCATTGAAATTTAAGGAGACGTCATGAATAAAGACCTGTCACATTTATTTACGCCATTTAAAATCCGTAATTTGGAAATCCCAAACAGGTGCGTGATGCCGCCCATGGGGTGCCACCTGGAAAACCGGGATGCCTCAGTCAGTGAAGCCAATCTGGCCTATATCAGCAGACAGGCCTCCGGAGGTATTGGGCTTGTGATTACTGAAATCGCTGCGGTTCATGAAACTGGAGCACTGGGAATCGGAGTGTATGAAGACCGGTTTGTCCCGGGATTGACCAAATTGGCCCAAGCTATTCATCAGGGCGGTGCCAAAGCAGCATTGCAGCTTCACCATGCAGGACGTGAGAATTTCAGGGGGTTGAAAAAAGGATATGCTTTAGGTCCCTCAGCAGTTCCAAGCCTGGTATACGGTATGGCACCTAAAGAAATGAGCCGGGAAGAGATTAAAATGATTGTCGAATCTTTTGGCCAGGCTGCTGTAAGAGCCGTGGATGCCGGTTTTGACGCTGTTGAAATCCATGGAGCACATGGATATTTGCTTACCCAGTTTTTATCGCTGATTAGTAATCATCGGACCGATGAATATGGGGGTGATTTTAAAAACCGGGCCCGGTTCATGTTTGAGGTGGTTCAGGAAGTTAGAAAGTCTGTGGGAAATGATTTCCCCGTGCTGTTGAGAATTTCTGCAGAAGAATATATTCGAAACGGCTATACAGTGGAAGAGGTGCAGACCATACTTCCGGAGCTGGTTGAGTTGGGTGTGGATGTTTTCCATGTTTCTGTTGGAACCCATGGCAGTCCAGGTGGTGTGACCAGCGCTCCCCCGGAATTTGAGCCAGGATGGAATGTGTGGCGGGCGAAAAAATTCAAAGAAGTCGTGGATGCGCCGGTGATTGCAGTTGGCCGTTTTAATGATCCCAGGCTGGCAGACCAGTATATTGCACAGGGCGATGCAGATCTGATTGCATTCGGCAGGCAGCAGTTGGCTGATCCTGATTTTCTCAATAAGGCAAAGGCTGGGCAATACGACCAGATACGGACCTGTATTGCCTGTAATCAGGGCTGCATAGAACGTTTGATGTTTGAACCAGGAGCAAGTGTCCGTTGTGCCATTAACCCTGAAACCGGTCAGGAACTGCTGTATCCCAGAGAGGAAGCAAAAAATAAACGAAAGGTGTGGGTTGTGGGTGCTGGACCTGCAGGGCTCACAGCTGCTTATGAAGCTGCGAGACTTGGCCATGATGTTTCTTTGTTTGAGAAAGCAGATCAGGCTGGAGGACAACTGCTGTTTGCAAGTAAAGCACCTTCAAAGCAGATTTACGGGGACTGGATTAAATGGTTGATAAATCAGGTTGAACAGATTGGTGTAACCATTCAGACCGGAATCCAGGTTACTCCTGAAAAAGTGGAAAAAGCAGATGCAGATGTGGTGATTCTGGCCATTGGTGGTGATAAAATCACACCATCAATACCTGGGCTGGATGAGCCGATTGTTTGTGATGCATGGCAGATTCTTGGTGAAACAATCAAACCTGAAAAAAATGCTCTGGTTATCGGCGGAGGGCTGATCGGAATGGAAACAGCTGACTTCATGTCGGCCAAAGGAAGCCGGATCACACTGATTGAGATGCTTCCTAAATCGCCGGTTCCAAACTATACCTCCCACGGGTATATGCTGCACAAACGTTTTAAAAAAGCTGGCCATCGTTTGATGTTTAACACCCGGCTTGAACGTGTGAATAAAAATGGTGTGGCCATTTCCATAGACGGAGAAAATCAGGATCTGACGGATATTGACCAGGTGGTTCTTGCTGTGGGAATGAAGCCAAGGGAAGATCTGAAAGAGTACCTGGCCAGTCATCAGATCGAACATTATGTGGTTGGAGATGCCCAGAATGTGAGGCGGATCATAGAAGCCACGGATGAAGGTGCAAAGGCAGCCTGGAACATCTGATTTGTTTGAATATTAATTTTGTGGAGACATTATGGCGCATACAGAATCCGTCATGGTAAATTCGGATATCGGAGAAATTACACTGGACCAGTCCGGTTCCGCACTTGGCGTATCCAGATTTGAAGCAGAAAAATCCTATCCGGGTATCAGCATGCTTTTGAAAAAAGTGATTGAAACATCTGACCAGGATGCCTGGAGCCAGATCAAAAGCAAGATCGATTACACCTATGAAAACCTGAATCATGCATTATCCGCTCTGGAAAAAGAGGAAGGCTTTTTGTCCAGGATACGGCAGCAGGCGGCAGAGGGTCGAAAACTGTTATTCAAGCCCAACCTTGTCACTGTTGAAAATATAGAACCTTATACACACACGATGATACCGGGCACATGCGCAAACACGGAATGGGCGTTTGTCGCAGCGGTGATGAGATGGTTTCATGACATAGGAAAAATCCGTTATGACCAGATGTGCCTTGGGGAAGCTGCATCCAACAGTATTTTTAAAGCCGCACAATATAGCAACCTTAAAAAGACAGGCCGACCGGTAACGCCGGAAGCTGCTTATGAAGGACGCTCTGACGATTTTTTCGGAGGCTGGGGGTTTTATTTTGCCAGGGTTTACCTGGCAGAATCTTCAATATTGAAACCAGATGAAGATCCAATGAACGGGCTTGAAGAAAGCATGTCCGGGAGATTTATTCCCCCTGGTGAGGCCAATGGCAAACTGATGGTGTATGATCTGAACCGGATCAGCGATGACCCGTCAAAAGGGCGGGATGTCCCGCTTCCTGATGGAGAGAACTTTAAATCAATTATTCTTCATAAAGTAATTGTTGGTGGTGATCCGCTTGATTCGGAAGATTGCAAACGTTATCCTGGAAGTGTTCTTATTAACCTGCCCAAACTCAAAGTGCATAGCCAGGCCATGTTTACCAATGCCATCAAAAATCTGGGCATCGGACTCTATCCTTTGCAGGCCAATTTTTCCGGCTGTAAACAATGGGCATATGCATCGCCGGATTCAAGTATCCCGGTTATTAAAAGCCGGGTTCCCCATCAGGTATGGATTCCGGAAATTGACCCGGATACATTGATTCCTCAAAAAGACGATGGGGGCAATTATATTGTAAGCAAAACAGGCGGCCTGACAGGTACAATGCTGGATATCATCCGGGCGGTGTCAGGCCAGAATGTTTTTATGATGCATGTTGTTGACGCGATTGAGGCCGTTAACCGGGATCATCAGGGTTTTGGACTGGGAATTGTCCATCCGGAAGGATTGATCGTAGCAGGTACGGATGTAGTGGCTGCTGATTTGATGTGCGCCAGGTATATGTTCAGCAACGTGGGGATAAAAGAAGCACAAGCCGCAGGAATAGATGACGGGTTTGGCGGCTGCTTCCCCCAGGCGGTTCCTTTGCCCCGGTTTAACAAAAAGTGCATTGAAACCCATCAGGGGTATGACTGCCCCATTGCAAGAGATGCCAGTATGAAAAAGGCAAAAGAATATGGCATGGGAAATACGGTTTATCATATTTCCGGATGGGATGCGGTTAGCGGCAATCCACTTGTATCCTCCGGCGGGCGACTGGGATTTTTATCCAGCAACTCATTCTCTGATATTCATACCAGATATTTATACTGGGATATTTTTAAAATGCCCTGGGATTTACAGCGAACGTTCTTTGGGTACCTGGATGCTGTGGATCAGCTGGAAAAAAGCAATCTCAAAGATGAGTTTCTGAATGCCTTTGATGAAACCGGTGACGCAATTGTCACCTATGAAGAAAATGGGAAAAAAGGGATTTTCAGCCCCAGCCTGTTTCTGGGCGGACTGTTTATGAGCTCAAAAGGGGAAAAAGATGACAGGGATATGTTCAGAACCTATTTTGCCATGACCGCAAATCCTTTGAGAGGTGCCAATCCGGACTGGAATGCAGATCAGCATGATTTCAACCGGGAATTTATCCTGGGTTCTGTGGCAGTTGTTGCCCAGATGATGTCTTTAACGGATGCCCGTAACCCGGACAGGCACTTTCCTGAAATGACCTGGGGTAAGGGCGGCTGGCCCAGTTTCTCCCAAACAAAGGAGATCTATCTGCACCAGGTGCTTTATGGATGGAAATATCCGAAGCAGATTGGACTTTTTAGCTTGTATGGCAGTGTCTTTGCCTACGCTGACCAGCATTTTAATAACAGCCGGTTTGTCGGCACTGCTTATGCCGCTCCCAATTTAAAAGCACCGCAGGCGTATCTGGAAGCCCTTAAAAATAAAGAAACCGAACCACTGGATTTTACCATTTATGTTCCCCCTGGATGCGGTGCCGGCGGGAAATTGCCACATGTAAAAGAAACCACCGATCCTTCTATGATTTTTACAGCGCAGTTCGATCAGGGGAATATTAAATGGCCCGATGCAACATTAAAAAAGGCATTTTAGAAGACCTGCTAATCTCTTTTATAGCGGCCGACCAGTCGATTCATTCCAATGAGTTGAGGTTCGATTCTCTTTAGAAGCTGCCACATGGTCAGGCCTTCTTCAAGTTCAACCGGCTCTTTGAGTGCCAGTACCCAGAAATAATAGCGGTGAAACCCATGCCCATTCGGGGGCATGGGGCCATTATATCCGGTTTGGCCAAAGTCGTTCATGCCTGCGGTATACAGTTGAATACCTTCATCTATGCTCGTGACATCCCCCGGGATATTATATAATACCCAGTGTACGAATCCATACGTACCGTCACCTGTTACAAGCGGTGCGTCCGGATCATGGCAGATAACGGCAAACGCTTTTGCATCCTGCGGGGGATCAGTCCATGAGAGTGAAGGTGAAACATCAACACCTTCTCCGGTGAATTTGGATGGGATTAAACCGTCCGGTTCAAATGCTTGTGTTTTTAACTGCATTGCAGATGGTGCAAAACCCATAACCTGCCTCCTTCTTTAATAGTGTTTTTTGTACATCTGATTGATTTTTATTGAATTCAGTGTTCGTGCCTGTTTTTTAAGAAAAATTCTATAAAGCTATTTTATGCTAAAAAATAAGGTAGATTCAATATAAATTTATATTTTATCTTTTGCTTTTTTGAACGATGGGTTAGAACTAAGTCGATATGGATTTGAGTGATAAAATTAAATCAGTTGTATTGGAATTTTATTGGAAGATCAGGAGATGAAGCACATGGCATACGATTATAATGCAAAGGAAGTATTTGAGATAGCAATTCGGATTGAAGAAAACGGAGCAGCCTTTTACCGCAAAGCGGCCCAACTTCAAGACAATCCTGAAGATAAAGAATTTCTGGAGACGCTTGCCCGCATGGAGGGCAGGCATAAAGCAGATTTTGAGTCTATGAAGGCCCAGGTTTCGGATTTGGAAAAAAAACAGACCGTTTTTGATCCGGAGGAAGAATTGGTTTTGTATCTTGCTGCAATGGCTGATTCTCATGGTGGAGAGGGCCACCCGGATATCCTGGATTTGTTTAACGGCCAGGAAACAATTGCAGAGGTTGTTACCACTGCAATAGACTTAGAAAAGCAGTCTATACTGTTTTATATCGGGTTGAGCGATCTGGTGCCGGAAAAATACGGAAAAAATAGAATTCTTGCCATCATTGAAGAGGAAAAGAAACATGTCGCCCAGTTAAGCAGTTTTTTGAAGAAAACAAAAGAGAGTAGGTAGGACTTTAAGGCTGGGAGAGACCCCATGCATCAGTAAACAGAAGCGTCTTTTTATCTGACAGGCAGACGGATGATGAATTTTGCCCCTTTATCCGGGCTGGATTCCACTTCCATTTCTCCTTTATGATCCTTAACGACAATAAAATATGACAGGGACAGGCCAAGGCCTGTTCCCTGGTTGATATCTTTTGTGGTAAAGAACGGTTCAAATATACGCTTGCGGGTATCTTCATCCATGCCGGGGCCATTGTCTTCTATTTCTATCCTGACCATGCTGCTTTCCATCAAGACTCTCAGGATAAAGGTGGGAGTTTCCCCCTGTTTTTTGTTTTCATACATAGCCTGGGCAGCATTGTTGATGATATTGAAGAAAACCTGCATTATTTTATTTTCTTCGCAATGAACCTCCGGCACATCCGGGTCAAATTCATTGATGATTCGGATTCGTTTAAAATCGTATTGTTTTTTCAGGTTGTAGTCACTGTTTGCCAGTTCGATGGTTTTTGTCAAAAGAGAAGCAATGTCATGAAGTTGTTTGGGGGTTCCTTTTTTAGCAAAGGAGAGCATGTTTTCAACAATTTTAGCCGCCCGTCTGCCAGCAATATTAATATTGTTCAACTGGTCGAATATTCTTCTTTCTTCCATGAAGTTTCGGATGGATTCCATTGATGTTCCGGCCCGCTGAGCAGCATTTTGGTTGGCTGGAATATCTTCAGCCAGCCTGTTTTTTGCCAGTTGCACATTCTGAAGGATACCTGCCAGGGGATTATTTATCTCATGGGCCATGCCTGCTGCCAATCCCCCAACGGACAGCATTTTTTCGGATTGTATGACCATCTCTTCCAGCCGGACTTTTTCAGTGACTTCATCCAGCAAAATTACTGCACCTTCAAATTCCCCTTTTCTAAGTGGATAAACCGTGATCTCTTCAAAACAGGTCTGACCGTCTTTTTCATATGAAAATCTGGTGCTTTCCAGTATTTGTCGTTCCGCAACTGCTTTTTTTATTTTGTCTTTCTCTATTTCAAGACGTGAAATTGCTTGAAAGAGAGGGGTTGCCAAGGCATCCTCAGTGGTCAGATCAGTTTGTTTTTCAGCCTGCCGGTTCCACTGGGTGATGTTCAGGTTTGCATCCACCCCCACCAGAATAGAGGGCATGGAATCAATAATATTGGATAAATAGTTCTGCAGATCAAACAGGTTGGTTTCAGCCTCCCGAAGCCGGGTAAGATTAATCATGGATACCAGGACAGCCTGACGGCCATAGTATTCTATCGGGCTTGCTTCAATATAAACCGGAATTTCTTTATTTGATTTGGTAAGAATCCGGATTTCATCTCCTGTTTCATTGTCGCCATTTCTCAGAAATTTTTCTTTGTCTTCAAGTGAAATCAGATGTTGAAACTGCATCATCTTGAGTTCATCAAGGGAGTATCCATACAGTTTTTGTGCGGCCGGGTTAGCATAAGCAAATTTTTTATCCTGGTATAAAACAATGGCTGTAGATGTTGTTTCTGCAAGTATCCTGAACATGTATTCGCTTTCTTTAAGCTGAAGCTTTGCTTTTTGTGCTTCTTCTCTTTCTTTCCTCAAGTTTTTTAAAATAAATTTTATTAATGTAGCAGAGATCAGGGCTACAAAAACAAAGGAAACATAATTCCCGATAAATTGATCCTCAAGGCTCTGATAGGCCTGGACCAGATCAGGATAAAAGAATTGTGTAAAATGGAGAATACCCTGTACGATCAGGATAAAAAGTATGAAGATTTTACGCTGACGCTCATCAGGCATGGGGCTGACAAGAATAACAGCTAAAAGAGATACAATATTTGCGGCACCTGAAATCCCACCGTCAAAAAACCACAGAAAACTGATATAGGAACAACAGACCACCACCATGAGCCAGACGACCAGACGGGATTTTTCCCAGAATCGGGTCATGAGATAAAAAATACCGTAAATACAGGTTAAAAATAGATAGACAAGAGTGAAGCTTTTTGGGGTATTCAAGAAAATTGTTAAAGGAATTGCAGAGAGAAAAATGAGTGAACAGATCAAACAGACACCGCTGATCGCCCTGTTTTCAAGGGAAGTTTGTTTTTCTTCTCCGAGAATTTTGTTTGCGACCAGTGAGATGTCTTTTTTGTCGGGCATTCAATACTTTTCCAATACAGTAAAAATGCTTCATTCTTTGAATGATGTCTATTCGGATATACTATAAATGCAAATTACAGGCAATATAAGATATCTGAGAGGCTTTTTTACTGTATTGGCAGAATCTGTCCAATATCCATTATTTTGAATCGCGAAGCATCAAGGTTATCTGTTTTGATGTGACGCTCAAGGTCCAGGCCGGGAAAACCGGCAGGCTCGCTTCCCAGGTGAAAAGTGCCCCACTGGGTTGGAATGAAAAAACGTGCGCCCAGATCATCAAAAGCGTTGATGGCTTCTTTTATATTCATATGCTGGTAGTACATGAACCATCGAGGATGGTAGGCGGTAGTTGCTAAAAAGGCATAATCAATTTTCGGAAATTTATGGCCGATCTCTTTGAACCCCTTAAAATATCCTGAATCTCCACCAAAATACAGGGTGGTTTTTGGGGTGACCAGCATCCAGGAAGCCCAAAGTGATTCATTTCTGCTTTGATTGATTCTCAATGACCAGTGCTGGGCAGGAAGGCAGACAAGCTTTGAGTCTTTTCCTATGGGCATCTCCTCCCACCAGTCCATTTCCCGGACATTTTCTTTGTTCATATCCATCACATACTCTTTAAGGCCTAAAGGAACATAGACGTCGGCCTGCTTTGGGAGAGCCTGAATGGTTTCCCTGTCTAGGTGATCATAGTGGTTATGTGAAATAATGATATTCAGATCAGCCACAATGCTGTTGAATGACTCAAGGCTAAGGGCCGGAGGGGTGACTCTTGCGGGGAGCAGTGCCCGTTTTGAAAAAATCGGATCAGTGAGCCAATACGTATCGTCAATACGGATTAAAAAGGTATTATGCCCGATCCAGAGGATGAAATCACCCTGGGCCTGTTTCAGCCTTTGTGGTGTCTCCGGCAGGACATTTGGGAGATGATTTTTTTCTTCTTTTGTATAATCGGACCTGTAAAATAGTTTCCAGCCAAGAACATCAAGAAAATTTTTATCCGGCATTTTCATCCACGGTGAAAAAAAAGCATTGTCTTTAAGATGAGGTGCGTAAAGTTCTTTTGCATCAGAATTTTCAATTTTGGCAACCCATTCGGTTTCAGAAAAACTCTTTTTGTTTTTGGAGGTGCAGGCTAAATCAGGGCTTATAATGATTCCAACAACCAATAAGAGCATAGAGATCATGCAGAAGCGATTGAAAAATTGCATTGTTTTACCTTTGTTTTTTTGTCACATATTCAATAATGTTTAAAAATTATATATTCAATGGATATATGTCAATGGCGTCAGAATATGCAGGAAAATGGATGCGAGTGTTTATTTAGGGTTTTAAAACAGGAGGTTGTCATGCCCAAACTCATTAAAATCGGTATCAGTTCATGCCTTTTGGGTAATAACGTACGGTACGACGGTGAGAACAGTTATGATCCGTTTGTCATCGAAACATTGGGTCTTTATGCTGAGTATGTTCCTGTGTGTCCGGAAACCGAGGTTGGCATGTCCATTCCACGGGAGCCTATACAGCTGGAAGGAGAACCTGAAAATCCTTGTCTGGTAACGAAAAGGACCCGAATCGATAAAACCGGACTAATGAAATCCTGGATCAAAGGCAGACTTGATGACCTGGAGAAAGAAGGTCTATGCGGCTATATATTTAAAAATAAATCCCCCAGTTGCGGGCTGTACAGGGTAAAGGTACATGGCAATGACGGAACGGTGAGAAAAAAAGGCTCAGGACTTTTTGCAAAAGCGTTTGGGAAACACTTTCCAGAAATTCCTGTGGAAGAGGCCCAAAGGCTTCATGATCCAAAGGTTTGCGAGCGTTTTATTGAAAGTATTCTTACAGTTTCAGAGATGGCGAATTCTGCTATGGAAAAATAAAACTCCCGGTGTCCACTCGTTCAAAAACGAGCAGACACCGGGAAAGATTGCATCATTACATCAGGATAGTTTCTTTCTCAGGAGCCGGCATCATAGGTACAGGTTGTAAAGTCAATTTCTTCTCCGCACTTGTCACATTTGTGTGTTTTGTCAAATTCATCAGAAAAGATTTCCTTTGTTGCATCACACTTTGGGCAGTTGCAGGTAAAGGATTTCAGATTTTTAAATTGTTCAAAACCAGGGCAGTGTTGTGGTGTTGTCATAATATCATCCTCCTTATGTATGGTAATTGTTTGAAATGTGAAACCTCTAAAAAAAAATTAAATGCCAATTTGTTCATATTGTCAAGTTAAAACAAAATTAGAGTTAATCAAGATTTACAAGGGTTCTGCCTTGAAGGCTACCCTTTAATATCTCTTTGATTTTACTATCTAATTGCACTAAATCTGTCTCTTGATAAATATTTTCAAGTTCACTAAATTTCCACTCTGTTGACAGTTTTTCCCAGATATGGACCCGTAGATCCATCGGGCAGTGCTGAGAATCAATTCCCATGAGGCTGACGCCTCTTAAAATAAATGGGAATACATTGATGGGAAGATCAAAGGAAGCTACATTGCCGCAACAGGTAACCACAGCATCCTGCTTGGCAGATTTGATGGCAGTTGCAAGGATTGGTCCGCCCACGGTATCAATGACCCCTGCCCACTGTTCTTTGAGCATGGGCGGTTTGGTATTTTCAAGAAAATTATCCCTTTCAATGACCTGTTTTACGCCCAGTTGATCCATCAGGCCGGTCTCTTTTTTGCCGGATACTGCCACAACAGAGAATCCTATGTGAGCAAGGATACCGGCAGCAAGGCTTCCCACCCCTCCTGTTGCACCTGTAACAAGTATATCACCGTCTTCAGGCTTGATGCTCTGTACCAGCCGGTCCACTGACATCCCTGCCGTAAATCCCGCAGTTCCAAAAATCATACTCTGTTTCAGACCAAGGCCTTTGGGCAGCCTTACCACCCATTCTTCCGGGACCCGGATGTACTGACCAAATCCACCGGATGTATTCATCCCCAGATCGTAACTGGTGACAATGACCTTATCTCCTTTTTTAAATGCACCTGATTTGCAGTCCTCTATAATACCGGCTGCATCAATCCCCGGAGTGTGGGGGTATTGTTTTGTAACTCCCTTGTTCCCTGTTGCGGAAAGCGCATCTTTATAATTTAAAGATGAGTAATTCACTCGGATAAGTACATCATTTTCCGGGAGGTCATTGGTTTTGAGCTGTTTGATCGAACGGGTAAATTCATTTTTTCCGGATTCTTCAACGACCAACGCTGTGTATGAAAGATTTTCCATGGATTTAGTCCCCCTGTTTATTCTCCTGGTGAATGAGTGGAATGTTTCAATCTACCAGAAATCAAAGAGAAATCCAGTTTTATTTTTGATGGGATATTCCCAAATATGGGGAATGCTGGTATAATCGCCAGCGTTATGTGTTGAATTATCAAAGGATTAATGAATTGAATGCCCCGAGAAAGAGTATCCTGAAAAAGGGAGAAGGTAGAAAAAGAAAACAGGCAAAACTGACATATCTGTACGAGAAAGATTCACAGTATTTTGCCCAGGTTGCTGAAAGTATAAAGGATATTGCCCAAAAGGAGTTGATTTCCCTGGGTGCCTATGACCTGAAACCTGTGTTCCGGGGGCTGTGGTTTAAGGCTTCCAAAAAAGATTTTTACAGGATCAATTACTTTTCGCGGCTGCTCTCCAGGGTGTTGTGCCCCCTGGTTACTTTTGACTGCCAGGATAAAAATGACCTGTACAAGGCAGCCAAAAAAATTCATTGGGAAGAATTTCTTACACAAAAAAATACGTTTTCCGTTGTGGCCAATGTGTCGGAATCAGAGATTACGCATTCGAATTTTGCAGGTCTCAGGGTTAAAGATGCCATCGCAGATTATTTTAGGGACCGCACCAATCGCAGGCCCAATGTAGATTCAAGAGACCCGTATATTACGATAAACCTGCATCTGCACAAAAATCTGGCCACCTTAAGCATTGACGCATCAGGAGGTCCGCTCCATAAAAGGGGATACCGGGAGGAATCTGTTTCGGCACCCATGCAGGAGACAGTGGCGGCTTCTATTATCCGGTTATCGGAATGGGATGGCAGTGTCCCCCTTTATGATCCCATGTGCGGCTCGGGTACATTGTTGTGTGAAGCCTTGATGATGTATTGCAGAATCCCGGCCCAGGTATTCAGGGAAAATTTTGGTTTTGAACGTTTGCCGGATTTTGATACCAGGTTGTGGGAAAATATAAAAAAGGCTGCAAAAGAAAATATGAGGCCTTTAGAAAATGACCGGATTTTTGGCAGTGATATTTCCGAAGTTTCAGTGAGTGCCGTAAAGACCAATATCATGGGGCTTCATTTTGGCTCAGAAATTTCCATTGAACAAAAGGATTTTGAAGATATCGAGTCCATTACAGATTCAATGATTATCACCAACCCTCCCTATGGCATTCGCATGGGAAAAGAAAAGAATCTTAATACCTTTTATAAAAATTTGGGTCTTTTTTTCAAAAACAGGTGTAAAAGGTCGACGGCATTTGTTTATTTTGGAGAACCCAAATACATTAAAAAAGTTCCCCTTGCACCATCCTGGAAACGCCCATTGAAAATAGGCGGGCTGGATGGTAAACTTGTAAAGTACGAATTATATTAAAAAATAAAGAAGTTTTAAGATATGACAAAGCCCAAAACAGGCGGACAGTATACGTGTAATGATTATCGCGAGGAAATGATACTCGTGGGGTTGCAAAAACGCTTGGCATCCCCTGATCTGACATCGGAAGAAAGAAAGAACCTGCTGGAAGAAATCGCAGAGGTTGAAAAGCAGATGGGGATAGATTAGCATTGTTTTCTTAAAAAAAGGATCATATGGCAATTGATCAGCCCATAAAGCCGGAACAGATACAGACTCAGAAAATTTACCATGAGCTGATGGCCAGTAAAGTGGGAGAGATTCTTCTGGTTTCATGCCCCTATGATGCCTTTATCATGGAAGAAGAGGGCCGGCTTTCAACAAGGATTATAAACGAATACAAAGGTCTAAACCTGTCAAAACCTCCCCGGCTGACCTGGGCGTCTTCTGCCTCGGAAGCATTTGAACTGCTTAAACTTAAAAAATTCGATCTTATTATAGCCATGCCCGGCCTGGACGGGATGGATGTGAATACCTTTGGCGAGAAAGTAAAAAGTCTGTATCTGGACCTGCCGTTTTTTATGCTGCTGCACAACACCTGTGATATTGATAATTATATGTGTGAGCATACCTCTTCGGCGGTTGACCGGACGTATATCTGGGGTGGGAATGCGGATCTTCTTCTGGCGATTATTAAAAATTTTGAAGATGAGAAAAATGTGGAGGCTGACACTCAAAAAGCCAATGTCCGGGTGATCATCCTGGTGGAGGATTCACCTTACCATTTTTCTTCTTTTCTGCCGGTCCTTTATAAACAGATTGTCCTCCAGACCCAATCGGTTATTGAGGAATCCATCAACGAAGAACAGCGGCTTTTAAAGATGCGTGGTCGACCCAAGGTACTTGTGGCCCATGATTTTGAAGGCGCCATGGCTTTGTATGAAAAATATAAACCATATGTATTGTCTGTATTTTCAGATATGCGGTTTCCGAAAAACGGGAAAGAAGATGATTCGGCAGGGTATAAACTTTTAAAGAAAATCAAAAAGGAAACGCCGGATCTGCCTTTGCTGACCCTGAGTACAGAGGAACATAACCGTGAAAAAGTTATGGATATTCCTTCTGTATTCATTAACAAGAATTCAAACAACCTTAATGACCAGATAAAAAGTTTTTTTGTTTCCTACCTGGGGTTTGGTGCGTTTGTTTTTCGTCTTCCCACAGGCGAGGAAATTGCCAGGGTAAGTGATTTGCAGGCCATGGAGAAATTATTATCTGAAATCCCGGATGAATCCATTGTGTACCATGCGATTAACAATGATTTTTCACGATGGTTTATGGCCCGGAGTGAAATTGATTTTGCCTTAAAACTTAAACCCTATAAAATAAGCGACTTTCCTGACCCTCAGGATTTAAAACAATTTTTAATCGACAGTATCCGTACACGGAGAAAAGGGTCAAAACAGGGGCAGATTATCGATTTCGATTCCCAGAGGTTTGATGCAGATACGGATTTTATTAAAATCGGTGCAGGGTCGCTGGGAGGAAAAGCACGTGGTCTTGCCTTTATGGCCTCTCAGATGAAGCGTTCAGATACTTTGAAAAACAAATTCCCGGATGTGGAGATCAAAATACCCCAGACCTTTGTGATTTCAACAGACAGTTTTAAGCAGTTTATAGAAGAGAATAATCTGGCAGAAATTCTGGAGATGGATCCTCCCCTGGAGGATGAGCAGATTGTGGAACGGTTTGCCCGGTCAAAATTGCCGCAATGGCTTGAAAAGAGTCTGGGAATTTATCTGGGAACTGTTCGGTATCCCATTGCGGTCCGATCGTCTTCACTTTTTGAAGATGCCCATTATCAACCCTTTGCAGGCCTCTATAATACCTATATGCTCCCCAATGTACACCCCAGCATTGAAAAGCGGCTTGAGCGGCTTATCGTCGCCGTTAAAATGGTATATGCATCCACGTATTTCAAAGCCCCCAGATCATATGCAAAATCTACCATGCACCGGACTGAGGATGAGGAAATGGCAGTGGTACTTCAGCAATTGACCGGTACGGAACATGACAAGCTGTTTTATCCGGCTATTTCCGGAGTTGCCCAATCCTATAATTTTTACCCTATTTCCCATTTAAATGCAGATGATGGTATCAGTTATATTGCATTGGGGCTTGGGAAAATTGTCATGGAAGGAGGACAGACACTTCGTTTTTGCCCGAAACATCCGGAGTTTTTGCCCCAGTTCTCTGTAGTGGATGATATTTTAAAAAACTCTCAAAAACATTTCTATGCATTAAAACTGGATGAATTTCCTGAAGAGGACCAGTTTATTTCAACAGCTACCCAGGATCCAACCCTGGTGAAACTGGAGTTGAGCGATGCCGCAAATCATCCCGTGGTTCAGGCACTGTGTTCCACTTTTCATATGCAGGACAACCGGATAAGGGATTCTTTTTCTGCTAAAGGGTTTCCCGTTCTCACCTTTGCTCATATTTTAAAATATAATGCCTACCCTCTGGCAGGGCTTTTAGAGGAGGTTACACAAATCGGCAGCAAATGGATGGGTACGTCAGTGGAGGTGGAGTTTGCTGTGACCCTGCCTGAAAAAGCGGATGAAAAGCTCGAGTTTTCCCTGCTCCAGATCAGGCCCATGGGCCGGTACCGGCAGAACATGGAAATCAAAATCGCAGAAGATGATATTAAGAAAGCCTTTTGCTATTCCACCCAATCCCTTGGAAATGGAGAGTATAAAGATATCTATGATATCGTATATGTGGATCCGGATACCTTTGACCCGGTGGAAACAATCGAAATCGCAGCCCAGATTAATAAAATCAATGCAACTTTCAATGACAGCGGGCGAAAATATATCCTGATCGGACCGGGCCGGTGGGGAACATCAGACCGGTGGATGGGTATTCCTGTGGCATGGAGTGATATCTCCAATGTCGGGGTTATGGTGGAAACCACAATAGAAAGTATAAAGGCTGATCCATCGCAAGGCTCTCATTTTTTTCAAAATATCACTTCCCTCGGTATCAGCTATATCACCATACTGGATCGGGCAGAAGATTTTATTGATTATGCATTTTTCCGGTGCCGGGAATGTGAGAATACCACCCAATATCTAAGGCATATAAGATTTAAAAAGCCAATTCAGATACTTGTTGACGGGAAAACGTCCAAGGCGGTATTAATGCCCTATGAAAAAGAAAAAACCGATAGCATGATGACCGATATCCCCATAATTGGCTCCGATCAGACAGAGGAAATTTGAATGAAAATTCTTATCGTCGATGATGAAGCTGTTTCCAGAAACATATTGATTCAGAAGATGGGGCTCATTGGCGAATGTACTGCTGTGGAAGACGGAATAAAAGCCATCGAACTGTTCAACAAAGCCATTCAGAAAGAAAAACCTTTTGACCTGATCACCCTGGATGTCTCCATGCCTAAAATGGACGGAATCCAGGTGCTTGAAATGATTCGCAAAAAAGAAAAGTCAGCAAAAGTTTCCAAAGAGGACCAGGTAAAGATTATCATGGTTTCTGCCCGGATGAATACGGCCACCATAAAAGCCTGTATAAAACTGGGGTGCAACGGATATATTACTAAACCGGTTACTAAATATCAGCTGCTTGGGAATCTTGGAAGAATGGGATTTGAACAGCCGGCAGAACTGGGAGAGGAAGATAAAAATTCTTATACAAAAATCGTGGCGGAAATTATCAAGCGATTTTATAAGGGGCGCATTAAACTTCCAGTCTTGCCTCGGATTGTTAATGATGTAAAAGAATTGATGGACAGCAAGGATGCTGCAATAGAAGACCTTGTGAGTATCCTTAAAAATGATATCGCTATCAGTGCCCGCCTGATTTCGATAGCCAACTCCGCACTATACAAAGGAGTTGATTATGCAGATTCCCTAAATGTGGCCCTTGTCCGCCTGGGGATGAAGGCCAGCTGTAATTTGATATCCACAATCGTAACACGGGATTTGTTTAAAACTGAAAACAAAATAATTAATGAGAAGCTTGAAGAATTGTGGACGCATTCTTTTGCCTGCGGGGTGATAGGAAAAAAACTGGCTCAGGAACTTGGGATGGAAAATGCCGACACCATATTTTTAATGGGCATTGTTCATGATATTGGTAAAATGCTTCTAATAAAAGCCATTGTAGATATGTATCCGGAAGAGCTGTTTGAATCCTCTGATTTAAGGCTTGCCATTCATGAAACGCATACAACATTTGGTGCAGCCCTTCTTAAAAAGATGAAGTTTTCAAAAGAATTTATCCAGATTGCTGAATTCCATCATTGGAGTGATTTTGCAAAAGAGGATGACAGGACTCTGCTGGTTATTCAATTGTCTGATTACCTGGCACGTGAAATCGGGTTCAAATTTTTTGCAGTTGAAGAGGAGCAGGATAAATTTTGCAATCTTGCAGAACTTGAATCTTTCAAGCAATTAAAGCTCGATTTAGATAAGACAATTGAAATGGCAGAGAAAATAAAGGAAACCATTGCCTCTTCTGCTAAAGAATTCTGATGCCGCCATGGATGCTCTAAAAAAGAAAAAAATTGTTCAGTCTGTTGCAGGGATTATTGTTGCAATTGCAATGTTTTTCAGTTCAGGCATTAAAATTCCTGTTCTGGACAAGCAGGCAGACGCATATTTTCGGGAAGCAATAACAAAAGCCGGGCTTGCCTATGCAACATGCCGTGCGATCAATGCGTCTGTCTCCATTGTAAAAGATTCAAGCCTGCAGTTGGAACCAGCCGGGGTTGGGGTCTCACTGGCTGTGGGACAGGCTCTGGACCCGATAGATGATATGACCGAGAGACTTTCGGATGTTCTTGTGACGGCAATCACATCATTGGGAGTCCAAAAACTGGCGTATGAAATGGGGGTGTCCATAGTGCCTCCTGTTCTTTCATTATTTCTTGTTTTTTTGTCTATCCTGATATGGTTTGAGAAAGAATCCTTGAAAGCACTGCAGAAAACGGTTGTAAAAAGTTTACTGTTTATCGCGATTTTTCGTTTTTGCCTTCCCATATCATCCCTTGCAAACGAGTTTGTTCATTCCCATTTTTTTGATGCTCAAATTTCTGAGGCCAAAGAACAGCTGGCAATGGGTGTCGGAGAGATTGAGAAACTTAAAGAGATATCACTGCCTCAAATAGACGGCGTTTTGGGGACCATCGAGAACAGCACGTCTTTTATAAAACAAAAATCTATTCAGCTCAAAAATGCCATTGCCATAACAATCAAAGATATGGGCAGCATAATAGAAAGTCTGCTCGCACTCACGTTCTTATATGCAGGCGTATGTTTAATACAAATTATTATTTTACCCCTGCTTTCTTTTTGGGCCCTTTATAAAATGGCAGATTCCCTGTTCGGCTTAAGATATGATTCAGCTTAAAGTATTGATTTTTAGAATGAAGCTGGGTAGATTCAGGGAGACTTTACTGGATAATACTGGAGCGATGAATGCAGCTTGAATGCAGAGACTTGAATTTTTCATATCCAGGCAGTGACACTGCCGTGATTAAAAATTTGTCATTTGAAATGAAGGATGCAGGGTTTAATGCTGTATTCGGACCCTCCGGGGTGGGGAAAACCTCCCTTGCCAAAATGATTGCCGGGATGATGCTACAATTTAAAGGCGATATTTCAGTAAAACATCTGGATGCTATCCTCTATTCGTATAACCTGGAACGCCTCCCAGGATGGTCAAGCGTTGGAAATCATCTGAACAAAGTCACGCCGCCAGGCAAGAAAGTACTAAAAGATCAGCTGGTTGAAATTTTTGAATTGGAAGAGGTTCTGGCCAGCCGCTTTTCAATGCTTTCAATGGGGCAGCAGAATCGAATCAACCTGATCCGGTATCTGTTGCAGGATTTTGATTTGTTGATACTGGATGAGAGCCTGGCCAATGTAGATGAAAAGCTGCGGGAAACTATCATTCTGGCAGTTAAAAATCTGTTTGCCCACAAGATGTTTTTATATATTTCCCATAACCTGATGGAGGTTTCAAAGTTCTGCAGGCAGATCCTTGTGTTCGGCAACCCGTCTAAAGGCAAAGACTGCTTCATAATTAAAGGGTTGGATTACAAACAGGGATATGATCTTGATAAACAGGAACTGGACGCGGTGATGCTGGAGGTCATGAATGCTTTTTAGACGAATTTACCAGTTTTTAATCGTGTATTTTATCTTCCTGTTATTTTTACTGGCGGTTAAAATGACTCTGGGGCTGTCTGATTATGTCATACCGGGGGTTCCTCTTATTATCGAAACCGCAGGGCAGATGCTGTCCGTTTATTTTTTTGATGTGTTCAATACACTGAGTGTCACTGTTTTAGGCCAGTGTATTTCCATTGCCATGGCGTTCAGTGTGGGAATTGCCGGCCGGAAATCTTCCTGGGCAGGATCGTTTATTAAGGTCGCTGCATACAATATTCAGGCATACCCCATTGTTGCACTTTCACCTATTATTTTTATCTTGCTGGGAGACGGGTTTATTTCCCGGCTCCTGATTGCATCCATGATCTGCTATTTTCCGCTCCTATTGTCTGTTTTGGGGATTATGGCCACACCCGTTGATGATATCGAACATTTCTATGTGATCACCGGACGGATGCGCTGGCAGCTTGAAGTTAAAATCCGGGCATTTGAAAATCTTTCCAAATTAACCACTGTGATCTCCGGCAGCGCAACCCTTGCCATGGCCGGAACTATTGTGGCAGAGTTTATCGCAGCAAATGCCGGCATTGGATACAGTATCAGGATTGCACTTTATCAGAGTGATCTGGCAAAAATCTTGATAGCCCTGTTCATGATTGGTATCATTATATCCATCTATCAGGGAATGCTGGAAACATTGGGTGAACAAATTAAAACCAGATGGTCTATTTCCAAATAAAGGAGAAGTCCTATGAAAAAATACTTTTTTTTGTTTTTGGTGTTAATTGTGTGCTTTGCAGGTGTTCAAAATGCATTTGCAAAAAAAGATGAGTTAAACTACAGGCTTAAATGGCTTTTTAATACCAGCGTGGCAGGGGATATCTGGGCAGATGCCGGTGGACATTTTACTGATGTCGGCCTGAGGGTGAATGTGAAAGAGGGAAGCCCGGAAAAAAATGCCATTAATGAGCTGGAGCTGGGGTACGCAAATTTTGGTGTTGCGTCAGCAGACCAGGTGATCCGGGCTCTGGATAAAGGCGCAGATATTGTGGTGATTGCTCAGCTTTTTCAGGTGAATCCCATGCAGTGGATCTACCGGGCAGATCAACCAAAGATAAATACACTCCAGGACCTGAAGGGGAGGAGGATTGGCATTACCTTTGGCGGAAATGATGAAACCATCATGAAAACGCTTTTTGCAAAGGGTGGGATAACCAAAAAAGATGTTACCATTATCGGAGTCCGGTTTGATTTCACTCCTTTCTTTAAGAAAAAAGTGGATGTCTGGCCGGTATACAGAAATTCGCAGGGAGTAATTCTTAAGAATAAACTGGCCAAAGAAAATGAAAGTGTTTATTTTTTCAACCCATCAGATTTTGGGATTAATTTTGTGGCCAATTCGGTGGTCACCAGTAAATCTTTGCTGGAAAAAAGGCCTGATATTGTGAATCTGTTTTTGGGCGCTTTGCTTAAAGGATGGGAAGAATCAATGGCCCCTGAAAATGAATCCGCAGTTCTTGATGCCATTAAAAAGAAAGACAAAGGTTCGGATGATGGTATCCGAAAACAGCAGCTTGAAGTGACAAGGCTCCTGGTTAAACCGGACGCATTCGTAAAGATCGGCACCATAGACGCGGATGCCTGGAAACAGACAGAACAGATAATGCTCAGGGAAAAGCAGATCAAAGGTCCTGTTCATGTTGAAAAAAGGTTGATCCCTCTAAAATAAAGGGTGGTGTGTGAGCAGTTGTATGGTGGGATTGTATGTCCGGGTTATTTTCGTCTTTCGATAAACACACCATTGAAATCTTTCATATACGGCAGCCTTTTGTACATTCCACAGCGCTGAATCATCACCTGAAAAGATAAATCCATGGGCTGGAGATCATGGCCTTTTTCAAATGCTTCAATGGCTTTGGACCATTCCTGTTTGAGGTAATGCCCATACCCTTTGTGATAACAGTCCAGGGAAGCCCTTCGATTGTCATCCAGGGCATCGTCCTTGTGGGCTATCAGTTCATAGACTTTTTCAGGTCTTTCTTTTCCTTTTACCCTGACTGCCCCAAGATGGCGCAGGACAAAATCATCCATTGCTTCTTTTGCCGTATTCTGGCCGATCATAATTTTTGTGCCGTATATTTTGTTAAGTCCTTCAAGCCTGGAACCAAGGTTGACATTATCTCCCATTATCCCGTATGAGAACCGGTATTTGGACCCTATATTTCCGATGAGCATTTCCCCGGTGTTTACTCCCACCCGTGCGGAAAGGGGCGGCAGATTAGAAGAGTGCTTTCCCTGTCGAAGTTGAGTTAAAAACTGCTGCATACCAAGGGCAGCTTTGCAGGCATTGACGGCATGGTCTTCTTCAGATAAAGGTGCCCCGAAAAGAGCCATGAGTTCATCACCAATATAGTCTTTCAAGGTCCCTTTATATTCGAAAACAAATTGGGTCATTTCTTCGAAATATTTGCTCATGATGTCCACTATTTCATAAGGGCTCCGGCCTTCAGAAATGTTTGTAAAATTGGCAAGATCGCAAAACAATACAGTAGCAGGTTTAACCTGACCTCCAAGTTTAAGCATTTCCGGCTTTTCAACAATATCTTCTATCAGATCATCGGAAACATAGTTGGCAAAAGCCTTTTTCAAAAACAGCCGGTCTTTTTCACTGAAATAAAACTTTAAAAGAGACAGCACAGAAAAGTTTAACCCCAGGATAATAAAAGGAAACAAAGGAGACAGAAAAACCTGTTTCTGGGCAAAAGAATAAATACTGTATTGCCAGATACCAAAGGAAATTAAAATTGTAAAAATAAGGGTCATCCAGGGCCTTGACCAGATAATGGCCAGGGTAGTGATGACTCCGAACAAAATTACAATAGAGAGTTCCAGCCCCTCTATCCAGTCCGGCTGTATGATAAAATCTCTTTTAAGGATATTATCAATAACTGTGGCATGAACCTGTGCTCCCATGAATTCCGGGTCAAGGGGAGTTGGCTTGAGGTCTTTCAAACCGGAAGCAGATGTTCCGACAATAGCGATTTTACCCTGGAGGCTGCCAGGGGGGATTTTATCCTGAAGAAAAAAAGAGGCGGAAATGGTTTTAAACTGGTTTCCGGCTCCCCTGTAGTGGACAAAAAAACGTCCGTTTCTATCCAGAGGAATGGTGGAAGACCCGATCCTGATACTTTCTATTCCCCCGGGGTTTACCTTGACTGCAACCTGGGGATTGCCTAATGCCGCCAGAAGAGTTGCCAGTGAAAGAGCAGGGTAAATTTTTTCATTATAAATCAGCATCAAGGGTGTGGCTCTTAGAATTCCGTCATCGTCTGCAGAAGTGGTAAAAAAACCGGAATTGGATGCGTTCTGGGTTAAAACAGCTAAGGGTTCAATAACGTTTGGAGCAGCTTTAAGGCATTCTGAGAGTTTTTTCGCACCCGGGCTTTCAACCACAATGGGGTTCAGCGGTCTGATTAGAGAAGAGGAGTCCGTGTTTTTTTCTTCTGAGAAATCGAATGAATACCCCAGAACAAAATTGCCCTGGGATAAAGTACGTGCAAAAGATAAATCGTTGTCCATTACTTCTTTGGGTAGTTTTCCTGCAATGATATTGTATTTTTCTCCAGTCCGTTGCTCGAAGTATGTTTTCATGGACTGATTTATATTGGAGAGTGAGGTGCGGTCCGGTTCTGCAAACAAAATATCCAGGCCGGTAGCGGCAATACCGGATTGCTGCATTTTTTCCATGAGCTGGCTGAGCCGATACCTGGGCCAGGGCCATTGACCGAACTCTTTAAGGCTTGCTTCATCAATATCCACCACAATGGGGATTCCAGTCTGTTCGGATTTATGGTGAGACTGCATCTGGATGTCATAGATTTTATTGTCCATATAATCCAGATAAAGAGGGCTTTTAAGATATAACAGAGCGACCAGAAGGGTGAGAAAAAAACCTGTGAGCAATAATGGTAATTTGTGTTTTATGGTTTGCAGTCCAAGCATTGAGCACCGGATGTTCGCTTTAGTATTATTGAGTTTGTAAGTTTGTCATTCTATTGCGGCGCAAAGTGCGAAGTCAATCATTTATTGGTAAGAAGTAAAAAAATACACAGACTATGAAAAAAATTTCACAATTTGAGTATTAAATGGAATAAAAAACAATTTTTCGCAAAATCTATTTCTTGCTTTTTGACTAAATTTTCTTGTAAAACAGTATATTATACATTGAGCCCTTCATTATACTGAAAATCGGTACAAAGATTGCATATATTCCATGTAATTGTGCATAACAGGTTGGAAACATTAAAAAAATATAGGATAAGCCCATGCCTGAAACAAATACCCCAGAGGCTGTAGGAAAAATCATCGTTCTTTCCGGGAGCGCAACTGCCCAGTCTTCAACCGGAGAGCGCCTTTTGAAAATAGGCGATCCAGTGTTTAAAAATGATATTATAAAAACCGATGTTGGAAGTAAGGTCCAGATCAGGTTTGCGGATAATACCCAGGTTTCACAGGATGAAAACAGTTCGCTTGCCATTGATAATTTTGTCTATAACCCGGATCCTGCAGATAACTCAGATTTGCTCTTGAACATGATGAAAGGGACCTTTCGCACCATAACCGGTGAGATTACAAAGGACAGCCCCACCAGTTTTATGCTCAAATCCCCCCAGAGTACCATTGGCATAAGAGGAACCATTGTGGTCAGTGAAGTGACCAGCCTGTATGAAAAACACGGTGTATCAGAGCTGACTCCCGGTAAAATACTGGTTATTACAGATAATTATGGCAATGTCAGGATTTTAAAAGTGCCCATGAAAATCGTCGAGTTTTTCAAAGGCAAACCTGTCGGTGAAGTCCGGGATATGTTGCTCAAAGAGCTGGAAGAAATCAATGAAAAAACTCCACTGGATCTGGGGGAAAAAGATACCCCGCTGGGTTATACCCCTCCGGATGATTTTGTGGGCGGGCTTGATCAGGGTGTGGATATTTTAGGTGCGGATGTTGTTCCTTCTGATTTTGGGTTAACAGGAAACATGGTTCTTTTTTCCACTGAAGGCCCCGGTCTTCTGGGTGTGTTTGACAGTGTGGATGACATTCCGGGTTATGTCCCCGATTCCGGAACCGGCGATCAGGGTGATACAGGCGGCTCAAATGAGAATGTAATCCCGGGAGTCAATGATTATACTATTTCTGAAAATCAGAGTGCACAGGATGAGGCAGATGATGGAAATACAATATATACGTTTAATGTAACACGAACCGGTGACGTCGAGAATCCTGCTGATGTAGAGTGGAGTGTTATCGGCTCAGGTGCCAATCCGGCAGATGGCGATGACTTTGTTGGAGGCGGCTTGCCTTCGGGAACGTTGCATTTTAACGCCAATGATACTGACGGGACCATAACCGTCACTGTCGCAGGCGATACGGATTTTGAATTTGATGAAAGTTTTTCTCTTGTGCTTTCATACCCCAGCGGCACAGGAACTGGAACTGTCACCACAACATCTGAAAATGTTTTCATCCAGAACGATGATCCGGCAATATATGAAATTACAGCAGTTGAGAGTGTCCAAGCTGAAACGGATACAGGAGATATAACGTTTACGTTTACGATCACACGACCTGAAGACATTGAAGTCCCGGCCAGTGTAAATTGGAGTGTCGAAGGAACGGGAGTCAACCCGGCAGATGGTGATGATTTTATCCAAGGTGTTTTGCCTTCAGGTATATTGAATTTTGCAGCGGGGCAAACCACCCAGGACGTAACGGTTACAGTTTCCGGCGATACGGATTTTGAGTTTGATGAAAGTTTTTCACTTGTTCTTTCAGATCCCAGTGGAACCTTCATCACAACATCCGATAATGTTACTATCCAGAATGATGATTCCCCGCATATTGCACTTGCAGAACTGGAGGCCGAAGATGGGTTCAGGGTTGATGGTATAGAATCAGGTGACAACAGTGGCTATAGTGTAAGCAATGCCGGGGATGTAAATGGAGATGGGTTTGATGATTTTATAATCGGTGCCTACGGTGCAGATGGGGGAGAATCTTCAAATGAAGGAGCATCCTATCTGGTTTTTGGCGGAGAAAACGGGATTCATGATTGGTCTGGCGAACGCTTTTCACCTGGCAGCCTGAATGGAGAAAATGGATTTAGAATTGAAGGCATTGATGATGATGACAACAGCGGTTGGAGCGTAAGCAATGCCGGAGATGTGAACGGGGACGGATATGCAGACTTGATTATCGGTGCCTATGGAGTTGATTATCGCGCAAGTGCAGATGCCGGTGAATCTTATGTTGTTCTTGGCGGAGAGTATGGGGTTAACAGTTGGGTAGCCCCCAATTCAGTATTATATCTTGATGATCTGGGAGATGAAAACGGGTTTCGTATAGAAGGTATTGATGAAGGCGACAACAGTGGCTGGAGTGTAAGCAGTGCCGGAGATGTGAACGGGGACGGTTTTGATGATCTGATTATCGGTGCTCCCCATGCAGACGGAGATGGGAATGATTTCCCCGGATCCGGAGAGGCCTATCTTGTTTTTGGCGGAGTATCTGAAAATATTAACCTTGATGATCTTGATGGTGACAACGGGATCAAAATTTACGGGGTTACAGGCGTTGATCAAAACGGCTGGAGCGTCAGCAGTGCCGGGGATATTAATTCAGATGGCTATGATGATTTTCTCATTGGGGCTTACCATTCAGATCCGCGCACGGGTGTTCTTACCGGTGAGTCTTACCTGGTTTTAGGTGGAGAAAACGGAATTAAAAGTTGGGACGGGACTGGTGACAGCTTTTCACTTGGCAGTTTAAACGGAGAAAACGGATTTCAGATAAACGGTATAAGCAATTCAGTCAGCGATGCCGGAGATATCAATGGCGATGGGTATGATGATTTCGTCTTTGGTTATGCCGATACGTCTTACCTGGTTTTTGGCGGAGAGCACGGGGTTCAGAATTGGTCTGTCGCTCTCGATTCCTTTAACCTTGGAGATTTGGATGGAAACAATGGTTTTTTCATTACTGGAATTGATTCGGGTGTTTTTAGCGAAATTTCAGTCAGTGGTGCTGGAGATATCAATGGTGACGGATTTGATGATTTGATCATTGGCGCCCATGGAGCAGGACCCAGCGGGAATTTTCTTGCCGGGGAGTCCTATCTTGTTTTCGGTGGTGAGTTCGGAGTGAACGGATGGAGCGCTTCTGATTCGACTCTTGATCTTGGAGAGCTTGACGGAGTGAACGGATTCCAAATTGAAGGCATTGAATTGTTTGATTTAAGTGGATCGTCAGTTAGCGCTGCCGGGGATATCAATGGAGACGGGTTTGATGACCTGATCATTGGTGCATATGGTGCAGATTCAGGTGCCGGAGAATCTTATATCATTTTTGGCGGAGATTTTACCTATTCTGTGGACGAACAGGGCGGTAGTGTCATAGGTACAACTTCAGCCGATGTGTTAATTGGTGGACTCGGAGATGACCTGATGTTAGGCCTTGGCGGTTTAGATGTGATGTATGGCGGTGCTGGAAACGACATTATAAATGTATCGGATTTTTTCAGGGTAGATGGCGGAAGCGGTTTTGATACCCTGGAACTTGATGGGTTAACCCTTGATCTGGGTGCAGTTGCCAATAATAAAATTGAGGGTATCGAAAAAATTGATCTGGGCATAGCAAGGTATGAAAATAACCTAACCCTGGATATAAGTGACGTTCTGGATATGAGTGATACCACCAACACCTTGATTGTGGGGGGAGATGGAGATGATTCCCTTACGGTATCTGATGGCGAATGGTATCATGATTCAACCATGACAACGATTGGTGAGGATGGCCGAACATATGATATTTTTACTGATATCGGCAGTGAGGCAACACTCCATATTGATACTCAACTTACGAATTTAACAATTACACCGGCGATTGTATAGAAAACAATGCTTGCCAATTTATGAAAAAAAAAAATGATTCCACGGCGGTTCCTGCCCCGAAGATCATTGCAACAAAAGGTCTGCCGGGCTGGCTTGACAGGCACAAGGTTTCCTTTGCTTTTACAGCAAGACATACCGGCAAGCTCTTTGTTGCAGGTATCGACAACAATAAACAGTTGAGCGTTTTTGAGCGGACGTTTGAATCTGCCGGAGGCTTAGCTGTTAGAAAAGACAGCCTGTTTGTCTCCACTATATCCCAGGTCTGGCATCTTAAAAACGGTCTTTTGCCCGGTCAGATACAGGACGGGTTTGACCGGGTATACCTTCCAAGGACTTCACATACAACAGGAGACTGCGGCATACATGAAATGGTGCTGAATGGGAAAAATCAACTGGTTTTTACCAACACCCGATTTTCCTGTCTGTCTGTTTTAAGCCCATCCTATAGTTTCAGGCCTATCTGGAAACCTGAGTTTATTTCTGAACTTGTCCCTGAAGACCGTTGCCATCTAAATGGTGTCGCTGTCAATTCCAAAGGGCAGGTGACCCATGTAACAGCCTGTGCAAAATCAGACACCAGAAAGGGATGGAAAAGTGCAGATATAAATGCGGGTATTCTTATGGATGTGGCGAAAAATAAAATTGTTCTGGAAGGCCTTTGCCTGCCCCATTCCCCACGAATTCATGATCATAGGTTATGGTTGCTGAATTCAGGTTGCGGGCAATTGGGATTTGTTGATCCAGGCTCCCGGAAATTTAAGCCTGTTGTCAGTTACCCGGGATTTTTAAGAGGGCTTGTTTTTTTAGATCATTATGCTATTGTGACCGTATCCAAACCCCGGGCTGCCAAAGTGTTTTCAGGCCTGCCTCTTGAACAGGCAATGAAAGCGGATCAATTTGTTCCTGAGTGCGGAATTTTAGTTGTCGATCTTCATACCCAAAAGGTGGTTCACAGGATACAGATTGAAGGGATTGTCCGGGAACTCATGGATGTTTCACTGATACACGGCTCTCAGCGCCCTATGTTGATGGGGCTAAAGCCGGATGAGATTAGAAATGTTTTTAGTATTGAACCGGTACAAAACCCTAAGAAGCCGGATGGTGTGAAAAACCCCATCCTGGTGTAAATAAGGAACAAAAATGAAAAAGCTAACGGTCTTTATCCCCCTGTTTGTCATGTTTGTATCCATCCTGCCTGCCAGTGTGTTTGCAGCAGATAATGCACCATTAACTCTGAAAGAAGCAGTGCTTAGCGCGGTTGCAGAGCATCCTTCAATCAAAGCCGATAAAAAGGCATTCCAGGCACAGGCCTCAGCCGTAAAAAGTGCTCGCTCTGATTTTTTCCCTTCATTGGATCTCTCTTCCGATATCGGATATCAACGGGTTCATAACTCATTAACCCGAACCCGAAAAACCACGGGAGCAGACGATGATGATTACCGTGAATTATGGTACAACACCCACACTCTGACCTTAACCCAGCTCGTGTATGACGGCTGTTTTACCAGCAGCAAGTATAAGGCTGAAGGCCATCGGCTGGAATCCAGCAGAAACAGGGCTGCAGGGTCTGCAGACCAGATTGCTCTTAAAACCATAGAAAGCTATATGGATGTTTTGAGAGCCCGAAAGATTATCCGGTTTGCCCAGGATAATATTGCCCAGCTTAAAGACCTGAGAAGAAAAACCCGGATGCGCCTTGAAAAAGGCAAAGGAACCATGACAGATGTTAACCGGGTCCAGTTAACCCTGTCTGATGCCAATGCTGTCCTGGTGAATTACCAGGGTGTGCTTCAATATGCGCAGGACCGATTCAGGGCCAATACCGGCGGAAGCCCGGATTTGATTACCCGCCAGTCTGTAGAATTTAAAAAAAGCTATAATACAGTCGAGGAAGCAATTGATCAGGCCCTCAAGGAAAACAAAGCACTCCTGATGGCCAGGTCTAATATCCGCCAGAAAGAATCTGATCTTAAAACTTCAAAAGCCCTGTATCATCCAAAAGTAAATTTTCTTGTTCAGGCCACCAGGGAAGAAAATGTTGACGCTCTAAAAGATGTGGATAATACCCTTGGAGGGTTTCTCAGGGTCAACTACAACCTGTTTCGCGGCGGTGGTGACCGGGCAACAATTCTTGAAAATGCAAGTCTGCTCTCAGAATCCAGGATAAGGGAAGAAGAGTTAATGCTGAATGTTGAAACCAAGGTTCGCTTTGAGTTCAACAATATGCTCACAGCAAAAAAACAGATCCCCCTGCTGAATATGAAAATTGATCAAAACATAAAAGTTCTGGAAAGCTATAAAGAACAATTCCTTGTGGGCAAAAGAGACATCATGGATGTCATTGAAGCTCAGAAAATGATGTTTGTCTTTCAAAGTGCCCTTGAAAACATGGAGATAGAGGAAAAACTGGCCCAGTTCAGGCTTTTGACAATTACAGGCCAACTGTTTGATACCCTTGGTATCCAATTTAATCCAGAATCCTAAGGACAGGCCGAAATGGGTGAAACAGACCACCTGATTTCCTGCCTTGTTTTTTTAACAAGGCATTTTGAGAACCCATATTCTGAAAGTGTCATCCGGGCCGGACTTGCCCTGACCTCTGATAAACTTGACCTTTCGCAGTTGGAGACAGCCGCAGCCAATGTCGGGCTTGCTGCCGAGATCGAAAAAATACCCATAGCAAAAATTAAGCCGTCCCGATTGCCGTGTATCCTGCTCCTGGAAGATGGTAAAGCCTGCGTTCTTACCAGCCACCCGGATAAAGATGTTCTCAAGGTTCACCTGCCTGGTGAATCAGCCGGAGAATCTGGTAGCAGAGGGCGTTTAAACCGCCAGTCGCTGGAAGAGCAATATACAGGGACGTCGGTTTTTATTTCAAAAATAATTAAACCCCATAAAACCTTTGATGAACCAGAGGCCGTCTCATCCTGGCCTTCCTGGTTTTTTGCCGCATTCTCTCCCCATTGGTGGACCTACAGCCAGGTGCTGCTTGCAGCGTTGATGATCAACCTGTTTGCACTGGCGAGCCCGCTATTTATCATGAACGTCTACGACCGGGTTCTTCCCAACAATTCCATTCCCAGCCTGTGGGTAATGGCTACGGGCATTCTTATCGTATTTGCATTTGATTTTTTGATAAAGAATCTGCGGAGTTTTTTTATCGACCATGCCGGTAAACGGGTGGACATGCATTTGGCCTCCAAAATTGTGGACCGGGTTCTCAATATGCAGATGAAGGAGAAACCAGCTTCTTCGGGGGAATATGCCAATTTGATACGGGAACTTGAGTCGCTGCGTGATTTTTTTACATCTGCAACTCTTCTGAGTATTATTGATCTGCCGTTTGTTGCGATTTTTATCTTTATTTTTTATATCATTGCAGGCCCTTTGGCTCTGGTGCTGGTCACGACTCTGGCGCTTACTGTTTTGTTGGGACTTTTATTTCATTTCCCCCTGCAGAAATCCGTATCAACAGCCTACCAGGATGGACACAGGAAACATTCTGTCCTTGTGGAGACGGTTTCAAACCTGGAAACCATCAAAAGTATCCGGGCAGAGGGCCGGTTCAGGAAAAAATGGAAAGAGGCCATCCTGTCGAGTTCAACATCAAACACACGCTCCAGATTTTTGTCCCAACTGGTGGTGAATTCAGCAGCCCTTCTGCAGCAACTGGCATATATCAGCATTGTGATCTTTGGTGTTTACCTGATTCAGGATAATCGGATCACCACCGGTGCCTTAATCGCCTGTGTGATTTTAAACGGGCGTGCCATGGCACCTCTGGCCCAGGTTATCATGGTGTTGACACGACTGCATCATTCCTATTCTTCACTGAAGGGGCTGAACCGCCTTATGAAAAAATCAGTGGAGAGGCCTGAAGATACCCGTTTTTTGCATCGGCCGGACCTGGCGCCTGAAATTGAGTTCAAGGATGTGAATTTTTCCTATCCAGGCAGTCCAATGGCGGCTTTAAGTGGAGTGAATTTTAATATTAAGCCCGGAGAAAAGGTAGGTTTGATCGGGCGCTCCGGTTCCGGGAAAACCACTATCGGAAAGCTGCTGCTGGGCCTGTACACCATTGATAATGGGTCTATTCGCATAGGGTCCACAGATATCCGACAGATTGATCCGGTAGATCTGAGGGGGATCACTGGAATGGTGACACAGGATGTGGTTCTTTTTCAGGGAACGGTTCGGGAGAATATCCTGATGGCGGATCCCCGAGCCAGTGATAAACGGCTGCTGGATGCAGCCCGTATTTCAGGTGTGGATGATTTTGTCCGAAACCATCCTTCCGGATATGACTTGATGGTCAGGGAACGCGGTGAAGGCCTTTCCGGAGGTCAGCGTCAGGCAATCGGTGTTGCACGGGCACTTATAAATGACCCTGGTCTGGTGATTATGGATGAGCCCACAAGTGCCATGGATAATTCTTCTGAAGACGGTCTTAAAAAACGTTTGAAGCCCTATATGGCAGATCGGACCCTGGTATTGATTACCCACAGAATTTCCCTTCTGGATCTGGTGGATCGCATTATTGTGATGGATATGGGTAAAATTGTGGCAGACGGACCAAAAGATATGGTGCTGCAGCAGCTTTCTCAAAACCGGATAAGGATTGAAAAATAATGGTTCAAACCCATAAAAATAAGAATTATTTGTTTGCCAATCTTTTGTTGCTGTCTGTTTTTTGCTTTTTTGCTGCAGCTGTCTACTGGGCTTTGCATGCAGAACTGGATGAAGTGGTCCGGGGAACCGGACGGGTGATCCCTTCAACACAGGTTAAAACCATCCAGAATTTAGAAGGGGGTATTCTTTCTAATATCATGGTCAGGGAGGGGCAGAAAATAAAAGCCGGGCAGGTTTTGATCCAGTTGGACCAGACGGCTTTCCATGCAGGAGTGGAAGAAAAATTAACGGAGAAATATGCATTGCAGGCCACTATTGCCCGTTTGAATGCAGAGTTCTCAAACGAAGAAATTCGTTTTCCGGGTAATTTAAAAAATATAAGGCCCCAGCTCGTTGAGCAGGAAATTTCATTGATGAAGTCAAGGGCTGAAACACTCCAGGCAGAGGTTGATATACAGATCAGAAGCCAGGAGAAATACCAGCTGGATATTAAGGAAAAGCAGGCACAAAATCGTCATCTTGAAATCGATTTGAAAATTGCCAATGAGAAATTGTCTATTTTAAAGCCATTGGTTGAAAAGCAATCGGCATCTAAAATTGAACTGCTTGATCTTGAACGGCAGATCAATCAGCTTGAATCTAAAATTGAAGATAATAGAAATCAGATTCCAAAGATCCGGGCTGCTATAAAGACTGCTGAAAGCAAAAAGGACAGCCTCAAGAAAAATTTTTCCAATGCGGTTTTAAGTGAATTGTCTGTGCAGAAAATGCTTCTTGAGCAATTGGAGCAGGTACTGCCGGCTCTTCAGGACCGGCTTGAGAGAACCAGCATCCGATCTCCTGTGGCCGGGCTGGTTAACCGGGTTTTTGTCCATACCACCGGCGGAGTTGTCAGGCCTGGAGAACCTCTCGTGGAAATCGTTCCGGAAAAAGATGAACTGCTCGTTGAGGCCAGAATTCTTCCAAAGGATATCGCATTTATTCGTATGGGCCAGAAGGTGAATATAAAATTTACGGCCTATGATTATTCCATATATGGAGGTCTGGACGGGCTTCTTGATCATATCAGTGCGGATGCTATCATCTCTGAAGAAGGGTTGCGTTATTTTCTGATCCGGGTAAGGCTTGACCAGATCCATTTGAATCATAAAGGCACTCAGCTTCCCATAATCGCCGGTATGGACTGCCAGGTGGATATCCTGAGCGGGAAAAAAACCGTAATGGATTACCTGCTAAAGCCAATTCTTAAAGCGAGGCAGACAGCCCTTACCGAACCTTGAAAAAATATTTGCAGTCAAATTTCAATGCTTTTTTTACTTTTTACATGAAAGCGGAGCATCATCAGGATACCGGAAGCGGTAAGGCTTAAAAGAAGGCCATACCATACCCCATACATCCCCATGCCAAGTTTGAATCCAAGGATATAGCCCGATGGAAGGCCAATTGCCCAATAGGCGATGAGGGTTATAAGAGTGGGGACTTTCATGTCTGTCAACCCCCGTAAGATGCCAAGGCCTACAGCCTGGGTCCCGTCAGAAATCTGAAAAAATGCAACTATAACAAGAAGTGCGGCTGCCATATCAATGACCTGTTTTTCAGATACATACAGGGTTGGCAGAAAATATCGAAACGTGATAAACACCACACCTGCAGATGCCATAAATCCAACACACAAAAGTGTCGCAGAAAAGCCTGCGGCCCGCGTGGCAGGGATATTCTGTTTGCCCACTGCATGGCTCACGCGTATGCTGGCACCCGCAGAGATCCCCATGGCCACCATAAAGGAAATGGAGGCAAGATTCAGGGCAATCTGGTGTGCGGCAAGGGGAAGGGTTCCTATCCATCCAACCATGACAGATGATGCAGCAAAGGCACTAACTTCAAAAAAATACTGGAACCCTGCTGGAATCCCTATGCCAAGCAGGCGTTTTATCATTGAAAAATCAATTTTTCTGTAATTTAACGTGGGATCAAACCGCTCCATGTTTTTGGCTTTTTTAATAACAAGAATGAGAAGGCCGGCCATAAATATACGTGAGCTGATAGTGGCAATCCCTGCGCCGGTAAGGCCCAGGGCAGGTGCACCAAGGTTCCCGAAAATAAAAATCCAGTTTGCCAGCACATTGATGATATTTGCCAAAAGCGTGATGATCATGGCCGGCTTTAAAAACCCTACGCCTTCTGCAAACTGGCGGTAGCTTTGAAACAGCATAAATGGCAGCATGGAAATCCCCAGGACTTTCATATAAAGGGCAGCAGGAGCAACAATTTCAGGTGGCTGATTCATGAATGGTATACACGAGGACAATGCAAATGTTCCTGCGCACAGCAGGGTACCGAAAAACAGGTTGACGATGAGCCCCTGGCGAAGAACCACGCCACACTCCTTATCTCTCCCTGCCCCGTATGCAATGGCTGTTAACGGGGTGACAGCAAGGCTGACACCAAATCCCACAACCATGATCAGGGTAAAAAGGGAATTGGCAATGGCGGAGGCTGCAAGGGCCTGTGCCCCAAGTTTTCCCACCATGATATTGTCGGTTACAGACATGAGCAACTGGCCCAGTTGGCCTACAACAATGGGAAGAGACAATAAAAGCGTGTGTTTGAATTCTTTTTTATACATGTGTTTATCCGGCAGCACTTGGGACTGCAAAGGAGGTATCAGGTAAGGTTCAGCCTGTAAAGGGGATCTCCGATCAATACCATTTTCCAGGAGAGATAAGGCAGGCTGATGATATAGGCTTCTGCGAGTGTGAGGTATCCTTCGGTAAGATAGTTGAAAAATATTTCCGGGATTGGAAAAGCCTGGACATACGGCTCTCCAACCGGTCCTATGGTTGCTGCAATACCATTGTCCAGCATTTTTTTGCACCAGACCTGAGAGTCTTTTTCCCGCAGTGTTGTGCATTCAGCGCTGGCAATATGATATCCCACTGAACCTTTTTGCCATTTAAAAGCATCCACGTACTTGGCCAAACTGTACCATCCGCAGTATAAGGCTGTATCCGGACTGTCCCCTTTCTGGAACAGATCACTGGTGGTATTGAGAACAACCTGTGTCCTGTTTTCCCTGGCAAGCAGGCTTGAGGCTTCATGTATTGATTTGTCATATAGGGCATACCCTGAGACCTTTTTATCGTTGCCGGGATGCTTCCATCGGGCATCAAAATAGGCTTTACCGCTAAGGCCTTTTTTCTCCGCCTCAAGCGTATCATTGATAATGCGTTTTACAACAGCATCGTCTGAACCGTCCAGGCGGCTTGTCATTAATACTTCATCTATTTGAATCCGGGTTTTCTGGTTTCTGAATCCCAGATAAAAAGGATTGGGAAGCCACATGTTTAAATCATAATCTTCCTTTTTTATCAGGGCAAGTTCTGAATCAAATGAAGCACGCTTGTCAATGGACCTTAAATATCCTGCAAGTTTATTTTTTAAATTAGACAGCTGAGTATGTTTTTTCTGCCGGGTTTTTACATCATCAATGTCATTTCCGATTAAAAGTTTTTCCAGCGCTTTTTTCTGAGCTTTATACTGTTTGAGAAGGTCATCTTCCGACGGAATATTTCGTGGGGGTGAAATTCTTAATGGTATTCCGAACATGGTGACAATCGCCCGGATGTTATCCTTTGTTTTCAGATATGTCCTGATGGGCGGGACCGCTTTTTTTTCGTATTCTTTTCTGGAACAGGTTTCTTTTTCAGTCATATCAAGCAGAACAATATTTTTTTTTGGAATGCTGCGTTTTTTCATGTAAAATTTTGCAAGGGACACACTTTTTTTGACGTTTCGATTGGCAACAACCAGGACTTCTGAAGGCTCCAGAGCCATAGCCTCAAAGCAAATAGAAAGCCAGAGGAACAGGATTAGAAAGCTATATGTGTGGTACCGATTCAACATTAGACTCATTTGGGGGAAATAGATTTTAGTTGATAATTCATATGGTCAATACATTGCGCCATTGTAGGCGACAGTTGTTTAACTTTCAAGTACAATATTTCTTGAATCTATTTCAAAATATTTTTTGCTCCGGTCTTGGTGTCCAGCGAAATTTCATGGAGTCTCATTCAGAGATTTATGTATAATCCGGAGTCCATCCAGAGTCAGGGCCTGTTCTACACGTTCAATGGTGTTGGATATACCGGCAATTAAGGGGGCCAGCCCTCCTGTTGCCAGTATTTTTGGGGTGTCTCCCATTTCTTTTGCCATCCGTTCAACCATGCCGTCCACCATGGCAGCATTTCCATAGATGATTCCTGATTTGATGCTGTCAATGGTATCTTTTCCAATGACCATTTCAGGAGCCTGGAAGATTTCCACCCTTGGCAGCCTGGAGGCTTTTTGAAAAAGGGCTTCTGATGCGATCATGACACCAGGTACAATGGCCCCGCCCAGGTATTCACCTTTTTGGGAGATTACATCAAAAGTAGTTGCAGTCCCGAAATCGATGATGATCATGGCGGTTTTGTGTTTATCATAGGCTGCTACGGCATTAACAATCCTGTCTGCCCCAACCTCATTGGGATTGTTGTACAGTATCGGCATAAGTTTCTTAACTGAATCCGGGTTAATCCAGACCGGTGTCAGATCCAGGTATCTTTCACAAAATGCATTCAAGATAGGAACGGATGAGGGAACCACTGAAGAAATAATGGTTTGTTTGATCATTTTCCGGTCAAGGCCCTTGTCCAGAAACAGTGCATTGGCCAGGACATTGAACTCATCTGCAGTTGAATCCCGGACAGTCCTGATACGCCAGTCATGTTTCAGTGTATCTTTATCATATACCCCGAGAACCGTATTTGTATTTCCCACATCAATTACAAGCAGCATGACGTCTCCTTTATTCTATCTTTATGGTAAAAACCTGCGGGGAGGCATCTGTCATTATCAGATCCACAGGTATATTAAGGGTTGCATGCCGGACATATACGCCGGGAGCAAGGTTTTTTAAATCAATAAAAGAATAAATTTTGTTTAAAGTTTTTTTATTTTCAATAGTCTCAAACGGACCTTTCACCTGGATAGAAATTTCCGGAGGTTCAATGCTGATACTAAAATCGGAATTTTTTACCTGTATGGGAATATTATCGATGGTCTTTGATACAAGACGCTGCTGGATAGGGACACTGACAATAATAATCGGAGTGGAGGCAGAAATGATGGAACTGCTGTCCAGGTCCAGTGGAATTTCCTTTTTGAAATTTTCTTTTGCACCTGAAAGGTCAATGGCTTTGGTTTTTACTTCAGGGATGGATTGAACCAGGTTTTCCGGACCGGTCAGAAAAACATTTGCAGGGTCAGTGGCTGCATCCAGTGCGATATATCCTTTTTCAGGCGTGCCCGTATACGGAACCTTTATTTTAAAGGATTTTCGGAATTTTTTTTCAAGCTGAACACTCAGGTAAGGGGGGGTAATGCTCAAAATTTTTATACCGGAATCCATGGGAATTCTTTTTTCTTCAAGGGGGATCAGGTGAAGTCCCGGTTCAATAGAGCCCGAATCTCCTGCCGGATCGAATTCAAGATCTGTGTACAGGTCTACAGGATAGCGGATGGATTCTGTATTGATTAGTTCAATCAGTTTCGGGTCTGCCTGCACCCTGATTTCAATTTTATCCGTATGAAAATAGGTGAGAACCATATCATCCGGGATATTGGAAAAATCTACAGGCAGAAGAAGGTTGGTTTCAACCGGCTCTGTTGTGCAACCGGGAAGAAAAAATAAAAAAACAACACTAAACAATAATAAAAAACTATTGCATGTGTGCTTATGCATTCCGGATTGAATCAATAATACGGGTAAAGGGTTGAACTTTTTTTACATCATGGACCCGCACAATATGTGCACCCTTCAAAACAGAGGCAGCAACCGCTGCCAGGGTTCCGTATTCAGTTTTGGCACTGTCCGCTTTTACAGGGTCTTTTTCTTTTTTAGACAGGATATTCTGGATAAAGGATTTTCTTGAAGGGCCCATAAGAATGGGAAATCCAAGCGCGGTTAACTTCTCCAGGTGGTTGATCAGCACCAGATTGTGCTCCACTGTTTTTCCAAAGCCAATGCCCGGGTCAAGTATGATGTTGCCTTTTTTAATACCGGTTTCCATGGCAAATGCGACTCTGAGTTCAAGATATTTTGTGATTTCCAGCATAAGGTCATCGTAATCCGGGTTGATCTGCATGGTTTGGGGGGTTCCCCTCATGTGCATCAAAATGACCGGAACATCTTTCCGGGCCGCCATTGGTGCCATGTCAGGATCTTTTTCCAGGGCAGAAATGTCATTGATAATTGCAGCACCTGCATTGAGTGCCTCTTTTGCCACAGTTGATTTAACCGTATCAATGGAAATGGGAATGTCAATCTGTTTTGACAGTTTTTCAATTACCGGGACGACCCGGTCCAGTTCTTCCTGCTCAGAAACCGGTTCTGCAAAAGGTCTTGAGGATTCGCCCCCAATGTCCAGTATATGAGCACCGGCTTCGGCTAATTTTATCCCCTGTTCCACCGCAGTATCAAGCGTGTTAAATTTTCCGCCGTCAGAAAAGGAGTCTGGTGTGGCATTCAAAATCCCCATGATACAGGTCTGAGGGCCAAGATCCAGTCGGAATCTGTCAAATTCAAGTGTGAACGGCTGCATGCTGTTATCCTTTATTCAGGAAGCCATTATTCAAGAAACCATTATTCAAGGATTTGGGGGCTTCGTGTCATCCTCTTCGTCATCCGGAACCGGCGGTGGCTCACTTGATTCGTTCTCGTTCTCTTCATCAACAATTTTATAAGAATCTTTGCCCTGCTCTTCTTTTTCTCCCTCGGGGGTGTCTTCAGCAGGATGTTCCGGTTCGGTAAAGACATTCTTTTTGCCGAAAAAGTCAAAATCAGGCCGTATGGAAGCAATCAGGTCATCAAGCTCCGGTCCGAGGACGGTTTCTTTTTCCATGAGCAGATCGGTTAATGCATGCAGTATATCCAGATTCTCTTTAAGGATATCCTTGGCAGTTTTATAGGCCTTATCTATAAGGGCAGATACTTCGGCATCAATTTTCCTGGCTGTTTCTTCTGAATAGGATTTTGCCTGGGTCATTTCCCGCCCGATAAAGATATTGTCGTCATGATTTTCATAGGACAGGGGGGTTAGGTTGTCGCTCATTCCGAATGTACGGATCATTGTGTTGGCAAGCTTTGTTGCCTGCTTGATGTCATTGGAAGCGCCGGTGGAAATTCTATTAAAAATAATATCTTCCGCAACCCGCCCGCCAAAGGCAATGGCAAGTTCGTTTTCCAGCTGATCTTTGTATTTGAAATCACCTTCCTCAGGCAGGAACCAGGTGACACCTGCAGCCCGGCCTCTTGGAATAATGGTGATTTTATTTACCGCATCAGTATTTGGTAGGAACCTTGCCACAAGGGCATGGCCGCCTTCATGATAAGCAGTTGTTTTCTTTTCCTCTTCTTTGATGACCTTTGATTTTCTTTCCAGTCCCATGTAGACTTTGTCTTTTGAATCCTCAAAATCTCTCATGGTGAGTTTTTCATGGTCGCGTTTAGCAGCAAGAAGCGCTGCTTCATTTACAAGGTTTTCAAGGTCTGCACCTGAAAATCCCGGTGTGCCTTTGGCCAGAATGACCGGGTCCACATCATTGGCCAATGGGGTTTTTTTCATGTGAACTCTGAGGATTCCCTCCCGACCTTTTATATCCGGCATGTCTACCATAACCTGCCGGTCAAAACGACCTGGGCGCAGAAGGGCCGGGTCAAGAACATCAGACCGGTTGGTGGCTGCCATGAGAATAACGCCTTCATTTGATTCAAACCCGTCCATTTCAACCAGAAGCTGGTTCAGGGTCTGTTCCCTTTCGTCATGTCCGCCGCCAAGACCAGCGCCTCTCTGGCGTCCTACCGCATCTATCTCATCAATAAAGATGATACAGGGGGCATTTTTTTTGCCCTGGGCAAACAAGTCTCTTACCCTGGAGGCTCCAACACCTACAAACATTTCCACGAAATCCGAGCCACTGATGGTGAAAAAAGGAACACCGGCTTCTCCGGCAACTGCACGGGATAAAAGCGTCTTTCCTGTTCCGGGATTACCCACCAGGAGTACGCCTTTAGGTATGCGTCCACCCAGGCGGGTGTATTTTGCCGGGTTTTTTAAAAAATCAACCACTTCAGTGAGTTCTTCCTTGGCTTCATCAATGCCCTGGACATTGGCAAAGGTTACTTTTTCGCCTTTGTCATCCAGCAACCTTGCACGGCTTTTGCCGAACGACAGGGCTTTGCCGCCACCGGCCCCGCCCTGCATCTGCCGCATGAAAAAGATCCATACGCCGATCAGGACAATCATGGGCAGCCAGGATACCACAATGGACATAAACCAGGAGGATTCTGCCGGGGGTTTGGCTTTTATGGTAACGCCTTTGGAGCGAAGAAAACTGATCAGCTCCCCATCGTTGGGAGCAAAACTTTTAAACCGGGCGCCGCTGCCATCTGTGAGATAGAGGTCCTGCCCCTGTATGGTGACGCTCTGAATACGACCGTCTTCAACCATTGCAAGAAATTCAGAATATGAGACATCGGACTGGCCAACCTGCTGCTGGTTAAAAATATTGTAAAGCATGACCATCATGAGGATAATCACCAGCCACAGGGAAATGTTTTTATAAAATTGATTCAAGGCTTTTCCTTTCTGTTTTTTATGAATCCATTTTCTTTGCCCCTGCCGCTGGTTCCCCATTGGCAGTGGCGTATGCCTTTATAAGCTTACTAATATATAAACACGAAAATCAAATATACAAGAAAAAGTTTTCAGCTTTTTGGGGCTTGTTTTCTTTGTTTTGCCCGTTTCAATTGTTTTTTTATTTTTCCGATTTCCCGTAAAGAATGCGCTTCTTTTTTGATCGTAATGGTATCTTGCGTTTTGTATATCCGTATCTGCCCCGGAAGATCCAGGCTGTTGCCGGACTGTCGGATAAAACAAAAATCTGTAATACTGGTTATGTGCAAATGGGAAATACGTTTTAAGTCTGATTTTACCGTTTTGATCGCCATTCTGAATACCCTGTTTTGCAGTGCCGGTTTCAGGCTGCCTACTTTGTGTTTTGAGAGTTCCAGGCTGTCGGAAGATTGTTTAATCATGCATTGGGTCAGCATTTTTTGAGTCTGATCATTCCAGAACATTTCTTCCTGGAGAAGAATTCGGCTCAGCCGGTCCAGGGAATCAACAATTTCCGGGTTGTATTCAGATTTAAGATGGGGGATCAGTTGATGCCGGATTTTGTTCCGCAGGTATTTGGGGTCGGAATTGGAGGTATCTTCCACAAATTCTTGATGCTGTTTGGCTAAAAACGCTTTGATCTCATTTTTTGAAACCCGGATCAGAGGGCGGATAATCTTTTTTTCTCTTAAGGGCGGGATGCCGCACAGCCCCTTGGGACCGCTGCCTCGAATCAGGTTGATCAGTATCAGCTCTGCATTGTCATCTTTGTGGTGACCGGTGGCGATTTTGGTGTATGCATTATTTTCTGCTGTTTTTTTGAAAAAATCGTATCTGATTTTTCGCCCGGCACTTTCAACAGACAAACCATTGGTGTCGGCAAAAAATTTTATATCTTTTTTTTCACAATAAAAAGGCAGGTCATGTTTTTTAGCAAAATGCCTGGAGAAATCTTCATCTCTTTGGGCTTCATTGCCTCTGAGCTGGTGATTTACATGGGCAATTCCAATGGAAAGATTATATGCGTCTTTTAAGGCCATAAGCACCAAGACCAAAGCCACGGAATCCGGACCGCCGGACATGCCAACAAGAACGGCATCCTTATTTGCCAGCATGTCAAATTCTTTAGCCGTATGGGTGACGGATTTGATAAAATCCTGTTCTATGGTGTCAGGCTCTGTCATGTCAGCATGCAAAGATGGGCTTGTCTGGTATCTGGATCAAACCGGCAGCTTGTGCTTTTTCAAAAAATGCACAAATGGCTTTTTCCCCTTTTGTGCCAATATCCTTGGAAAAATCATTCACATAGAGTTTAATATGCTGCTGGATTACAGTTTCATCCATTTCCTGAGCATATTGCCGGATATATTCCCGGCCCATTTGAGGGTGTGAAAAAGCATGCTTAATGCTTGCACCGATTAATTTCTGGATAGTACAGGCTATATGGGGGTCAATATCCCGTTTAATTGCAATGCAGCCCAATGGGATAGGCAATCCTGTCGTGTCTTCCCACCATTGGCCCAGATCGGCCAGAAGCTCAAGACCCATACCCTGATAAACAAAACGGCCTTCGTGGATGATGACACCGAAATCAGCCTTTTTTTTCAGGACAGCAGGCATTATTTTTTCAAAAGGCATGGCAATGACTTCAGTCTCCAGTCCGGGGTATTGGGCATCCATGTAGAACCGGAAAAGGTGGTATGCCGTGGTCCCCATACCTGGTACGGCAACAACCGGTTTTTTTTTATCCAGCAGTCTTTGTTCGGGTAGTGAAATGATCAAAGGACCGCATCCTTCCCCTAAGGCAGAGCCGGTCCTGAGCAGTGCATACCTATCCATCAGTTTGCCAAACGCAGCAAAGCTGAGCTTGGAAATATCAAATGTGCCCTTTGCTGCATACTGGTTTAAAGTCTCTACATCTTCAAGAGTAATTGTAAAACGGCAGTCCCCAAAATCTATAAGCTGTTTTGCAATGGCCTTGAAAATAAACGTGTCATTGGGGCATGGGGAGTATGCAAGAGAGTATGCTTTATCTATTCTATCACTCCTTTTTCTTTTTGTCTTTCAGCTCTATGTACCAGTCGTCCCGGCCATAAATTTCATCCATGCAGTTCGGACAGAGACTATGACTGAAAAGGGCTGTGGAGTGCTGCTCAAAATAACTTTCAAGCTGGTTCCAATACCCTTTGTCATCACGGATTTTTTTGCAGCTTGAGCAGATGGGGATAAGGCCGCCAAGGGTTTTTACATCCCTGAGCGCTTCATTGAGGCGTTTGATCAACTCTTCTCGATCAAATTCAGCCTCTTTTCGTTCCGTAATATCTTTATGGGTACCGGTGCGCCGGATCGGGTTGCCGTTTTCGTCCCACTCTGAAACTTTACCCCGCCCATGAATCCATTTGTATTTGCCTTCTTTGGTTCTCAAACGAAATTCAAGTGACCAGCTTTTTTTCTGTCGAATCTGTTCATCCACATAGGCAACTGTTTTTTCTCTGTCGTCGGGATGCAGTAGATTTTTCCAGGTTTCCCGGCTGGCAGGCATCTCATAAGGCTCGTAGCCGAGCATGGTATAATACCGCGGGCTGAAATATACTTCATTTCTTTTGAAATCAAAATCAAAGATGCCGTCATTTACGGCCTCAATTGCCAAGCGAAATCTTTCTTCCGAAGCTTTTAACCTGGAAAGTTCATTTTTTAATTCAATGATATGAAACTCGAGTTCTTCATATGTCGGTTTCTGATCCATACAAGTCTTCCCAAACAGCTAACCCGTCTTACTTTTAGCTCAAATCCTGAAGTACCATGGGTATATACCCAATTATAATTTTACACCCTTTTACAGAGTTCCTATCATAGCAACATCTGCATCAAGTGCAAGTGATTTTAAAGTATCGTTTGTCAAATTCGCGGTATGTATTCCTGATAGGATTTCTTATTTTAATCTGATTTTGAATTAACCTGGTTTTAACTAATCCCTGGTGGACATATCATTTAGGATGGATTCTATCATGGTATTAAAATCCGGCATAATATTTTTGCCTTTAAAGAAGGAAGAACCATGTGCTGACTTTAAAAAGCCGGAACATAATTTTTTTTGCGCCTGTGAAAGCTGTGTTGAATACCCTTTTTTGGAGGGAGCGTCTTTTGAGAATAAAGTATCCTGATCCCTTTTGCCATGGGGTCTGTTCACAATGTAGGCATAATAAATGAGCGCCCGGTCCATCAGTATATATAAAAACTGGGGATTTTTATTTGGGCCAACCTGAAATTTATCCCCGCCAAAGTTAAAGCCTGTTTGCTTTTTGTCTGCCAGCTTTTTTGCACCGAGAAGGGTAGAACCTGCTCCGATGACACCCCCTAATGCACTGAAAACGCCAAAAGTGATTCCTGCAGCGGCAGCATCAATAACAGCCCCCATGGTCCCTCCGGCAATCGCACCAGCGGCTGCAAGCTGTTTCTGGGTTAATCCGAGAAGTTCCCAGGTCTGTTTTGAAAAAAGGTCGTGCTGCAGCACTGAATATTCCGGAAGAGAATGATCATAAAGATGATGTTTAAATAAGTCCCTGATTTTTTTAAACATACGGCTTTCCAGAGTTTTTAAATGGGTTTGGTATTTTTGTAGAAGCTTTTCATTGATCAACGCCTTGTTATCCTCGGGCCGGATGGGTTGAGAAACGTGAAACGAGATGCACTCTTCAATAGTAGAACTAATAAGCCCGGCCGCAATTAGATTTCGTTTTCGCCAGTCCTGTTTAAACGCCAGGATAACCTCAGACAGGGAAGATTCCCATTCCTGGTCAATAACTTTAAGGCTTTCAAGCATTTTCATCCGGTCTATAAAGCCTGCTGTGTTGGAATTAAAAATCCGGATGGCATTAAATTGTTTTAGAAATTCCTGTTTCCATTCTGAAGCATAATCCCGATCCCGGGTTTTAGAATTGATAATGGCAATCCTGGGACGACCACTCAGTCTTAAAATTTCCATTTCAGCCAGGTCGTCATCCCTGACAGGGCGTGAACCGTCCACCACATATATAATCCCTGCCCCTTTTGCAACAGGGCTTAAAAGTTCGCACTCATCTGAAAAAAACGGATCGTTTTTATGGACTTTAATAAAAGTGTTCAGGATTTCATCCGGCTGGCCGTTATAAGACTTAAACCATTCCAGGGTCTGCCTGGGAACCTGGAACCCGGGAGTATCCACAAACCGGATGATACTTTTACCATCAATTTTTACAGTATAAGGCTTTGAAACAATTGTTTCTCCTGGAACGCGGCTAACCTCGATCCGATCATTTTCAGTAAGCGTGGAAACAACAGAAGACTTGCCTTCATTGGGGTGTCCGATCACTGCAAATTCAGGTATCATTATCCAACCATCCTTTTAACATTAATCCCTGGATCTCCAAGCTTGAGAACGGCCTTTTCCCATATTTCAAAATTTATATCATCCCTGTTCACAGACAAATCTTCCAGGCCGGCATCCCCGGTTAACAGGATTAAAAGATTTGTTTTTTCATGCATCTCTTTTTTGAATGACGCTAAATAATTCAGGATGCCTCTGATGGGCGGTTGCCATACCTCATAAAGAATAATCACTTGATTAATTCTGTTCCGGCTTATTTTGGTAATAGTTTTTTTATCACCCTCAAATTCAAAATCGATAGAATGCAGCTGTTCAACATCCAAAAACATCTGATTTTTGAGATATTGGACTGTTGTTTGAACCGCAGCATCATTATAAACTCTCTTTGAGAAAAAAAGTGCAGTTTTTGAATGTTCAGTGGTAACTTCCTGTTCTTTTAGAGATAGATCTTCCCCCAGGTTATCAGAGGAACGGTGGATTGCTTTGGCTTGTCCTGCTTTTTCTTCATCGATATTCAAAACCGGGGACTGCATCCTGACGATCAACTGGTTGAATCTTGGGTGCTTGAAATCAATTTTTCCCAGAACTCGCCGTTCCATCAAAATGCCGGCAAAGGTGATAAGCAGGCGCGGCAATACTGCATACACCAGAAGTCCCATGCAGATAAAGGGCCACCAGGAGATAAGGTCCTGGGTAGATAGAACCTGAAGGCCGTCTTTGAGAATAATTCTTGAACCTTCAATCTGGGCAAGGGTGGGGTGGGAAAATTCCTGGGGCATGAACCAGGACCAGGGAATGGCAATAACAGATACCATATCATAAACAGTCTTTGAAGCGCTCACCAGGGTGGATTGCCAGCCGAACGCCAGGTCACTGACCAGCACTTTGAAAAAGGTTGCCCCCAGAACACCTGCTGAGAAACAGAACCCGAAAACAGAGGTTGGAATGAAAAATGACCAGAAAAGGACACCATTGTATTGACGATTTTTTCTGCGAATAAAAGCATAGGCATATTCCACAGACCCCAATGTATTTTTTAAAGGGGTTAAACGCATTTTATTTAATATTTTTGGCAGAACTGCAAAACAAAATCCGGAAAGCATGGTGTGGATAATTGACAGCCTGGGTTTTTGCAGCACCCGCAGTAAAGGAAAGGCAATCATTAAGGCCATTTGAAAACCCACAAACAATACCATAAAAAGGGCCACATTGATGGGTCTGGCGCCATGATACGATAAAAATGAATACGCTGCGATAATGCCGCTCAGGCTGCCAAAAATGGCCATGGCATACACCATGAAATTATAAAGCCGCGAGAATCCCTCGCCTGGAAGGTCAACGTTTTTTGTTGTATTTTTAAGAAATAATTTTTTTCTAAAGGACAGCCAGGCAAATAGGAGTTCTTTTCGTGAATGGGCATGCGATTTGCACTGATTGTATATTTTTCGATCCCGTTCAGCCAGGGCAGGGATATCTTCTTTGGAATCGTGTTCTTCATCAACATGGATAAGATATTCCAGATCAATCACATCTTTTAATCTTATTTTCATGTTGATCTAATATCAAATGCCGGCTGTTTTCACAATGCCTGGGGGACATGAAGACAGCCGGCATATTGTTAAATCATTATTTAATCCGGTTAAATCCGATTTGGCTTGCGCCTGGTTTAGCCTGGAAGTTTATAATCTTTATACTCTGCCCGGAGTACATTTTTAAGCAGCTTTCCGGTTGCACCATGGGGCAGTTCTTCTACAAAAACAACATCATCGGGCAGCTGCCACTTGGCAAGCGTTTTACTCAAATGATCAATCACATCCTGTTTGGTCACTTCGGAACCAGGGGTTTTTACCGCTATAACCAGAGGTCTTTCATCCCATTTTGGATGGGGGACGGCAATAACGGCAGCTTCTGCAACACCCGGTACTCCTACCGCTTCATTCTCCACATCAATGGAGGAGATCCATTCGCCACCGCTTTTGATAACATCTTTTGAGCGGTCAGTGATCTGCATATACCCGTCTTCGTCAATGGTTGAAACATCTCCGGTATCAAACCATCCGTCCTCACCTACAGCATCTCCGCCTTCTCCTTTAAAATATCCGGAAGTGATCCAGGGGCCGCGAACCAGGAGGTTGCCAAAAGCCTTTCCATCCCAGGGAAGTTCTTCTCCGTCAGGTCCAACAATTTTCATTTCAACTCCATAAATGGCTCTGCCCTGTTTGAGACTCAGTGAAACAATATCTTCTTCTGACATGCCATCATGTTTTTTCTTCAAGTGGCAGGCACTTCCAAGAGGACTGGTTTCTGTCATCCCCCAGGCATGGAGCACATTCACATCGTAATCACTGCGAAAGGTCTCAACCATTGAACGAGGCACAGCAGCACCACCGATAACGGTTCGCCGCATGGTGCTGAATTTTTTGCCGGCTTCTTTTACATATCCCAGCAGCATCATCCATACGGTGGGTACTCCGGCAGATATGGTCACGCCCTCAGCCTCCATGAGTTCATAAATGGATTGGCCATCCATTTGAGCACCCGGGAGAACGAGTTTGCAGCCGCACATGGCACAGCCATAGGGGATTCCCCATGCATTTACATGAAACATTGGAACCACAGGCAGCATGGCATCTTTATTCGCAAAACCAATACCGTCTACTGCTAATGCCGCCCACGCGTGGAGAACGGTTGAACGATGGGAATACAATACCCCTTTGGGGTTTCCAGTGGTTCCGGATGTATAGCAGAGGGCAGATGCTGAATTCTCATCTATATCCGGCCACTTATAATCGCTGTTTTCAGCCCCGATAAGCTCTTCATAGCACATGCAGTTTTTTAATTTGGTTTCGGGCATGTGCGCTTTGTCCGTCATGATGACAAAGCCTTCAACGCTGGTCAGTTTGTCTTTCACTGCCTCTAAAAGCGGCACAAACGGCAGGTCAAAAAAGAAAAATTTATCTTCAGCATGATTCAGAATATAGATCACGTGTTCCGGTGATAATCGCGGATTAACCGTATGGCATACTGCTCCCATTCCGGAAACACCAAAATACAACTCCATATGGCGATATCCGTTAAAGGCGAGGGTGCCAACACGATCTCCCTCTTTTACCCCCAACTTGGTCAGCGCATTAGCCAGTTGTTTGCTTCTAAGAGAACATTCCCCATAGGTATACCTGTGAATGGGTCCTTCGATACTCCGCGAGACAATTTCACTGTCCTTGTGATGTTTTTCTGCATGCTCAATCAAAGATGAGATAAGCAATGGCCTGTTCTGCATAAGCCCCAGCATAAGACGCCTCCTTTTTCTTGAATAGAATTTACATTAAGGTGATAAAACAGGGTTTATACCTGCTAACGTGGTATAACCATGCCTATCTTCCATATCAAAAAGAAACAAAGATAGCCACTTTAAATATACAAAATTTTAATATTTTTTCTCAATAACGCTGGTGAAGAAAATATTAAATCAATCGGAAAGCACAACCCGGTTCTTCCCTGTCTGTTTCCCTTTGTATAATGCATCATCTGCTTTTTTAAGATAGATATCGATATCTGCATTGGGGTCATCAAAACTGCTGACGCCGAATGTCATTGAAATGGAAAGTGTATGGTCATTAAATTCAAGTGTCTTTTCGCAAATCGCCTGGCGGACCTTGTCTGTAATTACTTTAGCGCCTTCCACACCAGTCTTGGGCAAAAGGAATAAAAATTCCTCCCCTCCCCAGCGGGCCACCATATCCTGTTGGCGGATCATTGATTTCATGGTATCTGCAACAATTTTAAGGACAAAATCGCCACAGTCATGCCCGAAGGTGTCATTGACCATTTTAAAATTATCAATATCACTCAGAACAAGCGCTGCCCGGCTTTTATTTCTGCTTAAACGCCTTTTTTCCAGTTCAATTTTTTCCATCATGTCCCGCCGGTTGGACAATTGAGTCAATGGGTCTGTGTTTGCCAGCTGTTTTATTTTTTCGTAGGCATCTTCAAGTTCCTGAGTCCGTTCTTTTACTTTCTGCTCAAGGTTGGAATAAAGTTTGGCATTTTCAATGGATATGGCTGCCTGAGAGGAAATAACCCTCAGAACTTCAAGATGTCTTTTGGTGAAAACACCTGTAGCAAGATTATTTTCCAGGTATAAAAGCCCTACCAGGCGACCCTGGCCAATGATGGGCTGGCAAAGAACGGATTTGGCTTTGTTCTTTTTAAAATAGGCATCCTGGGTATAATCTCCTTCCTGGCATGCATTATCCAGGATTATGGTTTTCCGGGTACGGGCCACAAATTGAACCACGGCTGATGAAAATCCGCCATGTTGGTCTATCGGGACAGATTCCAACACGGACACATTGTTATCAAGCGAATTGAATTCAGCTTCTACAAAAAGCGCATCATTTTCACTCAGCAGCATAAAACCCTGCTGAGCTCCGGCGTTTTCCAGAACCATCTGCATCATTTTTTTCAATAATTTCCCCAGCACGATTTCGCCGGAAATCGCCTGGGAAGCTTTAACAACGGTTTCCATATCCAGGAGCCGGGAGGCGTGTCCTTCTTTAGCTTTAAATTCGGAACCTGTTTTTTGGCTGTCGGACTTTAAAAATGGGTATTTTGCTCCTAAATAATTAACCAGGGCTTTTCTTCCCATTTTGATATGACTCTGATAGGCCTCTTCCAGATATAAGCGGGCGATTCTTTCTTTTCCCTGCTGTATAAAAAATGTTCCTGCCAGAGAAGTTGCATACCCGGCATCATATTCATACCCGTTTCCCCGGCACAGGGAAATGGTTTCATCATAAAGTTCAATTGCACCCATCAGGTCTCCTGCTACCTGGGCTTTCATCGCCTCTATCAGCTTGCACCTGTGACTGAAATTAGTCGGAGAAAAAGTTTTCCAATGCTCCAATTGGGAATGATTGGCATTGATAACTTCCATAAACTCTTTTTGCTGTTCTTCAGGATACCGATGATAAATTGCAAGGCGGGTAATTGCCCCGAAAAACACCATATGGACTGAATTAATCAATCCCCTGATATTTGATTGATACTGTTCCGCTTTTTTTAAATATTCAAAGCATTCTTCATATTCTTCAAAAAAGAATAACAACAGACATTTTATTTGATAAAAAATGCAAAGAGAGGTGTAATCCTTTTTTTCCAGATGTGTTTTTTCGAAAGTTTCTTCATCAAAACCGTCTGCTGCCAATCTAAGAGGATTTTTGCTTTTGCCCATAAGGTTGAGAATCATTTGGCGCCATAAAAAATGATACCCGTATATATGTTCCTGGTTCAATTTTTTGATCATGCGGCCGTGCTCTGCCATTATTTTGTCAAGTTGCTGAAGCGGAGTGCCTACAGCCAGGGAATAGGTGTCATGCAGAAAAAGTCCGAAAGCCGCAGAATCAATCCTCCCGGTTTCCATTGCCAGTCGATGGACCTCAAGGCCTGCTGTCGCTGAAGCTTCAGCCGGCTCCACCCAGTGGCGGATCATAATATTATAGGTATTCAGGACAGGAGCCATAAATGTTTGGTTATTGTATTTTTCCAATATACGAAAAGCCAGTTTCCCAAAACGTTCACCAGAATGGATGTCATTCAGGCCCACTACCATGATCACGCCATAGCTGACAAATGCCAATGCTGCAAGAGGATGGATGCCGTATTTCAGATGAATCAGCATCATCTCCAGCCAGAGAAGAGAGGACAGCTCCCGGTTAAACAAATACGCCGCTGTTGTCATTTCAACAATGATTTCTGCTGCTGCCAGCATCTGTGGGTTGTCCATATCCGGCAGGTTCAACAGATCTTCGTCTGTGCTGGCTCCAATGCCGGCCATCACTTTCTGCAGGGATTCAAAAATCCGGGCATCGTTTGGCTCCATGGGAAGATCAACACCCATACGGGCAAGCATATCAATTCCTTCTTTAAGGGCTTCGTCCATTTTCCCCTGTGATGTATATGCCTTGATTAAAGTTGCAGAAAAAGCAGTCTCATCAAGCAAAGATGTGGTTTTAGATCTTGCAAAAGATGCTGTATATTCCATCTGTTCAATCCGGCCGAGCAGATAGTAGATTTCCACTATCTGTGCATGGGCTTCAAGTGTCAATGCATATTGCTTTTCCCAGCATGTACCTCCCAGGATATCCAGCCCTGTTTTATAATACTCCAATGCGTTATCATAAGCGGCTGATGTTTTTGCTTTTTTCCCTGCCTTAAAGTTATAGCCGGCAAGTTGATCTTTTTCATCAGGATTAGAAATCCATTCCACACCTGCATTCAACTGGTCTGCTACGTAGAATAGTTTCCCGTTCAGTGGTTTTCCAATGGCATCGAGAATGGCTTTTTTCCCCACCCGGTAATGGATCAGGCTTTTCTGCTTTTCTTCCAGCAGGGAATATGCAGCTTCCTGTATTCTGTCATGATGATAAAAATACAGGCTTTCGCTGCCGTCAATCAACCCCTCATGAATTGCCTCTTTAAGGTTTTTAAGGGTATCCTCCACAGTTGTTTCTTCAAGATAGGCAATGACTTCCAGATCGAACCGATTTCCGATACAGGCACATAATTTTAGAGTTTCCCGGGTTTTTTCTTCAAGTTTATTGATTTTTTCTACCAGCAGGTCCACCAGGTTGTCTGTAACCTGCATGTCGGAAATTTTTTGATAATCCCATTGCCATACGGCTTTTGAATCAAGATGGATCAGGCGATCGTCATAAAGCGTTTTTAAAAACTGGTTCACAAAAAACGGGTTCCCGCCTGTTTTTTTATAGACCAGCTCTCCCAGTGCCATACATTTGTCTTCAGACCCTTTCAAATTATCCTGTATCAACTGAGAAACATGAATTTCCTGAATAGGCCCGACTTGAATTGGCACTACGTTTATATCAAGCTTATTTATCTCTCGCAGCTTTACAGACAGCGGGTGATCTTCATCCACCTCGTCATCCCGATAAGAACCAATAATAAGCAAATGGGATATCTCATCGCTTGCTGCAAGCATTTTCATCATTTCAAGGCTGGCCGAATCTGCCCATTGCAGATCGTCCAAAAATAAAACCAGTGGGTGTTCTGCTTTGGCAAAGACACTGATAAATTTTTCAAACACCATATTGAAACGGTTTCGGGTTTCTTCAGGTCCCAGATCCGGTATCTCCGGCTGCTCTCCCATAACCAGTTCAATATCACTGATCACATTGCTGATAACCTGCCCATTGGGTTCAAGAGCACTTTGCAGTTTTTCTTTCCATTGAGAGATACGGTCATCACTCTGGGACAATATCTGTCGAATCATCCCCCTGAAAGCCTGAATAATGGCACTATACGGGACATCCTTTCTGTACTGCTCAAATTTTCCCGTGATAAAAAAGCCTTTTCTGGCAACAATGGGTTTATGTATCTCATTCACCAGGGCGGACTTGCCAATACCAGGAAATCCGTTAACCAGTATCATCTGCTGCATGCCTTTGCAGACTTTTTCAAAGGAGGCTAAAAGGATCTGAATTTCTTTTGCCCTGCCATACAGTTTCTGGGGGAGGTTAAACCGTCTGGGAATATCCTTTCCACCGGGTTTAAACGGCTGAATAGTTGCTTCTTTTCTAAACTGTTTCAGGCATAGATCCAGATCGGCAGACAGCCCCAATGCATTCTGGTATCTTTCTTCTGCATTTTTATGCAGCAATTTCATAACAATATCCGAGACAGCTTTTGGAATATCCGGATTCAGTTCTTCCGGAGGAACCGGAGCAACAGCCAGGTGTGAATAAATAAGCTCCATTGGGTCTTCAGAGATAAACGGGATTTTGCCGGTAAGCATTTCATAAAATACAATACCTAAAGAATACATATCCGTACGGTAATCCACCCAGCGGTTCATCCTGCCGGTTTGTTCCGGTGAAATATATGCCAGCCCCCTCTGGATAACATCAGGACGATAGATTTCACTGTTTTTCCGGGTCAAAATGGTGATTGCACCAAAATCAGATATTTTAACCGTTTTTCTGGCTTCATCAATATACAAATGGGAGGGTTTAATCTCTCCATGGGTAATTTCATTTTGATGGAGAACGGCAAGAGTCTGGGCAATGCTGATGCCGACACTTAAAAAAAAAGGAAGGTCAAATTGATGGGTTTCAAAATAAGTTTCAACCGATGGATGAATAATATCCTGGGTAACAATGGCAAATTTGTCTTGGTGCTCGATAATTTCTAACACCTGGACAACGCCTTCATGGTCTATTGCGCGAATGGCTTCATATTCCTGCTTAAACCGTGCAATATTTGACACAGAAGGAGTTCGGGTTCTTAATATTTTAATAATAACCGGGGCCGAGTGTTCAGTTTTTTCTGCCCGGTAGACTTTTGCCCAGCGAGTTCCGTCCAGTTCTTCCAGTAATGTATAGTCTTGAAATACTTTCATTTTAGAAACACATCTCTTGGTTAATTTTCAGGTTTTACCTTAACACATGAAAATGAAAAAACCACTAATAAAATTACTAGTAATTCAAGTTATGTTGTATTTTTTTCAAACAGTATTTAAACTGCCCAATCCACCTCCTGAACCAGCATGGGCCTTCCATCCTCATGCATTGCTATACCACTTCGCTGGACTTTTGCCTGCAGTTGATTTTTTTCATCACGAAAGTCAAAAGGCGTGTTTTGACTCACTAGGCAAATTGCACCGATATCGGCTTCCTTAAGGCTGGTGAGCTGTATTTGCCCGTATGGATCATTTTCCCATACAACCAGTTCATCATAGATGGCATCATTTTCATCAATCCATTGGTTTTTATCCAGATCATATTCAACCAGCTCGCCGAATCCGCTACCGGTGGACGGGCCAAAAAGTTCAGAGCCGTCATTGATGATGCCATCTTTGTTTTTGTCAAACGCGAGAAAGCCGCTGCCTGCTCCCGGCATAAGAATGTCTTCTGTTTCCCCATCCAGATTCAGATCAAATGACATGTGGGCCTCAGATAATTGAGGGGCATCCCTGTCAAAATTGATCACCAGCGGATCAATCAGGACATATCCTTTTTCACGATGAACAAATTGTGAAGTGTTAAAATATTCCCTGGCAAGATTCAGTTGAAAAGAAAGATCAATGGTTCTTCCATCTGCTGTTTTGAGCATTCCATCGGCAAAAAAACCGGTGGCTTCTTTTTCATAATAAGAATAAGACGTTTTTCTGAGATATTCGTATTCCATAACGCTTTGCGTCACACCGGGGCCGTCCATACCGGTTCCCGAACCAATATCCAGCCGGTTAACAGCAGAGGGCTGGATTGTGCACCCATTCAGGCCTAAAGAGTTTAACCTCCGGCAGATAACTTCCATTATTTCGCGTAACTTTTTTAGCTCGCCCATGAATTGTGCGGACAACTCAATGGTGTCCTCCCCGTCCGTGGAAAAGACATCATACCATGAACTACCCGCCGCGATTTCTGATAAGTTGAATTGGGAGAAATTTAATCGGGATCGGTCAAATTTCCCCAGATTTAAACCCAGCAGGTCAACAAAACGGGTTTCTTCTTCAATGACAATTTTGGTGTTTTTGTAAAGCTCATGTGCCGAAGACATGTTGACAGAAAATGTGTCAATTTTCACTATCAGCCCCCTTTTTCGTTTTTTCGGCATCCTCATCATCCTGAGTTGGGGCCGACATGGAAATATTTACGGTTTCATCCTGACATACCGAAAACCTGCACACTGGTTTGTGCAACTGGCATTAAACCAAGCAATTTCCATACCCTTTTTGTATCTGTCTGAACTTACAAAATATTTGGATTTGTATAAAAAAAAGGGGGGTCTGCAACCGGGTAAAAAATACCGGCTGCAGAGAAAAACCATCCATATCTTATGTATGAATATACTTTTCAACCATCCGTTTAAGCCCATCATAGGGCTTTGCTCCTACAATGGTATCAAGCCCCATTCTGAACGTTGGTACAGCTGTGATTCCAGCCTGCCTTGAAAGTTCCCAGTCCGCATCAACCGCATCGGAAAAGCTGCGTTCATCAATTACCTGTTCACCTTCGGCAGTATCCAGTCCTGATTGTTCAATCAGTTTAAGAAGCACTGTTTTCATTGCGATGTTTTTACCATCAACAAAATAGGCTTCAAATGCCTTCATATGAAAGGTGTGTCCACGCCCTTTGGTTTCTGCCCAAAGCCCTACTTCCTGGGCCAGACGGCTGTTATAGGTGTGTGCACGTTTTCCAATTTTCAGACCAAACTGTTCTGCAGTAGCCTGAAGACTGGCCATAGCTTTGTCCACATCAATGAGCATGCCTTTTTTGCTGAATAGTTCTTCCAGTGTGCACCCCTCTTCAGGGGTGTCCGGATGCAGAGGGAAAGCCCTCCATTTTGGTATCACTCCGTATTCTTTTTCTAATCTTTCAATACTCCCGGTAATGAAGTAGCACCACGGTCAGACGTAGTCTGAGAATATTTCAAGTTCTAGTGATGAAGCCATTTTGGTTCTCCTGATAATCCAATCGGTTTATATCTATCAATAATATTCGTTAAAACGATTAACAAAATCCATTAAAAAACAAAAGCGGTAAGATATGACCGCTTACTTTAAAAAACTATCTGCAACCTCTTTTGCAAGGGGAATGGCTTTTGAAATATTGTCCACATCCAAAGTTGCCCCATCCCTGTAAAACAACAGCGTGCTGTTCCTGCATTCAAAAGACAAGTTGTCCGTAGTTAATAAATACGATACCAGATCTGTCCCAAATAAATTGTTCAGTTCAGACTCATCTTCTCCATAAAGCACAAATCGTTCGCCAAACTGATCCTGGCGGACCAGATTCTTGGAGGTTAAGTTAATTTTTTTATACCTGAATATGGACAGGTTCAGTTTTTTCCCCAGTTTGTTAGGATAAAGGTTAAAATCGGGCAGTATTTTGTTGGTGAATTCAATGATGAAAAAGGCTTGATTCGGCATTTTCCCATATTCGAATATCAAGATTTTAAACCGTTCAAACTCATCATGAATCATGTTTTTTGCCTTGGTCTGCAGCCCCTCATGCTTTAAGGCTTTGAATCTTAACTTTCTGTATTTTGAAGGGATAACACTTTTTGAAATATAATCAAACCCGGCTTGATGTGCCTTATTTTCAATATTTTTTGTCCGTTTTTTATTAGATACCATGTTAAGAATATAAAAAATTGCCATTAAGGCAATTATGGCTGCCAGCAGTGTGAAGTTCATTTAAAGTTCCTTGTATGCCTCTCCCATGAGCAGGCGGTTTTTTGGGGTTATGGTATCTGGTATTTTCTGAGTAACAATGTGATAGCCGTTTGCCTGAAGCTGCGTGGCCCGCATGACATCCACAGCCAGGGGACCATCCACCCAACCTTCCAGGCCACCACAGGTGTTTTTTTTCAAATCGTGGCAGCACGGCAGAACCGCTACCCGGGCTTTTGCACCTGAAGCTTTTTCAAGAACAATATCGGTAAGCATCCCGCAGGCATGGGCAGACACCAGAATATCCTCGGAAAACACTTCTGCATCCTGGATAGACATTTTTTTATAAACAATTCGCCCTTCCAGCCTTGGCCATTCATCTGTCAAAACGCGGGATAATTTTTGTGCATTATCGGGTATGGTTTTATCGATTGCCAGTGCATTGGGAGAACTGTCATCCAGGATCAGCATGATGTGGGCTAAAAGTCCGTGCCCGCAGGCCATGTCCAGCACACGTCCGCCACGAAATTTTCTGCGCACCCGTTTAGCCATTTCCCATGCTTCATGCAGCTCTTTCCTGGGAAGTGTCCCGGCTCGGCAGACTGCCCGGGCTATCTTATCAAATAAAGTATTGCCGGGAAAAAGGTCCTGCTGGTGTGGCATCAGGCGGTTCTTAGATGATTTTTTCACACTTAGTCTTTCCCAATATCGGTGTTATACAACCTCAAGCTGTTGGTCACCACTGAGATGCTGCTGGCAGCCATTGCCAGTGCTGCCAGGATGGGGTGAAGCTGGCGCAGCATTTGAGGAAAGCTGTCGAATGGGGCCAAAACACCTGCGGCCAAAGGAATCAGGATTATATTATACACAAATGCGAAAAACAGGTTCTGTTTGATAGTGGCAACGGTTTTTCGGCTGATCTTTATCGCTTTAGGAATACCAGTCAGCCTTCCGCTGGACAGGATAACATCCCCAGTTTCTATGGCTATATCCGTGCCGGTACCAATGGCAAAGCCAATATCGGCCTGGGCAAGGGCAGGGGCATCATTTATGCCGTCCCCAACCATTCCCACCATTGATTCACCCTTTTGAAACAATTTGACTTCATGGGATTTTTCTTCAGGCCGGACCTCGGCTTTCACTTCGTCCAACTGGACCTCTTTGCCAATGGCTTTTGCGGTCTGAAGATTATCACCTGTGATCATAACAACTTTCAGATTTTCATCCTGTAGCGATTTTATCGCCTGGGCCGATTCGGGTTTCAGGACATCTGAAACGGATATAATGCCCAACAGCTTTTTTTCATCTGCCAGAACCATCACAGTCCGGCCTTTATTTTGAAGTTCCAGGATCATCTTTTGTGTTTCATCCGGCACGCCCGGATTGTTTTCAAACCACAGAGGTTTTCCCAGTCTAAGTACTTTGCCTTTCAGGAGGCCTTCCACGCCAAACCCGCTATGAGCCTTGAAGTTTTCAGGATCATCTAAATTTATCTTTTTATCATTCATGGCAAAATTCACAATAGCTTTACCAATGGGATGCTCTGAACCTTTTTCAAGAGATGCACAAAGGGATAGGAATTCTTCCGGTTCCAGGCCGGAACCATTTAAGGGAATCCAATCTACTACGGTGGGTTTTCCCTGGGTGATGGTACCGGTCTTATCCATGACAATAGTATTCAGCTTTGCTGCATGCTCCAAGGCCTGGCTTCGCTTAAAAAGGATGCCGCTTTCTGCACCTTTCCCCGTCCCCGCCATAATGGCAGTGGGCGTAGCAAGCCCTAAAGCACACGGGCAGGCAATAACCAGCACAGCCACCATGCGGATCATGGATGGGACAAATTCTCCTGTCACCCCCCACCAGATGCCAAAGGTAATAAGGGCAATGCATATAACAGCCGGAACAAAGACTGCGGCCACCCGGTCTGCCAGTGCTTGAATCGGGGCTTTGCTCCCCTGGGCCTCCTGCACCAGCCGTATAATCTGTGCAAGAGCGGTGTCTTTGCCCACCCGGGTGGCCTTAAACTTGAGCAGGCCTTCACCATTGACTGTGCCGCCGGTGACAGAATCATCTTTCTTTTTATCAACTGGAATGGGCTCTCCACTGAGCATGGATTCATCCACAGCCGAAGCACCCTCGATGATAATTCCATCCACAGGAATTCGCTCGCCAGGTCGGATAATGATGATATCCCCGGTTTGAACTTTTGATATGGGAATCTCTTTTTCCTGTCCATTTTTCAGTATACTGGCGGTTTTGGGAACCAGTCCGATCAGTTTTTTGATGGCACCGCCTGTTTTTCCCTTGGTTCTGGCTTCCAGAAGTTTTCCGAATTTTATCAAGGTGATGATCACAGCCGAGGTTTCAAAATAGACATGGCCCCCAAGGGCAGGCAATACAAGAATGGCAAGGGAGTAAAAATATGCCACAGAAGAGCCCAGGGCGATCAGGACGTCCATGTTGGCACTTTTATTTTTTAAATTCATATAGGCCCCGACATAGTAATCCATGCCGGTGTAAAACTGAACCGGTGTAGCCAGTGCAAAGAAAAACCAGTTTACCCAGGCGGCGTGACTCCAATGGCCGATCAAGCCAAAGTCACGGGACATGCTCATGAGAAACAGGGGCAGGGCAAAAGAAGCACCGACAATAAATTTTCGAGTTTGATCTTTTATTTCCGCTTCGCGCGCAATCTCCTCTACATTTTCCTCATCCTCACTGCCATCGGCAACAATCACATCAAAACCGATTTTTTTTACTGCTTCAACAATGGTGTCCAGTCCGGCTGCAGGAGACAGGTACTCTACATTCAAACGTTCTGAGGCAAAATTAACCCGGGCATTGACGATACCCGGAACTTTTTTGTTCAGGGTCCGCTCAATATTTGCAGCACAATTGGCGCAGCTCATACCGGTTACCGGCAAATCTTTAGTGCTCAGGGGCACCTGAAACCCGATTTTTTGAATGGTATCAATAATTTCATTCAGGCCTGTCTTGTCCGGATCATATGAGACCATGGCCTGTTCGGCTGCAAAATTAACCTGGGCACTGACTCCGTCTATTTTTTTAAGCGTCCGTTCAATATTGGCCGAACAATTGGTGCAGCTCATGCCGGTTACGGGAAAGCTGACGTTGGTTTCACTCATTTTCATAATCCTTTTAAAATTACAGCTGCCAGATATCAAATAGTATCAAGGTGGCAAAATTAACAATGTTAACAGTATTAGTAGCAGCAATATATGACCCTACTATAATCATAAATTATTCATTTGCAAAAATTTCAAAATCCTCATATTTTAAAGCCATGATCATTCTGGATGCCATTTTTCCTGTTTTTGCCCTGCTGGTTTGCGGCACACTCCTTAAACATTTTAAATTTACCAATGAGCAGTTTTTAGCCACCTCTGACAAGCTGGTTTATTACATATTCTTTCCTGCTATGCTGTTCTGGAAAATAGGGGGAGCTGATCCGGGAGAAAATATTCAGAGTGTCCATCTTTGCCTGGCTGTTATCTTGGCGGTGACAATTGCCTGGCTCATTAGTATCGCTGTTATCCAGGTTTTTTCCATTACACGTTTCAAGGCTGGAACTTTTTCCCAGGCCGCATTCCGTTTTAATTCCTATATCGGCATGGCTGTTGTTATTAATACTTTAGGCGAAACCGGTATCCGGCATTTCGGAATCCTCATCGGTTTTGTGATCCCTGTGATCAATGTATTGTCTGTCCTGACCCTGATCTGGTATTCGGAAAGCAAAAAAAACATTTGGGAAAATTTTTTTCTGACACTGAAAGCCCTGATTTCCAACCCGTTGATTTTAGGCTGCCTTGCAGGAATCGCTTTTTCAAGAACACAAATGGAATTCCCTTCCTTTCTGGACAACACTTTTTCCCTCATGGTGGCGGCCACCATGCCCCTGGCCCTGATATCCATAGGCGGATCATTAAAATTTGCCGAATCTGCATCCAACACAGGTCTGTCTTTAATTGCATGCCTGATTAAGCTTCTGGCGTTGCCGGCAGTGGGGTTTTTAAGTTTGAAAATGTTTGGGGTGAGTGATATTTTTTTTAAGGTGGGGATGATCTATTTTACCCTGCCCACTTCGCCTTCAATCTTTGTGTTGTCTTCCCAGATGAATTCCGACACCCGGCTGGCGTCTACGGCTGTGCTGGTATCAACCATATTGTCGTTTGTCTCACTATCGGTTGCGGTTTTGATGTAGTGGGTTATTTGTTGTCTGCAGGATGCTCTCTTTTAGGGAAGAAAAGAGAGCGTAACCACCCAAGGGTGGTATTGTCTTTCAGGGTTTGTTTTTCCAGTTTGGTAAACATATCATCAATTGCTTTTATGTCAGAAAAATAATCTTTACGGGTAAGCATCGGTCTGTCCATATCCAGTTTTTTAACCACCTTGGCCGGATTCCCTGCAGCAATAACATTGGGCGGAATATCACCGGTTACAACTGAGCCTGCTCCAATGACTGAATTTCTGCCAATGGTAACCCCTTTGCAGATAATGGCAGAATCTCCGATCCATACATTCTCTTCGAGGATTACCTGGCTTTCTTCTTCGGGCTGTATGGCGCGGTTATACATGTCATGCCAGTCAGAATCGGTAATATAAACGTTGCTGGCCAGCATGCAGGAATCTGCAATACGGATATGGTTGGAGACACCGATCCTTACACCCGGTGAAATCAGAACATGATCTCCAATGACAAGCCCTTTAACATCTTTTTTCTTGGCCCATACGGTCAGGCGGGTTTTCCGGTCTGAACACCCGAGGAGGCTGATGTGGTCACCGATATGAATCGGCCCACCGAAAACTTCTATGTTCCAGGGTTTGATGAAAAAATGATTGTCTCCAAAGGAAGTAAACTGTGGGGCGAGCTTATAACGGACGTATAGATCAAAAATAGTCTTCCACGTTTTTTTTATGTAGTACGGTCGGTAATCTCTAATCAATTGACAAGGTCCGTATAAACAAATCCATTCCATGATGCGTGGCTGAACATATTGGAGGCCGGTGTTAAATTGTAAAGGGCATCTGCTGCCATAAGAACAACGGCATTGGTCCAGGATATTTTTTCTTCCGGCCAGATCACCATATCCGGGTAAGTGTATCCGCACCAGTATGTTTTATCTTCAAAAACTCTGTCCTGTATCCAGGAAAAGACAATTGCCGCTTTTTTTGTGTCTCCCATGCCATGGAGGGCGAGAACCAGTTCGCAGGTTTCTGCAATGGTAACCCAGGGGCGGTCTGAGACACAACGGGCTCCCTGGCCTTCGATAATATATTTGCCCCAGTACTTTTCAATTCGCTGGGCTGCTTTTTTGCCGGAAAGGGCACCGCTTAATATGGGATAAAACCAGTACATGGAGAACCTGGATTTGCTCACATTATAATTATGGATATTTTCCCGGAGAGACAGTCCCAGCTTGTGAAAGGACATACTCCAGTCGGGTCTGAATTTTCCAAGAATGCTGCAGATGGTTAATGCGCATTTTAAACTCAGAAAAATTGAACTGGAGCCGGCCAGCAGGGACATGGGGTCCACTTTGCCTTCTGGGCTTTTAGCCCAGTAAATCTCACCGCCCGGCGTCTGAAGGCTTATGGCATAATCAACTGCTTTTTTCATGACCGGCCACATGCTTTCAAGAAAAATTGTATCTTTGTTGATCAGCCATGTATGCAGCAATCCCACGCAGATATAGGCTGCCATATGGGTTTCACAGGTTTGATCTTCTGGTATGCCGTCAATATAGGACGAATACCAGGATCCATCGGGGTTCTGCATCTCCTTAAGCCATTGAAATGCTTTATAGGATGCACCAAATTCGTTGCCGATATTAAGTCCCATGATGCTCTCTACAAGATCCCATGGATCTGTTTTTCCATCCACATGCCAGGGGATATCGCCGGATTCCCTCTGCAGGCTTAAAATGAAATCAACAACTGAGTTTATGTTCAGGGCTTCAGAAATTTCAATTTTGGAGCCTTTTAACATCATTTAACGTCTCCAATTGATAAATATCCATTAAAATTAATGCGTCACAGTAGCAGACGTTTTTGATTTTTACAAGCGAGCCTGTGAAAATTTTTATGAATGAAGATTCATATCATATTTCCTTTATATCCTGAATAACACTCATATTAGCCCTTATTGACATTTTTATCTAACAGTTTGATTTTGATTAGTTTTTTTTCACAATTATTTTTCTTGACATTTTGAACAGTTTTTTGGTAATCACAACTGAATGCTCATTCATAATTGAACCATAAACCCTTGATGTAGGAGGAAGTCATGATAAGAAAAGTCAGAAAGGCCGCAGTTATAGGGTCCGGAATCATGGGAGGCGGCATTGCTGCTCTTCTTGCAGGTGCCGGCGCAGATGTGCTGCTCCTTGATATCGTTCCATTTGATCTAACAGATGAAGAAAAAAATGATAAAGCCGCTCGTAACAAAATCGTTCAAGCTGGTTTTGATGGTGCTCTTGCTGCAAAACCTGGTCTGTTTTACGACAAAAAGGATGCTGCCCGCATTTCCATTGGAAATCTGGAAGACGATATTGACAAGTTGGCTGATTGCGACTGGATCGTCGAAGTTGTCGTGGAAAACCTGAAAATTAAACAGGATCTGTTTGCAAAAATTGAAAAAGTCAGAAAACCGGGCTCAATTGTTTCATCCAATACATCCGGAATTCCGTTAAAAGACATCAGTGCCAATTTTTCCAAAGAATTCAAAGAGCACTTCATGGGTACCCATTTCTTTAACCCGGTACGCTACATGCATCTCCTGGAGCTCATTCCCGGCGCAGAAACTCTTCCGGAAATACTTGATTTCATTGCTGCATATGGTGAAAAAAATCTGGGTAAAGGTATTGTATGGGCAAAAGACACCCCCAACTTTGTAGGAAACCGGATTGGTATTCAAGGCATCGGCGCAAGCGTTAATGCCATGCTTGAAGACGGGTTGACAATTCCAGAAGTGGATGCGCTGTTCGGTCCTGCCCTTGGGCGCCCCAAAACAGCTGTTTTTAAAACCACAGACCTTGTCGGTCTCGATACCATGTATCATGTCAGCAAAAATTCCTATGAGCTTTGCCAGGATGATGAAAAAAGAGATACCATGAAACTGCCTGATTTTATTAATCAGATGGTTGAGAAAAATATGCTGGGCAACAAAACCCAGGGTGGATTTTACAAAACTGAACTGACTCCGGAATGGAAGAAGATCAGGAAAGTCCTCAACCCGGCTACCATGGAATATGAAGACCTGACGCGGCCAAGTTTTCCCTGTCTTGATGCAGCTAAAAAAGAAGCCACTCTGGCAGGAAAAATCAAATGCGTTCTTCAGGGTGATGATAAAGGCGCCAAATTTGCATGGAAAATGTCTGTAAACGCTTTCCAGTATGCTGCCAACAGAATCCCTGAAATTGCTGACACAGTTATTGAAATTGATAACTCCATGAAATGGGGTTACAACTTTGAAATGGGACCTTTTGAAACATGGGATGCCTATGGTGTTAAAGATGCTGCCCAGAGAATGGAAGAAGAAGGTTATGAGGTTCCGGTCAATGTAAAAGCCATGCTGGATGCCGGCAATGAAAGTTTTTATAAACTTGAAAATGGTGTAAAGTACTATTATGACTTTGCAGCCAGTGAATACAAAAAAGTTCCTGTCAGCAAAACAATGGTTTCCCTTGCAGCGGCAAAAGGAAACAATAAAACTGTTCTGAGCAACTCCTCTGCAACACTTGTGGATATCGGAGATGACGTGTTCTGCCTTGAGTTCCATACCAAGATGAATGCCCTGAATAATGAAATCGTCGACATGCTGGCTCAAGCAAATGAATATGTAGATCAGAATGGTGTCGGCATGGTTATTGGTAACGAAGCCGGTGGAATGCCGGGAGCATTTTCTGCCGGTGCTGATCTCTCTTTTGTCATGGGAAAGATTAAAGAAGGGAAATTTTCTGATCTTGAAGCCTTCCTTGCAGGAGCCCATGAAACAATGCAGAAAAACAGATACTCTTCATTCCCTGTTGTTGCAGCTCCTTACGGGATGGCTCTGGGCGGAGGGTGTGAAACCTGTTTGGCTGCCGACAGAATCGTTGCCCATACTGAATTGATTATGGGACTCGTTGAAATCGGAGTTGGTCTGCTGCCAGCAGGTGGTGGATGCCTCAATCTGTGGAGAAAATATGTCAAGGCCCTTCCGGGTAAAACATCTAAGGATATGGCACTGGCCAAACTTTTTATTCCCGTATTCATGAACATCTCCATGGCTTCTATTTCCATGTCTGCTGCACAGGCTGCCGGCAAAGGTTTCCTTGGCCAGAATGATCGAATTGTCATGAACAGGGACAACTTGATTGGTGAAGCCAAAAAAGAAGTACTGAAAATGGTGGATGATGGATATGTTCCCCCGGCAAAAGAAAAATTGATTGTAATGGGTAATACCGGGCAGGGAATGGTGGCCGCACAGCTTTTCAATATGCTCAACGGTGGGTATATGAGCGAATATGATGGGTTCCTTGCAAAACGAATCGCCTATGTTATCAGTGGTGGTGAAGTAAAAACTGGTACCATGGTAGATGAAGAAACTATCCTGAAGCTGGAAAGGGAGGCCTTTGTTGATTTCTGTAAAGAAGAAAAGACCCAGGCCAGAATCAACCACATGCTTAAAACAGGCAAACCCCTCAGAAACTAAAGGAGAATTTAAGTCATGAGAGACGCATATATAGTACAATCGTTAAGAACCCCCGGCTGCAAACAAAAAAGAGGGTTCTTTAAAGAGACCCGGCCGGAAGAACTTGCATCCTTCATTATGAAGACTGTTGTTGATAAAACTAAAAATATGAAAGCGGAATACATCAGCGACATCATGATGGGATGCTCATTCCCGGAAGCAGAACAGGGGATCAACATAGGCCGCTTGGCCGGACAGATGGCAGGCTTCCCGGAAAGTGTTTCCGGTGCAACGGTTAACCGTTTCTGTGCATCCGGTCTTGAAGCCATCGCTCTGGCGGCTTCAAGAGTTATGCTTGGATGGTCTGAAGTTACCATGGGTGGTGGTGTTGAATCCATGACCTTTGTTCCTATGGGGGGAAACAACCCCAGTCCGCACCCGGAATTTTCTGCAACAAACCCTGAAAATTATATATCCATGGGTATCACAGCAGAAAACGTTGCCAACCGTTACAATGTGTCCAGGGAAGATCAGGATAAATTTGCTGCGGAATCACAGAGGAAAGCTGCTGCTGCAAGAGATGGTGGACTTTTTACTGAAATTGTTCCCACTCCTGCTTACAGGTATGTTCAACAGGAAGATGGGACATACAAAAAAGAGCAGTTCATTGTTGAACACGATGATGGAATTCGTGAGTCCACCCCTGAAGCTCTTGGGAAATTGAGGACAGTATTTGCTGCACAGGGAAGTGTTACCGCTGGTAACTCGTCTCAGACAACAGACGGTGCCGCGGCATCAATTATTGCCTCAAAAGAAGCCTGTGATAAATATGGGCTCGAACCTATTGCAAGGCTGGTGACATATACCACAATCGGGTGCAGATCTGATGAAATGGGTGTTGGTCCTAAATATGCCATCCCGGCAGCTTTGAAACAGGCTGGATTGAATGTTGAAGATATTGATATCTATGAAATTAATGAAGCCTTTGCTTCTCAGGCACTTTACTGTCTCCGTGAAACCGGCGTGGACAAGTACATGGAGAGAGTAAACATCCATGGCGGTGCAATCGCTCTTGGCCATCCCCTGGGATGCACCGGTGCAAAACTTACGGCCACCTGCCTTGCCAACCTCAAAGAGGTAAACGGCAAATATGGAATCGTTTCCATGTGTATGGGCGGTGGCATGGGTGCTGCAGCTATATTTGAAAGACTTTAATCGGTCTTTTTTTTAAAACTAAAACGGCGGTGTTTCCAGTTTTTGGAAGCACCGCCGTTTTTTATTTCACTACCGGGACACCTCAGCCTCACCCACAAAGACTTCCTTTAGTTCAAAAACGCACACCCAGGTCCTTGGACCCGGCTTTTTCCACCCGATATTGGTGAAATTTCGATCCTTGTTCTGATATTTTCTTTCAGGGCTGGGACATGGGAAATTACACCAATGAGCTTGCCTGACTGATGCAGGCTTCCAAGAGACTGCAAAGCAGTTTCCAGGGCTTCCTCATCCAGTGTTCCAAACCCTTCATCCAAAAAAAGGCAGTCAACGCTAACATTGCGGCTGGCCATACTGGAAAGTCCCAGGGCAAGCGCAAGGCTTACGATAAAACTTTCGCCGCCTGAAAGATTTTTTGTAGAACGAATTTCTCCAGCCTGGTAGTCATCCATAATATTGAGTTCCAGGGGTTGTTTCTCGTCCCTGATCAGCAGATATCGGTCCGACATTTTTTCAAGCTGCCTGTTGGCATGGGAAACCATTAATTCAAACGTGATCCCCTGGGCAAAATTTCTGTATTTTTTCCCGTCAGCCGAGCCAATGAGGCTGTGGAGTGCTGACCAGCGTGAGCATTCTTTTTTTTGCCAGGTCATTTTTGTGAATTGATCTTCAAGTCGAGCTTTGGCCTCCAGATTGTCAGATAATTTTTGCTTTAATGCGCCGGTTTTTTCACTCAGGCTTTTAAGTTCTGCCAGGACATTGGCCTGCGCTTTTTCCAGCTTATCACCTGAAATATCGGTTATTCTTTTTTCTTTTTCCAGTTTTAATCGCCTGTCCAGGTCTTTTTTTCTGGATATGATATCGTGCTGTTTTTCATCAAGGCTTTTTGCAGTTCTGAGCAAGTTGCTTTTTTCATCAGCCAGAATTCTGGACGTTATGAAAGCGGATTCATTTTCAAATCCAGCCCCATTTAATTGATTTAAAAATGTATTCTCAAAAGACTCTAACTCAGGCTGTTGAAGTTCGGTTATCTTTTTAAGGTCCGTTATCCTGGCCTTTATAGAAATTAGTTGATGAGCAGCTTTTTCTTTTGCTTTTATCGCTGAAGACTCTATTTCCCTGGCGTTGGCCAGTTCTTTTTCCATCCGGGACTCTTCTGCATCTGTATCTTTTTCTTCGTATAAATCCCTGCGCCTGGTTTTAATTTTTTTCAGATTTTCTTTTTGCAGCTTTAAAAGCGTTTGATTTTTGTTAAGCGCTGCGCCCAAAGTGGCCAATATCCCTTCACCCTCTTTCAGTGTTGCCACTCCTTTGTTCAACTCTTTTTCAATCCGGTCCTGCTTCACCTGGCAGGCATTGAATTCTTTTGCCCTGGCTCCAAGCACCTGGCAGGCAGCCTTAAAATCTTTGGCTGTATCTTCACCAATGCCAAAATTTTTGAACTTATTTTCCAATTCCCGGGCCAGCACTGTATTAATTTCAAGGATTTTTTCCAGCTCTTTTTTCCACCGCTTTTTTTCTTCTGTCAGTCGTTTTTCTTCGTATAGATTTTCGTTAAGAAGCTTTTCAGCCTCTATAGAGGTTTTGCTGATTTTTTTTTCTATATCAAGTGCTGCTTTCAAGGCATCTTCCATACTTTCGTGCCCCTTGATCAACTGCTCCAGCCGGTCAATTTTTTCCTGGGTATCATCAGGTTGGGGAATCTGGCTGTGTGCAAACGGGTGATCAGTAGAACCGCATAATGGGCAGGCCTTCCCGTCTTTCAGCTGATTTCTCTGGGCCTTGAGATCGGCAATGGTTTTTTTATAGACCATTTCTCTTAAAAGACCTTTGTATTCATTGCGGTATCCTTTAATGGAACGCCCCTCCAGAGCAACCGCCATCTCCTTTTCAATCTTTGAAATGTTTTTAAGTGCATCCTCATGTTCTTTTTTGAGATGCCGGCATTTTTCCTGTTGTTGTTTGTGGCTGAAAGATTTTTTTTCCAACTGGCGCTTTAACCCTGATATTTCAATGGAAAAATGATCTGCTTGTGAACCCCCTTCCTCAAAAAACCTGATTTTTTCCCGGATACCGGCCAGGCCAATTTCAAGATTTTTATCCATCTTATGTTTAGACAGGTAAGACGCTACTGCCGCAAGTGATTTTTCCTTGTCGGCCTTTCTTTTCAATGTCTTTTGCTGTTGCTTTGCCAGATCTGCTATCTGGTTGTCAATAGAAGAACATTCGGATTGAATCTGTTTCAGGGTGCTTGTTTTTTGTTGGATATCCTGGTCCAGGGCCCGCACCTGTTTTATTAAGTTCTGCTCATTTTTCCAGGCAGTCTGAAGATCCTCTGAACTTTTTTGCGCTGCTTCCAGTGCTGCTCTTTTTAGGTCTAATATTTTTTCCAGTTCTGGAACATCTGTTTGAATGCTTTTGAGAGAAGCAATATCATTTTTCTGATTTTTCCTCACAGCTTCCAAAGTTGCATGGTCGCCTTCTAAATCGGCTGCCTTAATAGCCTTTTCCAAGCGTTTTCGGTCTGTTGTAAAGTCTTCCTGCTGCTTTGAAATCTTGTCAAAAGCCTGTTCAAGAAGCTCAATTTCATTTCCCAGGTTTTTTATTGCAGCAAGCCATGCAAGGGATGTGTTCAGGTCCTGGTTTTTCTTTTGATAAATTTCTTCTTGTTTCTGGCTTTCATTCAACTCTTTTCGCACACCTGTTTCCTGGTTTTCATCCAGGATCTGTATCCCGTCTGCTTGGGCTTCAAGCAGCTTCAATGCTTTTTCTTCTTCTGTAAGGCGTTCATGGACTTTTTTTGAAATCTGACTGTAAATCATCGTTCCTGTAATTTGCTCCAGGATTGGGGCTCTCTGATCCGGTGCTGCCTGGAGGAAAGCTGCGAAGCCTCCCTGGGCAAGAAGCATGGACCGGGTAAATCGCTCAAAGTCCATGCCGGTTTCTCTTGTGATCCTGATGGCGGCATCCCGTTTTTGTGAAGCCAGAATACTGCCGGTGTCTGCATCTGATATTTCGTGTTTTGAATCAGCAAGTTTCCCAACAGGTTTTCGGTAAGCACGATGCTGGCTCCAGTGAGCCCGAAATCTTCCGGATTGGGTTTCAAATACAACTTCAGCAAAACATTCTCCGGTTTGGCGGGACATGATTTCATTGGTGGTTTTACTGATGGATTTCAAACGCGGGGTTCTGCCGTAAAGTGCCAGGCAGATGGCATCGAGCAGGGTTGATTTTCCAGCCCCGGTGGGCCCGGATATAACAAAAATGCCGTCCTGAATATACTCTGGACTGGTAAAATCTATAAGCCATTCCCCATACAGGGAATTTAAATTTTTAAATCTGAGTTCAAGAATTCTCACAATATGCTCTTTTATTCCGCTTTTATATCTTCTTCATGGATCTGTGTAAGAATCTCCTGGTGGGCCCGGTTCATTTCAGGGCGCTGTTGATCCTCCACCTCATATGTATCCAGCAGGCGATCAAACACCTCTTTGGGGGATAAGTCGTCCAGAGTTTTGGAGTCACGGCCCTTTTCAATCACTCTCTGGGTCACACGCCTGTTTTTTATCCGGAGGATCTTCATTCCTGTATCTTCTGCTGATTCCTCAATCTGCTGCCTTAAATTTCCAGGAATTTCATTGCCAATATATTCTATTTCCAGCCATGCCGTGCTGTTTTCTGTTTTTAATATTTCTATACTTTTAAGGATTTCTGACATATTCCCTTTGATTTTTTTTAAAACTTGAAAACTGGGCACCGGGCAAAGATCAATGCTGGCTTCTCCATTGTTAAGTTCAACGACAACAACGCTTTTCTCCTGCTTTGCCTCTCCATATCCCATGGGAATTGGAGAGCCTGAATACCGTATGTGTTCTTTTCCTCCAACTTTCTGGGGTACATGCAGGTGGCCCAGGGCCACATAGTCGGCCAGTTTAGGGAAAATATCCGTACCCACACGAGCTAAAGAGCCAACGTAGAGTTCCCTTACCCCGTCACCATCCATTGTTTTGCCACCAGCAGCAAATAGGTGGCCCATGCCGATAACGGGAATGTTGCTGCCACTTTTTTTTTCGGCAAGCTGAAATACAGATTCATAATGATCGCGTATGCCTTCCAGCAATTTAAGGTTCTTGTCTGTTATGGTTTCGCCGGCAGTTACCTTTCGGATGTCCCTGTCCCGCAGATATGGAACAGCGCACACAATAGCCTCCGGGTTGTCTGACGGTCCGTTTAACAGGATTATTTCATTGGCCGGGTTTTTGGAAGTCGAACCTACCACATGAATATTCAATGCCCGTAAAAGTGCTTTAGGCGCATTCAAAAAAGAAGGGGAGTCGTGATTGCCTGCAATAATCACTACATGGCGAAGGCAGGATGAGCTGATATTAAATAAAAACCGGTAATATAATTCCTGGGCTCGGTTACTTGGGGTGGTGGTGTCAAAGATATCTCCAGCTACCAGGAGCAAATCAATCTGCTGTTCTGTGATTAAGTTGGCCAGCCAGTCCAGGAAGGCTGAAAATTCATCATAGCGTTTTTGCCCGTAAAGCATCCGCCCGATATGCCAGTCAGATGTGTGCAGTATCTTCAAATATCGGCAGTCCTTTGTCTTCAATCATTTATAATCTATCTTCAAAATTTAATTTTATATTTTGAGACAGGTTTTTGTTTGTATTAAAAAGTGTATATGATTTTATTTTGTATTAAGCAAATGAAAAGGCCCTTATGTTTTCTTCATAAAGTTCATCTTTGGCAGCAATGACTGCGGCTTCCAAGTTTTATGAGTGTCAGAGCCGGGCTTGATAGGCATTAGATACTGGGATGTGACAGGAAATTAAAGCTGGATGAAAATATATCCGCCCTCTGCAAAGCCGTACCGTCGAAACATGAAATTATAATTGTAGGAAATGCCTTTGTAGAACACATCAAACGGTACCTGGTAAGGATAAGGCTGCGTATAGTCCACGTCCAGAACTGTGACATTGCCGGTTCGGATATCATACCCACCCACAGGGGAGATATGCGGGATATGGAGTTCAGGAAGAAAACTGCCCTGGTCAAAATGGGCAACAAGGACGCTGTCCCCGGCTTTTTCAAAATGGGTTAGATGACTTCTCAGCCCCTGCTGGATTGCTTTTGATTCTATCCGTTTTTTTGAAGCTTTGATGATTTCTATGGATTTATAGGAAATTCCATAGGTATCCAGGCTGGCACGAACTACACGGCCAAGTGTGGAGAGCGGTAAACCCCGGCGGCCTTTATAGCCGTTTTCACCCATCCGTTCTTTCCAGTGGGCAGCCCTGACGTTTTCCAGCAGGTCGTGTTGGGTAACAGGCTCGCCTTTTAAACGGCCTTGTTTCTCTAAAAGACTGTTTATAACAGCAGCCACGGAGGCAACCGAACAGGATGATTCATGAAACTGCTTTACATGATGCCGAAATAATCCATCTTTAATAAAATTACCGGTGTTTTGATGGGCAGTTTTTATATATTCTGCACCTCCGCTGCTAAATGATCCGGTTTTGGTGATTTTCCGAAAATAATATTGGGAATACAGGTATGGACGAATTACCCAGCGTAAAAAAGACATATGCGATTTTGCTCTTGCTCCATTATTTATGACTCTGTTTTATAATTCCAAATTTAAAATTTCTTTAAGATAATGTCCAGTATAGCTTCCAGGGGATGCTGCAACCACTTCAGGAGAACCCTGAGCAATAATTTCTCCGCCGCTGCTTCCTCCCTCCGGTCCAAGATCAATAATCCAGTCTGCAGTTTTTATGACATCCATATTGTGTTCAATAATAATGACCGTGTTCCCCGCATTGGTAAGACGGGCCAGTACCTTAAGCAGGAGTTTTACATCCTGGAAATGAAGCCCTGTGGTGGGTTCATCCAGAATATAGAGTGTATCACCGGTATCCCTTTTGGCCAGTTCACGGGCCAATTTGATTCTCTGGGCTTCCCCGCCGGACAAAGTTGTGGCAGCCTGTCCCAGTTTGATATAGGAAAGTCCCACATCCATAAGTGTATTCAGGATATTGACAATTTTAGGATGACTGGAAAAGAGTTCTTTTGCCTGAAGTACAGATAAATCGAGAACATCGGAAATAGAATGGTCTTTATAGGTAATCTCCAGGGTAGCCTGGTTAAATCGTTTCCCGTTGCACACCTCGCAGGGAACAAACACATCCGCAAGAAAGTGCATTTCCACCTTGATGTGGCCGTCACCTCTGCACGCTTCACATCTTCCACCCTTTACATTAAATGAATATCGGCCTTTTTTATATCCCCTGGCCTTTGATTCCGGCAACATGGCATAGAAATCCCGGATATGGTCAAACACCTTGGTATAGGTGGCAGGATTGCTTCTGGGTGTCCTGCCGATGGGCTTCTGGTCAATATTGATAATTTTGTTTAAATTGGACAACCCTAAAATTTTTTCATGTTTGCCCACCATCATCTGGGAATCATGGAGTTTTACGGCCAGTGCAGGGTGAAGAATCTGGTTGATCAGTGTGGATTTGCCTGCACCGGACACACCGGTTACCGCTACCAGAAGCCCAAGTGGAATCTTTGCCCGGATATTTTTTAAATTATTTTCAGATGCTTTTACAATGGTTACCCATTTATTGCCGGCGCTTTTAGGGGTTTTTCTTATTTCAGGGATTTCGATTCTGTCTTTTCCTGTAAGAAATTTTCCTGTAATGGAAACTGGATTTTTACAGATGTCTTCAGGTGTTCCCACAGCAACGATCTGCCCTCCGAGGTGACCGGCACCCGGCCCTATATCCACAATCCAGTCTGATTTTTCCATTGTTTCCTGGTCATGTTCCACAATAATCAGGGTATTGCCAATATCCCTCAAATGGTGCAGGGTGCGCAAAAGTTTGATATTATCCCGCTGATGAAGACCGATGGAGGGTTCATCCAGGATGTACAGAACACCGGTCAGCTCAGATCCCACCTGGGAGGCCAGGCGGATGCGCTGCGATTCCCCTCCGGACAGGGTAGGGCCGCTGCGGTCCAGGGAAAGATATCCCAGGCCCACATTTACCAGAAAACCTAACCGGTCCGATATTTCTTTGAGAAGCTCTTCGGCAATCAACCGCTTATTCCCGCTCAAATTCAGACCATTAACAAAATTATAGGCCTGCTTAACTGTCATTTCAGTCACATCAATAATGGATTTCCCTTTAATGTGAACATGCAGTATTTCGTCTTTAAGACGTTTTCCTTCGCAGGATGTGCAGGTGGCGGACGTCATAAATGCGGAATAATATTTTTTTTGTCCTTCAGACTGTGTGGCCTTATAGCGCCGCATAAGGGTGTGGATCAGGCCTTCGTGGGTTCGAGTAAACTCACCCTGAATTTTCGCCGAATTCCAGTTGACTGTCATTTCTTTACTTCTGGAACCATAGAGTAAAAGGTCCCTGTGTTTTTTGGGTAGTTTTTTCCAGGGAATATCAAAATCAATTCCCCACTGGCTTTCCATCGCTTTGAGCTGGCTCATGCCCCAAGAGTTGTCATTGCTGAACCGGGGACGTTTAATAAAATAATTTTTCCAGGGAAGGACCGCGCCCTGCCGTATGCTTAGTTCCTTATTCGGAATGATTTTGTCTACATCCATGGATAAAAGGGTGCCGATACCATTGCAGTCCGGGCACATGCCCAGGGGGGAGTTAAAGGAAAAAATCTGGGGTATCAACTCCGGATATGCTATCCCGCAGCAGGATCTGGCTTCACTCATTTTCAGGTCTTCACGCCCCAGCATGTGAACAATGATCTGCCCCCCACCCAGTTTGAGCGCATTTTCAACAGAATCAGTAAGCCGTTTTTCAAAGGCCGCATCATTTTTCACCACCAGGCGGTCAACGACCACATCAATATGGTGTTTTTTATTTTTGGCCAAGGTCTGTACATTTTCAAGATCCTGGACCACACCGTCCACACGCACCCTGGCGTACCCCTGTTTTTTGAATTCATCCAGATGTTCCCTGTGCTCTCCCTTCCGGTTTTCAACCACAGGAGCAAGAATGAGAATCTTTGATTTTGCCGGCAGTGACAGGATCTGGGAGACCATGCTCTGGGCATGTCCCCGTCCCACCGTTTCCCCACACTTAAAGCAGTACTGGGTTCCCACCCGGGCAAACAAAACCCTTAGGTAATCGTAAATTTCCGTAATTGTGCCCACGGTAGATCTAGGGTTTTTGCTGGCGGCTTTCTGCTCTATGGCAATGGTGGGAGACAGCCCTCGAATGGTGTCATATTTGGGCTTTTCCATCTGTCCGATAAACTGGCGGGCATATGAGGAAAGCGATTCAACATACCGTCGCTGCCCTTCTGCAAAAATCGTATCAAATGCAAGGCTGGATTTGCCTGAACCAGACACTCCGGTAAACACCACCATCTTTTTTTTGGGGATGTCTACATCAACATCTTTGAGATTATGCTCTTTGGCCCCTTTTACAATAATCCGGTCCAGTTCCTTTGTCTGTATTCCCTGTCCCGCCCTTGCATTTTCATCAGATCTGTCCTCGGCTTTTTCTGCCGGAATTCCGTCTCTCATACCTTGATCTCTACTCCTGCTCACCTGCTTTGTGTTGTTTCTTCCAATATCTAAAAATCATAAGCATGGACAGATAAAAGTAAAGTTGAGAGCTTGTATGAAAACACGATTGGCCTTATAGGTAACTATCTTCCTAAGGGAACAAGTATGGCAAAAATCAGTCAACTTGTTAACTTTTCCTTGTCAATAATGTTCGCTGAGACATAGCTTTGGAGTTCAGGGGCCGCCGAGCGTAGCGAGGGGACAAGGGCTCGCCACTCGCGGTCCGTTGCAACGAGGGGTTACAGTTCAAAATTTTAGGAGCCCTAAAAAAATAATTTTATATAATTTGGAGGTTTTAATCAGGTAAGACAATAACCTTTCCACGAGAAGTAAAAGATATCCCTTGGCCTGATTGTGCCCCGATCATAATAGATTCTACAATAGGAGAGTTCATTAAAGTTTCAGATTCCCATTGAACAATAAAATTTGCACCAGAACCTCCAACTTTTTCTTTTTCTGGAATTATATAGCGAATAGATTCTAAAGGACCAAGAGTGATTGGTGTGGTTAGAAATTTTTTGAGAAGTTTACCTTGAGTTTCATAATAATCAACTGCAACAACCTTCATGCTTTTTTGAGGGTCTATGTTTCGAATGCTCAGCGTTACAGTCAGAAGAAAAGCCCTCTCACGGCTACCAAAATAAATATGGGAATATACTGGGACGTAAATATTTTGTTTGCTTGATAGCTCAGGATTATTCTGAGCTATCAAGGGAATAGGTATTGAAAGCAATATGAATAGAACCAAACAAAAGAAGTAACATTTATTTTTCATGGATTTTTTCCTTTTGTGAATTTTATATAGGGCTAACATAAATCATTTATAAAATTTAAAATTACGCCAACTTATAAATTTTTGCAAGCTGTTCAGAAATGTAACGGGGGAGTTTAGGGGCCGCCGACCGCAGGGAGGGGACTGGGTTCCACTAAACTTGGTTGAAGGCAACACAGTCTAAAAGTTACCACAAATTTCCGAAAAGCCGCCCCTGGCATTCCGCTACATCTACTATAGAATTAATTGTGGTATATTAACAGGGCCCCCACTCTGATGAACGCGCCTGGGAGCCTCTCATCAGAGTGGCAAACATTAACGTCTACTCTATCGGAGGACCCCAAATGAACATTAGCATGCTCCATCAAACCAATTTAAATGTTATTATTGCCTGTGATGTCAGCAAAGATACCATCAACCTGGTTGTAAAATTTGCTCAGAACAGCCAGAAGGTTGGGATTGCACACCCGGCTGGTTTCTGCAGAATCTGTTTCCAAGATGCGGATCATAGAAACCAACGATACCGGGAAAACCGATATTAAAGATCCCCATGTTATTCACACTCTGGCATCCATGGATAAAACATTGAAACACAGAGTGCTGCCTGAACCGTATAGTCTGCTTCGGCAATGGAATAAGATATATGATAAAGCTGATAAAGAGGTGATTAAAGCCAAAGCATCTTTCCATACCATTCTTAAAGGGCTGTTTCCGGATTTTAATAAAACCACCGATTTTATTCTGAGCAATTCAGGCAGGGCCTTGATGAAAAAGTATCAATGCAACCCATATCGTATTGTTCGCTCAGGCCGGTGCCGGTTTGAAAATGTCATGAAAAACCATGTTCCCAGAATCAGGAATTTAACCCTGGATGACATATTTGACAGTGCCCAAGCCAGTGTTTTAAACAAGCAGTCTCCCCGTAAAGTAGACATTCTGGAAATAGAGTTAATCCATTGCTGGCAGGATCTGATGCTCTTTTTAAAACGAAAGGATCAAGCCGAAACTGCCATGGTAAAACTTTATAATGAAGCGCGATGTTTGGATCCTAAATTGCCTGAACCTGTTAAAGGCATCATTACTGCATTTCATCTGTCCCGTATCATTGCTGAGACCGGCCCTTTGAGTGATTTCAAACATCGTCGCAAGTTGATGCGGTATGCGGGCCTTAATTTGTGTGAGCGTCAAAGTGGAGACTACAGGGGTAAAACCAAAATCAGTAAAAAAGGCCACTGACTGCTTCGAAAGGTACTGGGCCAGGTTGTTTTTCCATTGACGCCCAAGGATAAATTATATGGTCCGTATTACCATAAGAAAAAGGAAAGCATGCCTGGAACCAAAGGAATGACGGTGATTTTCAGATATTTTTTAAAATTATTGTTTGGTGTGTATAAATCAGGCAAAGGGTTTGAAAAAAGCCGAATATTTACCTGTGAGAGCCAGCTTGATCAGGCTGCATAATCAGATTCGTCTCCCTGTGTCAAGATGACCGCCCGTCGTTTGTCACTCTTTGAGATGACCAGCTGCATCGTAAAAACGATAGTCACTTGGCACAGGCATTTTCAAGACATGGCCAGTAAAGTAGAATCGTTTCTATGAAAACCGAAAAGGTAGCATTGCCAGTTTTGAAATTTACAATTTGTTTTTCCCCCAGGGGGGATTGATCGAAGATCCCCCCTGGAGAAAAAATTAACTAATCGTTGACTTTAGGGTTAAAGGTAACGACGGGTTATGTGCGACTCTGGTGTGGTTTAGGCTGGTATTGTAAGAGGTTCTATCTCCGCTAAGTCAATATATTGCTTGGCTTGCCACAGATCATAGCTATCTTGCATACGAAGCCAGCTTTCAGGGGTGCGTCCCAAACACTTAGATAGACGTAACGCCATTTCAGGGCTAATAGCACTTTGGCCCTTTACGAGCCTGGAGAAAGTTGAAGGCGACACCTTTAATCGCAAAGCCACGCTTCTGGGAGATACCCCTAAAGGTTCCAAATAAACTTCTTTTATGAATTCCCCTGGATGGGGAGGGTTATACATAGCCATTAGTGATAATCCTCATAATTTACTACATAGGCGTTGCCATCTTTAAACTCAAAGACGATACGCCAGTTTTTGTTTACATCAACAGCCCATAAGCCTTGATGATCGCCAGTTAAACTGTGGAGCCGCCAGCCTGGAGTATCCATATCTTCAATGCATGTTGCAGTATCGAGTGCGAATAATCTGATTCTCAGCTTTTGTTTGTGTTTGGGTTGTATCCCTGCCAAACTTCCAGTTTTAAAAAATTTACGCAGCCCCTTGTGTTTAAACGACTTTATCATGCTGTATAGTATACAGCATATTGCGCAATACGCAACATAATTTTCTTGAATGTTTGAACTAAGCACATAACGTTGGAGTTCAGGGGCTGCCGAAGGCTCGAAGAGCCGAGGGTACTTGCGGCTACGCCGCAAGCGGTCCGCTGCATCTACTATAGAG
>JAWSVI010000055.1:0-18705 GCA_033851995.1 Desulfobacteraceae bacterium | reverse complement strand
GTTTTCGTAAATTTCATTGACTGTGACACCGCCTCGCATGTCCTGGGCAAATGTATTTACGAGCCCTGTTGTATTGTCAGAAAGGAAATGCGCACCAAGAACAATTCCGTTATTGTCACAAAGAATCTTATAGGCCGCATGCCGAAGTCCGACTCTCCGGTAAGTGGGCCAGCTTAATTCGATATCTGCGCTTTTCCAGTATTTGATGTTCTCCTGTTTAAGCTGATCTTCGGTCTTTCCGACCATGCCATTCATTAAAAACTATTTTCAAATACCAGTTCTGCCACCGGAAGCTGCCCGGGTTTGGGCCAGGAATCTTTGATACCCTTACCAATTGCTACCATGGGACCCATTACATGGTCCTCAGGCAGATGGATAAGTTCAGCCACCTTCTCTATGTCAAAACCGATCATAGGGCAGGACTGATATCCCATATCTTCTGCAACAAGCATCATGGTCTGAAGTGCCATGCCAATAGACCTTTGAGCCTCATCGCGCTGAAGCCATTCCCTGCCTTCATGGAACGGGCCCATCCAGTTTACCAGTAACTCACATACCTCTTTGGGTGCATTCTGCCAATATCGTTCCGGACTTTTCTGCCAGGCTTTTACATCAGCTGTAAACAAAATAAGAAGAGATGCGTCTGTAATTTGTGCCTGGTCATTGCCAAACTCCTCCCTTATCTTAGACCGAAGTTCCGGGTCTCGCAGGACAACAAACCGCCAATGCTGGATATTAAAACTGGTCGGAGCCTGAATGGTTGCTTCAAAAATTTGTTTTTCTTCTTCGCTGCTCAATTTATGGTTTGGATCAAAATGTTTAATTGCTCTTCTTTTATACACTGTGTCAATGGTATTCATAATGTTTCCCCTTGTAAGGATAGAACTCATGTTTATAAGATTTTACTCTTCTGGCACGGTACCGTCTAAATAATGAAATATAAACATGAATATGATTAAAATGGGCCATACGCAGAACCAATTCACATTGACCATTTTCCATTTCGCCGGGGTGGCTTATGGTCAAGGGGTTCGCAAAAAAGCCTCAAAGCCGTGAAGATTATTTCAAGTATAGTCAGGCTCAATAATTTTATCAACCGTGTTTTTCCTTTCGCGTGATGAAAATATGTGGATTTTTTTATACTGCATTTTCGATTTCTCTTCGAATTTGGAGGTGCTTTTTTTCTGAAATCGGATAAAAGAAGATGATGACGATTGCCAAAACATTGCAAAGGCATGGCACCAAGGCGTAGAGGATCCTGAGCATCACCACTGTGGATTCTTTTTGTTCCATATTGGGGCTGTAGCCGGCATTCCCCAAAAGAAAAAGCCCAATACCAATACCCAATGCCGCAGAGAATTTTTTGGCAATTGACCAGAGACCAATATAGCGACCTTCTCGCCGTTGTCCGGTTAAAAGCTGGTCATAGTCTATGACATCGGCCTGAATTGAAGAAGGCAGAACAAGCCCGGCACCAAAGCCGGTCCCGGAAAGAAATACAAGAACACGGTAAATCATTTCATCTCCAGGTCCAAGAAAAAAGACACCGCTGAAAGCACCCGTGTTAATGACCATTGAAATGATCCAGGCCTTCTTTTTACCCATTTTTCGGGAAACAATAATCCAGAGAGGCAAAAATAAAATACCTGTTAAGAAATATATCAGTAAAAATCCTTCAGCATTCTGAGATTTAAGGACATATTCCACATAATAAAGTATCAAAGTCGCTGGCAGGTTGCTGCCAAATGCACTGATTGTGTATGCGCTGATCAGGACCAAAAAAGGTCGATTTTTAAATACAGTTAAAAATCCTTTTTGCAAATCATCTTCCCCATTACCTGAAAATGTTTCCTTGATTCTGTAAATGCAATAGAATGAAGACATGATGATCATCGGCGCAAATAAGAATGCCATGATGGAAAAGCGTTCCTTTTCATCCGGCACTCTATCCCACACTTTCATTGCCGCGTCAATCAACATGGGGGACGCCGCAGCCAGAAGCGTTCCGACAATTAAAAATCCGTCCCTGAATGCGAAAACAGATGTTCTTTCATGGTAATCCGGGGTTAATTCCGGCCCAAGAGACTCATATGGGATCGTGATTAATGTCCAGAAGAAAAAAAGGGCAAACAACCAGCATCCAAAATAAATATTCAGTGAACTGCCCGATAACTCCATTGGCCTGAATAAAAAAAGTATGGAGACGGCAAGGCCCAAGGCACCCAATGCCATATAGGGCTTTCGCCTGCCAAAACGACCTGAAGTTCTGTCGGACAGATAACCAATAACGGGATCTGTCACCGCATCGAATAGCCTAACCGACATGAGCAGAATTCCAATGGTTGATATGTCCAGGCCAATAGTATCAGTATAAAATTTGGGAAGAAAAACATATACGGGAATTCCAATGACAGCCAGAGGAAGGGCTGGTAATGCATAGACAAATTTATCTTTCCACGATAAACTCCCAGTGCTGTTCCTGTCAAATTTGATGGTCATTTTGATTTTCCAAGCAGGTCGTCCCGAAATGCTTTATCAATTGGATTGTCTCCGATCCAGATACCAAACACAGCATTTGCAAATTCGGCCCCTTCGATCATTCCAAGCGGTGCACTATTATAAACCAGCCGGGTTCCATCTCCGGGGACATAGACCAACGCATACCTGTCGCCAGGCTCAACATTCCTGTACAAGTTGTTTAGTGATTCAATCTTAGGCAAAATTCGATTGAAAACATCACTGTTTACGGATTCTTTGATTTTTTGAAGGGTGGCCCTGGCAAAATCGTCCGCCGATATGGCAACGCGATATTCCAATTCAAGACGCTTCATGATGTCATCAAATGCCTGCGATCCGTCTGATCCTTCAGGAAGGTAAAACGATCCGGCATAGGCTTTAATGAATATCATATACCTCAGCACGGAAACGCCCTTTAACTGAAGCCGGGTCGTTTTCATTTCAATCGTGTTTTTAAATCCAGTCCCATCAACAATGGTAACGCCGGCAAATGCATTTCCAGTTATAAAAATGCAAATCACCGCCATCACAATTAATTTTGAATGCTTTTTTTCCATTGGATTGTTGTTCCCATTTTTAATTACACCAAATCTCTAAAAAAAGGCAGAGCCTCAATGAGGCTCTGCAATTTGCTTCAGTTTTATTGTGTCTCAGCCTGCCACGTCAATCCCGGGATCGCATCCTAAGCTCTTATCTGGATTTTCACATTCGAAATTTCTGTGTCGTGTATCTACGTGACCTTCTGATCTCTCTGTCTCATTTTCTACATAATCTTCAAATTTTTTTTCAGTCATTTTGTCACCTCATGTTATTTTTTGTTTCCGTTATCTTTCTAATGTTAATAATCTTCTTTGTGTCTTTAAACATAATTTAAAACATCAAAACTTGTTTTCAATACTTGTAATATAAGAGTTTAATGATAGCTAAAAACTATCACTATATCTCTATTCAAAAAAGTAAAAACCTGTTGCGATAATAGTTTTAAAAACCAATCTCTTAAAATAAACGGGTGCGGAACTGACTGTTTTTCAGAATGAACTGATCGCTCAACTTTAAAGGAGGGGGAATAGGTCTGGAAAAAATAATGCCTGTGGATCCCTGGGTAATTTTCGATCGTCTATAAATTCTTACGGTTTATTATGACAGCGTATCAGTGATTTCCTTTATTCGAATCGATATATCCCTGATGTTTGTTGTTTTGTTATCTATCCACCATTTGGCGTCTGTTTCTTTTTGCCACTCCTGAAAGAATAGTTGGAATGCTTTGTCTGATAATGTTTTTGCGTCCTCATCTTCATGCTTTAGACTCAGGTTTAAATAGTTGACTTTATTTATCAGCTCGGCCCTTATTTTTTCAGCCCAGGCAATTCTCTTGGGTGTGCCGGTAAGCTGTGGGAAACCTAAGTCCGCATTTGCTTTTGAAAGCGCTGCTGTCTTTTTATCAAAATACTCTTTTTTACATGAATCACAATACCAGTCTTTGTTGTCCACAAGCCAGAGGCATTTCTCGTGGCTGTCATACATCTGGACAGTGAACTGGTTAAAACAAGATTTACACCTGACTTTATAATCACAACTTTGTTCTGTCATTGTTTTTTGTACCTCATACATCCTAAAGCAATTGATCAGCTTTATGCCAATTTTCTTTTTAAGCATCCTATTAAAAATAGTTCCGGGACAATAGCCGATTTCAATTTATATCTCAACCATTTATGATAAAATCATACTGATTTTCAAATTTTGACTGTGTATACTTGTATCTGGGAATGCGTCCTGATAAGCTTACATCACGGATTTAGCAGAAAGGCTCTGCCCGGAATTAACCCAATCGCCACCAGTCTTTAAAATATTTTCCATCCAGTATTGCTGGAAAGGAGTTTACGTATGACAACTACTTCATTTGCATCCATGATCGATAATGCTCAAGCCGCTTCGAGAAAAACGCACCTGCTCGTGCCTGAAGACTGGATGCAGGGACGTACCGCATACGGAGGACTTGTTGCGGCTATGTGTTTAAAGTCCATGCGCGGCCATGTCCCCGAAGGGCGAAAAATTCGCAGTCTTCTGTTTTCATTTGTAGGCCCGGTGAATTCGGCCCCCTTTACTCTCCAGACACAGTCGTTGCGTTCCGGAAAATCTGTCACAACCATAGAGTCCAGGTTAATTCAGAACGGGAAAATATGCTGTGCCGCTATGGGAAGTTTTGGTGCTGATCGCGATTCAATGATCGAGGTTACACCAATCAAGCGACTGGAAATGCAGGAACCGTCCAAGGCGCTTGAACTGCCATACATCGAAGGACTTACCCCTGCTTTTTCCCGCCATTTTGACTATCGTTGGGCAATTGGCGAACTGCCTTTTTCCGGCGGAGGGGGCAAAGAAATTGGGGGCTGGATAAGTTTCCGTGAAAAGACGGACTGCCTCACGGAAGAATGGCTGATAGCGCTGGCAGATGCATGGCCGACACCCGTGCTCTCGAAATTAAAAGAACCTGCGGCGGCAAGCACCCTGACATGGGCATTGGAATTTGTTCATCTGGATCGTATCACCTGCTCTGAAAACGAATGGTGGGCCTATCACTGTGAAGTTGACAGTGCTGAAAGGGGTTATGCACATGAACGGAGCACGGTCTGGGACCCTGATGGTCAACTGGCCCTTTACAGCCACCAGACGACTACTGTTTTTGCTTGATGGCTATTAACATCAACGATTTTGGAGCTGACACATAAAAAAATTAAAAATAATTTCTGAGTTTCAGCTCAAATGGATGAGGGTTCAAATATGTCTGGGCTTTCAACCAGGGCTGGTCATATTTCATGACATAATGTTGAATCAAGGTAATCGGAACAATCAAGGGAACATATCCGGATCGATATTGATTGAATACTGACAACAGCTCCTGTTTTTCGTCTCCATTTAAATCCTTTTTGAAATACCCCATCATATGCTGAAGCACATTGATGTTTTTCTTTAACGTACTTTTAAGCTTCAATGCTTTTAAAAGGAGCGCTTCATACCTGTCAAACAATACATCTAAATCATAACTTTTCCCCTGGGCGACAAGCCGCCCCATATTCCGATAAATATCCTGATTATGCGACAGTATAAGCAATTTATTGTGTGTATGGAATTCTACAAGCCCTCCCAGGGATTTATTCTCTTGTATAAGCTGCCGCCATCGCTGTAGTGAAAAAATACTTTCAATAAAGTTTTCACGCAATTTTGGGTCATGGAGACGGCCTGCTTCCTCAACAGGTATCCTTGGAAAGGCTTCGGTGAAGGCCTTTGCAAAGATACCGGTACCATTTTTCCGGACTTTATCATCATCACCATATACCCGGATCCGGTATAGACCGCTGCTGGGAGATTTGCTCCTGAATATGAAACCGCACAGGTCTTCTTTTGTCAATTCTTTTAAACGGCCCTTTATCCACGTTTTCATCTGTTCTGTTTTGTCCACACCGGTTTTCTGTGTTACTAACCTTGGATCTTCAGTCGGTCCTACCAGTCTGACTGCTTCTCGAGGCGTCGGCATACCGCATTCAACTTCGGGACAGACTGGTACATACTCTGCAAACAGTCCAAGAGTCTGGGTCAGAAATCTATCATGGCTGTGTCCGCCATCGTAGCGGACTTTGTTACCTAAAAGGCAGGAACTGATGCCTATTTTGATGGGTGTAAGCATGGGGTTCTCCTGTAAAGAAGTTTAAACAGGTAATATTTTGTCTACTATATAAGTTTTTATAATAATTGACACTCAATTTCTTGATTAAGCAGTCTTTTTATCAGTATAAGTTATAATATAGATAATTTTTCCATTCTTTGGTTAAGATCGCAAATTATTATAGGGAGCCCGGATGAATAACGTAAAACCCATTTTGGTCACAGGAGCAACTGGTTATGTTTCTGGCCGCCTCATCCCTTTATTATTAGCAGACGGTTACAAAGTGAAAGCAATGGGGCGCTCCATACCCAAAATGAACGACCGGCCGTGGGGGCAAGATAAAAATGTAGAACTTGTTAAAGGAGATATCCAGGATATAGCGTCTCTGAAACAGGCGGTGAAAGGCTGCGGGACTGTTTATTATCTTGTCCACTCCATGATTTCCCAAAAAGATAAATACCGAGACGCTGACAGAACCGGTGCGAAAAACATGGTTAAAGCCGCTGCTGAGGAAGGGGTAGAACATATTATATATTTAGGCGGTCTTGGAGACATACATCATAAAAATATCAGCAAGCATCTTATTTCCAGAAACGAAGTCGGTAAGATTCTCATGGAAGGCCCTGTCCCTTCAACAGTTCTTCGAGCCGCGATGATCCTGGGATCAGGCAGTGCCAGTTTTGAAATACTAAGATATCTTGCTGAGCGTTTACCTCTGATGATAACGCCCAAGTGGGTTAGCATGCCCACTCAACCAATATCCATAACCAACGTTTTAGGCTATTTAAAAGGCTGCCTGGAACACCCTGAAACAAAAGGAAAAACATTCGATATTGGAGGGCCTGAAGTTGTAGCGTATCGGGATCTGTTCCGCATCTTTGCCAGTGAAGCAAAATTACCTGTACCATTTATGATTCCGGTCCCCGTATTGACACCCAGACTGTCATCCTTGTGGATACATCTTGTAACCCCGGTTCCTGCAGCCATCGCACAGCCTTTGACTGAAGGGTTAAGCCTTCCCACCACATGCACAGAAGACCGTATCAAGCAGATTATTAACCAGGATCTGATTTCGTGCGCAGAAGCAATTCGAAGAGCGCTTGACCGGGTCCGCCAGGAGCAGATTGACACCTGCTGGGCTGATGCAGGAGAAATCAAATACCCTGAATGGTCATATTATGGAGATTCTTCTTATTCAGGAGGAACCATTCTTTCCTGTGGATACCAGGCCATAGTAAAAGGAACTCCCGGAGATTTATGGCGGTCAATTGAAAAAATCGGCGGCCGGACAGGTTATTATGGCGCAGATATATTATGGAAGATTCGTGGTATCATAGACATATTTACCGGGGGAGTTGGACTATCCCGCGGCAGGCGATCCCAAAGAGAGCTTCGCATTGGTGACGCACTTGATTTCTGGAGGGTTCTTGAGATGGAACCTGAATCAAAACTGCTTTTGCTGGCTGAAATGAAAACGCCTGGAGAGGCACTTTTAGAGATAAAAATAAAAAAATTAGACAATGAGCAGTGCAACATTATTTTGCTCGCTCGTTTTCTCCCCAAAGGTTTAACAGGTCTTTTATACTGGTATGTTTTATATCCTTTCCACCAATATGTATTCACGCAAATGTTAAAAGGATTGGCAAAAGCATCTAATTTAAAATTTGTAACACAACCAAACAAACATTATCCGGGTTCGACAAATACATGTCGCCTGCCAGATGAATAATGTTGAGACATATAGGATTATTTTATGAATGCTGACAGAAAAAAGATATTGAATAATATTTCAGAACTATTTGAATCTCAGAGTCTTGCCGTCCTCTCAACCCAAAAAAACAATCAGCCATACTCAAGTCTTATTGCATTTGCTGTAAGTTCTGATCTCAAATATTTTTATTTTTTAACCCCTAATACCACCCGAAAATACGACCACCTGACTGCTAACCCTAAAGTCTCGATTCTCGTCAACGACAGCCGGAATAGAGCCGATGATATATACAACGCAGTTTCAGTAACCGGAACGGGTGTGGCAGATCTTGTTGAAAAAGTTGAAAACAATTCCGCACTGGATATATACCTGAAAAAACATCCTCATTTAAAAGAATTCTCCAAAGCGCCTACAACTGCTTTTATCCGTATCTCCATGAACCGATACTTCATGGTCAACCGGTTTCAAAACGTAGTCGAACTAAAGGTCAAACAATGAAAACTCTTCTCAAAATTAATGAATTCTTAAATGCCGGCAAAGACCAGGTTGGCGGCAAGGCATATTGTTTAGCAAAGATGAGCCGCCATGGCATCCATATTCCACAAACATTCTGCATCCCCTGCAAGGTTTATGAGACATATCTTACCCAGACCAGTCTCAGAGACAGGATCTTTCTTGAAATTAATAGAAAACCTTTCGAAAAGATGAGGTGGGAAGAAATATGGGACATTTCTTTGCGTATCCGTAACCATTTTTTAACCACTCCGGTACCAGAAAATATACAGGAAGATCTTGCGGGCTTGATTGTTAAATTTTGTGGAAATACCCCAGTTGCAGTGAGATCTTCAGCTCCTGGAGAGGATGGGGCGGCAAGTTCGTTTGCAGGACTTCATGATTCTTTTTTAAATGTATCAGGGACTAAAGATATAANNCACAGGTTTTAAGGAAACAGATGATAAAAGATCATGGTATCTTACCCTGCATAGAAGCTATGAAAATTTAAAGAAACTTTATGAGAAAATTGAACATTATCTGATCCCCCAGATGATATCCGAAGCCGAAACCTTACGCGGACAAAATCTTGAAACACTTTCTGCCGAATATTTGTGCAATGAAATCGAAAAAAGACAAAAGATTTATGACCACTGGGTAAAAATTTATTGGTCTGACTTCATTCCCTTTGCACATGGAATAAGGTTATTCGGACAATTTTACAACGATGCTGTGACACCGGATGACCCTTATGAGTTTATGGTCCTGTTAGAGAATACCGGGCTGAAAAGTATGGAGAGAAACAACCTTATTGAAAAACTTGCCCGGATGATTCGCAATGATGCAGACCTGAAAAATAATCTTGAGAACGAACTTATTCCAGAGCCAGGTCATCCGTTCATGGCACTCTTGAATTCTTTTGTTGATCAATTCGGTGATCTGTCCTGCACAACCGGCAGTGGCAGTGAGTGTCAGTATGGTGAAAATGCCATTATCCAACTGCTGATCGAGTTTGCCAAACAGCCTCCCAAATCCAGAAAATCAAATAGAAACGATACTGCTGAACTAAAAGATACATATCTTAACAGCTTCCCAACTAATCGCCAGGAATTTGCAAGAGATCTTCTTCATCTGGGAAGGGAGAGCTACCGACTCAGAGATGATGACAATATTTATTTAGGAAGAATAGAGGCCCGACTTTTTGAAGCTGTCCAGGAGGGCCAGAGAAGACTTATTCATCCATCCACAACAAAAAAGGAGATAAGAATTCTATCAAAAATACCTGCATTGAGTCTTGTTAAGGAAAATCAAAACCAGGAAGAGAGGGTTGCACCAGATGAGACGAATGCTGAAAAATGGGTATCCTCACGCCAAATCGTCGGAAATCCTGCAGGACCGGGGATCTCATCCGGAAGCGCCAGGCTGATAAAAACATCCCAGGATTTACTATCATTCAAACAGGGTGAAGTCCTGGTGTGTCAAGGTGTAGATCCCAATATGACTTTTGTGGTTCCGCTTGCATCAGGCGTGGTTGAAGAAAGAGGCGGAATGCTGATCCACGGAGCCATTATTGCCAGGGAATATGGGCTTCCCTGCATCACGGGTGCTACAAATGCCACACAATTGATTGAAAATGGTAACCAGATAACCGTTGACGGGTATCTGGGTATAATCACCTGTCAGACTTCCGAACTGTAAATCTATGGTTTTACATCAAGTTAAATGAAAGAGGCAGAGCCTCAAAGAGGCTCTGCCATATTCTTCAGCTTTGCTGTTTCTTATCCTGCCACATCTATTCCTGGATCGCAGCCTAATCTTTTATCGGGATTCTCACATTCGAAGTTTCTGTGTCGTGTATCCACATGTCCTTCTGATCTTTCTGTCTCATTTTCTACATAATCTTCAATTCTTTTTTCAGTCATTTTGTCACCTCATATTTTTTAAATTTTTTAAAATTGTATGCCCTTTTCTTTAAGACTCTGCCTTTGTACCTTACCCTGCCACATCTATTCCTGGATCGCAGCCTAATCTTTTATCGGGATTCTCACATTCAAAATTTCTATGTCTTGTATCCACATGTCCTTCTGATCTTTCTGTCTCATTTTCTACATAATCTTCAATTCTTTTTTCAGTCATTTTATCACCTCATATTTTCGTTTTTTCGTTTTTAAGTTAAAGACTCTTTGTTTGTCTTTAAACATAAGTTAAAACATCAATATCAAATTTCAATACTGGCAATATAAGGGTTTAATAATAGGCTAAAACTATTATTCCAATAAAATATGAAAAAGCTTGCGGGTAATTCATTTGAAGATTAAATTGAGATTTTTTATATTGTCGGATATAGCTTATAAGGGTAATCTATCATCTCTGAAAGACAAAGGTGTCCGCCATGAACTTAAAAAAACGGAACAACTTGAATATCGCCGTTATTGGCTCAGGCATTTCAGGTATTTGTTCAGCATATCTTCTCCAGACACGTCACAGGGTTACACTTTTTGAAAAAAACAATTATTTTGGCGGGCATACCCATACGGTTGTGGTTCCAGATGGTCCCGATGAAAACACACCGGTAGATACAGGCTTCATCGTACTCAATGAACGGACTTACCCTAATTTCATTAACTTTTTATCACTGCTTGGAGTTGAAAAATGCAGGACCGACATGTCTTTTTCATATTACTGCAAGAAAACCGGGCTTTATTATGCCAGCCAAAACCTGAATTCAATATTTGCCCAGCGATCTAATCTCTTTAAGCCAAAATTTCTCCGGTTTGTCTATGACATGGTATGTTTTATAAAAGAGCTGAGAAACGAATACCTCTCTGATAGCCTGATGGACATCACACTTTCTGATTATGCAAAACAAAAAGGGCTTCACCGTGAAGTCATTGACCAGTTTATCATCCCAATGGCTGCCGCCATCTGGTCGGGATCGGATTTCCAGATGGGACAGTTTCCGATCCGGACATTTGCCCAGTTTTATGAAAATCACGGACTTCTGGGCGTTACTGGCCATCCACCGTGGTATTTTGTCAAAGGCGGCAGTCATACATATGTCAATGCGTTCCTGAAATCCTTTAACGGCAGGGCTGTCAAAAACTGCCCTGTGATTCGTATATCCCGAAAAACGGATGGAATCACCTTACATTTTAAAAATGGCGATCCCAAGGAATTTGATGCCGTTGTGATTGCCTCCCATGCAGACCAGGCATTAAAACTGCTCGAAAGCCCAAACGCCATGGAAAAAAAGCTGCTCGGGGCCTGGTCTTATTCAGAAAACAAAACCTTTCTGCATACCGATATAAATGTCATGCCCCCCAGCAGGAGGGCCTGGGCCAGTTGGAACTATACACGACATGCACAGTCAGATACTGACTCCCCGGTAACCGTCAGTTATGACATGACGCACTTGCAGAGACTGAAGGCAAACCAGCGATATTTTGTAACGCTGAACCCCCAAAAGCCAATACCCGAGCATCATGTTATCAAAAAAATCCATTATACCCACCCTCAATATTCTTATGAGGCATTCCAGTCTCAGGAACAATTGCCAACATTAAATGGAGAACAAAACACCTTTTTCTGCGGGGCATACTTTGGTTTTGGATTTCATGAAGATGGGGTGAAGTCTGCATTAGATGTTGGGAAGAAATTCGGGGTGACCTTGTGAAATCTCAAATTTTTACCGGCACAATCGATCACCGCCGATACTGGCCTGTAAGCCATGATCTATCCTACCCGGTATATATGTATGCGTTTGATCTTAAGGATTTAGGGAACCTTAACAAAAGACACCCCCTTTTTGGTTACAACAGATTCGCTGTCACATCCATCCATGACAGGGATTACCTTGAGCCCGGGGATTTACCGATCAAGGATAAAATATCCGCTTTGATCAGCCGGCATCATATCAACCGGACGGTTTCCAGTATCATCATGATCACATCCGCCCGATATTTAAATTATGTATTCAACCCGGTCAGTTTTTATTATTGCTTTGGTGCTGACCATGAACTGGTGGCGATCGTTGCAGAGGTCAACAATACCTATGGGGAATGCCATCCATATGTGTTAAAACCAAACACTTCAGGTTCAGACAGATGGTTTGCAACATTTCAAACTCCCAAAGTATTCCATGTTTCTCCGTTCAATAAGGTTGAAGGTATTTATCACTTTTACTTCTCAAAACCCAAAAATTTTCTGAAAATTAAAATTGAGCTAATCAATGATGATAAAAAAATATTGGCCGCGACTTTTAAGGGTGCTGGTTTGCCAATGACCCGTGCCAATCATTTAAAAACTATATTGAAATACCCGTTTGCCCCTCACTTGAGTATTCCCAGAATATATGCGCATGCGTTTAAACTTTTTTTTCGGAAAAAGTTAACCTTTAATAATAAACCCATCCCACAAAGCCCTATGACATTGAAAAAACAAAAACCAGATATCGTCGAATCCATCTGTAAAAGAATTGTTTTCATGGCACTGAAAAGAGTCACATCAGGCTGCCTCAAAATCGAGATGCCGAATCAGGAGATTATTAGTTTAGGTAATACCGGAGATCGGCCAAATGCAATAATGAAAATAAATGACTACCATTTTTTTTCCAGAATCATCTTTGACGGTGAAATTGGTTTCGGTGAAGCCTATATGCATTCAGAATGGGATACCCCGGACCTTGTCGAGCTTCTAAAAATATTAATTCAGAACCGCGATCATTTTTCAGACGGCAACTTCTTGCTTTCTTTTCTCACTCGGATAAAGGAAAAAATAGCCCATGACAGGCGTAAAAATTCCATAAAAAATTCGCCCGAAAACATCCGGGCGCACTATGATCTGAGCAATGCATTTTATGAGCTGTTCCTTGATCAACAGATGTTGTATTCATGTGGAATTTTCGAACATAATGACGACTCACTGGAAAAAGCCCAGGAACAAAAAATGATGCGTATCCTGACCCAGGCGGATATCCAGGCAAACCATCACATCCTTGAAATAGGCTGTGGATGGGGTGGTTTTGCTATTTTTGCTGCAAAAAAAACCGGTTGCCGTGTTACCGGTATTACCGTTTCAAAAGAACAGTATGAAAGGGCGTGTAAGCGCGTAATAGATGAAGGGCTTGAGGACCGGATCACAATTAAACTTCAGGACTACCGCCACACGACAGGAACATTTGACCGGATTGTCTCCATAGAAATGATCGAGGCAGTCGGCCCGCAGTTTTTTTCTGCATATTTCAAGCAGGGGCAAAAACTTTTAACGCCTGGCGGAAAAATGGTATTTCAAGCCATCATCATTGAAGATGAACGATATGAGATATACTGCAAAGAAAGAGACTGGATTCAAAAGCATATTTTTCCGGGTGGTCATTTGCCATGCCTGAAAGTCCTTAAGGAAACCATATCAGAACATACCAGCTTTCAGATATCAGATGTCCATCATATGGGACCTCACTATGCCACAACACTTGCGAACTGGCGGACCCGCTTTCTGGCCAACAAAAAAGAAATCTCCATAATGGGCTTTGATGATAGCTTCTGCAGAAAATGGCTGTATTATTTTTCCATATGTGAAGCAGGATTTACAACCGGAGGTATTGATGATATTCAGGTGACCATGATTCTTTAAATGCATGATCACCATCTTCGACAAATAATGGCCCCCTCAATTATTTAAAAGTCAGGGAAACAATAAAACCTAATTAACAGAATTCTAATTTCCCAACTTCTTTTCGGAGATCATCTGATTTAATTGATGCCAAAGTTTGGACCTGTCTTTTTCTGACGCTCCGGTGCAAGGTAAGACAACCGTTTCATGGGGACGCCTATCCAGCCAGAACAGACCCGTAAATTGCCCGGCTCGTTTTGATGATGCCAGCCAGACAATCGTATCCGCACCTTGTTCCGGTGTTCTTAAAATCCTTTTCACCAGCTGATGAAATTCAGGCAAGGATCTTTCAATACCAGGTGTATCGACCCACCCGGGATGCATTGCGTGGACTGTGATACCTTTATTTTCAAATTGTTTTGCCCACAAATGTGTCAGAATAACGACGCCACGTTTAGCCCGTGCGTAAGCCTTTGCGCCATTATACTCACCAAGTTTATTTTCAAGGTCACCCACCTCAATTTTCTGGGTATACATGCCTCCGGAAGACACATTAATGACCCGGCCGCCTTCAGCCATGCAGTCTTTTAAAATCTGTGTCAAATGGAATACACCTAAAAGATCTGTTGCAAATGTCTGCTCCAATCCCTCCGAAGTGTATTTGCGCTCATTAAACAATGCACCGGCATTGTTAATGAGGATATCAATGGACTTTTTAGATGCTTTAATTTTTGTTGCTGAATCCCTGATGTCCCGCATCAGGCTCAAGTCAGCAATCAGAAAATCAATATGAGGGTTACCGGTCCTTTCAATAATTTCCTGCTGAACCTGTTCGACTTTTTTACGGTTCCTTGCGATAATTGTTAAAAAAGCTTTTTTTTCTGCGAGTTTGAATGCAGCTGCCTTTCCGATCCCTGAGGTACCGCCTGTCAATACGACCTTCTTTCCGTACAAAGTACCAATTGGTTCTGACCAGAACCTTTTACTCAAATCATACCCGAAACGGCTGAACATAATAATTCCAGGTACGATTAAGTGATCGGCAAGATAATCGGGCAGGCTGGAACCTGATTTAAACCACCTCTTTTTATTGGGCAAATCTTTGATTCCGGAAAATTTCTGTTCAAGGCCCAGCATGGCCTTCCTACCTATTTGTTTCATTATCGGAAACAAAATCGGCTCGATATAATTACCAAGCCTATGAAACCGAATATCTGCCTGATAGTCAATTTGTGTTCCGATGCCTGTCTTTGTAAAAATAATCGTATCGCTTGCACTGTAGGACTCTCCCTCACCTTTCAATACAACTTTGGAATGAGGTTCATATTCAGTAATTTCATATTTCATTTTCGGACGAAAAGGGCCGAACTTCAAAACAAGATCATATTGTGATCCGACACCGGTAACTTTTTGATGGCGCTTAATAGAGGAAACAACACCCGGATCCCAATCCTGTATATGGCTGAAATTACTAATATAGTTATAGACTTCAACCAAGGGCCTTTCGACGTGAATAGATTCTTTTAATCTTATCATTAAACCCCTCTTAATAATCAGCATTAATAATCTAAAAAATTATCATTATTTAAAATACTTCAACTTCCGGACGCTGTTCTTGTCATCAGCGCCCATTGGGAACAGTCCATTCCCTCTCTTCTTGCCAGTGCCTTTCCTAAACTGATCTATGACTACTATGGTTTTCCATTTTTAAAAAAAACAGCATCCGCTCACAGCTTGAACAAAGATGGGGATTTGATCATGGCATGTATGTCCCCCTCAAACTGATGTACCCCGGCGCACAGATACCATGTGTCCAGTTGTCATTGATTAACGGGCTGGATACACTGCAGCACATCCATTTGGGGCAGACGTTAAAAACCTGCCAAAATGGTTTTTAACGGATATGTACTGGGTAAAAAATGCTGTTGCTTTTCTTTGGCAGTAAAAACACTTTTCTAATGAATTCTTTTACTCTGAAGTTCCAATTTCTTTTCTGGTGACGCGCCACAAAAGATATGTTAGCAGCAACGCCTGAAGTCCAAAAAAAACGGAGGTCATTAAGTTCATCGCCTGACTTACATTCAGCGCTTCATAGAGCTCATCTGCAAATAGATGACGACTAATATTTCTCAGAATAAAAAATTCGATGAAACCAATAATTATGACTTTATATTTCATCGGATCCCGGTAAGCCATCCAGGCAAGATATCCAAGGACAAATGCGAAAGAACCTATGATTCTAGTAAAATAAATATTCGTAATATTTCACTCACGTCCACCACCATAACCGGTAATGGCGATTTTTTGAAAATCAATCGAAAACATCAGACCAAACCCAAAAAAAAGATGAAAAATGGCTATGAATAAAAGCACCGCCTTGAGCAGTTTAAGCGCATTTATCTGTCCGGAAGATAAAGTATTATCATGACTCAAAGGCATATTTTTTTATTCCTTTATTTAAACACTTTCAGGAGATATTGATTTGACTTTTTGCACATACCCCTTGATATCACATTTTCTTTCAAGCCCTGATGCTGCCATATACCTTACTTTGCCGAATATGGGCCTTTCAAACCAGGCCCGGTCATGCATTCCAAAAATCCAGCCAACCCCTGCATAGGAATTGGGGTCCCGTCCATCTAAGAAATAGGCATTATTCAAATCTATAATAGTTTTATATGCAATTTCAGGTGTGCTGCTCCATTCAAGGATCTTCTTTCCCCAATACATCCTCATATAATTATGCATGAAACCGGAAACAATCATTTCCGTCATAGCAGCATTCCAGTATTCATCATGGGTGCGGCATTCCAAAAGTTCTGATTTTGAATATACGTATTCGCGGCTATCTGATTCATGCTCAGCCAGGGTCTTTTTTGACCACACCGGGAGGCAATCCAGAGAATCATATGACGAATTATAATAAACAAAATTTGCTGCCAGCTCTCTTCTGACAATCAACTCTTCCAGATAGGAAGTTTCTGATTCATCATCCTTATTTTTACAGGCCTTTATTTTCAGCGCAAGATATAAGGATGAAATCTGACCAAAATGAAGATATGGACTCATACATGAAACATCTAAAAATTTGGGTTCATTTCGATGAGCAGCATATCTTGAAAAATGTTGATCTAAAAACAAGTCAAACCGGGCTTTTGCTTGAGATGTTCCCCCCCTGAAAGTGTGAGATACGGGTGAAATACTTTCATCAATATCCAGACCACTTAAAATGGTTTTTATATTTTCCAGTTTCACACCATCTATCTGTATCTTTAATGACCGATTTTTGACCTCAGCCTCATCAATTGGTATGAGGTATTTATCAAGCAGCCGGGTGATTTTGGGGCGTATGGTATATGCAGCATACTCTGCCTTATCTGAAACTTCTTCTATAGGGATCACGACATCTGTTTCGACTTGAATAACTGGACAGTTTGACTTTTCGGCTAACTCTTTACGCCAGCCCCTTTGATGTTTTAAGTACCCTCGATCACAAACAATCATAGACGCATTCTGTCCAATATCCATAACCTCCTTAACCGGGTGACCGATTCTGAAAATTAGTCGGATGCCTCTTTTTTCAAGCGTCGTTTTTGTCTCTTTCAGTCCTTCTATCAAAAATGTATAATGTCTTAAATTGGCATCTGGATAATTCTCTGTCAGACTGAAAAGCACAACCACCATTTTTTCGCGCTTATTCGCCTCATCTATTGCATATTCCAAGGCATGGTTGTCTTCAGCCCTCTGAGACTGCTGCATCCAGTACAATACATATTCACCGTCAATCACCTCAGTGCGATTGAGTTTTTTTACCCGAGAGCCGTGGACATTCATTTTTCTTTTATATCCCGATCCTTCTTCGATAAATGATACGCCCCTGAACTAATAATTTAAGACAGTGGTATTGTCGGCAAAAAGGGCTGTCCAAGTTACATCAGAGCTGCCGACCACTACCCCTTCCATCAAATCTGCTTTGGTCATTCCCCCCACATTTTTCATGCACATGGGACAGGCAATCACCCGGCCGCCGGCAGCCATAAAATCGCCCAGCATTTCCTGAAGACTTTTGCCGCTGACATGGGTGCTGGCCGGTATATGACGATTCACCAGCCTGACCCCATCAACATTGAGAAAAATTGTCACAGGAATTTTTTTCTGGGTGCAAATCCGGGTGCTGAAATTGATGGCCATGGCGGCCCTGTTCATCTCGTTACTGGTCAGATTAACGAATAGGGACTTGCCGTTTTCAGTTCCCCAGACACTGCTGAAACAGGCAAGAATAAAAATTGTAATCCATAAACTCATGCGTAATAATTTCATCTTCTCCTCCACTAATGTAAGTTGGAATGATTAACACTTTGTGATCGTCGTCCGGCGTCTTTGAAAAAAAGACATCTGGACACTGGAATTTTCAGTTTTGAGACTTTTTAAGAAAGCCTGAGAGTTGGACAACATGCTTTTTTTCCATGTCAGACAAAGCACTTTTCATCTCTTCAAACCCTGCTTGATGACGGTCTTCCATTTTGGCAATATTTTCAAGGAATATTTTATCTGCTTCTTTATCCTGCAGCGACGCTGCTTTTCTGTAAAATGCCGCACCGCTTTTTTCAATTTGAATTGCCATTTCAAATGCTTCTTCTGCATTATAATCGTATGCCATTTTTGATCTCCTTTTTCAGCATTTCCATCATTGGTGTCTTTTTACTATTCA
>JAWSVI010000016.1:0-5257 GCA_033851995.1 Desulfobacteraceae bacterium | reverse complement strand
GATCAGGCTTTTTTAAAGAATAATCTGGCAGCGTTCTACTCTCCCACACAGTCCCCCATGCAGTACCATCGACGCTAAAGAGCTTAACTTCCGTGTTCGAGATGGGTACGGGTGTGACCTCTTTGCTAAAGCTACCAGATTAAATTGAGTGGATCCTGAACTTTTGAATGTATTTAGTTTACGTGTCCAAAAGATCCTAAATTTTAATCTGTTGTAGTAAATCCTATTAATATGTCCGCATTAAAGCGTTCAAACTTATCGGTGGAAAAAGTGGCTAAGCCTCACGACCGATTAGTACCAGTTAGCTGAACGTGTTACCACGCTTACACACCTGGCCTATCAACCTTGTAGTCTTCAAGGGGTCTTTAGTCTATAAATAGATGGGATATCTTATCTTGAAGTTGGCTTCCCGCTTAGATGCTTTCAGCGGTTATCCATACCCAACTTAGCTACCCAGCAATGCCGCTGGCGCGACAACTGGAACACCATTGGTTGGTCCAATCCGGTCCTCTCGTACTAGGATCAGATCTCCTCAAATATCCTGCGCCCACGAAAGATAGGGACCAAACTGTCTCACGACGTTTTAAACCCAGCTCACGTACCACTTTAATTGGCGAACAGCCAAACCCTTGGGACCTGCTCCAGCCCCAGGATGTGATGAGCCGACATCGAGGTGCCAAACCGCCCCGTCGATGTGAACTCTTGGGGGCGATAAGCCTGTTATCCCCGGCGTACCTTTTATCCGTTGAGCGACGGCCCTTCCATTCAGAACCGCCGGATCACTAAGACCTACTTTCGTACCTGCTCGAAATGTCTCTCTCGCAGTCAAGCTCCCTTATGCCTTTGCACTCTACGGCTGGTTTCCAATCAGCCTGAGGGAACCTTCGCGCGCCTCCGTTACTCTTTGGGAGGCGACCGCCCCAGTCAAACTACCCACCAGACACTGTCCTTAACCCGGATTACGGGTCGAAGTTAGAACACTGAAATATGAAGGGTGGTATTTCAAGGGTGACTCCACACACACTGGCGTGCATGTTTCCAAGTCTCCCACCTATCCTGCACATCATATCCCAAAATCCAATGTCAAGCTGTAGTAAAGGTGCCGGGGTCTTTCCGTCTTTTCGCGGGTAGACGGTATCTTCACCGCCATTCCAATTTCGCTGAGTCCCTGGTTGAGACAGTGTGGAAGTCGTTACGCCATTCGTGCAGGTCGGAACTTACCCGACAAGGAATTTCGCTACCTTAGGACCGTTATAGTTACGGCCGCCGTTTACCGGGGCTTCAGTTCAGTGCTTCGCCGAAGCTAACAAATCCCCTTAACCTTCCGGCACCGGGCAGGCGTCAGACCCTATACCTCGTCTTGCGACTTTGCAGAGTCCTATGTTTTTAGTAAACAGTCGCTACCACCAATTCTCTGCGGCCCCCAACAGCTCATTATGAAAATAAATCACCATCAGAGGCATACCTTCTCCCTAAGTTACGGTATCATTTTGCCGAGTTCCTTAACCAGGGTTCTCTCAAGCGCCTCGGGATACTCTCCCTGCCTACCTGTGTCGGTTTACGGTACGATCACCTGTTATCTCGATAGAGGCTTTTCTTGGCAGCATGGGATCAATCAGTTTATGGGTCAAAGACCCTCCTCGTCACTTCTCAGCCTTAAGAATCCGGATTTGCCTGGACTCTCAGCCTACAAGCTTGAACCGCCTATTCCAACAGACGGATGACCTACCCTCCTGCGTCCCCCCTTCTCTCAAACGACAACTAGGTGGTACAGAAATATTAATCTGTTTTCCATCGACTACGCCTTTCGGCCTCGCCTTAGGGATCGACTAACCCTGAGCAGATTAGCTTTACTCAGGAAACCTTGGGCTATCGGCGAGCGGGCCTCTCACCCGCTTTATCGCTACTCATGTCAGCATGGTCACTTGTGCAATCTCCACATACACTCACGTGTACGATTCTGCGACGGCACAACGCTCTTCTACCGGTGTTAAAAACACCCCGCAGCTTCGGTGCTATGCTTAGCCCCGTTACATTTTCGGCGCAGATCCACTCGACCAGTGAGCTGTTACGCTTTCTTTAAAGGATGGCTGCTTCTAAGCCAACCTCCTGGTTGTCTGGGCATTCCCACATCCTTCCCCACTTAGCATAGACTTGGGGACCTTAGCTGGCGGTCTGGGTTGTTTCCCTCTCGTCCGCGGAACTTAGCTCCCGCGGGCTGACTCCTATGATCTCACTTATCGGTATTCGGAGTTTGGTTAGGTTTGGTAATCTGGTGAGACCCCTAGCCCATCCAGTGCTCTACCTCCGATAAGAAACTCATAAGGCTATACCTAAATATATTTCGAAGAGAACCAGCTATCTCCAGGTTTGTTTGGCCTTTCACCCCTATCCACAGCTCATCCGAACAGTTTTTAACCTGTGACGGTTCGGGCCTCCACGAGATTTTACTCCCGCTTCACCCTGGCCATGGATAGATCACCTGGTTTCGGGTCTACTCTACGTAACTGATCGCCCTATTCAGACTCGCTTTCGCTACGGCTACACCTACCGGCTTAACCTGGCTACGTAAAGTAACTCGCTGACTCATTATGCAAAAGGCACGCGGTCACAATTGCAAGCAATTGCTCCCACTGCTTGTAAGCAAACGGTTTCAGGTACTATTTCACTCCCCTCACAGGGGTACTTTTCACCTTTCCCTCACGGTACTGGTACGCTATCGGTTGTCAAGTCATATTTAGCCTTATGTGATGGTCCACACAAATTCCCACAGAATTTCTCGTGTTCCGCAGTACTTGGGAGTACAATAAGAGAGCCTGATCGCTTTCGCTTACAGGACTGTCACCTTCTTTGGTATGGCTTTCCAGCCAATTCAACTAACAATCAGGTTTGTGACTCTCCGCCAGATCCGAAACCCTGGCAAATTATATCCCACGACCCCAATGATGCAACGCTTTCGGGCTTGACACATCATCGGTTTGGGCTGGTTCCCGTTCGCTCGCCGCTACTTAGGAAATCGTTTTTACTTTCTTTTCCTGGGGGTACTAAGATGTTTCAGTTCTCCCCGTTGGCTTCCTTACACTATGTATTCATGCAAGGATGACACAATATTAATCGTGCCGGGTTGCCCCATTCAGAAATCTCCGGATCAAAGGATGTTTAGCTCCTCCCCGAAGCTTATCGCAGCTTTCCACGTCTTTCTTCTTCACTTGACACCAAGGCATCCACCGTTTGCTCTTAGTAGCTTAGCCACTATCCACAAATAAGTTTAAACGCTTTGATGCGAACATATTAATTGATGAAAAATGAGTGGCTTCTGCGTTGCACTTCGTCATCAGTCAGTCGACGTAGCTGGCTACGACTCCTTCCTTCTTCCTTGTGCGCCTTGAATCCATCATAATTTTTCATCATTAATAATCCAGCTCGGTTTGATCAACATCAAACTTCACTGTTTTATATATATCAGTTAATAACGTGTCTTGTGAGACACCTAATTTTATTAACTGCGCTTTATGATATTTACTACAACAAATTGTCAAAGATCAATNNTTAGTCAGTGATACTTCTTAAAGCGTTATTTTTTCTTTCCTTTGAAAGGAGGTGATCCAGCCGCTGATTCCTCAACGGCTACCTTGTTACGACTTCACCCCAGTTATCAACCATACCTTAGGCACCTGCCTCTATAAATAGTTAGCCCAATGACGTCGGGTATAATCAACTTCCATGGTGTGACGGGCGGTGTGTACAAGGCCCGGGAACATATTCACCGCGGCATGCTGATCCGCGATTACTAGCGATTCCAACTTCATGGAGTCGAGTTGCAGACTCCAATCCGGACTGAGATAAACTTTAGGGATTCGCTTGCCTTCGCAGGCTCGCTGCCCTCTGTATTTACCATTGTAGCACGTGTGTAGCCCTGGACATAAGGGCCATGAGGACTTGACGTCATCCCCACCTTCCTCCCCGTTAACCGGGGCAGTCTCGCTAGAGTTCCCACCATTACGTGCTGGCAACTAACGATAAGGGTTGCGCTCGTTGCTGGACTTAACCAAACATCTCACGACACGAGCTGACGACAGCCATGCAGCACCTGTCTCTGTGCTCCCGAAGGCACTCTTCTATCTCTAGAAGATTCACAGGATGTCAAACCCAGGTAAGGTTCTTCGCGTTGCGTCGAATTAAACCACATGCTCCACCGCTTGTGCGGGCCCCCGTCAATTCCTTTGAGTTTTAGTCTTGCGACCGTACTCCCCAGGCGGTACACTTAATGCGTTAGCTCCGGCACAGCAGATTTTAATACCCGCTACACCTAGTGTACATCGTTTACTGCGTGGACTACCAGGGTATCTAATCCTGTTCGCTACCCACGCCTTCGCGCCTCAGCGTCAGTATCGGTCCAGAAAGCTGCCTTCGCCATCGGTGTTCCTCCTGATATCTACGAATTTCACCTCTACACCAGGAATTCCGCTTTCCTCTCCCGTACTCAAGTCTTACTGTTTCAAATGCACGTCCAGGGTTGAGCCCTGGGCTTTCACATCTGACCGATAAGACCGCCTACGCGCCCTTTACGCCCAATAATTCCGAATAACGCTTGCGCCCCCCGTGTTACCGCGGCTGCTGGCACGGAGTTAGCCGGCGCTTCCTCCACAAGTACCGTCAATGCAATATACTATTAATATATTACAACTTCTTCCTTGTTGACAGAGCTTTACGACCCAAAGGCCTTCTTCACTCACGCGGCGTTGCTGCGTCAGGGTTTCCCCCATTGCGCAAAATTCCTCACTGCTGCCTCCCGTAGGAGTCTGGACCGTGTTCCAGTTCCAGTGTGACTGATCATCCTCTCAGACCAGCTAACCATCGCAGTCTTGGTAGGCCTTTACCCCACCAACTAACTAATGGTCCGCAGACTCATCTCCAAACAATTGCTTTCAAGAAGAGGCCATCTTTCATATATCAACTTATGTCAATATACTTCATCCGGTATTAGCAGCCCTTTCGAACTGTTATCCCAGGCTTGAAGGTAGATTATCTACGTGTTACTCACCCGTGCGCCACTCTACTCAGGATTGCAAGCAATCCCTTTCTCGTTCGACTTGCATGTGTTAAGCACGCCGCCAGCGTTCATTCTGAGCCAGGATCAAACTCTCCAGTTATAATCCTATAAGCACAAGATGCTCTAAGCATCTCTTTTAAACTCTTTAAAGTCTTGTTTTAGACCCGCTCTAATTTTCTCACTGACTAATTTTCAAAGATCAAA
>JAWSVI010000015.1:254531-327622 GCA_033851995.1 Desulfobacteraceae bacterium | reverse complement strand
CCTACTACGGCAACAGCCATATATTACAAGGTGTTGATTTGAATATTGAAAAAGGAGAGATCGTAAGCCTCCTGGGGCGAAATGGTGTAGGGCGCTCCACCACCTGTATGACCATTATGGGACTTGTGCAGCCCAAAGGCTCCGTCCTTTACAAAGGAGAGGAGATCTCAGGACTTAAATCCCATACAATTGCTCACAAGGGAATAGGATTTGTACCTGAAGACCGATGGATTTTTCCCGGCCTGACTGTGATGCAAAATCTTCAACTGGGGCAGAAAAAAGCAAATCAGTCCGGCAGATGGAGCATTGATGATATCTTTGAGTTGTTCCCACGCCTGGGAGAGCGATGTAATGTTCATGGTGGCCTGATATCTGGTGGTGAAAAGCAGATGCTTACCATTTGCCGGACCCTGCTGGGTGATCCGGATTTTATCATGATTGATGAGCCTACCGAAGGACTGGCACCAAAAATAGTGGAACAGGTAGGGCATTTAATTGAAGAAATCGCCAGTCGTGGGATATCTGTCCTGCTGGTGGAGCAGAAATTGAGTATTGCTTTGAAAATATCCAAACGGCTTTATATTATGGGTCAGGGAAGGATTGTTTTTGAAGGTACGCCTGAGGATCTCAAAAATGATAATAAAATTCGAAAAGAATGGCTGGAAGTATAAAATTTTGAATCAAAATTCCATAAAAGAATAAAATAAAAATTCACGGAGGTATTATGCAAACAAGAATAATAAACTCGACAAAAAGCGCATATGAGTTTCCACTTTTAATCAAAAATTTATTGGACGCACCACTGATTTATTCCCCTGATCAGGAGATCATTTACAGAGATATTAAAAGGTACACTTATATTGACTTTTACAAAAGAGTTAAAAAACTTGCAAATATGCTTGAAACATTAGGTGTAAAACCCGGAGATACTGTAGCCGTTATGGATTGGGATTCACACCGTTACCTGGAATGTTTTTTTGCTATTCCAATGATTGGGGCGGTTCTGCATACTATTAACATTCGCTTAACCTCAGAACAGCTTATTTATACGATTAACCATGCTGAAGATGATGTTGTGCTGGTCAATGAAGAATTTGTACCGCTTCTGGAATCAGTAAAGGATAAATTTGAAACTGTAAAAAATGTAGTTCTTCTTTCCGATGACTCCAGCATGCCTGACTCCAGCATTGAATTTGCAGGGGAATATGAGGCTTTGGTATCAGACGCATCAGATGAGTATGTTTTTTCTGATTTTGATGAAAACACAATGGCAACAACTTTTTATACTACGGGTACAACCGGACTTCCCAAGGGCGTTTATTTCAGCCACAGGCAGCTCGTACTTCACACTTATGGGCTTGTCTCTGCCGTTTCCGGCTATGCTTCCCAGTCCAATATCAATTCTTCAGATGTTTATATGCCCATGACGCCCATGTTCCATGTCCATGCCTGGGGTATGCCATATTTGATGACTATGCTGGGTGCCAAGCAAGTCTATCCGGGCAGATATGAACCGGAAATGCTGTTAAAACTTATTGTTGGAGAAAAAGTTACCTTCTCTCATTGTGTGCCGACAATCATAAATATGCTGGTAACAAGCCCTGTCATTAACCAGATTGATCTAAAAGGCTGGAAAGTCGTCATCGGCGGCTCTGCCTTGTCGAAAGGGCTCTGTAAAACTGCGATGAAGCACGGCATCAATATTTATACAGGGTATGGCATGTCTGAAACCTGTCCGCTTCTGGCCATGGCTACTCTTAAACCCCATATGCTGGAATGGGGCGAAGATGAGCAGATCGATATCCGGTGCAAAACAGGTCTTCCTGCCCCTGGTGTCCAACTTGAGATTGTTGATCCTGATGGAAATTTTGTCCCCCATGACGGTGAAAGTGTCGGTGAGGTTGTGGCCCGATCTCCATGGCTCACAATGGGGTACATCAAAGCTGAAGATAAAAGTGAAGAACTCTGGAAGGATGGCTGGCTTCACACCGGTGATGTCGGGCTGATTGATTCTGAAGGTTACCTGAAGATTACAGACCGTATAAAGGATGTAATTAAAACCGGAGGAGAGTGGGTGTCTTCCCTGGAACTGGAAGATATTATCAGTCAGTATGAAGGGGTGAATGAAGTGGCGGTTGTCGGGATTGAAGATAAAAAATGGGGCGAAAGACCAATCGCCATTGTTGTCTTAAATGAGAGTGCCAAGGGAAAAGTTTCGGAAGAAGATATCAAGGATTTTTGTATGACTTTTGTTGAAAAAGGTATTATTCCCAAATACGGTATCCCGTCAAAAATAATTATGGATGGCGTAATCCCTAAAACCAGTGTGGGGAAAATCAGTAAAAAAGATATCCGGGCGCAGTATAATTAACAGCTCTTAAATTGAAAAGCAGTGAGCTGAATGAATTGGAATTTGGTTCACTGCTTTTATGATGATACGCTGACACTCTGGGCATGGGTCGTTAATGGCTTATTTTTCTTTCAAAGGCCCCTGGCCCCCAATAAAACGCAAGATCCAGTCAAAACCTAAAAGCATCAAGGCCTCATCACTGTCTTTTATTTTATTAATTCGATCTTCAGGCACATCAAATTTTTGCAAAAAGCTGCTTTCAAAGACAAACCTTCGGAAGGTATCCATGTTGTAGCTCGCCATGTAGGCCATATTCATGGCTGGATTATCCGCCCCTTTTTCCCCTAAAGTTTTCTGAGTATGCAAAAGTGCTGCAACCCTTGCCCAGGATTTGTTGTATTCATTGTATGTATTCATGCCCTGGTCTTTCATCCACTGGTCCGAAGTCCATTTTTTACCTTCTCCATGGCCCAGACAATGAGCATGTTCTACCAGGTAACAGGATATTATTGCCCTGTTTTGTTCATCACCTGAGATGATTGGTTCCAATGGATATGCCCTGCATGAATAAGGTCTACTCTCATACACGGTGCATCCTTTGTCTGATAAAAAAGAACAGGCTTGATCCTTGGCATCTGACATTTTCAGCATCACATCTGGAAAGTGGGGATTGGACCTGAAGGCGGTAATGGTGTGTTGAACAAGAAACTCTTCAGAGGTCATGCCAAGATGGCGTTTCAGACGGATAATATCATAGGGATAGAGGAACATATCTGCATTCTTGCAGCATCTCGTAAAACAGGGAATATTCTCATTGCAGGCAAACCTGAAAGTGGTTTTGCCAAGAAATGTTCTATTGGTATCCTGGGGTGTATTATTCTTCATGCTTTTTTTTAAATTTTTAAAGGTGAAAAGAGTTTGTTTTTCTATTCAAAGATATCAACATCCCCGGCACCATAACGAATAATTTCAGGGATATCATCAATTAGTGAAACAACGCTGGAGGGTTTCCCGGCTACAGGTCCGCCATCTATAACAGCATCCAGATTTTTACCAAAATGATCATGCAGAAGGGAAGGATCTTCAAATATCTCTCCTTCCGGCCGGCTGGCACTGGTGGAGAGTATCGGGTTCCCAAGCAGCGAAACCAGTGCAAGGGCAATATTATTGTTCGGTACACGGATGCCGGCTGTTCTTCTTTTGGTCAGCATCATTTTGGGAACTTGCTTTGAACCGGATAGAATAAAGGTATACTGTCCGGGAAGCAGACGTTTCATGTTCCTGTATGCCATGTTGGAAACTTTTGCGTATTTTGAAATATCTTTGAGGTCCGGGCAGATGAAACTGAAAGGTTTGTTTTTGTTTCTCTGTTTGATAGCATAGACTTTCTCTATGGCCTTTTTGTTCATGATATCACATCCGATACCATAAAACGTATCGGTAGGGTAGGCCACAATACCGCCTTTTTTTATAAGGTCCACCACTCTTGATATCTGGCGTTCCTGGGGATTTTCTGGATTGACTTTAAGCAGCATATGACGTTTTTTCCATTGTTTTAATATTTTTAAATTATACGGGTTGTTTTTAATTGGGTAAACAATAAAAATAACCGCAGATCAAGGTATAAAGAAAAACAGTGTCTGTCAATCCATTGAAACGGTTTATTGTGTTTTATTTTTGCTGGTCTGTTAAGGGTGAAAAGTACAGGAAACAAAATATTGTTCGTTCACTTCGGTTCCCCATTGAATGCCGCTTTGCTGTTTTACAAGTTTAAATCCCATTGCTTCATATATATGCCGGGCAGCACCAAGCCCTTCAAAAGTCCATAGATACGTTTTTTGATAGCCTTTGCCTGTACAAAAACCCACAGCCTTTTTAAGAAGCTGTTTTCCTATCCCTTTGCCTTTTAAGTTATCAGAGACAATAAACCACCTCAGGTGAGCGCCTTCATTTTGTGCATCCTCACCGTCTATGATGACAGAAGCCTCAATCCGGCCATTTGAAACAGCCAGCCATATTCCGTCCGTTTGAGTATTGAACCTTTTTAAAAATTCAGAAAGCTCACTGGCCACTTTTGCTTCAAAATATAAACCAAAATTCCAGTTTTTACTGTAATAATCAGCATGCATTTCAGAGATTCGACCGATTGTTCCCGGAATATATTTATCTATGATATGCACCTGAGAATCACTCATTGTTAAGTCTTTACTTTTTGTCCCTGACAAGCTCTACAAATCGTTTAAGGATCTTTGATGCATCCGGTGTCGGTTTAATGCCAGACAGGATATCTTCCAAATCACGATTTGCGTCGGTAATTGATTTTTTCATATTCCTGGCATACATGGTCATGATCTGTTCATCAAATTCAGGGTGGAATTGCAGACCCCATGCACACTCACCAATACGGAAGGCATGGTGGGATTCAAAATCATTTTCAGCTAGCAGGACAGCACCTTCCGGCAGTTGAACCACACTTTGAGAATGGCTGACATGGGCTGGAAATTCTTTGGGCATGTATTTGAATAAAGGATCTGATGAGGCAGGCGCTAGACATTTAATCCCTGGAGTTCCAACTTCTACTCCTTTGGGATGGTAGTCGACAACCCCTCCCATGGATCTTGCCAGCAGTTGATGACCATAGCAGATACCTAAAACCGGTATTTTTGAAACAATTAACTGCGGCAGCCATTTTTCAATGGACATGCTCCATGAAGGATTTTCCGTAATCATGGCATGGGAGCCGGTAATTATGACGCCTTTGAATTCATCCGGTTTCGGAAGGGCATCTCCTTTTGGGACATTTACAATCCGGATAAGGGCAGGGTCTATGCCCATAACCTTGATAAACCAGTCTTCAAAATCTCCAATTTCTTTTTTAATCCAGTCAAACGTGTCCCCGGTTTTTATGATAATATATTTTTTCATTTGTTACATAAAACTTTTTTAAATTTTAATCAGGTCTATTCCCTTAAGGCCAAGTATTTTACGGGCCTCTAAAGGTGTTGCGGTTTCAATATCAAGTTCGTTGGCAATATTAATTATTTTTTTAACCTGATCAGCATTGCTTTTGGCCATAACGCCTTTTCCAAGAAAGAGGCTGTCTTCAAGACCAACCCTTGCATGCCCGCCAAGCAGCAGGGACTGGGTGCACATTCTAATCTGGTGACGGCCTGCAGCACAAACCGAGAATTCAAACTCCTTGATTGATTTTTTTGCTGTCTCAAGCAAAAAGACCAGATTTTCCGGAGTAGCCGGTATTCCCCCTAAAATTCCCATAACAAACTGGAGATAAACCGGTGTTTTTACCTGGCCGGTTTCAATCAGGTGGGCAAGATTGTTGATCATGCCAACGTCATAAATTTCAAATTCAGGTTTGGTTTGAGTTTTGCTGAATATTTCCAGAAATTCACGCATGGTTTTAAATGTGTTGGGGAAAATATAATCTTCAGTGCCGCTTAGATAAGTTTCTTCCCACTCATATTTCCACTTCCCGAATTTGTCTGCAACGTGAAACAGTGCAAAATTCAAGGAACCTGCGTTAAGAGAAGCCAGTTCCGGTTCTAATGTAGAGACAACCTTAACCCGTTTTTCAGTCGGCTCGCCAAGCCGTCCGCCTGTGGTTGTACAGATAATAATGTCACTGTGTTTTTTTACCTCGGCAATGATTTGGGCAAAAAGGTCCTGGTCTGCTGAAGGCATGCCGGTTTCCGGGTCACGGACATGGACATGGGCAACTGCGGCACCGGCTTCATGCGATGCCAGGATTTCGTCAATGATCTGCTCCGGTGTGATAGGAAGATGTTCAGACATGGTTGGGGTGTGGATAGCGCCGGTAATGGCTGCCGTAATGATACGCTTATTTTCTTCCCTCATATGATTTTCTCCTTATTTTTATCAGCATGTTATTCGACAATCGCCACTGCTCGTACCCATCCTGCAGATGCTGCTGTGATTTTAATCGGGAAACACGAAATTTTAAACCCGTGAGGCCTGGGGATTTTATCCAGGTTTGCCAGTTTTTCCATATGGCAATATCCTTTTTCAATTCCTGCAAAATGGGCTTCCCATATAATGTCGGCATTGTTGGTTTTTTGAAACTCCTGGGCAATATAGGGCAGGGGAATATCCCAGCTCCAGGCGTCAATTCCAGTGACGCGGACGCCTTTGTCAAGAAGATAAAGGGTAGATTCCTTTGTCATTCCGCAGCCTTTAAAAAGATAGATATCCTCGCCCCAGAATTTATCGGCTCCGGTCCGTATAAGGACAATATCCAGAGGTTTGATTTTATAATCAATTCTCGTAAGTTCTTTTTCCAGCATGGGCACCGTGATGCGCTCTCCATCAGGCAGGTGCGAAAAGTCCAGAACAACACCGTCATTGAAGCACCATTCAAGCGGAATCTGATCTATTGTAAGTGCGCTCTCTCCTTGATCCATTTCCGGGTGATAATGATAGGGTGCATCCAGATGGGTTCCGGAGTGTGTCGTGAGCGAGACCTGCTCCATGGCCCACCCCAGGCCCTTGGGGAGCTGGTTTGTCTTGAGGCCCGGAAAAAATTCTTTCATCTGCTCTGCACCTGTTTTGTGGTCCACATATTCAATTTGCGGAATCATCATTTCCGGATCACTTGGAAGTTCGGGTGTAATACCAATGCTCAGGTCAATTATCTGTTTTGTTGTCATAATTTCCCCTAAAAAGTTTGATTTTAAAATTCAGGTAAAAAATCAATACCAGATATTAAGCAGTTGTGTAAAGTTGTTTGGCCAGAATATGCTGATATCTGCCCAGGTCTCTGAACGGCATTTTTCTGGAAAGTTTAAGCTCCAGGTCCAGCACGGTTTCAGGGTGTTTGTCTTTATCCTCTAAATCAAGAATATAATCATGAAATACCCTCATGCCGCTGTGGCATATGATTTCAAAATTACGTTCCTCCAGCCAGGACAAAACATTTTCTGGCAGAAGCGGATTTGGCGGGGTCAGGCTGCCAGGCCATCCGGCATAGTCGTTTTCTATTATTTTATTATAATTAATTCTCAGCAGATTTTTGAAAATGGTTCCATTAAGATTATAAAATGTAAGGGACAATAACCCTTCCGGTTTTATATAAGACAACAGACGGTTAAGAACCTGTTCAGGTTTCTCCAGCCACTCTAAAACAGCATGGCAAAGGACAAGATCATATTGTTTTATGAGATCTTCTCCCAGATCCTGAATGGCACAATTCAGAAATTCAACCTGTCCGGATATCTGCTTTGCTTCACAGTCAGCCTTCGCCTTTTCAAGCATTTTTCGGGAAATATCGCACAGCACCAAATGGTGCCCAAGTTTCGCAAGCTTCAGAGAAAAAGGTCCGTAACCGCCGCCAGCATCAAGTACCCTGGCAGGCAGACCTTCTGCAGGTTGGAGAAATTTGTTGCCAAATTCAGAGAGATCTTTTCTCAATACGGCAAGGCGAATCTCGCCTTTCAACCCTCCGTATACCTTTCGCTGAAATTTTAAAGCCAGTTTATCAAAATTAGTATCACTTTGTTCTGTTTTTTTCATGTCAATATCTTTTAAACGTTTACTAATTTAAACACAACAAATAGGTTGAAAAAATCATTTTCAGATGGTGTAGGAAATTTGATACACCCATGGCTATCAAGGCTTCAGGCATTTTAAAAATTGCATACTTCTTATTGACAGTCCAAATTTCTCTTTATATAGTGACCCAACCTACTTTCACTAGCTCATTGACTTTTTAAAGATATCTAGTTCGATATCAAAACAAAAGGAGACATATTCATGAAATTCAGTAAACGGCTTATTCTATTAACCGCAATGGTGTGTTCTTTTGCTATCATATCACCTGCCAGCTCTCAAGACACTGGCGGTTCTGGCTCTTCTAACGAACTTTTCGATGGGTTAATGAATATTCTGCAGGAAGGTATTGAAGAATTTATCGGTAACTATAAAGGTTCACTTGGCGAAGTAAAACTTCTGGAAAGGCTCGGCAATAAAATCGTCCTTGAAGTGACTTACGACAATGTCAAGCGAAGTGACAATGTATATGTTCAGGGCGAAGTGATGCATTATGGCGAAAAGCTTGAAGGCTTCAGCAATACTTTAAGTTCAATACGCGGAAGCCATGGTAAAGCCATTCTGTCTATCGGTTGGAGCCAGACAGAAGACGAAAACTGGGGAACGGTTTCGTCAGAAGTTCAGTCTGATCAAGTCCGGTTGTTTCTTGTTAGAAAATCCAACCCAGACAGGCCCTTTGGTGAAATTTTATATGATATGTCAAAAATATGGGTCAATTCTGATGCACCGGATGAAGAGTCCATGTTGGCAGATAATGACAGCATTGAGTTGGAAGAAGGGGAGTCTGTAACAGAAAATAAACCTGCCCCCGGTGTTTTTGTAAAACCCGGAACGGTACTCAGGCCCTTTAATCCTGCTGCAACAATCCAGAGGCCTGCAACGGCTGCTCAGTCCACCACCCAGCCCAGTCCGCCAACCGGTGTCCAGTCAACAGTTCAAACACCACCGGGTGCTGCTTCTCAGACTCAACCGGCTCCCCCGACACTGGGAACGCCTGTCAGGACAACCCGGTTGAATAAACCAGGCCTCCAGAGTTTTGATTATTATAGGAATGCACAAATTGCTAAATGGAGAAGTTCTGCCGGTCAGTTGTCTTTTCCCGGGAGATCAAACGATCCCAGGGGATTTGTAAGAACGCTTTCAAATGCCACTTTAAGTTCAGGCAACAAAGCAATTGAGCTGGTCCAGATGCACCCGGAATTTAAACCCAAAGGATGGATCGATGGGCATTTTCCTGCAATGGTCATTGGAAAAAATTTGCATTTTAAATCTATCGTCGGATTTTTGAGAGGGGCAAACAAATCTGATGGTGCTACTTTTCAGGTATATGTAAAAGAAAATAATAAATATTACCGGGTAGCAAACGCCAGGGTTAGAGCGAATAAATATGTCAGCCTGGATGCAGATCTTTCAAGATATGCAGGCAAAAAAATTCAAATTGTACTCCGTGTTCGGGCAGGCCAGACCAGCAAGCAGGACTGGGCTGTGTGGGTTAAACCCCGTCTGACCAAGTAAAATTTTTATAAAGGGAAAAACAATGAAACATGTTCTTTTATTGATTTTTACAGGGGGTCTGTTTTTTTGGTCAGGCTCCGCATTCTGTGCAGACACCAATAACACTACTCAATTTAGAACCTTTACTCCGGTCAATACGCTGAAACTGAAACAGTTTAAACCGGTAACCGCCATAAAAATAAACCGGCCTTTAAAACTTAAGGGCGTGCTGCGTCCTATCGTGCCGACAGCTCCTGTTAAGCCAGAAGGGCCGGACCCGCAGGCAGCTATAGATCTCTCTGATATGATAGATGATGCAGACCTTTTAGATGACCTAGCCGTTACCTGCGGTTGGGATCCACACTTGATTTTTCAGGACAAGGCCGCTGGAAATGTATTTTATTATCTGCCGAGGGGTTTTGTGCTGGTCTACGATGAAAACAAAGGATACAGCCTGAATGTCCAGTACAATCATCTTAAAGATGAAGAAAAACCTTCGGTTATGCTTACTGCAGAGCTGGCTGCACCTCATCATAAAGGAGATATTCAGCTTTTAAAAAGCATATTGAAGCAGGCGTTCGAGTTAAAGCCAACTGATAAACTGACTCTTAAATCCATCTCTGGCATAGGGGCGACAGCAGATATGCAGGCAATTTCTGCAGGACTTTCTATCCCAGCCGAACAGATAAGCCTGACCATGCCCTCCCACCTTAAAAAATCTTTTCGACTGGTCCTTTCCCTTAATCCGGATGAAACAGAAGAAGTACTGGCCCAGATTTCAAGGGAAGGCCTTTTTGGGACGCTTAATGTAAAAGTAGGGGATGCACCCGTGCCTATCCCGATTCACCTGCAGTATTTAAGTTTTTCTGGAGACCGGGTGGACGGATTCACCCAGTGGGTTGAAAATCGTCCTATTGGCAAGCTTAAAAATATCAGCCGTTTCCCCGTGAAAATAGATTCTATTAACTGCTATAAGGTAAAAAACGGGCAACTTGAAAGAATCTCAAAAAGCCTTAAACCTTCCACTATCCTGCCCGGGCGGAAGAAAAATTTTAAACTGCCTTCTGTTAACAAACTTCTCGGAAGTAACGTCATGCTTGCGTGGATAGGAACAAGTCTTGATTCCGGCTGTGAGGACTGCATAAAAAAAGTGGACAAACAGGTCCGAAAAGGTGTGGCTACCGCACCTTCAAGCAAACTTAAGTTTGAAGCAATCCCGGCGGTTTTCTCCGATTTTGATATCTACAAGATTATCGTTCAGGTGCAGACCCCTTATTTTAATACTGATCCCTCAAATGTTGTTACGCGTGAAATTGAACTCACAGAAGATGAAAATATTCAGAATAACCTGGTGATATATATCCCGGAAGGAAAAGGCGCAGAGCCGCTCTTGTTTCGCTATCGGCTTAAATTAATAACCAGTGAAGGAAACTCTTTTACCGGCGAAGGATGGATTGACAGCAGAACAACCCACCAGTTTTTCGGGTCAAATCAGATTGAGCCGATTTTCGGTGACAGTGGGGAAGAAGAATGAAGCATTTGCTTCTGCTGATCAAATTACTTTTATCTTCAGGGTTTGTTTTATTGGCCGGGAGTATTTTACTGGCCCCAGGTGCATATGCCTCTCCAGATTTTGATACATACCTGGATATTGAAGGCAACCGCCTTTACCGGGACCATAAAAAAGCCAATGTCTATTATTTTTCTCCCTCCATGTCGGTCATTGGAACACGGGTTGACAACCTGCCGGATGTTTCCCTGGAAATTTATCGCTATATGGGTAGAAAGGGTACCGGTGATTCAGGAGATTTCTGGGTAAAGGGCATATTAAGTATCGGCATCACACGATCGGTAAAAAAAAAACGCAATAAAAAAATCAAAAATATATTGCGCAAATCCTATAAAGTAAGAACCCCGCGTTTGAAAAGCATACCAGTAGCAGAAACGAAGGGCAGGCTGATTTTTGCAGACAAAGATATTCAATGGTCCCAGGGCAGCCGGTGGTCCGGCAAAAAACTAAGTATCCCCTTGGACAATACAATGAGTCAAATTCTTTGGGATGCAGTTGAGGCCGGTCAGACATTGATCAGTATCGAGATGGAAGAAACCCTTTCCGGCGTTCGGAAAAACGAGGAAAAAAAATGGGACAAAACCACGGTGCCTTTTGGTGCAACCCTGCCGCTGACACTTGATATGAAAACCTATCCTTCTTTATTCAACAAGACGGATTTAGGCGGGCGCATGGTCCGCGGTTATACTGGAATCGATATTTTTTGTTTTGATTTTATAGAAAACCTTGATGAAAATCTATATTCCAAAATATTGGAAGTTGCCATCCCGACACCAGGAAAGCCTTTGGTGGAAAGCGTCACCTTCCGCCAGGACAGCTCTCCCAGGACGCGGATAGAATTTAAACTGGCTAAAGATCTGGACACAGCCTACAAGATAAGAATAACCCGTATCCTGAATGATGGAACCTCTCAGGCAGGCCCGTGGGAAATGCGGGAAGGTGAGGCAATGCTTGATATTACCGATTACAAAGATCCTGAAAAATAAGTTATTTAAAGGAGTCGAGAATGAATATGCGATCATGTTTTAAATTGAAAATTACACTGCTGGCTATCTTTTTAACCTTTATATTTGCAGGCTCCGGCTTTTGCCAGGAGATCAATCTGGATAAAATGAAAAAGGTCGGGGATGTGGTTTGTTATCAATCTTTAAAAGACCCAACCCTATGGTACTATCTTCCGGATCAGCCGAGACTGGCAATGAAAAACGGCAAACCCCAGTTTTCTTTCATGAAATACAGCCGGACCTCAGAAACCGGAAAAGCCGGGATTAATGTGGCTGAGGGAGGCGGTATTGTCCATTTTCTTGTCACATACGGTACCAGCAAGAGACGGGTCCGGGCAGCAGAACGCGAACTCCAGGAAGATTATCCGGATGCCCGTATCGAAGGCCCGATTGCCTATCGTAAAGGCAGCTTTGCTTTGATTACCTCTTTTACCGAAGATCAGGAAACCCTGGTTAAAACAGTTGCAGTGGGTAAGGCGCCTTTGATGGAAGGTCAGAAAGCGGCTGTTTCCATGGCACTTTCAAGACAGGGTGCAGAAGTGTTGTGGGAATCATTTAAGACAGATACCCCGGATATATCCCTGATTTTTGACATGGAGTTTGCCGGTGTCAGGGAGCCTTATGCAGCTACAATTGAGGCTGACTGGTCCAGGGTGAGCAAGCATAAACAACTCAAGGCAGGTTTTAAATATTCCTGGTTTGGAGCAGACGTGGACATGCTGTTCCAGGAACTTCGCCAGAATGGAGCCATTAAGATCACCACCAAGGGTGAAAATGCCAATATGGATAAAATCATCCAGAGTGCCAATGCCAAACTGTTACAGGTCATGTTTGATCCGGCCCCGGTGGATGAACTCACACGGGCTGCCGCAGAAAAAGATTCCTATTCCAATTTAAACCAGGCCATGAAGCTGCTCAAAGATTCACAAAAATCAAGCAAAAGCAGTTCCATTAACATGCAGACTCCGGGCTTTAAAAATATGATCGCAGCCATCATTGATTACATGATACCTGAGGCACATGCTGCACCAAATCAAACATCGGGTCAATCATCCAGCGAGGCATCTGTTAAAGCCGAAAAATCTGGGGATGATTTAGACACCAAGGATGTCATGGGGCTTACCAAAGCAGAACGCCAGAATTTAAGGGATATTTTCAACCGGGGCGTTGAATTGAAAAAATCCGGAAAATATGAGGAAGCGCTGGATACGTTTCTGGAGGTACTCGAGCAGCACAAACTTATAACTGACAAGGAACTCCCAAGTGCCAATACCCATGCGAATATCGCCATCTGCCTGGATAAACTCCACAGGTATTATGAATCTGCAGGTCATTACCGGAAGGCGGCCTCCATTTTTGGAACAGGTACGGAGAATGGCCGTGAATGTTTGAAGCTGGCAGAAGAACTTGAGAAAAAAGGGGAGGGGAATGCAAAACCATCTGACCGCGCGGACAGCAAAAATGAGGATACCAGGGACGACGCAGACAAGGTTAGTAAAGATAAACCCCAGTCTGCATCTGAAGCCTATAACAGGGCCCGCCGCCTGGATGAAACGGCAAGAAAATCGGGTTTCAGTGCGGCAGAATCTCAAAAAGCAGTTGATGCGTATGAGGCATATCTGAAAGACTATCCTGCCGCAGGCCAGCGGAAAACAGAAATCGAAGGGCGCATCCGTTCTTTAAAACGCAGAATTGCAGCAGCAGGAGGCTCCAAAAAACCGTCGTTAGATCTCTCTGATTCTGATGCTAAAGAAGTGGATAAAGTCCTTGATTCAGGGCCTGGAACAGCTTCTAAAAAATCTGGCAAAACGGCTACAGGCTCCAATACACCTAAAGCATCCACTACACCTGCTGCTTCGTCTTCATCATCTGCAAAAAGTAATTCCAGTACGCCAACCGCTGCAACCCCTTCAAAAGGAAGCACGACCTCTTCTGCGGTTAAAAAAGCAATAGATAAAGCACCTGGATTTTCTCTGGTGGCATCCTTTAAGATGAAAAATATAAAACGCAGCGGCAAAATGGTTTACAAGATGAATCATTTCCGCACAGAAAAGCAGAGCTTTGCAATGTCGGAAAATATCGGCAACCTATACAGCCGGTACAAAAATGACAGCCGGGTATTCAGGGCAGTAACCATAGATGACCCTGTGTTCAAGCAGCGTGAAATTTTAGTTACCCTGGATGGACAGGATACAACCACTTTTACCAAATACCTGAATTTTGTAACGGTGAAAATGAAAAAACAGCATCAGTCAGGGGATATTACCAGTGATGAGATTGTTATTACTCCGGAAGCATTCAATACCAGCGGGAATTCATTCAGCCTCAACTATGGATATAAAGGAGATACAAACAGGAGCAGATGGCTTGAATATCAATACCAGGTAGTCTGGTCTTTCCATGGCGGTCTTGAAATCCGGTCTCCCTGGACAGATGAAGACGCTCCCATGCTTGCGCTTAATCCGCCGTATCGTTACAGGAGCCTGACCATAGAAGGGGAGGGCGAAGACCTCAAACTCGCCAAAGTTCGTCATGCAGTGGTCACTGTCAGCTCTATGATCAATGGCAAACCCATTCTTACCCACGCCACTATACGTAATCAGGGTCCGGCTCCTGCACTCCACCTGGAGATCCCGGAGGACATTAAAGGGGATAACGCAGATGTGAGCATTAAATGGTTCCTAAAGGGTGGAAAGCAGCTTTCAGCTGATGCCAGGAAGATTGAAGGCGATATCATATATTGGGACGAACTGCCGGAAGAAGGGAGGATGTAACCGATGAAATCAATTTGTTTAAAACAATTTGCCAGCCTTTTTCTCTTAGCAGCTTTGCTTTTGCTTCCATCAGCGGCCCGGGCTCTTGTCAATTATGAGGCCGGACGTCTTGAAATCAATGGGATTTTGCTGCTGCAGGATGCTGCAGATAAAAAAACCTATTATTATCTTCCCCCGGCACCAAGGGTGTCGCAAAGAAAGGATGGAGGTCTTGAACTGTCTGTTATTAAGTTTGTAGATCCCAAGGGAGATACCAGTGGAGGCCTTTTTCATATGCTGGTTTCTCTTTCCCTGCCTGCAGAAGATCTGGAGGAAATGAAAACAGAACTCAAAAAAATCAAACCAGACGCAAAAATCATGGGCCCGGTTCCTTTAAAGCAGGAATCTGAAGCCAGTTTTTCAATTATATCCGGTACCCTGAGTGATAAAAAATTTACAACACAGATAATCAGCAGTGGGCGGGCGCCTGTAACACCGGGATCAAAAGCTGCTGTTGCTGCGACCCTTTCTCCGCACGGAGCAACCCTTTTATGGGAGTCCCTTCAAAAGCCCACATCAGATGTGTCCATTGCTTTAAGAACTTATTATGAAGCAAGTCTGCCATCTTTTCAGGCTAAAATTCATGCTGAAGTCTCAACTGTCTATACCCATTTTTCAAAAATACAGAACAAGCAGAAAGGTTATTCCAAAAAACAGGTCAGGGACATAGTAGATGAACTTGTCCGGACCGGTGACATAAAAGTGGATGTTATGGACCGGATGCCGGAAGATACAGCCAACAAAGCCATGCAGTCCATGGTGGATTTGATTACCGGCAAGCTGACAGAAACTATTTTCGATCAGAAAACCGGGTTTACGGCTATACCGGAAAAAGAAAAGGCTGTTGAATCAGGCCAGATCAAGGGCCGCCAGAAAAAAGGGTGGCTGGCAAAGCTTTTCACCAGCACCGGTAACCAGAAATATTTTACTGATAACCAGTATGTCCTTAAAAATCGAGAAGATATTAACCGAGCGGTTTTCAGCATAAACCTGACCCGGCGGGCAGTGATCAAAGTACCGGTTGATACTGCAGGCAATATATCAGGCCTTTATTCTGAATTTAAAGATAACCCGGATATGTTCCGCGTGGTCAATCTTGCAGATCCTGCATTTCAGAAAAGAGAGCTGTTTTTCAGGGTGGATGGGGATTATACCGGTGCATTTGAAAAGATCATGAACTATGCCGGGGTGTCTATCCAGAAAAAATATAAAAGCCAGGCAGATGCCACCGGTGAGCTGATATTTACAAGAGAAGATATCCGGGATGGCCGCCTGAGCAAAAGCTGGAAATACGCCCGTCTTGGAGAAAAAAAATCAAGCTGGCTGGATTATGACTACCGCACAACCTGGAGCATACAGGGCCAGCACAAAGTCAATCATCCAAAAGATCCTGATCAATGGATCAGCAGTGCAGATCCCATCATTACCATCGCACCGCCCCTGGAAAGGATGGACCTGGAAATTGATGCCGACCGGTTTTTGTTTGAAGAGGTTGCCATGCGAAGTGCTACCCTTGAAGTCCGCTACCGTATTTTTGGAAAGGAAAAAACACAGCGCTTTGCTGTCATGCGAGCCACTGATGCAGAGTCTGTAAGTAATCAGGTTCTTTTTTGTGATCCGGGCAAAATAATCCAGTACCGGGTGAACTGGTACCCCATGAAGGGCAAACCTGAAAAAGGTGAATGGACTGACTTGGAAGATACATACCTGGTGCTTACACCGCCTGGTATTTAAACTAAGATATTATCAGAACATATAAATGATCCGCTATACTAAGGAGGAATATATGATGTTGAAACGTTTTTTAATTTTGCTCATGGGGATGATGCTCACCCTTGCACTCTCCGATTCTGGTTTTGCAGGACCTGCCGATTACATGAAGCAGTTTAAACCGATTAAAATAAAACCCACGCTGACCATTCCCTCTGCCGGGGCAGTAAAGGAAATGGGTGGAATACGTTATGGCCAGCATGTGGATTTAAAACTTAAAGACGGTACCACTGTCAGATGTTTTCCCGGTGCGACTAAAGATCCTGCCAAAAAATCCAAAAACTATTACTACCTCCCGGCTAATCCTCATGTTTCAAGGGATAAAGACGGAACCCCCAAGTTTTCCATGGTAAGGTTTGTAACAGATAAAACCAAAGAAAACGGCGGGGCAGAAGGGGCTATTATTCATTTTTTGGTAGAATACGGCCTGAGCAAAAAACAGCAGCAGGAAACGGCTAAGCTGCTCAAAAAAAAGGTTAAGGGTGCATTGCTCAAAGGTGCAGTCCCCCTGGAAGTTGGATCAGAAGGCAACAGTTTTAATATTGTTTCTGCCACCCTTACGGACAAAGGGTTTACTTCAACACTGGTTACCTCAGGCAAAGCGCCTGTCATGGAAGGCCAGAAAGTTGCCGTAGCTGCCCGACTGGATGCATATGGTGCAACCCTTCTCGCAAAAACCCTTGAACAGCCTACAACTGACATCTCTGTCGTGTTTGATCTAAAATATGTGGTAAAACTCCCTGCCTATGATGTTCAGGTGAAAATCAACTACGATAAATACCATGAGATAGAAAAAGAATACACGGAAACCCGTGAGAAAAAGACCAAAACAAAACGGTACTGGAATCCCAAATGGTACAACGCGTTAAATATCAGTAAAAGCAAATCCACAGTAATCACAGAAGAAGAACAGACCCGTGCCCTGGATTTTCTGCAGGAAACCGGCGTGGTTACATTTGACTATGTCCAGCATGTACCGGATGCAGATAAAGAGATCGTAGAAAGCGGGTTGCATAAAATTGTTCTCGAATCCTTTTTTGATATGCAGAAACGCCTGGGTGAACCCACTGATGAAGAACTCAGTGATGAAAGCGATTCTGAAGATGACAAATCAGCAGCAGAGCAAAGACGAAAAGCCGCTGCCAAAGCAAAAAAATACAGTTATACGGTTTTCCAGAGAAAAGAGATTAAACGCTCTTCCTCTCAAACCCTTAACCTGAAAAAAGTGATTGCACGTTACGAGCACCACACCATGACCGGCAATGTCGGCACCTGGTATGCAAAATACAAAGACAATCCTAAACTGGTTACGGAAGTAAACCTGGATGATCCGTTCTTCCAGAGAAGGGAAATGCGCTTTGTCATAGACAACGAAGCCTATGATATTTTTAACGAGATGGTCAACTATGCAACTGTTCAGGTCCGCGTGCCCAGAAAAGGCCAGCGCCCTTTCATAGACGAGCTCACCATTGATAAAAAATACCTGGAACAAAACGGCCAGACCGCACTTTTAAGCTACGCCCGCATGGGTGATGACAAACAGATTTACGACTATGCTGTTCAGTGGAGCCTCCGAGGCGGTCACCTGTACCCCAAAAACCCGAACTGGGCAAAAGGAGAACTCATGGCTGTAACACTCTCAGCACCTGTCCGCCCAATCACACTGGAAGCAGAAGCAGATTTGGATGAACTGGAAGAAATGGGTGTTGCACGGGTCTCTGTAGAGCTTCGTTACAAACGATTTGGAAAACAGTTCATAGATTCTAAAGGTCTGGCCCTGTCACCCTCAGTCGGCGAACCTGTCGTTAACAAGGTTCTCTACCAGGATATCGATAAAGACACACTTGAATACCGGCTGATCTACCACCACAAAAAACTGGGTAAAATCAAAAGCAAAGGCTGGAACATCGTGGAAGGTGACTACATATATTGCGCTCCCACAGAAATCCTCTTAAATAAGGTCAAAGACTTGCTGTAATTCTCAATACATAAAATGTTGCAACCTTTCCCAAGCGCCAGATCAAAACGGCTGGGAAAGGTTGAACAACATTTTAGCTTATTTCCATTATCGCTCACCTGTAGCCTTTTCAACAAAAAAAAGATCAGGATTGTATAAAAGAAAAAAGTTGATCCGTTTATTGACGCCTAAATGTTATTTTGATAATCTTCGTTAATAATTCTCATCGCATTTAATCTATAGAATTTCTTCTGCAGTTATTTTTACACGTTTATTCTTAGTATAGTTTCAGTTCGATTGATAAACCTTAATCATTTGTTCAGATTCCTGTTTCAGGACCGGATCGTTAAAAACATAATATCTGAAAAATAGAGAAAGGAGATACAATGACATCATTATTATCAGAACAGGAGATTAAAAATTTAAAAATAAAAATCAAATATATAGATGAAGCTCTGGAAGAGAAAAATAAAAATCTTAAAAAAGCAAAAGAAAAAAGAGGCACAATCCAGGGCAAATATGAGATCCTTATCAATACCAATTTACAACTTGAGAAGCAGATCTCATTATTAGAAAACAAAAAAGATCGCATTAAAAAAAATAATGAAAAGTTAGAAAATCGACTAAACGACTTAAAAGAAACAGCAGATGAGATTGTAGAAAAAGAAAAAGAGAAAAAACATTTAAAAAAAGGTATCCAAGAAATGGAAGAAGTAAAAATTCAACCATTAGATAACAGGATAGAAATATTAAAAAAAGAGATAGCAAAGCTGAAAAATAAGTACGCGAGACAATGTTCAGAATTAAATAAAAATTATTTTGGCCAGATGGTATCAAAGGTGGTCTCTAATTTTAAGGCGTATTCTGCATTGTTTTATTTGATTATATCCGCACTGGGCCTTACATATTCTGTCATCTATTATAATGAATACGACATTAAAATATTATATTATTCAAGTTTGATTGATTTTTTCTTGATGGGGTTAAAAAAGCAGGTGTTTATACTGGTATTCCTATTTGCTTCTCTGTTTTTTATATTCTGGATGTATTCACAACTTAAAACGTATGCGGTTCAAAAGAAGGTAAAAAGAGATTTTGAGTTCTGGATAGGCCCTAAAATTTTTGCAATAACAATGTGTTTTCTTTTCGTCAGTGTTAGTGTTTTAGCGATACGTGATTATAAATACCAGACACATATCAAAAAGGTAAGCATCTTTAATACACCGCCGATAAGAGAGCTCAAGAAGGCTTATGAGATTGGTCAAACAACAGACTACATTTTTCTTATAAAAGAAAAGGAATCTAAAACCGAGATAATCATTCCAAAAAGCAAGATAATGGCAGCCGAAAATTACCACTTAGACGACGAATTGGAATATATTAAAAAATCCTACACAACGTTTAATGTTGCTGAAACATTTGCAAACTGGAAATTAATTCATCAGATAAATTCAATGCTTGCATCTAACAGCAAAACCCAGCAGGATGCATCAATATTGCTTCAGAAGATACTTGAGGCCTCCCTATCTAAGGAACTTCGCAAACATTGCAAAGAAGAAATTACAGACGAATGCAGGTTGAAAATTTCGCCGCCAATTGTCTTTTTACCCAACATTGGGGATTTTAAAAACAACAGGGCGGATGAAATCAAATACAGGGAATCCATAGAAAAATTCTTTTCAGATATTTCCAATTCAAAAAAATCCATACATAAACTTTATGTTGTGGGGCTGGCCAGCCCTGATGGAAAAAAGGATGTGAATAAAAAATTATCAGAAAATCGTGCCAATTCTGTCATAGCATTAATAAACAACAACAAGCGGGTTCAAGAATATCTGAAAGAAAAACCTATCCCGCTCTGTCTGGGAGAGGATCATCAAATCAATGGATTATCAGACAGCAGGAGTGTTTATCTGGCGGCTACCATGCCCCAGTAGTGATGGATAAATACCCAACCTCTACCACATTGTCTTCAAAAATAATGGAGGTAAATTCTTCGCTGTTTCCTAAGGGCGGATACCATTCATAGCCATGAACGCCAAGACCATGGCCAAAAAATAGAACGGTATGACGCCTCACTTCAATTTCACCGATGCCCACGACCTCGGCTTCTGTCATGCCAACAGATATTGAGAACTACTTTTAAACTCAATGAATTAAAAACTTTTATTATATGCACGTATCCCTGGGTGATGTAATTTAGATCAGTAAAAAATGATTGACTTGACTGTATAAGATCAGAGGCTTAATTTGAATAAAGTTTAATAAAAGACGGGAGGCTATGACCATGAATGTATCAACTGCATTAAAAAACAGGACATCCATCCGGGCTTTTTTAGATAAACCCGTACCGGATGATATCTTAAAAAAAATTTTTTCATTTTCCCAGTTCTCTCCATCCAACTGCAATGTACAGCCCTGGGATGTATATGTTGTCAGCGGTGAAAAAAAAGATGAACTCAAAGAAAAATTGCTGGCAGAAGTTATGAGTGGAAATCCCCCGAATCCGGATTTTGACTGGAAAGTAAAGTATGACGGAGTTCATCGTGAACGGCAATACGGATCTGCCCGAGCCCTTTACGGAGCCATGGGAATAGACAGGGATGACAAAGAGGGAAGAATCAATGCCATGCTCAGGAACTGGTCTTTTTTTGACGCCCCCCATGCAGCATTTTTTACGATGGCTAAATACATGAATGTTATGGGGGCAGTGGATCTTGGCATCTATGCCCAGAGCCTGTCTCTTTTAATGACAGATGAGGGCATCTCAAGCTGCCTGCAAGGAGCCCTGGGGCAATATCCGGATCCTGCACGTAAATTTTTAAATGTTAGCGATGATCATGGTATTCTTTTTGGCATGTCCTTCGGCTATGCGGACGAATCAGCCAAGGTCAATACTACGCAAACTGAACGTGCTCCTTTGGAGGCATCTGTAAATTTTATCGGATAAGGATCTGCAGGGAGCCAGGAGAGCAGAAATAGGATAATATGAAATTATTATTTTCATTTGAAGAACTGGAAATTCAAAAAGCTGTCAGAGAATTTACAAAAAAAGAACTTTTGCCAAATAATCGCCTAATTGATGATAACGGCCGGATGCCGGAGAAAACAGAGTTAAAATTCAAGGAGATGATGCTCCTTGAAGCTGTTATTCCAAAACCAGGGGAGGATTCGCAGGGATCTCTTACCGGTTTGATCCTTGCACTTAAAGAACTTTCCTATGCATCTGTGGTACCTTCATGGATGTTAGTTGAAAATTTTCTTCTTTCATATTCTCTGGATAATTTTGGATCCTCAGAATTAAAAAATAAATATTTAGATGATCTTGTTGCACTTCGAAAGATTGGCGCGCTTGCTTTTACTGAAGCAGAAACAGGGTCCGATCCGACCCAGATTACAACCGTTGCCCAAAAAAACAATGAAGGATGGATCATTAACGGTTCAAAAAGATTTATTACCAATTCAGGAACCTGCGATTACATGATCCTTTTTGCTAAAACAGATGCAAGTATTACAGCTTTTCTTATTGATACAAAGAAAAATGGATATGAAGCCGGAGCCAGAGAAAGCTTCATGCATCAGTCATCCATGGATAATGGTGAGTTGTATTTAAAAGATTATTTTTGTCCCGACGATCATGTAATAGGAGAGGTAGGACAGGGATTTGACATTTTACTCAGCACGGAGGCTGTTGGGAAAATCGCATTTTCATCTTTTTTTGTGGGGATTGCAAAAAGAGCGCTTGATTTGTCTATTGAGTTTTCCACAACGCGCCGTCACAGAGGAAAACCAATTGGTCATAAATTCCAGATGATACAGGGGAAAATAGCTGATATATATTCAATGTACCGGGCCATGGAAGCCCTGTTGTATCAAGTTTGCTCAACCGCAGACTCAAAAAAAGATATCATGTGTGATTCAGCAGTATTAAAAATTTTTATTGCCAAAAATATTCAAAAAATTGTTTCTCTTGCAATGGAAATTCATGGTGCATATGGATTAAGTATGGATTATGAGATTGAACGGTTATACAGGATAGCGGTCAGTGCTCAGGCAGTAATGGGGAGTATGGATATTCAACGGGTTATCGCTTCACGAATGGTTATGAATACTCCTGTCAATAAACGATAAAAATTTAAGGAGAACTTTTTGTCAATACTTTTTTCCCCAATGAAATTCGGCGAAGTGACCGTAAAAAACCGGTTTATCCATTCTGCATGTGAAGATAATATGGCGACTGAGAATGGCCATGTTACCGATGGAATCATCGATAAACTTAACAGGCTTTCCCGTGGTGAGGTGGGTTTAATTATATGGAGTCATCTTTGTGTCCATCCATCAGGGCGCACAAAGAAATATCAGGCAGCGATCTATGATGATGCGATGATTGATGGTCTGATCAGGGCTGTCGGGGCTGTTCACAGTGAAGGTGGTAAAATCGCTTTTCAGCTCGGTCATGGAGGACTTCAGGCCTCCAAGGAGGCAGCAGGCAACGCTTTAATGAGCCCTGCCTCAATGAGTGCTAATCAAATTAAAGATATCATTACCTCATTTAAAATGGCCGCAAGACGGGCTGTCAGGGCAGGGGCCGATGCGATCCAGCTTCATGCTGCCCATGGATATCTCCTCAATGAATTTCTTTCACCTTATTTTAATCAACGTACGGATGAATGGGGCGGGTCGGATGAAAACCGTTTCCGGATATTAAGAGAAATCGTTTTAGAAATTAAATCGATTCTACCAGGGGGTTTTCCTCTTCTGATCAAACTGAATACAAATGATTATTCCAAAAAAGAGGGCATTACGCCTTCTTTGGCCGCCAGGTATGCCAAATGGCTCAAAGCATTATCTATTGACGGGCTTGAGATAAGCTGCGGGACATCAATGGCGGCTCCATTCAATATGTGTCGTGGAGATGTTCCAGTTGATGAAATGGCAGGAAGTTTTCCTGAGTCTAAGCAAGATACGATGAAATCGTATTTTGAATCGCTTTCCGGAAAATTTGACTTAAAAACACCTTATAATGTAGAAGCAACAAAATTTATTAGACCTGTTTTCGGGGATATCCCACTTTTTGCTGTTGGTGGGTGGCGCGAGCTGAAACAAATGGAAGAGGCGGTTCAAAAAGGAGATACGGATTTTATTTCAATGTGCCGCCCTTTTATCAGGGAGCCGAATCTTGTTAAAAGATTCAAACAGGGCAAAACAGTGAAGTCCTCCTGTGAAAATTGCAATAAGTGTCTGGCTGCGCTACCGAACGATATCCCTGTTCAATGTTACTATAAGGGTTTCCCTGAATAATTTCAGAACCATGGCCTGATAGGGATCTGCCCGTTACTTTTTTACAAAAGCCTCGACTATTATCGAAAAGTATTCGGTATTTAGCTTTTAATAAAATAAAATGAGCGTAAATATGACTGAACATAAAAAGAATAAAAACGGTAGTGTCAGAAAAATTCTCCTGATGGGTGTTTTCTGGCGAATTCTTTTCATCGAAGTTGTTTTACTTGTATATTCTTTAGGGTATAAATGGATCACAGAAGATGCCACTGCTGCTGATCTATTCTGGTACGCCGTGAGGATCACCATACTGGTGGCCATTATTGTTCTTTTCATGATGGTGACTCTTAAACAATTTTTGGGAAAAAACATAATTGCTCCTTTAGAAGCCATTGCAGCATCCAATAAAAAAGCACAGGAAGGTTCTTTGAGTGCTGTTCAGGTTGATCTGCCGGACAACACCTCCGATGAGATCGAAGCCATCATTTCATCAAGAGAAAGAATGTTAAAAACGATTCTGGATGTTTCAGAAGAGCGCTTGAAGTATTCCAAAGCACTTAATGAAGAATTGGAACGTGGGAAAAAAATTCAATACGATTTTTTGCCGAAACAATTGCCGGATACTGAAAACTTCGATATTAAAGCATTTTTTCAGCCAGCCTTAAAAATGTCGGGTGATTTTTATGATGTCTTTGATTTACCGGATAATCACCTGGGGTTTGTGATTGGGGATGTCAGTGGTAAAGGTGTTGGTGCCGCATTTTTTATGGCACTGGCCAGAAGCCTTTTGCGCATTTTTTCAGGAGCATTCACCTCAGGAACCGATTCATGCAGACTCAATGGAGCTGACAGCGCCTGGATACCGGAAGATGCCTTGAGGACAGTATGTCTGACGAACGAGTATATTGCCAAAGAACATGGAGAGGATGGGATGTTTGTTACCTTATTTTTTGGTGCAATTGATCCTCTCACAGGTACGGTTTATTATGTAAACGCTGGGCATGAGCCGTTCTTTGTTTTGGATAAAAATGGAATCAAAAAGAGGCTTTCGGGAACCGGACCCGCTATAGGCCCGATAGAGGGAGCATCATACAAAATTGAAAGACTTCAACTTGAAACCGGTGATATTATTTTTGGTTATACGGATGGAGTTACAGAGGCACGATCTCAGAAACGAGACTTTTATACACGGGCTCGCCTGGAAAAATTAATTAATATGAAGTTTCCAGGTTCTTCAGAGCTGTTTATAAAAAAAATCAAAAATGATTTATTCAAATTCACGGCTGACGCACCCCAGAGTGATGATATCACCATGCTTGCCATAAAATGGCAAAAATAATAAACCAGACGAAAAAGACCAGAGCTCAAATTGAATTAGAACTCAAACTGGATCTGCCCGCTATCAATTGCTTTCAGTGCAAAATCTGTTTCAGTTTGACACCTGTATACTCAAAAATTGTTTGAGACGTATCACCGTCAGAATCAGGATGATAATATTCCTTTACCAGATTTTCGTTTGCATCGTAAAAATACTGGATCCGCCGGCCGTCTGAAAAATATTTATTCTTTTCAGCCAGACTCTGGTCTGCATGGTATGCGTATACGGTTTTTACCGGGTATTGGCCGTTGGGATTCTTGATCTCTTCAATCAGCAGCCCGCTGTCATTATGTTTTTGAACGATTTCATGATCATGGTCGTAATGATAGATTTTGTCCAGTTCCTGGTGTCCGGTCTCTATCTGGGTCCGTTTTTTAACCATGTTACCCTGATCATCATACCAGTAATTGTATTTTTTCCAGTACCCGCCGTTTAAACAGTCTGACTCTTTTTCAACCAGGTTGTTTTTTTCATCATATCCATAGGTGGTTTCATATGAATCCCGATCCCGATACCTGCCGTCCAGGTAATATTCTTCAAGCTCTTTAATCAGACGGTTCTTCTCATCATAGGTAAACAAAAATTTTTTCTTCAGGTGTTTTTTCCCGTATATCGATTCTTCCACCCGGTTTCCCTTGTCATCATACTGGTACAGGTGTTTTAAAGGGTCTCTGCCATTTCTTTTGAACACCTTTTTGATTAACTGTTTTTGATCGTTATAGGTGTATTGGTTTTTTTCTGACGGGCCTTCGAGCCCACCCTTAGAGTCCTGGATAAGATTGCCTTTTTCATCATATGCAAACCGCTCCACCGTGGTCTCGCCGTTGCGGATTTTTTTTTCCATGGTCACCAGGTAAATCGTCCGCTCAAGTACTGCCTCCCTGAACCTCCCGTCAGGATACCGCTCAAGGTATGCCTTTGCCCGTTTAACGCTCGTTGCCTGCCTGGCATACTCCATTTCAAGAAATGCTTTGATTTTTTTGCTTTGTTTTCCATTAGGAAATTTTTCCAGATACGCCTGGGCCCCTTTGATCGTATTGGCCTGCCGGTAATACCAGTCCTGTGTGTACGCTTTTTTCAAAACAGCATTCACAGCGATCTTTGTATCAATCTTCCCTGCTTTTATCTTCCGGGAAAAATAATCAAGGCTCTGGTCTTTGTGTACTTTTTTAACCTCAATCATATACTCGCCCGGCGGCAGGATAAACTCAATGGGCACATCATAATAGGTTCCCACAACTTCACCGTTTACATAGACGTCACTTTCACTTTTATCAGAGACTAACTTAATATAGGCGTCCGAATACACACTCGGGGCATAAAGCAGAACTGCCGCCAAAACAAAAATCATTTTTTTCATGTCAAACATTCCTTGCATCTAATTGTTCAGATATCCGTCAAAAGGGATATAATAAACAGCGTTATAATTATCTGTGGATGTAAAATTTTTGATCAGCAGTTTTTCAAGTTCTTCTACAGGAAGAGTTAACGCATATTTTTTCATGATATAGGCCCTGCAATCAGCCTGTATTAAAGCCCTTTTCTCCCTGAACTTTCTTTGAAGCCCGGGAAGCGCATTTCGCATTTTTTGTTTTGCGCTTTTAACCCTCGCTTTTCTTTCCCGGGTATAGGCTTTTGATTTTTTCTCCCTTTTTTTTCTCTCTTCCCGGGTTTCTCCCAGGTATTCAGCGGTCAGGTGAAACCCCCGGGTTCCTTCTTCCACGCGGGTATAATATTTACCGCAAGAACCAATGACAAAGGCTTGAATATCGGCATCCACCTTTCTTAAATCACCCGTGGCGACAGGCTCGTTCATTTTTTCAAATTTATTAAAGGGATTTTCTTTTTTAACAACCTGTTTTTTATCCGCTCTTTTTTCAATCCAGTTGATCACCGGATTGAAATTGAATTTAACCCGTGCAGAAGATCCCAGGAGAACCATACGAATCCCTTTTTTTATTCGGCTTTTTGCCTGTACCTCAGACAGGTATTGCACAGAAAATCCCTGGTTATCGCGGTATAAAAAGTCATCCCATTCAGGCGAACCCGGTACGTTATGGCTCATGTACCTGTCTTTTTCATCCTCTGGCAATCCTTTGGCCGAAAGCGCGCTCCCAAAATAAATATCAGCCATTGCACCCAGATTGACATCCATAAACAGATTTTCACCCAGATGCATTTTGACATCCACATCCACTACACTGATTTTTTTAATAATCTCTACCGGTACCTGATAGGTCTTATTTTTATAGCGGGCATGATACGTTTTCTGATCAGGAATAACGAATATCCCCTGGCCATTGACCACAGGCTCCCCCATCAGGGTTCCCACACGCCAGACCCCATATACAGATCCCAGGTTATGCACGGCATTCAGGTATATCTTCTCTTCCCCTGTTTTAATACTGGTGATGATACAATCCCCACCGTATTTTGCAGCAGATGAGACAGATGCAAAGCAGAGCATAATGCCGATAACCATACTATACAGCAGCCCTTTTTTACCCATATGTACTACGTCCTTTTTGTCATTTTCACATCTTTTATCTGCACATCTATCCAGTCCTGGCAGACAAAAGATTGAGATACTACTATTGGCAATTTTCGATGTCAATCCAGAAAAGAGCTGGCGAAATATTTTGAGTTATATGAAAACCTGAAAAGGTCAGGGCAGACAATGAATTGCCCTTTTTTGATCACGTATAGAAAATGCCTTGCATCGCTTCCTGATTATTGGTACGAAAATCATAATAAAAAACTATGAATTAATTTGCTCTATCATAGCTGTGACAAACTATGACACCAAACTGTGACACTGCTATGACAAATGCTGTGACATTTGGAATTCAGATCGGCAAATCACCAAGTTGTTTTAAGACAAAACCATGAATCGAAATATTTCAACAAAAAAATGAACCGGGTGTGATCGGTTATTTTTGCGTTAGCTTTAGGGAATATAAAAATATATGGATCTGTTTCTGCAAATATGGGGTGGATGTTTTTACCTGTTAAACAAAATATTCTTTTCTTTTTCAGAAGGAAAAACAGATAAAATCAGTAACAAAATTAGAATTAGTGGCTGGTAGTTTTTCATGTTAGGCAATATATGCATGGCTGCGTTGATGTATCTACAAAATGCACCAATATTGATGGCTCAACAGTTGATATCATTGTTATTTGTAATTTATGGTTTTATTAATTCAATAAAATATAAAATAGCCAATCGTTGTGCCGGGCGGGCTTGATCGCGCCCCTGTGAATTCCGCGTTAATTTTTAATTAAGATACGGATAAAGGATAATGATGATCGGCCCGGTTCTGGTGTCAAGCCTATTAAATCCAATATCACGGATAATGAGTCTGCCAAGATGAAAACGTCAAAAACATGGACATGCTTGCCGAAGAAGGCATAGACGTCGATGTTGCCGACAACCTTTTCAGGAAGCGGGATTCCCGGTTTGAAGGTCGAAAATCCGCATGCGGGTCCTGCAAACTCAAATCTAAATGCCTTCGAAAACCTGATACCCCAATTTTAATCAATACCTCACTTGGGTATTGGTATTTTATGAAGACACCTTTAAAATTATGCGAAAATTTATTCAAATACGGCCTTGCTGCTGACCAACTATCTCCCGGATCAACAGATTATCCTTTCCAGGTCAATGGCATGACAATTGCTGATTCCCCAATATAGAAGAGAAAAACAACACTGAGAATAAACCCATTCTCTTTTGATAATTTAGGCGTTTCAAACGGGGGATTAATAAAATGATAATTATAAATGCTGTTGCCATGATGGCCAGTCTTGGTTTTCTGGCTGGTGTGTGCCTGGCGCTATCCAAAAAATATTTTTATGTAAAGGAAGATCCGCGTTTAATCGCTGTGAGAGCAGTCCTCCCTGGTGTCAACTGCGGTGGGTGTGGTTTTGCCGGTTGTGACGGGGCTGCCAGAGCCGTTGTAGCCGGGAAAGCTAGGGCCAATGTCTGCAGTATGGGCGGATTTGAAGTGAATAGGCAAATCGCCGAAATTCTGGGGCTTAAAACAAGAGAGACTGAACAGACGAGGGCGGTTGCTGGGTGCACGGGTGGTGTCAGGGCAAACAGCCGATATACATACACTGGTTTAAACGATTGCAGGGCAGAATATTTTTTATATGGCGGTTCAAAGACCTGTGAAAATGGCTGCCTCGGAAAGGGTTCCTGTGTCAGGGCCTGTCCCTTTGACGCCATTCATATGGGTCCGGACCAATTCCCCCAAATCGATGAAAAAAAATGCAAAGGGTGTGGCAGATGCGTTGATGTCTGTCCAAAGGGTGTTTTATCTCTTGAGGGCCTTACTGAAAAATTGCTGCACTTGAACCGGACCGACGATTGCCTGGCCCCCTGTCGTCAAAAATGCCCGGCACAGGTGGATGTTCCCGAAGCGATCCGCCATATTCGAAACAAAGATTTTCAAAGGGCTCTTTTGACGCTCAAAGAACGAAACCCCCTTGTTTTGACCACCGGAAGGGTGTGCAGTCACCCCTGCGAAAATATTTGCCGACGAAATATTTCCGATCAAGGGGTGGCCATCTGCCAATTGCAACGGTTTATTGGCGAATGGGAACTCAATTCAGGTAACCGAATCCCCTTAAGATGTGCTCCGGAAACCGGCCACAAGGTAGCGATTGTCGGCGGGGGACCTGCCGGGTTGTCCTGTGCCTATTTTTTGAGGCGGCTGGGGCATCAGCCGACCATATTTGAAAAAAAAGAGGCAGTGGGCGGGATGCTTCGTTATGGGATCACCGAGTACCGCTTGCCAAAGCGAATCGTCGATTGGGACATCAAGGGTATCATTGACCTTGGTGTTAAAGTAAAAACAGGTATGGCTTTGGGAGAAAATTTTTCGCTGAATGATTTAAAATCCCAGGGGTATGAAGCTATTTTCCTGGGCCTGGGCGCCTGGATTGTCCCGCCGCTTTGTATTGATGGGGAATATGCTGAATGTGTGATGCCCAGTCTGACTTTTCTGTCACGTATCGGTTCTGCCATCAAAGATCTTGCCGGATACTTTGTGGTGGTCATCGGTGAATCCAACACGGCAATGGATTGTGCCAGAAGCAGCATAAGGCTGGGGGCTGAATCGGTAACAATTATCTGCCCAAAGGACCAAAAAGACATGTCAGCAAGAAAGAATGATGTGACAAGAGCAATTGAAGAGGGGGTGAACATTCTCTTTCTGACATCGCCGGTCCGGATATACTCCGATCCCGGTGGCAGCGCATTTCATTTTGAGTATTGTCAGGTAAAGACCGGGGAAAAAATTTGGGGTTCTGAAAAAACAATTTGTGCGAATCTGGTCATATCTGCTTATGAACGAAAACCGGATATGGATTGGCTGATTTATGATAAAAAAAGCGGCTATCATCTCAAGGCCTCTGGTAAATCAACTTTAGACGCAGAAAAAAATACAATGCTGGCATCTAAACCCAATATATTTACAGCCGGAGACATGCACACGGGTCGCTCCACGGTGATTTCTGCAGTTGCCGGTGGAAGAAAAGCCGCCCGTTCCATTCACTTTCTTTTGACCCAGGGAATCATACCTGTCCCCCAAAATATCCAAAACAGGCTCAATCCCAAAAGTATTCTCAGAAAAGTCCCTGTTTCAGAACACCAGCCCAAAGCAATGGTCCATGAACTTCCTGTTTCTGTGAGAAAGACCTCTTTTATTGAAGAAGTTCAGGAAACTATCTCTCAAAAGCAGGCTTTGGGAGAAAGCAGGCGGTGTCTTCGTTGCGGCACCACCTGTACCGATCAATAGGTTTTCTGGGAAAGTAAACTTCTATATTGTTAGGTTTGGTGTCATTTATTTTTACAACTTGAAAAAATTTTTGTCTTTTTTTTCTGGCCAATTGATTTTTTCTCCGCCCTAAACCTTCAATGTCTACACCGCAGTGCTGTTTGCTTTTGGGAATAAAATGGCACAACAATTGCTAATATTCAAGGCAACAGACAAAAAGAAGACCATTGTTCATAGCGACCCTAAAAACAAGGAGAAGTAAAATGGAAGACATCAGCCGTATGACTCAATTAGAATTATTTAGTGTGCTTTCCGAAGACCAGATAAGACAGCTTTCAAACATTACCCAATCAAGGTTTTTCAACAAAGGAGACCAGATATATCAAAAAGGGGATAGCGCAGGTGAAATGTTTGTTGTTGCTGAGGGATTAGTCAGTTTAAGGGAAATTGACCCGGGAGATGACATCGGCATTGCTTTTGAAGAAAAAAAGCGGGGAGACTTTTTTGGACCGGCTTCATTTATGACCTCCAAGGTATATAGCTTGACCGCCGTATGCCTGACCGATACGGAAGTATTGGCCATAAATGCCGAGCAATTGTCAGGTCTGTGTCAAAAGGATTCCACCTTAGGTTACAGGCTCATGAAAAAAATCGCAGAAGTTTATTTCAAACGCTATATTGCAACCAAACGGCAAATTTGCCAAATGGTTAAAACCCCTACGATTATAACCGCGCTTCCAGGATAAACCAGGTGGAAACCATGAGTTGTAACTGGACAATCCTCTGAAAATAAAGGGGGTGAATACCCCCTTCTGAGCTAAAGACAACTATATGGAAAAACGGGCCTGGTTCACTTAAAAAACTGTTTTTTTTAGCTGATTTTGAGCATGCCGCATACCCGCATCTGCCCCCTATCAAACGCCAAAGATATTAAAATTAATTCCAGCCGACTAACGGGATTTGAGAGTCTGATCAAGTCCCGGGAAGCGGATAATACCGCTTATTTATGCGGTTGAAGATTTAGAAAAAGCTCGAAAATACTGGAGATTCTAGTCAATTTGTGCTAGATTTTTCTTTAAAACAGATAGAAAAAATCCGGGACTGGGTAAACGATAATGACGACAAGCCAGAATCCGGAGGCAGGCCAGTTATATCCAACATCACAGACAATGATTCTGCCAAAATGAAAATGTCAAAAGTTTTTATCCAAGGGTATAACGGGGTTGCCATGGTTGACAGCGAACACCAGATAGTCGCGGATGCCAAAGCCTTTGGAAAGTGTACTTCCTGATTTTTATTGATTAATTAATTTTTAACAAAATGGAGTTTCCGAGTGAAAAATGTTGAATATTCCGTCAAAGACCATGTGTGCCAGATTGCCCTGAATCGGCCTGAGAAACGGAACGCCCTAAGCTACGACCTTTTTGAAGACCTGATGGAAGCCTTTCACCTGGCCGGAGCCGATGAAACCGTAAAAGCAGTTGTGCTTAAGGGAAACGGTCCGGGATTCTGTGCGGGCTATGACCTGAAAGACAGTTATTACATGACTGGTCCCAGGGAAAAAAAGGGAGAGAAGTGGACTTTTAGAGATGCCAGGGCAATGCTGCGTAAAATCGAAGAGCTGTACATGCGCATCTGGAACCTGCCCAAACCCACCATTGCCCAGGTCCACGGAAACTGCCTAGCTTCGGGTTGCTACCTGCAATTGCTCTGCGACATCAGCGTGGCTGCGGAAGATGCCGTATTAGGCCATCCGGCCATGAAGTGGGGCGGCGTAACCAGCATGCCCCTGTGGCAGGTGGTGCTGGGGGTGAAAAAAGCCCGATATCTCCTGATGACCGGCCGCACCGTAAACGGGAAAGAGGCCGAACAAATCGGCCTGGTTAGCCTTTCGGTTCCTCTGGATCAGTTGAAGGAAACAGTGGACGGGATCGCCCGGGACATCGTGATGATTCCCCATGAAGGTGCCATGCATTCCAAGGAAACCATGAATACGGACCTGGAGATCATGGGGGTAGGAGCCATGTTTCGCTATCACGGGCAGATGAGTGCTCTGGGTAAACTTATAGACTATAAATAAAATGGAAAAATCAACATGCCCTGGATTTTACCGGTGATGTTGGAAGTTAATCAGTTCACCGGGCGCGGTATGGACAATCGACAGATTATATGTTACCGCTGTAACTTTAGCCGCGCGGCCGCTCAACATTCGTTGTAGGGAGGTAAATGGCAATTAACAAAACTCAACACGATCTGATCATGACAGCATTTGATCATGATCAGTATAAGACATACAGCTACCAGGATTTTCAAAGAAAAACACCCGAGAGAGAAAAAATTGCAGGATATTTGTTTGGCGGGAATCAATATTCGGTTGAAAGAAACGAGCGTGATATTTTCGAAATTCTCGATTCCTAAACACGGAATGATATATTGTTGCAGTAAAGATATTCATATTGATATCTCTCAACTGCAGACAGGAGAGTATAGAATAATTGTGGTGCAGAATTTTCACTGCGAAGACCTTAATCCTGATCTGCATCAGTGTCTATCTGGAATATTTTTATCTATGAAAACCAGTGATAAGACCTGGCAGGAACCTGAAGGATTCCCATTTGAATGTAGAAGCATATTAAAAATAGGGCGTCTTATCGTCTATAACAAAAAAACTTTTAAAATAATCCCTTTATAATGATTACCAATACGGACCAGCGTGTTTTTGATGTCATCGAAGTTACCAATGAAATGCCGGTTAACAGGATCGGGGGGGTAGGCAGCGTTATTGAGAATCTATACACTGGATTAAAATCTATTGGTGTTAACAGCCTCTGGTTTTTAACTGATAACAGCTATACCGAAGATGAACTTACCTATATTCTAAACACATATGAAAAGGTCGCGATCGGAACTTATGAAGAGTTATTACAGTTTTCAGCTCCGGTTATCCATGAACACAGCTACCGGTTTGACTCAGGGATGGAAATCGCATTTAAACGATTTAATACAGTTTTCACAATTCATTCATTGTTAGCGTTTGAAGAGATCTTTAATAATGTGGCGCTCTCTTCACAGGTCAAATGGCAGGAAAAACTGATCGCTAAATCTGATACAGTCGTTTTGATCTCTGAAACCGAAAGAAAAAAATATATTGAACTCGGATATAAAGAATTAAATGAAAATTTCCGAGTGATTCATAATGGGCTTAAGCTGCCGGCTGCTGGAACAAAAAAACGCCGGGATAAAAAAGTATTCGGTTACTGCGGTCGGCTTGTTCCCCGGAAACGGCCAGAGTATAGTCAGCTAATATTGCTGGAAGATGGTTTTTCAGACTGTTCAACTTATATTGCAGGCAAAGCATTCAGCTTCTATGCTAAGGATCTGGTAGAGAGCAATAACCTTGAACAACGGGTAAGATATCTTGGATGGTGCGGTGGCCCAAGACTTGAGGCCTTTTATAATGCAATTGATGTATTAGTAATACCATCAACATATGAACCATTTGGTATGTGCGCACTGGAGGCTGCTGCCAGAAACATCCCAGTTATATGCAGCAGAGTAGATGGACTTGAGGAAATCTTCGGTGATCATGCATTCTATTTTGAACCGGGTAATTATAATGATTTTGTCCAGGCTGCCCGGCAGTGGAAAGCATCTTCAAACAGTGAAATCGAATCAATTTCAATCCTAGCAAAAAAAAGGATGAAACGTTATTTTTCCGATACAATCATGGCAGAAAAATACCAGATTATTTTCAAACAAATGAAGGAGAGATAAATGGGAACAGGACAGGATCAGGGGTTGTCTGAACTATTGAAAAAAATGCCGGACAATCAACTGGGACGTGTTTATGAGCATCCTGAAATCTTTAAGAAAATCGAGTCATATTTTCAAGCTGAAGGCAGCCTGGCACTGCCTCGGGTGATCGGTTTGTTTGGGGGTTGGGGCTCTGGAAAAACAAGTCTGATTGCACGAATTGTCAAAAAAATGAACACAAAATATCCACAAACACCAGTTGTCTATTTTAATGCATGGAAGTATTCATCCACAACTGACATCCTGCCCGCATTAATCTACAAAATATTAACCCACCCTTTGATATTAACTCAAGACATAACTTCCCAACGAATCGGCAAGATGCTGTTTTCATATATCAAGGACAGGGAATTTAGAAAACCCTTGCTTGAATTATTCCTGACAAAAGAAAAAGTCGCCGCCGGGGAAAAGGTGGCGGGCAAGTTAAAATCTATCGGTCAGACAATTGATGATTCAGTTATAGGACGTTTTTTATCGGTAACGGATCGCAATATTCAAATTTTATCAGAAGCGCTAAAAACGTCACCTTTAAGTCTTGTAATTATTGACGAACTTGACCGGTGTGACCCTGATGAGGCCTATGGGCTGATCAAACAACTCAAAATTCTATTCGGCTCACAAGGCCTGCCACTGTTATTTGTTTTGAGTGTGAACCCAGAACCTATTGGGATGGCTATTAAAAACAAATATGGTTTTGACCAGGAACTGAATGATTTTGAGTCCGTCAGAATTCTGGAAAAATTTGTGGATGTCAAATTTGATATCGAAAATGACGTCAATCTTTATAGATTTTTTAAACATCATTTTGAAATAAATAATTATGCCAGTATCAGTAAAATGCCTGATACCTTAAAGCAGGCCTGTTATTTATTTCAAAAAGATGCAAGACTTGCAAAAGAAAATAACTGGTGGACCGTTTTGAACAAAGAGATATTCCAGTTTAATAATCTTCGTATTATAGCCAAATGCCTTGAATCGATAGCTATCAGGGAGTATTTTAATCCAAATCTCTTTTGGCCCACACTTCATCTTGATTTGATCAAAAATACCCACTATGCCTTCGCCAAAAAACTTTATCGCCTGTCCAAAGAATTTCAGGTTATTGCCTTTTGTTGTTATCAAATGCTCGATGCCAAAACCGGGGGCCAGGAAAATAAGATCAAGTATTTTGATGGCTGCTTTTGGAAGTGTTGGCGTGCCATCATTGATTATCATGAAGGCAATAACAATAAAATTCAGGGGAAACTAAAACAGCTTTTAACTGATCAGATTAATAAAAGAGATCTGCATACTTACGAAGATAAAACTCAATTAATGAAGGAAATTGTCCAGGATTTCAAACTCATGGAATCTGTCAAACATTTAACTTTGGTGCGGGTTACGGAAAAGAAAAACCCCGACCTGACCCAACAGCAATATATCGAAAGTATTTTCAGTGCTCTGGGTAGGTTGATTTCAAGGCGAGTTTAAATAATAAACCAAAATTCCAACATGAATATGCTGACGGGCAAGCCGCAGATGTTCATATTCAATCCCCTGTGCCGGTATAACCGGAATGTCATGTACGACCTGTTGTTTAAAACGTCTTCCGAGACCCTTCTGGACTATGAGCTGATGAAAGAATTAAACCTGCCTCAGCAGATCACTTGATTTCTGCCTTTTCTTTTCGCCTCGTATAAATAGGTGTCTGCCTGCTTGATAAGCTCATCAATGTCAGTTTCTACCTTGCCGGTTATTTTTCGGGCTGTTCCGCCAATACTGACCGTAACAGCAATATTATCCTTTGATTCTTCCTGAACAGCTTTCCGTATTTTTTCAGCAAGGGCAAAGATGCTTTTTTTTTCGATCTGCGGAAGAAAAACAATAAATTCCTCACCGCCAAACCGGCCTAAAATATCACTGGCCCGGATATTTTTTTTGATAATATCGGCAACTTTTTTTAATACCACATCCCCTGTTTGATGGCCGGCGGTGTCGTTAATGCGCTTGAAATGATCAATGTCGATCATTAAAACTGCCGAATAAAATTTATTTCTTTTGGCCAGATAGGCCAATGACAGCATGGCATTAAAATATCCCCGCCGGTTTAATATTCCTGTCAGTGCATCAAAATTAGCTTCCTGCGCCATATTTCTCGTGTGCTGCCACATTCTTTCAATCGTTTCTCCAAGGACTTCAAGTTCGATGGTGGCTGCACCGAATTGATGCATCGCTAAGATAAACTGGTGCACATGGTTTTCATATTCATGTTCAGGATTGTATGATTCTTTCCGGATAATGCTGTAAAAGTGCCAGATCCTTTCAAGAGCCGGGTGAAGAAGGTAAAACTCAAGGCGGAAAGCTAGAACAAAATTCTGGGTTAAATCTGTTGATGTTGTGCTTTCCTTTGAAATTTTTTTTATTTTTTTGTAGTTTTCTTTTAATTCATCCAGAGTAATTTCCGGCTGAGTAAATATCTGAGGTATGATTTTTTCTTTAACAAGCGATAAGAGGTCATTCCAGCAATTGACATGCTGTGATTCTTCCTGGGACATTTTATCCCAAAATTTACTCAGGTCTTTATTTTCTGTTGTCTGTGAAAAGTGACGATAAACTTTTATGGCATGTTTATCCATCTTCAAACAAAGGGTGACAATTTCCTGCAGGAAAACATTTTCCATTTTTACCTCTCTGTTTTCAAAACATTAATATCCTGTTTTAATAATTTTTATAAGACTTTCCGCCCTGTGTATTTTTTTATTTTNNTTTTTCCTCATGCTGGCGATGGGATTTCCATGAATACATCAGGTGGGTTATTGCTTCATCATATGCTTCAGGCTGTGCTTTGTTTATAAAATCAGGGTAGATGATCTCAATCTTTTCCATCTCTTTTTCAGCAGCGGTTGCCAGGTTGGTTTTTGTGTCATGAACCGTTATAGGCAGAGGGGTGTTAATTATCTTATCTCCTAAATTACTGATGATCCGATCATAATTGTCTGCGTGGATTTTTTCCGAAATAGAAAAAGCCTGGAACATATAGGCAATGTTGGGGTAGTTTTCCATCCGGGCTTTTTCAACATACCCGACATAATGTTTGTGGGCGATCATTTCTGATTTATAGGCCTGTTTCAGGACTTTTACAGTATCAGGATAGCTCATGGTGCTTCGGTTGTCAGCAGAGGTGAGTGCATTTGCCTGAAAGGGTAAAAACAGTGGCAATGCAGCCGAAAATAATAAAAAATCTCTTCTGGAAAAGGTATTCATTATTCGTTCCTTGTGAACATTATATAAACTTAAAGATTGCTTTGCCGGAATACTAACACGATGTCATGGAGACGTCAGTAAATTTTTTTCTGAATTTAAAGTGTTTGATAACGGATCGGATTATTTAACAGGCAGAGGAAGTTATAGGGACATTTTTTTATCTTTATGGCATAAAGTCGGGATATAGTCGCAACTTTTAAATGAATAGAAAATTTTTGGATAGTATATGTCATTTGATGAACTTGGCCTCCGGGCAGAACTGCCTGCGATTACAGGAAAAAACCAGAAGATACTCGTGACCACATTCTTCAAAATGATTTTCGACACACTTGTAATATATAATATGCGCTTGCCTTAGGATTGCGCGGCTGATAAACATGTAATGTTTTCAGGTTTTCAAGAAACTGCATCTTATTTAGCAAGGCAAATGCCTGTGACTTTCGTTGATCGCTCGCCATCCATCACGAATAAAGCTAAAAAACAATATATAGATCTGTATGATGTGCGAACTGGTGATGTTACACAGATCATTGAACAGGTAAATGCTCCATACATTGCCATAATATGCCGCATTTCAGCCTACTGGGACTCAATAGGTTATTTTGAACGAATTGCCGCTTCCTTGCTTGAGCAAGCACGTGACAATGTTTTAATCGACTTCTTTGACCGTGCGCTCGTTGAAACTGGACAAAGATTCATTTTTGAATCCGATGGTGGGATTGGTGACTGGACAATCAAAGATTTCGAAGAGCAGAAAACTAAAGATCTATCGTTTTGCAATGTAAAATTAAAAGTATCCTACTCCCTATACGGTCATAGTTTCTGCTATGAATGGTATCGCTCTTTTTTTGAGAAAGAAAATTTGTTTAATTGGTTTAATTCAAAACTTCCAGATTACAAAATTTCATTAGGGGGATCGTTAATTGACCAAGATCCAAGTTTTTCTCTCAAATTAACTCATAAATAATTTGGCTAACAAACCATTTCACTGAACTCGCTGAAGCTCGCCGGTGAGCTAAATATAATAAGAGATTGGAGCAATCGATATGAAAGAAAAAATGAGTAAAAACGGCTACAAAGGCATATAATTCTGATAGACTATTCACCCAGGGGATAATTAATTATCAATTTGCCAGTTAGATAGGGTATTAGACGATAGGAGGAATAGAAAATGCCATTCTCAAGAATCACAACTAACTTTTGTCTTGAAAATGAATCAGTTTTTATTGATGAATTTCATAAAATAATGGTAGATATTCTAAAAATCCCAGATAATGACCGGCTTGTAATTTTAGACCAAAAAACTAATGGCTTCTACCAACCTACGAACTATTCCGGAAAGTATATAGTATTTGAGATTGATATGTTTTCAGGGAGAACGATAGAGACGAAAAGGAAACTTTATAAGGAGTTAATTGAACTTGCGAATTCAGTTGGTGGTGGAAACTGTAGCGCTAATGTAATTTTAAAAGAAGTAGAAAAAGAAAACTGGGGAGTGGAACGCGGGAAGCCAGCCAGTGATGTTAATCTCGGCTTTAAAACAAATATATAAAAACCGTTTAACTAAGCGTTTGTATTTTTTTTTTGTGTTAAACTATGCAGGATGAAATTTATGAATAAATTTGTGATTTTCTCATTGATGATACTTTTAGGTGTACTATCTGGGAATTCGGTGGACATGGTACTTAATTCCAACAAGTGAAATGCTGACGGATAAACCGCTTATTTGGGGTATTAACTATTAATGAAAAACTATTTACACCAAAGAAGAAAAAAGATGACAGGGAAATTTAGTTTCCTGAAATTTTGTATTTTGTTTTTAGTTTTGGGAAATATATCTTTTGCAGAGTCTTTGAAAGTATCAGACTTCTCAGGATCAGGTCTTAAAGGATGGGAAGAAAAAAAATTTAAAGACTCAACTTTCTACCAATTGTTTCAAATTGGGGATAAGAAGGCCCTATTGGCTAAAAGCAGAAACAATGCATCTGCTCTCATCAAAAAAGTCCATATTGATATTGAAAAATTTCCTTTTTTAAACTGGAGTTGGAGAATTGAAAATCGGTTGGACACTGGGGATGAAAAAAATAAGTCCAGTGATGATTATGCCGCAAGAATTTATGTGATTATTGACGGCGGCATTTTTATATGGAGAACCAGAGCGGTCAACTATGTGTGGGCAAACAGGGCATCTAAAGGAGAAATATGGGAGAATGCTTTTGCCGGTGGAAATGCACAAATGATGGCCTTAAGGAACAGGCAAGACAAATTATCAACCTGGTACTCTGAAAAAAGAAATGTATACGAGGACCTGAAAAGGTTGTTTGGAAACCAATTTCATTACATTGATGCAATTGCCATCATGACAGACACAGATAATAGCCATGGACAAGTAAAATCATATTATGGCGATATTTACTTTTCAGAGAAATAAAGGTTAGGAAACCGCTCAAAGGGTTTTATTGAATTTAAACATCAAAATATTGGTGCTGTTATCAATAAAAAGACAGTGGCTGTTGTTTCCAATAATAATTCAGCAACAGCAAATGTATTGGAAAAACTAAAGAAGTATGATGTTGATCTTTATGGATGAAAACTCAACAATCAACATGCACTGGTCGAGACGATGATTTATAGTGTTAGCTGATGTTTTTCAAGGGTAGAGCGAGAGGCCAATTATTTTCAGAACATACCAACAATGTGCTATCCGTTCTAACGCCTCGTTCATGCGAATCATTAAACATCTTTGGCTCCTTCGGGGTGCTATGAATGGAGATAAAATATGCAAATAAAGCTATTTGATGGAAATTCTAAGGTGGGTCGTTTTGTATTCAAGAAACTGCTCACCATTCTCGAAAGTCCATTACGTTACCGTTTTAACAATCCTGAGAAACTGGTTAAAGCATCCGGAGTAAAATCAGGGCAAACCGTATTAGAAATTGGATGTGGTTCAGGTTATTTCACGGTGTCAGCATCAGGAATGGTTGGGGATCAGGGATTTGTTCATGCCATTGACATGCATCCGATGGCTGTTGGAGAAACTGCAAAGAAGATTAATGATCTTAATATAACTAATGTAAAGGTGACCAAAGGTGATGCTCAAGATACCGGTTTAGTTGACGCTTCTTTTGACTTAATACTCTTGTACGGCGTTATTCCAGCACCAGTTATTTCTATAGAGCTACTCAGCAAGGAGATACACCGCCTACTGAAACCAGGTGGAATATTGGCAGTATGGACCGTTTCTTTGTTTTGGTCGCCAAAATCCATAACTAAAACTCATCTTTTTAACTATCTTGGGAAAAACAACGGTGTTCATCAGTTTAAGAGAAGCGAATAATGGGTAGTTGAAATATAGTTTTCTCCACAATTTCGTCTACTTTTTTTCATCTTTTTATGTTAGGATACGACATCCTCAAAAATACGAAACACTGAAGAAATCCAATAGGAATCAAGTGTTTTATAAAGGCGAAAATTCTTATTGGCGTCTACGCAACGCCAATAATCAATTGTAAAATTATATTCATGACCCAAGGAGACGATCATGATCAACTTAAAGCGACCTGTATTGTTTTTTTTAATTTTATCAATTGTTCTATTTGGTATTTCTACAGCACAGGCTCAGAGCCCCGAAATAGAACTCAAACTTGCCGAGACCCAGGAGAAAACATATCCTGCAACAATGGGCGCAATCGAATTTGCCCGTCTTGTCGGCGAGCGGTCAAATGGCCGTATCAGTGTAAAAGTCTTTACCGGCGGAGCGCTTGGCAGTGACGAAAAACAGGTGTTACAACAGGTTCAGTCAGGAAAAATTGATCTGACCCGTGTTAATATCTCCCCGGTCACCGATCTTGCCCCCATTCTAAACCTTCTGCAACTGCCGTATCTTTATGAAGACTGGGATCATATTCATAGTGTGATTGACAGTGAAATAGGTGCAGCACTGCTTTCCAGTGTAGAAGAGTCAGGGCTTATTGGTCTTGCATTTTACGATGAAGGTGCCAGAAATTTTTATAACAGTGTTAAACCGATTACAAGCATCAAAGATCTACAGGGAATGAAAATTCGCGTTCCCCAGAGTAAGCTTATGGTTGAGATGATAAATTCTCTTGGTGCAATAGCCACACCCATGGCATTCGGTAAGGTTTATGATGCCCTCAAGACAAATGCAATTGATGGTGCAGAGAACAACTGGCCCAGCTACAAAGTAACAAAACATTTTGAAGCGGCAAAGTATATTACTGAAGACAGGCACACCATGGCACCGGCTTTTCTTGTAGGCAGTAAAAACGTCTTAAACAGACTTGCTCCCGAGGATCTTGCGTTAATCAAGAAAGCTGCGGCAGATTCAGTAGAATATGAACGCAAAATAATCAACAAAAAGGCAGAAGAGACCAAAAAAGACCTTATTGCCGCCGGTATTATTATATCCAAGCTGGCAGACAGGCAGGCCTTTGTAAAGGCAGTCGATCCGCTCTATTATGAAATCGCTGCCGACTATATGGATATATTGGAACAGATAATGGCCATGGGCATGTAATATCCAGGCGCTCAATAAAGAATAGACAAAGTCGTAAGCCTGGCCAGGCAGTCAAGGCCATGAAAAACACTGTTGCGCCATAATATGATAAAAATATACTGACGGACTATCCGCAGATGTTTCTATTGATTTGGTCTGTCTTGCGCTGGTTTTTCATATATTTTCGAATGATCAAATGGCAGGTTTTGAAACGGAGGTGAAACGTGTACTCTCTCCGAACGGTCAGTTGGCGATTGTAAGTATAAATAAGTCTGATATTCCTTTTGGTCCTCCTATAGAAAAAAAATCTTCTCCAGAAGAGTTGGTTGAGAAGCTTTCTCTTGCCCCAAAAAGTCTTGTCAAAATTGGTGACCATATTTATTTACAACAGTTTACACTTCGACAATTTAAACAAATATAACAAATGCATAAACATGAGTAACAGTCAACAGAGAACAGAGGGGTCGGACCATCAAACTCATATAACCTTATGTTAAAAGGTGTATTCATTTAGGATTTGAGAATAAGGGCTTCAGTTGAGAAGTTTAATCTGTTATAAATTTGTTGAATTAAGAAAGTTTAAAAAATTATTTGATAAATATTATCCAGGATGCTGTCAAAAAAACAATAAAAGAGGATTTAATGATGACCACAGAATTATATGCAAAAGACATCATGATTTCAGATTTTGATACGGTTAATTGTAACGAATCCGTTGAAACAGCCATAAAAATGATTTTTCGCGGGAAAATAAGAAAAACAGGAGATAAAACCGTAAGCCTGATGGTCGTTGATGAAAACAATCACTTTGTTGGTATTGTTACCATGTTTGATATCCTCTACAATTTAAGGCCGGGTTTTTTGAACTATTATGGAGTTGATGGAAAAGATGTTTCCTGGGTGGGACTGATAAAAGCCTGCAAAAAAGAGCTTATAAAGAAGAAGATCAAGGATATCATGAGTTCTGAAATTGTGGGTGCTTTTTCAGATGAACATCTTATGATTATTCTTGATCGAATGGTAAAAAATAAATATCATCGACTGCCGGTTTTAAAGAATGATGCGCCGATTGGCATTGTATATATTTCTGATATCTATTTCCATCTATTTGCAAGAGACGGATTGGTAAACCAAAACAACTCATAGTCTATAAGAACAGAGAGCCGGACCGTGCAAGAAGACTGTCAATTATCGAAATAGCTTAAAAAACACCCTGGAAAAAGTCTATATTGAAGGTACGAATGATATTTATAGACAAATATGATGGTTCATATTGGAACAAATTTGTTTTTAGTGACTGCATTCTGAATACTCCAGGCATATTGGGAAACTAAAAGAGGAAAACAAAAAAGTTTATTCCGCTGATATATTGATATCATTATTGGGTTTGAAGAGTTGCGCAAAGTCTCTGGATAGAATATTTTGAACAGGTGAAATGATACTCAAAACTCAACTGGATGCAAATATGGAAGAAATTCATATTCTGGACGTTCAAAAAGGCTGGCTTGCAGTGGATAAACCTCCTGGGCTGAGTGTTCATAATGACCCGGGAGAGGACCTGGTCTCTTTGCTTTCTGATTGGATCAGAGCCGATTCATTATTGGCTGAAGACCTCGGTGTTGGTCCGGCATTTGAAATACATCCTGCCCACAGGATAGATAAAGAGACCAGTGGGGCTATCTTGCTATCTACAGACAGTGAAGTTTTGTCTGCGTTATCCGGGCTTTTTATGAAAAATCAGGTGAAAAAAACATATATAACCCTTGTGCATGGCGTATTTGATAAAGATATAAAAGGCGTTCATTATTGGGATAGCCCTTTAACAAAAACAGCAGGCGGCAGAAATAATCCTTCCGGAAAAGGCAAAAGGGTAGAATGTAAAACCAGATATAAGATATTGCAGCAAAGCCAACGTTATTCTTTACTGCAAATTGATCTGCTGAGCGGTCGAAAGCATCAGATCAGGCGTCATGCAAAGCTGGCAGGACACCCTGTGACAGGAGATACCCGGTATGGATCTAAAAAATCTATCAGATATTTAAGGGATGTTCTTGGTTATGATCGAATGGGACTTCATTGTAAAAGCCTTGAGTTTGTCGCGCCCGGACAAAAAGATAAGGTTGTTGTGGAGTCTGTAAATCCTTTATCTGAAATTATGCAGCTTTTATCTCAAGATATAAAATGCTGAGGGTTCAAAATGGGTAGATGGCGTCCGCCTGTAAAAAAAGGCTCCAAATATATCACCCCTGAAGGTGCACAAAAATTAACGGATGAACTTCAGTACTTGTGGAAAGTTGAACGACCAGACGTGACCGCGAGAGTTGCGGCAGCTGCAGCACAAGGTGATCGTAGTGAAAATGCCGAATACATTTATGGCAAGAAACGCTTGTACCAGATTGATGGCAGGATTCGTTTTTTAACCAAACGTCTTGACGGGATAACTGTGGTCGATCGTATTCCTGATGATCTGGAAAAAGTCTATTTTGGTGCTTTTGTTACCATCGAGGATGAAGAGGGTGAAGAGGTCGAATATCGTATCGTTGGGCCTGATGAGTTTGATGTTGCTGACAGAAAACTTAGTATGGATTCGCCTCTGGGTAACTCCTTGTTAGGGAAACAAGTGGGGGATGAAATCAAAATTTCTACTCCAAAGGGAATGAAAGCTTTTCATATTTTGACAATCCGTTACTTTGACAATCCGGGTGACATTTAAAAATGAAGTTCCCATATAGAAAAACAATTCTTTATCTTGTGGCATATACAACATTTCCATAAAGTTATGTCAGACAATTGTAAACACAGCAACTATTGGCCGAAAGGAATTAAATCAAGAGACTAATATTTACAATAATGATATTTTTCTTGGACAAGATGAAGAAATCAAAATTTTGCACAATTCTGAACTCACTTAAAAGCCCTCAAAATGTTGGGACTGAATATCAAGTGAGGCCTGTGCAACCAGTAAAATGAACAGGAGGCTCAAGCATACAATTGGAATCAAAGGAGATAATCATTACTATCAAGAAACTGAGTATTTGGATTTTTTTTTCTCCTTTGAAGGCTTCACTCTTGCCAGTAGAAACTCGTATCATTTTTTTTGACAAATGAGTATTAAAGATATTAAAAGTATTATGAAGATTTCGCCATTGCACTCGCTTGAAAATAGAAAAGCTTAGGAGATCGTCAGGGATAAAAATATGCGATATAAAGAGAAGTGGTTTTCTAAAACAGATGAAAAAGCAATAGATCCTGATTTGCCGATTTGCGATGCACACCACCATTTGTGGGATTTTCGAGGGCGGGGACCTTTTGGGTGGCAGGATCGTTATTTATTGGAGGATATGCTGGAAGATACCAATACTGGGCATAATATCCAATCGACTGTCTTTATCGAATGTATGGCCATGCTTCGCTCAGGCGGTCCAAAAGAGATGAGGCCCGTTGGGGAAATTGAGTTTGTAAATGGGATTGCAGCTCAAAGTGCATCCGGATTATACGGTAAATCAAAAATTGCTGCCGCGATTGTCGGGTATGCTGATTTATCGTTGGGTGAGGGAGTTCGCCCCGTGCTTGAAGCGCAGATGAATGCAGGGGGAAGTCGGTTCCGGGGTATAAGGATGGCAGCGGGTTGGGATCCAAGCAAGAAGATCGCTAACTCTCATAGAAACCCCAAACAAAATTTATATTTATCACCGAAATTTCGCCGGGGATTTGCTCAATTATCGCCCTTAAATTTGAGTTTTGACGCATGGCTGTTCCATCCTCAATTAGAGGATATAGCTGATTTAGCTCGTTCCTTTCCTGAAACTGATATTGTATTGGACCATTGTGGTGGTCCAATAGGGGCAGGTCCCTATAAAAAAAATCGAAATGAGGCGATTGAACAATGGAAGTTGGGCTTGCGCAAAGTGGCAACCTGTCCGAATGTCAAAATGAAGCTCGGCGGCCTGTTAATGGATCTAAATGGTTTCGACTTGAAGTCGGCTGATCATGCACCGGGTTCACTGTTGTTATATGAAACCACTAAAGATTATTATGAATTTGTTATTGAACTGTTTGGGACAAACCGCTGCATGTTTGAATCCAATTTTCCCGTGGACAAAGTCAGCTGCAGCTATTCTGTGTTGTGGAATTCATTCAAACGTCTGACTAAAAATTATTCCGCAAATGAAAAAGCTGATTTGTTCCATGATGTTGCAACGCGGTTTTATAAAATATCTCTGTGAATAGGGGCGGGCCATGGCAGCTCACAGTACTGCAATCAAATAATCAAACTATCAAACAATCAAAATAACCGATAAACAGGAGGATAAACCATGAAAGTATTGGCGATCAATTCAAGTGCCAGAATTGGCGGGGAAAGTAAAACCGAATTAATCTTGAATTTTTTGATTAAAGGCATGGAAGAAGAAGGTGCTGAAGTCGAGGTGGTGAATATTTTCAAAAAAAAGATCAACTACTGTATCGGATGTTTTACCTGCTGGACTAAAACACCGGGAGAATGTCTTCATAAAGATGATATGACCAAAGAGCTTTTTCCTAAATACATGGCCAGTGATCTGTGTATCATGGCGACGCCCCTGTTTCACTATACAGTAAATGCCAATATGAAAACCTTTATTGAACGCACACTTCCCTTTGCTTTGCCGTTTTTTGAAATCAGAGAAGGGGTAACCAGGCATCCGCTTCGCCAGGTGCCTCCTCCTGTAGTTGCACTGTCTGTTGCCGGTTTTCCTGAGCATTCTGTATTTGAGCAGTTGAGTTTGTACATGAATCATCTGTATGGCAAGCTTTTGAGCGCAGAAATTTATATCCCAGGTGCAGAGAACATGGCACTGAAAACCAAAACGCCACTGGTAAAATCAGTATTGGATGCGATTACCCAGGGGGGGAGGGAGTTGGTCAGAAATAAAAAGATATCTGCCGAGACAATGAAAATTATCAATACACCCACCTCAGATTTTAAAACCATGTCTACCCTGGGGAATGCTTTCTGGCAGACCTGTATTGACGAAGGGGTAACACCGAAAGAATTTTATAAGCGGGGCCTGGTACCCCGGCCAAACTCCCTGGAGAGTTTTTTGACAATGATGAAAGAAGCATTTAATCCGAAAAAAGCAGAAGGCTTTAAGGGCTGCTACCAATTTGCTTTTTCCGGCGAACAGGAAGGCACCTGTTATTTTGAAATAAATAATAATGAAATCCATTGTACCACGGGATCTGCTCCAAACCCTGATATTACTATCACCGCACCTTTTGAGGTCTGGATGGATATCTTAACAAGAAAGGCAGATGGGGCAGAAATGTTTATGGCACAAAAATATACTGCTGAAGGTAATCTTGATCTGTTGATAAAGTCAGGAGAGTTTTTTGGAAGATAAAAAACTTCAAAAATGGTTTCTAAAATTGAGTTTAAAAAATGCATGTAATTGATAATACCTTGAAGCAAGTGTTTGGATTTGATGAATTTAAGTCCGGGCAGCGTCAAGTGATAGAAGCTATTACAGGCGGTAAGTCTGCTGCATCTATTTTTCCAACAGGTGCAGGTAAATCTCTTTGCTATCAGTTGCCTGCGATTCTTGAGCAGGGAATGACCCTTGTTGTTTCCCCGCTTCTATCCTTGATGAAAAATCAGATTGATTTTTTAAAATCAAAGAACATTCCAGCGGCAAAGCTTGATTCCGGAATGAGTGCCGAAGATTATCGAAAGACACTTGAAAGCGCTCGGATTGGGCAATTGAAAATACTAATGATTGCGGTAGAGCGGTTCAAAAACGAAAGGTTCAGAACGCAGCTCAGGCAGATGAATGTATCATTACTTGTCGTTGACGAGGCCCATTGCATATCTGAATGGGGGCATAATTTCAGACCGGATTATCTGAAAATTCCTTTGTATCAAGAAGAGTTCGGGATTAAAAAGGTTTTATTGCTTACAGCCACAGCAACACTCAAGGTTATTGACGACATGTGCAGCAAGTTTGCCATTAACCGGGAAAATGTCGTTCAAACAGGGTTTTACAGGAAAAATTTATTCTTACACATACGCCCTGTGGCTGAAGAAAAAAAAGATGCATTGCTCCTGGAGGTATTGGCAGAAAAGCCGGAGGGACCGGCAATTGTATATGTTACCCTGCAAAAGACAGCAGATCGGATTACCCGAATGTTGAGGGCGAATGGAGTGGAGGCAGAGGCCTATCATGCGGGAATGAAAAATGAGCAACGAGAAGCGGTTCAAAATGGTTTTATGAGTGGTAAAACAGATATAGTTGCAGCAACAATCGCATTTGGAATGGGGATTGATAAAGAAAACATTCGAAAAGTAATCCATTATGACCTGCCAAAATCTATAGAGAGTTACAGTCAGGAGATCGGTCGAGCCGGAAGGGATGGGAATCCCTCTTTATGTTGCCTTTTTGGAAATAAAAGCGGCATACCTGTACTGGAAAATTTTGCTTATGGTGATACACCTGCTGTTGAAAGCATCCGCTATGTATTGGAGAGTATCCGTCAATCTAAAGGAAATCAATTTGAAGTTCGAGCATACACTTTGAGCAGGGATGCAGACATACGGCTGCTGCCTTTAAAAACGCTCCTGGTTTACCTGGAGATGGCCAATATTATTTCTCCCAAATATACTTACTTTGAAAACTATACGTTTAAATATTTGATCTCAACAGAAAGCATAATTGAAAATTTCAAAGGCGAAAGGGCGCAATTTGTCAAAACTATGCTGGATAATTCCAAGACTGCCAGAACATGGACCCGGATAGATATAGACAATACGGTTGCTGAATCAGGATTTGATCGTCAGCGGGTTCTCACGGCCCTGGAATATTTTCATGAAAAAGAGTGGATAGACCTTCAGACAAAGTCTGCGGTAGAGGTTTTTAAAATACTTAATTTTGAATTTGATATAGACTCAATTGCCCAGGATCTTGCGAATCTGTTTGTTGAAAAAGAAAAAATGGATGTAGCACGCCTCCATGACATGATTGAGCTTTTTGAAACAGATCAATGTCTGGCAAAAAGTTTATCCGCTTATTTTGGAGAAGAATTAGATGATGATTGCAAAAGGTGTTCAGTTTGCATGTCGAACGAACCTGTAAAACTTTTATCATCAGATATGCCGTCATTGGATATGTTGGATTTCCATGATCTTGTAAAGCCATTGAAAGATATTGCACAGGTACCACTGCCAATTGCCCTGATGACGCGTTTTTTATGCGGTATTTCTTCGCCCAGGTTGTTAGAGTATAAAGCCAGGCAAATGCATGGTTTCAGCCGGCTTGAAGCATACCCTTACAAACTTGTTGAAAAATGGGTCCGATTGCAAAATGCATCAAGGCAAGTTGGTGATTTTGGATGATGTGACTTATAATGATAATTTTCATATTCAGCATCAAAATGACAAACAGTAATAACAAGCACAAACCTTTCCTTTGGATTGAGATTAGGGAGTGCGACCAAATAGTTAATTAAACGGAGGTAGATCAATGGGATTATTATCAGGCCTTTTAGGAAACGCAGGTGTTGTTGATACGGAAAAACTGCAGGCAGAATATGAACAATTACTTGGATATGGAGAATCCTTTGAAATCGGGTTTAAGGTTATTCGCGATACCTTTGTGTTTACAAACAAGCGGTTGATCATTGTTAACATCCAGGGGCTTACCGGGAAAAAGACCGAGTATTTGTCCATACCATATTCAAAAATCACAAAATACTCTATTGAAACAGCAGGGCATTTGGACCTTGATGCTGAATTGAAAATTTGGATTGGCAGTGAGACAGAGCCGATTGAAAAAAAGTTCAATAAAAAAGTAAATATATATGATTTGCAAAAAGTATTATCAAATCATGTGTTGAAGTAAATTCAGGTTCGGTAATGGGAAATCTTAATTGTTAAATTAATAAAAACTTCCTACCCAACAAAAAAAATGCTACAGACAACCCGCAGATGTTCAAAAAAATCTATTCTGGAAAAATGAAAGTGGGAAATTGTTGTTATGAATTCAATTCACTCAGTTAAATTCGAATTGGCAGATGGAATCACCGTTGATTTTGATCAAATTACAAAAGGAACCTATGCAGAGTTAAATGGAATTAAACTAACTGCAATTGATGAAGGGTTTGTTGAAGGAAAGATTGAAATTCAAAAACATCACCTTAACCCAAACGGGATATTACATGGTGGTGTAACTACTACACTGGCTGATACTATCGCAATTTTCGGGTGCGCATATATTTATAAGACCCCCAATATCGCAACTATAAATTTGAATGCAACTTACGTACGGCCTGTTAAACTTGGAATTATTACTGCCAGGTGCCATATCCTTACAAAAGGTAAAAATGTGTCGACATGGAAAGTAGAACTGGTAAATGGATCTGATGATTTGTTTGCAGAAGTATCAGTGACCTTTTCAATATCCATATAGGTATATTAATAGCCATCGGGTACACGGGATTGCTGTTCCGGCGATGCTATGATGCTCATGGCAGTGGTTTATAAGGAGAAACCTGAAAATGATGAAAAGAGCAAAAGACAGTTTGGATCTGGGTGTTATCGTTTCTGATATAAAGGCCAGTCTTAATTTCTACCAGGAGTTTCTGGGGCTTGAGTTTATAGGAGAAATGCCTCTGCCTTTCGGGACAATGTACCGGATGAGATACGGTACCAGTGATTTTAAACTCGTTCTTCCGGATAAAATGCCGGAAAAAGGAAAAGTCGGGCTGGTCAGTCAACTGGGGCTGCGCTATGTCACGTTTGCTATTGAGAACCTGACAGACGTGTGTGATCTGCTCAAAGACAAAGATGTTGAATTTGTCATGGATGTGACAGAGCTTCGCCCAGGTGTGACCATTGCAATGGTTAAAGACCCGGATGAAAACATAGTAGAGTTTGTACAGTATACATAATAATTTATCTGTTACTTCTGTTGTCCTTGATCGTTTATTTTTTAAAGCATGGTGTGACAAAAATAAAGGTGTGGTTAAAGGGGATATTGTGCCATTTTTTTCGGGAACAAAAAAATGATTCATCTGACCAATATATCAAAACAATACGGATCACAAGTCCTGCTCAAAAATGCCAACATTCAGATCCTGGCCGGCACACGGTCCGGATTGGTGGGTGCCAATGGTACCGGCAAGACGACCATCTTCCACCTGATTACAGGCGAGGAAGATGCAGATGATGGCGATATCAGCTTTTCCAAAAAAATCAAAATCGGTTATTTTTCTCAGAACGTTGGGGAGATGTCTGGCAGATCCGTTTTGGATGAAGTCATGTCCGGCGCTGCAGACGTAGTCAAACTGGGTAAAGAAATGAAAAAGATGGAAATCGCCATGGCAGAACCCATGGATGACAGCTCTATGGAGGTTTTGCTTGAAAAATACGGAAATGCCGCTGATGAGTTTGAAAATCGAGGCGGCTATGATCTTGAAACCCGTGCTCAAACCATTCTTACCGGCCTGGGCATAGCCCCTTGTGACCATGGTCTCCCGGTAGAATCTTTCAGTGGTGGATGGAAGATGCGGATTGCGCTTGCAAAAATTTTGACAATCAGCCCTAATGCACTTCTCCTGGATGAACCCACTAACCATCTGGACCTGGAATCCATTATCTGGCTGGAAAACTGGCTGATCAATGATTTTAAAGGCGCTCTTCTCATGACCTGCCATGATCATGATTTCATGAATCGTGTGGTCTCCCGGATCGTTGAAGTGGCCAATCACACCACCACTACTTATAGTGGTAACTATGATTTTTATATCAAAGAACGGGAAGTAAGATTGGAACAGCTCATTGCAACCCACAGGCGCCAGAAGGAGATGCTGGCCAAGGAAGAAAATTTCATTGCGCGTTTCAAGGCAAGGGTTTCCCATGCTGCCCAGGTTCAGTCCCGCATTAAAAAACTTGAGAAAATCAAGCGTATTGAGCTGCCTGAATACCAGAAAATCATAAAATTTAAATTTTCAAAAACCCCGCGTTCCGGTAACGATGTTGTCCGAATAGACACCCTTGCCAAATCATGGGAAACTCAAAATCAGGATTCTAAAACGGTTTTTACTGAAATTTCAGGTCTCATTAACAGAGGGGATAAAATAGCTGTCGTTGGAGTGAACGGTGCCGGTAAATCCACATTTTTAAAAGTCCTGGCACAACAAACATCACCTACAAAAGGACAGGTAAAAATAGGTGCCGGTGTCAACATCGGTTACTTCAGCCAGCACGCTATGGATATACTTGATGCCAATAAAACCGTTTTTGACACGGTTCAGGATGCCCTCCCTCTTGAAGGTATAGGGGTAATCCGAAATCTGTGTGCCGCATTTCTCTTCTCCGGTGATGATGTGGACAAAAAAATCAAACAGCTCTCAGGCGGAGAAAAAAGCAGGGTTGTCCTTGCAACACTCCTGGGTCAACCATTGAATTTTTTGATTCTTGATGAGCCCACCAACCACCTGGATATCCAGTCCCGGGAAATTCTGCTTCAGGCTTTAAAAGAATTCACCGGAACGATCATTCTGGTCAGTCATGACCGCCATTTTCTCCGCTGTCTTGTGACCCGTGTTTTCGAAATTGACCATGGGAAAATGACCGCCTATGAAGGGGATTATGAGTACTATCTTTTAAAGACCGGGCGAGATCACAGAGGGATGTAGGAATTCCCTTTAAATCCCACTTGAGCAACATATACAGCACCTTCGGAGGTGCCGCCGGTTAGTGGATTATCAAATTCGATGGTATGCGATTTCGCGCTTTCAAACACTGTGCTCAAAAGATCGGTAAAGGATGCTTCCGGAAACCCGTCGGCCCAGAGCCCGAACACTCCGCCGGGCTTCAAATGCTGTGCAAGTTCCCTAAGACCTGTCTCAGTATAAAACCGAGTGTTTGTCTGGTGTAATACGTTTGTTGGTGTATGGTCGATATCCAAAAGGATGGCATCATGTTTATTATCAGGGTTTTGGGGATCAAAACTTTTAGTTGTGTTTCGGGAAGAAGCAAAAAAGTCGGCATGTACGAGTCTGCATCGAGGGTCGTCCATTAACGTTTTCCCAAGTGGAACAAGCTCATTTTGATGCCAATCGATCACACCCTCCAAATACTCGACAACAACGAGCGACTTTACGCGCGGGTCCTCCAGGACGGCAACTGCCGTATAGCCCAGGCCTAAACCGCCGACGACAACGTCAAGATTTTCTTTTTCCAACTGGCCAAGTCCAAGCCGGGACAGCTCAACTTCAGCCTCATGAAACAAACTGGTCATTAAAAAATATTCACCAAGTTTGACTTCATATATATCAAGCCCTCCAAGTTGAATTAAACGGCGACGCCTGAGCATCAGGTCTCCGATGGGTGTTGGCCGAAAATCCAGTTCTTCGTACATCAAACTCATTCTATCTCCTCACATATTTATCCGGCATCCTATCACACTGCTCAATTAATTCACAAGCACCCTTGCTTGATTGTTCCCTGATGAACGAGATTGGTATTTGGGGAACAAGTCTACGTTTGAAACTTGTCGGAATTTCATGATAGGATAGGAGAAGTAAACGGGTTTTTGAATCGAGTGTTCAGGAATCTGATCAAAACAAGGGCGATGTGAGGAATGGTTTCATGGGGATTAGCGACCGGATAGTTCGAATTGCAATTGAGAATGGGGCAACGCTTGCCGGTATAGCAAACATGGAAGCGCTTAAAATCTCGGCCTCTCACATGATATATAATAAGATTATGGATAATGCCCGGATAAATCCCGTCAAGGATGTTAAAGGACTTCCTGACAATGAATTCATCACTGATGATGAGTTTTTTCAAGATAAAAAATTATTCACCTGGCCGGATTCTGTAAGAGCCGTGCTCGTTATCGGCCTTGCGCATCCGGAAGATAATCTTAAGCTTGATTGGTGGGATGGAAGAGGCACGCTTGGGAACCGAATATTAATTGATATCATAAAACGGACCAGTCAACAGATTGAAGGTAACCTGAAGGTAAAAACTCGTAAACTTCATTATTACGTTGAAAAAGGGGGGATTTTTCTTAAAGATGCAGCAGTTCTTGCCGGGTTTGGATGTATTGGAAAAAATAATATGCTTATCACTCCATCAATTGGTCCCAGGATTCGACTCAGGGCTTTATTCATAGAGACTGAGATAGACTCAACCGGGCCAATAGAATTTGATCCCTGTGCTGATTGTAAAAATCTCTGCAGGAGAGTTTGCCCGGAAAACGCTATGGATAGCAAAACTTCAATTTTTGAGTCAATTGAATCTTTTAAATCCCTGCCGGGAAGAGACGGCACTTATAACAAAGAGCTCTGTAATGTAAGGATGGAAAAGGATGTTACTGAAAGGTCAAAACACAAATATGGCAAACACCCTGTGATAAAATTTTGCAGAAAGTGTGAGTTTATATGCCCGGTAGGAAAAGTCAAACGCCAGGCTGTTTAAGCCTGACGTTTTTTACTTTAGACCTGGTGTTTTAGACCTCAATCCTGGTGTTTCAGATTATGGGCTTTCTTGAACTGGTGCCATTCATCATGGTCGAGGGTGCCGCTTTTGTCCATGTCAATTGAACTGAATACCTGAGCTTTATGTTTACCATCTGAAAAGAAGGCGTCAAATTCACTCATTGTGACTTGTTCATCTCCGTTCGTATCTATGTCTCCAAAATGGGCATTGTAACCACCTGGATCAGCCATGTTTTTGTCATGGTATGCCTTTTTGTGGTAACCGCCCATGCCGGTGTGCATATCTTTAAATTTCTGCCATTCCTCGGTACTGAGAGCCTCGTTTCCATCTGTATCCAGGGTATTAAATCCTTTCTGGCTCGATGATGGGAAAGCGGTTTTATACTCTTCAAAACTCAGACTGCCGTTCGAGTTTGAATCTATCGACTTAAAATCCATGTTCATTTTATCTGTTTTATGTGCGTAGCCGGTTTTCCCTTTACCGTGGTGCCCACTGAATGAGATCCCTGCAAGCAGCAGAACAACAACCGCTGCGACCCCAACGCTTTTTATTGCTGTCTTCATTTTGTTTCCTCCACTATTTAAATATCTTGCAAATATTTATTCTTCATTTGATCTACAAGGTAAACTTTAAGCATCAATCTTTGCGAATCAAGCGGGGCAACATCAGGACTTAAAAAAAATAGAGCGATAAACACCCATATTGATTTTTTTGCCTGTTGACTTTAAGCGTTTTTTTAGCGAATACTGTGTGCCTGAAATTTAAAATCTGGAAAATAAATTATTAAGGCAAAATTTTATGTTTTCATTCTTGTCAGACAAAATTACAGAACTTGCACCGGGATTTTATCTTATTCCGGGCCCCAATACATCCCGATTTCCATATTGTAATACCTTTTTGTTAACCGGAAAGGAAACCGTTTTAATTGATGCCGGGTTTAATCCTGAAACCATTATTGAAATTGACCGTATAAAAAAAATAGATACCCTTATTATCAGTCACTCACATCCTGATCATATTCTGAACTGGGATCTCTTGAAAGATCGTCATCTCATCTTTCCTTTTGAGACTCCGGATTCAGTCCATGATCTTGATACCCTTGGTAATCGATTTATGGGAAATAAAGAAAATGGTAAAGTATGGGCACAGATAGTTGGACAGACCCTGGGAATGAAAGCATTGAGAGAACCTGACCAGCGTTTCAAAGATAATGATATCCTCACTTTTCCCGATTTCAAATTAAAGGCAATCTATGCTCCAGGGCATTTAAGCGATCACTATTGTTTTCTTGAGTTAAACACTGGAATACTTTTAACATCTGATATCGATTTTTCAGGGTTTGGTCCTTTTTACGGTCAATCAGAATGTGATATCAAACTCTTTAAAAAAACCATAAACAAAGTAATGGAACAGCCCTATACATCATTATGTTCATCTCATAAAGGTCCAATGACCGGAAACACAAGCCATGAATTTAAAAAATTTCTTGCCGGATTTGACCGTCACAGTAATGTCTTTTTAAATATTTGCAAAACACCTCATACCATTGATGCAATCACTGCAAAGTCTCCGCTTTATAACGATAAAATGCCTTTCAAAATATTCCAGGAAACCTTTGAAAAAGGGATGATTTCAAAATCAATTCAACTGATGGTTGAAAACGGATTGATGATTGAAACACCGCATGGTTTTTTGGACACCAGATTTAATACGTAGTCGCATTTTTTCGCCATGTATAGTTGCGATTATGCATCCCTATCAATATTTATTTAAACTCTATAAAATCATTAAAACCTATAACTGACTGTATTAATATATTATTTTATATTTTTATCCAAAAGTTTCGTGTGGGTATGTTTTTTGCTCAAGTACTGCATATGGGGTTATAGATTTGATATCGACTCATATACAATCTTAGGAGAAAAGATATGGATGAAAAAAAGATAACCAAACTTAAAGTGAAAAAGGAAAAATCTGCTAAAACACGAAAGAAAGCAGATCCTGTAGCATCATCAATAGACCTGGCAACACAACAAATGATTTCAAGAGCCCAGGATTTAAATATTGAGACCGTATTTGACAGAGCTGTAAATATGAAACCGTGTAATATTGGTGCACAGGGAACATGCTGCAAGAACTGCAGCATGGGACCTTGCCGCTTACCTTTGCCAAAATCCGGCATAGAAGGAGAAGATGATCGAAAAGGGTTGTGTGGTGCGACTGCCAACACCATTGCAGCGAGAAATTTTATAAGGATGATAGCCGGTGGTGCTGCAGCTCACTCTGATCATGGCCGAGGCGTTGCTGAAGTTTTTATGAGTGCTGCAAGAAAAGAAACAGATGTCTATAAAATCAAAGATACTGAAAAGCTGCTGTCCATTGCGCCGTATCTGGACGTCGATATTAAAGTGGAAACTGATGGGGAAATTCTTGACCGGGATATTTATGAAATTGCAGTGGAAGTCGGTGAAAAAGCGTTGGAGGAATGGGGTAAATCCGGTGGGGAATTGCTTTATCCGAAAAGGGCACCTGCCGCATTGTATGAAAAATGGAAAAAGAATGATGTCTATCCCAGAAATATTGATAGAGAAATTGTTGAAGTCATGCACAGGACCCATATTGGGGTGGATCAGGATTATAGAAATTTAATTAAACAAGGAACCCGCACGGCTATTGCCGATGGGTGGGGTGGGTCCATGCTGGCAACTGATTTACAGGACGTTCTTTTTGGCACCCCATTTCCCCTGGAGTCTGAAGCAAATCTTGGCGTGATGAAAGAAGATTATGTTAACCTGGTCATTCATGGTCATGAACCTATTCTTTCTGAAATGGTTGTCGCAGTTGCGCAAACACCTGAAATGGAAGCCTATGCCCAGTCTAAGGGTGCCAAAGGGATACAGCTTTCCGGTATTTGCTGTACGGCAAATGAATTGCTTCAACGACATGGCGTTCCTTTATGCGGTACATTTTTACAGCAGGAAATGGCGATTATTACAGGTGCATGTGATGCAATGGTTGTGGATATTCAATGTATTTTTCAAAATGTAGCCAATGTGGCAAAGTGTTTTCATACAAAATTAATTACCACCCATCCAATTGCCAAAATGGAACAAGATAATGTAATTCATATAGAGTTTAACGAACATTATGCATTGGAAGATGCTGAACGGATTGTTAAAATTGCCATAGATAATTTTGAGAAAAGAGGCGCAGATGTGATGATACCGCATCAAAAAGGGCTTCAGGTGGCAGGGTTTGGCGTTGAGTCCATCAATTATCATCTTGGTGGAACGTTCCGCGGATCATATTATACTTTGAATGATAACATTATCAATGGCCGTATAAGAGGCGTTGCAGGTGTGGTAGGATGCAATAATGCCAGAACCCGGCATAATGAAGGTCATATTAAGGTGGTAAAGGAACTGATAAAAAATGATGTTATCGTACTTACGACCGGGTGTAATGGCATTGCCTGTGCCATGGAAGGATTATTGACGCCGGAATCGGCATCTGTTTATTGCGGTCCCGGTTTAGCTGAAGTTTGCGAAACAGTGGGAATACCACCGGTTCTTCATATGGGCTCCTGTGTTGATAACAGCCGGATACTTCTGGCGGCAACTGAAATGGTTAAGGCAGGAGGACTTGGAAATGATATATCTGACCTGCCGGTTGCCGGAAGTGCTCCGGAATGGATGAGTGAAAAAGCCATCAGCATTGGTCATTATTTTGTAGCATCTGGTGTCTATACGGTTTTTGGTGTTACATTGCCCACTTCCGGAGCGCCTGTTTTTCAAAATTATATTTTTAATGATTTTGAAAAACTATATGGTGGTATGTGGGATCTTGAGATCGATCCGGTAAAACATGCAAGAAAAATGATTGCTCATATTGATAAGAAACGAGAGGCACTTGGCATCAATAAGGCAAGAGAAAGGGTTATGATGGATATGGCGACAAGAAGGGACCTGGAATCTGCTTAAATAAAAGTCATTTTTGATAAAATAGAAACAGGTGCTGCTGCTGATTTAGAAAAAAAGCACCTGTTTCTAAAACAAGTCAGAATTTACAAAATCATCCTGTATCCGGAGATGATTGTTAAATCAGACAATTAATATTGTACCGTCCATTGTTTATCTGGTAGAGTATGGGATGTTGAAGCATCTCGTTAATTTCGGCGGATAATCCATAGGTTTACTATGGTAATTTTGCGCTGACACTCTTTTGGGATAATCCATGGATCTTTTAGTCTTTACCGCTGGATTTATACTGATTGCTCTTGCGTCAAAGCAGATGGGGGCAGGTCTTTCAAAAACAGGTCTTCCCCTTATTAGTGCATTTCTGCTTACCGGGATCATTGCCGGACCATATGTGTTGGGAATGATCACAAAAGAGGCTGTTGAAACGCTCGGATTTGTAGATCAAATCGCCCTGGGGTTCATCGCCTTTGCTGCAGGCGCAGAACTCTATTTAAAAGAACTTCGAAGCAAAATACAAAGCATTGCCTGGATTACAGTCGGGTTGGTGACTGTTACATTCAGTCTTACCGCAATCACTTTTTACCTGATTTCAGCCTATATCCCTTTCATGGCCTCAATGCCGCCTGTTGCGAAGGCGGCGGTAGCCATCCTGGCAGGGGCTATTCTTGTTGCCCGCTCTCCTTCATCCGCAATTGCCATTGTGAATGAACTTCGTGCCAAAGGTCCGTTCACGCAGACAGTGCTTGGCGTTACTGTTATCATGGACGTTGTCGTCATTGTGCTGTTCTCTGTCAATTCTTCGGTCGCAGATGCTCTGCTTACAGGACTTCGCTTCAATCTCGGTTTTATTGTACTGCTTGTCTTTGAACTGGGCGGCTCGATTTTTTTAGGCTTTGTCGTATTCAAAATCCTGCTGAGGATAATGTTCCTGACGGTACGCCCCTTTTTTAAAACCGCCTTAATCCTGGCAACTGGTTATCTTGTCTTTTTCTTGTCCGCAGGCGTCCGGCAGTATACTCATGACAGATTTTTTGTAGAAATTCTGCTTGAACCTTTGTTAATTTGTATGCTGGCCGGCTTTTTCATGTCCAATACATCACGGTTCAAGACCGAATTTTTAAAAAACCTCTATGACATCGGCCCTGTTGTTTATATCACTTTTTTCACCCTGACCGGAGCCTCGCTTTCCCTGGATGTACTTGCGGCCACATGGCCTGTTGCTGTTGTTCTTTTCCTGGTACGTATAACAGCAATTTTTTTCGGGTCATTTGTCGGGGGAACCCTTGCAGGGAATCCGGCAAGGGCCAATTCTGTGAGCTGGATGGCTTACATTACCCAGGCCGGTGTCGGGTTGGGCCTTGCAAAGGAAGTCGTGGTGGAGTTTCCCGCCTTTGGCAGTCCCTTTGCCACCATCATTATTTCTGTCATTATCCTGAACCAGCTTGTGGGGCCTCCTCTGTTTAAATTTGCCATCAAACTGATGAAGGAAGATCATCCAAAGTCTGAAAAGGATCTGTTTGCCGGGGTAAAAAAAGCGATAATATTTGGGGCAGACAGCCAGGCATCAGCCCTTGCACTGTCACTTATTTCCCAAGGCTGGGAAGTAAAACTGGCCATGAATGGACAGACTGTTCCGGCAAAAAATTTTAAGGATATGGAGGTACATCATCTTACAGAGATTACCCGGAATGAATTGGAACGTATCCAGTGCCACGAGGCAGGAGCCATCGTCACAATGCTTTCGGATGAACAAAATTACAGGATTTGTGAAATCGCCTATGAGAATTTCGGCAGCCAGACACTGATTGCAAGAATAAATGATCGATTTTATACAGCCAGATTTCAGTCCCTGGGAGTCCTGATCGTAGATCCATCTACTGCAATTGTCGGGCTTCTGGATCATTTTGTCCGGTCGCCGGCTGCAGCCTCCCTTCTTATGGGGATGCACAAAGAAAGAAATGTAGTGGATCTGAGAATTCTGAATCCAGACCTGTCCGGCCTTGCTTTAAGGGATCTGCGCCTTCCGTTTGATTTGATTATCATGTCTGTCCGGAGAAGGGGGGTCCTGTTCGTACCCCACGGATTTACCCGGCTGGAAGCCGGAGATCTGGTTACTGTTCTGGGTTCGGAAAAATCAATAAAAGAACTGGCACTAAGATTTGATGTAAATCAGAAAGAAGCCATGCTCCAGATTGTGGAAAAAGCGGCTGCAAAAGAATTTAAGGATGAAGTACCATTTCAAAAAGAGATCAGGCAACTCATTACAACCAATGTCACGACAAGGCCAGACCGGTTTGATCTTCTTGTGGCCAAAAGCCAGGTCATGGATTTAAAAGAACAAACCGACAAAAACACCTTTTTTAAACTGGCAGCTAATGCCATGTCTGGCATCTTAGATGCATCTGCCGACAGTCTTTTTCACCTGCTGAATAAACGTGAAAATGAGATGACAACTGTTCTTGCACCCGGGCTTGCTGTACCCCATGTAATCATAGACGGACAGGATAAGTTCTCTGTTCTACTGGCCCGGTGCAAAAAAGGGATCGAGTTTTCATCTTCCCAGCCACTTGTCTATGCTGCTTTTGTTCTAATTGGATCAAGGGATCAAAGAAATTTTCATCTCCAGGCACTTTCGGCAATTGCAAGGATCGTATTAAAGCCTGAGTTTGAAGGAAAATGGATGCGTGCAAAAGGCAAAAAGGCCTTAAAACATATGATATTAAGCGAAATGTCAGAATCAAAAAAACAATAAACAAGACCAAGGGGTATAAAATGGATAAAAATAGTACACCACTTTCTGAGGCAGATTGGTTTAATGAAGGCTTAAGATGTTTTAAAAAACCGGATGGGGTTGGTGCAGTTCGCGCATTTGAGGCAGTTATCAAGATGAATCCTGCTTATCGTCATGAGGATGGAGACAACCCTTATTTCTATCTGGGCAAAATTTCTGAAATCGAAGGACGGATCGACGACGCAATTATGCTTTACTCACGCGCGTTGACACTGGACCCGTATGACGAGGAGAGCCTTATCGGCCGGGGAAGCTGCTACACGGTTAAAAAGAAACATGACGTTGCTGTTGCCGATTTTAAAAAGGTGCTGGATATACCATCTAAAAACAGGAATGCACCGCTGCAGCATTTGCTGTATGCTATTGCGGAAAACTATCGTCAACAAAATGATTTTACTAATGCACTCCATTGGGGAGAAAAAGCACTTTCAGAAGAGCCGGGTAATCAGCTACATCAGCAATTGGTTGCCTATGTCAAAAAACAGATGGGGGATATTTCTTAAATTTTTTTGGAAGGATGGGTTTAGTATGAGAAAAGCTGTCTTCATTGTTTTTATACTTTTTTTACCTTTTAGCCTGCAGGCCCAGACCGATGCAGAAACCATCGTTAAAAGAGCATTTGATTACTGGCGGGGCAAGGCATCTGTATCTACTGCAATTATGACCATTCACCGGCAGGACTGGCAACGAAGTATGACAGTCAAGGTCTGGACCAGAGGGGAATCTGAATCTCTTTTTGTGATAATTGAACCGGCAAAGGACAAGGGGAACGGCACTCTTAAAGCAGGTAAGGGGATGTGGATTTACAACCCCAAGGTCAATCGAGTGATTAAGCTTCCACCTTCCATGATGTCCCAGGGGTGGCAGGGATCTGATTTTTCAAACAATGATCTGGCCAAAACCGACAGCCTGATCAAGGATTATGTCCATATTTTGGAAAAAACAGGGGAGGATCAGGGGAAAAAGACCTATCACTTAAAATCAATTCCAAAACAGGATGCGCCTGTTATCTGGGGTATGATAAAGTTGACCATCCGTGAGGATAATATCCTTTTGAAAGAAGAATTTTTCGATGAAGATTTTGAAAGCGTAAAAGTAATGACGGCATCGGACATTCAAATGACCGGCGGCAAGCTTTTCCCCATGAGATGGAAGATGCAGAAAACAGATGCATCTGATGAATATACCCAGTTTATTTATGAAAAGCTTGAGTTCAAAGAAAGTTTGAGCAAGAGTATTTTTACCCGGACCAATTTGAAGAATCCAGGCATGTAGGAGAGGAGGGGGCATGTCAGTTGAACTGAAAATGGCGTGGCGAAATATATGGCGCAACCCCAGGCGGACCCTTTTAACCATTGCGGCAATCGCCTTTGCCAGCCTGCTTCTGGTATTTATGCTTTCGTTCCAGCTTGGCTGTTATGAAACCATGATCAATACTTCCGTAAAAATAAGCACCGGTCATTTGCAGGTCCAGGCAAAAGGGTATCTTGAAGATAAAAAAATGCGGCTGGTGATAAAAGACCCGGATCAGGTGGCCTCCGTTCTTGAGACAATCAATGGAGTTGATGCTTACACCTTCAGGGCCAACGCCTTTTCTTTGGTGTCGTCCGACAAAAGAACCTATGGGGTTCTTGTTACCGGCATAGTTCCGGTGCGTGAAGCTGGTGTCTCTACCATAAAATCCCTTATTCGAAAAGGCAGATATCTCAGTAGCAAAGACACTTATACTGTTCTGATAGGTGAGAACCTTTCAAGAAATCTTAAGGTGGATCTCAATGATGAATTGACCGTATTAGGTCAGGGGCGTGATGGATCTATTGCAGCAGCAGTTTTAACGGTAACCGGTATTTTTGAATCCGGCATTGATGAATTTGACCGGAACGTTATCATGATGGGACTTGAAGATTTCCAGGAAGTTTTTTCCATGGGAAAGAGTGTTCACGAAGCCATTATAACAACAGACTCTTTAAGGGAGGTTGCCCTGGTGAAACAACAGATACAGGATGATTTTTCTCAAATCGGACAGGATGACAGCCTGGCTGTGCCAGACTGGATGGAAATTATGCCGGGCCTGTTACAGGGGATACAGATGGATCTTTTTTCCGGCATTATCATGTATATCATCCTTATAGTCGTTGTGGCATTTTCTATTTTTAACACCTTTTTAATGGCAATCTTTGAAAGAACCCGGGAATTTGGCGTTATGATGGCTATCGGCACAACTCCGTCCCGGATTACGAAACTTGTCATGTTTGAATCTACCCTGATGACGCTAGTAGGAATTCTACTTGGAATGTTTGCCGGCAGTCTTATTACCCTGTATTTTCAAAAATACGGTATATCTATTGCAGGAACCGAAGATATTTTTAAAGAATACGGAATCCCGGACAGGCTTTTTCCGAAACTTTCTTTAATTTCGCTTTCAACAGGCCCACTGGTCGTTTTTTTAATCACCGTTGTCTCTTCTGCTTTCCCAGCCCTGAAGATCAGGAAACTTAAACCGGTTGAGGCCATGAATAATGGATAAATAAAAGATATCTGATTATGTATGTCATATTAGCATGGAGAAATATCTGGAGGAACCCGAGACGAACTTTTGTTATTTTATTGGCTGTTATCATCGGGGTGTGGAGTATGATTTTTTTAGGGGCACTCATGCGGGGAATGGAAGGTGAGATGCTCAGAAACGCCATTTCCACTCTGACCGGCAGCATCCAGATCCATCACAAGGATTATCAGGACGATCCGGTTGTAGAAAACACCATGGATGAGACAGGAAACATAGATGCTGTTTTAGAGTCGGTCCTGGGGCAGGGCAGTCGTTGGGCCAAACGGATCCGGGTCAATGCAGTGGTTTCCAATGCCCGGCACTCAAGCGGAGTTACCCTGGTGGGGATTGAACCGGAAAAGGAAGCTTTGATATCCTTTATCGGCAAAGCCGTTTCTCAGGGCCGTTACCTGGAGAAAGAAGATAAAAATAAAATAATAGTGGGACGGGCTTTTTTAAGAAAATTCAATACAAAAATCGGGAACAAATTGATCCTTATGTCCCAGGATACAGGCAATGAGATCGCTTCTAAAGCATTCACGATTGTCGGGGTTTTCAGTGCAGAAACTCAAGAGGTTGAAAAACAGTTTGCCTTTGTTCCCCTTTCCCAGGCAGCGAAAATGCTGAAGCTTGGGGATTCGATTTCTGAAATATCCATCCTTTTGCAGGACCTGGATATCAGTGGCAGGGAAGAGACCCGTCTGGCCAAAGAATTAACAGCCGCCATTGATAACAAAACGATTCAAGTAGAAACCTGGCAGGATCTTCTGCCCATGATGAAAGCCTATCTGGAGATGTCGGGATTTTTTCTTTATATCTGGTATTTTGTGGTGTTTGTGGCCATGGGGTTTGGGATTGTGAATACCACGCTTATGGCCATCTTTGAAAGAATGCGGGAATTCGGGCTGATGAAAGCCCTGGGCATGAGACCTTTACAGATTATCAAAGGGGTTCTCACAGAGACTGTTTTCCTTTTGCTGCTGGGAATATCGATTGGAACAGGTATGGGACTTATCAGTGTTGCTGCAATTGCAAGAAAAGGAATTGATCTGTCAGCCCTTGCAGCAGGGGCTGAAATGTGGGGAATGCCCAGGACGCTCTACCCGGAAGTCTGGTGCCAGGATGTTATGGCAGCCGTACTTGTGGTTCTGGTGTTGGGTATTCTGGTAAGTCTCTACCCGGCTGTCAAAGCGGCCCGGTTTACCCCGACTCAGGCCATGACGAAAAATTAGGTGAAAAATCAGAAGGAAAATTAGATCAAATCAGATGGAGACAGGACATGGCAATTGTTGAAATAAAGGGGGTTGAAAAAAATTACTGGCAGGGAAAAGTAAAAGTTGAGGCCCTGCGGGGTGTTGATCTCACCATAAACAAAGGCGAATTTGTTGCGATTGCAGGCCCGTCCGGGTCAGGGAAAACCACCTTACTCAATATCATTGGCGGACTTGATCTGCCGGATGGCGGTAATATCATCTTGGACAACAACCGATTTGAAGAGATGAACCAGGCCTCTCTGGCATCCTTAAGGCTTCACAATATCGGGTTTGTTTTCCAGGCATACAACCTGATCCCGGTCTTGTCTGCCATTGAAAATGTCGAATATGTCATGCTGCTGCAAAAAGTTTCCAAAAAAGAAAGAGAAGAAAGGGCTCGTGCCATCCTTGATGATGTTGGACTTCAAGGCAAATACAACAGGAGGCCTGCAGAGTTGTCAGGCGGTCAACAGCAGCGCGTGGCCGTCGCAAGGGCCATTGTTTCAAATCCTGCTATTGTGTTGGCGGACGAACCCACTGCAAATCTGGATTCAAAAACCGGGGAAGGCCTGTTGCTGATGATGAAAAAGCTGAACATTGAAAAAAACATCACTTTTATTTTTTCGACCCATGACAGTATGGTCATGGACTATGCCGAACGCCTTGTTACTATAAAGGACGGACTCATTGTAAATGATGAAATTAAGTAGATACCATATTTTTTTTCTGGTTCTTTTTCTGGTTTCTTTTTTAGGTTTGATTTTCATTTTTAATCCCCTGTGGGCCGGGCAGGAAACCTGGCATGGACCCATTGCCAATCAGTTCGGTGGACACTTCAAGCTTGAAGGAGGGATAACCGGGTATGACAGCCAGTCTTATTTTGAGCCGGTGGGCACAGGCACTGGCCAGGACGGTGCTGTCAGTACACGTTTGACAGATAAACTTGCTTTTTCTGATAATTTTTATGTTAAAGCCCATTATGAAGCTGTTGTCAGATTTGGCGATACCTATAAAAAGGAGACAGCCCTTCAAAGCAATTTCCCATCCCTTAGCGACGGGCTAATGTCCCGCGTTACCGATATTGATAACCGTCGCTTGTTTGATCTGACAAAAACGATCAGCCAAACAGATGATTATCTGCTGTGGCACAGGCTGGACCGTCTTTTTTTTTCAGTCAGAACCTCATGGGGAGATATCATGGCCGGCAGACAGGCCGTAACCTGGGGAAACGGTCTGATATTTAATCCTATGGATCTTTTTAATCCGTTTTCACCTTCTGATATAGTCCGGGATTATAAAATGGGTGATGATCTTGTCTCTGTCCGGTTAAATACTGAGCGGATAGAAGAGATTAATCTCTTGTATGTTCCCAGGCGAAACCTTTCAAATGGAGATGTTGAATTTGACGCATCTTCGGTTGCAGGTAAACTTCATTTTTTTTTAGGGGATGTAGAGGTCGATCTCATGGCTGCCCGGCACTATGGTGAAGACGTACTGGGGCTTGGAGCCACAGGCTACATTGGAGATGCTGCCTGGCGATGCGATATTATCTGGGGTTCCCTGGAAGATACAGCAGACAAAAGCGGGTATATGGAGGTGGTGGCCAATATAGATTATTCCTGGGTATGGTTAGGCAAAAACATATACGGCCTGATCGAATATTACCATAACGGGCTTGGGGATGATAATTATACCGATGCCATGAGTGATTTGGCCCTGGCAGAAAGGATAGACAGGGGGGAACTGTTTGCTCTTGGGAAAAATTATATAAACACTCGAATCCAGATGGAGATTCATCCGCTTTTAAATTTCTATTTAAACAGTATTAATAATATGGAAGATCCATCGGGTATTCTCCAGCCCTGGATGAGCTTAAGTATGACCCGGAATTCTACCCTCCTTTTGGGGGCTAATTTTTTTTATGGCAGCAGGGAAAGTGAGTATGGCGGTTTTTCAATCCCCGGCACTTCCTATTACACGAATGCCGGGGCCAATGGTTATCTTTTGCTTACCTATTATTTTTAAGTGAAGGGGGCTTTTTTGCATGTAATTTCATTTTATGCCAGATTTTCGGGTTTGAAAATTGCTGCCACCCCCATTTCAGGATGCCCACCAGCCAAAAGGAAATCCATAATGCCCAGGCAAGCATCGCTATCCTGTAAATGAACATGGGAATGGAGATAATCCAAGCCCTGGGGAGGATCGAACCGCTGACATCATGATACCAGCGCAGGAACCCGGAACTTGAACCATTTCCCCGAATATTCATATCAGGATGCCCAAGGAGACCGTTTGAAATGGCCAGCACAAAAATAGCCAGCACTGCAAGTGTAAGGATAATCAGACCGGTTTGAACAAGGTTGAAGTAATATCCTTCTATCTTGTTTGCTTTTTTCCTGAAATCCAGTGCAACCAGCCAGGCAACCACCAGTATCCCGGCTCCGGGGTGTGTCATGGACATTCCAAGGCAGAGCAGGAACCAATGATGAAATTTCAAAGATGCCCATCCGGTTCTGGACAGACCAAATGCCACCAGCACAATGAGTATAAGAATGGACCAGAACAAAATGGCCGGTCCCATGAGATGTTGTCCGCCTATGAACAATGGCCAGCGGTTTGAAGGCAGATGAACATCTACACTTGCATTAACACTTTCTGTGCCCAGGTCAATGAGTGGTGTGCTGTATTTGGTGGACAGTCCCTGGGTTTCCATCCAGGAAAGTCGGATATTTTGGCTGCCTGGCTTGATCGGCAGGGTAACTTTTTGACCATTTTGTCGTATGGGATAGATTTTGCCGGAAATACTGACTTCTTCCAGTTCTCCTCCCAGCGGCAATGTGATCGAGTGCTGACCACCCTGGCCGCTTTTTATCCTCAGATCCAGTGTTGCACGGGTGGAGTTGCGTCCTGGCCAGAGTTCCAGAAGACTTTTTTCAATGGTCAAAGTCCGGCCTTCAACGCCTGGAGGCCTGGAAATGTTTAATACCAGCGTTTCGCCTGGCCATGGGTGCCAGGTAGGATACCATCGAGTTCCTGTTTTATGAAGAATCACGGGCAAACCTTCATATTTCATATGGAAAATAGGGCTGACATCCACCTTCCAGATCTCTGTCCAAGTTTCTGTTTCAGAATGAGAGAGTCTGATCTGTCCGGTTTTATCAATAAAAGAGTCCCATATCACATGAGTCTGGTTTGCCTTAAGATTAATTTTCGCCACATGATTTTCAACATGAATGCCCTGTGTGGTAATGGATTCACCCGGCAGCAGTGGAATATTCATAACCATGCCGGCTCCTGTGGGGCTGACACGTCGGATCTGAGTTCTGACTTTCCATATCAGTCCCAGGCTGATGGTTCGTTCAATTTCTGCAAATGGTGGTAGAATACCGGTTTCAAGGATCTCTTTTTGTTTGTCGTTTGATTTTAATATCCGTTCAAACTGAAGGGGTGCATTGAATGTTCCGTCTGGATGAATCCCCTCCACAGACCAGCCCTCTGCTTTAACCTTCAGGCTGTATGGCCTTAGTTTAAACGGCACTTGAAAGGTGTTCTGCTTTCTGACAGGACCAGCTAAAGTTATGGTATGGTGTCCTTTTTTGATCATGATCCACAGTTGATCTTTTTCCCTGAAAAGCCCCTCAATCGGTTTCCCATCAATCTTTACGCTTTCAGGCAACCATTGCAGGGCATTGCCCGGAATGGGCACTGCCGAGTCAATCAGGGTATCAACCTGAAATTCCATAGACAGATGGTCTGCCTGCATCTGGATGCTCAGGCTGGGAATGCTGGCACAGGAAGGAAAACATGTGTCTTTTTCAAGTAGCCTCTGTTCAAGCTGCTCCAGGAGTTTCTGGGATGGGATTTCACTTGTCTGTCCAGTAACTGGTAAAAATAAAAAACAAAAAATCATTACTGCGGCAGCCTGTTTAGTGAGCCAGTTGATTTTAATCCCATCTCCTTTGAGATATTTGATTTTAATCATACCAAGGATAAGAAGAATAATTAAAAAGACTCGTACAAACGCCAGCACAAGATTGATGATAGGGCCGATCAGAGTGAAATTAATATTTTGATTCCGGATAACAGGACCTGACCAGCTAAATCGCACAGTTTCAAACGGTCGCCATGTCGGCAGCCCCGGACCGGTCTGAGTTAATGCGTTGGGGTCGTACTGCATCATTTGATGATCTTCCGTTGGTGCAGAAGAGTAAGCAGGTACGGGCATTTTACTTTTCACAAGACCTTTTGCCTTATACACCTTTTGGGGGGCTGCTGCCATCTCCTGAGCTGTGTCCATTGTAACGGCCTGTTTTTTCATTACTTGATTTCGGTGAGCATAGTCTGACATCGCAGTCCAGGGCTGTGCCAACTGAGGGAAAATGCCGACTCGTAATGCCGTCACACTGTATGGAATCACAATTAAAACAAAGGTTAAAATCACCAGAACCTGACAAAATTTTATAATGGTTTTAAAGCGGCTTTCAGGCAGATATTTTAAAAGGGTAAAACCGATCAGGAGTACCAGCCATATATATCTGGGAGCTTCAGGCTCGTGAAAAATAAGGACCAGGGTAAAAAAGGCAATGGTGGCAAGTTTTTTTGAGTACAGTTTTGCAAGTGCTATGGTAAAAATCAAGACCATGAAAAAATCAAGCAAGGTCCACTGTTTAATCCATGTCTGTGAAATATTGTCAATGCCTGAAGCATTAATAAGTTTCCACCCAGGCGGCAGGTGAAGCTGACCGCTGACTTTATGAAAATCATGATCCCAGCCTGTTGCCGGAACTGTGTGAATATTTTCTTGAAAAAGGCTGGCAGCTGTGAAATTTACTCGTCCGTTGCGCAATTCAATTCCAGTCTTTTCCGATCCTTTAAGTTGAGTGATTAACTGTTCTCTGCCATCGATGGTCACGTTCCCCAATATAACAGGCGGATTCATTTCAAGGCGCCAGTCGGTGTTTTTTTTACCTTTGACTTTGTCTAAGAAGGTATAGCCAGTACCGTCAAATTTAAGCCAGAGCGTTCGGTCCAGGGTAAGCTGATCTGGTGCGGGAACAGGATCGCCGCGCTTGATCTCTTTAAATGTTAATTGGCTGTCCGGCCCCATGATATAGGCTGGAAAGGAATGCCAGGCTTTAGGAAGTGTTGTTTGAACAGGGTCCACTGGTGTCCCCCCGATAATCTCTACCAGTCTTAAATCCGGCTGTGCCTGAAAAGACCATATTTCCTTTTTCGGCCAGAACCTGATTTTTTGCTTTGTGAAGGGCAGGGTGATTAAGGGGCCTGAATGCCTCAGGTTTAAACGTATGTCAAATCGCCCCGGCCGGACTTGTATTTTTATTTGGCCGCCCTGTTCCAGTTTTGCAGGCAGAATGCTGCGTAACGAAACTGGTGTGAATTTGGCAGGGTCATACAATGGCCCAAGGGTGATCTGTCTATCTGCACCGGCAATATCAAGACTGATCTGGAGTGTGACCCTGGCAGGAATGGAATCATGGATTAATCGATAACTTTCTATTTTTAAACGGTTTTCAATTTTTTCTTCTTTGCGTTCGCGCTTCAGCCAGAGCCGACCCTGGTTATCAAGATCCGGAAATGCAATCGATTCTTTGTTAAGTTTCAGGAAAATAAGCCCGGAAGATTTTGGAATCTGGATATGTTCAGGAAGGCTTGCCCAGGAAAAAGACCCGCTGACGGTGTAGGAGCCTGGTTTCAACATGACGCCTGGAAAACCTTTTCGTTCCGCAATCACCACAGTTTCACCATCGACCTTGATCCCTATTGGCCAATGTCGCCTGTTGCCGGGTAAAGCTGCCCATGTTTCATGATTGACCAGCCAGGATTGTGTAAATGTTCCTCCTTTGAGGTTTAAATCAAATCGAAGTTCACTGGGCCAGGCACATTGATATTTTTGTGAATCGTTATAGCGGGGAATACATTCGATTTGATCTTTTTTCCCATGCAAAACCCACTCTTCCCAGGGTTTTAACACATCCGGAATGCTTGTTTTCTCCTTGGCAAATGCTGTCTGGAAGATTATTAAAGAAATGAATATCGTTAAAACCCATGCCCATTGGTTAAGAAAAGCTCGATTTGATATTTTCACTGACAGCCCCTTGATTTTCGTTCATGAATGGATCATTTGAGATTCCTTATTTTATATTGCATTCAATAGGGAAAATCAAGAAAGAGAGTCGAAGTAAAAAATAAAAAAATCGAGCGTTCGCTCTATTTTTCTTGATTTCTTTAAAAAGTAAAGATATCATATGGCTAAGATTTGAAATTCATCTATTTTTTAATAGTGATGTTTAGCGAGTTTTAATGTTTTTATCTTTACTCATAATTTTTTAAAAAGGAGTGACTATGCCTTTTCAACCATCTGAAGAACTCCAGACTATTCTGGACATGATGCGGGAATTTCTTGATAAAGAAATCATCCCTTTGGAAAAAGATCTTAATTCCGTTGGTTTTAGAGCAATTTTACCTCAACTGGAAGAAAAACGGGAAATGGTTCGTAAAATGGAATTGTGGGCACCACTTCATCCAAAGGATATGGGTGGAATGGGGTTGCCTTTAATGGATGTCGCAATGATTTATGAAGTATTGGGTCGATCCCCGCTTGGTCTCTATGTGTTTGGCTGCCAAGCACCGGATGCAGGAAATGTTGAAATTATTCACAAGTTTGGGAACGAGGAACAAAAAGAGCAATACTGCCGCCCGAACATTGAAGGAAAAATTAGATCCTGCTTTGCCATGACAGAAGTTGATGTATGCGGATCAAATCCAACGTGGATTTTAACGACCGCCAAAAAAGATGGGGATGATTATGTCATCAATGGTCGGAAATGGTACACCTCTTCAGCCGATGGTGCTTCCTATGCCATTGTTATGGCAGAGACCAATCCTGAAGCGGAATCTCAGCATATGCGTTCCAGCATGATTATTGTTCCAACGGACACCCCGGGCTTCAACCTTGTCCGAAATATATCCGTGATGGGTCATGAAGGAGATGACTGGGCAAGTCATGCAGAAGTCAGCTTTCAAAACTGCAGGGTTCCGCAGTCAAACGTCCTGGGTGGAGAAGGAATGGGATTTGTTCTGGCGCAGCAGCGCCTTGGACCAGGAAGGATTCACCATTGCATGCGCTGGATCGGTATCAGTAACCGTTGTTTCGAATACATGTGTTCATATGTAAAAAAACGGCGTAGAACTCCGAACGAAACACTGGCAGATTCCGATGTTGTCAAGACATACATTGCAGATAGTGCTGCAGATATCCTGTCCTCCCGTCTCATGGTGTTAAATGCGGCCTGGGTCATCCAGAATCAAGGTGTGAAAGCAGCGATGAAGGATATTTCTATTATTAAATTTTATGTGGCCAATGCCATGAACAGAGTACTCGACCGAGCAGTTCAGTTGCTTGGCGGATTAGGCATGTCAGATGACACACCTATCGCCCAGTATTATGCACATGAAAGAGCAGCCAGAATTTATGA
>JAWSVI010000015.1:0-254485 GCA_033851995.1 Desulfobacteraceae bacterium | reverse complement strand
GTAAGAGCAATGCCGGTTTGAGCGATTTCTCCCAGGATCTGATCCTTTTCGCCCATCATCGTAAACTGTGATTCTACAGACCCAAGATGGATTGCCCCGATTCCTGTTTCAGCTAATTTTTTCAAAATATCATTTTTTGAGTCTTTTTTTATCCAGACCAGGAGATCGTCATAGATTGGATCATTTTCATCAATCCAGTTGTTGTTGTCAGAGTCAAACAGGGAAAGTTCCCCAAAGCCGTCTCCGGTGTTGGGACCGAACAATTCAAGTCCATTGTTGATACGCCCGTCTTTATTTATATCCAGGGCCAGGAAACCAGATCCTTCCTGTAAGGTTGATATTTGTTCAGGCATTCCGTCACTGTCCAGGTCAAAATATATTTTTTCATCAGTAAGACTGGCAAAATCATTATCAAAATTAATAATCAAAGGATCAATTAGAATGGTTTGCGTAGTTTGCGTCACATTTTTACGATGCATTTGTAAATCCAGGGAGAAACCTATTTCCTGCCCATCCATCGTTTGTATCATGCCTTGAGCCTGAAGGTTCAGACTTTCTTTTTCAGAGCTTAGTGTTCTGAGAAGCCTGCTCGCTGCTGAAACAGGTGCTTCCGGTAAAAGTGCCTGTGCTTTCGCCCGTAAAGAAGAAGCCATCTCCTGGTAAATTTTAATTCTTTGCTCACTCAAGGTACTGCTTTCCAAGGGGCTATCTGCAAAAGAGGGGGGTGAAACTTCAGGAACAACCGTTGTCTTTGCTGCCGGGCTATCCAGGGATTCCTTTTCTAGTTTAAACGCACTTACCAGCTCATCAATTGTATCGGCTGCCCAGTTCAGAACGGATGCTGTATAAAAATTTTTTTCAAAGTCATCTTCTAAACCTGTTTCAGGCTGTTCTCCGGTTTTTATTTCTTTGGATATGTGGGTTTCAGGCGCATATTTGAGCGTGGTCACATCATCGGTATTGGTATGATAATGTGCTGCCGCCGTGGTGTGACGGAATTTCTTTGTCTGGGTTTTCTCTTTTTCCAGAACCAATTTGTTTTTATCAAAATTATAGACAGTCTCATCCGAGGTTTGTTGATATGATGCGTTTGAAAAGTACATGATGTTTGATTCGGCAATTTTCATTCTATTTCTCCAGTTCTATTAAGATCAGCTATAAAAAAGCATACCGCCTGTGCCGCCTGAGAATATAAAACAATAATAGTATCGGTAATTGCGAAAAAAAACTGTAATTAGCAGTTGAGTATTTTAATAACAATACTTTTTATAAGACTCTGGAAATCCGAAATCGATTTTAGTTGGAATCAGACCCCTTTATGAACCGTAAGCTGAGGAAAGGGGATATCCCAGTTGTTTTCAGTGCAGGCATCCACACACCACCTTTGAAAAGCCCTTTTCAGACGATTATAAAGTGGTGCCATTTCACCTTTGAAATCGGAAATGACAACAAAATCCAATGAGGAGCCCCCGGCCTGAGCAAATTCTACCCTGAGATTCAGCAATGTATCTTCATATTCTTCTTCTGCGATACGCTTTTCAAGATAAGTCTGAAGGATATCAAGAATTTTATTTGTGGACGCTGACTGTAAATCATATGAAATACCAAAAAAGGTCTTAATTCTGAAATTTGCCGATAAATTTAAAGGCGACTGGGATAGGAAATCCTGTGTCTGGTAAATTTTACGCGCTCCACCTCTGAGGACCAATTCGACCATTTCATGGGAGAGACTGACAACACATCCTCTTGTACCATCAGCCAGGATGACCCAGTCATTTTTTCTGCACGGAAACCAGGATTCCTTTTTATCAAAATCTCTTGATGCTTTATCCATTAATACTTCAATAGGTACTCTCAGTTTGATACCCAGATCGGGGTTTTCAAGTTTACTGAACATGTTTATATTTTTTACCAGCCAGGGAATGCCGTCTAAAAGAAGTCTTTCGCCTTCCCGGACAGCCCCGATATTCAGCATGAGACGACTTTGATCCCAGAATTTAGGTAAAGTGCTTTTTGCAGCCCATCCTAACCCCAGAAGTACGATAAGGGATAAAGACAACAGCACCCAATCTTCAAATATATAAAAGACCGTGATTAAAATAATGAGGCTTACAACAAGAGTTAAAACCCTGAAAAAAAGATCAAGAGCCCTAATATGAAATGGTCTGTACTTTGATGAATAGCCGGGGAGAACTTTTACCAGGTTTATATACAGGAATCTTAAAAATAAAATAAACCCTACGCAGGCAGCAACAGCGATTATCAGAAAAAGACCCCTGGTCCTGAAAAAGTTTTTAACAGACTGTTTACTGGTTTCAATCAAAGATTTTTCTTCAGATTCCATCCGTTCCAGTTCCATTTGTATGATTTCCATCCGGTTTGAAATCTGGCTTTTCACACTTTCCCATTCCGGCAACAGCCCTTTCAGGCTGTTTTGTACCAATGGATCACTGGCCTTTGAAATAATTTTATTCAGGTTTTCATTGGCCTGATTAGAAATGGGAAGAAGGTTTTGATAAGAAGAAAGCTCTTCCTGGAGCTGTGATTTATATCTGGCTTTAGCAGTCAGGCGTTTGAGTTCCATAACACCGGGTTTAATAAGAGAGACCACCTCGTCTTTCCAGTTAAAGGGTAATTCCTCAGTTTCATCAAACAAACTGGTATCTATACCGGTTGCTGTTCGCTCAAAATCCGAATTGGTTTGTGCAAGTTGTTTGTCAAGCTTTGCAAGCTCTTCATTCAATTTTTTCTTTTCCGCATCGGATGAACTATTTTTGAAGGCTGTTTTTTTTTCAGAAATCCTTTTTTTTAAATCCTTTTTAAGGTTAAGAATGGATAAGAGCATTTTAATCGATTCTTCATTTTGAACCTTTTCGGTTTCGACTTCAGCGGTTGCTCCATCATTTTTTTCAGATATGATGTTTTCTTTCTCATCCGTATTTGCATGCGCGATTGGATTTCCCAAGTAAAACAAAAAACAAACAGAAACTATGATAAAAATGGCCCGTTTAAACATTAAAAATCTCCCTTGCTTCCTGGATGATATTGAACCGAATAACGGGACAAACCTTATCATAAAACCGGTTTGAATTGTAGTTGTATGTTATAAGGGAGTGGTTTTTATATTGGACAGGTTGAATTATTCATTGTTCCCCCTTCCTGCCAAAAGCTATGGCAAATGATTCTATACAACTATCCTCAAAATTAATTGCAAAAGCTGCCAGATCTACCCCATCCACATCATTGTCAGCATCAGCATCAGCATCAGTCGGGCAGGTGGAATGAGCGGTGATAAATGTCATAGATGACGGGACATTCAAACCGTCAGTTTTATCTGCAAAAAGGGTTGAGCCGCCATCTGCCTCAAAAACATGGATGGTGTCATATTCCCGATTGGCTGCATAAAGACGAAGATCCGGTCCAAATGTCATTTCTATAACACCTTGACGAACGTTCTGGGTACTGAAGGTGCTGCTGGTTCCATCAGGTGTTACTTTGATAATAGATGGTCCATAAGATGTATAATTACCCACATAAAGATCTCCTGATGGACTCACCGCCAGACCGTAAGGGCTGTCCAGGCCGTCTGAAGGGTCTGCAAATGTTGTTGTGGAGCCGTCAGGGGATATTTTATAAATACAATCGCATATAAAAGGATCAGAGAGAAAAAGGTTGCCTTCCTGGTCAGTTTCCAGGTCACCGACGCCGGTATAGGGAAGGACAAACAAAACGATGATGTCAGCCTGCCCTGAACGTTTGACAAATATCCGCCCGTTGTTTGCAATGAACAGATTACCTGCCTGATCCATTATCATGGAGATGTTACCGGAACTAAATTCAGGATGTGCATGGGTGGCAATCCAGTTCCCGCTGGAGTCAATCTCACGGACTTCAAAGATCTGGTTGGGCCAGGAGCTGATGCTGTAAAAAATATGGTCAGACACTGGGTCATAAACAGTCCGGCTCATTCCGGTTATGTTATTGCTTTGGGGGACCAGAACCTGGGAATGAGTTCCGTCTGGCATCAATTCTATCAGAGAATCCATACCAGCGCTCATTGCTGAAGGGCTATTGATAACGATTAGGTGATCCTGGGTAAAATCGGCATGTGTTAGCGCAGTGTTTCCCACGATAAAAAGACTTAATAGTGATATCTTAAAAATACGCATAGGGTTCATCGGTGTTTTCCTTTTTGTTTATTATTTAAAGTATGGGTGGTTTTATTATTTTGAATAGCAAAATATATACCTGTTAAAGTATTATACAGGTTTGAAGCTTTATATCAGAATGTTAAGGCCAAAATGAAAAGTTTATGGTGTATTTGGATTTATTAAAAATGCAGGAATTTTCATACATAAAAATTGCTGAATCAGATATCTGAGGGTGGGAAAAACAAAATTTCAAGGTCAAGTTGTTGATTTATAACTGTTTTGGCTATATGAACGAAAAAACCTTCACTACTTTAATGGAATGGAAAGTTTGTATTAAATGATGTAAGGTGAAAAAAAAATCACGCGTCTTTAACAATGGTGCGTCCGTATCAAAGATGCGTCTTTAACAATGATTTAATCAAAATTCAGGAACTAATATGATTTTCAGTTTAATCCGATTCTTGAGCGTTATACTTTTACTCGGCTTTACAACCCATTATTTTTTGTTTTTTTCCTGGTGTCGTTTTTTTGATATCCATGAAAAACTCTGGTTGTTTTTAATGATGTTTTTTTTGTCCGTTACATTTATTTTGTCTTCTATTTTCATTCATATGTCCAACAATCCTCTAACCAGGGCATATTACCTCCTATCGGGGACCTGGGTGGGACTTATGAGTTTCTTGCTGATCACAACAGCAATCGTCTGGATAGTAAAGGGGGGCTTATGGGTTTTGCCCATAGATCTTCCTGTTAAAACCATTGTTAAAGGTTTGGCTTGTTTCCTGTACGGCCTTGCCATAATTTATACTGGATTTTGTCACTACCAGTTTTACAAAATTGAGATTAAGCACTTAAGTGTGCCTGTTAAAAATCTTCCTCAACAATGGCAGGGAAAAAAAATAATTCAACTTTCCGATCTGCATTTAGGAGGGACAAAACATTTAAAATTTTTAAAAAGGGTTGTTAGGCTGAGCAATGAACAGAATGCAGATTTGATTTTAATTACCGGCGATCTGTTTGATGGTGCTTCTAATTTTCAAGAACGATATGCTTCAGGTTTAAATGAGTTTCAAGCAAAACATGGGACAGTATTTACCAGCGGAAATCATGAGATTTATTCAGGGGTTAAAAAATCGAGAAAGGTAATTGAAGATTCAAAAATTATAATGCTGGATAACAAAGCCATGGTTATCGAAGGTCTTCAGATTTTAGGGATTTCCTACCCTGAATTTAAGAAACCCGCTTCTTTTGATTTTAACGACCCTGAACGTTTTACGAAAAATTTGCCCACGATTTTGTTATACCACACGCCTACCAGCATAAAGGTAAATGGAGAGAATCTTGCCGCTGTAAATTCTTCAGACTATCTGGCTCCGGATATTACTTTTTCTGCTGCCGTAAACCAGAATATTTCGCTGCAATTATCCGGACATACCCATGCCGGGCAGTTCTTTCCTTTTACCTGGGTTGCCGCCAAAGTGTTTAAAGGGCTTCACTATGGACTGCATAAAGTTGAGAATCTTTACATTAATATCAGTTCCGGCACAGGGTCATGGGGGCCACCGTTAAGGTCGGGCTACTTATCTGAAATTGTAGTGATTACACTGATAAAAGGGTAAATTATTCTATGCACCAACTAAAAAAAATGAATTTGATTACCTGTGAGGCTTATAACTTTTTGGCCCCAAAATACCATGAGCTGTTTAAAGATGAATTATCTCAAAAAGAGTATGATCGGAAACTGCTTGATAATTACGCTCAATATTTTTCACCTCGCTCTATTATTTATGATACCGGCTGCGGGCCTACAGGCCATATTGGAAAATACCTCTTTGATAAGGGGTTGAATGTCACGGGGATCGATATTGCTGAAAAATGTATTGAAATTGCAAAAACATATAACCCCATGATGACATTTAAAAAAATGGATATGATAAATCTACAGGTGGCTGAGAGGTCAATAGATGGCATCGTTGCATTTTATTCAATCATACATACCCCTAAAAATGATATTGATAAAATTTTTCAGGAGTTTAAAAGAGTTCTCAAAATAGGGGGGAAAATATTGTTGGCCGTAAAAGAAGGGGAGGGTGAAGGCTTAGAATACAATATTTTAGATTCCGACATGTCGATATATTTTTCATATTTTACCAAAAAAGAAATAGAAGCGTTTCTGGTTTCTAACGGTTTTAAAACTATTTTTCTTGAATGCAGGAGTCCCTATCCAGATGAAATCGCTATTTCGAGGATATACGCCATTGCTGAAAGAATCAATTAAAGGGCTTTTAGTGAACTCATTTTAATATAGCTGTCATCAGGATAAAACCAATTGTAATACCGGCCACCGATAATTGTGGTGATTTATTGATGGCATGATGGCTGATTAAAAGACTGAGGCCCACAGAAAAAATAAATACAACAACGGCTTTTATATAAATGGGAACTGCCGTCAAATTTAGCAGCACCAATTGAAAAAGATAAATAAACGCCAGATGGAGCAAATAAATATTGTATGAATTATCCGCCAGTATACGATTTGTTTTTGAAGCACTATTCCAATAATTTACCCCTACTGAAATTAATGTCAGCAGCATGGAAAAGAAAAACAAGGGATATAAGAAAACATATAAAACAGCCAGGTTTTGAGAAGTTTTTTGAAGAAGGATAAATGTAATCTTATGCAGGCAAAACCACAACACACCACTCAGGACTATCCAGAAAACAGTATGTCCGGGTAGTTTGTTATTTGAAAACCAATTTTTATGATATGCATATATTCCAAGGCTGAAACAGATGCCATAAAGTGTTAACCTGCTTGGCTGGAACTGAATAACATTCCCGATAAAAATCCAGGTGTTTGGTACAGTTACTGCCGGAAAAATTGTATAAATGTACATGTTTAAAAAAAACACCAGGAACACAGCAGAAAATATCACAGATAACATCCTGAAACTGGAAAAGATTTCAGATTCAGGCGGAACTGATGATTTTGAAAAAACAGCATTTTTTATTTTTTTTGTAAAAGCAAAGAGGACAAAGAAAATAAAAAGAAGAGAAATAAACCAAAAATGAAAAAAACTGAACTGGTTGAATTCCGGAGATAAGGTTACCAATCCTGTATAAAGCGACAATGCGCTTTTGATTCTGAATAAAAAACAGTGCCAGAAGTTTATATCATTCTGACCATGAGAAAGTTTCCATATATACATTTGTAAAGGGTTTAAAAAAATTACGCCTATCAGTAATGGTATCACCAGGCGGTAGAATTTTCTCTTTATAAATTCCCAGGTGGTCCGGCCTTCATGGGTATGCAGTGCAAAAAAACCTGCAATAAAAAAGAGCCCTGGCATCATGAAAACATCTAAGAATAAAAGTAGAGAGTCAAAAAATAAAAAGTTATCATCATTTACCGGCCACCATTCACAGATGTTGGTGTAACTGGTTAACGAGTGAAATAAGACAACCAGCAACACTAGAAAATAACGAAGGTTATCCAAAAAAAATATACGATGATCAGAGTCTGTCCGGACAGCTTTCATAGAATTTTCACCTTTTAAAACTCAAAAAAAATATATTAATTTGTTCTCTAATGCCAATTTTAAAATCAAATCAGAGAATATACAAAAATATCTAATTGTTGCAATCTTTATTTGAATTATATTAATACAGTTAACCAAAGATATAATAATAAAAACAGATTGTTTGGTTTGTTTTTAATAATAGTTTTATTATAACCTTGTAAGTAATTAGAAATATCATTTTAAAAGGAAATTTATGAAATCTATCAAAGAGACTCTTAAACGCTATGAGGCCTTTTTTAATGAAATCGATGATGGTGTGGGTGAAACAGACCTAAATGGTAATTTGACCTTTATCACTGATGCAGGCTGCAGGATTTGGGGCTACTCTCGCCAGGAACTTCTCGGCTCTAATTTTAAATCCTATGTCGATAAAGCCGGCATAGCTCTTTTAAAGAAAATGTACAATAAAGTGTATACAACCGGGCAGCCTGTCCGGTTCATTCATGATGTTATTCGTAAAGACGGGTCTATATTAGTTGTCGAAGACTCTGTGTCTCCTATTGTAGAGGAGGGCAGCAAAATAGTCGGTTTTCGTTCTGTTCAGAGGGATGTAACAGATCGGGAAGCAGCACAAAAAGAAGTGCGCGCCCATCGACAGCGGTTAGAGGCTATATTTAACAGTGTTTTTGATGCCATTATTATGGTCGATACTAAAATGCATGTCATTGAAGCCAATAAAGCCACTGAGGGAATTTGTGGTTTTACCATGCAGGATATAGGTGGAAAGGTATTTACCAAATCTTCCGGGCGTTGTGGTAAAGGCTGCTACGAAGTTCTGAGTGAAACCCTTAATAACAAGAGAAATATCTCAGGACGTAATATTGAATGCATGAATACTAAACGTGACCATCAACTTGTCAGTATCAATAGTTGGCCGATATTAGATCAAGATGGCGGTTTAACAGGGGCAGTAATGGGCATAAGGGATATCACGATGCTTAACGATCTTCAAAAAGAGCTCCAGGAAAAACATCAGTTTCACAACATCATAGGCAGAAGCAATAAGATGCAGGCGGTTTATTCGCTTTTAAAAAATTTGACCGATCTGGATACGACTGTGCTGGTTACTGGAGAAAGCGGCACTGGAAAAGAACTGGTTGCCAGAGCTGTTCATTATGAAGGCCAGCGTTCTTTAAAGCCATTTGTTGCAGTAGACTGCTCAGCGCTTGCAGAAAATTTACTGGAGAGTGAACTGTTCGGACATGTTCAAGGTGCATTTACCGGGGCAGTAAAGGATAAAATAGGGCGTTTTGAAGCTGCACAAGGGGGTACAATTCTGCTTGATGAAATTGGAGACATATCCCCACTTATTCAGCTCAAATTGCTCAGGGTGCTCCAGGAAAAAGTGGTTGAAAGAGTTGGAGAACATGTACATAGAAAAGTGGATGCGCGTATAATTGCATGCACAAACAAAAACTTGAAGGAAAAAGTGGCAAGAGGTGAATTCAGAGAGGATCTTTTTTATCGGCTGAAAGTTGTACAAGTGGAACTTCCACCACTTAGAAAGCGCCTTGAAGATTTGCCTTTGCTGGTGGATCATTTTATTGCTGTATTTAATAAAAGATTTAGTAAAAAGATCAAAGGGGTTTCCCAGGAAGTTCTCAGCCTGTTCATGTGCTATCGCTGGCCAGGCAATATACGCGAGTTGGAACACGCCATTGAACATGCATTTATTCTTTGTCGCAGTACCTTGATAACCCTGGCTCACCTGCCGCAGGATGTTGTAGGTGCCATTGATCAAAACCGGTATTTGATGCCTCACTTACATTCAGGTGAAAAACGAATTACAGTAGATGACATTAATGCTGTTTTAAAAAAGACGGATGGCAATAAAGCCAAAGCCGCTCGGTTGCTTGGTATTCATCGACGCACCCTTTATCGAAAGCTTGACAGTCTAAAAAAATAGTGTGCCATGCCACATATGTGTGGCCCCCTGTTGTGTGACATGTCACACAATGTCCCTCCTCGATTTTTAATTTAATCCTATCTTTTTAAATTTTTCTTTTTTCTGATGTTGTCACAAATCATATAACATTTCTTATAGATAGATCTAATCAATCTGACAATCAAAATAGAAAGAACTGACTTCATTTTTAACATGGCATACCAATTGCATTCCATATGCGTTTAATGGTTAATGACGTTAATTAACAAGCGAATTAATTGGAGTGTTAATTAACCTGGTTTAAACTGAGAACAAGAGAGGGGAATTACTGAACATGCGATTTTTAATTATTTTAATGGTTAGTATCAGCTTTATGGTTGCGGTGTCGCCTGCATGGTCTGCGCAACAGACCATTTTTCAAGAATCATTTGACAGCGGTCTTGGCAGTTTTTCAAGTTCTGGCTCTGTATCCACCGGCAGCAGTGGTGCGGTAATGAGCGGCAGTTATTTTTCAACTGATGGTCGGATTACTTCAACTGCTATCAGTACACAGGGCTTAAGCAATATTGTTTTGACATTTGACAGTGCAACCAGCGGCCTGGATTCAGGCGAGGCTGGCATTGTATACTATTCCACGAATGGTTCAAACTACAATGTGATTTCTGAAGAAAGATATGCAAATGGTGCAATGACGTTCACCCTTCCTTCAGCAGCAGAAAACCAGAGCCAGCTTTTCCTGCGTTTCGCGATTAATGCCAGCAGCAGTTATGAAAGTTATACGGTAGATAACATCGTTTTAACCGGTAATGGTGATGGAACTGTAGACCCTTGTACGACATGCATCGGCCCGGACCCAACAGAAGCCATGCTTGAAGATGATCTTGGCCCCTTTGATTACGACTCATTCGGCATTTCTGACTGGAGCGTTTCCGGTTTTGGCGGTGGAGATATTTTCTATCCGGACAACACTTCTCTTGGCCCCTTTGCCGCTATCGCTGTTTGCCCGGGTTTCCTCGGCACTTCTGAAACCATTGACTGGTGGGGACCCAGACTGGCATCTCATGGATTTGTTGTTATTGTGATGGATCCAAACTCTGTTTACGACCAGCCGCCAAGCCGCGCTGATCAGCTCATGGCCTGCCAGGACGAACTCGTGGCACAGAACAATGATCCCAGCAGTCCGATTTACGGCCTGGTGGATTCTACCCGCATGGGTCTCATGGGGCATTCCATGGGTGGCGGCGGTACCTTGATTGCCACAGAAGACAATGCAAGCAACTCGAATCTTAAAGCAGCGATTCCTCTTGCACCCTGGAACCTGCTGTCCAGCAATTTTTCAGATATCAATGCCGCGACTCTGGTTGTGGCCTGTGAACTTGACTTGATTGCCCCTGTTGCACAGCACGCAAGACCGTTCTATGACAGTATTTCTGATAATGTGCCCAAGGCGTTTCTTGAGATCAATGGCGGAGATCACCTGTGCGTAATGAATGGTGACCAGTTTGAGGATATCCTTGGTAAATATGGTGTGGCCTGGATGAAAGTCTTCCTGGATGATGATCAGCGTTATATGCAGTTCCTGTGCGGACCGGACCATGAGTCTGACTGGGATGTTTCAGATTACAGAAGTTCCTGCCCCTACTAACAGATTGAAATTACATTTGATTTGTTATCATCAACCCGGCCTGGATTTTCCAGGCCGGGTTTCTTTTTAATCGGGCGTTTTGGAAAATATTGTTATAAGGATGAGTAGTTTTTTACCTATTTTTAATTTCAAAACAAGCTTGCGCATAAAAATAACATTAAAAATTAGATAGTTATGGAAAATGATATTTGTTGGCACAATTTTTGCATTTTATTGGATTTAAAGTATTAAGAGGTTAATGGCATTCATCAACTGATTTTGATGACGTTAAATTTTAACGCAAAAGGGAGAAAAAGTATGAAAAGAAAGTTATTGGCAGGCTTTTTAGTGATTTGTACTGCGCTGTTTTTAAGCACTTCAATCACATTTGCATTCACAAACGTAGTTACCTTTGGAGACAGTATATCGGATAATGGTGCTACTCTGGATCCATACGGCTTTGGGGTTTATACAGATGGATCGCCCTGGGCTGACCAACTGGCCGTGCTTCATGGAGCAAACATGTTTAACGTTGCCTATGGCGGTGCCACAACCGGATTGGGAAATGTTTATGCCCCACCAGTGGGAAGTGTCCCTGCTGATACAACTGGACTTAACTGGCAGGTCAACTATCCTGGCATTCAGGGTGTTGTAGGAGGCATGCCTATGGATTCAACCCTGTTCACTGTCTGGGCCGGTGCGAATGACTATAATCGATTAAATGCTTTAAAGGCTTTGGCTTCTGAAGTAGCAACTCCAGCAGAAAAACAGGCTGCCGCTTTAGGCGCTGTTGATAATATCATGACTGCCTTGGGTACACTTTCCAGCCTTGGCGCCCAGCACATACTGGTGCCAAATCTTATGCTGCTCGGAGACGGAAACTTTACTTTAACCTACAACGACGCCCTGGCAAATGCGCTTGATATTTTTGATGACACTTTTGCCGGAACGATTTATACCCTTGATATCTATTCACTGTATTACGACCTGTTTGACGGATATGATATGACAACTAACGAAGGCACTGCTTTGGCCATGGCAGACGGTCTTATATGGTCAGACGGTTATCATCCCGGACCGGTAGCACATACCGCCATGGCAGATGCTGCTTTTCAGGCAACCGTTCCTGTACCCAGTGCGCTGCTGCTGATGTCAGTCGGCCTGATTTCTCTGACTGGAATCAGCAGGAGAAAAACCGCTTGATTTAGTTATAAATAACACTGAAATATACCAGGAAGATCATGCATAAACCCCGGCAGCATTACACTATTTTGTAATGCTGCCGGGGTTTTTTATTTTAAAAATGGTAAACGATTTTTTTGTTTGTAAACAAAAGTATTGAAAATTATCATCCAGCCTGTAGAATCACTCTAAAGAATAAACCCCGAAAATTGGTTTGTTGTATTGCCATAATGAGGTTGGCAAAATTTTAATTTTTAAAAAAGGAGCTCAAATGAAGGCATTCAAAAGAATCATAATTGCTGCTGTAGTCTTGTTAATGATGGGTTTTACAAGTTCTGCAACAGCAGACAAACTTGATGATGTGATCAAGGCAGGAGTCTTAAATTGTGGTGTTGTATTAGATTTTCCTCCCATGGGATATTTTGACAAAGACAATAAACCAGCAGGCTTTGACTGTGACTACTGCAAAGACCTGGCGGACGCTATGGGTGTTAAAGTCAACATTCTCAACCTAACCTGGGGAGACAGAATTCCCTCCCTGGTTTCCGGTAAAACCGACGTGGTTATCGGATCCACATCAGATACGCTGGAAAGAGCCAAATCAGTTGGTTTTACAGCGCCTTATTTTGTTTTTAAATTTCAGGTATTTTCAAAAAAAGATAGTGGTATTAAGGTTTTTGATGATTTAAAAAAGGTAAAAGTCGGCGCTGCTTTGGGTACTACTTATGAGACAGAATATTTCAAATATGCAGATGCAAACGGCTGGGGAAGGTCTAATTATACCTCTTTTAAATCTGAAAATGATGCCTTTTTAGGCTTATATCAGGGCAAGGTGGACGCGATTATATCTACCAATGCCAACATTGCAACCAAACTTACCACTAAAGAATTTAAAGGTTTTGAAGCAGGCCCCTTTGTTCCGAATTATGATGATATTGTTGGAATTATTGCAAAAAGAAGTGAAGTTGCCTGGATTGACTACCTGGATCTGTTCTTAATCCACCAGATCAGGGATGGAAAACTCGATGAACGGTACCAAAAACATTTTGGAGCACCAGTACCAGCAGATCTTTTGAAATCTCTTAGAGACAACAAATAATTTTTAACCATTTTCAACAGGGCTCTGAACAATATTCAAGGCCCTGTTGAAGACAATTTATAAAGTTTTTTATGGGTGATTATCAGTTTCACTGGCTTATTGTCTACAATGCGTTGCCACAAATGCTTAAAGGCGCATTTGTGACCCTGCATGTCTCTTTATTATCTATGTTTCTGGGTATTATCATTGCAGTATTCCTTGCTCTTGGAAAAATGTCTGATACAAAAATATTGAGGATAATACCCAATATCTGGATAGAGACTGCCAGAAATACCCCTGCATTGTTTCAGATATACATGGCATATTTCGGGTTAGGGGCTTTTGGTATTCATTTAAGCCCCTATGTGGCCGTGCTGAGTGCATTGGTTTTTATCAATGCCGGGTATCTTGCAGAAACATTCAGGGGCGGGTTTCAGTCCATTCCTCCAACTCAGCTTATCGCTTCAAGATCTATGGGGATGACACAGATAAAAGCGTATCGGTATGTTGTGCTTCCTCAGATGTTCAGGAGGGTATACCACCCGATGACAAATCAGTTTGTCTGGTCAATTTTAATGAGTTCACTCGGCATATTGGTTGGTATGAACGAACTTTCAGGAGAAACCCAGAGATTACAGTCTCTTTCGTTCAGAACTTTGGAGTTTTTTATGGTTGCGGCAGTGATATACTATGTGCTCACTAAATCTGTCTTATTCTGTTCCGAATTGATCTCAAGGAAAATTTTTACAGGAGATATATAATGGGCTTTTCTCTTTTTACCCCATTGTCCTGGAATGACGCAGGTTTTATACTTACAGGTGTTTTAAACACCGTATATATTTCTATTGTTGCCATTTCTCTGGGAACTGTCTTCGGCCTGATTGTTGGATTTATCAGATCAATTTCTAATCATTATATAAATCTTTCAATGGGAGCGTTTCTCGACATTTTAAGAACCGTCCCCTTGATCATTCAATTGGTTTTATTCAGTACGTATGTAGGGGTTATCGGGTGGCATCTGAATCCCTTTATCAGCGGTTCAATTATCCTCTCACTTTATACCATGGCATTTATGTCCGAAGTATTCCGAGCCGGGTTTGAAAGCGTATCAAATTCTATGAGAATCGCCTCAAGATCTCTTGGTATGGGTTACTGGCAGACCATAAGATATGTTATTCTGCCCATCGGGATGCGGACAGTTTTTCCCTCGTGGGTAGGCGTTTCATTGAGCGTTATCAAAGATTCCGCACTGGTTTCTGTTATTGGATACATGGAGCTTCTCAGGACATCTGAGCAGTTAATTTCAAGAACTCAGCAACCACTTGAAATACTTTTGGGCGTGGGGCTTTTTTATTTTATTATTTCATACCCTCTGTCATTATTTGGCAGGCATATCGAAAGGAAAATGGCAATATGATTCAGGTTCAAGGGGTTCATAAATCCTTTGGGAGTTTAAAAGTATTAAAAGGAATTGATCTTGAGGTCAAAAAGGGTGAAGTTGTAAGTGTGATTGGGGGAAGCGGAAGCGGAAAATCCACTCTTTTATATTGTATCAATGCCATTGAAAAAATCCAACAGGGTAAAATTCTGGTTGACGGAGTTGATGCTCATGCCAAAACCACTGACAGAAATAAGTTAAGACAAAAATTGGGTATGGTATTCCAGCAGTGGAACTCTTTTCCTCATCTTACTGTTTTAGAAAATGTGGCTCTTGCGCCAAGGGTCGTGCTTGGTAAAACTAAAAAGCAGGCAGAAGAACTTGCCAAGCGGCATCTTAATCGCGTAGGACTTGGTGATAAATATGATGTGTATCCAACCCGGATGTCAGGCGGTCAGCAGCAGAGGCTCGCCATCGCCCGAACGCTTGCCATGAAACCCAGCTACATGTTGCTGGATGAGGTAACATCTGCATTGGATCCGGAGCTGGTTGGAGAAGTTTTGGACACCTTAAGGCTGCTTCGTAAAGACGGCATGACAATGATATGCGTAACCCATGAGATGGCTTTTGCCAAAGAAGTATCAGACCGGGTCGCTTTCATGAAAAAGGGTATAATAGAAGAGATAGGTGAAGCCAGGCAGGTGATAGAAAATCCTGCTAATGAAAAAACGCAGATATTTTTGAGCAAGGTCCTTTAAAAAAAAGACCTTGCTGGTTAAGGATGATCTACCGGGGATTATCGTTTGATCATATCTGCAATTTGAAACGCAACCTCTAAGCTCTGTTCAGCATTTAAGCGCGGATCACAAGAGGTCTGGTACCGATTATGGAGTTCTTCATCAATAATATTTCTTGCTCCGCCAATACATTCAGTTACATTTTTTCCTGTCATTTCAAGATGAACACCGCCAGGAATAGTTCCTTCAGCCCAGTGTATTTCAAAAAAATGAGTAATTTCCTCTAAAACATCATTAAAATCTCGTGTTTTGTGTCCGGAATCAGCAGTGTAGGTATTCGCATGCATGGGGTCGCAGCTCCATACAATATTAAACCCTTCTTTTTTGGTCTCACGCAGCAGTGGCGGCAGGACTTTTTCAATATTTTTTCTTCCCATACGGGTAATCAGGGTCAATCGGCCAGCTTCATTTTCCGGATTCAGCGCTTCAATCAATTGTTTGATGTTATCAATGTCACAGTCCGGGCCTATTTTAACTCCTATCGGATTTAGTACGCCTCTTAAAAATTCTACATGAGCACCATCCACCTGCCGGGTTCTTTCTCCGATCCATAACATATGGGCAGAGCAGTCATACCAGTCACCTGTGGTGGAATCAACACGGGTAAGAGCTTCTTCGTAACCCAGCAGTAAAGCCTCGTGGGAAGTAAAAAACTGGGTCTGATTCACCTGGGGGATATCAGTGGGGATGCCGATGGTATTCATGAATTTGATTGCCTGGTCGATCTGCTTGGCCAGGCGGTCATAGGAACGTCCCATGGGTGATTTTACAACAAATTCCTGGTTCCAGGCCTGGACCCGGTGAAGTGCTGCAAATCCTCCCCTTGTAAATGCCCGCAGCAGGTTCAAAGTAGAGGCTGCCATATAATAGCCTTTGAGCATATATTTGGGGTTGGGAGTTCGGCTTTTTTTTGTGGGGTCGATTTTATTGACCATATCCCCACGGTAAGAGGGGAGTTCAACACCATCCACCATCTCAGTGTCCGACGACCGGGGTTTGGCAAACTGCCCGGCAATCCGGCCCAGTTTAATTACTGGTTTGCCGCCGGCATACGTCATGACCACAGACATCTGCAGCATAACTTTTAAAGTTTCACGAATATTGGGGGCTGTAACCTCTGAAAAATCTTCTGAACAGTCACCTCCCTGAAGAAGAAAGGCCTCTCCCTTTGATGCTTTTGCCAGCATTGCCTTTAGATCCCGGATTTCTCCTGCAAAAACCAGTGGAGGTAACTGGGATAGGTCGTCCAGAACTTTGGTTACTTTTTTGGGGTCCGGCCAGTTGGGTTGTTGAAGGGCGGTATAATTTTTCCAGGTTGTTTTGGTCCATTCTGTTTGTTTCGTCATTTTTTTCACATAATTATGGTTAGGAGTTGATCTCAATATTTAACAGCCTCGATATTTTTAGGCAAGATTATATTGATTTTAAACCTAAAAAAGGGAAACTAAAATTGTTCAATGTCTGTCTGCTCGGCTAAATGAGGGTAAATATCGTTGAGGAATTTTTCCACTTCATCAAACACGGCCTGGGCAATAGGACCTCGAACAATTCCATGCAGATGGAAGTCAATTTCTGTGTAATATGAATCCAAACGGCTGATCCGTTTGAATATCTTTTGCCCGCTTTTTCCATCCACTTTGGGATCATTTGTCCCCTGTATGATTAATGAGGGAATTTCAAGTGAAACAAGTGAGTTGTAAACTTTTTTCATGAGTGCCTTAACCTGTACAATACCTTGAATAGGGCAGCGATGATAATTAATATGCGGATTATCCGGGTGGTTTTGTGCATATACCTTGGCCAGCCGATTCATCCCGAAACTGCTTACCAGCCGGTTCCATGCATGGAGAAATTCCACAAATCGGGTAGAAAGGCTTTTAAATTTAAGGGGAGCGCTTATCGAAATAACCGCATCAAAATCATTTGGGTTTTGGATGGCTTGGTGAAGAGCAAGGCCTGCTCCTGTTGAAAATCCTCCAATCACGATTTTATCACAACAGGTTTTCAGCAGGGCAACCCCGGAATTAACTGATTCCACCCATTCGTCATAATGCCGTGTTGAAAGATCAACTGCAGAAGTGCCGTGTCCGGTCAGCCTGGGAGCATAAACTGTATATCCTTTTGAATATAAAAACTGAGCCCATTCACGAACTTCTTCAGGGGCAGCCATTAAACCGTGAACAAGGAGAATGCCTGTTTTTGAAGAAGGGTTGTTCAAAAGAAATGGTTCTCCAATGTGTTTGGGCTTTGTTTCTCCTTCTAAATAATAAGAGTGGTAGGCTTTTTCAAAACGTCGGCATTCTTTTTCAAGAAGCGCACTGCAATAAGGATTTATCTCATTGTCTGTGCCGAATTTTTCTTTAACAGGTATTGTCATGATTACCCTTGCTGAAATCCTGAAAATTTAAATAGAGGCAACCGCTTCAAAATAGACACGATAAATCATGGCATAATGAAGTGCCCCGCCTATAAGAATCATGACATGAAACAGTTCATGGAAACTGAAAATCCCTGGAACAAATCGGGGCCTTTTAATGGCATAGATGATGCCGCCGAAAGTAAAGGCAGCGCCTCCGGTAAACAACAACACCTCCTGAGGCAATGACATGTTTGCCAGAACTTGTTTCATGGGAAAAAGAGCAGCCCAGCCCATAATGATGTATATCAAAACATAAAGGGTTCGTGGTGCTCTTGGAAAAAACAATTGTGAAATCACCCCAAATCCTACAAGGCCCCACTGGATGGCAATCATGCTCCAGCGCCAGGGCCCTTCCATGCAAAAATAACAGATGGGAGTATACGTTCCGGCGATCATGAAAAAAATGGCCAGGCGGTCCATTTTGCGCCAGAATGAAAGCTCATTTTCTTCTTTTTTAAATATATGATAGAGCGTACTGGCCGAAAATAAAAACACAATGGAAAGGCCGTAAATCAATGCGGTAATAAGTGCGGATGCTGAATAACTTGCTGCTTTTCCAAGATATATGGTTCCCACAATGGCAGCAATTCCCCCTGCCAGGTGGGAATAATAATTAAAATATTCCTTTGTTTTACCGCTCATTTTTTTCTCCTTATTAAGAACTGGGCCAGACATAATCAGACTAAAAATTCAAATAGGATCAACCTGGGCAGTTCTTTGTTTAAGCGGTATTTATTATATTTTCAGGCATAAAATACAGAAGGAGACGTATCAATTACATTTATTTTACATCATAATTTTGATGCCAGCACTGCAGCACCAATCGCACCATTTTCCTGGGGAGCACTCCCGACAAATATATCCAGCCCGATATGTTTTTCAAGCGCAGCAACCATGCCGATATTTCTGGCAACCCCGCCTGTCATTACAACAGGATTTTTAATCTTAACTTTTCTTGCCAGAATCGCAACACGTGCTGCGGCAGAGTCGTGAATACCTGCAATAATATCTTCTCTTTTGTCCTGGTTTGCAATCATGGAAATGACTTCTGATTCAGCAAACACCGTACAGATGCTGCTGATTTTAGATGGCTTTTCAGCCCTGAGACTGAAGTCCCCCAGTTGGTTTAATCCGACATCCATGGCATTGGCCATGACTTCCAGAAAGCGGCCTGTACCAGCGGCGCATTTATCATTCATGGCAAAATTGTTGACCTGGCCTGTTGAATCCAGAAGTATGGCTTTACTGTCCTGGCCTCCAACATCAATAATTCCACGGATTTCCGGATTCATAAAATGTGCTCCGGCACCATGGCAGATGATCTCAGTCAATGCTTTATCTGCAAAGTCGACACTTGCGCGTCCATAACCGGTTGAAACGATGGCAGTAACATTTTTTTTATCAATTTTAGTATTTTCTAACAGCGTATCATAAACTTTAACAGCAGCTTTCAAGTGGTTATAACCGGTCTTTATAATCAGCGTGTCAATGAGTTTGCCATCTTCTATCAAAGCTGCCTTCGCAGTGATTGACCCTATATCAATTCCAGCATAAATCATATTGTTGTTACTCCTTACTTTTGTTTTATGATTTCCATAAATGCATCGATTCTGGTTTCTACCTGGGATTGAGAAAAATTTCTTGAATCAACCATATCCGCTTCAATCATAAGGACAGGAATGCCTGCTTTTTCCTGAACAATTTTCATGATATCCAGTTGACCAAAAGAATAGGGCTTGCATGATCTGTTAGAGTGCATGACAAATCCGTCTGCATCATAAAACTTAATCATGTCCAGAACCTGGTCTGCCATCTGGTCCACACCAATATTAAGATAAATCCTTGTGTATGCTTCTGCCATGGAATCCAGGAACTGATTTTCATCAATATATTGAATGGTTCCACACCAGGCAGACGTATAGGTATCTGCAACCAGGCAGGCATTGTGTTCTGAAAACTTACCTGACAACCATTTAAGCTGATACCAGACAGGCAGGTTATCCCACAAAAGCCTGTGTTTTTCTTCCGGAACAATGCTGACACCGTCCTGGATTCGCCCTTCCATTTCCTGAACGAGTTCAGTGTAAAAATCCACAGCAATCCGGGTGCCTCTCAGGGTAACAATCAGGGCAAGAAAAAAGAACGCATCAAATGCAGACATTGGGGCTGGCTTATGGGCCGCTGTGTTGAGGACTTTCTGCCAGAGTTTTTGTCCTTCAACTGATAATTTGCCGACTGAAACCATTTTTTCATAATTAAATTTTCTTTTTGTCACGGTTTCAAGAAACGCAATATATTCATCAATCTGTGCTCTCACATATTTTGCAATTTCAGGCGTATAACCGGTATGGCAGATAGGGGTGTCTAATATGAACAAAGGGACGTTATAGTACCTTGCCTGGACTTCATACCACTTTAAAACAGTTCCGCAGATATTGTTGCAGCAGATGAGCATATCTGGTTTGGGCAGGCCTCCGAGGGGGCCGCCTTTTACAACTGAGCAGGAGATGTCCGCCCTTGCATAAGAACAGAGGTCTGTACTGTAGCCCATATCTTCTGCTTTAGCACAAAGATCTTCCCCCATTTTTGAAGCGCCGATCATAGCTGCATGGTTTTCCGGATAAACCGGGATAATGTCCATGGCAAGCAATGGTTCGACAGGACCGCCAGATGTAATCCAGGCAACCAGTTTATTATTCTGTCCTGCTGACAGTGCATCCAGGTAATAAGTCGTCATGAGGTTCCGCATTTTTTTTGCGGATTTTATTTTTTGTGCTGATGGGTCTGACATATGCGAATTCCTTTTTTATATCATGTGAATAAAGGTTTCAATACGGGTGGAAAGCTGACCTAAATTTTCCTGCTGATCATCCATTTCAATGAGCAAATTTTTAATCCCTTCATTATCAAGAAACTCCTTTAAGTGTGGATAATCAAATGCGTGGGGATCACAAAATTTAAGCAGCATGAATACGACGCCGTCTGCTTTGTTTTTTTTTGCAAGGGAAACGATATTTTCACCACGGGCTACAGGATTGATGTGTTTGGCAGGGCAGACTATGCGATCCATATACCGATGTGCAATTGCAGTAATCGGGTCTTCATCTTCAAGAATTTGGGCTTCAAACCATCGTTGACCCGTACAAAGATCATCCCCTACAATTACGGCACCGGAATCTTCAAGCGCAGAATAAATACCGGGAGAATCACAGATGGAACCTGAAAGGACAATACGTTTTCCATTCATTTCAGGTGAATTCTGTTTCTCAAGATTTTCAACGATTACGGGCAACAATTTTGCAACTTCATCCCTGTCCATCATCATGGAACCTTTGACAATCGAATAGAGATCCTCGCCTTTTAAAATCCCAGGACTCTGAGACTGGAGCTGGTATAATTTTGAAAGGTCGGAACGTATCTGATTAAATGTTGAAATGGATTGGGAAAGATCGTCATCAGTGATGGCTTTTCCGGCAGCCTTTTCAAGTTCAGTTCGAAATCGGTTAAGCACATCCACCATATAAATTTTTGCACTCTGGGTATTGAGTTTTACCGGCAGCACCACGTCCCAGAAAAATTTATATTTTCCTTTGATACGCCAGATATCACTGAGTCTCTGAATAGAATCACATGTGTGTGGGAAAACAGTTCCATCCAGAAAATCCAGGCGTCCGGACATACTGTCCTCAAGAACGCCCCTGACAAGAGAACAGCAATATGCCTGGAGATGGTCTTCAGCCAAAACAATATCAGATTTAGATGAGAACAGCCTCATTGGATGAAATCCTGCAGCATATACCAGTTCTTCGGGCGCATATGAACACAGGTATCCTATGATTCTCTTTTGAATCTTTGAGGCAGTCGTGGGGACATCTTTAACCGCATTACGGAAAATTTCAATTTCTTTCATGTGTTGATCAGCTCCTTTATTTATAGCGCGTTGTCTTGCGGTTTTTATATCGAACGTCGGTCGGAATGTCAACCGATCCTTGAGTTTTTTTTTGTTTTGTGTTATTCAATCTTAAATCTATCAATAATAATTTGGGAAGACATGACTAAAAAAAATACACTTATCAAATTGAAAGAAAAAGAACGGGAACTAAGACAGGTCCTCATCATTGAAGCTGCCAGGGACGTTTTTGGTCAAAAAACATATGATAAAGTCAGTATGGCAGAAATCGCCAAAGCCGCTGGGATTGCCAAATCTTCTATCTATACCTATTTTAAAAGCCAGGAAGAATTGTATGCCCTGATAGCCTATCAGGATGCCTGTGAATTTATAAAAGAATTGAAAAGCAGAATTCGTTCAGCAGGTACGGAATCTGTCAAGACAGCCATTAATTACTTTTTGGATTTTTATATTAAAAAAAAAGCTCAATGGCGCATGATTACCCATTTTGCATTGCATGGTAACAAAGAAATGGGAGCGGTTGAGCAGCTCAATGAAATTGGCCGGGAAGTTATGGATGTCTTTGAAATGATATTCGTCCGAGCCAATTGTAAATCAGACACCAGGATGATGGCCCATACTCTTTTTGCATGCCTTTCAGGTATTTTAATTGCCTTCAGGAACTACCCTGGAAGATCAGAGAAAGACCGTATCGCCCATATGAAAAAAATCGGTGCAAGAATTGAAGATCTGATCAATATTTATATTTCAAAATAAAGGTTTAACTATTTCTGATTTAATGACCGGAGAAATATTTTTTATTGACATCCCGACCGGTGTTCGTTATTCAAACCAACGTACGAAAAATATTTCATGGTTGCACGTTTGCCCACTTTAAGATTGTCTATCGTTAAAATTGTTCATATCGCCCTGACAGATATGGTCAAAATATTAGTTGACAGAGACTGTGAGGATAAGACGGCTGGCAAAAATATGCTCATCTCGGTCATTGATAATAGACAAATTTGCCGCTCAATTTCTAAGCCCAAAATCTTCATGAAATCTTCATAATCGCTCTGCTATTATTCCACTCGATGCGTAACAAGTGAAATAATACTAACATAATTTCTATGAAACCGATGAGAAAGTGTTCTATCATTTATCGTATTCAAGTTGGAAGTGGTGACATCAATAAAAAATGAGAGATCAGAAAGACAAATTATTATTTTACAATATTCAAATATTAAAACAAAACATGTGGCCTATCAAATCGGAAAGTTCTTTGGAAGCGGAATTTTAGGGACAATATGTCACTACGTTGTACTCTGTATTCTTGTAAACCATAACCTTGACCTATTTATTGCATCCAGCATAGGAATGATCACTGGGGCCGTTATTGTTTACGTTATGAATTATTACGTTACATTTTGTAGTTCAAAAGGTCATTTCTATACTATTAATCGATTTATACCCTTGGTTGGGATAGGCTTTTGCGTAAATGGAATAGTTTTGACTGTTTTCATGGAGTACCTGTCATTTTCAATGGCTGTTTCCCAACTTTTTGCTACTGCAGGTCAATTCATATTCGGTTTTTTTATAAGCCGGATATGGGTTTTTTAAGGAAGAATAAATGCAAAAAAGAGAATTCGAACATATCGTTCAATTAAGAGCTGTTAAGCAGAATAAAATGCTATCCATTATTGTTCCAGTTTACAATGAAGCCAATGGAATTTTTGCTTTCCATGAAAGACTTGATGCAGCTCTTGGACTGCTTCCCCTTGACCGTACGGAGATTATTTATATCAATGATGGCAGTAAAGACAAGTCTTTGGAACTTCTGAAAACAATCGCAGATGCGTACCCCAGTGTGCAGATTATTGATTTCAGCAGAAATTTCGGTAAAGAAGCAGCCATGACAGCGGGAATCTGCAAATCGAAAGGGGATGCTGTGATTATTATTGATGCCGACTTGCAGGACCCTCCGGAATTAATACTGGAGATGGTTCGACAATGGCAGGAAGGCTACGATATTGTCAATATGCGCAGAAAATCCAGGGCTGGTGAAACATTTGTTAAAAAGAAAACTGCTCAGATGTTTTACTCACTTATGGGTTTGGTTGGTCCTGTAGAAATACCTCAAAATGTAGGGGATTTTCGTTTGTTGAGCAGACAGGCGATTGAGGCATTGAAACAGATGCCAGAACGTAACCGATTTATGAAAGGTATGTTTGCCTGGATTGGATTCTCTGTAAGCGAAATCCTGTATCAGCGTGCCCCCAGGTTTGCCGACAAAACAAAGTGGAACTATTGGGGGTTGTTTAACCTTGCAGTTGAGGGCATTACTTCCTATACCATTGCGCCGCTGAGACTTTCCGCCTATATTGGACTTTTCAGCTCTATATTCGCATTTTGTTACGGGCTATTAATTCTGCTCAAGACTTTTTTATATGGTGACCCGGTCCGAGGATTTTCAACCCTTATAGCTGTGATTCTTTTTATAGGCGGTTTGCAACTTCTGGCAATCGGTGTTGTCGGAGAATATCTTGGCAGAATTTTTATGGAAACCAAAAATAGACCTTTATATATTGTAAAAAATCATTACAAACAAATGTCTTCCTCTCTATCCCCTCCGGGCAAAGAGCCTCAAAGGAAAATACAATGAATTTCTTATTAAAATTACGATATCAGACCTGCTTGTGGTTAATATTAATCGGAATTTTGTTGATACGTCTTTTATTCCTCGGTGCCTACCCTCTTGCAGACACGACAGAAGCACGGTACGCAGAAATGGGAAGGCTCATGGTAGAAACCGGAGACTGGATCACCCCTCAGTTTGAAAAAGGCATACCGTTTTGGGGAAAGCCCCCGCTGTCTTTCTGGCTAACAGCTGTCAGTTTTAAACTCTTCGGTATTCATGAGTTCAGTGCCCGGCTGCCTTCGTTTTTTCTGACCTTGGTCATTATTGGGATGGTATTCAGTCTCGGTTCGTTTACAACAGGTCGAAAATTGGCTCTGACAGCCTGTGTGGTCATGACTTCGTCTGTTATCTTCTGGGTAAGCAGTGGTGCAGTCATGACAGATCATTGCCTTCTGACCGGAACGACCCTGAGTATGTTTGCTTTCTGGCGAAGCCAGGCCCAAGCTGAAGGGAGTAATTCTTGGTGGGGAACACTTTTTTTTGTTGGCTTATCCATTGGGTTAATGGCAAAAGGACCGGTGGCAGTAGTGCTGATTTTTTTTCCCATTTCTGTCTGGGTTTCTATTCAAAAACAGCCATTAAACCTGATGAAGAAACTGCCTTGGAAGCTGGGCATTCTTATCACTATTTTTTTGACGCTTCCATGGTATATTTTAGCAGAATTGAAAACTCCGGGTTTTCTAAATTATTTTATCATTGGAGAACACTGGGACCGTTTTCTTATACCCGGATGGGAAGGGGATCTCTATGGCTCAGCACACTCCGAGCCCAATGGTATGATATGGGGTTTCTGGATTCTCAGTGCTCTTCCCTGGTCATTTTTATTGCCTTTTCAGTTCATAAATAAAAACACTGGAAAAGCCTTTGTGGAAAGAATCAGGGCATCCGACGGTTGGTATTTATATCTGGCACTTTGGTCCACTGCGCCTTTGTTTTTTTTTACCATGGCCGGTAATATCTTATGGACTTATGTTCTCCCTGGCATACCTGCTTTCGCACTCCTTGCCGCAGAGGTATTCAGTCTTAATACCTTAAGCGAAAAAAGGATTAAAAAAATATCAGGCGCAATGGCATTAGTGTTCTTGGCTGCGACCGTTATTATTTTTTCTGGAATTGGCCCAGAATTGAACAGCCAAAAAAAAACAATCACTTTTTTTAACAAAATCAATAAAGGGGGAAATTTATATTACCTTCGCAAACGACCTTTTTCAGCAGAATTTTACTCCGAGGCAACAGCAGGAATAATAGAATCTGCATCCCAGATAACAGACTTATTTAAAAATGATAAAATTGACTACTTAGTAGCCAAAGAACGTTACCTTAAATCAGTTCCTGAAGAGATTCTGTCAAGATTTGAGAGAAAAGAAAAAATAAATGGATATGTTATGTTTAAAGAAAAATGGGGAAGGAAGTCAATGAAGTAATGGATAGAAACATAATCAACAGATCTGCAGCAGATGAGTGCTTTGACAATTATCCCAAAAATAAAATTTAAAGTTTAACTTTAATAGCTACTATTGCATCTGTTCCCTAAGAAGTTACTGGTTACTATATTGGTGTTTTTCTATTCTGTTGACAGCAACTGTCATTTGGGCCGCAGGATCAGGTATTTTGTTTTGTATAATTAATTTGCTATAATATTTTATAAAAATACAAAATATTTAAAGTAATATTATGGAATCAAAAATTTTGGAAACGCACATATGAACATTCTCATGGTTGATGACGATCTTGGCTTGCTCGATCAACTCAAAAATGCATTAAAAAGAAAATGCTACAGTATAGAAACTGCGGAAAACGGGGAGCAGGCCTTGGATAAAATATTTGATATTCACTATGACCTGGTTCTTCTGGATATCATGCTGCCCCGACTGGACGGCCTGAGTGTTCTTAAAGAAGTTAGAAAAGCCGGGTTAAATACCCCCATACTCATGCTCACCGCAAGAAGTGATGTAGAAGACAAAGTTAAGGGTTTAGACTACGGTGCAGACGATTACCTGTCAAAACCTTTTTCCATGGCAGAGTTGATAGCCAGGATAAGAGCTTTGCTGAGAAGGCAGGGAAACCGGAATCCGATCCTAACAGCTGGGACAATTGAGTTGGATACCGTAAGCCGGTCAGTAAAACTGGACAATATACAACTCAATTTAACCTTTAAGGAATTTTCCATTCTCGAATTTCTCATGCACAACAAAGGCAGTGTCGTTTCAAGATTTAATATGGCTGAACATGTATGGGGAGAGAATTTTGACCCTTTCTCAATGTCCAATTTTGTCGACGTTCATATCAAGAATTTAAGAAAAAAACTCGCTGCACATGGAGAAGGTTCTATCATCAAAACAATTCGGGGTATTGGGTTTATTATTGAAGAGTTGGCATGAAGATCCGAAAAAAAATAACCTTGTGGATATCCGGGACTGCATTGTTATCAAGCATTGCCTTCTCTTCTATTATTTTTTTGGAACTTATGGAAGAACCCTTTAAATTTATCGATAAAGAAATCAGGCATATGGCACATTCTCTTGCAAATCAAATGAGCTCTGGAGAAATAAGCTCAGGGGAATATGATCTGTCTAACATGCCCTATAATCCAGATTCTTATTGGATCATAGTAAAATTAGACAACGGCCAAACACTGTATCAATCTAAACTAACTCGATATACAGATCTTTCCGGTCGTGTTGGTAAATCCAAGTACTTGATCGAAAAAAACATTCCAAGGTCACAAATATGGTTGGACCAGGACACTCATGACAATGTGCTGTTCAGGGTAATGATAATTTATAAACAGATCAACAACACTCTTGCAGAAATCCGCATTGGAAAACCAATTGAAACCCTTGAAGAGAATTTGATAGAACTTGTAATTAATATCGGCATAAGCCTTTTTATTTGTGTGCTGCTCATCTTTTGTTTGAGTTTCGTTCTGGCTGGTAGAATATTAGCTCCTATTTCCACAATCACAAGGTTAGCAAGGGAAATTAGTCAGAAATCACTCGATAAAAGAATCCCGCTAAAGGACAAAAAAGATGAACTTTACGAGCTTTCTGTCTCCTTGAATAATATGTTTGATAGGCTTCAAAAGTCTTTTCGTCGACAAAAAGACTTTATCGGAAATGCTGCCCATGAACTGAAAAGCCCAATTACTCTTCTAATGCTCGCTCAGGAAGAAATCCTGATGAATGATGACCTTTCTTCACCTATAAATGAAAATTTAACTAATCAGCTTGAAACAACCCGGCGGATGAGTCATTTGATTAAGAATTTATTGGATCTTTCCAGGCTGGAACAACAAGAAACATTAAAAAATGATCCTGTGGATTTAACTTCTTTACTAAATGAGGTTCTGGAAGACTATAAAGATATGCTGACGGAAAAGCAAATTATTGTCCAGAATGATGTGATACATCCTTTTCCTATTATAGGGGATCACGAAAAATTATTCCGCCTTTTAGTGAATCTTATTGATAATGCCATCAAATACAATATTGACATCAATGGTACAATTATAATAAAAGCTAAAAAATTTCATAAAAGCATGCGGTTGGAAATTTTCAATACTGGTCGGGAGATTCCTAAAAAAGATCTAAATAAGGTGTTTGAGCAATTTTATCGGGTAGAAAAATCCCGTTCCCTTTCCCACGGTGGTTCTGGATTAGGGTTAGCAATTTCTAAAAAAATAGTCAGTCTTCATCATGGTGATATGGTCATCACCAATGAACCGGAAAATCTTATTAAAGTATCAGTTTCATTGCCTTTGAGATTTTAAACCTTTGATCGATCATATGCTTGATCGAAATCTTATCAAAATTTAGAGAAATCCCTAGCGTATGTCTGCGCGCGAATATGGGGGGCTTAATAAAGGGGCGAATTCTTTTTGAACAAGAATTCGCCTTTTTTATTTTTTAAATCACTATAAAAATGTGATATATCATTAAGCTCGTGCGTGAAAACCAGATAGGCACAAAAAAGGAATAGATGAAGGAGATTTCTTTTGATTAATATGACCATTATCGATTTTTTGAGGGATCGAGCCGCCAGGAATGCAGATGATTTGGCCTTCCGTTTTATGGGCAACGGGGAATTGGACGGTCCGATCACAGAGTGGACTTTTTCTGAACTTTATCACCAGAGTGCCGGAGTCGCTGAAGATCTGCTTGAGCAAGGTCTTGCGGGTTTGAGTGTTTTGCTTGTTTTCCCTCCGGGACTCGATTTTGTGAAGGCGTTTTACGGTTGCCTTCTCGCAGGAGCACGTGCCGTTCCTGTTCCACTGCCCAATCCTAACAGTAAGAACCCTTTTGGCAGGATTTTAAATACCGCAAGAGTCAGTGGTGCGACAACAGTCCTTACCAACCAGCAGCTTGCAGAAATGGCATCAAATATGGAGGCAGAGATGCCTGTTACCTTAAAAGCAGTGACTGATCGTATTGCCAGCGATTTGCCCTTGTCCGGTCCCGAGGTGGACATGGATAAAATTGCATATTTACAATTCACTTCAGGTTCTACTGGTCATCCAAAAGGTGTGTCCATCAGTCATGGCAATGCTGTTTCCAATCTCCGTGTCATGGGGCAGATGCTTCGCATTAAATCAACAAAACCTGCCATAGTATGGGCGCCTCATTATCATGATCTCTGCCTGGTCGGGCATGTGCTTGGGCCAGTGTACTATGGTTTCGAATCCATATTGATGTCTCCGATGGATTTTTTATTAAAACCAGTACGATGGCTGCGGATAATGAGTCATTATAAGGTTGTAAATACTGCGTGTCCCAATTTCGGTTATGAATACTCAGCTCGCCGGATTAAACCCGAAGAATGTGAAGGGCTTGATCTCAGCCATTGGAAAATAGCTGGAAATGGAGGAGAGCCTGTTCTTGCTCAGACCATGGAAATATTCAACAAAAAATTCGAACCATATGGATTTAAACCACAGGCATTCATGCCTACATACGGAATGGCTGAGTCTGTGCTTTTTGTGGGCGGACTGAAATCTATGTCTGAGCCACCCAAAGTTTTAAGGTTGAATGCTGAAGGCCTGGAGACTCACAAAGTTCAAATTCTCGACAATAACGAACCCGGCGGGCGCAATGCCATAAGCTGCGGAAGTCCGGGAGCCGGTCACCAGGTGATTGCTGTAGATCCTGTCACACTCACTAAATCTGATACAGATCAGGTTGGAGAACTCTGGGTGAAGGGTCCCAGTGTGCCTGTCGGTTACTGGGAACAGCCGGAAGTGTCCGAAGCCACATTCGGGGGGTACCTTGCCGACACCAATGAGGGGCCTTTTCTGCGCACAGGAGACCTTGGGTTTATTGCAGATGATGAGATATATATAACGGGCCGCTTGAAGGATTTGATTATTATTGCAGGACGAAATCACTATCCGAGCGACATCGAACTTACAGTCCAGCATTCCGGTGCTCCGGTCCGTCTTGGCTCCTGTGCTGCCATTTCAGAGCGAATTAACGGAGTCGAAGAGCTGGTTGTTATTGCTGAAGTGGATGAGCGTCAGCTACCGGACGAAAATCAGTCGGAAGATACAAGTGGGCAATCTCTTGAAAAGTTCTGGACTTCAGCTGTAATGAAAGTCCAGGGGGCTGTTTCCAAGGGGCACGGGCTGTCTGCCGGATCTGTGGTTTTTGTAGAGCCCCGGAGCCTTGAGAAAACATCAAGCGGTAAACCGCGGCGAAGTTACTATCAGAAACTCTTCCTTAAAGGAGAGCTTGCTGTCGTTCATGAGAAAAGGAGAAAAGAATGATAAAAAAAGATATTGATGATCAAATTGTTATTGCAACGTTTGATGATGGAAAGACAAACTCTTTTACAATAGAAATGCTTAGACAGTTAAGGGATATCATTCGTGAAGTCAACACAAGAGATGATCTAAAGGGGCTTATTCTGACCGGGTCCGGGCGTTTTTTTTCAAGTGGGTTCAACCTGCCGATGTTTTTAGGTTTTAAGGATATTGATGAAGTCGTGGAATTTTTTAATGAAGAAGAAGAAATTCTGCTCGAGCTTTTTACATGCAGCAAACCCGTTGTCTCTGCCATGAACGGACATTCCGTAGCTGGTGGACTAATTTTTTCCATGGCTTCAGATTACCGGATAATTAACAATCATCCCAAGATCAAAGTGGGAATGAGTGAAATTAAAATCGGACTTGCTTTGAGTATCTGTCAGGCTGAAATTATGCGGTTTGGTCTGAATAGTGACCGCTGTTTCCGTGACGTAATGTTTTTTGGTAAAATGGTGGATGTAACCAGGGCTAAGGAAATGGGCCTGGTTGATGAAGTAGTGGATGAAGAAGCGCTTTTAACACGTGCCAAACAAATCGTCTCCTTGTGGATAGACACACCAGGCAAACCTTTTATCCCCATAAAAGAATCTTTGAAAAAACATGTGGCTCATAATATTAAAACTGCTCTGAAAGAAGAAAACTGGCAGGAAAAAATGAAGAATTTTTTTAACAAAGATGTTCGCAAAACCCTTGAGTTTGTTCAAGCCGGCATGGAAGGTTGACGGTCATGAAAAACACAATCAGCTTGCTGAGAATAAGCGAATTCTTGTTTAATGTATTTGATATTGGATCTGTTGGAATTGATCTTGCCAAAAAAGCATATATTTGGTAGTTAAACGTGTTTATATACTGATTTGAATTTCAAATCGGCGGGCAGTTACAAACCCGGTAAAATTGCCGGCCAAATAGTATGAATAAACATTTTCCGTTCTGGAGGCTTTACTTATGTCCAATATATTATCCGAAGATGGACTGTCATTTGATGACGTCCTGTTAGTCCCTGATTATTCAGCCATTCTGCCTGATGAAGTGGGTACCCGAACCCGCTTGACCAAGGCCCTTGATTTAAATATTCCGATTGTCAGTGCAGCCATGGATACAGTTACAGAAGCATTGGCAGCCATAAGCATGGCAAGGGCAGGGGGGCTGGGATTTATCCACAGGAACCTGAGTATTGAAGACCAGGCCATTGAAGTCGATCGGGTGAAAAAGTCCGAGAGCGGAATGATTGTCGACCCAATCACCATTCATCCTGATGTGACCATTTCCGAAGTTTTGAAAATTATGGCTAAATATCGGATATCCGGTATCCCTGTCACAGAAGGCGATAAACTGGTCGGGATAGTTACTAACCGGGATTTGAGATTTGAAACCCAGCTTGAAAAACCTGCCAGGGAGGTCATGACAAGTGAGAACCTGGTTACGGTTCCGGAAAAATGCACTCTTGAAGAATCTAAAATCATGCTGCACAAGCACAGGATCGAAAAGCTTCTGGTGGTGGATAAGGCAGGCAAACTTAAGGGTTTGATCACTATCAAAGATATCGAAAAAATAAAAAAATATCCCAATGCATGCAAAGATTCTTTTGGCCGACTTAGGGCCGGTGCTGCAATAGGGGTTGGTGCGGATATGATGATCCGTGTGGAAGCGTTGTTAAAAGCAGGTGCAGATGCACTGGTGATTGATACTTCTCACGGTCATTCTAAAAACGTTCTTGATGCGATTAAAAAAATTAAACACAGCTTTCCCGACAGCCAGGTGGTGGCAGGAAATGTGGCAACAGAATCCGGTGCAAAAGCATTGATCGATTCAGGGGTTGATGCAGTTAAGATAGGCATTGGGCCTGGTTCCATATGCACCACCCGTATTGTCGCAGGTGTCGGAGTTCCACAACTGACTGCTATCCAGAACTGCAAAGAGATTTCAAGATCAACCGGAGTCCCAATTATTGCAGACGGCGGGATTAAATTTTCCGGGGATATTGCAAAAGCCATTGGGGCCGGGGCTGATTCAGTCATGCTGGGAAGCCTTCTGGCCGGAACAAAGGAAAGCCCGGGAGAGATTGTAATTTACCAGGGCCGCTCCTACAAAGCTTACAGGGGTATGGGCTCTGTTGAGGCCATGAGAAAAGGCAGTTCAGACCGGTATTACCAGAAAGATACTGGCGAGGATGATGAACTTGTACCGGAAGGCATTGTCGGCCGGATACCATACAGGGGAACTGTCCGGGAAAATATTGTTCAAATGATCGGAGGCCTTAAAGCGGGTATGGGATACCTTGGTGCAGCCAGTATCCAGGAACTCCAGGATAAAGCAAAATTTATAAAGATCAGTGCTGCAGGACTCAAAGAAAGTCATGTTCATGATGTTGTGATTACAAAAGAGGCGCCAAATTACAGGGTTGAGAGCAGCTAACGGAAAATGACAGAGCTATCTTCACCATTTTATCACCTGCATCTTCACACGGAATATTCGCTGCTGGACGGGGCCATCCGCCTGGACCCTCTGCTTGAACGCTGCAAAGAATACGGTATGGATGCCGTGTCGATGACGGACCACGGCACTATGTTCGGTGTGGCACCATTTCGTGAAAAAGCATATAAAGCAGGTATCAAACCGGTTGTCGGCTGTGAGGTATATGTTGCCCCCAGGACCCTTAATGACCGCACTCAGTTGGACCACAAAGGCCTCAGTCATCTCGTATTGCTGGCCAAAGACAGGGAAGGCTATACCAATCTGTGCAAACTGGTATCCATTGCCCAGCTCCAGGGATTTTACTACAAGCCCCGTATTGATAAAGAGCTTTTATCCAACCATTCCAAAGGCCTTATCGGGCTGTCTGCATGCCTCAAAGGAGAAATTCCCAAAGCCATTCTTCAAAATGATGAAAAAGGCGTGGATGAAGCTGCCCAGTATTATTTAAACACCTTTGGCGAAGACAACTTTTACCTTGAAATCCAGGAAAACGGGATGGCCATACAGCACAAGGTAAACCAGGGCATCTTTGATCTTTCCCAGAGAATGTCCATTCCCATGGTGGCGACCAATGATTGTCATTATCTGTCTAAAGGTGATGACAAGGCCCATGAAATCCTTTTGTGCATTCAGACAGGGGACACCTTTAACAATCAGAACCGTTTCAAGTTTGATTCCGATCAATTGTATTTCAAGTCTCCGGATGAGATGATCCAGACCTTTGGTGAGTTTCCGGGTGCTATTGAAAATACAAAAGAAGTCATTTCTAAGTGTAATATTGATTATGATGACAAAACCTATCATTTCCCTCGTTATGCACAGAGCGAAGATGAGTCCGAAGATGAGCTTTTTAAACAAAAAGCCATGGAGGGTTTTGAGGAAAAATTAAAAATCATCAAGGCAGCCAATCCGGATATTGATGAGCAGGTTTACAGGGACAGGATTGATTATGAAATTGGCATCATTCTTAACATGGGGTTTCCCGGTTATTTTTTGATCGTTGCCGATTTTATCGAATATTCGAAAAAAATAGGAGTTCCTGTCGGACCGGGCAGGGGCTCTGCTGCCGGTTCTATGGTGGCCTATGCCATGGACATCACAGCCCTTGATCCAATTGAACACGGCCTGATTTTTGAGCGGTTTTTGAACCCATCCCGTATCAGTATGCCGGATATTGATGTGGATTTCTGCATTGAAGGCCGGGACCAGGTATATAAATATGTGATTGATCGCTATGGCGGAGCGGAATATGTCTGCCAGATCATTACTTTTGGAAAGCTAAAGGCAAAGGCTGTTATCAGGGATGTAGGACGGGCGATTGGTGTTCTTTTATCCGAGGTCGATGAAATTGCCAAAATGATTCCGGATGGTGCCAAGAATCTGACAAAAGCCATTGAAGAAGTACCTGCTATCCGGGATAAATGTGAAGAGTCCGAAGAAAAGTCAATGATGCTTGAGGTGGCGCTTCTTCTTGAAGGCCTGCCCCGGCATGCATCTACCCATGCTGCCGGTGTTGTGGTGGCAGATAAGCCTTTAAATGAGTATCTTCCTTTGTACAAAGGGAAAGAGGGTGAAACACTGACCCAGTTTGATATGAACTATGTTGAAAAACTGGGACTGGTAAAATTTGATTTCCTTGGTTTGAGAAACCTCACAGTTATTAAAAACTGTATTGAACTGATCGAAAAACAGGGTAAAACTCCGCCGGATCTTCTAAACCTCGATTATGAGGATCCTAAGACTTTTGATTTACTGCAAAGGGCAGACACGACCGGCGTATTCCAGCTTGAAAGTTCGGGTATGAAGGATCTGATTCTCAGGCTCAAACCTGCCAGTTTTTCAGATATTGTCGCATTGGTGGCATTGTATCGCCCAGGACCGCTGGACAGCGGTATGGCTGACTCGTATGTGGAAAGAAAAAACGGCCGGGAAGACGTGGTTTACCTTTTTAAAGAACTGGAACCGGTTCTAAAAGAAACCTATGGGGTTATTCTCTACCAGGAACAGGTCATGAAGATTGCTGGTGTCCTGGCCAATTACACCATGGCAGATGCAGACGGTCTTAGAAAAGCAATGGGTAAGAAGATCGCTGCAATGATGGAAGAGCACCGTACGCTTTTTATGAAAGGGGCAAAAGAAAACAATCATGACCCCAAAAAAGCAGAAGAACTTTTTAATTTAATGGAAAAGTTCGGCGGTTATGGGTTTAATAAATCCCATAGTGCAGCATACGCTCTTATTGCTTATCAAACTGCGTATTTAAAAGCCAATTTTGCCCTTGAATTTATCGCCGCACTTATGACCAGTGAGCGTGGAAACACTGATGCGGTCATTAAATTTATTGATGAGTGCAAAAGCCATGATATAAAGGTGCTTCCCCCTGATGTTAATGAAAGTGACGCCCATTTTACCGTATCGGGCGGGTGTATCCGATTTGGCCTGGCAGCGGTTAAAAATGTTGGCGAGGCAGCCATTGAATCCATCATCGAAACACGGGAAAAAGAAGGTGAGTTTGACAGCCTTTACACATTTTGTGAAGAGGTCAATGTCGGCAAGGTTAATAAGAAAGTGCTCGAAGCATTGATAAAATGTGGTGCATTTGATTCCACAGGAATTCCACGCAGTCAGATGTATGCTGTCATAGAGGATGCCCTTGAGCATGGCTCCAGAATCCAGAAGGAAAAAGCAGACAACCAGTTGGATCTTTTTGCCGACTCAGATATGGGAACATCTCTTCCGGTAAGCACTCCTAAAATACCCAATATAGAAGAGTGGGAGGATAATACGCTTCTGGCCTATGAAAAAGAGTCTCTCGGGTTTTATATTTCCGGCCATCCCCTGGATAAATTTTCTAAGGAGATAGAAAAATTTGCTTCAGTCAACTCAGTGACGATCCAGGAAAAGGCAGACGGCAAAATTATTCGTATAGGCGGGAGCCTGAAAATTCTTAAACTCCACAAAACCAAAAAAGGCGATATGATGGCGTTTTGTGCCATTGAGGATCAACTGGGTTCAATTGAGGTTGTGGTGTTTCCCAATCTGTATGTTAAAACCCACACCCTGTTATCTGATGAGGCCATTGTTATTCTTGAGGCTGAAGTCCAGAAAAAAGAAAATATAGTCAAACTTATTGCTGAAAAAATAGTACCCGTTGATCAGGCATCCAGTGAGTGGACAAACGGCGTGTTGATTCATATGGATGCAAGACAAGCCGGATCAGGTGTTCTTGATGAATTAAAAACTGTTATCGAGATGAACCCGGGAGAGTGCGAGGCTTTTTTTAAAATTACAATCCAGGATGATGTGCCGCCTGTTTTAATCAAACTGGGTGAAGATTATACAACCACCAATGAACCCGTATTTTTTGAACAGGTAGAAAAAATAACCGGCCAGGGTACAATCGAAACCCGCTGCGCAGCAATCAAGGAAAAAGTCAGGAAAAAGAAACCCTGGTTAAACAAGAAGAAATAGTTCTCTATTGTTTGTATGTGAAAATATGCATTTCACCCCATAGGTAAATACAAGAAATTCAAAGTTATATTCGTTAATCTGATTATTCGATGTCAGACACATGATTTTTTGGTCACCTAATCTTGTAGAAAGCCCGCAATAATAGCAATCGTCGTAAGATTCCTAAAATTTCCATAAGAAATCATAAGCAATCCAAATGCTCTCTTTGATCTTTTTTTGCTTAGAAATTTCATGAGCTGGATAATGGCCAGAACTCCTGTGTGACCCCATAATGCTTTTGGTAGTCATGCCTTTTTTTAAAATGAGGATCAGCAGAAGAATACAATCTTTGACACTTGTTTTTTGTCACAAAAAGTATGAGTGTGAAAAGCCTATCGTCTCTGCGGATTTTGTTTGGGTCATATCCTGGTTTTCTCTTACAGTTTTTGTTTGACCTGATTTATTTTGGGTGGTAGGACGTGATTGATAAATAGCTGAAAAAATTATTTTGATTGAAGTGGATAGCGACAAAACTGCTGAGTGGTGAATAAGATTATGAATATAATGGAATCAGCGTTTAAGAAAGCGTTAAATAAAAATGGTACAGAGCAAGAAAACACAAAGAGAAAAGCCAGGAAGAAAAAGGATAAAAAGGTTGTTAGAGGGGGTAAAAAAGTATCGAGAGATATTCATGCTCTATCAAAGGATTTAGATAAGTATCTAACAAAGAGCGTTTCTGGTTGGAACGTGATGGTTTTGAACATCATGCCCAAAATAGACGTACTGGCCCAAAATAATATTGTGCCCGTAGAAATCCAATCGCAAGTAGAGGGTGTTCTTGGAAGGTATGGAGATAAAAATGTAGAAAAATTGGCACGCATATCAAAGAGCATATTTATTTTGCAGACGCTTTTAAAAATTCAAACAACTCGTTCAATAAAAATAAAAGAATCTGGGACCAGTGAAGAGAAGCGGCGATCAGAACGTGTTTTGTGGATTGTGTCTAAAAAACTTTTAGGTCAAAAGAAAGACCTCTCAAAAGAGGACAAAGAGATAGCGGCATCGTCATTTGCACAGGTGGAGGCGTTCCGTAACGTTGCCACCCGGTCCATCCACAGAAGGATAACGCATTGTTGGCGTTGTGGTGAAGATGATTTAGATAGTGACACTAATAATATTTGTCCTGAATGCGGCGGAATTATTTGCCACAAATGTGGTGCATGTCATATGGATTGCTATGGCGGGTAAGCCGCTATAGCCACATCTACAGTGGACAGGGGGTAGTAAATGGTTGGTTGTTCCAGTAAACAAATCCTAAAAGATATGATAATAAAGGATGTCGAATCTCTGCCTATATCCTATTTAAATCCAGAGGAGAGCTCTAAATCCTATGAACAGCTCAGTAATCCGAATCAGATCTGAAATCTTAGATGCCCTTACAGATATACACAACGAACAGGCCTTATTAGAACTCTTGGAATCAAAATTTGCTGAATTGAATATTGCCGATCCCAAGTGGCAAGGTCGAATTGAAATAGACAGAGAATATCCCAACTCTCGACAATTGTTGAAAATCAAGGAATACATAGAAAAGTTCGTTGATTTAACAGAGGAGATTCAGACCATTATAGATCTTGATCATGCACAATCCTTACTCAAAGATCTACTGAAGATAAGAGACAATCTTAAGGACTTTGCCGTCTCTAAACGTGTTGCAAAAGAAACACGGTCCCTTCAGCAAAAGATGCCTGGTCTTCAAAATATCGAGAATGAAATCAAAGATCACCAGTTAAATTCTCGAATAGTTAACCTTCAAAATAATGGTCCAAAATGCGGGAAAGGGCATAGGCTGGTGATTCGAGAGGGTGGGGCAAATGGATATTTTTGGGGTTGTGAACGATTTCCTGATTGTTTTTCCACTAGGCAGCTTTCAAAAAAAGAATGGAACTATTTATTCCCTGAGGACAGCGATGATCCTGAGGAGGTCCCTGCAAATATCCCTGTCCATCAAATAAGCGTAGCTCCTGGACGGGAATTTTTGCAAACAGTTACTGCTTATCCTAGTGAAACAAGTATGGATCTGCAGCTTTTATATACAAGCAATGGCAAAACCAAGCGGATCTCTTTTAAAAAAAGCAATCAAAATAACATTACCCGTAATAAAGCGCTGGGTTGGGCTATACAGCAATTACAACAGGAGATATCCTCAGATGACGAATCCAAACTACTCAACTTTGAAGAGGTCGCCAAGGTCGAAAAAAGGACTGATATAGAAGAAGCACTATTCGGCAAACTAAAAGAGTGGCGAACAAGATTATCCAGGGAAGTATCAATGCCAGCGTATATCATTGCCGACAATGCTACCATCAGAAATATTGCATCATCCAAACCGAAAAATAAACATGAATTGCTGGCCGTTAATGGAATAGGCCCTGCAAAACTTGAAAAATATGGAGATGATATTCTTGAAATAGTTTCAGACTTCCAATAAAATCTATTCGAATGGAAAGCAATGATCGAACCTCTAAGCAAATGCTTCTATTGTGGAAATGATCGTTCTCTTAGGCAATGCCTGAGGCGCGGTGATTGGGTTTGCAGGATCTGCTGCAAAGAAGAACATGAATACACTTTGTGTGACGGATGTTCCTATAGAGTTTGGACACCGGATAAAGGGATACCTGATCATAACTTGCAAGGCATTTTTGCGAGAAATAATGCCAATAATAGAATATTTAAAAACTTCTTAGCGCAAGAACCTAATCTCAAACCTTTGTGTATTCATCCCTTGCCGTTTCTCGAACAAGATGGAACTGTTTATGTAATGCGCTCAAAGAAAGACCCGCAATTGGTTAAAATAGGTTTCACAAGGGGGACTGCAAAGCAGAGGCTAAAAGAATTCAAACCGAATTGTCCCAGGGTAAGAAAAGATGGGGGTGCCGATAATACTTCTTACTTTTACCAGTTAAATCTTGAAGTAGAATTAGAAGTTTGCGCTGGTAAGTTAGTTGAGAAGCTGGCACACACTTTCTTAGAAAGGCTTGGTCGAAGAGTTTTGAGTGAAGTTTTTAAATGCTCAAAAGAAGAAATTGAAATCTTGTTTAAAAAATACCAAAAGATTTGAAACCAGATCACTCTCCAACTGATATTATTTTAACTTCAGGAGAGGCAAAATTGGACGCTGATTAGTAATATAGAGAATTCTGATATAGAATAACCACTATATATAGTGCTCGAGCAGGATTCAAATTCTGAGCTTTCATGGTATCAAAGCTCAGATTTCTCGATTAGGCGAAATACCAGATATTGTGGTTGATCCATTTTCAGGTCATTCATAATTTCACAGACATAAGTTGAGTTCAGCAGATCCAATCAAAAATAATTAAAAGTTTTTTCGGATAAACAGTTTACTTCAATAATAAGATGTGGTTCTGATTACTTTACACTTAAATTGTCGACGATCTTTCTGTTGCCCACAACTTTTCGGGTAATATGCAGCACTTTATTTTTTTCTTCATAGGATTCAACAATGCCGGTCAGGGTGATGACATTGTTGTTGGTATCAATATCTATATTAGTGGATTTTACATCTGAAGCCTGGATGAGTTTTGTTCTTATTTTGCTGGTCAGGACCGTATCATCGACTACCTGGCCGGCAGATGTTTTCCCTATGTGCAGTTGATTTTCCACACCACGGACACCGTCAACACCTCGTGCGATATCAGCAGCCATTCTTTTCTGGGACTCGGATTCAACAACCCCTATAAGAAACACAACGCCATTGAGAACATCTACATCAATATGCCGTGATTTGACAAATTCATCAGAAATCAGCCGGGTTGTGACCTTCCCGGATATGAGGGAGTCATCTACCATAGTGCCGATGGAACGCTCATCTCTGGCGCTTGTGTAGCCACCATACGCTGCGCCACCAACGACTGCTGCACCGCAACCCGTAATAAATAAAGCAGAGAATAATAACAAGGCAATAAGTTGTTGGCGCATCATTACCACAGCCCCCTTAATCAAATTTATCAATTAAAGTTATCAATCAAAATCATCCAGGTTCAGATTATCCAGGTCAGACAAGTCCATATCCTTGAGCAGATCATCCTCATCCGGGATGATATCATCGTTCATGATTTTTGGTTTGGGTTTTTCAACAGGAGTGCCGGAAGACTCTGCCTCTTCGATTGTTTCATGTCCTAAAAATTTTTCTTTAAGCATCATTACCATCATGAAAATCAAAAATCCAATTCCTGCTACATTAAGCAGAATAATGAGAATTCCAATTGTTTTTTTTAGCAGCATAGTCTGTGTTTTTTGTCCGGTTAATAGTTTGACGCAATAGATATTTGTGTTTATATATAATCTTTAAAAATGATACAAGGGTTTTGATTTTTTAATTGAAAGGATAGTCAATGAGCTGGCTGGGCAAGATGATCGGCGGAACAATCGGGTTCGCATTAGGTGGTCCTCTGGGTGCTGTTGCAGGTGCCGCATTTGGTCATACATTTGTAGATAAAAAAGAACAGGCATATCTGTCTTCACGGCCTGGGATGCAGAACACGTTGTCTTCTAATGAAGAGGCTCAGCTGGTTTTTTTCACTGCTGCATTTTCCATGCTTGCAAAAATTACCAAGGCTGATGGACAGGTTACGGAAAATGAGATTTCAACCATTGAAAGATTCATGAAACATGATCTGCAACTTGATGTCAATGGCCAGCAGACGGCCATTAACATCTTCAGGCAGGCAGTCGATTCCTCTGAAAAATTCGATGCGTTTGCTTCCCAGTTTTATTCGGTTTTCAGGATGCAGCGCCAGATTATTGATTTGATGATGGATATTCTGCTGAGGGTATCGGCCTCTGACGGACAGATTTCTGTGGAAGAAGAACAGATGCTTCAGACTGCTGCCCGGATTTTTAATTATTCCGATACCGATTATTCTCGCATGAAATCAAGGTATGTAAAGCAAAACAATAAATACTATTCCGTATTGAAATGTGATGAAAATGCTTCCAATGAAGAGATCAAAAAACAATACAGGAAACTCGTTACTGAATACCACCCTGATAAGATCCAGGCCAAAGGTCTTCCTGAGGAGTTTATTAAACTTGCAAATGATAAGTTTAAGGAGATTCAGGAAGCATACGACAGTATCAAAAAAGAAAGAGGAATTTAAACTCAAATCAAAATATAGCTTTTAAATAAGTTGCCTATGGGTTTAAAATTTTGCCGCTGATCGTTTGTGAGTCATCAAAATGATTGGCGGCAACATTAACAATATTACCTTTTGAATCTTCTGCTGTATCCAAAAGAATTGTGAGATAATTAGAGGTTACAGCCTTAAATTTTCCGGTTTTTATATCTGGTGTGTTTTGTACCAGTCCTTCAAGAGATCTGTTTAGATTGGACTGGATAAATGTTTTCCTTTTTTCTTGTCCAAGTTCACGCATCCTTGCGCAGCGCTCTTTGATGACGATTGACTCCACTTTAGGCGTGAAATGCCAGGCCGGGGTTCCTTTTCTTGCAGAAAATGGAAACACGTGGAGATAAGAAACCGGCAGTCTTTCTATGATCTTATAGGTGTTTTCAAATTGAGCATCAGTTTCCCCGGGAAATCCGACAAGGGTGTCCACACCAATGGCAGCATGCGGCAGTTCCTTGTGAATTTTATGAATAATGTCTTCAAACAGGCATGAATCATAAGGGCGTTTCATTTTTTTTAAAATTTCATCATCCCCGGACTGCAGGGGAATATGGAAATGGTCACACAGTATATTGCCTGGTTTCGCAAGATTTATGATCCCCTCATTAATTTCTGCAGGTTCTATAGAGCTGAGCCGTATTCTATGAACAGGGCGTATTTTATTGATTTTTTCCAGAAGGTCAAGAAGAGATGTTTTCGGTTTGAAATCCTGGCCATACATCCCGGTATGAATCCCGGTAAGGATAACTTCTTTAAAACCATTACGGTTAAGTTTATCTAATTGGTCAAATACTTCATTTTCCGGCATGCTGACCGAACCGCCTCTTGCATATGGCACAATGCAATAGCTGCAAAAGGCATTGCACCCATCCTGTATTTTCAAATAGGCCCGCGTCATTTTGCCTTTCACTGTATGTTTAAAGCTTGAAAACAGGTCATCGCCGTCATGTTTGATCTTTTTAAACGGAAAGGTGATTTTCTCGTTGCAGATTTCTGTAATGCGCCCTGCAATTTGGGTTTTATCTTTGTGGCAGATAATCTGATCCACGTGTTCGATGGATTTTATCTGATCAGGGTCAGTTTGGGCATGGCATCCTGTTACCAATACCTTGGCATCAGGGTTTTCTCTTATGATTTTTCGAATGGCCTGCCTGGATTGCATCCCTGCTTTGGAAGTAACAGCACATGTGTTTACAATGAATACATCAGCTCCATCAGATATGCTTCCTTTTTCCCATCCCTGATTTTTAAGCTCCAGGGCAATTCCATCGCTTTCGTATTGGTTTACTTTGCACCCAAGGGTTTCTATATAAAATTTTTTCATAAAATAATACCGGCGCCAAGCAGCCTTTTGTTTTTGTAAAATGCCGCCGCCTGACCAGGTGTAACAGCAGTTTGCGGGGTTACCAGTTCAACGTTACCCTTTGTGCCGTCCATAGTTAAAACAGCTTGTGCCTCTTTGTGGCTGTATCTTATTTTTACGGTCATATCAGGGATCGGAGCAGGCGTTGAAAAATTCCAAATTATCTGGTCAACATTAAATTTTTGAGTGCTCAAATCTTTTTTAAAACAGACATGAAGGAGATTGTTTTTAATATCAATCCGTTTAACATAATAAGGTTCTGATGCTGGGCAGTTAATACCTCGGCGTTGCCCTATCGTAAATTGGTGAAGACCGGTATGTTGACCAACAATTTTTCCTTTCGGATCTATGATATTGCCTTTTTGAGGGTTGAGTTTTTGTTTGTCCTGATTTTGTCTATTTAAAATAAATTTGCCAAAATTATTATCATGGATAAAGCAGATATCCTGACTTTCAGAAGGATGTAAGGCTGAAAGCCCTTTTGACTCTGCAAATATTTTTACATTTTCTTTCGTCATATCGGCAAGGGGAAAAAGAATATCATTGAGCCTTGGCCCTGGTATCAGGGATAGAAAATAACTTTGGTCTTTGAGTGCGTCGGCTCCCTTTTCAAGATAGGGGGCCTTGATGTCTCTATCCGGGAAATTCAAGCGGTTTACAATGGTGGCATAATGGCCTGTTGCCAAAACATCAGCCCCCATTTTTTTTGCCTGGTCCATCAAAATGCCAAACTTGATCTCTTTGTTGCAGATCAGGCAGGGATTAGGTGTCTTTCCTTCAAGATAGGTTTGGATGAAATATCGAATAACCTTTTCTTCAAAAGATTTAGACAGATCAATGCAGTGGACATCAAAACCAAGCCGATTTTCAAGCAGGCTGACATCTACAGGATTTTGCTCATACCCTGTGGTGAAATGGATACCGAATACAGAATTGTATTTTTGTTTTAAAAGGTACCCGGATACAAGGGAATCGATTCCACCGCTCAAAGCAACAGCAACAACCGGATCTTTCATTTATCCCACTTTTTCGGCGTCAGTTGAAAACAGGCCCATGGCACGACTGGGACAGGTGACCAGGCATAACTCGCAAACACTGCATTTTTCCTGCTCAAAAATTACTTCCATTTCAGGCCGTTTGATATACAGGGCCTCTGTCGGGCAAATTGCTGTACATGCACCGCAATGGGTACAGATTTCTTCATCTTTGTAAATTTTGTGGGCCGGGCTGGATACAGTAACGCCCTGGTCTTTTAAAAATTGAACGCCTTTGTTAAAAGCACCTTTAGAGGGTGAAGAGACTTCTAAAACGAGGTATCCCTCTTTCCTGTTCGATATTTTGGCTCTCAAAATGTTAAACAGCAGGTCGAATTTTACAGGCAATTGACATACGAGTGCTTTTTGGGCAACCTCCGGCGGAAAAGTCAGTATAAGAATTTTAGAATACAATCAGGGCCTCCGATTTTGGATATATACTTTAATTGTCTTTGACAAATTTATTACACCATATATTATTGATAATAAGATAAATCTTTTTATCAGCAAGGCTTATTTATACAATAATTACTGCCGATTAACAATCTTGTTTTCAAGGGGATCAAAATGAACCGGTTCGCGTTTGGATTATCCAGCTACACACTAAAGACTTTTTCAGGATTTTCAAAGGCAAATATCAAAATATCAGGGTCTGAAAATATACCGGATGGTTCAGTTATATTCACTGCCAACCATTTTACCCGGATCGAAACAATTTTTCTGCCGTATCACCTTCATAATATTTCCAAAAAAGAGGTCTGGTCGCTTGCAGCAGCAGAACTTTTCGAAGTGACGATGCTCCAGAGTTTTTTAAAGAATCTTGGTGCCGTTTCCACTAAAGATCCAAATAGAGATAAACTTATATTAGAAACACTTCTATCGGGGAATGTCCAGTGGATCATATTCCCGGAAGGTATGATGGTTAAAAATAAAAAACTTGTAAAAAATAACCAGTTCGCTCTTCGTGATGAAGAAGAGTCCACAAAACGTCCACATACAGGCGCTGCCATTGTTGCTCTTAGGTGTGAATTCTACCGGGAGCGACTCAGAAGAATGCGGGAAACAGGGGAGCCTGAGTTTGACCGTCTGGTTGAGGCCCTTGCAATTGAAAATGTGGACCAGGTTCTTGAGGGACAGACCCACATTGTTCCTGTGAATATCAGCTATTATCCGGCGAGTCCTCGTGAAAATATTCTGAGTAAAATTGCCCAGATTGTCATGAAAGAACCTTCCAAAAGGGTTATGGATGAATTGATGACAGAAGGCAGTATGCTTTTTTCCAACGTGGACATAACGATTCGTTTTGGTAAGTCCATACCGATCATGGATTATCTTAACGATCCTTACATTGAAAGTATGCTGACGGTAAAACGAAGGGTTAGATTTGATAGTGATGTAAGTTCAAAACAGATTTTTAAAGAGCTTTCTGTTAAGATCATGCAACGGTATATGACTTCTGTCTATGCCATGACCAGTTTTAACTATGATCATGTGCTGGCATGCATCTTAAAACATTTTCCTTACAGACCGGATGGTATAGACCTTTATGAATTTAAATGTAAAGTGTTTTATGCTATTTCCTGGCTTACATCAAACCGGGACCATTTTGTGTCAGACAATTTTTTTCAAAATCAGGCGCACCTTTTGACAGATGACCGCTACAAACGCATCTCTGATTTCCTGGCAATAGCAGAAAATACCAATGTGATAGAAATAAAAGACGGGAAAATATTCAAAGATCAAACCCGCTTTTTTATCGGCTCGAATTTTCATACCATTCGTATTGAAAATCCAATAATGGTTATGGCCAACGAGGTGGAACCGGTAAAGGAAGTGGAAGATTTTTTTAAACAGGTTGCCCAGAAATCTTATAATGAAATTATCCATCTTGTAAAAAATAAAGTTATGGAAAAGGTCAGGGTTGATTTTTCCAATGACTATACTGAACACTATATAGAAGGCGAGTCAAAAAGCAAGCGGGTAGGGCGTCCGATATTTCTTAAACATGATAATGAGACTACCGGTGTTCTTCTTATTCACGGTTATATGGCGGCACCAAGAGAGATGGGAGATTTTGCCAAATATCTTCATAACAAGGGATTCACAGTTTACGTTCCACGACTCAAAGGTCATGGAACTGCACCGGAAGACCTTGCACAAACATCCTACGAAAAATGGATTGAATCTGTAGAAGAAGCCTATATTATTTTAAGACATACCTGTAAAAAAATTATTATTGGCGGATTCTCAACTGGTGCCGGCCTTGCACTTGAACTTTCTACACGAATTAACGATGTGAATGCGGTGTTTGCTGTAGCTCCACCTATGCGCCTTCAGGACCTGGGCTCTTATTTTGTTTCTGCAGTGGATGCCTGGAACTCAATGATTAAATTTATTCGTCTGGATACCATTGCAAAAGAATTTATCACCAATAATCCGGAAAACCCGCATATAAATTATGTTCGAAATCCAATAGCAGGAGTTCATCAGCTTGAAAAGCTCATGGAGCAGCTTGAGCCTAAACTCAAAACCATCACCAAACCAACCTTGGTAGTCCAATCCAGAAAAGACCCGGTGGTGAATCCCAAGGGTACGCTCAGGCTTTTTAACCGAATTGGTTCCGAATTTAAGGAGTATTACATATTTGATTACCCCCGCCACGGTATTCTTTTAGGGGAGGGCGTGGAAAGAATTTATAAAGCTATTGAAAATTTTTTACGCCAGTGGGTGTGAGCAATAATTTGTTTTGAGGAATGTTTAAACAAACAGCCATTTACAGATAAAACTGTCAACAGCTGTTTGTTAATCAGATATGATTCTTATTTAATATTCATCAACCAGCATCATGTTGGCGGGGTTGAGCAGGGCTTTCTGATCAGTTCGGTCGCCATCTTTTAGAATGACAGCTTCGATTTTATCTTCGATGGGCTGAAGCAAAACGGCTTTCTCGAATAGTTCTTTATATGTTTCAAGCTGGATTGGATATCCGTCTTTGCAAAGCTCTTCTTCCCTATGATTTTGCATGGAAAGCCAGAATGAAACAGAAAATTCTTTATTCAAAGCATCAAGTTCTTCAAGTATGGCGCTGATATCTGTGTCAAAGTTCAGGCCGTCAATAATGATAATGGATGGCAGAATCAGGTCAGCTTTTTTAAAGCTTTTCAGATAATCTTTGATTTTGCCAGTGTCAAAACTGGATTCATTATAGCTGATTCCAACTTTGTTGGTTTTGATATCTTCCCAGAGTCTTAAAGCCTTCTGGGGATCAACATAGCCAATATAATCAATCAGATTGGTATAGCCTTCTTTGTACCTGAGATTAATTTTCTCCATGGCATCATCCAGACTAACATGGAGAACTTTTTCATCGTTAAGGAGTTGGGTTAAGGCAATTTGGACCAGAAAGCCGGTTTTGCCTACACCTGCTCTGGAAATGACTGCACCGAATCCGCCGTTTATTATATTTTCAATCCCTATGGTTTTTGAAACCGGGCTTTTGATAACGAGATCTTTTCTTAGCATGTTTCCTCTCTCTATTATATAAAGGTCTTATTTGTTCTCTTTTTTCTCTTCGAGTTTCTTTTTTGCAATATCTTCAGCAACAGACTGAGGCACCTGTTTATAACTGGAAAATTCCATTGTGAACTGCGCTTTACCTTGTGTACCAGATCTAAGCACTGTAGAAAAGCCAAACATATCTGATAAGGGTACCTGGGATTCGATAACAGACATGACGCCTTCTTCCTGGGATCCCTGGATAATACCCCGCCGTTGGTTAATCAGGCCCATGCAGGCACCCTGAAACTCGTTGGGGGTTTCAATAACCACCTTCATGATGGGTTCTTTAATAACCGGTTTTGCTTTGTTGTATGCTTCAAGAAATGCACCCCTTGCAGCAGCTTTAAACGCCATTTCAGAGGAGTCAACTGCGTGATATGCACCGTCTTCAAGCGTGACTTTGATTCCGGTAACCGGAAACTCAAGTTTTGGTCCTTTGTCCATGCATGCTTCAAAACCCTGGTTACATGCAGGTATATACTGAGTTGGTATTCTACCACCTGTTATTTTATTGACAAATTCAAACTCTTCATCGCAAGGTTCAAGGAACCCGGCCACACGACCAAACTGTCCTGCACCACCGGTCTGTTTTTTGTGGGTGTAGTTGAACAAGGCTTTTCTGGTAATCGTTTCCCTGTAGGCAACCCTAGGTTGTCCGGTTTCAACTTCCGCAGCATATTCCCTTTTCATTCGCTCAACATAAACCTCAAGATGAAGTTCTCCCATGCCTTGAATAATGGTGTCACCGGTTTCATGATCCACATAAGTTTTAAATGTGGGATCTTCCTTGGTGAAGCGGTTGAGAGCTTTAGACATGTTGATCTGAGCTTTGTTGTCTTTTGGTTTTATTGAAAGGGAGATGACTGGCTCCATAATGTGCATAGCCAGCATAGAATAATTGATTTTGCTTGAAACAAAGGTATCTCCAGATGCACAGTCAACCCCGAACATTGCACCGATATGGCCTGCGGGGATGGCTTCAACATCTTCCATCTGGGAGGAGTGCATACGGATCAGGCGGCCGGCTTTGAATTTTTTGCCGTCCCTTGAATTAATAAGTGTGTCGCCTTTATTTATGCATCCCTGGTAAACACGGATGTATGTAAGCTGTCCGTATTGGCCGTCTTCAAGTTTAAAAGCCAGTGCGACCGTGGGTTTGTCAAATTCACTTTCCAGGATCACGGCTTCTTCATTGTTATCCAGATCAATGGCTTCGTTTTCAATGTCCAGAGGGGAGGGCAGGTAGGAGATAACCGCATTTAAAAGAGGTTGTACCGCTTTGTTTTTATAGGCAGAACCAAGAAAAACCGGGGTCATTTCTCTTGCGATTGTACCGGTCCGTATGGCATCCATGATCACTTCTTCAGGGATATCTTTTTCTTCAAGGATGTAATCAGTCAGCTCTTCAGAAAACAGGGATACCGCATCAAGCATTTCTTCTCTTGCCGCGAGTGCATCGTCCATATATTCTTCGGGAATTTCTTTGGTAACCATGTTTTCGCCGTTATCACCCTCGAAAAAATAGGCTTTCATGGCCACAAGGTCAATAACACCTTCGTGTTTGTCCTCAAGGCCGATGGGGAGCTGCATCATAACAGAGTTGTGGCCCAGCTTGTCTCGAAGCTGGCCGCTGACTTTAACAGGGTTGGCACCTGATCGGTCACATTTGTTTACAAAAGCGATGCAGGGAACCTGGTAGCGCTTCATCTGCTGGTCAACAGTAATAGACTGAGACTGAACGCCGGACACTGAGCATAAAATCAGGACCACACCGTCAAGTACCCTTAATGAGCGTTCCACTTCTACGGTGAAATCCACATGGCCCGGGGTGTCTATAATATTAATGTTATGTTTGTCCCATTCGCAATAGGTGGCAGCCGATGCAATGGTAATGCCTCTTTCTTTTTCCAGCTCCATTGAATCCATGACCGCACCTGTGCCGTCTTTTCCACGGACTTCATTAATTTGGTGAATTCTGTCCGTATAGAATAGAATACGCTCGGTCAACGTGGTCTTGCCCGAGTCAATGTGAGCACTGATTCCTATGTTTCTTACTTTTTCCAGATCTCTGATCATTTTAAATTTGTCCTTATCAAGATATCATCCGCCTTGGCATAAACCTGTAGATACACCTGTTGCCAAAGGCATTCCCTCTATTTTTTATTGCTAAATTATTACGATTTTGTTAATGTGTGTCCGAAGTTATAATTAGCTTTATGAAAACAACGAATATTATACTTAACTAATTAATTTGTCAATCAAAAATTGGATAATCTTGCAATTTTCTAATACTCAATTCAAACAACACTTAAAATCAGGTGCACAAAACCTGAATATACCTGTTTCGGATGAGCAGATTGATCTTATGGCCCGTCATGCTGGGGAGTTATTTTTATGGAATAAAAAAATTAATCTGACAGCCATTAAAGAGACATCGGCAGTTGCAGAAAAACATTTTCTGGACTGTCTTGCAGCAACTTTCCTGCTTAAAGGCAAACAAACCCTTCTGGATGTTGGTTCCGGAGGAGGTTTTCCAGGAATACCACTCAAAATTATGAATCCGGATCTTGAAGTTCTTCTGGTGGATGCATCAAGAAAAAAGGTTAATTTTTTAAAGCACGTGATCCGTGTCCTTGGACTGAAACAGATTGATGCAGTTCATGCAAGAGTTGAAGATCTGGCAAATGACATAACATATAAAGCCGGGTTTGATACTGTGATTTCAAGGGCTTTTAGTGATTTGTCAGAATTTGTGGCCCTTGCCGGCCCCTTTTTAAAACCAGGGGCATGTATTCATGCCATGAAGGGGCCGCAAGCAAGAAATGAAATGAAGCATACTGATTTGATACAATTTAACATGCAAACTCACCAATATGAACTGCCCTTTGAAAAATCCGAGCGATTCATTTTAACGCTTGTTCAAAAACCGTGATATTCCTTGTTATTTCTTGACATTTAACCACTTTGAGCATAAAAAGAAAGATTCAACAATTGAACATGAACTGATCCGAATATCGGAGGAATAATGGATTATAAAAAAACTTTGAACCTGCCTTCTACAAAATTTGCCATGAAGGCCAATCTGCCACAGAAAGAACCCCAGCAGTTAAAAGAATGGGAAGAAAAAAAGATCTATGAAAAATTAAGAGAACAATCCAAAGACAGACCTGTTTTTATACTCCATGACGGCCCTCCGTATGCCAATGGTAATCTTCACATGGGGCATGCGATAAACAAAATACTTAAAGATATTATTGTTCGTTCCCGCCAGATGAGCGGCTATAATGCACCGTATGTTCCGGGTTGGGACTGTCATGGCCTTCCCATTGAGCATAACGTGGATAAAAAGCTTGGCAAAAAGAAAAGAGATATGACCGATGTTCAGGTCCGCCAGGAGTGCCGCTCCTACGCTGCAAAGTTTGTGGATATCCAGAGAGAAGAATTCAAACGCTTTGGTGTGACGGGTGAGTGGGATGAACCTTATCTGACCATGAACTATCCATATGAAGCCAGAATAGCCAAAGAGTGCGGTGAATTTGCACTTTCAGGCGATATGTTTTTAGGAAAAAAACCGATCTACTGGTGCTGCAGCTGCAAAACGGCACTGGCAGAAGCAGAAATTGAATATGAAGATCATACATCTCCCTCTATATTTGTAAAATTTCCTGTCAGGGATGATCTGTCCGGACTTTTACCGGATGTTAAAGACGACATCTTTGTGGTGATCTGGACCACGACCCCCTGGACGCTTCCGGCAAACCTTGGGGTATGCCTTCATCCGGATTTTATCTATGCTGCAGTTCAGACCGATGATAAAGGTGTTCTGATTCTTGCCAAAGAACTGGTTGAACAGGTCATGAGTGAACTTGGGATTGAAAACTATTCTGTTATCAAGGAGATTGCAGCAAAAGATCTTGAAAACAAAAAATGCAAACATCCCATTTATGATCGTGATTCCCTGATTATTCTTGGAGATCATGTCACCCTGGAAGCTGGAACAGGATGTGTTCATACAGCTCCCGGCCATGGTGCAGATGACCATATTGCAGCTAAAAAATACGGGCTTGAATGCTATTCTCCTGTGGAAGACAATGGTGTGTTTTCAAAAGATGTGGAATTTTTTGGTGGCCAGTTTATTTTCAAAGCCAATGCAGTCATCAATGAAAAACTGGAAAGCCTTAACCTGCTTTTAAAAGACGAAAACCTGTCTCATTCCTATCCGCATTGCTGGCGGTGTAAAAAACCGGTGATTTACCGGGCAACTCCGCAATGGTTTATTTCCATGGACAAAATGGATTTAAGAAAAAACAGTCTTGAAGAGATCAACAATGTTGAGTGGATACCTTCCTGGGGGCGTGAGAGAATTTATTCCATGATCGAAAACCGGCCGGACTGGTGCCTGTCAAGGCAAAGATCCTGGGGGGTGCCCATTCCGGTATTCCATTGTAAGGAGTGTAAAGAAATTTATGTTACCCGCGAATCAGTGGATAAAATTCATGCACTGTTTACCGAGCATTCATCTGATATCTGGTTTGACAAAGATTCAAAATTTCTGATGCCTGACGGGGCAACATGTTCCAAATGTGGATCAACTGAATTTACAAAAGACCATAATATCCTTGATGTCTGGTTTGATTCAGGCGTCAGCCACGCATCCGTTCTTGAAGAACGAGAAGGGCTTTCGCGCCCTGCAGATATGTATCTTGAAGGCAGTGACCAGCACCGTGGATGGTTTCATTCATCACTTTTGACAGCCGTTGGAAGAACATCTAAAGCACCTTACAAGGCAGTTTTAACCCATGGTTTTGTTGTCGATGAAAACGGCAGGAAAATGTCCAAATCCGTTGGAAATGTTGTGGCTCCGGATTCTGTTATTAAACAATATGGCGCAGATGTATTAAGACTGTGGGCAGCTTCTGCAGATTATAAGGCTGATATCAGCATCTCCAACAACATTATCAAGCAGTTGTCTGATGCCTACCGCCGGATTCGAAACACCTGTCGTTTTATGCTGGGAAATTTCGAGGATTTTAATGTTACCAATGACCTTCGCCCCATAACTGAGATGGCCGAGCTTGACCGCTTTATCCTTCATCGACTGCACCATGTAGTCAAGCGTGCTCTTGAATCCTATGATAAATATGAATTTCATACCATTTACCATACGCTGCACAACTTCTGCGTAGTGGATCTCTCTTCTTTCTACCTGGATATTATCAAAGACAGGCTTTACACCTCTCCTGCTAAAGACATGGGGCGTAGAGATGCGCAGAGTGTGATGTATATTATCCTGGATGCAGTGGTGAAAATCATGGCACCTATTTTGCCATTTACAGCAGATGAGATTTACAAACATATGCCTGAGGGTTCCAATTCTGAAGAAAGCATTCACCTGGAAGGTATGGTAAAGCTGAACCCTGAGTGGGAAGATGCGGCTCTTTCTGAAAAATGGGAAAATATCCGGGCGTTGAGATCTGAAGTCACTAAGGCTTTGGAAGAGGCCAGAAAAGAAAAGCTCATCGGCCATCCGCTTGATGCGGCAGTTGAGATAAAACTTCCGGATTCAGAACTCAAGAAGATTGTTGAACGTCTTGATGAAAACTTAAATGATATCTTTATTGTATCTTCTGCCGTGCTCTCTGAAGATCTGGATGACACTGCTTACCAGGCAAAAGAAATAGAAGGACTTTTTATCAAGATTTCTAAAGCCGGTGGTGAAAAATGTCAGAGATGCTGGCGTTTTGATACCACTACAGGCAATGATGAGCAGTATGAATCCACCTGTGATAGATGTTCCCAGGCATTAAATATAATATTGTAATGCCGGATATTGCAGCAAATAAAAAAGGATTAACAAGGCTTGTTCTGGTCAGCGGGGGGGTTATTCTTGTTGACCAGGTAACCAAGTTGATCATTGAAATTAATCTTGCGCTTTATGAGAGCATCATTGTTATTGCTAATTTTTTTAACATTACCCATATATTAAACCCAGGCGGTGCATTTGGTTTTTTTGCCACGCAATCGCCTGGGCTTAGGAAATTTATTTTTCTTTTTTTGTCTTCTGTCGTGGCTTTATTTATACTATGGTTTTACAAACGCTGTGCCCGGGATTATGTTTTTTTATCATACGGTCTTGCACTTATTTTCGGCGGTGCAGTTGGAAACCTTATCGACCGCTTCCGTTATGGAAAGGTTGTTGATTTTCTGGATTTTTATATCGGATCTGCCCATTGGCCTGCATTTAATATTGCAGACAGCGCCATTACCATTGGTATGGGTATTTTGATTTATCATATTTTGTTTAACAAAATTCCGGATTTTTAAATTATGTACCCGGTTCTATTCAGTTTTGGCAGTGTTGGCTTATACACCTATGGGTTGTTTATCGCCATAGGACTATTTACCGCTATCGGGGTATCAAAAAAGCTTGCAGCTCCGCATGGAATTCCACCTGAAACTGTCACTGATATTTTTTTTGTGATCCTGATTTCAGCCATTTTGGGTGCAAGAATTTTATATGTGCTCATTAATTTTGAGTCTTACCAGGATAATCTGCTTGAAATTTTTAAAATCTGGAACGGGGGCCTTGTATTCTTCGGTGGATTCATTTCAGCAGTTGCTGCAGCTTCTTTTTATATTAATTATAAAGGTCTTGACCTTTGGAAAATATCTGATCTGCTATCGCCCGGAGTAGCCCTTGGACATTCATTGGGAAGGGTCGGGTGTTTTTTTGCAGGCTGCTGCTATGGTAAAACCTGTGACCTGCCGTTTGCTATCCAGTTTAATCATCCCAAAACCCTTGCCCCGATAGGGGTACATCTTCACCCCACACAGATTTACATGGTGATTTCAAACATGCTCCTGTTTTTTATCCTGCTGTTTTTGCTTAAGAAAAAGAAGTTTAATGGCCAGGTATTTTTGTGCTATATCATGCTGTATTCCCTGTTCCGGTTTGTTATTGAATTTTTCAGGGGTGATCATCGGGGCGATTTTCTGTTTGAGTTTATCTCCATGAGCCAGGGCATTGGCCTGGTTGTATCAATAACTGCCTTTATCCTTATTATTAAATTAAAAAATAGATCATCTGGTTCTTGAAAAACCATGACCACTCTAAAATACAATGCATTTGACGGATGGCGGAAAAAGAATTCATCTGATGCCGTACCTCAAATTTATTTAATATTTGGAGAATCTTTTTTAGTTAAAGAAATTTTTGAAAAAGTCAGCGCATTTATATCCGGAGACAATCAGGGCCAATTCGCAGTTGAAACACTGGAGGGCGGCAGCGTCCGTATGGGAGATATCATAGAAGAGATCTCCACGTTTTCATTTCTGGTAAAAAAAAAGATCGTAGCAGTAAAGAAAATTCCCTTATTTCAAGCAGGAAATATAGCTGGCGAAATCAATTATTCTGCATCTGATCATGATTTGTTATCCAATTTTATAACAGGCGGTATTCCTGAAGATCACTATCTTATTTTAACCTGTGCAAGTGTTGATAAACGTAAAAAAATCTATAAAACCATAGAGAAAGAAGCGTTGGTCGTTGATTGTTCTGTGGCACAGGGAGCGCGGAGAGTTGATCTGGAAGAACAGAACCTGGCTTTAAAGAATCTGGCAGTCAGCATTTTGAAAGAATCTAAAAAAACGCTGCCTCCCAATGCATTCAACCGTTTGGTAAAGCTTACCGGATTTAACCTGGAGCTTTTTTCACAGAACTTAGGTAAACTTGTTGCTTACAGCGGAAACAACAAAGAAATCTCCATTGATGACGTCAATAAAGTCATAGTCAGGGATAAAAAAGACCCTATTTTCCAATTAACGAACTCTATGATGGATAAAGACACAGCAGCCAGCCTTTTTTATTTCAATTCATTGTTCAAAGATGGATTTCATCCACTTCAAATTTTAAAATCAATGGAAAATCAGATCAGAAAATTACTGCTGGTAAAATGTTTTGTTGAGCATGCAGGCAAGGGCAGGCCCCTTTCAGGATTTAAAAAAATGGGGTTCAACACGTTTAAGCAGGGCGTTATTCCCAAAATTGTTGAACATGATATGGCAATCAAAGAAGAGCTCAAGGCAGCAGAACAATTTGAAATTGACGAAAAAGCAAAAAAGAAAAAGCAACCGGCCATCGATCTTTTGCTTGCGCCCAATCCTAAAAATCCTTATCCTGTTTATCAAGTATTTCTTAAATCTGAAAATTTTTCATTATCCCAACTGAATCAGGCCCTTATTTTTCTGAGTGACCTTGATTTCAGGCTAAAGTCTTCTGCAATTGATGCAAAGACACAGATAGAAAATTTTATCATCCATCTTTGCAGCAAAGGAGGGTTTGTTTATGATACGCAGGAACACCAAAATCGTCGCCACCATATCTAATTTGAACTGTTCCCCGGATTTTATTAAAGGACTTTACTGGGCCGGCATGAATGTTGTTCGCCTGAATACTGCCCATATGACCCATGAAGATGCCCTGGAAATAATTGAGAATACACGGAAAGTGTCTGATAAAATCGGCATTCTTCTAGATACCAAAGGCCCGGAGATCAGGACCTGTGATAATGAGAGCCCTTTGAAAGTCAAATATGGGGACACTCTTCGAATAAAAGGTGCTCCTCAGGAGATATCCAGAGACGATGTGATCTGCGTATCCTACGAGCATTTTGTCAAAGACGTTCCTGTTGGCTCTTCAATATTGATTGATGACGGATACATTGCTCTGGCGGTAATGGAAAAGGATGATGAGTATTTGACCTGCTATGTGGAAAATGACGGGGTAATAAACGCCAGGAAAAGTATCAATATCCCTTCTGTACATGTCAAACTTCCCGCCTTGAGTGAAAAGGACAAAAATTTCATACGATTTGCAGCAGACAAAGATCTGGATTTTATTGCACACTCATTTGTCCGGAACAAAAATGATGTTCTTGCTGTTCAGAAAATTCTGGATGAAAAAAACTCTTCAATTAAAATCATCGCTAAAATTGAGAATGCACAAGGAGTTGAAAACCTTTATGAAATACTGGATTATGCTTATGGGGTTATGATTGCCAGGGGGGATCTGGCCGTAGAAATTCCAACTGAGCAGATTCCACTGATTCAAAAGCATATGGTACAGACCTGTATAGAAAAAAGACGGCCTGTAATCGTGGCTACCCAGATGCTGCATTCCATGATAGATTCTCCGAGACCCACAAGGGCAGAGGTTTCTGATGTTGCCAATGCATGCCTGGATCATGTAGACGCGCTCATGCTGTCTGGTGAGACGGCTAATGGTAAATACCCCGAGGTCGCTGTCCGGACAATGGCCAAAATCGCCCAGGAAGTGGAAAATAAAAAAAGCAGCTTTACCGATGTGCCTTACACCATCGAAAACAAGGTGACAGCATACCTTGCAAAAGCAGCAGTTAAAGCAGGTCTTCGTCTGAAAACCAAAGGTATTGTGGCAGACTCTTTAACCGGGGAAGCAATTCGTGCTTTGGCAGCCTACAGGGGCGACAGCCCAATCTATGCGCAAGTTTACGATAGAAGGGTTATGCGCCAGCTTTCACTATCATTTGGTGTGATTGCCGATTATCTTGAAATGGAAACTTCCTCAATCGAGCCAATTAAGAACGCAATTATAAGATTGATTGATGATAAAAATTTTACAGAAGATGACCTTATTATTGTGCTTGCAGGAAATTTTGGTTCAAAACATGGAGCATCTTTTATAGAAATCAGTACGGCCGGTAGCTTTAAAAATAAAATTTCATAAAACCTATCTCAAAAATAAAATTTTGATTCTATGTATCGAAGAGTTCCTTTGCTTGATAAGAACTTCTCACAAAAGGTCCGGCAGCTACCTTTTTAAATCCTATTTTTTTGGCGATGATTTCAAGTTGTAGAAAACTTTCCGGCGAATAAAATTTTTTTACCGGGAGATGTGATTTTGTAGGCTGCAAATATTGTCCAATGGTTAAAATATCGCAATCATGTTCCAACAAAAGTTCAAATGTTCTTTCCAGTTGATCAAGGGTCTCCCCCAAACCGACCATAATACCGGATTTAACCAATATGCTGGAATCCATTGCTTTTGCATTTTTTAACAGATTCATGGACCGCTTGAAATCAGCTTCAGGGCGGACAATGGGGTACAGAGCCCGAACCGTTTCTATATTGTGGTTCAGTACATCGGGTTTGGCGGATATCACTTTTTTCAATGAATCAGTGTCACCTTTAAAATCAGGGATTAAAACTTCAATAACAGGGTAGGGCTCATTATTTTTTAACTCATCAATGGCCTGTGCAAAGTGGGAGGCACCCCCATCTTTTAAATCATCCCGGGTAACGGAAGTGACCACAACATATTTAAGATTAAGTTTTTTAGCTGCTTTTGCCATTCTTGCCGGCTCATCTTTATCAACCTCATTAGGCGTGCCATGTGCAACATTGCAAAAACGACAGTTCCTTGTGCAGTAAGATCCAAGAATCATAAAAGCAGAGGTATTTTTGGAAAAACATTCAAACATGTTGGGACAATTGGCTTCCTGGCAGACTGTGTGGAGTTCGGATTTAGAAAGCAGGTCCCGTACCTGTTGATAACCAGCACCCTTAGGCAGGGGTTTTTTTAGCCATTTTGGTTTTGCTTTGATTTTCATAATTTAGCTCCAGTGCAGTACATACTGATTTAGTATTAAGCATGAGATACAGGATCGGTGTTTTATTTCATTTCCTTAAAGTTAAAAATTGAACAAAAATGTTTCTTAAAATAGTTCTTAGCTTTTTCTATGATGAAAAGATTTTCAAAAGGAATATGTTCAGCAGTTTTTTTTAAACCACTTTGCTGTTTTTCGAGCTCATTTTGAATTGAGGTCATACAAACACCGGTAAGACCACATGGATTTACCCATGAAAAAGGGGTAAGGTCCATGTCAATATTTAAGGCAATTCCGTGATAAGAAATATCTTTTTTAATCCCAAGGCCAATACTTCCGATTTTTTGGCTGCCCACCCAGATCCCGTGATTTTTAGGACTTCGCTCAGTCTGAATTCCAAAATCTCGAGCGGTTTTTTTCATAATTTCTTCAAGGCCATATACAAAGTCATTCAGGCGAATCCTGTTCTTTTTTAAATTTACAATAGGGTACATGACAAGCTGACCTGGCCCATGAAAGGTGATATTCCCTCCCCGGCGGGCTGGTATGACATTAATTTTTTTTGAAGCAAGAAAATCATCTGAAACAATCAAATTTTCTCCCCCTCCGTTTTTACCCAGCGTAAACACAGGTGGGTGTTCAAGAAGATATATGCAGTCCGGTAGTTCAAACTCTTTTACCCTTGATTGAAGAGTTTCCATCTGAATGTCAAGTGCCAGGCTGTATTCAATAAGACCCAGATCTTTAAAAACAGCCTGGCGTTTTTTCCTATCTGGTTTTTTCTCTTTGGGCCTGTTTGCAGCTATCCTTTGAGACATGGTTTCCTTGCTGCAGCCACTTCATCCAGGCGGGTAACCTTGGTGATATGTGGGGCAGTTTTTAGTTTTTCAGGGTCGGTTTCTGCCTCTTTTGCAATCGCTTTGACCGCATCAATGAACTGGTCAATTCCTTCTTTGGACTCAGTTTCTGTCGGCTCTACCATAAATGCACCATCCACAACAAGAGGAAAATATACAGTGGGCGGATGAAAACCATAATCTAAGAGTCTTTTGGCCATATCCATGGTGGTGATATGATATTGCTCTTTCTGAATTTTATCATTGAAGACACATTCGTGCATGCAGGGCAGATCATATGGGAGATGCAAGGTTCCCTTAAGTTTTTCTTTAATGTAATTGGCATTCAGTACAGCCAGTTTACTTGCATTGCTAAGCCCTTGGGCACCTAAGGATAAGATATAGGAATACGCACGCACCAGTACGCCAAAGTGGCCATAAAATGTGTGCATGCGCCCAATGGTATCCGGTTGGGTTGAAACAAACTTAAAAATATTTTCTTCCTTTACAATCCTTGGTACAGGAAGAAAAGGTTCCAGAATTTTATTCACTGCTACCGGGCCTGCTCCTGGTCCACCACCACCATGGGGAGTTGAAAACGTTTTATGCAGGTTGAGATGAAGCACATCTATGCCAATTTCGCCCGGTTTTACAACACCCATGATCGCATTCATGTTAGCTCCGTCACCATACACCAGACCGCCTTTTGCATGGACGATATCGGCAATTTCTTTCATGTGGTTCTCAAATAGTCCAAGGGTATTTGGATTGGTCAACATGATGCCTGCGGTGTCTTCATCCATGACAGCTTTTACAGCCTCAGGTTCCAAAATTCCATTTGGACCGGATTTGACGTTGATTGAGTCATACCCGCAAAGGCTTGCGCTGGCAGGGTTGGTGCCATGTGCAGTATCCGGAATGATAATTTTGGAACGCTGTTTTCCTTTCTTTTCATGGTATTTGTGAATCATGAGCATACCAGTAAGCTCACCATGTGCACCGGCAGCAGGCTGAACACTTACTGCCTCAAATCCTGTGATCTCTGCAAGGAATTGTTCCAAAGAATACATTAACTTTAACGCACCCTGAGAAGCCTCATCCCCTGAAAAAGGGTGAGCAGCTGCAAATCCCTGGCGTGATGCCTGCACTTCATTGATTTTCGGGTTGTATTTCATAGTACACGATCCAAGAGGATACATGCCTGAATCAACACCAAAGTTCCATTGAGAAAGTCGGGTATAGTGTCGGACAACATCCAGTTCAGAAAGCTGAGGAAGATCAGGTGCGTCTCCAACAAGGCTGTCATCCAAAAGGGATTCTTCTACATCCTCTTTTGGGAGGGATACGGCACATCTGCCTTTCCGACTTTTATCCCACAATTGGGGCTCATTAAACTTTAAGCCGCCTGTTCCAGGTTTCTGTGTCATGACTGCACCTCCTTTGCCAGATAATCTATATCTTCTTTTGAAACTGTTTCCGTTGCGCAAAACAGATAATGGCCTTTTAATTCGGGATAATAAGGTTCAAGATCCAAGCCGGCAAATATACATTGCTCCTCTATAAGGTTCCTACGCATCTGATCAAACCCTTCAGGAACTTTCATTACAAATTCATTGAAAAACGGAACATCAAAAGCGGGCGTAAGGCCTGATTCAATAAGAGTTTTTTTAAGATATATGGCTTTGTTGTGGTTGAGCTGGGCAATTTTTCGCATGCCGATTTTACCCACAGTGGCCATATAGATACCTGCAGTCATGGCACACAGCCCATTATTGGAACAGATATTTGAAGACGCTTTTTCCCGACGGATATGCTGCTCTCTTGTGGCAAGGGTCAGTACATATCCAGGCCGGCCTTTTACATCGGTTGTTTTACCGATAAGACGGCCGGGGAGATTTCTCATCTGTTTTTTTGTACCGGCCAGAAGCCCCAGACCTGGCCCTCCAAAGCTTTTAGAAATTCCAAGACTTTGCCCTTCTCCTGCAACAATGTCAGCACCGAGGCTGCCGGGATTTTTTAAAAGCCCATAGGCCATTGCTTCAGTGAACGAAGCCACCATCATGGCTTTTTTATCAGTGGCAATTTGCCTGACCTTTTCAAGATCTTCAATATTGCCCAGAAAGTTAGGCGATTGAACGCAGATTCCTGCCAGGTCTTCCATCGCTTCAAGAGCCTTGAGATCTGTTATCCCATCTTCGGTACAGGGGATTTCAATAACCTTGAACTGTGTTGGTCGGAGATAGGTATCAACGATTTGCCTGTGGCTGGGATGGGTAAGACGAGAAACCGCTACTGTATTTGCTGTTTTATGGGTTCTTAAGGAAATTAAAGCAGCTTCAGCCAGTGCAGTACCTCCATCGTAATGTGAGGCAGTTGCAATGTCCATTCCAAGTAAATGAGTGACCATGGTTTGAAATTCATAAATCCCCTGAAGCGTACCCTGGCTTATTTCCGGCTGGTAAGGGGTATACGCAGTCATGAATTCTGAACGCGAAATCAGATAGGGGACAATAGCGGGGATATAATGGTCATAGCTTCCAGCACCGATGAAACATTTGTAGTCTCTGCAGGCAATATTATCAGATGCAAGGTGTTCCATGTGGGCGTTCAGGTCCCATTCTGAAATGGCCTCAGGGATATTTATCCCGTTTTTGCTTTTTAAATCCTGTGGTATGCTGTCAAAAAGGTTTTCCAGTGTTTTGTGACCGGTTACCTCAAGCATACTCTGAATGTCTTCTTTGGTGTGAGGAAGATAACGCATGGCTTTTATCCTTTCAGCATATCCAAGTATGCTGTTTTATCCATGAGATTGTCCATCTGAGATGCATCAGATGGTTTAATTTTGACAAGCCATCCTTTTTCGTAACATGACTCATTTACCAGTTCAGGGGCATCTTCAAGAGACTCATTAATCTCGGCGATTTCTCCCGAAATCGGAAGATAAATTTCAGAAACGGCCTTAACAGATTCAACACTTCCGAATTCATCCCCTTGTGAAAAACTATCTCCAACCTCAGGCAGCTCAACAAAAACAATCTCTCCTAGTTGGTCCTGAGCATAATCACTAATACCGACGATAACGTGATCTCCAGATGCTTTTGTCCATTCATGGTCTTCGGTATATCTGACATCTTCCGGCAGGTTAAGGTCGTTTAGCTCTTTCATACAATCCTCCAGTATTATAGTGTTAAATAAAATAATTTAATTTTTTTCTTGCTGTTAAATCAGGGCGGATGGTTTTAACAATCCTGGCTTTGATTTCCCTTTTTTTTTCTTTTAGGGTGATAACAGTCCCTGGTTTAAGTTTCTCATTGGCCTGAATAAAACCGCAACTGAGTCCTTTAATTTTAAAATTATCCGGCAGGCCTGGGGAATTGATACTGACAATTTTATCATCAAGATAATCAATTGCCATGTCAGTTGCGCAACTTAATACCCATCCAATATCTTTACCAGACCGGTCCAGTACACGGCTTGAATCGCCCGGATGTATTTTACGCAATGAATCTCCAATAAATAAAAGCGTAAAACTGCTGTTTTTGCCTTCCATTAAGGCCTGTCTACCAATAAATGACTTGGTAAATCCGGTTTTCTCTTTGTTATAGGGCAGGGCAAACTCCCAGGGATGGTTTTTAAATACAAATTTACCAATATCCTGATGTGATAAAGGAAGACCGGCCCCGGTCCTGAGTGAGTCCCTGGACCCAAGGCCGCATGCTGTGATCCCAAAACTGTTTCCCACTTCAAAAATATCTTCCCATAAATGCAATGCTTTGGAAGGTTCTAAAAATATTTCAAAACCAAATTCGCCTGTATACCCGGATCTTGATAAGAGAATTGGGGTGTTGTTTTTCAAGGTAACGCTTTCAAATTCATTTTCATTTGAATCAAAGTCGCCTTTAAATGAAAAATAGGGAAATTCTTTAAAAATAGTATCCGCATTGTTAAGTATTGAATAAAGAATTTTAGCTGAATTTGGGCCCTGGATATCTATTTTTGCTGTTTTGCCGCTCAAATCTGTAATTTCTGCATTAAGCCTGTTTTTATTTTCCTCCAGATGATTTGAAATCGTCGGGCCCATACCTGCGTTCACACATACCATAAAGTTGGTCAGATCAAACCGGTAGATAACGGCATCGTCTATACAAAAGCCTTTTTTATCTAAAAACGCACCATAGGTGCATCGCCACGGTTGGAGAAAGTCAAGATCCCGGGTAAAACAATAATTAAGCAGTTTAGAGGCATCTGTGCCTTTAACTCTAATACAGGCCATATGACTGGTGTCAAACAGACCGGCTGATCGAAGCACTGCAAGGTGCTCTCCTTTTACACCGGTATCATACCAGAGCGGCATGTTAAAGCCTGCAAAATCAGCCATGTTGGCTCTTTTTGCAATATGCCAGAAATGCATTGGTGTGATATCTAACCTGTTCGCCATGGCGTGCTCCTTATATATGCTTATATGTTAAAAAATATAGGGAACCTTCAAATTATAAGATTTATAAACAACAAAAGTTTCTACAGAACGAACACCCTGAACCTGTGAAATTTCTTCTGTGTAAAACTCCAATAGCCCAAAACCTTTTTTGAACAGAACCAGAACAATCAGATCATATCTCCCTGTAACAACACTAACGGAGATAACACCCTTGAGTTTGCTGATCTCTTCACCTTTTTCAACCAGATTCATTTCAGAAAGTTTAATGCCGATAATAACAACCCTGTGTCCGGGCAGCATAGACGGTTCAACCAGACCGCAGATTTCAAGTATCCCTTCTTCCTGCAGTTTATTGACTCTGGATCGTACCGTATTTTCAGTTATGTCTAATTTATCAGCAATTTTTTTAAATGATTTTTTCCCTTGCTTTAACTCCCTGATGATATCAATATTGGTGTCATCAATTTTCATAGTGTCCTCTTCGATTAAGTATTGCGGTCTGCATGTAAAATTAGAGATTTTGAACCAAAATAAATTGAAATTATAGAGTGAATTAAATATAGTTGAAAAATAACCCACAGCAATGGTATTGTCAAATAAAATTAAGAAAATTTGTGTAATAATCAATTTAAGTTCTAAAAATTATGGTTTTCACTTCAAGTTACATTAAATTCGTTTAAAGTGCTTACAGGATTGGAGGAATTATGCCCACAAAAATTATAGTCATTGGCGGCGGCCCTGGTGGTTACGTTTGTGCGCTTCGTGCAGCATTGCTGGGTGGAGATGTCACGCTCATTGAAAAAGATAATTTAGGAGGCACTTGTCTGAACTGGGGATGTATTCCTTCAAAAATCATGAAAAATTCAGCTGATCACTATGCTAAATTTCTAAAGGCAGACCAGTTTGGAATTCAATTTAACGGGACCTTAAGCATGGATATGAATGCTCTGCACGGAAAAAAAGATAAAATTATTACCGGCCAGCAAAAAGGGATTTCTGCGCTGTTAAAAGGTCTGGGAATCAATATTGTGACAGGACAGGCTACCATAACCACAGGTAATAAGGTGAAAGTTTTATTACAGGACGGTGCAGAGGATATTTTTGAATATGATCGACTTGTAGTGGCTACAGGAACAGTTCCTATGAATGTGGCTGATTTTCCTTTTGACCACCATACAATTTTATCTTCCAATGATCTTTTAAGCATTACCGCCATACCGGATTCAATGGTTATTGTCGGGGGGGGCGTCATTGGATGCGAATTTGCATGTATTTTTTCTGCGTTCGGTACAAAAGTTACTATTGTGGAAGCCATGTCCCGCTTACTTCCCATGCCTTTTGTTGATCAGGAGATCTCAAAAATGCTGCTCAGGGAAATGAAAAAGCAAAAAATTAAAATAATCTTAGATGCAGTTGTTAAATCTTCATCAACAGATGGAATGGCTGTTACCATACAATTGGAACCCAGTCCTTTTACAGATAATCCAAAACCGAAACCATTAAAACAGACATCCATCGAAACCCAAAAAATGTCTGTCTGCATTGGTCGTACGGCTGTATCAAAAGATTTAGGATTTGAAAGCATTGGTGTCCCTTTAAGCAGGGGAGGGTGGATCGAGGCGGATGAAAAAATGCAAACCTCCGTAGAGGGGGTATATGCGATTGGTGATATTCTGGGTCCGGAAAAAGTGATGCTGGCCCATGTGGCATCACATGAAGGTATGATTGCTGCTCAAAATGCGATGGGGCAAGCTGCAAAGATGGAATATAATGTTATACCGGGAGCGATCTTTACCAATCCGGAAATCGGCGTGGTCGGCCTGAGCGAATCACAGGCAGCAGAAAAAGGCCTGAGTTTTAAATCGGTGGCCGTAAATTTCAGAAACCTGGGAAAAGCCCATGCCATTGGTGAAATAGCTGGAATGGCAAAAATTATTTTTGATGAAGCATCAGGTCAACTGCTTGGTACCCATATTATTGGTGCCCATGCAACAGATTTGATTGCCCAGGCAGCTCAAGCCATTCAGAATAAATTGACGATAGAGGATATATCCCATACCATACATGCCCATCCAACATTGGCAGAAATTATGGGTGAGGTTTGCCTGAAAGCTTCAGGAATCCCTATTCACGGGTAAATGGATTTTTATGTATCAGGCTCCCAGATAGGCTTTTTTAACATCAGGGTTGTTGAGCAGATCATCTGCGATGCCTTCAAGGACAAGGCTTCCATTTTCAATAACATAACCTCTTTGTGCAAATTTCAAAGCCAGCCTGGCATTCTGTTCCACTAATAGTATAGTGGTACCTGATTTATTAATCTCTTTTAATGCATCAAACATTTCCAACATAAGCAGAGGTGCCAGCCCCATTGATGGTTCGTCAAGCAGCATAATTTTTCGTCCGCTCATATAGCCTCGGCCAACTGCGAGCATCTGCTGTTCTCCACCGGAAAGGGTTCCAGCAAGCTGGTCTTTTCTTTCTTCAAGCCTGGGAAATAGATCAAAAACCCATTTTTTATCTATTGCGATCTGGTCTGAGTCTTTTCTGGCAAAGCAGGCCAGGATCAGGTTTTCAGTTACAGACAGGTTGCCGAATATGCGTCTGCCTTCCGGTACATGTGATATGCCGAGTTTTGAAACTACCTTGTCAGTAGAATATTTTAATATATCTTCACCTTCAAATTCCAAAACTGAACCGGATTGTGCCGGCACCATTCTGGAAATAGCGCGAAGTGTTGTGCTTTTGCCTGCACCATTGGCACCGATAATGGTTACAATTTCACCGGCTTCGATGGAAAAGCTGATTCCGTGAAGCGCTTTTATATTCCCATAGGAGACATGTAAATCTTTAATCGTAAGCTGCATCAGGTGAGATCCTCCTTGCCGAGATAAGCTTCAATAACCTCCGGGTTATTTTGAATTTCTTCGGGTGGGCCTTGTGCAATTATTTCTCCAAAAACAAGCGTTTGGATGTGCTGGCACAATTCCATAACAAATTTCATACGGTGTTCGATCAAAAAAATGGCGACTTTGAACTCTTCATGAACCTGCCGGATAATCTTAATCATTTGAACCAGTTCATCCGGGGTCATGCCTGCTGTGGGTTCGTCCAGAAAAAGTATCTTTGGGTTTGTAGCCATTGCCCGGGCCATTTCTACCCTTCGCTGTGCACCATAAGGCAGGTTCGTTACCATTTGATCGGCATGCTGGCCAATATCAAAAAGTTCAAGCAGGCGCTGCGAATTTTCTTCTATCTGCCTTTCCTGGTTTTGGCATTTAGGTGTGTTAAAAAACGCACCTATCAAGCCATAGGATAATTGGGAATAATGGGCCATCTTAATATGGTCCAATACATTCATATGCCGCCACAAAGCCAGGTTCTGAAAAGTTCTGCCAAGGCCTTTGGCTGCTATTTCATTGGTTTCAAGACCTTTTATATTATTGCCTTCAAGCAGAATAGTCCCTTCAGTAGGCGTATAAACCCCGGTAATTAAATTAAAAATAGTTGTTTTGCCGGCTCCATTGGGGCCAATGAGACCGGTTATCTGCTGAGGTTCAATATTGAGGCTGTAATTGTGAACTGCACGCAGGCCGCCAAAATAATGGGTCATCTTTTCTACTTTAAGTAATGCAGACATGATCAGGCTCCTTGTTCTCTTTTATGTTTTGCTCTCAACAACCTTTTGGCATTGATTTCCTTAAAAGAAATCAAACCATAAGGACGGAAAATCATCACGAAAATCAAAATAAGAGGAATGATGATCCATTTAAAGAGTTCAAGTGGCCTTAAAGCTTCTCCTAAAACATTAATACTGACCGCACCGACAATAGATCCAATGATAGAGTTGAGCCCGCCAAAATATACCATGGCAAGGATCTCTGCCAGGCGGTTTATGCTGAACATACCCGGGTTTATATAGGCCAGGACATGGGCAAACAGTCCTCCGGCAATACCGGCCCAGAATGCACCGAACATGAATGCCGTCATTTTAGTTTTCCGGGTTTTAACCGTCATGGATTCAGACGCCGCCTCATCATCGCGAACCGCATTCAGGGCTTTTCCCATGATGGAGGTAACAAAATTATGAATAATCCAGATGCAAAGCATGGTCCAGATAAAGATAATGGGAAGCGGGGCATAGTCTGGCTGCCCTCCCATTCCCCTGGCACCACCGATGAATTGTATATTTTCAACAGCACTTTTTACGATGAACATAAATGCAAGAGAAATAATAGCAAGATAATCCCCTCTGGTTCTAAATGAGGGAATTGCAACTAAGAGAGAGCCTAATGAAGCTGCTAATCCACCCGCGAGAAGAGCAATCGGGAATAGCCAAGGGCCTAAACTCGCAGATAAAATTGGTTCACCAAATGTTTTATCATTTACAAAAAAGAGTAAAGTTAAAATGGAGGAGACATATGCTCCAATTGCCATAAACCCGGGATGAGAACAGGAAAACTCACCTTGATATCCATTAATAACATTAATACTCACTGTTAAAATAATTGAAATTAAAGTTAGTTTTACGACCATCACACGATAATCATTGATGCCTGCCCATAAATGAAGAATACCATAAAAAAGAATAAGGTGGATTAAGGCTGACAGCCATAATGGCATTTTTTCCATTGCAGCGGCCAATGGGTTGGTAAAAAAAGTGCTGACTTTAGCAACCAAAAGTATAGGAATAACATATACAATTAGGTCATAGCCAATAACACCTGGTATCATAATCGGGTTTTTTAAAACGATTAAAGCACCGAAAAGAACGGGTATTTTGGGAAGCCCCAGGTAATAGGAGATATAATCGTAACCAAAGTAATATTCGATTAATACCGCACAAAGGATTCCCAAAAACCATCCAAGCATCGGCACATTGGAAAACGAATTTTTAAATTTTCTTACAAATTCCATGTATCTTTCCTGTTTCAATTGAAGTCAAAAAATTACAGCCTTAGTTTTGTACTGTGTTCCATTCCAAAAAAGCCTCTGGGCCTGTAAGTCAGGATCAAAAGAATAATGGAATAGGCAATTAAATCTCTTAATGTTGAAGGAAAGACTGTAGCAACAAAGATTTCAATGAATCCTAGCAGATATCCTGCGAGTGCTGCACCCTTTATTGAGCCACGACCACCTAAAATAGCAGCGACAAAAGCTTTCCAGCCTAAGATTACTCCCATATATGGATCTAAAATGGGGTAGGCCTGACCATAAAGTATACCTGCAACTGATGCTAAACCAGCTCCAATGGCAAAGGTTAAAGGTGCAATTATGTTAATGGAAACACCCATCAGCGGGACAGCAAGAAAGTCAAATGACATAGCCCGCATGGCCATTCCCCATTTTGTTTTCTGGATAAAGGTATGAAGCGCTATCATCAAAAGTAAGGAGATAATGATGATCATCACTTTTATATTCGTAAAATAAATTCCCCATATGTTGTAAGAAATGGGTTCCATCAACTTCGGAAAATTCAAACGAGTGGCACCTAACATGATCAGTATACCTGTTTCAAAAATAATACCGATCATCAGGCCAGTTATTGCGGCAGATGCCCTTGGCGCTGATCTTAAAGGCCTGTATCCTGCAACTTCAACAAATACCCCGATCCAGGATGCAAGAAACATTGTAACCACAACGGTTGCAACAAAAATAAGAGGACCAGGGAGAAATCCTGCAAATAATGCAAGAAAAAGTGTTGCAATTCCAAAGCCGATATAAGTCCCCACCATGAAAATATCACCATGGGCAAAGTTAAAAAGCATGAGAACGCCGTAAACCATTGAATATCCAATCGATATAACCGCGTAAAAGCTTCCTCTTTGGAGTGCATTGATCAGGTTTTGAAGAATATATTGAACAAGATCCGTCAAAGCTTCCATTCACCAACTCCTGTGTAATTGATCAAAAGATGGCTGCAATGCTTTCGCACGGCAGCCATCAGATTGTTAGGTTGTAATTATTGCATAAAATTAAGGACAACTGGATTTAAAAAACTCAGTCTCACCTTTGTCATTAAATTTTACAATGACGGCACATTTAATTGGATCGCCTTCTTCAGTAAAAGTCATGTTCCCGGTAATGCCGGCAAAGTTTTTAATTTTAGCGAGAGCATCTCTAACGGCAGTTCTGTCTTTGCCTATACGACCGGATATTTTTCCTGCATTCTGAATCGCTTTTTGTGCAAGTTGAAGTGCATCCCACGTTAAAGCACCTACATCATTCGGTGTGTATCCAAAAGATGATGTGTATCTGTCAATAAATGCTTTTGTTGCACCTTTGGCACCAGCAGCAGCATAATGTGTTGAGAAGAAAAGTCCTTTGCATGCTTCGCCACAGAGTTCAAATGTCGGACCGCTCCCCCAGGAATCAGAACCGACAATGGGTCCCTTCCAACCTAAATCTTTTGCCTGATTTACGATTAAAGGTACTTCACTATAGTATTGGGGTACAAAAAGAACATCCGCACCTGATTTGACAATTTTAGTCAACTGAGATGAAAAATCAGTATCCTTAGTTGTAAAACTTTCAAATGCTGTAATAGATCCTGCACCATGTTTCTTTTCCCATGCACCCTTAAATACTTCTGCAAGCCCTTTGGGATAATCGGCAGCTACATCATAGAGAACCGCTGCTTTTTTAAAACCAAATTCATCTGTTATAAAGTTGGCAACAACAGGACCTTGAAAAGGATCAAGGAAACATCCGCGGAAAACATATGGTCTGTCCATGGTTGTATTGGGGTTGGTTGACCAGGGGCTGATCATAGTGGTTTTATATTTGTTGGCAACTTCACCGGCAGGAACAGCCTGTGAAGAGGACTGGGGGCCTACAATAAGAAGAACATCATCCTGAGTAATCATCTTGGTGTTGGCTTTAACTGCAGATTCCGCTTTGTATTCGTTGTCTTCAATAACAAGTTCAACTTCGTATTTTTTTCCACCGACTTCAAGCCCACCTGCTTTTTCGATGTCTTCAAGCCAGAGCAGTGCTGCATGTTTTGAGCTTTCTCCAACCTTAGGATTGTCTCCAGTCAAAGGCGCATTAATACCGATTTTAATAACAGTTTTTCTTGCACTGAATGCTGATGGGGAAAAAATCATGGCAAAGACCATTGCCATTACAACTAAACAAGTAATTCTACGCATGCCTTCCTCCTTTAAAAGTTTAATTATTTTTTAAAAGCCTTTAATCTTATAGAGTTCTTTAATATCAATTGTATAATTATCAGATGTTTAGATAAATATATCTGATAAAAACCGCTTGAGACCAACAAATTCAAATAAGAGTGGGTGCGCTTTTAAAACACTGTATGTGAATATTCAATATTAAATAAATCAGATTAAGTAAAGTATAAAAGCACGTGTTGCGAAACTATTTCACTGGAGGGGATACTTCAAATTCATTCATTTTATAAAGAAGAGTTTTATAGCTGATTTTTAGAATTTTTGCAGCACGGGATCTGTTCCAGCCGACTTTATCCAGGACAAAGGTAATGACTTCTTTCTCAACCCTGTCTGATGCCAGTTTTTTGATTTTTTTCAGAGAAATATCTTCAAATAATTTTTCTGAACTGGTGGAGAGCCCTACAAATTCAGAGATGATTGATGAGCGGTCAATTGGAAAATCGGTTGCTTCACGGGGCAGAGAATTGTTGGAAGGCGTTTCAAACTGGGGTACAAGCTGTGTGTCAGAATGCTCACTGGGAAGTTCATCAAAAATTTTTTCCCATGAATTGAGAACCATTTGCTTTTTAATACAGTTTTGAAGTTGTCTTACATTACCCGGCCAGGGATAACTGCAAAGTCTTTCAAGAATTTCCGGAGTGGGTTTGGAACCATGATTGTCCGGGTATTCAGAATTATAAAGACGATAATAGTATTCGATTAAAGAGGGAATGTCCTCTCTTCTTTCCCTTAAAGGCGGAATATCAATTTTTATAATGTTAAGGCGGTAAAACAAGTCTTCTCTGAATGTCTTTTGAGCAATGCTTTCTTCCAGATTGTGGTTTGTGGCAGCAATTACCCAGACATCAGTTTTGAACTCCTGGTCAGACCCAAGCGGGGAAAATTCTCCGCTCTGAAGTACATGAAGCATTTTTGATTGCAGCGCTAACGGCATATCTCCGATTTCATCCAGAAAAAGAACACCTTTGTCAGCAGTCTGGAATTTTCCAGGGCGTTTTTTATGGGCACCGGTAAAAGCGCCTTTCTCATACCCGTAAAGTTCACTTTCTAATAGTGTTTCCGGCAAAGCAGCACAGTTGATTTTAACAAAGTTTTTTGAAGACCTGGCAGATTCCGTATAAAGACTCTGAGCCACCACTTCTTTTCCGACGCCGGTCTCTCCAGTTATCAATACATTTAAACATGTGTTGGCAACATGGTTGATCAACTCTTTTATCTTCAATATGGACTGACTGACGCCAATTAAGGGTGTGCTCATAATTTTAACTTAAATTAATTTGTTTCTTGTTCCTGATTGATCAACTCTGAAACGGTGTTTTCAATTTTAAATAGGTCTATAGGCTTAAAAAGAACAACATCTGCTTCCGCTTCAGATGCCAGTGCACCAGGCTGGTCACCATAGCCTGTCATGGCGATTATTTTAAGGTGCGGATACTCTTTTTTAACAATTGAGATTAATCCTACACCGCTAATATTCGGCATGACCAGATCAGTGATAAGGCATTCAAAAAAGTTGGATTTATCTCTTAACAATTTCAAGGCGGCAAAACCATCGATGGCGGTTTTTACTTCGTAACCCATCGAATTAAAAAATTCATAAAATGTTGACAGAATATCTTCATTGTCATCAACGATTAGAAGTCTGCTTGGATCTGCCATATTTGCCTCTTAAAGTTAAAAGGAATGTACGTATTACATTCCTTATAATAGATTAATTCAACTGTGCAAGGAAAAAATCAGAAATTTACGAAATTGTCAACACTATTTTAAATACGAAAACGTGATATAGAGAAAAAACAGCAAAATAAAGCAAAAGCCGCTTTTTTTACCGATTCCGCGATAAATATGTGCAATTCCGCCAAGTAGCAGGCAGATAAACATCATGAATGGAAACTGAAACTGATGCAAATTTTTGTCTATCTCCATAGGGTTGAAAAGCCCAACAGTTCCCATAACCAGGCAGATATTAAACAGGTTGGAGCCTACGACATTGCCCACTGAAATATCGCTTTCACCTTTAGCTGCGGCAACAGCTGATGTGGCAAGCTCAGGAAGGCTGGTTCCCAGTGCGACAACTGAAATACCTATAAAAGTTTGAGATAATCCCATGCGAGAGGCAATATCAATGGCTTCTTTTACAACAAAATTTGCGCCATAAGCGAGCATAACAATACCTGTAACTATAAATAGAATATTTTTAAAGATCGTAAATGCACCAACAGGATCGGAAGTGTTTTTTTCGCCATTATTATTTTTTGCAGTAAGTATACTGTAAATTAAAAAAATCAACAGTAGTGAAATCAGTATGCCGCCGTCAATCCTTCCTATTCTAGAATCAATGCAGAGAATCCAGAAAATGATCGAAATAAGGATCATATAAGGAATTTCAATTTTAATGATCTGGTCTTTAATTTTTACCGGCTTAATAATGGCACTTATTCCAAGGACAAGGGCGATGTTAATGGCATTGCTGCCAAGAATGTTTCCGATGGAGATTCCACCTGAACCTTTAACTGCAGCCACGAGACTGACAAGGAGTTCGGGAGCGGAAGTTGCAAAAGAGACAATGGTAAGTCCTATGATTACTGGACGGACAGCAAACAGAACTGCTGTGGAGGCAGCGCCTTCTACAAGAAGCCATGAGCCAAAATAAAGCAAAAGTAATCCTGCTGTCAGTATAAAAGCCTGTGTTGGCACGGGTCTAAGGTAATTTCCTTTTTTAACTTTTTTGCCAAGGTTCTTGCCTAAAATAAAAATTAATATTATAAGGCGTGCATAATATACACCAAATAAGTATTTATCAATACGATAATTTTAAATAAGGAAGGCTCTATGAAGAAAAGCATCATCAAAAGTACTGGAATGTTTGTTCCCTCTAATGTTGTTACCAACCAAGATCTTGAAAAAATAATGGATACCTCTGATGAGTGGATCAAACAGCGAACCGGTATTGAACAGCGACACTGGATCAAACAGGATACAGATTGTGGTGCTGCAGATCTTGGGCTTGAAGCATCTAAGATAGCGCTTGATAAAGCAGGTTGGACCGCCCAGGACCTTGACCTTATTATCTTTGCAACCCTGAGCCCTGATCTTTTTTTTCCAGGCTCCGGGTGTTTGCTTGCAGCCAAATTAGAGCTTAATTCAACGCCGGCGCTGGATATTCGTCAGCAATGCACTGGTTTTTTATACGGTCTAACCACGGCTGATGCCTATATCAAATCCGGTCATGCTAATAAGGTTCTGGTTGTGGGAGGTGAGATCCATTCCACTGGCCTTGATCAAACCACGAGAGGACGTGACGTTACTGTTATTTTTGGTGACGGCGCTGCTGCAGTTTGCGTTGAAGGTGTTGAAAGTGATAAGAATGTAGGTTTGATTGCCTCCTCACTCCATGCTGATGGAAACTATGCGGAAGCGCTTATGACGGAATTGCCCGCTTCAAGACTTGCACCGTGTCGTTTTCCGGCCGGGGTATCCATAGATGATCCAAGATATTATCCGGTCATGGATGGAACGACCATATTTAAAAAAGCGGTTAGGATGCTGCCCCAGGTCATTAATGAATCCCTTAAAAAGGCTGGAATGGGATTAGATGAAATTGGTTTAATTGTACCACACCAGGCCAATATGAGAATCAACCAGGCTCTTGGTCAGTTTTTGAAAGTGCCTGAAGATATGATATTTCACAATATCCAAAAGTATGGAAACACCACTGCAGCAAGTATTCCCATCGCATTGCACGAAGCCATAGAACAGGGTAAAACAGGAAATTCAGGCGATGTGGTAATGTTTGCAGCACTCGGCGCGGGCCTGACCTGGGGAAGTGCAATCTATAAATTTTTATAGAGATCCTTTGAATAAGGTTTCCAGATAAAAGTCCGTTATCGGACTTTGAGTATCAAATGTTGCGGACACATCTTTGTTTTTTGCAGCGATGTGTCCGCGGATACTTGAGGCAAGAACTTTTCCAAGCTCCACACCAAACTGGTCAAATGGATTAAGCCCCAGCATGAATCCTTCATAGACTGTCCTGGCTTCATAAAAGGAAAGCAACATGCCAATGCTTTCCGGACTGATATCGTTCATCAGTATGGTAGAAGAAGGGCGGTTGCCTGAAAAATATCTGGCACTGTCCGTATCGTCTTTTCCGGTGGCAAGTGCCTGGGCCTGTGCAATCATGTTGGCCCAGAGCTCCTGATGATTATATACTCCCTTGGATTGGACCTGTTTCTTATCAAAAACCGGTGTTATTATCCCGATAAATTCAATCGGAAAAGCAGTTCCCTGGTGAGCAAGTTGGAAAAAAGAGTGCTGTGCATTGGTTCCGGGCTCTCCAAAAATAATGACCCCGGAAGGATAATCAATTTTCTGACCCTCTGAAGTTACCCCTTTTCCAAGACTTTCCATATACAACTGCTGGACATGGGGAGCTAATTTGGAAAGGGCACTGCAATATGGAATAATGGCCTGTGCAGGATAATCCAGGAAATTGGAATTCCAGATCCCGAGCAAAGCAGCAATTAAAGGGATGTTTTTTTCTTCCGGCGCATTGAGCGCATGCAGGTCCATCTCATGACAACCTCTTAAAAAACGATCAAAAATGTCATAACCAAATGCAAGGCTTAGTGGAAGCCCCCCAACAGCAGAGGACACCGAATATCTTCCACCAATAAAATCAAACATGTTGAAAGATGCAAGGCGTCCATCAGAGGATGTTTCTCCTGGACTGCCTTTTGCTGTAATGGTAACAAGATGCTTATCCGGCTTTAAATTGTTTTGTTTTAAAAATGAGAGAGCCTGATTTAAATTGGCCATAGTTTCCGTGGTGGTATAAGATTTGGAAATTACTATCCACAAGCAGGTCTCGGGATTAATTTTCTTAATAATTTCTCCATAATTATCAATGTCAACATTGGAAAGAAAATGAAGGTTAATTTTAGGTTTGATTTTAGTTTTAAGTGCTCTGTATACAAACTGGCACCCTAAGTAAGACCCGCCAATACCGATCACGACTGCATCTGTAAAAGGCTTGCCATTGGCGGCATGGATGTTTTGTGCGTGGACATCGCCTGAAAAGGCATTGATTTTTTTATTAACAGATTTGATTTGCGAAAGAACATCTAAGTTATCAGTAAGAATGGAGGCCTTTGTGAATTCTCTTGTGGCGGTGTGAAGAGCTGCTCTATTTTCGGTTGAGTTTATTTTAGAACCAGAACTCATTTCTATAAATTTTTCTTTTGCCCTGGTTTCATTTGCAAGAGAGAATAAGCGTTTCATAGTTTCTGAGTTAACACGCTGTCTTGAAAAATCAAAAAAGAACCCGGGAAGTTTAAGGGAGAAATTTTCAAGCCTGCTATCCTCAGCAATCAAACGTCTTAAATGATGAGTTTCGCTATTAAATATTTTGGAATACTTTTTCAGCGCCTGGTATGATTTAAATCGATTTAAATGGAGTTGATTCATTTTAAGGTCCTTGATTGATATGTTCGTTGAGATGGCCTTTGACATCATAGGCAAACTTAAGTTATGGGTCAAGTTAGAACTAAGAAAAAACCTTGACAATTGAACCTTTGCGCCATTATTTATACTTTCATGGAACCCAATATTGTCACAAAACTGGTTAAAAAAGGTGTTAACATACCGAATCCCGAATCTGTCTATGTTTCAAGTACAATTGACCCTGACAGAATTTCATCTGACAATGTAACCATTCATGCCGGCTGCAAATTGTTTGGTGAAAAAACATTAATTCTGAAAAACTCGGTGATTGGATATGAAACCCCTGTAACCATTGAAAATTCAATGCTTGGAGAAAACACCCATCTTAAAGGTGGTTTTTTTAAGGGGGCTGTTTTTGCGGGTGATAATACATTTGGCTCGGGAGCCCATGTAAGAGAAGGAACCATACTGGAAGAACAGGCCAATGCAGCCCACAATGTGGGGTTGAAACAGACAATTTTATTTCCCTTTGTGACTCTGGGCAGCCTGATTAATTTCTGTGACTGCTTTATGGCCGGCGGTACCAGCCGCAAGGATCACTCAGAGGTTGGCTCCTCTTTTATTCATTTTAATTATACGCCAAATCAGGACAAGGCAACGCCTTCCATGATGGGTGATGTCCATCAGGGTGTTATGCTGCATTTAAAGGCAATTTTTTTAGGAGGGCAGGGTGGTCTTGTGGGACCCGTCCGTATTGGGTATGGATGCATTTCTGCAGCCGGGTCCATTATCCGGAAAAATGAACTTCGAAAAAATCGACTTTTGCTGGGCGGAAGCTTCAAGGAGGCATCCTTTCCCAGAAAATCAAACGTTTATACCAATGTACTGCATATTTACAATAACAATATTTACTACATAGCCAATTTGATAGCATTGGCAATTTGGTACCGGCATGTTCGGTTTCTGTTTGTCAAAAAAAACAGCCTTTCTGCTCAGCTTTATGAAGGTATGGTAGAGAACCTTAATGTTTGTATTGATGAAAGGATTAAGCGTTTAAAAGATTTTAGTGTTAAATTGGACTACTCTAGACAAGAGTTGATATCACAAGGCAGAGACAAGGACTCTAAACCGATTGTTTTGCATGACAAAACAATTTTAAGTATAAAATCAGCAGAGAATGTATTTGATCTGCAATTGAAAAAAAATAATATTACTCCGGAAGGTGAACGCTTTATTAAGTTCATTAAAAATAAAGCTGGCGATCATGGCGTTAATAATTATATCGAGGTCATTCAAAGATTGAGTAATGATGAAAGAGAATCCGGCTCACAGTGGTTGAAAGGTATTGAACAAGAGATAATTGACCAGCTAATGATTGAACAGGACTAAACAGGATTAAAGAATGGGAACTCTTTTTGGAACAGATGGAATCAGGGGGGTGGCAAATCAGCATCCCATAACCTGCGAGGTTGCATTGAAAACCGGCCGGGCTATGGGGCTTTTCATTCAAAAAAATGGGTATAACTCTGTTGTGATCGGAAAAGATACACGGATTTCAGGAGACATGCTTGAATCTGCGCTTGCTGCAGGAATTGCTTCTACTGGTGCTGATGTGCTTCTTGCGGGAGTTATTCCTACACCGGGGGTCGCTTATTTATGTTCAGATATTGATACGGTTGGCGCTGGTATCGTTATTTCCGCATCTCATAATCCCTACGAAGATAATGGAATTAAAATTTTTAAAAGAGGCGGTATTAAGCTATCTGATGAGGAAGAGAAAAAAGTTGAAAATTATATTCTCTCGGAATCTGAAAAGTTACCGGTAGGGCAGGTGGGTAAGATTTCATCCATCGAAAATGGTTTGCAAAGATATGCACAGTTTTTGTTAAATAAATTTACAGATATCAGCAACGGTAAAAAACTTAAACTCGTTATAGACTGTTCCAATGGAGCTGCTTCAAAGATCGCACGGCTTATATTTAATGAAGAGTTATTTGATTCCGTATTTATATATGACGCACCAGATGGAAAAAATATAAACAATAATTGCGGATCACAGCATACTGAAGATTTGGCCAACCTGGTATTAGGTGAAAAAGCAGACGCCGGACTGGCATTTGATGGTGATGCAGATCGGTTGATTGCTATTGATGAAAAAGGAAATCAAATCACAGGAGATCAAATTCTTGCTATATGCGCTAAATTTGCAAAAGATCAAAATAGATTAAAAAAGCAAATACTTGTAAGTACAATCATGAGCAACGTTGGTTTAACTCAGGCCCTTGACAGGCTTGGGATTGAACACATCAAGGCCGGTGTTGGAGATCGAAAAGTTCTTGAAGAAATGAAAAAATACGGGGCAGTCATCGGTGGCGAAGATTCAGGCCACATGATATTTCTCGATGAACATTCAACCGGTGATGGAATGTTATCCGCACTGAAATTGCTTGAGGTAATGGTCTCCACACGTGAAAAATTATCTGACCTGGCGAGTGTGATGACGGTTTTCCCACAGGTTCTTATGAATGTTGAGGTTGATTCAAATCGTCCGGATTTTAATAAAAACCGAATAGTTGCAGATACAATCAAGCGTGTCGAGACCCGTCTGGGAGTCAAGGGTCGGGTTTTAATCAGATATTCGGGCACTCAGCCGCTTCTAAGGGTTATGGTTGAAGGGCCGGAACAGGAAATGGTCGAGTCATACTGTACAGAAATTTGTCAAAGTATTGAGAAACACCTCTGAATTAAAATCGCTGAAAAAGAGCTTTGGGCATCACTTAAATATATTTCTTAAGTTGATTTATAAATTTGATTTAATGTGAATAAAAAAGGCGGATAGGTTATTAAACCTTCCGCCTTTTTTATTTCTCTATAATATGTAGGTTCTAAGTGTAAAGTTAATCTCGGCTGCCACCAAGAATATGAAGCAGCATGATAAAAAGATTGATAAAATCAAGATAGAGTGAAAGGGCACCCATTAAGGCACCTTTCCGGATCATGCCTCCTGTTGCATTATCAGGTATGGTTGTGGACATTGTTTTAAGTTTTTGGGTGTCATATGCTGTTAATCCCATGAAAACAACTACTCCAATATAGGAGATAATCATCTGCATGGCTGAGCTCTGGATAAAAATATTTACAACAGACGCGATGATTATACCAATGAGACCCATTATCATGAATCCGCCAATTGAGGTCAGATCTTTTTTAGTTATCATACCGTAAACACTGCAAGCCCCGAATGTAGCGGCACAGATGATAAATGTCGAAGTAATAGAAGTGGCAGTGTATCTTAGAAAAATATAAGACATCGTGACGCCATTTAAAATGGCATAGACGGTAAACAAAAAAGTCGCAGTGGTGGCCTTTATTTTCTGTATTCTTGATGAAAGGAAGAATACAAAGCCAAGTTCCGCAAAAATGAGACCCCAGATTAAACCGGGGGTGCCATAAACGAGATTAAATGCAGCCTCGTTATGAGATACGTAATACGCGGTTACCCCGGTCAATGCCAAGGCAATTGCCATCCAATTATAAACGCTTCTGATAAACGTATTTGTTTTAACAAGTGAAGCGCTCTGTGAAAAAGAGTAAGAAGCCATTTTTTTCCTCCAGCTTAGTTGTGATGTTAACTTTTGTTATTTGAACAGTAATATAACACGGAAGGGCAGGATTTCAAGATTACAATTTGGTTAAATATTCCTGAAACCATGGTTTTATATAGGATAATCAAAAAGTTTACATAATATATATTATCAGACCTTAAGGAAATTCAAGTATTTAAGAGATGGTTTCACTACATTAACTAAAGGTGTATAATTAATTATTTTATTGTTAAAACTTATGGCTTGTTTTATAAATAAAGACTTTGCTTTATATTGGACTTTTGATTGTTGAACAATGGCAGAAAATAACACTGGACATATATACACGGTTTCCAAATTAACCCGGAAGATTAAAACCCTTCTGGAAGAATCATTCCCGTTTATCTGGGTTACCGGAGAAATATCAAATTATGCCACACCGGCTTCAGGTCATTCTTATTTTACACTTAAAGATTCCGGAGCGGTTATCAGTGCGGTTATGTTTAAAAATCAGAAACGGAATTTAAAATTTGAGCCTGAGAACGGCATGAAAATTTTTGGCCTTGCACGAATTTCTCTTTACGAACCCAGAGGATCTTATCAATTAATATTCGAACATCTTGAACCGGATGGCACCGGTTCTCTGCAGGTTGCCTTTGAACAGCTTAAAAATAATCTGGCATCTAAAGGTATGTTTGATGAGAAACATAAAAAGCAAATACCTTTTTTGCCTTCAAAGGTCTGTATTGTCACTTCTAAAACCGGTGCTGCTATACACGATATTGTAACGATTGCTAAAAGGCGATTCCCAAATTGCTGTCTTGAAATACTTGCGGTCAAGGTTCAGGGAGAATCTGCGGACATCGAGATTTGTGATGCAATTGATTATGCCAATTTAAACAGTCGTGCAGATTTGATTATTATTGCACGAGGCGGCGGGTCTCTTGAAGATCTGGCAGCGTTTAACTCAGAAAATGTTGCAAATGCAGTTTTTGAATCTGAAATACCCATTATATCAGGTGTCGGCCATGAAACCGACTTTACTATAGCTGATTTTGTTTCTGATTTAAGGGCCCCCACTCCCTCTGCTGCTGCCGAGCTTGCTTTTCCTGATAAAACAGGACTTCAGTCTATGATCTTAAAATATCAGGTTCAGATGCAGTCGTTAATGCAGATAAAATTGAATTCAAGTAAAGTTGAATTAAGCAATCTTAAAACTCGGTTAAAAACCCCTGTGGGAATGATTTATGATGCTCGTCTTAAGCTTGAAGATCTACAAGAAAGACTCTTCAATACCATGAATCATCATATTCAGAATCAAAAAGAAAAATTATCCCATTTTACTGACGTTCTTTATGCTAGAAAACCTGAATCTAAAATAAATGAGTTCAGGCAAACAGTGAATATTTTAACTCAAACTTTAAATCATTCTTTTATATCCAGAGTTCAGTTAAAAAAAGCCATGCTCGAACGGCTGCAAACAAAGCTGGTCACTCTGAACCCCGAAAGTGTGCTTGAAAGAGGATACAGTATTTCGCGGATTCTGCCTTCCAGGCAGGTGATTAAATCTGCAGGAGATGTAAATAAGCATGATAAAATCCAGGTGATTTTATCTCAAGGAGAATTAACAGCAAGGGTGGAAAAAACAAATGGCCAGAAAAAAAACATTTGAGTCAGCACTTAAGGAACTTGAAGATATTGTAAGGCAGATGGAGTCTGGTGAACTTCCACTTGAAGATGCCTTGAAAAAATATGAGCTTGGGATGAAACAATCCAGGTATTGTCTTGATCTGCTCGATAAGATAGAAAAGAAAATCACCGTACTGACCAGAGATCAGGATGGTAATATCTCAGAGGAACCCCTAAAAGACATTTAAATATGACTTTCAATCTTTCAACATACCTTAAAGAACATCAGGCACATGTTAACCACTCTCTGGAGCATCTGTTTGACAGTTTTGATGGAAAACGTGAATTGATCATGGCAATGAAACATTCGCTGATGGCTGGCGGTAAAAGACTTCGGCCTATTTTAGCCATTGCCTCAGCACAGGCCTGTGGCAGGGATTTTGCCCCTGCCCTTCCCGCTTGCTGTGCTATTGAAATGATTCATACCTATTCTTTGATTCACGATGATCTTCCGGGCATGGATGATGATGACCAACGAAGAGGTCTGCCCACGTGTCATAAAAAATTTTCAGAAGCAACAGCAATTCTTGCCGGAGATGCATTGCTTACTCAAGCCTTTGATATTTTATCGAACCCTGCTCATGTATTTGAAACTTTTCCTGAACCTGAAATCCGCATTGAGCTGATTTCTCAAATTTCAAGGGCAGCCGGTACCAATGGCATGGTTGAAGGGCAGATGATGGACATGCAGGCCCATAGCGACAGTTTTAAAGCCCCTCTGGAGCATCTTAAAAAGATACATGCCCTGAAAACCGGGAAGATGATAACGGTTAGTGTTAAGGCAGGGGCTTTAAGTGTTGCAGGGGATAAAACAAAATTAGAGATGCTGGTTGATTACGCAGATAACATCGGACTGGCATTTCAGGTTGCGGATGATATATTAAATGTCGAAGGTGATCCAAAGATTATGGGAAAGGCTGCCGGGTCTGATGAATTAAACGATAAAATGACGTTTCCTGCAATTATTGGCCTTGAGGCTTCAAAACAATATGCTGAATCACTTGTTCAAAAAGCAATTAAGGCCATAAGTGAGTTTGATGAAAAAGCAGACCCTTTAAGGGGGATTGCTGAATATATAATTAATAGAGATCGTTAAATGATAATATCTTTAAACGATAAAGGTTGAGTAAAGTTGAGCCTTCTTGAACAGATAAACAGTTCCAAAAGTATTAAAGATTTTTCCAGAAAAGAGCTTAAAACTCTGGCTGCTGAAATTCGCGCCAGGATTATTGATGTCGTATCCAAAAACGGCGGTCACCTGGCTTCAAGCCTGGGAGCTGTCGAATTGACATTGGCTATCCACAAAGTTTTTGATCTTCCTAAAGATACATTGATATGGGATGTGGGACATCAGTCTTATGCACATAAGCTGTTAACCGGAAGAAACGATAAATTTGATACCTTAAGGCAATACAAAGGGATTTCCGGCTTCTCAAAAATTAAAGAAAGTCCATATGATGGTTTCACTGTCGGGCATTCTTCCACCTCAATTTCCGCAGGCCTGGGGGTATGCTATGGAAAATATTTAAACCACGACGACTCGGATGTGATTTCAGTTATTGGAGACGGGTCTCTTACAGCAGGGCTTGCATATGAAGGACTCAACCAGACAGGGGATTTGAAAAAACGTAATCTCATTGTTATTTTAAATGATAATGATATGTCTATTTCTCCGAATGTGGGCTCTTTGTCTTCATTTTTAAGTCGTACTTTTTCAGCTAAATACCTCCAAACCATGAGAAATCAGTTCGGAGCGTTTTTAAAATCTCTGCCCAAAATCGGAGATGATATTTACAACATTGCCAAACGTTCTGAGGAGTCTTTTAAAACTTTTATAACACCGGGTATGCTCTTTGAGGCTTTCAATTTTGATTATTTCGGACCGATTGACGGTCATAACCTGGACCATCTGATTGATATACTGACCAATATCAAAAATCCGGAAGATCCTGTCCTGTTGCATGTTACTACAAAAAAAGGCAAAGGATACGAACCGGCTGAAAAAAATCCTGTATATTTCCATGGTGTGGGTTCGTTTGCCATTGCCACAGGCAAAAGCAAGAAAAAGCCCAGCAGTGTTAAGACCTACACCCAGGTGTTTGGCTCCCAGATGATTAAACTGGCCAAAACCAATCAGAAAATAGTAGCTGTTACTGCAGCCATGCCTGAGGGGACCGGGCTGATTGAGTTTTCTAAAGCCTATCCGGATCGTTTTTTTGATGTAGGTATTGCTGAACAGCACGCGGTGACATTTTCCGCCGGGCTTGCTTCCAAAGGATTAAAGCCGGTTGTTGCAATTTATTCTACCTTTCTCCAACGCGGGTTTGACCAGATTCTTCACGATGTGTGCATTGACGCCCATCCTGTAGTCTTTGCTATCGACAGAGGCGGAATTGTTGGCGAAGATGGACCAACCCACCACGGCCTCTTTGATATTTCTTATCTCAGATGCATGCCCAATATGACTATTATGGCACCCAAAGATGAAAATGAGTTTGCAAGGATGCTTGTGACTGCAACAAATTTTGATGCACCTGTCGCCATCCGGTATCCTAGAGGAACAGCAGAAGGCAAAAGCATTGATGATAATCCTGAACCACTTGAAATTGGCAAAGCAAAACTCATAAAGGACGGCCCTGATATATTAATTATTGCTATTGGAAAATCGGTGTGCGAAGCAGTTAAAGCTTCAGAAAAACTCGAAAAAGAAGGAATTCAAACTGCCATTATTAATGCACGCTTTGTGAAACCCCTGGATAAGGATTTAATTATTGAGCATGTTTCAAAGGTCAAAAAAGTTATTACGGTTGAAGAACATGTTTTAGACGGAGGATTTGGTTCTGCGGTTATAGAAATGTTAAGTGATGAAAGCGTGAGCGGATATCTCTTGAAACGAATTGGTATCAAGAATACCTTTGTTGAGCACGGCCCCCAGAAAATACTTCGTAAAGACTATGGAATAGATCATTCTGCGATTTTTAATACTGCTGTGGAGTTACATGGCACCCAAATCTAAACCAAAACCCAATAAAAAAGGGTCCACTAAAACAAAGTCTCAAAAAGCAAGGATTGACAGTTTGGTGGTTGAAAAAGGACTGATCAAGTCACGCCAGAGGGCCAAAGCCATGATTATGGCGGGCAAGGTTCTCGTTAACAATATCCCGGTAGATAAACCAGGTACACTGGTTTCATCTGATGCAGAACTTATTGTCAAACAGGATGACAACCCTTTTGTCAGCCGTGGGGGGCTGAAACTTCAAAAAGCACTGAATGACATTCCTGTGTCGGTAAAAGGACTTACCTGCCTTGATATTGGAGCATCCACAGGTGGGTTTACCGATTGTCTTTTACAGTATGGTGCCCAAAAAGTGTATGCCGTGGATGTGGGCTACGGACAGTTTGACTGGACCCTTCGCCAGAACTCGAGAGTAGTTGTCATCGAACGGACCAATATCCGTCATATGCCGTATGAAGTGATTAATGAAAAACTGGGTGTGGTTGTTGCTGACACATCTTTTATATCATTAAAGGTTGTAATTCCTTCAGCAGAAAAATTTATGACTGCTGGTACAAAAGTGCTTGCACTTATAAAACCCCAGTTCGAAGCAGGGAGACAACATGTCGGTAAAGGCGGCGTGGTAAAGGATCCTGAAGTCAGAAACCAGGTGAGAGAGGATATAAAAGATTTTTTTTTAAAACGCGGATATCAGGTAAATACGGTAGTCCCCTCCCCTATTCTTGGGCCCAAAGGAAACAAAGAATATATTATATATTTGACTTTTAAGGAAAATTTAGAATAATACTATGGCTTTATTAAATTTTAATTATGTGAGGATAACTATTTATTAACGTTTTTAAGGAGCAGTAATGAGCGAAGAAATTAAAACCATGAGAAATGTGGCCCTGGCCGGCCATGGAGGTGCAGGCAAGACTACTCTTGCTGAGGCTATGCTATTTCAGGGCAAAGTAACCAACCGGCTTGGAAAGGTTGAGGAAGGCAATACCGTGATGGACTTCCAGCCTGAAGAAACAAAAAAACAGCAAAGTATTAATACTTCATTTATCAAGTATACGCATAATAAGCATTCGATTACTTTGATGGACACTCCTGGCGATCAGAATTTCTTCTCTGCAGCAAAAACCTGCTTTCCAGTATCTGACTGCATGGCATTTGTTATTGATGGTGTCGGCGGACCATCTGCCATGACCGAAGATGCTGCAGCCAGTGCCATCGAATATAATCTGCCTGGATTTGTCATTGTAAATAAGCTTGACAGAGAGCGGGCGGATTTTTCAACTTGTATTGAAGCCTGCAAAACTGCACTGAAAAAGAAAGTGCTTCCCATTTGTTACCCCATTGGTTCTGAAAATGATTTTAAAGGTTTTGTAAATGTAGTTTCCGGTCTTGCTTATGAGTATGACGCTGACGGAAAGGCATCAAAAATTGATATTCCGGCCGACATGTCTGATGACATTGAAATGGCCAAAGAAGAATTTATTGAAAATGTCGCAGAACTCGATGATGATCTGCTTGAAAAATATCTTGAAGGCGAAGATATCACTGAAGATGAGTTAAAAACAGCCTTCAGGAATGGTATTCTTGGTGCCGAGTTTTATCCGGCAATCTGCTGCTCAGCAAGCAAGATGATTGGTGTGGATACTGTTTCAGATATTATTACTGATTTTATGCCCTCCCCTCTTGACAGGGGTGACTGGGTTGCAAAAGATGCAAACGGAGAAGAGGTTGTTGTTTCTCCGGATCCTGAAGGTGACTTTTGTGGTTTTGTTTTTAATACCATTGTGGACCCATATGCAGGACGACTTTCTCTTTTCAGGGTGATTTCAGGTACTCTTGGAAAAGAAGGAAATGTTGTTAACACAACAAAAGATTCAAAAGAAAGATTTTCCCAGCTGCTTGAAATTGCAGGTAAGGATCAGAAACCGATTACAAGCGCCCTGCCCGGTTCTATTGTTGCTGTTGCCAAGTTGAAATCTACGTTGACCGGAGATACACTTACAAGCGGTAAAGATATTCAGATACCAGCACCTAAACCCATGCCTCCGGTTATTTCTTTTGCAATCTCCCCCAAAGCCAAGAGTGATGAAGATAAAATCCATGAAGCAGTGCGTAAAATCCTCGAAGAAGACACCGGCCTTGTTCTTGAACGAAATGAAGAAACCAAACAGACCATTTTGTCAGGAAGAGGGCTTGTTCATATTGAGGTGACTGCTGAAAAGATCCAGAGAAAGTTCAATGTGGGAATGAGCATTGAAACACCAAAGGTTGCCTACAGAGAAACCTTTAAAAAGAAAGTCCGTGTTCAGGGTAAACACAAAAAACAGTCTGGCGGGCATGGTCAGTACGGTGATTGCTGGATTGTTCTTGAGCCCCTTCCCAGTGGGTCAGGTTTTGAGTTTGTTGACAAAATTGTCGGTGGTGTAATTCCTAAAAACTACATACCTGCCGTAGAAACGGGTGTTCGCGAAGCTTCTCAATCAGGCATTCTTGCAGGATTCCCCTGCGTTGATTTCAGGGTTACAGTAGATTTTGGTTCTTACCATTCTGTAGACTCATCTGAAATGGCATTTAAAATGGCGGGTACGCTGGCATTTAAAAATGCTGCTGTAGATGCCAAAGCAACTCTGCTTGAACCGATCATGAAAATCGCCGTAAAAGTACCCGATGACAGTACTGGTGATATCATGGGTGATCTGAACTCCAGGCGCGGTAGAGTACTGGGTATGGATTCCGAAGATGATAAACAGATTATCAATGCTCTGGTTCCAATGGCAGAAATTTTGCGCTATGCACCGGATTTAAGCTCCATGACTGGTGGACGAGGAACGTTTACTATGGAATTTGAACAATATGACGTAGTTCCTGGAGATATGGCACAAAAGGTAATTGACAAGGTCAATGCAGAAAAAGAAGAAGCAAAATAAACGTCTTCTTTTTTAAGATATAGATCAGCCCGGGCAGATTTTTTTTGTCCGGGCTTTATTTTTTGCTTAACCCTTTAATCGTATCAAAAAGTGTATCCCGCAATTCTTCAACACTCATCTTATCTATTTGGCTTCGTTTGACAGGAACACCTATGTTCACTTTAACCACACCGGGATTTAAAAGAAAGCTGCCTTTTTTATTGTAATCGAACAGCCCGTTAATGCCAAAGGGAAGAATATCTGCCTGCGTGTCCTTTGCCATATGAAAGGGACCTTTTTTAAAGGGGGCCATTTCTCCTGTTAATGTCCTGTGCCCTTCGGGCAGGACTGCTATATCCATGCCTGATGCAAGCGTTTTCTTTGCGAGTTCGAGACTTTTCATTGCTTTGCCAAGGTCATGCCTTTCAATTGGGATAACCCCCCATTTTTTTATCAAATGCCCCCACACAGGTATTGAAAAATGATATGCGGCCTCAACTGCAGAAAAAGTAAGTGGAATAGCAGTTGGAACAACAAAAAGATCAAACATACTCTGGTGATTTCCCATAATAATGTAAGGCTGTCCTGATTTTATATTTTGCTTTCCATAGACCTCAAGTTTAATTCTCATCATCCAGAGAAGAATTCGAAATAAAAATCGGGCTGTGGAAAATGTGTTCCTTTTAGGCAACACAAACAGGCAAAACCCAATAATCACAGCAGAGAGTAAGAAAAATGCAATCCCAATGCTCCATAAGAAAAAAGAATATAACGTTTTCAATTACAGATACCTTATAAGTTTAGGGTGAATGTGAATATCAGCCGGCGTAATACCGAAAATCTCTCCATCCGGCAGCAGTGTTTTAACCGGCCAGGTTTTAATATGTGCCTTTTTAGCCTTAAAATGCCTGACAGCAGGATGTTCGAGATGTTTTCCCGTAAAAATTTTAGGAAGCGTCTTTAAAAGATCAATTCGGGATAACTTTCCTGCTATGATGATATCCATAAAGCCATCATCAATTAGGGCGTCGGGTGCCATCATCATTTCGCCACCTGTGAATCGGGAGTTGCAGAATTCAACAAAAGTGTTTTCACCTTCAATTTTTTTTCCGTCAATTTCCAGTTCCATGTAGTGAAATTTTAAATTTATGGTCCGATACAGCACCCCGATAACATATGAAAGATCCTTCAAAAATTTAAATTTTTGAGCTGTCTTGGCCACATCTGTTACAAAACCCAAACCAGTGAGGTTAACAAAATAAAATTTCTTTTTATTCTGTCTAAAAGAACAGGCATCCACACATTTTGGTTTTGGATTTAAAACAGCTTCAATGCCTTGCTCCCAGTTATTAATATTCAAATCTTTGGCAAAGGAGTTGCCAGACCCAATGGGTAATATCCCAAGAGGAGGGATTTGATTTAGCTTAAAATTAGAAAGCAGTCCGTTCAGGACAAGGTAATTGGTCCCGTCACCGCCCATAGAAACAACCGCGTCATATTTTTGGATTGAAAGTTCGGAAATGATTTTAAAAATGTGAGCTTGATAAAGAGATACAAAGGTGTCGCATTCTATATTATTGGCTTCAAATTTCTTTTCAACAAGAGGAAGTAGTTTTTCAGCTTTTTTCCTTCCTGAATACGGATTAACGATGAGTGCAATTTTCATAAAATAATTTATAAAAGCTGATCATTTAATTGGCAATGAAAGGCAGCACTTTTATCAAGCAGTCTGCCTAACTGGCCTTCTTCTTCAGGAAAAAATCCAATACATTCCTCCCACACCTGTTCATCCTCCATACAAAAATAAACCAGCACCTCAGGTGCATATTCTTTTATATAAGAAACGATTTTTTTGTAAAGAGCTATTCTGAGAGGTTTGAAATACCGCATTTTATTATCCAGGCCACAGATGAACTCCCCATAACAGATAACAGATTCTGAAAACCGGTTTTCAATAATAGGTTTAAGTGCGGGCATGAACCGAAAACTGCCAATACTGATCCATACAATGTTATTGCCTTGCACATGTTTAAATATTTCTTTGATGACTTGTTTATATTCGTTTTCACATCCAGGATAAATAACCAACGGATCAAAGTGAAAGGCTAATTTATAACCGGCCTGCTGAGCTTTTCGGGCTGCTTTCAAGCGGGCAGACAGGGATGCCGTTCCTTTCTCCTCACTCTGTATAACCGTCGGTGTGTTCAGTGACCAGGCAAGTATAGTTTTACCATTATGATTTAACGGCAGAAGTGAATCAATATTAACGGTTTTAGTTTTTAATTCCAGGATGCAGTTGTCCTGCTTTGCAAAAGTTTCTATGAGAAATTGAGGCATGAGGCTGATTTTTTCCCAGATAAGAGAATCTGTAAATTCACCTGTGCCGATCCTGAAAATTTTATTTTGAGAAAAAACGTCAGACAGGGATTTTTTCAGGAGATTAAATCCTGCAAAATACTGAAGAAGCGGCGGATGGAAGTAAGCCTGCAAAATACAATATGAGCAGTCCATTGTACAAAATGTACCTGTGTGAAGAATTGTATAATCACAGCAGGTGTACTCACTGGTTCCCGGGCACTCCTTTATAACCGCCCCTTTATTTTGAGTGATATACAGGGTGTGTTTTGCAAGGGAAACAGGATCGTATGCCCCGTTGATATACGAGTAAACTTCTGAACTGTCACTAATAACCAAAGGGTCTAAATCAAGTTTGGAAATAATGAATCCGACTTCTTCTTCCATGATTTGGTGATCATGAAAGATTTTTTTATCAATGTATAGCCTGTCGATTTTCATGTTGAGAAAATTTTATTGAAGCTCTCCTCTCGGCAAATAGTTTCAAGTTTGTTTACCCTTGTTTTAAATTCCCCCGGTGTTTTTGAAGTAAATGATATTGTATAATTTTTACCTTCAAAATTTTCAGGCGGGTTAATTTTGATACCTGAACCAAGTTTCAATTCAGAAATGGATTTTTGAACTCTGTTGTATGTTTGGGACAGCTCAGGAAATCTTTTCTCGTATAAAAGAGAACGTATTAGATTTGTTTTTACACCTGATGGAACATTATCGTCCGTCAGTATGGTTTGTATTTTTGAGTCGTTGAGTAAAATATCAGGAAGGATATTTTCCCTGGCGGCTGTTTCAATAGTATAGGTTATGATTTCCATCTGCTTGCTTGAAGAAGCCTTAATTATAGAGAATAGATCAAGAAACAGCGGAACAATATCATTTGACAGGTTCAGCATTCTTTTTGCCGCTTTGATTGACAGACTGCCCCTTTGAATTAAATCAAGAGTCGGTTCTGGGAGTTTTCCCATGGCCTCAAGGTCTTTAATAAACGAAGGGCTTAGCTGTGTATTGAAAATACAAGGTGATATCTTTGAAATTGTCTGTATGTCATAAAAATTTATCAGGTTTTGAATGCTTACTATAAGTTCAGCATGGGTAAGCGGTCTTTGAAAGGCTTTTGCAGCAATCGCTTTTGCATGGCATTCGGGTTCCAAAATTTCATTGGACAGGATAACAGCATGAAATCTATTGGTATTGTTATATTGAAGCGCTTTGATCCGGCTAAAACCGGAGATGATTGTATGTTTTGGAACATTTAGCCTTGTCAACCTGATGATAGGCGGGTTGACAAGGCCTGTCTGTTTTATCGAACTTGCAAGGGCTTTGATATCAGTTTTTGAAAGAGATACTTTGTAGCGTTCATCTTTTAAATCGATATCTTTTATGTCAACTGTGGAAAACGTATCAGACATTCTCACCAGTTAAACGCTCGAAAATCTCTTTATAAGTATTGGAAGTCCTGTCAATGACATCCTGGGGTAGTTTTGGCCCTGGACTTTTTTTATTCCATCCGGAATCAGTCAGCCAGTCCCTGACGAATTGTTTGTCAAAAGAGTTCTGCCCCCTGCCCGCTTCATAGTCGCTTGATGGCCAGAATCTAGAAGAATCCGGGGTCAGGATTTCATCAATCAGAATAATTTCTCCATCCAGTATTCCAAATTCAAATTTAGTATCGGCAATAATGATACCCTTGGACAAAGCATATTCCGCACCTTTTTTATAGAGATCAAGGCTGAGCTGTTTCAATTTGTTGGCCTTTTCTTCACCAATGAGCTTAACAGTTTCTTCAAAACTGATATTGATGTCATGGTCGCCAACTTCGGCTTTTGTTGAAGGAGTAAACAACGGTTGTTCAAGCTGCTCTGATTCCTTAAGGCCTTCGGGAAGTTTAATGCCGCATACATGGCCATCTTTAAGATACGAACTCCAGCCGGAGCCGGTTATATAGCCTCTTACAATACACTCAACCGGCATGGGTTCGGCTTTTTTAACCAGCATGCTTCTCTTGTCCAGTGCTTTTGCATGTTTCTTAAATTCTTCCGGGTATTTGTTCACATCAGTGGTAATAATATGATTTTTAACAATGCTTTCCATCTGCTTGAACCAGAAGACTGATATCTGGTTTAAAACTTTACCTTTATCAGGGATAATATCCGGAAGAACGACATCAAATGCAGAAAGTCGGTCAGTGGTGACCATTAAAAGAGCATCTCCGGTATCAAAAATATCCCGTACTTTTCCCTGCCGGACCAGGGAGAGGTCATCAAACTGTGTCTTTGGTATGGATGCCATCTTTTTCTCCTCATTAAATTACAATTCGTTACATAATTTTGGGTGCTTAATACCATAAAATGCGATATTTATCTATTGCAAACTTGACGTGGATTATCAAATGATAATATTGTGAGATAATTTTTCCATCACCATGTAGCGAGGATCTCAAATGAACAAAATGTCATACCGTCTGGTTATAATTGCTTTGCTTGTTTTGATTGCCGGCACACCCGCCTATTGCGGTCCGTTGTATTCCCTTTTTGATTTGTCCCGTTTAGCAAACGAGCACAGCGAAAATATTAAAATAGCAAAAGATGATATCTATATTGCACAGCAGGAAAAAGCACGAGCGCTCTCTGTTTTAATTCCAAGAGCCACTGCATACGGAAGCATGACTGAATATAAGCATGAAGATCAGCTTGCACCAAACACTTTAACTCTTGGTATTTCTCTAACACAATCTTTCACCTTGAACGGCAAGGAATTGATTGCCCTTGATGTGACCAAAAGAAGTATTGAGGCCAGTGAGATATCCCTTGAAGCCATTCGCAGTCAGTATTTGCTTCAAGTGGCACAGGCTTATTACAATATTTTGAGTGCCCAGCGTTTTCTTGAAATTGCAGAGTCGGATGTGAAGCGTTTGGAAACTCACAAGGCAGCCGTTCAGGAAAAACTCAACGTGGGTAATGTGACCAAAACAGACTTGTATCGAGCCCAGGCCGAGCTGTCTAAATCAAAGACGGATCTGGTCATTGCCGGTAACAGGGTATTAAAGGCAAAAGCATCGCTTAAAAATCTTGTTAATGTTGAAGAGAATTTCACCCTTGAAAAAGGTGACATTAATGAAATTGAAAATTACAAATCCAGTCTCCAGGAAATACAGGATTATGCTTTAGAGAACCGGAGTGAAATAAAGACAGCCGAAAAAAACCTCTACATTGCAGAGCGTACAATCTCTTTTGAAAAAAGCGATTACTGGCCTAGTGTCAGCCTTGAAGCTGGCTACAAAGAAACAGATATTTCGTATGAAGCTGTCCCTCGTGATATTGAATATGATAATGAAGATCTTTATTTTACAGGAGAGCTCGTCTTTACACTGTTTGACGGCGGGTTAAGACGCGCTGAGATTCGTCAGGCAACTGCTGGATGGCGTCAAGCCAAAAATGCTCTTTCACTCCAGAAAAAAGCAGTCATACTGGATACTGAAACTTCCTTCAGAGATTATACAGCCGCAAAAAGCGCCTTATTGAATCTTGAAGATGAACTCAAATCATCCCAGGAAAATTATAAAGCAGTTCAGATGCAGTTTGAATACGGCATGGCAGACAGTATAGACATGATGGATGCAAATACCCTTCTGGTTTCAGCTGAAAGAAGAAAGCTTGATGCGAAATATACATTTTACCTTTCTGTACTTAATATTCATTATACCCGTGGTGATCTGACTCAATTTTTATTGCAGGATAGATGATTGAGCCGGTTGAATATAGCTTCAAACCGATTTTGAAAGATACCGTTTTCATCTTTTAGGATAAAACTCAGGCACGGTCGGGATTTTGAGCGTTTCAAAATGCTTCCAAGTAGATAAAATGCTCTGAATCTACAATGTTTTGATACAACTGCGCTTGACTTCGTTCTTTGGTTTAAATATTCTCAAGTATGGTAATTTTTTAAATGGCATGAATGAATTTCAAAAAGGAGAATCCTATGTACGAAATCATTGCAGACCCTCAAGATTATCAGATTGACCATCTCATTAATGGAACCGATAACGCAAACATTGAACTCTCCAGGGAAGAAAGAGACAAATGGGCTTTGGAAATTTCTAATTTCAGCGAAAGATTAAATGAGTTTTCAAAAAAGGCTGTTAACATTGCAAACGTAATGTCCGGGACCGAAAAAATTTCAGCGACAGCAACATCTCTTAAAACATTAAAAATACAATTTTTCAAAATTAATGACGCACTAGACCAGGCCATAGAAATAGCAGATAAGCTTGAGGCAGATTTTATAGAAAAATGAAACAATATTAAAAATTTGAAAAGAAACCTACTCCAGGTTTTTTTGACGCAGAATATGATCCGCAAGTACGAGGGCAGTCATTGCTTCGCAAACCTTGTTTATTCTAGGGATTGCACTGATATCATGACGGCCTTCTGTTGAAATTGATGCGGAGTTCCCATCCACATCAATGGTTTTCTGAGGCTTTAAAATTGAAGGTATGGGTTTAATATGAACCCGTGCTGTTATATCATCTCCATTTGAAATTCCTGCAAGGATACCACCTGAATTGTTGGATTTGAATCCTTGAGGTGAGATTTGATCATTATTTTCAAATCCCGTCATTTGAGCGGCAGAAACACCGGCACCTATTTCGACTGCTTTTACAGCACCAATACTCATAAGGGCTTTGGCAATTTCCGCATCCAGTTTATCAAATACAGGATCGCCAATCCCGGCAGGAACTTCGGAAGCGATAATCTGTACAATACCGCCTAAAGAATCCCCTTCTTTTTTAACAGCTTTAATTTTTTCTTCCATCCTGATTACTGCATCGGGGTCCGGACATTGAAGCGAATTTTCATTTTTAAGGTTAAGGGAATCGATTTTTTCAGCACGAATACCGCCCAATTCCAGAGTAAAACTTTGAATGTTAATGTTAAATTGATCCAGTACCAGTTGGGCGACTGCCCCTGCAGCAACACGGGCAGCTGTTTCCCTGGCAGAGGCTCTTCCCCCTCCCCTGTAATCCCTGATGCCGTATTTAGCCTGGTAGGTGAAATCCCCATGGCCGGGTCGAAAAAGGGATTTGATATTATCGTAAGATCTGGATTTTGCATCCTTGTTTTCGATCAGTATCATGATAGGAGTGCCAGTGGTCTTATTTTCAAATGTACCTGATATAATAACAGGCTTATCCGGTTCTTTTCTTTTTGTTCCTGCAATGCCATGGCCGGGTTTTCTTTTATCAAGAGCCTTTTGAAGAACAGCTTCATCAATCGGCAGCCCGGGAGGGCATCCCTGGATAATGACACCAACGCCCTTTCCATGCGATTCGCCAAAAGTTGTAATATTAAATACTTTTCCAAAGCTGCTTCCAGACATTAGGATAATCTCCTGTTTACAATTTTATCAATACCAAAAAGTTTCGAAAACCTTCAGCCCTTAGAGGGCATCAAAAATATCCCAATAATTAGGAAAGGATTTCTCAACACAGGATTCATTTTCAATTTCGATGCCTTCCGTTTTAAGGCCGGGAATTGAAAACGCCATGGCAATCCTGTGATCATTAAAAGTTTCAATTTTTGCAGCATGATGCGTGCCTCCGGTAACGCAAAGATAATCAGGTCCCTGTTCCACCTCGATACCCATTTTCATAAGCTGAGATGAAACCGCATCAATCCGGTCACACTCTTTTTCTCTCAAATGATGAATATTCGTAATTTTTGTTTTACCTTTTGCATAGCTTGCGACTACAGCAATGGCCGGTACTGCATCGGGTGTTTCAGACATATCAACATTAACGGCTGTTAAATCTCCCCCACAAACACCAATCCGGTTGTCTTCAACTTGAACTTGGCAGCCCATTTTTTCAAGAATTTCGATTTGTTTCAAATCACCCTGTAGAGAGTTGCTGCTGATATTTTTAACAAAAATCATTTTTCCGGTAACAGCACCAATCGCCCAGAAATAACCTGCATTAGATAAATCAGGTTCTACGAAAAAATTTCCTGGAATATAAGACTGATCAGATTCAACCCTGTAATGAGTGGTATCGACCCTGTGCGCCTGGACGTAAAATTTTTTCATAATGTCCAGGGTAAGATCGATATAAGGTGATGACACGGGAGGGCCATAAAGAGAAATATCCAGGCCGTTTTCCATAAAAGCGCCCATCATAAGAAGTGCTGATAAATACTGGCTGCTTTTTGAGCAATCTATGGATACAGCACCTCCTTTTTTGTTCTTACCTGTAATCGTAACAGGTGGGGTTCCTTCTTCATTTTGTGAAGTAGCCCCCATACCCATCATAGATAGAGCATCAAGCAGTTCTTTCATTGGCCTTTCACACATGCGTGGATCGCCAGTAAGTGTGTAGGGTGTGCTTCCAAGGGCTGCAATACCGGTTAAAAGTCGCATGGAAGTGCCGGAGTTACCAAGATATATATCTTTATCATAAGGATTTGGAAATCCGCCAAATCCGGTTACACGATATTTGTTTTCTTTTAAGTTATCTATGGATGCGCCCATGTTTTTCAGGGCACCCATTGTTAAAGAGATATCATCGCTGTGAAGTAGATTTTGTATGGTAGAGCTTCCTTCAGACAGGGAAGCGCAAATCATCATGCGATGAGAGATGCTTTTGGAACCTGGTATATCTACGCTCTGGTCGTCAATATTTTTTGTTTTTATCTGTTTCAACTATTTTTCTCCACTTAGTATTGCCTGACGCATTATTTCAATATCCGGGCTGATCCCTGTCCAAATTTTAAACTGGGCAGCCCCCTGATGTAAAAACATGGAAAGGCCGTCAATGGTTGTGCATCCTTTTTGATCTGCTTCTTTAAGCAGGCGGGTATTCATTGGGGTATATACCACGTCCATTACAATCATAGAAGAGTTTAAAAACCTGGATGGGATGGGACTGTATTCTATGTCAGGATGCATTCCTATGGATGTGGTGTTTATGATAATATCGGCAGAAAGATAATTCATTCGTTCCAGTTCATTGAGCCCGATAAATTTTCCATTAAATTTGGAAGCAAGTCTTTCTCCTTTATCAACTGTTCGGTTGATAATAATCAATGATCCGCCTTCTTTCTGGATACCATAAGCGACTGCCTGTGCTGCCCCGCCTGCACCGATAATGGCAACATTTTTGCCTTGAATGCCCAAAGGTTTAAGGGGAGATATCGCTGCCATGCAATCCGTATTATACCCATAAAGCTTGTCGTCTTTATTTAAAACAGTATTAACTGCTCCCATTGCTTTTGCGTCTTCAGAAACTTCATCAAGCAATTTAATAATTTTTTCTTTAAAAGGTATCGTAACAGAGGCACCCTTTATATTCAGGTTGCTCAATGCGTCTGTCCCGGCTTTTATACTATCAATTTTAAAGGCCAGGTAAGCAGCATTAATGCCATAATGTTTAAAACAGGCATTGTGTATTAACGGGCTTTTGGAATGTTCTACAGGGTTTCCAAAAATGCAGTAGACATCTGTTTTTGCATCAATCATTATAGAATATCTTCCTCAGGAAACACCGGATAGGACCCTAATATTTTTAAGGTCAGGGCATATTTGTTTATTTCTTTAATGGTTTGAGTTACGAGTTTTTCCTGGTGATGCCCTTCGATATCCATGAAAAAATAGTAACTCCAGTTCTGATTGCGCGTTGGTCTGGATTCCAGCTTGAGCATATTTAACCCTGCTTTATCGACAGGTTCCAGCGCTTTGAACAGTGCGCCCGGCTCATGTGTAGTGGCAAACATGATAGAGGTTTTATCATTGCCGGTTGGCTCAGGCTTGTCTTTTCCAATAACCAGAAAACGGGTCACATTACCGGAATGATCTTCAATTCCTGATTCAACGGTATGCAACTCGTAAATCGAGGCGGCCTGTTTGGATGAAATAGCACCGATAGTTTTATCCCTGGAAGCCAAAAGAGCAGCCTTGGATGTGCTGCTCGTTTCAATAAGTTCAGCATGGGAAAATTTCTTTTTGATCCATCCTCTGCACTGGGCAAGTGCCTGGGGGTGAGAATAAATTTTTTGGATATCTTCAGGATCGCCGGTGATGGAAAGCAAGGTATGGGAAACCGGCTCGTAATGTTCTGCGCAAATACTCAAATTAAAGTTAGCAAAAAGATCCAACGTATGATTCACAGCCCCCTCAATGGAATTTTCAACAGGCACTACACCATAATGGCTTTCCTGTTTTTCAACTTCCCTGAAAACTTCATATAGATTTGGCTGTTCAATAAATTTTCCGGTGTGGTTAAAATGTGTCAGAGCAGCCATATGAGTATAGCTGGCCTGTGGACCTAAAAAGGAAACGGTTTTGGGCTTTTGAATTTCGCGGGTCGCACGGATAATAACACTGAATATATACCGGATTAAATTAATATCAGCAGGACCCTGATTAATCGCAGTAAGATTTTCAATAACCTTTCTTTCCCGGGCACGATCAAGAATCTGTCCTCCTGTTTGTTTTTTAGTGGCACCGACCCTTTTACCAACCTCAAGCCGTTGATTGATCAGTTCTAAAATTTTTGAATCGATTGAATCAATCTGATCACGAAGCGTGTCTAAATTTATTGAATCATTTTGAGTTTGTGTCATTGCCTGTCACCAGTAAAATAAACAGATTAAAATTAAAAAACCGCATCAGCTTTTATCTGCTGCGGTTTTATTGCTTTTATACTCCGGTTTTGTGAATGTCAAGGCTATTCTTTTTTAAGAATAAAGCTCTGAATCCTGTTCCCATCCATATCCTTCACGGTTGCAGTCCATTTGTCAAAAACAATAGATTCACCAGGTTTGGGAATACGGCCGATCTGTTCCAAAAAGTATCCGGAAAAGGTATCATAGGTATTGGATTCAGGGAGCTCGATCTGGATTTGTTTGTTTAGATCATCAATATCTATTTTACCGGCCACCAGCCATTTTTGACCTTTTAAGCGAACAACGTCAGGCGTCATACGATCAGTCTCATCGGTTATTTCACCAATGATTTCTTCCACGACATCTTCAAGAGTAACTATCCCTGATACACCACCATGCTCATCAACAATAACTGCAATATGGTTTTTCTTTTGTTTAAACTCCTGAAGAAGTGAATCCAGCTTCTTGGATTCAGGGATAAAATAGGGTTTTTTCATGATCTGTTTTACATCCAGCGGGCTCATATTGTCTTCTGTGCAGGATTTTTGAAAGCTTGCAAACAAATCTTTAACGTGTAAGATGCCGATTATATTATCAATACTGTCTTCTATAACTGGAATTCTGGAAAAACCAGTTTTTAGAATATCTTCAATATTCATGTCCTCTGAGGCATCAACCGTAAACATGTCTGCCCTGGGTGTCATGATTTCCGAACAGCAGGTATCGTCAAATTCAAAAATATTGGTAATAAATTCTTTTTCTTCCTCTTTGATTTCCCCTTCTTCTTCAACCACTTCCACCATGGTCATCAGTTCGTCTTCGGTAACAGTGTCTTGTGAGTTGTCAATGGTACCATGAAGTTTAGGGATAAAATTCAATAGAAAAATCAAAGGAAAAAATAATTTGGATAAGCCATACAGCGGATAGATAACAAATCGTGAAACAAGAACATTGTTATGGTTGGCGAAAGATTTAGGGAAGATTTCGCCAAAGACCAGAATCAGCAGTGTCATGATACCCGTTGCAATCCCGACTGCATTGGATTCGAAATAATCAATGGAAACGGACGTGGCAACAGCAGAAGCACAAATGTTGACAAGATTATTGCCAATAAGAATGGTAGTCAAAAGAGTATGAGAGTCCTCTTTCATTTTTAAAATCAGCTCGCCTGTGCTGGAGCCGTCTTTTGCAATATGAAGGGCCTTAATTTTACTGATAGAAAAAAGTGCGGTTTCTGAAGATGAAAAAAAACCAGATAAAAAAAGACAGATTACAAGCAAAGTCAGTTCAAGTGTCAACAACGTTTAAAATAATCCTTAATATCTATAAAAAACTAAAGTTTATGTTAAAATCAGTCTAATAATATTTCAAAGGGTTTGTCAAATCCATAATATCATTGATTTATACTTCTCAAAAGGCTGCCTGCAATACCTGCTGCTCTAATGGAAGCTCCTTTTTTTCCAAGAAATTTTCTAACCATCTGCAATTGAGTTTGAAAATAAGTTAAATCATTAAGCATCTCCAAAGCTTTGTCAGCCATTTGGGGGGCTGTGGCATCATCCTGTAGATATTCAGGCATGACTTCTTTATTGACAATGAGGTTGGCCAGGCCTGCATATTTAAGCTTAACAAAAAATCTGGCTATTCTATAAGTGACAGGCGACATCCTGTAGGTCAAAATTGTAGGAATGCAGCAAAGCGCTGCTTCTAATGTTACAGTTCCGGATGCAGCAATCACCATGTCTGAGCGCATAAAAATTTCTTTAACTGGGCCTTTGTAAATTTTAAATAAATCTTTATGTTCTGATTTTTCGATATACGAATTAATGTGAGCTGAATGAATAGAATCCGATTTAGAGATTAAAAAGCGTACATCTTTTTTTTTTAGTAAAAACTCTCCTGTTTGTATCATAACAGGCAAAAGTTGATCGACTTCAGCCCTTCTTGACCCGGGAAGCAGGCCAATAATGTATTGTTTTTGGCGGGGATCACAAGATGAGGCAATAGTTTGAAATGGTTTTGTGATGTGTTCCGGATATTCATCAATAAGCGGGTTACCAACGTATGTGGCTGAGATGCCGGCATTTTTAAAAATGCTTTCCTCAAAAGGCAGGATCAGTGCTGCATGATCTATATATTTTTTAATTTGTGTAAGCCTTGATTTTTTCCAGGCCCATACTTTTGGGGTGATGTAATATAAAATTTTAATACCATAATGTTCTTTAGCAAATTTGGCAGCTTTTAAATTAAACCCAGGGTAATCTATTAGAATGATCAGGTCCGGACGATGGAATTTGATTTTTTGTTTAAAAAGATCATAGGCAAGTTTGATCTGGCGAAACTGCAAGAGGACTTCCGTAACACCCATGACAGACAACTGATCAATATCAAAAAATAAGTCTACTTTTTGTTGTTTAAGGCTTGGCCCTCCGATGCCGGAAAAATATGTGTCGGGATTTTGCAATCGAAGGTTTCTAACCAGATGGCCGGCATGAAAATCTCCTGATAATTCACCGGTCAGCACCATGACGTGCTTTAATTTTACAGGAAAATTCATTTTATATCATCATCTGTATATCCGACAATGCAAATTTTGTGTTTCTCAGCGAGCGCTATCATCTCTTCCCTGTCAAAAGATAGGGATTTTTCTGCTTCAAGAACAAGAACGCCTGCCCCAGCTTTGTTCATGGTTTCGATGGTTTGAATACCTGAAGACGGAAGATCAAATCTGAGGTCCTGGTTTGGTTTGCAAAGCTTAACAACAACGGCTCTGTTTTTGTCGGCAAGCCTGCCGCCTCTGAGAATAGTCGCATCAGTACCATCTATCGCTTCAACTGCAAGGATGCTTCCGTTACTTATAACGATACATTGCCCAATATCTAACCGTCCTATTTCCCTTGCGATTTTCCATCCCTGGCAGATATCGTTTGTTTCATTATTGTCCGGTATTTTTTGGGTCCAAATGCCCCTGGGACTGATAAGTTCGGGAAGAAGAAAGGTTGACGGCATAATTTCGATACCTTCTTGCAGGAGTAGCCGGGCAAAAGATTTTAATACTGTATCGTCGTGCGTTTTTATGTTTTTTGCTATAAATTTAAGCGCCTTAAAATCAGGTCGAATGTCTTTAAACATTCTGGTTTTATTAATGCTGCCAAGCATAACAGCCTGGGTTACGTTATGACCTTTAAAGTAGTTTATTAATTTGGATATCTGGCCAAGATAAAGCCACTGAACATTTTCAACAGAATCGGCCAGTTTTGGATCTGTTTCAGATCTGAATCCCACGGCAAAAACCTTATGGCCATTTTGAACCGCCTTTTTCGCAAAAAGGAAGGGGAATTGTCCTCCCCCGGCAATCAGTCCGATGTTCATTTTTTATCTGGTTATGCCTCTGCTTGATTGAAGAATGAAATTAATAAAATTTTGAACTTCCGGTGTTTGTTCTACTTCTGCTTTTACTCTTTCAGAGGCCTGTTTAACTGTCAAGCCTATGCGAAAAAATATTCTGTAAGTTTTCTTCAACTCTTTTAGAGTTGAGTTTGAGAACTGATGTCTTTTCAGGCCGACATTATTTAACCCATGAAGGGTGGCACGGTCGCCTGACGCAATTACATAAGGCGGGATGTCTTTCACAACAGCTGATTTGCCGCCGATATAAGCAAAATCCCCAACCTGAACAAATTGATGAATCGCAACCAGACCGCCTACCGTAACGTTATCACCTAAAGTAATATGACCGGCAAGCGTAGAATTATTGGCAAGAATAACCTGTTTACCGGTTATGCAGTCGTGGGCAATATGGGTGTAAGCCATGAGATAATTTCTTTCTCCAACCTCGGTAATACCACCGCCAAATTCTGTTCCCCTGTTTATAGTGACAAACTCACGAATAACGGTTCCGGAACCAATTTTAAGTTTGGTTTTTTCACCATGAAACTTTAAGTCCTGGGGTTCAGCCCCAATTGAAGCGTATTGAAAAATCTGGCAGTCTTCTCCAATAGTGACATACTTCTCTATTGTGGTATAAGGACCAATTGTGGTGCCTGAACCAATTTGAACATCAGCATTAATTATGCTGTATGGACCGATGGTCACATTACTGTCAATCTGCGCAGAAGGATCAACAATCGCTGTAGGGTGGATCATGTTTACTCCATTTGTTTATTCTTATTTTCCAATGCCTTCAATTTTTTTTCCAAAGAAAGCATTTTTTTTCTTAATTCTGGCAGCCGGGATAAAATTCTACTTACTTTGAGCCATGCTTTATGGGGCATATGAGGTATTCCGGATACAATTTGATTTTCCGGAACATCCCCGGTTACCCCTGAATATGGACCAATAATGGTGTTATCACCCACCTTAATATGTCCGGTCACAGCTGCCTTGCCTGCTATTATAACATTATTGCCAATTTGGGTGCTGCCTGCAATGCCGACCTGGGCAACCAAAAGCGTATGATTACCAATTTTTACATTATGGGCAATGTGAACCTGATTATCTGTTTTTACCCCCTCACCAATATGAGTTACACCGAGCGTGCCCCGATCAATGGTGTTGCAGGCGCCAATTTCAGAATTATTACCAATATTAACATATCCTGTATGGGGCAGTTTCTGATGATGATGATTATCCTGTGCAAACCCGAATCCATCTGAACCAATAACTGTATTGGAGTGGATGATGACATTGCTGCCAATCTGTGATCGGTCCATGATAGTGACATTAGGTTTTATGCAGCTGTAATCACCAATACATGTACCATCACCTATATACACTCCCGGCATTAGATGAACATGATTTCCGATGGTCACATCATCCCCGATGTAAACATTGGCCTCAATAACCGGATTTTCCCCTATGGATAGATTCTGGCCCAATGTTGCACTGGTATGTATAATAGACTTCACTTCTTTAGGGGGGTGAAACAAACTCACAACCTTAAAAAATGATATCCGCGGAATTGGGGTACGTAAAATAATTTTATCAAGCACATTTTTTATGGGGGAGTCGAATGTGTCCGGTACAATAATAACTTTTGCGTTTGTTTTATCCAGGTGTTTAAGAAACTTGGGGGCATCGGCAAAAGTAATGTCGGTTTCACAGGCATTTTCAAAAGAGTTTACCCCCTTTATGACAAATGCGTTATTTCCGATTACCTCAGCACGTATAATACGGGCAACTTCGTGTACTTGAAAATTCATAAAAAATTATTTTTTAGTCTGGGCGAGATTTTGATTGTATTTTTTAACGATCTGATCAGTAATATCAATGTGGTCTGGACGATAAATTACACCGGAAGTCTTTTTTTCAAGAATCAGTAAAAAGCCTTGAGCTTTGCCAATCTCATTTGCAATAGCAATCACTTCCTGCTGGGTTTTATTCAAAAGTTTAAGTTCAAGCCTTTTGAACTCTTTAGCCAAATCTTCCTGCATTTTTTTCAGGTCGTTGACCCTTATTCTGAAATCTCGTTGTTTTTCTTTAATTTTTTCGGCACTTAATACGAGTTTTTCTCTTTCAAAAGCTTTAGAAAGTTCATCCAAGTTGCTTTTTTCAGCTTTTAATTTTTTTTGGAATTCGGCGCCTTTTTCGTTAATTTGTTTTTTTACCAGTTTTCCTGCACTGGAATCATCCAGAATTTTTTGAAAATCAATAACGCCAATTTTTGCTACATCAGCAGCATAAACCTGGCATGTAAGCCCAAAAATCAACATTATAACACTGATAAAACCAATTGCTTTTTTCATTAAATCCTCCAAAAAATAAAATTAAAAAGAAGCCCCAACAGAAAATTCAACCTGGCTGTCGCCGCTGTCTTTAACATCTTTACCATCAATAACCCAGGCATATTCAACCCTCAGGGGGCCCACAGGAGAGTTCCATCTTACACCGGTACCAATACTGGAGTACTGATCAGCAAAATCAAAATCTTCATCAGTTCTGTAAACGTCTCCACGGTCATAGAAAAGCACGCCTGCGATTTTATATTTTTCAGTAAGAGGCACGGTTATTTCCGCATTAAACTGAAAATATTTTTCACCGCCAATGTCTTTTGTGTCACTGGCTCTTCTTCCATTAATATCGTATTTATCAAATCCCCTCACAGAATTCATTCCACCAAGATAAAACCGGACATAGTCGATGTCAATTGTGTTATTGGTCCGGTCGTCAAGATACCCCATCTCTGCATGGAGTGCGCCGGTAAATTTCCAGAAAAGTGGGAAAAAGATACCAGTTTCCACAAGGTATTTGGTATAGTCAATATCTCCACCCACAAATTCACCTGCATACTCAATGGAAAATTTATGTAAAGCACCCTCTGTCGGCATGAAAAGATCATCCCTTGAGTCGTATTTTATGGAAGGTCTGATATAACTTGTCAAAAAAGACCCCTCTGTCATATTAGTGAGAGTCGTGTCTACATCAGTAATCTCATAGTCTTCTATTAGATAGTTGAGCCCCACAGTAGTCCAGTCGAACAGCCTGTACCCAAGGTTCAAGGAAAGTCCTGTTGCATCTTTATCGTAGTGGTCGTACTCTTTTTCTTCCTTGTAAAGCCTGAACCCACCGGAAACCTTAGTGTCAAATATGTAGGGTTCATAAAAACTGACATCATAAAGCACAGATTCTTGAGCGAATTTTGCTTGAAGTGTAATTGTTTGGCCATTGCCGAAAAGGTTGCGTTCCTGAACTGAACCGGTAACAAAGCCACCATCCTGGCTACTGAAACCGCCCCCAACTGAGAAGGATCCGGTCTCTTTTTCGATAACCCTGACATCCAGATCCATAATGTCCTTGTCTTCAGTCTTTACAGGTCTGATGTCAATCTCCTCAAAATAGTCAAGACGGTTAAGATTTTTAAAGCTGTGTTGAATTCTTGTTTTGCTATATACATCCTGTTCAATAATACGAATTTCTCTACGGATGACTTTATCTTTTGTTTTTGAGTTACCACTGATATTAACCCGGCTAAAATAAACAGGATTGCCTTTGTTTATAGAGTAGGTAATGCTCATCGTTTTATCATTGGCATTTTTATCGATTAAAGGGGATACATTTACATTTGCAAACCCCTTATCTGCATAAATATCCGATATCGAAAGAATATCTTTTCTAATATTCTCCCGGTTATAAAGATCGTTTTCCTGACACAGGATTTCTTCAAGAATATTTTCTTTAGGGACAATCAGATCACCTTTTACAGAAACCGATTTTATTTTATATTGAGACCCTTCTTCAATTTCAAAATGAATGGAAATCATCTCATTTCCAATTTCGGTCATAGGATCAGATATTTTTGTATCGATAAATCCATTGTTTTTATAAAGAGATTCGATCCGAACAACATCATTTTTTACTTCAGTTTCATTTAAAATTCCGGAACCGGTTAAAAAGGAAAAAAAGCTTTTTTCAGACGTGGACATGATTTTTTTAATATCTTTGTCTGAAAAATATTGGTTTCCTGCAAAGGTTATCTTTTCAACCTTAACTTGTTCGGCCTCATTAATAGTGAAAATTATATCTGCCTGAGAATTGTCCAATGGTTTAATTTCATAAGAAACTACGCAATTGTGATAATGCTTTTCAGTGTAAAGCAGTCTAAGACGTTCAACATCTGAGTTAATTTTATGGATGTTTAAAATAGAACCTGTTCTAGTGTTAATGACATCTGACAATTCTTCTTCTTCATATACGACATTATTTCTAAATGTCACAAAACGTACCGTTGATTTTTCAGTAACCTTAAAGACAAGTTTTATCCCTTGGTCAAGTTCCTGCTTCGTGACAATGACATCATCGAAATATCCCATTGCATAGATATTTCTTAGATCTTTGGAAATTTTGTCCACACGGATAATATCACCGGGTTGTGTATCGATCAGTCTGAGGATTGCATCCTGTTCAACCCGCTTATTCCCTGCAACAGAAATATCGGTGATTATTTTTTTATGGTAGATGGAACCGAGAATTTCCTTGCTGATTTTGGAGATAGCAGAATAAAGATCTTCAGTATTTTCAGCGTCAGCATAAAACTGGTTGGAATGTTTATCATCATAAATATTGATCAGGTCGGAATCTATGCTGATTCCCTGGCCTGCGATAAAAATAGAACCGGTCAGGATGTAATCTGTACCGGATTGAATTCCAAGTTTTTGGATTTGGGAGAAAGTCAAATTCTGCGCCTTGGCTTCTTCCTCCAAAAAAATAACTTTAGCGCCCTCTTCTTCTAACTTTTTGGCAATCATTGAAGAAATTTTGTTTTCTATCTGGGGATTAGGCTGGCTGGCAATAGCCTTAAATGGCAAAATTCCAACTGTAATATTTGTCGCTGCAAACAGATTATTGTAAAATAAAAAACAACCCATAAGGATGAATGGTAAAGTGATTCCCCAAACAGATCTTTTCATGTCATCATTCCTAATCATTTAAGTTCAGTCAAACCGGGGCGATTTTCCCGTCCAATAGTGTAACTTTTTTGTCCATTAATCCTGCAAGATCACCATTATGGGTTACCACGATGATAGTCATGCCAAGCTCTTTATTTAGATCGCGCATGAGTCGGTGAACGCTCTGGCTGTTATTTTGATCCAAATTCCCAGTTGGTTCATCAGCCAGCAATATTTCCGGCTCCAACACCAAAGCCCTGGCCAGTGCGACTCGTTGTTGTTCTCCTCCGGAAAGGTCCTCAACCCGGTGAGCTGATCTATGTTTAAGCCCTACTCTTTCAAGCATATTTAAGGCACTTTTTTCAATAGTTTTTTTATTTTCACGGGCAATCAAACCAGGCATCATAACATTTTCAAGCGCAGAAAAACCCTGAAGAAGATAATGAAATTGAAAAACAAATCCAATAGTGGTGTTTCTAAATCGCGCAAGTTTTTCATCATTGTATGAAAGCAGGTCATTACCATTAAACATGATTTTGCCTTCATCCGGTTTGTCCAGAGTACCGATAATGTTAAGCAGCGTGGATTTGCCTATTCCGGACGCACCAATTACGGCCATGGTCTCGCCTTTGAATATATCCAATGAAGCTTTTTTCAAAATCTGGATTTGAGAGCTGCAGTTAGTAAAGGTTTTTGAAACGCAGTCTAAGGACATGATAGGATGAGTCGAGATGTTATCCATATCTTAAAGCCTCAACTGGATCCATTTTAGCAGCTTTATGTGCAGGGTAAAGCGTTGAAAAAAAACAGATAATGATGGCACTCAGTGATATGATAAGCACATCTAAATATTCAAGCTGGACCGGCAGGGTGGAAAATGGGTAAGCATCCGGCAGTTGAATAAAGTCGTATTTTTTTAAAAAATAGCAGATAAAGACACCTGAAAGTGTGCCTATTAATGTACCAATTAAGCCAATAACCATGCCTTTTATAATGAAAATTTTGCGTATGGTCTTATTGGTTGCGCCCATGGCTTTTAAAACAGCTATGTCTTTTGTCTTTTCCATCACCATCATAATCAGGGCGCTGGCAATGTTAAATGCTGCAACCAGAATAATAAGGGTCAAGATGATAAACATGGCAGTTTTTTCAAGCTTGAGAGCTGAAAACAGACTCTTGTTGATTTCCATCCAGTCCCTGAAATAAAACGGATAGCTTAAAATTTCTTTTAAACTGTCTTTGGTGGGTACAACATCAAAAACATCTTCTATCCAAAGACCGATGGCAGATACTTTGCCTTGAGCACTGGATAAGCTTTGTGCTTCATTTAAATGAACATATGCCAATGCACTGTCATATTCGTACATACCTGAGTCAAAAGTGTCACTGATAACGAATCGTTTCATGGACGGAATATGGCCCATAGGAGAAATAAAACCGTTAGGCGACATTAAAATAACTTTGTCTCCCTTTATCACTCCAATCGTATTGGCCAGTTCTTTCCCGAGAATAATACCGGGCATGCTGATGCCGGACATGTCATTAGTGGGTATCTGTTTTTCCAGGGCATGTTGAAGCCGACCTGAATCAAATCCTTTTACCAGGCTGAATCCTTTTCCAGGGTCAATACCCCTGACCATCACGCCTGAAAATGACCTTGAAGAACGAATCATAGCCTGTACGAATAAGATCGGGGCCGCACCTTTTATCGTGTCATTTTTTTCAAGCTTTGATAATACGTCATTGTAGCCTTCGAACTTACCGGAATAGTTCATTACCAGCAGGTGAGGTTCCAGCCCAAGAATCCTTTTTCTAAAATCAGTTTCAGCCCCGCTCATAACTGCAATAACAATAACAAGCGCCATAACGCCAACAGCAACCCCAGCCACCGAAAGAAATGTAATCAGGGAAATAAACCCTTCTTTCCGTTTTGCTTTCAGATATTTACCAGCTATGAATAATTCAAATGTCATTGAATCAATTGCTTTTTTTCATATGCGGGAAAAGAATGACTTCCCTGATAGATGCTGAATCGGTTAGCAGCATGACCAGACGGTCGATTCCAATGCCCTGTCCTGCAGTTGGCGGCATCCCGTATTCTAAAGCCTCCACATAGTCTGAATCCATAATATGAGCCTCGGAATTGCCTTCATCTCTCTGCCGGACCTGCATTAGAAATCTATTATGCTGATCTTCAGGGTCGTTGATTTCAGAAAAGCCGTTAGCAATTTCCTTGCCTGCAATAAATAGTTCAAACCGGTCTGTTAATTCGGGATCAGTGTCGCTTTTTCTGGATAAAGGAGATACTTCCACCGGATAACCAGTTATAAAAGTTGGCTGGATCAATTTGGGTTCCACAAGGACATCAAAAAGTTTTGTCAGTACCTTGCCGTGGCGGTCTTTTTTAGTGATCTGTATGTTGTTGTCTTCGGCGAACTTTAAAAGAGCCTGGGTATCATCTACTATTTCCGGGTTTATTCCTCCAATAGTTGTTAATGATTCAACCATTGGGATTCGCTGCCATCCTTTTTTAAACTCAAGATCAATGCCCTGATAACTTACGGTAGTTGATCCACAGACATTTTTTGCAATCGCTTCAAACATCTCTTCTGTAAGATCCATTAAATCTTCGTAGTTGGCATAGGCCTGGTAAAATTCAACCATTGTAAATTCAGGGTTGTGCCGAGTTGAAACTCCTTCGTTCCTGAAATTTCTGTTGATTTCAAAAACTTTTTCAAAACCACCCACGACAAGCCTTTTTAGGTATAATTCAGGGGCAATTCTTAAAAACAGTTCCATGCCAAGGGCATTATGCCAGGTTTTAAAAGGGGTTGCTTCAGCACCGCCTGCAAGTGGCTGCATCATAGGGGTTTCAACCTCCATAAATCCTTTTCCCTCAAAAAAGCGTCTCATTTGAGCAACAATTTTGCTTCGTTTCAAGAAAATCTGGCGACTGTTTTCATTCATTACAAGATCGAGATAACGCTGGCGATATCTTTTTTCAGGGTCTTTAATTCCATGAAATTTTTCAGGCAGCGGCCTTACGGCTTTGGACAATAGTCTGAATTCTTTTGCAAAAAGGGTCCATTCTCCGGTACGGGTTTGAAATACAGGGCCCGATGCTCCGATAAAATCACCAATATCGAGTTTTTTAAAAAGAGCATAAGTATCATCACCAACTTTATTTTTCTGAATATAAATCTGGAGCTGATCTGAGCCGTCTTTAAATCGTATGAATGAAGATTTTCCCATTTTATTGATAGCCATCATACGGCCGGCAAGGCTGAATTGTTCTCCATTTTCACCAAGAGCATCCGGTCTTTCCTCGATAACACCTTTTAATTCGCTTATGGTGCACGAGGGTCTGAAATCATTGGGGTAAAGGTTGAGACCATTTTCTTTTAAATCATTAATTTTTTCTTTTCTAAGCTGAATCAGCTTGCTCTCTTTATCCATTTCCACTCTTGCCTTTTTATCTAAATCGCTGTTAGCAGTTTGGTTTAATTTGTAAAACATGAATAAATAGCCTAGTTTGAATAAAATTGTCAAGATTTTGATTGGTTAATACATCGCTTATTCATGGTTTGGAATAAAAAAACTAGAATGAGATTGTTATTTTAAAAGAGCCTTTTGAGATGATAAAAATATAAAAAGGTTGACGAACTTAGCCTATGTTGACTATAATTTTCTCAAATTAAAACACCCCTTGCTAAAAAATGAATCCATAAAGAAAGATCGCATTCCGAGCGTTTTTTCTTGAGTTAAATTAAAAAAGACATTCAAGATGCTTGTAATTGACGAAATTTCGTTCTCCGACATCCCATACCTGAGAGAATTTTTAGGTTATGTATTCAGGGATTGGAACTTAAGAAAACTTACCTTTTAAACTAAAGGAGTTTTAGTATGTCTGAAAAAGGCCTTCATATACATATGTTCAGTATTCATGGCCTGCTTCGCTCGGATAATTTAGAGTTGGGATATGATGCAGATACTGGTGGTCAAATCAAATATGTGATTGAGTTATGCAAAGCTCTTGCGGAAAATGAGCAGATAAGGCAAGTGGATCTGTTTACACGTTTAATTGACGACAAATCATATTCAGATGATTATAGTCTTCCGATCGAAAAAATAAGTGATGATTTTAGAATTGTCCGCATACAGTGCGGTGGTAAAAAATATATACGCAAAGAATTGCTGTGGCCATTTATGGATGAGTTCGTTGATAAGGCCATTAAGTTTATCCGTGAAGAAAAAGGGATGCCCGATGTTTTTCATGGACATTATCCGGATGCAGGATATGTTGCTAAAGAGTTGGCCAGATTTTTTGGCAGGCCTTTCATTTATACAGGCCATTCGCTGGGGCGCTCCAAAAAAGTTCGTCTGTTAGGTGAAGGTATCGACATTAATGATATGAACCGGCGTCTTAAGATAGATTACAGAATTAATAAAGAAGAGACCATTCTTAAAGTTGCAAATTTGGTGATTACCAGCACAAACCAGGAAATTGAAGAACAATATGGTCAGTATAAAAACAGGACCTTGAGTGAGTATAAGGTGATTCCACCTGGAATTGGAATAGAAAAATTCCACCCGTTTTATCATGATGAGTCCCCTGATGAAGAAAGGAGGGAAGAAGCATTATTTGCTAAAGAGTCGTTGACCAGTGAAATGAACCGTTTTTTTCAACACCCGGATAAACCCATAATTTTAACCTTGTGCAGGCCTGACAAACGAAAAAATATTGAAGGGTTGGTAAAAGCATACGGGGAGGATTACGATCTTCAAGCCATGGCCAATCTTGCTGTATTCGCAGGAATAAGAAAAGATATTGCGCTAAAAGAAGATACAGAAAGAGCTGTATTAACACAGATGCTTCTTCTGATGGATAAATATAATTTATACGGTAAAATGGCCATTCCTAAAAAACATGATTTTGAACACGAAGTCCCCGAATTATATCGTATAGTTGCACAAAAACGAGGTGTATTTGTGAACCCCGCCCTTACGGAACCTTTTGGACTGACACTTTTAGAGGCATTGGCCAGCGGTCTTCCTGTTGTGACGACAAATGACGGTGGCCCTCAGGATATCATCAAAAACTGCAAGGGCGGATTTCTTGTAGATCCCAAAGATACAACAGGTATCAGTGAGGCCATAAAAAAAGTAATTGCCCATCAGGATACCTGGAATAAGTTGTCTAAAAACGGAATACTGAATACCCGGAAATATTATACCTGGAAAAATCATGTGAATGTGTATGTACAAAAGATAAAGATGCTTTGCAAAGAGTATGAAATGTCAGACATTAAGGTTGGATATAGAGGTCCGAGTATCGGGGAGCGCCTGGCAGGCTTAACATATATGCTGGTAACAGATATTGACAATACACTTTTAGGAGGAAAAACAAAGGACCTTAGAGAGCTGATTCGAATTTTAGAGGAGAACAAGGAGTTTCTCGGGTTCGGTGTTGCCACAGGCCGCGTGTTCGATTCAGCTCTGCAAGTCTTGAAAGCTAATGGAATTATGATGCCGGATATTATCATATCAGCAGTAGGGAGTCAGATCAGTTACGGAAAATCCCTGCACAATGATCAGGGATGGGATACCCATATCTCTAAGAATTGGAACAGGGAGCTGATCGTTTCAAGGCTTGAAAAGATAAATTTCATCCGCATGCAGGAAGAAGATGTTCAAATGCCTTGTAAAGTGAGTTATAACATGAACCCGGGCAAGGACAGGCTGGCAAAAATTCACCATGTCTTGACTCAAAATCGTTGTCAGTATACCTTAATATATTCTCACAGGAAGTATCTTGATATTCTTCCTTACAGAGCATCAAAGGGAAAGGCACTAAGATACCTGAGCTACAAATGGGGAATCCCACTGAAAAATTTTTTGATCTGCGGCGATTCTGGTAACGACGAAGAAATGCTCAAAGGTGAACCTTCAGGGGTTATTGTTGGAAATTACAGCCCGGAACTTGAAAACCTGAAATCTCGAAAACATATCTATTTTGCAAAAAGATCTTATGCCGGTGGTATTATAGAAGGAATAAAACACTATAATTTTCTAAACAAGGCAAAAGGTTTTAAACATGGGGCTTAAAAACAAAATTCAGTTGATAACATACCCGGACAGCCTGGGAGCGAATCTGCCTGAGCTGCACTATGCGCTTCGCAAGCATTTTTCTAAAGCTATCAAGGGTGTTCACCTGCTTCCTTTTTATCCATCTTCATCAGACAGGGGCTTTGCACCCTTAACCTATGATGAAGTTGATCCTGCATTCGGCACATGGGATGATGTAGAAAAAATAGGCAAGGACTTTGATCTTGTCATTGATTTTATGGTGAATCACATCTCCCGGCAATCTGTTTATTTTCAGGATTACATAGAAAAAGGGGAAAAAAGTGAATATGCGGATATGTTTTTGAGTTTCAATAAATTATCAAAAACAGGGGAGCTTTCTGATGCAGATCTTTCCAAGGTGTATACCAGAAAGCCTCGCCCTCCTTACCAGGTGATAGAACGTCCTGACGGAACACGTGAAAAGATATGGTGCACATTCGAATACGAGCAGATTGACCTTGACTACGACTCTCCTAAAACACGCGAGGTTATGAGGAAATTTCTCATACGGCTTGCCAGAAACCGGCCTAAAATGATCCGTCTCGATGCCATCGCCTATACAACTATCCAGATTGGTACCAGCTGTTTTTTTCTTGAACCTAAAATATGGGAACTTTTAGACTGGTTTGATGATTACGCATCTGCATTTGATACAGAGATTCTTCCAGAGGTTCATGAGCATTTTTCTTACCAGTTCAAAATGGAGAAAAAAGGCTACTGGTGTTACGATTTTTCTCTTCCAATGCTGGTGCTTCATGCTCTTTACAAGCATACTTCCAGGCGGCTTAAATCATGGCTGAAAAAGTGCCCTAGAAAACAGGTAACCACATTGGATACCCACGATGGAATAGGTGTTGTAGATGTGCAGGAACTTTTGAACCCCCAGGAGATAGAAGATACAACTGAAGAGTTATATAAAAAAGGCTCGAATGTAAAAAAAAGTTATTCAGGGCCTGAATATAAAAATCTTGATATTTACCAGGTTAACTGTACCTATTATTCTGCTTTAGGGGATAATGATGATGCATATATCACTGCACGAACCATTCAATTTTTTACTCCTGGTATTCCGCAGGTGTATTATGTCGGACTTTTAGCCGGTAAAAATGACATTGAACTGGTCGAAAAGACAAAATTGGGCAGAAATATCAACCGGCATAATTACTCTTTAGAGGAAATCGAAGTAGAAATCAAGCGGCCGGTAGTTCAACGCCTGTTAAGATTAATGGAATTTAGAAATAACTATCCAGCTTTCAATGGTGAATTTAATCTCATTAAATCTCGTGATGACCAGCTTATTCTTGAATGGACTCATAAAAAATTTCAAGCTACCGGATATATAGACATTAAAAATTACAGCTCCAAAATTATTTATATAGATCCTGTTGCTGGAAGGGATGTTGATTTTGTAGCCTGAAAGAGATAAAAGAGTAAAATTTAATTGGATATAATATTGCACTATTAAGGAATTTAAGATACCATTCGATCATGTTAAACCAAAGCCAATTAGACGCCATAGACCAAGCAATTATTGAAAACCTGATTACGGAAGGGATCGACCACGTCATCTACATGGATATGGCGGGTAATACCATTGCAAAACACGACAATGGAAGCAATTCTTTGGATTCTACCGCTTTTGCTGCGCTTGCTGCCGGAAATTTTGCCGCAGTTGACGCCATGGCAAAGCTCGTTGGAGAATCAGAGTTTTCACTATTATTTCACAAAGGTGAGAAATCAAGCATTCATTTCAGTAAAGTGAATGATGACACTCTTTTGATCGCCATGTTCAACAAGGACATTTCTTTGGGATTGGTGAGATTAAAAGTTGCTCAAACTATTGAGCAGATCGATAAAATCTTAGCCACAGACTGATCAAAATTGTAAAAAATTAAGATTGCTTTACCGTTTTTTTGAATTATTTTAGGGAGATTGGGCTTGGCACTTATCAATGTAAAAACCAAAGAAGTCCAGATCAAGATTGTATATTACGGGCCTGGAAGAGGCGGAAAAACCACCAATCTTGAGTATATAAACAAAACCTACCGAGAACAGATTAAAACTGAAATGGTCAGCTTGAAAACCCAGGATGACCGGACTCTATTTTTTGATTTCCTTCCTTTTGATGTCGGACAGATCAAAGGATTCGATGTTACCATTCAATTGTATACTGTCCCCGGACAGGTTAAATACAATGCAACAAGGCGTTTGGTTCTTAGAGGCGTTGATGGGATTGTTTTTGTGGCAGATGTTCAAAAAGACCAGAGAAAGAAAAATATTGATTCATTGAATCAACTATATGAAAATCTCGGAACCTACAATCTCGATTTGTTCAAAATGCCTCTGGTGATGCAGTATAATAAAATAGACCTTAAAAAAAACAATATTCCGATAATTCCTTCAAAAATTATGCAAAAAGATTTGAACATCAACCTACGTGCACCTGCATTTGAAGCCAGTGCTTTAAAAGGCGGAAATGTAATTCCTACTCTAAAGAGAATTATATCAATGACCTTGGCTTCTATTCAGGATCAGCTTTTTTAAGGAGGTTTTTTTGAATTCCGTGACAGAGCTTGGAATCATTATAAAAAATTTGGAAACTATCATAACAGATGAAGATATCAAGGAGCTTAATCTCGCCCTGAAAGATATACGGCAGCGTTATGAAAATACAGCTTCTGTTATCATTCTCATTAAAATGGTACAGACATTAATCAAATATTTATCTTCTAAAAAAGAAAAAGCCCACGCAGACTCAATGCCATTGCTGCAGTCAATTTCCGGTAACCTGGAAAAAATTATAAATACACCCTACCTCGAGGATAACGAGGTGAATAAAATCATATCTGAGCAGACACGGGAGTATAAGCTCTTTCAGAGCAAAATCACTTCTAATCCGACGATACCAACCGAGGATATTGATAATCTCAAGGCTGTTATACTTGCCATAGACTGGGAAATATCAGACACAACCCTTGAGAGTTTTGATACAGTTGTCAGCCAAATGATTTCAAAATATAAAAATTATAAAATTCATTATTCTTTTTTAAAAATCATGCACGCCACTGGTAAATTTATCGGTGTTCAAAAAGCCAGTGCCCCGGCAAATTCCATATCGTTTTTAAGAAGCGTGTTCGACAATTTTCATGATATTGTTGAAACAAAAGAAATGCCTTTTAAGGAGAAAAGGCGACTTATCGAACAGGATATGGAACGATTTCAAGATTTTAAGCAAGATATTTCGAAACAAAAGAAAACCAATGCCGCTGGACCTGATACAGACCCTGCTGGAGATGATCGGGACGAAGACGGGTCTGAAGTTATGCCTGCATTATCGCATGTAAAATCTTCAAACGATACCAGTGAAGAAGAATTTGGCCCTTTAATAGAACTTGATGAAGATGAATCATCCCTGGAAGCCGAAAAAAATGGGCAAGAAAGCCTTCATCTGCCCATTCCTGGTAATGGCCTTGATCCGGATGAACAGAAGGATGTTATGGATGATCTTTTCACAGTGAAAGATTCACCCGCCGATGATCTACTGGATGCAATCCATTTGATGGAAGTCCATGGAGATAAAGGTCAGAATCAGGCCATGAAGATGCTTGATCAGGCAGATGAAGATCAGGCTGGGCTTAAAAATTTTAGGCCTGAGAGAAAAGATACGACAACACCTATTCCCGAAATTGACAGCCGCCTTGACGCATTTTTCAGCCTTGATGAACCCGATCAAGCTGATGAGCTTGAAACAATTGAAGATACCCAGTCTTTAGATGATATTTCTGAACAGGCACTGGAAAAGACTGAAGATGTTTCAGAAAGTATTACGCCGTTTGAACTGGACGATGAGTCTTTTGAAGAAATGATTCCTGAAAACGATGCAGAAAAAATTTTTTCCCCTGATCTGATTCTTTTGAATAAGCTTAAAGATGCCTTTGTCAAAAAGGAATATCTTGAAGATGAGGCAGTCCTGGATTCAATTCAAGAAGACATTCAAGGGCTACGAAAAATGTGGGCCGACGATTCTCAAAAACAATCGCTACTCGATATTATTTCCATTTCAGTTAACCTGCCGTCTTCAGTTTCACCTGCAACGGAAGAACCAAATACGGAAGTTGAGACTGACGAATTTATGGAAACTGGTCAAGATTTACCAGGCGCCGAATCTAAAGGTGTTTTAGGAAAAATTAAATCAATGTTTACCCGTTAGCAACCGGCCATATAAAATGATTGTTTTTTGTGAAGACTGTGGGGAGAAAAACCTCATCACCCAGGACCAGTTCAAGGCAGGACGCGCTGTTTTTAAATGCACTGCCTGCAATTACAATAACAATTATTTATTGAGTTCAACCCACCCTTCCGATAATGGAAATATAATTGACCATTTAAAAAAAATTATATCCATTCCGGATACTCTGGGGGGATTTGTTTATCATTTGGAAAAAGGCATTTTAAAACATAATATGCCGGCTTCATTTAAAAAAGAAAATCTCATCGGTCTTGGCCATATCCTTTCCCAGAATTTATTGGTCTGCCTTTCAAATTACAGTGATGTCGGACGGATGACACTTTATCTGGCCAAGAGGCATATGGTTGTCCAGGTCGTAGAAACAGATATGGTTATAATTCTCGTATGCGCGTCCAAAAAATCTGTAACAAAAGTGGAAGATTATTTGGACAAATTCAAGGAGGCTTTTATAACCTGAAAAGATTAATGTCGATGGTTACCTTTGAAGACATATATAAAATCAGGAATGTAGAAGGAGTCGAACAATACCTCCTCGTTGACGCTGATGGGCTTATAAAGCATAATCATTTCGATTCACCCGAAAAGATGGCTCAGGTACTTTTTGCATCTATGAAATACGCGTTATCTATCGCAAAAAATCGTTTTAAATACATTAAATTTGCAAGAAAAAATAATGACAATCTTTATATTTTTCCTATTGGCAAATATTGTCTTGGAGTGGTAAAACAAAAGACCATTAATGATGCGGCTTTTCAAGACAATATGATCGCATTTTTAAATCGTCTGGTTAAAATGAAACAGAGTTGATTAAGACAAGGAGGGACTTATGACTGCACATACAATTATTTTGATTTTTACACTGGTTATATATCTGATTATTATTTTTGTGTTCAATAAAGCGCGCATAAAATATGCCGGCGGTAAGGTTGGAACGGTTATAAATTTGATTCTAATTACGGTCACCCTGTTATTTATCGCAGACTATGTTATTATTTTTGATCAGTTTATTCCCTCAGATATACTTGCGATTGTAAAATCGCTTTTCAGAACCGCAGCATTGGGTTTTCTCGCATATGGAGGGGCAAAAGTGGCAGATTCCTGATATCTTGTAAATTATTTGGAGAATAAATTAAAAAGACCACCCTTAGATTTTTTCTTCATTTTAAATTCGGACTGGATTTCAGCAACAACCGCTTTCATATCATTAACAATTTTGTTTTTTTCCTGGGATCCTGTCTGGTATTTTTTGACATAACCCAAAACATTATCAATGCCTTCAAGGATATTAAATAATGGTTGTGTCCCCAATATGTCCCCCACTTTTTTTAAAACCAGTAGGCAGTACTCGCTGAATCCTGATATGATAAGGTTTTTGGGTTCTTCTACGAATTCGGTTTGTTCCACTGCGGCGGTAAGTGCTTGAAGATTAGAAATTTTATGATTTTCCGGATGATACTGAACCAGGAGCTGTTTATATTCAATGGATAGATCATTTTTACATTCTTCAAACAATGAATATGTGCGATCCCCAAGTTCATCCGCAATGTTGCTTTTAATTGATGAAAAAATATCATTAAATACAGTTAGAATTGCAGAATAGTCATCCTGATCAGATTCATCATCCAGATTGATTTCTTCTTTTTGTTCGATCAGGCCGGATGAAATAACAGAGAAGAATATCTTGTAAACTGCGAACTCATCATATCCGCTTTCGTTAATAATTTGACGAACTGAACGGGTCCCGTCTATCAGTGATAAAATCCTCCATTCATTGGCATTAAGTTTAATCTCTTCTTTGCTTTGAACTTTTCCTGACATTTTAAACACAATTTTATCGCTGGGGATAAAATTTTGAAGTACGGACAACTCGTCTATACGCCTTGAAGCCTCAAGGATTAGTTTCATGGGATTAAGCTGAGTAACTATCATCCCTTTTAAGTTCAACTTGGCATCTTTGTATTCAAAGCGGCCTTTTTTCCAGAATAGAAGATTGTATAAGATTGCTTCGACTTGCTTAGTATTATATTTCTTTAAAGTATCGAGAGAGATATAACCTTTATCCACAAGAATTTTGCCTAAGTGAAGTTTTTCTTCTTTAGCAAGAGCAAGACATTTTTGGAGTTGCTGGGCAGAGATAATACCATCAGAACGCATTAAAAAGCCAAGACGGGCTTCTTTGAGAGAAGCTGAGGCATAGACTATAGTCCCCTGTTCAAAAAAGACACGGCTTTTTTCTTCATCACAGGTAACTGTCAGTACCCCTGTTTTTTGATCATTACATAAAAGTTGAAGAATGCTGGCAAGCGTTAGCCCTTCAAAGTCACCTTGAAGATTCATAGTGTTTGTTTGCCACCTCTTGAAATATAATGTTTCGTTAATTCATTACACGCTTTGTCAATATCAAGCTAATACTATGCCATAATATTATCGCTATTACAATATCCACCACTATACTAACAGGTAAACTTTTAAATCAAATTGATAAAGCATATATTTTTCAGTTTTTTTCTGTCAATGACATTAAAACGCACGCTTGATTTATAAAGAGAACATAGAGTATAAAAAGCGATTTTTTAAGACGTTAATTCCGGAACTTAAACACTATTTTTTTTGTTAAACAATTTTAAACTGCTTGACATATGAAAAGTCAATCACTATAAGAATTTCTGTATATTTATTAATGTTATTAATATTAATACGATTAATATAATAAGAATAATAAATATTGAGCAAAACGCTAACGGCAGTGATTAGATTGACAACCGATTGTCAGTTTTTGTGCATACAATATAAAGTAGAAGGTCGAAGCCTGACGTACAGGCTTCAAAATTTATTCATATTTGTTTGATCAGTCAGATCAAGGAGAAGAACATGAAGAGAAAAATTGTATTAGCCATTTTCAGTGTGTTTTTTGTAGCAATCTCTGTCCTGCCGATGAGTGCAGCAGCAGCCGAGAAAGAACTTAAATTAGCTTCCTGGGGCCCTGCTAAACATTTTGTAGCTGTTCAACGCGGTGAGTGGGTTAAAGAAGTAAATACGGCTCTCGCTGGAAAATTCAAAATTATCGAATACCCGGGAGGACAGCTCTACGGCGTTAAAGATATGCATATGGCAGTAGCCAAAGGCTCTGTTGACATGGGGGTTATCCTTCAACCTAGGATGCTTGCAATGGTTCCGATGCTTGAAGGAGCCTATCTTCCTTTTGGTTTAAATTCTTTGGAAGAAACGGCTAAAGCCTATTCTGGAGAATCTCTTGAAATTATTTCAAAGGCAATGTTGAAAAAGAGAATCAAACTGATCTACGTTAGTTATCTTGACCCAGTTCAAGTGTGGAGTAACAAAAAAAATATTGCCTCTGTTGAAGATTTCAAAGGCATGAGACTACTTGCTACAAGTCCAATGGTAACTAAAATTTTTGCTAACCTTGGTAGTTCTCCGGATGCCTCTATCCCTCAAACCGAGCAGTATATGGCACTTAAGCGCGGCGTCTCCGATGCTACTTTAACAAGCTGCGTTGGTGGTTATTTCCAAAAAACTTTTGAGGTCGCGCCTTTCATTACCAAAATGAATCTGAGCTTTCCGGTCATCTTTGTGGCAATGAACGCTAAAAAATGGGATAAGCTTCCCAAGGAAGCTCAGGACACTATGATGAATGTGGGTAAAAAATACAGCTACATTACTATGAAAATGGCAGAAGGCTGGGCAGCTAAATTTACTGGCGATCTTGCCAAGGCTGGCGCAACAATCCAAGAACTTCCTGCAGAAGAAAGAGCCAAGGTTGTTAACGTGGCTAAAAAATACTGGAATGAATGGGCTGAGAAAAACGGCAAGGATGCAAAAAGACTCCTCGAATTGAACATGAAATAAGCAATACTTTTAAAAACTATTTTATTTTTTCAGTTCCCAAAACACACATCATCTGCCTGTAGCGATTTTAACCAGGCAGATGATGTATTGGAATAAACAGAGTATTAATTTAGACTCATTTTACATTTACACGGCCTGGTAAAAAAAACACCTGGCTTAAGCAGGATTTTTTAACATGGAGACACCCAAAAAAAGATTTTTTTTATTCAGATTCATTGATTTCATATGTGAAATCGGTGCTTATATCTCAGCAATACTGCTATGGATTATTGCCGTTATTGTCACATATGAAGTAGTCATGCGTTATATATTTTCTTCACCTACAACCTGGGTACAGGAAACGAGTGTTTATCTCTGGATGGCTGTTGGGTTGTTAGGCGCAGCTTATACTCTAAAAAATGATGGACATTTCAGCATTACTATACTTGTAGATGCACTTTCCCCAAAAAATAAAAAGCGACTTCAGATCACCACTAAGTGTCTTGGATTGATCTATTCCGCCTCTTTTATATACTACGGTTATTTGCAAACACAACTGGCCTATGAGTTGGAAGACGTGAGTACCGGTTTAATGGCTACCCCTCTCTGGATTCCCTGGGCTTTGGTACCCATTGGCGGAACGTTACTTGCGCTGCAGTTTATCAACAAAATTGCAGAAGAATTTGAAACCACACCATAGGAGTGAAATAGAAAACGTCTCATGCTCACTTTATACGTAATCGGTTTTATAGTTGTTTTTTTACTTGTCCTGGCCAGTGGGTTGCCTGTCGGCCTTGGGCTTGGTTTCTTAGGCATGGGCCTTCTGACCTTTTTGTCAGATTTTGATATGGCCATGACCTCGTGTATTGAAAAAATTTATACTTCTTTGAACTCCAGCATACTTGTTGCAGTTCCTCTATTTGTATTAGCAGCACAGCTTATTGGTGATACCGGTATGGGGAAACGCCTCTTTGATGCTGCAAAAGCATTTCTCGGGCGTTTTAAAGCCGGACTTGGAATGTCTACAATCGTTAGCAGTGGTATTTTTTCTGCGATGACGGGATCCAGCTTTGTGGCAGCCTCTACAATGGGGTTGATCGCTATCCCCGAACTGAGGAGAGCCAAATATCCGGATTCCCTGACATCTTCCGCCATAACAGCAGGTGGATCTCTGGGTGCTGTCATCCCGCCGAGTATTATTCTAATAATTTACGGATACCTTACAGATGAATCAATAGGTAAATTATTTGCAGCAGGTATGGTTCCTGGAGTGCTTCTTATTATCATGTATCTGATCGGTATGCAGATGGCGGTTCAAAAAATGGGAATTGGGACGGAGCCTGTTTCTGCTACCCTACCTGATGATGGCGCAGAAAAAACAGCCCCAGTTGAAGAAGAAAAAGAAATGGGTAAATTAGAAGCCCTTAAAGAAGCTTTCTTTGGACTGCTTGCACCAATTATCATTCTGGGCGGAATTTATCTGGGGATTTTCACAGCATCAGAAGCTGCCGCTGTGGCTGTCATCTACTGTTCTCTTGTTGGTTTTTTTGTTTATCGTAATATGACACTTAAAAAGTACTGGGAATCATTAATGGCTGCTGCTAACGTTTCTGCCATGGTTGCTATTATCGTTGTCGGTGGTGCGATGCTTGGATTTGTTGTTGTCTATGGCAGGATACCCCAGGAGATTATTGAAATAGTAGCTTCCAGTGACCTTCATCCAATGGTTCTGTTGCTTTTAGTTAATCTTATTTTGTTTCTTATGGGCATGTTTCTTGAAATTCTTGCCCTTGTATACCTGGCCATTCCATTACTTCATCCTATGGTACTCCACATGGGCTGGGACAACATCTGGTTTGCCATTATTTTTCTTTTGAATGTAAACCTTGCTTTGATAACACCTCCTATGGGCGGTGTCCTTTTTATTGTAGCCCAGATTGGTGGTATCGACATTAAAACAGTAATAAAAGGTGCAATACTGCCGATAGTTGTTATTGTGCTATTGTTAATTATGCTTATTTTCTTTCCACCTATAGCAACCTGGCTACCGTCAATGATTCAATAGAGAAGGCTTTGAGAATTCATTTTAGTGGAGATTAAAGACTATCAACGGTCTAAATGTCCGAAGAGGAGAAAAAAATAAATGGTGCAGCAAATAAAGAAAATACTGTTCGCTACTGACCTGACTAAAGACTCTATTCCTGTTTTTGAGCAGACGGTTGCCCTTGCAAGCCAGCTCAATGCGTCCATTGTTATCGTTCATGTAATTGAGGATGGTTCAAAAGGTGTTCAGAATCGCATGATCCATTTAGTGGACAAGGAATTGTACGAAAAAAATAGAAAAGAAAGCCAGGATAACGTAAGAAACGTTTTGATTGGAAAACAACGCCTTGTGCCGATCATTCAAAATGCGCTTCGTGAACTTTGTGACAACACGGAGAATACTTGCGGTACAGAAATACCCGTCGAAATTGCTGGAATTGAAGTGCAATATGGCAATGCAGCAGAGACTATTGTCGAAATTGCTGAAGTTCAAAAATGCGACATGCTTGTAATGGGACATTATAAAAAAGGCTCTCTTTTAAAAGCCTTGACTGGCGGTAATATTGGTAAAAATGTTATAAGTGAAAGCAACATACCTCTCATGCTGGTTCCCATAAACGAATAAGTAAATCCGGCCAACTATAATAACCGGATAATATTATAAAGCCACAGGCTGCTCTGCTTTTTAGAGTGCCTGTGGCTTTTATTTTGATATTCCATATCAATAATTTTGGTGCAGATACGTTTTTCAGAAGGACTTAAAAGTTGCATAATAATGGTTTTTGTGGTTTATCACACACATGAAAAAAAGATTTTACCACTCTAAAAAATCGTACACTAAAAACAAAAAGAAACCTTTTAAAAGTTCAATGAAACCGGGTTCCGATAAATCGTTAAAACATGTGTTTAAAAACATTGGAAGCCCGGATAATGCGAATTTCAAAGCAGATCCATACCAGATCAAGGCGCTTGAGGCCATACAGCACTCAGACTGTCTGGTGACAGCCCCTACAGGTGCAGGTAAAACCTGGATCGCACAAGAAGCTGCAAAAAACGTTTTTAATAACAAAGGCAAAATTTGGTACGCAACTCCTTTAAAAGCGCTGACCAATTCAATCCATGCGGCTTTTTCAAAATTATTCGGAAAAGAGAATGTCGGGATTCTTACCGGTGATATTAAAGAAAACACTGATGCCGGTATTATAATAGGCACCACTGAAATATTAAGGAATCAACTTTATGATTCCATGGATACGGGTGATAATCTTACCAGCAGCCTTGTGATATTGGATGAAGCTCATTTTCTCGGAGATGAACAGCGGGGCGTGGTGTGGGAGGAAATCATGATTTATCTGCCTGTCAGAGTGCCGCTTTTGCTGCTTTCGGCCACCATAGGGAATCCAAATCAAATAGCCGGATGGCTTGAGTCCATAAGAGGTAAACCCTGCACTGTTATAGAAAATTATGAAAGACCGGTCCCCCTTTTTCCTCTTTTTTTACACCCTTCCGGCACCCTGTTTCCTTTTCTTGAAAAAAATAGGGAAAACAGGAAACTCAATCTTCATAAAAAGGTGTACAAATATAAAACTGCTCAAAAAAGATTTGCCAGAGTCTCTTTTGGAAAGCTTCCTCCTTTTGCAGAAATACTTGATGTGCTTGCTCATTATGATCTGCTTCCCGCTATCTTTTTTTTAAAATCCAGGTCTGACTGTGACCAGGCGATAAAATTGTGCAACGGGAAAATGCTGAAAAATGACCAGCAAAGGAGGCGCGATCTTCTTGATTGTCTTGATGAGCTGGTAAAGGATCGCCCGCATTTAAAAAAACATCACCAAAGAAAATACCTGGAGATTACCGGAACTGCAGCGCATCACAGTGGTCACCTGCCTGCCTGGAAAGTAGTTGTGGAAACGTTGATGGCAAAGGGACTTTTGTATGCCATGTTCGCCACATCTACTGTGGCTGCCGGAGTTAATTTTCCTGCTAGGTCTGTTGTGGTATTAAATTCAGACCGGTTTAACGGTGTAGAGTTCATGCCTTTGACTTCAAGTGAATTTCAACAAATGACAGGCCGGGCAGGAAGACGGGGTATGGATAATATAGGGTTCGGCATCATGCTTCCCGGGCGTCACATGGATTTAACCCATATTGCCAATCTGCATGTCCGAAAGCCTTCAGATATCGAAAGCCGAATCAACATTAATTTTTCCATGGTTTTGAATCTGTTATTATCCCATACGCCCGAGCAGATCAAAACACTGCTTGATAAATCGTTTGCTTCTTTTTTGATTTCACAGGGGAAAAAGAGAGGGAAAAGAGCACAAAGAAGATTCGGACCAGACCTTGAGTTTTTTTGGATTGATTTTATGGATCATATGGATTTTTTAAAGGAGCATCAGTTTGTTACGGGTAGCGGCCAGTTGACAGAAGATGGTTTATGGGCTTCAAAACTAAGGATTGATGCGCCGCTTTTAGTTGCTCAAAGTATCCGGAACAACCTGCTCCCACAAAATGACCCTGCCATTCTGGCGGCAATCATGGCGGCTTTTGTTAATGAAAAAGAGTTTAAAGATGATATATTATATAACTCAGCGCTACCCAAGCGATTAAAAGACACGTTTATTGACGTACGTAAAGGGCTTAAGCCATTTGCAATTGAATTGTTAGAAAACGGATTTGATGCACCCAATCTCTTTATGCAGCCAAGTCTTGCTATCTATTTCTGGGCCCATGATGAACCCTGGGAAAATTTAATGGCACGTTCAGATTTTGCAGAAGGTGATTTTGCCAGGCTGATACTAAGAACGAGTGAGAACTTAAGACAGATTACAAAACTTGAAGAAAACTTTCCTTTGATTGCCAAAACTGCAAAAGAAGCAATTGATCTTATTTTAAAAGAACCGGTTATAATATAATAACAACTTAATATACAGGAGATCATGATGAAAAAAATAATAGCAAAACGGGCACCAGCCGCTATCGGTCCATACTCTCATGCAGTGCTCCATAACAATATTGCCTATTTATCCGGACAGATTGCTTTGGATCCTCAGTCAATGGAACTTGTTGCCACAAGCATCAAAGTTCAGACCGAGCAGGTGATAACAAATATAGAAGCCGTGCTTACAGAAATGGGTGCCGGCCTGGAAAACATTATAAAGACCACGGTTTTCTTAAGTTCCATGAACGATTTTAGTGACATGAACAGTGTCTACGAAAAGCGGTTTGGGAGCCATAAACCCGCACGATCTACCATAGAAGTCGCAAGATTACCAAAGAGTGCTTTGGTTGAAATTGAATGCATAGCGGCCATAGAATAGCCATTGGCATAAGGAGTAACTGAAAAAATGACCGAAGATACAAAAAAAATTATTTATTCCATGATGAATGTGAGCAAATTTCATGGGCAAAAACAAGTGCTCAAGGATATTTCACTGTCTTATTTTTATGGGGCAAAAATCGGTGTGCTCGGCCTGAACGGGTCCGGAAAATCGTCACTTTTGAAAATAATGGCAGGAGTTGATACTGAGTTCGGCGGAGAGACGACTTTATCCAAAGATTTTACGATTGGATACCTTGAACAGGAACCTCTGGTTGACAGCCAGAAAACCGTTCGTCAGGTTGTCGAAGAAGGGGTAAAAGAAACAGTAGACCTGTTAACTGAATATGAAAGAATTTCAGAAGAATTTGCAAATCCCATGTCAGATGATGAGATGGAGAAACTTATTGAAAAACAAGGCAGGATTCAGGAAAAACTGGATCACATAGAGGCATGGGACCTTGATTCCAAATTAAAAATGGCCATGGATGCATTGCGTTGCCCGCCAGGAGACACACTTGTCAGTGTTATATCCGGCGGGGAAAAAAGACGGGTTGCGCTTTGCAGGTTGTTACTGCAAAAACCTGATATCTTATTGCTTGATGAGCCCACCAACCACCTTGACGCTGAATCTGTTGCCTGGCTGGAACAACATTTAAGCCGATATGAAGGCACTGTTATTGCTGTTACCCATGATCGATACTTTCTGGACAACGTGGCTGGCTGGATACTGGAACTGGACCGGGGGGAAGGTATTCCCTGGAAAGGCAATTACTCCTCCTGGCTGGATCAAAAACAGAGACGGCTTGCCAATGAACAAAAAAGTGAATCCAAGCGGCAAAAGACACTTCAGCGTGAATTGGAGTGGATTAATATGTCTCCAAAAGGAAAGAGGACAAAATCAAAAGCCCGCATAAAAGCCTATGAAGAACTTTTGAAGAAAGATGCCAATTCCCAGGAAGACCGAATGGAAATTTTCATACCGCCTGGACCAAGGCTTGGACAGAAAGTTATTGTTGCAAACGAGGTCACAAAAGGGTTTGAAAACAAACTCCTGGTTGAAAATATGAATTTTATACTGCCGCCTGGCGGTATTGTGGGGGTGGTTGGTCCCAATGGTGCCGGCAAAACAACACTGTTTAATATGATTACCAGCAAAGAAAAACCTGATGCAGGCTCTATTGAACTGGGGGATAGTGTCGCTCTCGCCTACGTCGACCAGGAACGTGATGATCTTGATCCGTCAAAAACCATTTACGAAGTTATTTCTGATGGTCATGACAAAATGCTGATTGGTGGAAGGGAAATCAATTCAAGAGCCTATGTTGCCAAATTTAATTTTTCAGGTTCAGACCAGCAAAAAAAGGTAAAAGATATTTCAGGAGGAGAAAGAAATCGTGTCCATCTTGCAACTATGTTGAAAAAGGAGGCCAACCTGCTGCTGTTGGACGAACCGACTAATGATCTGGATGTGAACACACTACGGGCGCTTGAGGAAGCTCTTGAAAGTTTTGCAGGGTGTGCGGTTGTTATCAGCCATGACCGGTGGTTTTTAGATCGGGTGGCCACCCATATTCTTGCATTTGAAGGTGACAGCCAGGTAATATTTTTCGAAGGTTCATATTCTGACTATGAAAAAGACAGAAGAAAACGGCTGGGCATTAAAGCGGATCAACCCACCCGGATAAAATACCGTCAGCTTACCAGATGATGGCAAATTTATTCACAACTCCCTGAAAACACCTCTTTATACTTGACAGGCACCAATTGTATACAATAAGTGTTTGTTAAGTATAAAGGAGGGGTTATGAAAAAAAAAGCATCACTTCGCCAAAAAGTCTATACATCGCTTCGCTTTGACATTGTATCTGGGAAACTGCCTGGAGGTACGCGCATAACCGAAAATTTTATCGCAGACGCTTTAAAGGTAAGCCGTACACCAGTAAGAGAAGCCTTGCAAAAGCTTGCGCAGGAAAAATTAATTCTATCAATCCCTAAAGCAGGCTATCTCATCGAAGATTTGTCTGACAATGACATACAGGATCTGTTTACCACAAGAATGGAAATTGAACAGATTGCATTTCATAAAGCCATAGATTATATCACACTGGATGAGTTGAAAAATCTTGATAATAATCTTGAAGCGACAAAAGCTGCTATCAAATCAGGAGAGGATTTTAAAATCACTGAATTAGACATTGAATTTCATGCGATAATATATAGAGCAGCCAGGAGCAAAGCTCTATTCAGAGTGTGTAAAAATCTCAGTGATCTGACCACAAAATACCGGCATGGACTTAATCTGGTTAAAAGTCTGCCTACTGAAATGCTTCAGCACCATATCCAGATTTATCAGGCTGTTCTTGCAAAAGACACGGATAAAATTTCACAAGCCCTGGTTCTTCACACAAGGCATGCACAGAGTCATGTTGTGAGTGTGATGAGAAAACTTCGGTCTGATAGTTTCAGTCACGAAGATTTTTGACCCCTGCCCTCTTTTAGATAAAATCTTTTTTGGGGCAAGGGTCAGTTATTTCAGGCCATCAATACCGTCCTAAAATTCTAAGGTTCTGAGACACATTTTCAAGTTGCGGCATGATTCCGTTGAATTGTGAATTTAAAATATCTGCCTCAACATCGACATAAAACATATATTCCCATGGTTTGCCTAGCATTGGCCGAGATTCAAGTTTAACCAGGTTGATCTCATTTTGAGAAAACACTTTCATGACCTCAAACAAAGCTCCGGGTTTGTTTCCAGTTGAAAAAATCAGGGATGTTTTTTTCACTTTCTTGTTCCCTTTTACAGATTTGGTAATGACTGCAAAGCGTGTATAATTTTGAGGGTTGTCTTCAATGGATTCTTCCAGAATTTTCATATTAAAAAGTTCTGCCGCCATTGTTGATCCTATGGCAGCAGAATCATTACTTTCACTCTCTTTAATTAACCGAACAGCACTGGATGTAGAAGTGGTGGGCAGGGCTTCAATATCAGGATATTGGTCCAGATAGTTTTTACATTGAGAGAGAGCTGGCGGAGGTCCATATACCTTTTTGATCTCTTTTCCGGAAATTTGTTCGTTACAGATCAGAGCATGCTTGACACGGATGGTGATTTCTCCAATAATTTTAAGGTCATATTCCTGGAGCAGATCATAGTTTTCATAAATAGTCCCGGAAAGAGAATTTTCAAGTGGTACCACTCCATATTGGCAGATTCCATTATCAACAGCCCTAAAAATATCTTTAAATGTTTTGCTGGGTACAGGCGTAATCTCAGACCCGAAATATCCCATAAGTGCTTTGTGGCTGTATGCACCAAGTTCACCTATAAATGCAGCGTTTTTTTTGTCTGCATTATCTGTTTCAGAGATAATTTCAGATTTTTTCAAATAATCAAAATCAAGCTGTTTTCCAATAACAGGTGCAATGACATATATATCACGTGCAAGTTGACCAAACTGTTCTGGATAAAGACTTTGAGGACCGTCAGATAGTGCGTTGTCAGGGTCATGGTGAACTTCAATCATTAGAGCATCAGCCCCTGCAGCTACGGCAGCCCTGGCCATAGGGCTAACCTTTTCCCGGATACCAGTCGCATGGCTCGGATCAATGACAATCGGGAGATGTGTCAGCTTTTTTAACACCGGTATGGCAGATAAGTCTAAGGTGTTTCTGGTGTACGGCTCAAACGTTCGTATGCCTCTTTCACACAAAATCACGTTTTCATTGCCGCCTGACATGATATATTCAGCACTCATCAGCCATTCTTCAATTGTAGCTGCAAGCCCGCGTTTCAGGACAACAGGCTTGTTCATTTTCCCTACACATTTAAGCAGTTCAAAATTCTGCATGTTTCGTGCACCAATCTGAACGGCATCTACATATTGGTTCATCAAATCTGCTTGAGATACAGACGTCATTTCGGTAACCACACCAAGGCCTGTTTTCTCACGAACCTCAGCAAGTATTTTAAGTCCTTCTTCTTCAAGTCCCTGGAAAGAGTATGGGGAAGATCTTGGTTTATATGCACCTCCCCTGAATAGTACGGCCCCGTATTTTTTCACCTTTTTCGCTATAATCATGGCCTGTTCTCGGCTTTCAACTGCACAGGGCCCTGCAATAATGACAATACGGTCTTCACCTACGATTGCATTTCCAACACTGACTTTAGAGTCTTCTGACTTATATTCTCGACTTGCAAGTTTATAGGGTGATTTAATAGAATTCAAATCCTTGACATTTTTCATATTTCCTCCTTTTCAACAGAAAAAAAAAGCTCCGGAAAAACCTTCCCGGAGCCATGAAATATGAAAACCCTCCGGGGTGGTTTTTAGTCCACCCGGAGGGTTTTATTAAAATTTTAGAATAAAACCTTACACCAGATGAACGTTTCTAAAAAAGAAACGTCCAAAACTAAATATATGTGTGTAAGTTAATTTATTCATTGTATTACCTTAAATTTATCGAAGACATTAAAGGTCATTTACCTTATTGTCAATTAAATTTTTTAATCTCTATTTTTTCCAGCCACCGATTAAATGCAGATGGATATGAAAAATTTCCTGGCCCCCACCCTTTTCCACATTAAACAAGAGCTTATAGCCGGATTCGTTAACCCCTTCTTTTTTAGCCATTTTTTTTGCAATCATAAAAAGCCCTGAAATAACATCCCTGTCAGCCTCTTCAATATCATTCATACTCCGGATATGTCTTTTAGGAACTAAAAGCAGGTGAACAGGGGCATGTGGGTTGATATCCCTGAAGACAACATAATCATCATCTTCGTATAAAAATTCACTGGGTAACTCTTTGTTAACTATTTTGCAAAAAAGGCAATCATCAGGCATTACTCGCTCCTTTCTTTTTTTTATAGTTGATCAATTTCTTCCATTAAAATTTCCATGGCTGTACCGGCATTTTCTTTTAAAAAAATATCAGTCACAGCTCCTGTATACTCTGATCGGTGCGGATTAATTTCAATAATTTGTGCGCCATTCAGTTTGGCCTGTGTTGGGATCATGTTAGCTGGTGCAACGGTCCCTGTGGTACCAATAAGGATAAAGCAGTCAGAGCGTGTAGCTTCATTAAAGGAATTGGTTCTTGCAGGCTCAGGGATAGGTTCTCCAAAAAAAATAACATCCGGCTTTAATATGCCGCTGCATTTATCGCATTTAGGGGGGAGAATATTCAGGTCGATAGTTGAGATATCGAATCTGGAATTACAGCTCAAACAGACAAGCTTTTTTAGAGAACCGTGAAATTCATGAACAATCTGACTGCCGGCATCGTAATGAAGGTGGTCAACGTTTTGGGTGATAATAGCTTGAAGCAAACCGTTTGCCTCAAGTTCAGCCAGCGCATAATGGGCTGTATTCGGCTCGACTATACCAAACAAGTCATAAAAAATGTTGCGAAAAACCTCCCATGAGCTTTGGGTATTATTATGGAAATAACTGATATCAAACGTCTTAGGATCATATTTGTTCCACAGTCCGTTTTTTCCTCTAAAGGGCGGAATACCGCTTTCAACTGAAATTCCTGCACCGGTGAATGCAGTAACCCGTTTTGAATTTTTTATAATTTGAGCAGCTTTGGCATACATGGCAGACCTTATTCCTAAGAGTAAAGGATTTAATGTATATTAATAATCTGTCATAATGATTGAACACGTTTTGCATAAGCGTTCTTAAAATGCTACATTATATGACACACCTGAAAAAAATTGTACATCAGTTTAACATAAAAATGGAGAATCATGGTACAGGAAAATAAAGAGGCGCTCACTCCCCAGAAATTAGCTCAAGACTTGGCTACCTTTGCTATTGATCGTACAGATTTAAAAGAGATGCTCAGCGTTATTCCCAATGATACAGGCATAAACCTCACAACACTGGAATATGAACTTCAAATATTAAAAATTTTAAGTGTTGGATGGGCGATCTCTTTCTATATGCCTGCAACAGATAAAAACAAAGGTGTCGTAACTGAAATGTTCTGGGAATATATAAGAGAGATTTCCAATAATATTTCAACACTTACAGAGACCACAACAGGAAAACCCCTTGATTATTTTGAAATATTGAAAAATAGACTCAATGCGTATGTAAAAATTATGCAGGGATCGCCCGGTGACACAAAAAATCCAGCCAATGTAATGGGACCGGCTTTTGCCGGAATGTGCAATACTCCCGATAATGCCATTACCATTTTAACCGGAACAAAAATGTTCACATTAACCTTAGGCTCAGTTAAAGAATATTTAAATGCGATAGAGCTTAAGGATATTCGTTTAAACTAAAAAATAATGGTTTATCTGTTGACTGTTCATTCGACAGACCGTATAAATTCCGGTTTATATGGTACATAAAAAAAAATCAGGCTTTTACATTTCCCCGTCGCTTGTTTTAAAAGCAATGATTTGCGCAAATGTTTTTATGTTTGCAGTAAGTCTGTTTATTTCAAAAGGGAAAATGCAGGTAAGCATTAATCCCTTATTATTTTTGACCCCTGGTTTTGAAGCACTGAAATTTCTAGGTGCAACAGGCAAGTCCGTCCTATCTCAATATGCTGACTGGTGGTCTCTAATAACAGCCAACTGGCTTCATGGAGGCCTTCTTCACCTTTTTTTCAACATGATGGCGCTTCGGACGCTTGTCCCCCTGGTGATAAAAGAATACGGCATTTTCAGGATGTTTACTCTATACACTTTGACAGGTATCTGCGGCTTTGTGTTGTCTTATTTTGGGAATGTATACCTTACTATTGGGGCATCATCCGGTATTTGCGGACTTATTGGTGCAGCATTCTATTTTGGAAAATCAAGAGGCGGACAATGGGGCCTGCTGGTATATAAGCAAACCACAGGCTGGGTAATATCTCTTGCATTATTTGGATTTTTTATCCCTAACATAAACAATTGGAGTCATGCAGGGGGATTGCTTTCCGGTATCATTCTGGGCTGGGTTTTAGGCTACAATGATAAAAGAAAAGAAAACATTATAGATAAGGCACTGGCTTTTGCTCTAATTCTTATTACATTATGGCTGCTTTTTTCAGTGGTTATTCAGGCGTTTCTTTTAAAGTTTTCCTGAACAATTTTAATTCTTCCAAACAGACAATAATTTTGTTTAATTCTTTTTTTTCAGTGTCTCGCCGCTCTTCACGGCCCATAATCTCAAGCTCAAATGCACACTTTGACAAGGGCATGGCTGTCAGGTTGGCAGCCCCGCCTTTTATGGCATGACATTCATTTTTGATTGTTGTGAAATCATCATTGTCAATTGCTGCTCCGATAACAGATATCTGTTCTTCCACTTTATTTAGAAAACCGTCAAACACTTCGAGAAAAAATTCTTTGTCTCCATCAAATTCGTTTACACCCTTTTCAAAATCCATTGGCTCATCGTCTCTTGCAATTATATTATTGTCAAATCCTGTATCAAAAGATGGCAACAAATTATTGAGCTTTAAAGTATTTTGGACCCACTTGCCTACCGTTGACAAAAGAATTTCTTTTTTAAGCGGTTTGGTAAGGTAATCATCCATTCCTGCATCAAGGCATTGTTGTTTATACCCTTTCATTGCATGGGCAGTCATGGCAATAATAGGTGTTCGCCTGGTGCCTGCTTCCAGTTTCCGAATAAGGCTGCAAGCTTTATACCCATCCATTTTAGGCATTTGAATATCCATCAGGATAATATCAAAAATATTTTGAGAAAATAGGTCGACCGCTTTTTGACCGTCTGAAGCAAGCGTCACATGAAAACCTGCATTTTCAAGTTGCCTGGTGGCCAGCATCTGGTTGGTTTCATAGTCTTCAACAAGAAGCACTTTAATGTTCTCGCGTCTGGTTTCAGCTAATGTGTGGCGGGTAATTAAAAATTTTTCGTGGCTTTCGTTTTGTTCAACTTGTCCGACAACAAAAGAGATAAATAATTTAAGGTCTTCTTTGGAGACAGGTTTAATTAAATATCCGTTAACGTTTATCCGACGGCATTGCTCACCATCCCCTACCCCTCCTGTCGAAGTCAGAACCGCAAGCGGAATATTTTTGAATTCTTGAATCTGCCTGATAGTCCGTGCCAATTCAAAACCATTCATATCCAGCAGTTGATAATCCAAAAAGATTACATCAGGTATTGTGTTGTTTTCCCTACAGCTTTGAAGTATGTCCAGCGCAAGGGACGCGGAATCCGCACTTAAAGTTTTGCAGTCCATTCCTTCAAGATGTTCAATAAGTGCGTTGCGGCTTGTGGAAACATCATCAACCACCATCATGGTTAAGCCGGAGAAATCGACCACCGACGGCTCACTCATTTTTTGTTTCCCTTTGTGCTTTAAAAATTCCAACTCAAAGTAGAATAAAGCACCCTCCCCTTCTTTACTTTCAAGGCCAATGCTGCCGCCCATTTGTTCAACCAGCATTTTAGAAATGGTAATTCCCAGACCGGTTCCGCCAAATTTTCTGGTTGTAGAACCGTCTGCCTGCGAAAAGCTTTCAAATATTTTATTCTGTTTTTCTTTAGGAATACCTATGCCGGTATCTTTAACACTAAAACGGAATTTGCAGGAATGATCCGTTTGCTCTGTCATTTGAACCGCAATAAAGACTTCTCCCTCATGGGTGAATTTTATGCTGTTTCCGATGAGGTTGATTAGAATTTGCCTTAATCTTCCCGGATCACCTATTAAATCAGTGACAGCGGAAGAATTAATGTAGTGGACAAGTTCAATTCCTTTTTTTTCAGCCTGAATATTTAACGAAGAGCAGAGGTTTTCAATGGTGTGTCTCAGATTAAATGGTATTTTTTCGATTTCCATTTTGCCGGCTTCAATTTTGGAAAAATCAAGAATATCATTGATAATGGTCAATAATTGTTCAGATTCCAGGTAAATGGTGTTTAGAAATTTTTTTTGTTCAGAATCCAGCCTGGTATCAAGAACAAGCTCTGCTAATCCCTGGATACCGTTTAAAGGCGTTCGTATTTCATGACTCATGTTGGCTAAAAATTCACCTTTGATCATGTTTGCTTTTCTGGCATCTTCCAAAGCGCGCCTGAGTTGTGCCTCTCCCATCTCCTGGCTTACAATAAGGCCGTTATATGAGGAAATAACCTCTCCGATTTCATCATCTACGGTCCATTCAACAGGGGAAACTGTTTTTTCGTGATCAAATCTGCGAATTGATTTGATCAGTTTTTCCAAAGGGATATTAATATGCTGGTGATAAGAAAAAAGAGCACTCGCAACTACAATCATAACCAGAATCAAAAATAACAGCGAATCTTTCAGGAATTGTTTAAAAACAGAGTAAAAAATTTTTTTGGTTTTAAAATATAGATACAAAGTACCCAGAACTTCTATTTCTGTATAAGGGGCGTAAGCTATATCATTTGAAAAAACCAGATAATCAGAAGCCTGATTATCTTTAGGGATATCTCCAGCACTGAAGGTCAGGCCATATACGGCTTCAACTACTTTTACACCACTGATATCCGGGTTGTTTAAAATCGAGTTGACCTGTGATTCAACAACTGAGTTGTTCATATTCCATAAAGAGAGGCGAAGAGACTTAATATAGCTTTGAGCATCTTTTTCATATCTATCAAGAATATCTTTTTTCATGTCCTGGTAGGATAAGATTCCTGCGATCAAAGAAATAATAAGAAAACTGACTGTAACCGGGGGCAGAACTGTAACCAGAAATTTACTTTTTAAAGATCTGGGCGAAAATGGAAAAAATTTTAAAAAAAAAGATTGATACATATTGTTGTCCTGAAATCGCTAAATAATCAGTATTTTCATGTTTTTACAATTAAATTTAGGTATTTTTCTTGTCTAACACATGTAAAACTCCTGCGCAATTGTTAAAAGTCAGATAGAATTTTACAGTAATTTTACAAAGGTTTGCTTGATAACCTACAGGTTCTAAACTATATCAGCCTATATGAAATCTGGTGGAAGAAAAAAAATAGAAAAAATTGCTGTTGTTGGAATGGCAGGAGTATTTCCAAGTGCCCAAAATACAACCCGGTTTTTTGATAATATTCTTGAAAAAAAAAGCAGCATCATCAGAGTGCCTGAAGACAGATGGATTAAACCGGTTAAAAATTTCATCTCTCCTTCGGCGGTTCCGGATAAAGCCATTTGTGATAAAGCAGGCTGTGTCCACTCTTTTGATTTTGATCCTCATGGCTTTCAGATAGATCCGGACCTGTTGTCATGCCTTGATCCTGTCCATCAACTGGTGCTGAAGGCAGGCAGGGACGCTTATTTTCAATGTCGGCACACCAGCGAAGATACAAAAAGAACCGGCGTAATACTGGCTGCAATTGCATTGCCGACACAAGCGACGTCACTTTTTTCGAATCAGGTTCTTTTTGGTAAAAATTTAACAATGTTCGATCCCAAAGATGTTTTGCGCAACGGAGTGGTCTCCTGGCCGGCTTCCATTCTTGCGCGGGCAATGGGCTTTAATGCTGGAAGCTATACGCTTGATGCCGCATGTGCATCTTCATTGTTTTCTATTAAGCTGGCCTGCGAGCACCTGACGTTAAAAAAAGCAGATATCATGATTGCAGGCGGGGTATCCCGGCCGGATTCACTGTATACGCAGATTGGTTTTACACAGCTTCAGGCTTTGTCTCCATCTGGCAGATGTGCACCGTTTGATGCCTCTGCCGACGGCCTTATTGTTGGCGAGGGTGCCGGTATTGTTGTTCTTAAAAGACTTGAAGATGCCGTGCAGTGCAAGGATAAAATCCATGCTGTAATTTCGGGCACTGGTGCTTCAAATGATATTGAAGGTACGCTTGTGGGCCCGGCATCAGAGGGTCAGGTACGGGCGATGAATTTCGCTTATGAGCAGGCGTTATGGTCACCGGACGATATTCAGTATATGGAATGCCATGGTTCAGGAACTTCTGTAGGAGATCAGGTTGAGCTGACAAGTATAAAGCGCCTGCTGGATAGATATCATTGCCCGGATACATCTTTATCCATTGGATCTGTTAAATCAATGATCGGTCATCTGCTCACTGCGGCAGGAGCAGCAGGTTTCATCAAAACTGTCATGGCAATGGAACAGGGCGTCTTACCACCTTCTCTGAATTTTTCATCGCCTTCTGCAAATAGCCCGCTAAATCAATCTAATATCAAAGTCCAGACTCATGTTGAAGAGTGGAAACCCCAGAGCACTGAGGTTACAAGAAAAGCCGGCGTGAGTGCCTTTGGTTTTGGCGGCATAAATGCGCATTTGCTTATAGAAGAGTTCGAACCAGACTCTCGAGCATTCCCTGTCTCAAGCCAAACAGCTGCATCAACAGGAAAAAAGGAGAAAACCAGTGAATTTAAAATAGTACCCTGTGCTGTTATCGGGATGGAGTGCATTACAAAAGAATGCGATACGCTTGAATCATTTAAAGAACTTTTGTTTTCCAATAAAAAAATTACGCCTGATTTACCAGGTTTGCGTTGGAAAAGAAATCTCTCCGAGTTTTATGCTACCCCTGGTTTTTATTTAGAAGAGTTAAAAGTTGAGTTGGGAAAATTTCATATTCAGCCGAACCAGATGAATGATATTCTTGTTCAGCACCTGTATTTGCTTACGGCAGCATACAGCAGCATGACAGATGCAGGGATTGAACCCAGGCCGGATGCAAACAGTTCACAGCGTGACAATATTGGCTGCGCCATTGGAATTGATTTTGATTTTGGAGCGACTGATTTCAATTCAAGGTGGCAGATCCATTCGCTTGAAGATAAGATAAAATCAGCTGTTTCTCCTTCTCTCACGTTTAACAGAACATTGGGTGCCCTTGGTGGGATTGTTGCATCCAGGATTGCAAGAGAATTTAAACTTGGCGGACCTTGTTTTACATTATCTGCCGGTGAAGCTTCCGGCATAAAAGCCATAGAAGCCGGGATTCATTCTTTGAGTGCATATGAAACAGACACATTCATCTGCGGGTGTGTAGATCTTGCAGGAGATGTCCGGGCATCTATACTAAATTCACTGGGCAGAAAGAGCGATTGCAATGAAATCCCTTCTGAAGGTGCTGCTGCTATTGTGCTTAAACGCTATGATCAAGCGCTTGAAGATGGGGACAGTATATACGCGGTGGTTTCCGGTACCGGAGGGTCTGGCGGAGATTTGCTTCCTGGTGAAAGCCACTATTCTTCTAAAATATCCAATGACATATTCGAAATGTCACTCAAATCTGCACTGGATAATTCAAAGGTAAAATTGACAGATATTGACCTGTGTGAAATTTCTTCAGGCAGCAAATCTGATTATAGTCAAACCGGTATACCAGAGCTTTTGTCTCAAATTTCGAATGCAGCCCCCTTTATTTTTTCTTCTGTTTCAACTGTGGTTGGTAAAACCGGTACGGTTTCTTCATTGTTTTCCGTTATTCAATGTGCGTTAAGCCTTAAATACGCACAACTGCCTCAGAATGCGCTTGTTGAAGCACACGGTAACACAAAAAGACAATCGAAGTGGGTACAGTCTGATATGCAGGCACCCAAAAGAGCTATGGTGTGCTCGTCAGCGACTGATGGGGCATTTTCTCATCTTATTATGGAAAAACATTTGGATTTTGCAAGTAAGCTTAGAAAAAAAAGTGAAAAAGCCCAAATAACAGAAGAGAATAAACCGAAATTAACCCATAAAAATATCATTCTTAGAACAAACCCGCGCCCACTTCCAGATGATACGATAAATAACATTCAAAATTTTCTGGGTTTAACCGATCAGGAAATAACAGTTCAGGAAAACAAGTTAACAAAGCAGTTAATAGACCCGGATCTCATCGCACAAGGTACTGAAGCCACAGCCAGGGCCCATGAAAAATTTCTTAAATTTTCTTCAGCCGGTATGCAGAAATTTGAAATTCAGTTCAAGTCCCTGGCTCAACTGGCCACTAAGGTTGTTAACAGCTCGGATAGTTTAATACCTGCTGACGATGATGAACCAGTCGTACATGTAACCAAGCCTTATCTTGATCGGGATCAATGCGTCGAATTTGCCGTGGGAAAAGCAGGCGATGTCCTGGGGCCTGAATTTGATATTATCGATACTTACCCTGTTCGCGTGAGGTTACCGGCCGAACCGCTTATGCTGGTAGATCGGATTCTGGAAATAAAGGGTGAAATGCTTTCTTTGGGCAAAGGAAAAATTATTACACAGCATGATGTGAAGGAGGACGCCTGGTATCTTGATGGACCGAAAACACCCGTATCTATTTCCATTGAAGCAGGCCAGGCTGATCTCTTTTTATGTTCTTGGCTGGGTATCGACCATAAGGTAAAAGGCAAAAGAAAGTATCGTTTGCTTGATGCAAAGGTCACTTTTCATCGAACGCTTCCACAGGCTGGAGAAACCATTGAATACCATATTGAAATTGATCGTTTTTTAAAGCAGGGAGAGATCTACCTGTTCTTTTTCCATTATAACGGATATATTGGCGATGAGCTTTTTATTTCCATGCGTGACGGCTGTGCAGGCTTTTTCACAGAACAGGAAGTTGAGAATTCCGGCGGCATCATCCTGAAATCTGAAGAAAGGAAAAAAGTTGTTCTGTCTTCTGAATTCAAGCCTTTTGTAAAAATTAAAAAACAGGCTTTTTCAGATGATCAGATACAGGCGTTAAGAAAAGGAAACCTGGAAAAAGCGTTTGGAGTACAATTTTCAGGCAAAACCCTTGGCCCGAATTTGAGACTTCCAGGTGGGAGAATGCATCTGATTGACAGGGTTTTAGAATTTAATCCCTTTGGGGGACGCTTCGGGCTTGGGTCTATAACAGCTCAGTCTGATATACATCCTGATGCCTGGTTTTTGACCTGTCATTTCATAGATGATATGGTCATGCCCGGAACATTGATGTATGAGTGTTGTGCCCACGCACTTCGGGTGTTCACTATGAGAATCGGGTGGGTTTCTGACCGGGCTGATGTCTTTTATGATGTACTGCCTCACAACGAAGCTGACTTAAAGTGCCGGGGACCGGTCACACCGCAAACTGCTCATGCTCGATATGAAATTGAAATTAAGGAAATCGGATATGGGCCTGAACCCTATATCATAGCAGATGCCAATATGTTTTCAGATGATTTAAGAATTGTATTGTATAAAAATATGGGGCTAAAGCTTGTTGGTATGAGTGAAGAAGAGCTTAAAGGGCTCTGGAGATAATAATGAAGTATTCAAAGGTATTCATCGAGTCATTTGGTTATGAACTGGCTCCCAATATTATTACTACTGAAAATTTGGAAAAAAGACTGTCGCCTCTTTTTGAAACCCTGGACTTTGGACCAGGCTTGATTGAGGCGTTGACCGGGATCAAACAGCGAAGGTTCTGGGATGAAGATCACACCCTTGCAGAGCATGCAGCAACTGCAGCACAAAAAGCGCTGGATGAAGCAGAAATTAATTCGGAACAGATTGATACCTTGATATTCTGCGGTGTGGGTCAGGATGGATTTGAACCTGCCACATCCTGTGCGGTTGCAGACCAGATTAATGTAGGAGAAGACTGTAATGTCTTTGATGTAAAAAATGCCTGTCTTGGCGTAGTTTCCGGTATCATACAGGTTGCAAACCAGATTGAACTTGGCCAGATAAAAGCAGGATTAGTGGTATCCTGTGAAACCTCAAGACAGATTGTTGAGTCTACAATTGAAGAAATAAACACACATAAGAGTATTGATTTTTACAAAGAAGCCATTGCTACAATGACCGGCGGTTCAGGTGCTGTAGCGGTTCTGCTCACTGACGGCAGTGTCGGGAGCCCGGATACCAGGCGTCATGCCCTTAAAGGCGGGGTTATTAAAAATGCCATTGTACATCATGGCTTGTGTTCCTGGGGATTTGAAGAAAACGGTATGCCTACAGAATCTAAAGTTATTATGAGAACTCAGGCGCAAGAGGTTCTGGATCATGGGCTTATCCTTGCAAAAAAAACATATGAAGCCTTTAAAAATGAGCTGAATCTTTCTAATAACCAGCCCGATAAATTCATTGGGCATCAGGTGGGCGCACTTCACCATCAGAAATTCTATGAGGCACTAAACGTTGATATGTCAAAAGATTTTTGCACCTTTCCTTTTTTAGGGAATATGGGAACGGTTTCACTTCCGACTACAGCAGCCATTGCGGATGAAAGAGGATTTTTAAAACCAGGTGATTTTGTTGCATTCATAGGCGTTGGATCTGGATTGAACTGTGCAATTTTAGGTGCGCAATGGTAGAAAAAATCATTAACAACAAACTGACGTCCACTAAAGGGTTTGAAGATCTTTATCCATTTGAATCAAACTTTATTAACATTGACGGGCATGATCTTCATTATGTTGATGAGGGTCAGGGCAAGCCGGTTGTAATGGTTCATGGAAATCCCACCTGGTCTTTTTACTACAGAAATATTATTAAAAAGCTATCAAAAAATTTTCGAACTATTGCTCCGGATCACATTGGCTGCGGTTTTTCAGACAAGCCGCCGGAAACAGAGTATAACTATACACTTCAATCCAGAGTCAAGGATTTAGAGGCCTTGATCAACCATCTGAATTTAAAAGAAAAGATAAATCTGATAGTCCATGACTGGGGAGGAATGATTGGTTTAGCCTGGGCAATTCGTAACCTGGACAGGATTGATAAAATAATTATTACCAACACATCCGGGTTTTTCCTGCCGCCGGATAAAAAGTTTCCTCTGCGGCTGTGGTTGATTAAAAACTTGAAGTGGTTTGGAGTTCCTTGTGTGTTGGGACTGAATGTATTTGCCAGGGCAGCTTTGTTTATGACTGTAAAAAAAGCGCTGCCTGGAAAAGTAAAAAAAGGACTTATAGAACCCTATAATTCATGGAAAAACAGGATCGCTACCTTAAAATTTGTTCAGGATATACCGATAAGTGAAAGAGATCAAAGTTATACCATGGTAAATCAAGTGGATCAAAGCTTAAATCAATTAAACGATGACAAGCTTATGTTTTTATGGGGTGCCCGGGATTTTGTTTTTGATTTGACGTTTTTTAACGAATTTCAAAAACGGTTTCCTAATTCTGAGTCCCGTGTTTTCGATGATGCCGGTCATTATCTGTTCGAAGATAAACCAGAAGAAACAGTACGGCTGATACATAAGTTTTTAAATAAATAACCCGGTTTCTCTATTTTTACTTTTAACCTTTGCCCAGGAAATATTCGTAATGCTCGGATTTGGAAAAAAGAAAAAGGAAGAAAAAAACGATAATTATGAAGAGGCCATAGAAGAGGTCGAGAAAAGTTCTTCAAAAGAGGAAGGTCCTGAAAAAAAAGAGAAAAAGTCCAAAAAGAAAAAAAGGTTTTCAATAAAAAAAATTCTGATTATTCTATTCGTATTATTAGCAATTGGCGGCAGCGCATATGTGGTGTATGCCTTTTATTTTTCCGGTGGCAGCGGAGAAGACAAAAAGGCAGTTTACAAACAAATCACCCTGGAACATGTTAATCTGCCCCAAGAGATGCTCCAGTTCAGTTTTGAATATCTACCTGATCTTTATTCAGCGATGATTACCTATAACAAAGAAATAACGCTTATAAATTCAGAGATATCAAGAATCGAGAACATTGCTCAAACGTATCCGGATCAAAAAAAAATTGCTGATAAAGAAAAAAAAATCTGGGAAAAAACCAAGAGCACTTTGCAAAAAGGATTTTTAAAAATTGAAAAACCTGTTAAAGAAACCTACGTTTTGTTTCGCGTAAACCAGGCATCCGGATTGGTTCGGGTTGAAGAAAAATATCCTGAGCTTACCCAATTGGCCCAGGACACTTTGTTAAAAGCGCAGGAACAAACCGAAAAGATAAAATCAAAAGAAGCTGCCCCTGAAGGTTTAATTAAGGGGAATATTTATAAATTAAAAAAGAAATTTTTATGATCGAATACACCAATATTTCACTTGGCCTCAAAAAGACCCAGGAAAAATATCCATATAAAAGGGCAGTTGTTTATCCCGCCGGAAGAGACAAAAAAGGCAGGGTTCTTTATTCACAGTTAACGTTTACCCAGTTAGAGGAACAGTCTGATCAATTAGCGTTTGGTCTGGAACGGATTGGCATTTCAAGGGGAACCCGAACAGTTTTAATGGTCACACCCGGCATCGAATTTTTCCTGATAATTTTTGCCATGCTTAAAGTAGGAGCTGTACCAGTTATAGTAGATCCTGGCATGGGAATTGATCGAATGCTGCAGTGTTTTCGTGAAGGTAAGCCCAAGGCGTTTATCGGCATTGAAAAAGCGCACCTGCTTAGAAAACTTAAACCCGGTTTCTTTAAGTCTGTGAAATCCTGGGTAACCGTCGGCCGGAAATGGTTCTGGGGCGGATATACCTTGGATGAATTGATGGACGAAAGTAAAAGACCTTATCCAACAGCAAAAACCACCCTCAATGAAACCGCGGCTATTGTTTTCACAACAGGATCAACCGGGCCTGCAAAAGGTGTGATCTATACACACGGTAATTATATTGCTCAGCTTAAACAGATCCAGGAACATTTTCAGATTGAGCCGGATGAAATAGATTTGCCGACGTTTCCATTATTTGCACTGTTTGATCCCATTCTTGGTATGACAGCCGTTATCCCGGATATGGACCCGACTAAACCGGCATATGTGGATCCGACTAAAATTATTGAGGCCATAGAAAACCATGGGGTAACCAACATGTTTGCCTCCCCTGCCCTTTTGAACCGGGTGGGTCGGCATGGAAAGGAAAATAAGATAAAACTGCCTTCCTTGCGGCGGGTGGTCTCTGCAGGAGCGCCCGTCACTCCGGCAAACATTGAGCAATTTTCCTGTATGCTTGGCGAGCATGCACAGATTCATACCCCGTATGGTGCAACAGAATCTGTACCGGTTATATCCATCGCATCAAATGAGATACTGGCAGAAACCAAACCACTTTCTGAAAAAGGCTATGGCATGTGCATCGGCCGCCCTATCTGCAATACACAGGTTGAGATTATACAGATAACTGATTCGCCGATTACCCAGCTTAAAGACAGTCATAAGCTCCCTGAGAATCAGGTTGGTGAAATCACGGTTAAAGCTGATCTGGTTACCCGGCATTATTTTAACAACAGGGAAGCCGACCTCCATGCCAAAATACCGGACTCCGACGACTCTGTATGGCACAGAATGGGTGACCTTGGATGGCGTGATTCTAAGGGACGGATCTGGTTTTGCGGCAGAAAAAGCCATCGGGTTATTACAAAAGATCAAACCATGTTCAGTATTCCGGTTGAGGCCATATTTAATAACCATGAAAAAGTTTTTAGAAGTGCACTTGCCGGTGTCGGCCCCAGAAACAATCAAACGCCAGTGATCTTTATCGAACCTGTTTCAAAGGTAAATGGCAGAAAAGAGTTTGTTTCAGAAATGCAGGAGATTGCTAAATCCAACCCGCTTACACAGGGGATTCAACATATATTGATTGAAGAAAATTTTCCTGTGGATATTCGGCACAATTCAAAAATATTCAGGGAAAAGCTGGCAGTCAAAGCTGCAAAAAAATTAGGGTTGTAATACTTTAATCCGGCAGGAGATCATAAAAATACATCATTGCATCTGAACGGGTTATAATTCCAACTATGTTGCCGTCTTCCATAACCGGGATACGGCCAATATCATGCTTAATCATTAATTTGGCAGCCTCGATTGCACTTTTATCATGCTCTATGGTGATGATTTTCCTGCTCATGAAAGCTTTAATTGGCGACTGCATATGATCGGCTTTCCTGATTTTTTTAAAATCCCTTCTTGATACAACACCTACAATTTTCTCGTCTTTGTCTACCACCGGCATTCCTGTGCAGCCCAGATCCCTTAACATCATCGCCACTTCTTCAACTTTGGTATCATCGCTCACGGTAACTACAGGATAAGACATGATATCAGAAAGCATGATTGATGAATGCTGGTTTCCGCCAATAAGTTCAACAAGCATCTCTTCTATGGTATCAGGGTTGACGCCCTTTAGCAGCGCAGAACCGGCTCCGGGATGCCCTCCACCACCAATGTTGCGCATCAGCAGCCCTACATTAATTTCATCCACCTTACTGCGGCCAATAATCATGCATTTATCTCTTTCAGAATCGGTAAATATTCCAAACGCAGCATCAACATTAACAATTTCTCTATACATTTGAATGACCATAGCAAGATTTCGAACCCGGCCTTCGATGCTCATTTTGGAAATGCTTATAGAGAATCCGCTAAGCTCTTTTCGATTCGCTTTTTGAATCATTTGAAACAGAATATCTTTTTGCTTTTTTCCATATGCCTGTCTCAAAAATGTAGAGGAGATATTCAAGTCTGCCTTACGTTCAAGCAGATAGCCTGCACAAAATGCATCTTCTGGTAGGGTTGAAGGAAAGGTAAGATTACCAGTATCTTCATAAAGCCCCATTAAAAATAGGGTGGCTTGGATAGGTGTGATAAAGATATCTTTTTTTTGGATTTCTTTAACCAGCATGGTAATACATGCACCGGTTTCTTTCACAGATTTGTGTTCTGGATTTGTTTGAATATCTCCCTGGGAATGGTGATCCCAGATAATAACATTGAGTTCTTTTTTATCCTTAAGTTTATTCAGTCCTTCAAGTCGGTTCCAGGAATGAGTATCCACAACAATAAGTGTATCAACATGTTCCAGAGTGATATCCTTTGGAGAATAAAAATCAAACAAATCCTTATGTATGGATAAAAATGTTTTTACATTTGCATTCACAGTATGTGGAAGGACCGGTTTGGCCCCCGGATATAAGAGACTGGCAGCTACAAGAGATGAAAGTGCATCAAAATCAGTACTTTTATGTGTCGTAACAATGACCATGTTTCCCTCTTTCACTATTGCTTTTTGTTAAAGCGGCAAATTCCTTCAGCCGAATTGATTATAATCTTAACTAATTGTTTTGAGCTCAATGCAGTATAAGAGTCAAACGGCATTGAATTTACATCACCTAATAATTCGAGTAATTGATTCTCTAAATTAAAAGCAGTTTCGGCAAATTCGTCAACAGTATAATTTTTAGGTGATTGATTTTTTAAATCAAGTTTTAAAATTTCTTCTGGTTCCAGTTGAAAAAGTTTTCTGGGTTTATTTTCAATTGAATCAAGGCGGAGGTTGTAAGAGGAAATATTTGATATTATATGATTTTTTATCAAATCTGTTGTGTCTTTAATTCCTTTTAGGTATCCTTCATTGAAATTTATATCTTTTTCATTCTTTGCATTCAAGAGAAGTTCGTGTGCATGTTTTTCAATTTTATATATTTTATCAAGGCATTGATTCAGCCGATTTTCAGTATTCTCATTTGCCATATTTGAACAATTCCTAATAAAAAATTATTTTTCTAAATTTACACATTTTATATTTATATTGCAATAGAGTTGCATAAATAAAAAGCAATTCTTTAGATTTGAAATTTTTCAATAATACTTGATTTATTAAATAAAATCATTAATCTTATTGAAAACGAATTGATGCAATAAAGTTGCATCAGTACTTATGAGTGAATTATATTCAAGGAAGACATTATGAAGAACCATTTAATTTTTAACCTTTTTGTTTTTTTTATATTTTTTATTGAAACGCCTGCTTTTGCCGCAGAACGTTTGTCGGTTTTTGTTAGTGTTTTACCTCAAAAATATTTTGTTGAACAGATTGGCGGAGAATCTGTTCATGTGAAAGTCATGGTCATGCCCGGTGCAAGTCCGGCAACATATGAACCTAAACCCAGCCAAATGACAGCATTGTCAAACGCAAAGTTGTATTTTTCTATCGGCGTGCCGTTTGAACAGACCTGGCTCAAAAAAATTGTTACCACTAACCCGGACATGAAGCTTATTAAAACAGATCAGGGTATTGAAAAACTTCCAATGGAAGGCATTCACTCTCATTCCGAAACCGAGCATCATCAAAAAACACACAAGAATGAGTCTCATTTGCAAAAAGGCCTTGACCCACATATCTGGCTTTCTCCCAAATTGGTTAAAATCCAGTCACGTGTAATTTTAAACGCTCTCGTGAAAGAGGCACCCTCTAAAAAAGAAATTTTTAATAAAAACTATCAAGCATTTTTGAACAGGATAGATGCACTCGATAAAAGGCTCCTGAAGCTATTTGAAAAAAAAGAAAGCATGGGATTTATGGTCTTTCATCCGTCATGGGGTTATTTTGCATCTGCATATGGGTTGAAACAGGTACCTATAGAAATTGAAGGTAAAACGCCAAAACCTTTTCAATTGAAAACATTGATCCAGCATGCACGTGAAAATGGAATCAATGTTGTTTTCGTGCAGCCTCAATTTTCAACTAAAAGTGCCATGCTAATTGCAAAAGAGATTAAAGGACAGATTGTTTTTGCGGATCCTCTGGCTGAAAACTGGGAAGAAAATATGGATTCGATTGCAAAAAAATTTAAGGAGGCTTTAAGATAAAATGGCATCTGTCTCTTCACCATCTCCCCCTATTGTTAAACTGAAAAATGTTGATTTTTCTTATAATGGCCAGGCTGTGCTTCAGAATGTGTCCCTTACGATCCATCAGGATGACTTTATTGGAGTGATAGGACCGAATGGAGGCGGTAAAAGTACTCTTCTCAAGTTGATACTGGGCCTTTTGAAACCAATTCGAGGCCGTGTGAAAGTGATGGGCGAGACCCATAATAAGAAACCCCCTGTTATTGGATATGTACCTCAAAATATTCATTTCAACACGGATTTTCCGATTAAGGCAATGGACGTGGTCATGATGGGAAAACTAGGTTCTGGCAGCAGATTGAAAGGACATTCCAAACAAGATAAAAAAGAGGCTTTAAAAATTTTAGAACGACTTGACATGGAAGGTGAACACAATAAAAAAATCGGAGAACTTTCCGGTGGACAAAGACAAAGAATCCTTATTGCACGTGCATTAATGACCCGTTCACGGCTTCTTTTACTTGATGAACCGACTGCCAGCATTGACACCAAAGGCCAGGCTGATTTTTACAAAATGCTGGAAACGCTGAATTCAGAGGTGGCCATTCTGGTAGTCAGTCATGACTTGTTTGCTATTTCCAATTTTGTCAAGTCTGTAGCTTGTGTGAACAAAGGCCTTCATTACCATTCTCAGGCTGAGATCAAAGGCGATATGCTCAATACAATGTATTCGTGCTCTGTAGAAGAAGTCTGTAGAGCACAACTCATGGCCCAGGGCTTTCGAAAAAAACCACTCGTGCACATACAGGAGAAGATGAATGGGAATTCTTGAATTTGAATTCATGCAAAATGCCGTTTTAGCAGGCCTTTTAGCGAGTATAATTTGTGGAATTATGGGAACGCTTGTGGTGGTGAACCGGATCGTTTTTTTATCCGGAGGAATTGCACATGCTGCATACGGTGGAATCGGTCTTGCATTTTATTTGAAATTACCTGTGATGATTTGTACCATGGGATTTTCATCAGTAGCTTCTCTCTTAATGGCAGGGGTTACCCTCAAGGCCAGGCATCGTGCAGATACAATTATTGGTGTTATTTGGGCAATGGGCATGGCTACCGGTATAATTCTAGTGGATTTGACGCCGGGATACAATGTGGATTTGATGAGTTACCTTTTTGGCAGTATTCTTACTGTTCCCCGCTCTGATATTATTTTAATGTTGATTATCGGCATTCTGATTACAGCTTTTATCATGATTTACTACAAAGACCTGCTTGCCTTATCCTATGATGAAGAATTTGCAAGAATTTGCGGGGTTCCTGTCAAACGGCTGTATTTTGCCCTTATTGTCATGCTGGGTTTGACCATTGTGCTGGTTATACAAGTCGTGGGGCTGATCATGGTCATTGCTCTGTTGACCATACCGCCATTCATTATTGAAAAAAAGGCCAAGTCTTTGATTCAGATGATGGTAGGTTCCTCTGTTTTAGGCGCAGCATTTACATTGGCAGGTTTATGGCTGTCATATAGATTTGACCTAACATCCGGAGCATCTATCATCCTTGTGGCTGGTTCGGCTTTCTTACTCAGCCTGACTGTAGAACAGATAAAAACATCCAGGTTCTTTGAAAAAAGGCGGAATATGTATGATAACAATTAAAAGAAAAATAAAGAAACGAAATGTGCAACCAATGTAACTATAAAGAACTCCTTGTAGAAGCAGATCTTGAACCCACAGAAAAACGTTTGAGGGTTTTAGAAATAATAGGAAACAACGCGTTTCCACTGTCTGTCTCTGACATCCATGATACACTGGATCGAAGTAAATCCATAAACCGTGTGACAGTTTACCGTATTTTAGATCTTCTGGTGGAAAAAGAACTCGTGGACAGGATCAGTACTGGAGGCCGTGCTTCATATTATGGATTGGCCCCCAACGAGTTTCATCAGGCACATCCGCATTTTTACTGTAAAATTTGCGGAAGGATGGATTGCCTTTCTCCAGAAACGGTCAGCGTTCAAATGACAGGATTTTTAAAAAATTTTCCAGGCAGGATTGATAAACTTGAACTGAGGCTTGATGGGGTTTGCAAAAATTGTTTGAAACAATAAATAGTTTAATTGTATAAACGGACATGATTAACACCTCAAAGGATAAAAAGGCGTTTCAAAAAAAAGAAGAATTACGTATGGCAGCAATCTTTTCTGGATGCCTGCTCTTTTTTTATGCTGCTACTGTGTTTTTCATATACCGAAACATACGGATAGATATCTATCAGGAACAAGATCAGATTCAGAGCCAGGAACTCAACGCAATGAGTTCGAAAATTTATAATGTATTTTCCAAAATGGAAGTCTATCTAAGCCATGTTTCCAATCTCTACACAGTTAGACAAATCCTACAAAAAGAAGATCCCGTTATCCGTAGAGAGGTTGAACATATCTTTTCAAACCTTATTGAGGTGGGTTCAAACAGTTTTTCCCCTACGTTTGACCAGATTCGTTTACTTGATCTGAATGGTATGGAACGCGTAAGGTTGAACTTAAGAAACGACCGTACTACAAAAATATGCCCCGTAGATCAATTACAGGATAAATCAGATAGATATTATTTTAAGGAGTCCTTGAATCTGTCTTTAAAACAAATCTATATGAGCCCAATGGATTTGAATATAGAGCATGGTAAAATTGAAGTTCCTCACAAACCAATGATCCGTTTTACTATTTCAGTCTTTGACCTTAGCGGGAAACGGATCGGATTTCTCATATTTAATTATCGTGCTCAACAAATAATCGACTATGTCGAAAAGATTAATAACCATGCTGAAGATCAGTGGATTCTGATTAACGAAGATGGATACTACCTTTATAACTCCGATCCGGCTAAAAATTTTTCTTTTATGTTTCCAGAGCCAAAAGTTGGTTTTTATTCAGAGCAACCTGATTTGTGGAAACAGATTTCAAACAGCACGAAAAATAAATTTATTCAGCCCGATGGTATATATTATAGAAAAAATATTTCACCGTTTTTATTGGACACTTTGATGACAGTTTCAAAACCACTCACCTGGACTCTTTTGATGTTTGTCCCTAAAAAAAATGTTCATAAACTGGATGATCTATTTGTCAGGGGAATTTTACTGGCAACGGCTGTCATTGCACCAATTTTAGGACTGCTTGGTTGGTTTCTGGGTAAAGCAAAAGTCAAAAATAAATGGTATTTACGGTCCTTAGAAGAATCGGTAAAGTTGGATGGGATGACAGGTTTATATAACCACAGAGAGATCTCCGAACAGTTAGACTATCAGATCACGCTGCATAAAAGGTCAAAAGAGCCGCTAAGTCTTGTTTTTATCGATTTAAACGACCTTAAAAAAATTAATGATACTTTTGGACATAAAAGCGGCGATGAAATTATTTTAGCTGCCTCAGATGCAATTGTAAAATCAATCCGAAAAACTGATATAGCAGCACGCATAGGCGGTGATGAATTTTTAGTTATATTTCCCAATATGAAAAATAGAAACACACGGGAAGTGGTCCGGAGAATCGAATTGCTCTATGCTGAAAAAGGCAAAGAGATCTTTAACAGGCATTTAACGCTTAGCTGGGGTGTGTCGTACTGGAGAGGTCCTGATGATTGTGCAGAAGAATTTATAAACCGTGCTGATACTGCAATGTATGAAATGAAAGAAAAATTTAAAACCGCTAAGAAGAGCTAAAATAAGGCGCTCAGATTTTCTACAGTTACCCTGTCCAATAAATGGGTAAGGGTCAAAAGCAGTAGGACATCATACTGAATGTTGATGGACAATACTTTATATTGAACGATGGCTCAAAACTCTATTAAAGAAGGCAAACAGCATTGCTGTAGAAAGACAGAAAGGGAAGGTTCTCTTTCTTCTTTCTGGAAATAATAAAAATCAGATTGAATTAATCCATTCAGCAATCGCATTCTTTTTCTTGTTTGAAAAATCATTTATTACTTGATCATACAACCAGCGTAAATTCTTCTTCCTCAAGCTGTCTCGAAACAAATCTTCCGATTCTTGAATTACTACCTTAATTAAGCAAGGACAGTCAGAGGTAAATACGGAAGGGTCATCCACAAATATATTTTTTTTTCGAATTTCGGCACATTGAAAATAATATGACGGGCCTTCTATTGCCTCTATTATGTCCCAAAAAGTGATATCCTCGGCTTGTCTTGCTAATTCATATCCTCCTTTGACACCGGTAACGGATCTGACAATTCCAGCTTTACGTAATTTAGCAAAAATTTTTGAAAGATACGTATCCCTAAGCTTATTGAGTTCAGCGATCTGTTTTATGCCTATCGTTTTATGTTCTGGCATATCAACCATATAGAACAGTGAGTGGAATGCGTATTCTACGCCAACACTAAATTGCATTATTTGTCTCCTTTTAAAAATACAAAGCCGATAATAGCATTTTTAGCGAAAAATTGAATCGCTTCTTTTAATAACTTAAAAACCCAAAAATTTTAACTCGATTTTTCGGGTATAAAGATCAAGCTCACATGCCTGATAGCTTTTTGATAGAACAGGAAATAGCCGCGCGTCTCATCAAATAGGCCCTCTGATCAATAGGGATAGATTAAGTCCAATTGACATGATCTATCCCTATTTTTAATAAACAATATTTACTCGACTCGAAATCCAGCGTCCCATTTAAGCAGATTAGAAGCCTTCTTACTATTAACTATGTCGGTATCTTCTGTAATATTATAGGTACCAGGTGTTCCGCGATCTATCGCCAGCACTGCTGCTTTGGCAGCTGCATCAACATGTACAGGTGGGAAGTCAGGGGCAGCTTGATCAAATCCAGTCCCTGGTCCATAAAGCAATCCATATCTTAAAACGACTCCTTCAAAAGGCGCCTCCAGGACTTGCTTTTCAAGACTTGCAACAGCTTTTGAGGTCATCCCATATGCAGGATCTTCAAAGTTTAGCAATGGTGATTCTTCCAGATAGGGTGTAGGCCCGGCTTCATAAACAAATGCTATACTCTGCGCAACCATGCGGGTTACATTCGTTTTAGTCGCAGCTGCTACCAAATTCCGAGTGCCTATTTCTCTGAGACTTGCGTTACGAATAAGTGCCTCTTCCATTTTTTCAGGGTCAAGTCCGAAGGGAAGATCAGTAAGCTGGTGAATCACAACTTCTGGTTTGGCTTCCTGCATAGCGTCCGTTAAAACTTTTTCATCAAAGACATCAACCACTATGGGTTTTACGCCCATTTCTTGAAGAATCGATTTTTTTTCTGCATATCGAGTCGTTCCAATAACTGACCATCCATCATTGACCAATATGGGGCATAGTCTTTTACCAATCGCACCAGTTGCTCCTGCTACAAATATTGTTTTTTGATTTTTCATTTCGTTTGCTCCTTGTAATTATTTTGCCAATATAGCTATTATGGTTAAATGATATCCACAATAGCTATATTAATTAGTCCTGGATGAAAAGTCAATATATAATTTCAAATTAATTTCTAATGATTATCGGTATTATTCACTGATTTGTATTAAAATATCTTAATACTCTTCAGGATTTAAAATACGGACACTTATATGAGGAACATGAAATATTCGGCAAAATCGTCTTTTTTCCAAGTTTCTATTTATGATTGTTTAACAAGAACCATTATTATGTCATGCTTTCTCATTCTGTTTGGTAGCAACCTCCTTCACGCAGAAGATAAACTGCCCGGTTTGACTAAAAACATCCTTGTCTTAAATCCATCAAAAACCAAATGCCAGTGGAACTTATTGTTCAATAACTATCTTACAGGAGAATTATAATACACAACCAGATGTCTGCCGGGTTTGCCCTTCATGAAGTTATAAATGACAATAGTGGTCACGCGGTTGAGTACAGGTTTATTTAGGTAAACAATACGTTATAAGAGAGTATTAGGACGAGAAAGTACAACGAAAATACTTTAAAGAGTGACGATTATTCACAGGGCTGCTGGATAATTCTGAGATTAAACGTTACATTGTAGTTACACGGCATAAAAAAAGGGTCTCAGAAAAACTCTGAGACCCTTGAATTTACTTGGTAGCGGGGGAAGGATTTGAACCAACGACCTTCGGGTTATGAGCCCGACGAGCTACCAGACTGCTCCACCCCGCATCAACGAAACGCAATATATAGAATTGTTAGATCTCTGTCAAGACTTTTGTAGGACAATGTTTATAGTTATGCGCTAAGTGCCGCCTGGATCATTTGTTTAAGCTCTTTATAATTGCGTGTCACAGGGATATCTGGAAAATCAGTTATACAGGATTCTGGTGGATCAAAGAAAAAGCCCTGATGGGCTTCCTGGATCATTGCAGTGTCATTATAAGAATCACCAAAGGCAATAACCTTGTAATTCAGGTTTTTCAAAGCCTGAACAGCTTTTTGTTTCTGATTCTCCGTTCTAATATTGTAATTTGTAATGTTGCCTTGAGTGTCAATGGTCAAATTATGACACAATACAGTAGGATAATCCAGTTTAGCCATAAGCGGCCTGGCAAACTCTTCAAATGTATCTGAAAGGATGATAATCTGGGATCTTTTCCGTATCCAGTCCATCATATCCTTGGCACCATCCAGTGGGTCAAGTGTTGAAATAACGGCTTCAATATCCTGAATTTTAAGATTGTTTTCTTTTAGAATACCAAGACGTTTGGTCATCAGTACGTCGTAATCACTGATATCCCGCGTGGTCAGTTTCAGCTCATCTATACCGGTTTTTAATGCAACATTGATCCATATTTCAGGCAAAAACACACCTTCAAGATCTGCAACAATAATATTCATTTATTACCTCGTTTTTATGGTGTTTCTTCTATTCGAATAATAACAGGATCTCCAATCACCGTGTCGGTTTTGGATATTGCCTTTAACGCGCTCTGTACAGAGGCTTCTTTTGCGATATGCGTAATCATAACGATGGGAACATTTCCGTTCGCATTACGTCCCTTCTGGTGAACAGATTTTATGCTGATGTTGTTTTCTCCTAAAACACCTGAAATTTTAGAAAGTACTCCAGGGTGATCCTGGGCTTGAAAACGAAGATAATACCGCGTTTTCAACTCATCCATCGGCAGTATGGGTATGGGTCTGATATTGTCTTCAGGATAGCCCAGTATAGGTACCCGCCTGTTCGTCTTGCTGATAATATTTCGTGCAATGTCCGCTATGTCACTTAGCACTGCACTGGCGGTCGGCATCATTCCTGCCCCATGACCATAAAGCATGGTTTGTCCAGTTGCATCTGCGTCAATGGCAATGGCATTCATGGATGAATCTACATGAGACAGCGGGTTTGAGTCCGGGATCATGGTGGGATGGACTCTGGCTTCCACATTATTTTCGCGAATTTTACCAATTGCCAGAAGTTTAATAGTATACCCGAACTCTTTTGCAAACGTAATGTCTTCAGGCGTTATGTTTCGAATCCCTTCTACATGGATCTCTTTGAGGTTGATTTCCATTCCATGGGCAAGGGAATTTAAAATTGCAAGCTTATGGGCGGTATCATACCCATCTATGTCAAGCGACGGTTCCGCTTCCGCATATCCTAATTCCTGTGCATCTTTAAGCGCGACATCAAATGGTGATCCGTCTTTGGATATTTTTGTTAGAATATAGTTACAAGTCCCATTTAAAATGGCATACATGGATCGGATGTCATTGGCAACGAGAGATTCTCTCAGGGATTTGATAATCGGCATACACCCGCCGCAAGATGCTTCAAATGCAAGATCAGTCATGTTTTTCCTGGCAGTTGAAACCAGTTCATTCCCATGAGCTGCCAAAAGAGCTTTATTAGCAGTAACAACATGTTTTTTGTGCTCTAGGGCTTTTAAAATAAATGTTTTAGCAATGTTTTCTCCGCCTATGGTTTCAACAATGATCTCTATGTCCGGATCTTTAACGATAAGATCCCCGTCTGACACCAATTGGGTAGAACCTAATTGTATACCCCTGTCGGTTGTCGTATCAATATCAGCAATGGTTTTAAGGTGCAGTTCAGCACCAATTCTGGATTCAAGCAATTGTTTTTTTTCTTTTAATAGTTTTGCCACCCCTGCACCGACAACACCATACCCTAGAATCCCAATATTGATCTTTTTCATTCGATTTTTGATTCTCCGATTTTAATGCTAAGTTTAAAATTAAATTAGATACAATATTCACATGTGGATGTCAAAAAACTTTTGACTTTCAAGGCCATTGCGTTTATCATTGCTGGGCTATAAAAGGCTTAACAGGAAGGCTTAATCCACACAGTAATTTTATAAGGTGATTTTAAATGAGCGACCCCTTAACCTATGCAGACTCAGGTGTTGATATAGATAAAGCAAATAAACTGGTAGACCGGATAAAAGACATTGCAAAATCCACCCCTCGTTCAGGTGTTATGGGTGAAATTGGTGGATTTGGAGGGCTTTTTTCACTGAACCTTTCAAATGTTGCCAACCCGGTTCTGGTCAGTTCCACTGACGGCGTGGGAACCAAGTTGAAAATTGCATTTATGATGGACAAGCATGATACCATTGGTATTGACCTGGTGGCGATGTGCGTTAATGATATCATTGTCCAGGGTGCCAAACCTTTGTTTTTTCTCGATTACCTGGCAATGGGAAAGCTTAATAATGACGTAGCAGAAAAAATATTGGTCGGGGTTGCTGATGGATGTAATCAGGCGGGATGTGCCTTGATCGGTGGAGAAACTGCTGAAATGCCGGGGATGTACCAGGATGGTGAATATGATCTTTCCGGATTTTCAGTAGGCCTTGTGGACAACGATAAAATTATTGACGGCTCTTATATCAGAAACGGTCATAAACTCATTGGGATTGCTTCAAGTGGGATTCACAGCAATGGTTTTTCTCTGGTCAGAAAGATCTTTTTTGAAAAATGCAAATATGATGTTAATACCCAGTTAGATGACCTGGGATGTACACTTGGTGAAGAGCTTTTAAAGCCGACAATCATATATGTTCCTACTATTTTAAGTCTTTTACGTGACCTGCCGGTCCACGGCCTTGTACATATTACAGGCGGTGGGATAGATGAAAATATTATCCGTGTAATCCCTGAGGCATGCAAAGCAATTGTTCATAAAGATGCCTGGGAAATCCCACCTGTTTTCCAAATGCTTCAAAAAGAAGGTGCTGTCCCGACAGATGATATGAGACGAACCTTTAATAATGGAATTGGCATGGTTGTCGTTGTTCCGGATAATGCTGCACAGGAAGTTATGGACCGTCTTGGAGCCATGAATGAAAAGGCCTATTTCATTGGTGAAGTGGAAACCAGGGAAAACGGCGAGGTTCAGACCCAGTGGGTGTAGTCCTGCCCATTAAAATTAATCATGATTGTTCTTGGGATTGAATCCTCCTGTGACGAAACAGCCGCTTCTGTTGTAAAAAACGGGAATCAAATTCTTTCTTCTGTTATTTCTTCCCAGATCGATGTTCACCACAAATATGGTGGCGTAGTGCCTGAGCTTGCATCCAGGATGCACATTGAAGCCATCACCCCTGTAGTGGATCAGGCGATAGTTCAGGCCGGTATTTCTCTTAATGAAATTAATGGTGTGGCTGCCACAAGGGGGCCGGGCCTTATCGGGGCTTTGTTAGTCGGGTTTTCCTTTGCCAAGGCATTTGCTTATGCCAGAAAGCTTCCTCTTGCGGGGGTCAATCATCTTGAAGCCCACATATACTCACTATTTCTTATGGATACTCCCCCGAAATTTCCATTTATTGTCCTGGTGGTATCGGGCGGGCATACCAACATCTATTATGTCACATCACTTGATCAGTTCGAGTTGATGGGACAGACCCGAGATGATGCCGCAGGAGAAGCATTTGATAAAGTCGCCAAACTGCTCGGGCTTGGATACCCCGGCGGACCTGTTATCGAAAAAATTGCGAAAACCAATGATCCGAATAAAATTTTATTTCCAAGGACTTTACTGGGAAAAGACAGTTTTGATTTCTCTTTCAGTGGTCTAAAGTCTGCTGTTGCCAGGCACGTTCAAATGGAAAAAATAAAATCCGAAAAAGAAAAAGCCCAGGTTGCATCCTCTTTTCAGGCAGCTGTTATTGACGTGCTTACAACAAAACTTCTACGTGCGGCAAAACATAAAAACTGCAGACGGATCGGTATTGCAGGCGGGGTATCGGCAAATCAGACTTTTGTCTCTCAATTGACCAGAGCTGCAGAGCCTGAAAATATAAGTGTATTCTCCCCTCCCCTTTCACTGTGTGGTGATAATGCTGCAATGATTGCAGCCAGGGGCTATACCATGATCAAACATGGAGAGTTGTGCCGTCCTGATCATGATGTATTCTCAAGAAACAAAATCCAGTAGGTATCTTTTTTTAAAGCGCCATATCCTGTCAACAGCTTGCTGCCCGGATATCTTTAGGAATTCATCGCCTTGTTGAAATTCAATGATTTTCTCCCAAGAAAGATCAATATTCGGTCCTTTATGGCAGATCAGGCTAATATCAATACCTGCCAGAAGAATTTGACGAATACATGTTCCAATATCATGTTTTATGGCTTTCATATCCAGGTCATCAGTAAACACAAGACCGTCGTATCCCATTTTTTTTCGCAAAAGATCATTTGCGATAGTTGGAGAGAGGCTGGCCTGCCATGTATCATCCAGTCTGGGATATGATATGTGAGAAAGCATGATACCGGATACATCGTGTTTGATTGCATCTGCAAACGGGATCATATCGCTTTGTTCCAGGGTTTCTAAATTAATATCTAATACCGGAAGATGAAAATGTGAGTCTTTCACAGTTCTTCCAATGCCTGGAAAGTGTTTGGCAACCGCCATCATTCCATTTTTTTGAAGCGTGTTAATAACAGCCATACCCAGATTTGATACATCTTGAGGGCTGCCTGGAAAAACCCTCTCTTTCATGATGCTGTCCAGTGCAACTGGTGAAAAATCGAGTACAGGAGCAAGATTCATGTTAATCCCTACCTGCCCCAACTCCTTAGATGTTATCTTTGCAAAGTTTTCTGCCTCTTGGATGGTTTTAATATGAGGGTTGCCTTCAAATTCCGTAAAAGGTTTTCTGAATCTTGCAACAACACCTCCTTCCTGATCCGCACATATAATCAACGGCGGGATTTTGTTTTCTTTTGCAAAAGCCTGACAGGAATTACATAATTCTTTAACCTGCTCAGGGCTTTGAATGTTACGCTTGAATAGAATAAGTCCACAGGCTTTTAAATCCTTGATGATGTGTTTTAAATCATCATTAAGCACAATACCGTCAAATCCAAAGATCAACCGCTGCCCTGCCATAAGTTGGTGATTCATGTTATAAGACACCTGTTTAATTTTCTTGACGAAGTTAAAATTTACATCCATAAAGAGTTCTTGGTGTTTAGACCCTGAACCTTAAAATATCAGTAAATAACATGAAAACGGATGCATTAAAATCAGATTTAATATTATTGCTTGTTGCAACCATATGGGGTCTTGCCTTTGTCGCTCAGAGAATTGGTATGGAGCATATCGGGCCGTTTACTTTTAACGGACTTCGGTTCACCCTGGGGTGTATCTCTTTATTACCTTTGTTAATTTTTGGCAAAAAAAATCCATTGCCAGGGGCAAACCAGGGGTTGTTATTATCCGGTATTATATCCGGTGTAATCTTATTTTGTGCAATTTCACTTCAGCAGGTTGGTATTGTATACACAACTGCTGGTAAAGCGGGGTTTATAACAGGCCTTTATGTGATTTTCGTGCCGTTTTTAAATCTTTTATTTAAACAGGAAGAAACATCAAAAGGCACATGGGTAGGGGCCATCCTGGCGACTATCGGCATGTCTCTTCTCAGTCTTACCAATGATTTCAGAATTGGGTATGGTGATTTTTTGGTACTTCTTTGCGCCATTGGATTTTCATTTCACCTGATTGTTATCGGTCGATTTTCAAATCGTTACAATACAGTGAAATTAGCTTTTGTCCAATTCCTTGTTTGTGCCTTGCTCAGCCTGCTATTTGCATCCATACTTGAAACGTTTGTAATAGAAGATATTCAAAAAGTTTATTTGCCCCTCTTTTACGGTGGTGTGATGTCTGTTGGTATTGCCTATTCATTGCAGATATACGGACAAAAAAAAAGCCCGGCGGCCCATGCAGCCATTATTTTCAGTATGGAATCCGTAGTAGCGGCAATCGGAGGGTGGGTTATTCTCCGTGAAATATTATCAGGGCGTGCCATTGTAGGCTGCGCCCTGATGCTCTCAGGTATGCTGATCTCTCAATTGTATAAAAAAAAGATCTAAGCTTGAAGAAGCTTTAACGCCTCTTTGAGTTGCAAGGTAACCTCTTCTGATAGCTTACCTACCTTTTCAAGCCGTTTAGAAATTTCAGCCAAATCAGCGTCTTCCGCCCTTTGGGCCCAGGTGAAAAAAGTATCCTTATGGCTGTCATTGTGGTCAATCCAATGACCAAACAGTTTTTCAAGCTTTTGTTCAAAAGTCATTTCATGGGCGTGCCCGTGATCGTGGCTGTGACCATGATCGTGAGAATGGCTGTGGGAATGTCCGTGATCATGATGATGGTCATGGGTATGCGAATGGTCATGGTCGTGATCATGGTGATGTGTCATAATAGTACTCCATTTAAATATTTTTTCAGCACAACCGGCTCCGGTGTATACTGGTAAACCGGCCTCCACTGGCTGAATGCGTTTACTTCAATTCCACTGTATATGATAGAAACAGGGCGATCTGCAGAAACAACCACTACTATAATTTTGCTGTGTTCAGCAGAAAATCTCAAAGCAGAGTTGTATCTCGCCCCGCGGGCCATGTTCTCCCAACTGATGCTGGTCCCGTCCAATAGGCACCCGAATCCAAAAACACACAGATCTGCTGTAATATGAATGGCACCGTCTATTTTTAAAAGAGAACTGGCAAGCTTAATGTTTTTAGGTTCTAAGAGGCTTAACGAAGGATCGAGCACATGGCCGGATAATTTTTCAGGTGTTTCATTCAAATCAATAACGAGCGTACACCCGTGGCGGCTGCTGGCAGCACCATGCACCAGATGGGTAACCAGTTGAAACAATAAAGTAGAGGTTTCAGTGTCCAGGTTAGCATCAAGCAAAAGCTCCTCAAGTTCAACCATTTTAGCTTCACGGGTAGTTGAATGAAAACTGCCGTCAAAAAAAGAAGATATTTTTTCAGTTCCAAGTTTTAAAAAACCGTGATCCCCTCTGAAATCTGCAGCAACTGCATAAGGGGGAATCTGTGAATCAGTAATTCCAATGATTGTAGATCCGTCAGAAACGAGTTTTCTGTCAGAATGTTCAACAGCCACAAGAAGTTTTCGAATATGTTTTACATTGGAAATAACCGGTCGCTCATGTTTTTGAATTTTGGTGATAAACGATATCTCATCAAGGCGCTGAGGGTCTGTAAAGACAAGGGTTCCTCTGGCCCAGGCACCCTCTTCCCTGGTTTTGGAAATATTCAAAATATCGTTGAGTATCGGAGGGATTAAAATTTTGCTGTCAAACCCTAAATTGTTATCGCGTTCATCCACTATAAAATCAGCGATGGCCTGGAGTGAAAAATTTTTAAGCACATAATCAGAAGAGTTAATTATGCTGGAACCGGAATTGTAATCGTTGACCAGAAGACATGCGGCCTGTTCCAGCCATCTTTCGGTCGGTTTGATTGAACACATGTCCGGATGATGATCAGTAAACCACATCTGGTAAAAAAAGTCGGCACAGCAACCGCCATATGAGATAAGGCCGGCAAGGGACAGATCATTTTCAGGGACAATATATCCTTTGGGCTGCCCGTCTACTTTCTGCTGAATATTTTTTTTCCATTCATTGGCATTATCATAGTAAACTTCTTTAATCTTTGACTCATGCCCTCTTAAAACATTTTGCGGGTCGAACACTCGAATAGGTTCATCCGGGTTTGCTGCAAAAATCAGCGCAACCCTGCTGGCGTTAGAATATTTAGACAACCCTTCTTCAACGCCTTTAAGGATATTGGTAATGCATAATTTTTTATAGAACTCCTGATTCATCCCGCCTGAATCCAATCCGTCATTTATAAATGTATCGTCTTGATTGATACTCTTGTTAAGCATATCTTGGCAAGAGTTTTTTATTGTAAAATACGACAAGGATTGCTATTGAAACAAAAAAAACTCACGGAGGAATAGAAAAATATGAGAAAAATGATTGTTCATTTGATTGTATTTGTTGCAATATCTACCTTGTTTCCTATCTCTGGCATGGCTCAAACCGGCTATGTATCCGACATGCTGCTTTTAACTTTCAGACAGGGGCCTGGTAATAACTATAAGGTACTCAAAGCACTGAAAAGCAATACTCCGGTTAATGTCTTAGAAGAAGAAAACGGCTTTTTAAAAGTAGAGCTCCAATCAAAGGAAATCGGGTGGGTAGACAAGAAATATATTATTTATGAATTGCCTAAGGCTGTTATTGCACAACAACTTGAAAAGAAAAATCAGGCCCTTCAAACTGAACTTGAAAATCTTAAATCCGGAAAACAGACATTGGGTTCTAAGCTTTCCTCTATGGAAAAAGAGTACGCTCAGAAAATAGAGGATTTAAACATCTCGCTTAAAAAAGTCAATAATGAAAATACAAGCCTGACCCAGTCATTGGCCCAAAGTCGACAAAAATACAGTACGCTGATTAACCAATCTAAAAATATTCAGGAAATTGTAGAAGAGAATAAAGATTATCAGGAAAAAAACACCACCCTTACCAGAGAACTTGAAACCCTTCAGGCCAAACATAAGAACAGTTTCAGGTCTGCTATGATTAAATGGTTCCTTGCAGGTGTAGGGGTTTTGCTGATGGGATGGGTCATCGGCAGCAGTGTTTCTTCTAAAAAGCGAAAATCTGGATACCTTTTGGATTAATTTTTGGTAGTTCAGACACAACTTAGTTCTTATACAAAAATTTAAACATTTTCCACAACGTTATGGGATAGGAGTCGACAAATGACTGATCACAGTTTAAAACAAAGTATTACCCTGACCAGTCAGGAATATATTGTATACAATATCAATAAATTAGAAGAAATGGGCCTTGCAAAAATAAATCAATTGCCCTTTGCAGCAAGGGTTTTAATTGAAAATCTTGCAAGGAATCTGGATGAGAAAACAATTAAATGGCAGGACATAGAGACTGCTGTTAAATTTTATAGCACCAATTCTAAAGAAGCGGAATTGATTGCTTTTTATCCGGGAAGGGTTTTAATGCAGGATTTTACAGGAGTTCCTGCTGTGGTTGATTTTGCTGCAATGAGGGATGCGGTTAATGAGGCCGGACTTGATCCTAAAAAGATAAACCCGCTCGTGCCAGTTGATCTGGTAATTGACCATTCTATCCAAGTGGATCATTTCAAAGAGAAAAATTCATTTTTCCTTAATGCACAGAAAGAATACGAAAGAAATATTGAGCGCTACCAGCTTTTAAAATGGGCTCAGAAAAGTTTTGATAATTTTCGGGTTGTTCCACCGGAATCCGGAATCTGTCATCAAGTCAATCTTGAGTATCTTGCACAGGTTGTGGCAACAAAAGAAACTAAAGACGGCGTAGTGGCTTTCCCTGACACCCTGGTCGGGACTGATTCCCACACAACCATGATTAACTCTCTTGGTGTATTGGGGTGGGGAGTTGGCGGCATTGAAGCTGAGGCAGTAATGCTTGGCCAGCCATATTATATGAATCTTCCTGAGATCATTGGCGTTAATTTTATAGGTAAACCTCAAAAGCATCTGACTTCAACAGACATTGCCCTTTATGTGACCAATATTCTCAGAAAAGAGAATGTCGTTGAAAAAATCGTTGAGTACACAGGAGCCGGTCTAAAAAACCTAACACTTACTGATCGGGCAACTATCGCAAATATGTCGCCGGAATATGGTGCAACATCCGGTTTTTTTCCGGTTGATGAACAGACACTGGATTATTTAAAAAACACAAACCGCTCTGCTGCGGCAGATAGGGTGGAAGCCTATTGTAAAGCCTGTGGTTTTTTTAATACTCATAACGATGAACTCAATTTTTCAAAGAAAATTGACGTGGATCTTTCAACCATTGGAACTTCCGTTGCAGGACCTTCAAGACCTCAGGATCGAATTTCTCTTGATGATGTCAAAGAGAAAGCAACCAGCATTTATGACCTTGCCAATAGAAAAGATATTGCCATTAAATCTGAAGAGAACCAGACAGATGAACTGACAAACGGCAGCATAGTAATTGCAGCCATTACATCCTGTACAAACACATCCAATCCTTACACAATGATTGGTGCAGGGCTTGCTGCCAAAAAAGCTGTAGAAAAAGGTTTGAGTATTCCCTGGTATGTAAAGACCTCTTTGTCACCTGGTTCAAGGGTGGTCATGGATTATCTCACTGGCTCAGGACTTATGGATTATTTTCAGGACCTTGGATTCAACAACACCGGTTTTGGATGTATGACATGCATTGGCAACAGTGGTCCGTTAGATCCGTTTATTGAAGAGTCTATAAAAGAAAATAACCTTGATGTCATGTCTGTTCTTTCCGGCAACCGGAATTTTGAAGCAAGGATCCATCAGGACGTTGTCGGTAATTTTTTGATGTCACCCATTCTCGTCGTTATTTATGCCATTGCAGGAAAAATTGATATTGATTTTAAAACAGAAGCATTAGGCAAAGCCCAGGACGGATCTCCCGTATACATGAAAGACATTTGGCCTGAAGCTGATGAGATTAACCATTTCGTTCAAACTTATGTTCATGACCGTTTTTTTAAGGATCAATATGAAAAAATTTTTGAAGGCGATAAACTCTGGCAGGACCTTGAGGTTGCCGAAACTACAACCTTCAATTTTGACGAAGAATCCAAATACATACGCAATCCACCTTTTTTCACAGGTTTTTCATCGGATGAGCCTGAGTTAAAGGACATAAAAAATGCGCATGCCCTTCTTGTGCTGGGAGATTCTGTCACCACAGATCATATTTCTCCTGCCGGGGCGATTCCCGTTGATTATCCGGCAGGCAAATACCTGGTGGACAATGGTGTTAAACCTTGGGAATTTAACTCTTACGGGTCACGGAGAGGAAATCATGAGGTGATGATGAGAGGCACTTTTGCCAACATCAGGATCAAAAATCAGTTGGTTTCTGAAACCGGTGGTCTGACACTTAAATTTCCTGAAAATGAGCAGCATTATGTTTTTGATGCCTCAGAAAAATACCGCAATGAAAATAAGGATCTGCTTGTATTCGGAGGCAAAGAATACGGAACCGGTTCCTCCAGGGACTGGGCCGCCAAAGGGACCAATTTGCTGGGAGTTAAAGCGGTTATTACGACATCTTTTGAAAGAATTCATCGCTCCAACCTCGTGGGAATGGGAGTTCTTCCGTGTGTTTTCAAGCCGGGAGAATCTTTTGAAAATTTGGGATTTAAAGGGGATGAAGTTTTTTCGATTTCCAATTTAGATCAAATAAAACCGAATGGGATTTTGTCAGTTATCGCGCAAAAAGACGGAAAAGAGACTTCCTTTGAAGTGATTGTTAAGCTCAACACGGATATTGAAGTGGATTATATTAAAAATGGCGGTATACTTCATTATGTGCTTCGCCAGATGATAAAAGCCTGATCGGGCAGGATTTGATATTTTGCCTTGCAGCCCCCTATTCGAGGAGGAGGGCTGCAAGGCTTTTTTTATTTTATACGTCCGTTTTTCCAGTTACAGATCAAATTGATGAATGTCCTGACCCCTATTCCGGAAGGACCTTTGGGAACATAGGCCTTTTTGGTATAGTTCCATGCGGTTCCGGCAATATCCAAATGTGCCCATGGTGTATTCCCTACAAAATTTGACAAGTATGCAGCAGCAGTGATTGTTCCGCCTGGTCTGCCCCCCATATTTTTAATGTCTGCCACATCTGATTTTATCTGTTTTTTATAATCTGTAGTCAAAGGAAGCTGCCATATAGGCTCTCCGGTATCTTTTCCTGCTGAAATAAGCAATTTTGCAAAATTCTTATGGTTGGATATTAAACCGGTATGATGATGCCCCAGGCCGATAATAACTGCACCTGTGAGGGTTGCAATATCCACAACGGCATTGGGTTTGTACGTTTGAATACCATAAGACAATGCATCTCCTAATATCATCCGTCCTTCAGCATCTGTGTTTACTATTTCTGAGGTGACTCCATTAAAATGTTTAATAATATCGCCTGGACGAACAGCACTGCTGCCGGACATATTGTCGGTTGCCGGTACAATGGCAACAACCCGCGTGTTTGGTTTTATCTCTCCAATCGCCTGCATGGCTGATAACACTGCTGCACCGCCACACATATCATATTTCATTTCTTCCATACCCGCAGCGGGTTTAATGCTGATTCCGCCTGAATCAAAAGTGATGCCCTTGCCTACCAAAAGGATTGTTTCTGATTTTTTGGGTGGGGTGTATTCAAGAATCACCATTCTTGGTGGAATGGATGACCCCTGATTTACTGCAAGAATGCCTCCCATACCAAGTTTGATCATCTCCTTTTTTTCAATACAGGTGAATTTGAAGTCATAAATTTTAGCAAGAGATTTTGCAAATTCAGCAAATTCTTTAGAAGTCCATCCATTGCCGGGTTCATTGGCCATATCTCTTGCTTCGCAGGCAGCATTTGCAAAAACGGAGCCCATTTTTGCACCTTTTCTGATGGCCCCAGCAGATCTGTCAGCCACAAATTGAATCGTTTTTAATCCAGTATAATCGGTATCTTTCTTTTTGGTTTTTTTATATTTAGTAAAACGATAATCACCTAACAGAAGACCTTCTGCCAGGCATTGAGTTGTTTTTTCAGGTCCAAGCAAATCGACAATTGGGACACTAATGGTCACAGTCTGGGCCTTTGTTTTCTCACAAACTTTAGCAACCTTACCGCCAAGTTCTCGTAATTGATCACAGAGTACATCGATTTCAGATTTCGAATCTATTTTTCCCATTCCAACAAGAAGAATACGCAAAGCATGCAATTTATAAATTTTGGATTTCAAGTCAGGATAAATCAATAATTCCTGTGATGCTTTGCCTTGAAAATCTCCAAGATCAAATGCACTTTTAACGAATTCTTTTATAGATTGATCACATTCGGGAGGTGATTTTTTCCTTTTATTCTCTGTTAAACAATAGACAAGGAGATCTGTTTTAATCGTTTCGGCTTTTTTCTGGGTTGTGATGACCTTGGTGTTTTTCATATGTATTCCTTAATTTTATGCGGTTATTTCAGCTACATTTTGAGACTTTTAAAGCTTTTTTGTTCCATTGTATGAAACGCGATCATGTATGTTGAATAATTTTCATGAAATGAAAGTAATTCATATTTCTTTTAGATTTATGCACACTTTATGATATAATTTTTTTTAGTATTTTGACAAGGGCAGTCTACGCATAACGTTTTTAAAGGAAAGTTTTTGTTATGGAAATCAATCAATATGAATTTAACTTTGGTGAATATGGTGAAACACTTGGTGTTAGAATTAACCTGAGGGGTGCAGATGTACTTCGCTATAACAACATAAGCAAAGGTACTGCGTTTACCATTGAAGAAAGAAGTAAGCTTAAAATGAGCGGTTTTTTACCGCCAAGGGTAAAAACGCTAGAAGATCAAATCAAAAACAGCCTTAAAATTGTCGAACAAAAAGAAAACGATATTGAAAAATTCATCTATATCAGAAGTTTATACGACCGAAATGTTGTTCTTGCCCACGCTGTTATTGCAAGTGATGTTACCAGATTTTTACCAATTATTTACACACCAACAGTAGGATTGGCATGTCAACGCTATTCATCTATTTTTCGTGGAGCCAATGGTATACATTTTTATCCCGGTAATATAAAATACGCTGAATATATTTTAAGGAACTACAAAGATCAGGCTATTCGTATTGCTGTGGTAACTGATAATCAGGGAATTCTTGGTATTGGTGATCAAGGTGCCGGCGGCATCCCTATCTGTTTAGGAAAATTAATGCTCTACACTCAGGGGGCTGGTATTGCACCTTGGCACTGCATGCCTATTTCACTGGATGTTGGAACAGATAATGAAGATCTGCTCAATGATCCAAACTACCTTGGCTGGAGGCATAAACGACTCAGGGGGCAAGAATATTACGATTTTATAGAAAAATTTGTGAAAGCCTTTAAGAAAAATTTCCCCCATGCCCTTTGCCAGTGGGAAGATTTTTCAAAACAGACTGCTTTTACAGTTCGTGATAAATATTTAAGCGAACTGATTTCTTTTAATGATGATATTCAGGGCACAGGCTCTATTGCACTGGCCGGCATATTGTCAGCCATGAAAGTAAAAAAAGAAAAAATGACCGATCAGGTATTTCTGGTGCATGGAGCAGGAGCTGGCGGGATAGGGATCGCAGAGCAGATTCAAACTGAACTTATGGTACAGGGCATGGATGAGAAAAGTGCGATTGCTAAAATATTTACTTTGGATTCCAAAGGAATCGTTACTTCTGATAGAGATCTTGAACCCTATAAGATGAAATTTGCAAAAAATCCTGAAGCACTATCCTGGTTAAATAATCCGGAAGACAATACGCTTTTAAATGCAATTGTCAATGAAAAGGTTACTGTCTTGATAGGAACATCAGGTCAGCCAGGATGTTTTTCTAAAAAAATTGTAAAAGCAGTCGGAGAAAATACAAACAGGCCGACGATATTGCCGCTGAGCAATCCCACGACGAAAACTGAAGCTCTTCCCGAAGACATTTACCGGTGGACTGATGGGAACGCACTTGTAGCTACAGGTTCACCCTTTGCTGATGTCGAGCACAACGGCAAATCTTATAGGATCGGACAAATGAACAATGCGTTTGTTTTTCCAGGTGTAGGACTTGGTGTAGTTGCATCAGGGGCAACACAGGTTCTGCCCGTCTTTTTCTCTGCTGCAGCGCATGCAGTTTCTGAATTTATCAGCCAAAAAGATCTTGAGGATGGAATTTTGTGTCCTCCATTGGACCAGCTCAAAGAAGTCTCAAAGGCAGTGGCAAAACGTGTCGCCGCAGAAGCTATTAAAGCCGGTGTTACCCAGAAAGATTGTGTGTTCTCTAAATTCAAACATGAAAACAATGAAGATCGCCTCAATACCCTTATTGAAAAGATGTGGTGGACACCTGAGTACTTTGAACAGGTTTAAGACGAGTTAGTTAAGGGCCTTTTTTAAACATCAAAAGTGAAAAAAGGCCCTTGCTTTTAAAATGACTACTTACTGAATGACTGCATGATTTCACCCATTTTTTTCTGTGCTTCTGCTACTTTAGGATCTGACATGTACTGCATGGATTTCATAAAAGAAGACGCAAAGGCCATCCCTATCTGCTCGGCCTTAGCCTGTGATTCTATCACTTTTTCAGGCAAGTCTTTCTGGTTCATTAATTCGGGAAATTTTTCATTGATTTCCTGCATTTTTGGCATTAGTTTGCCAAATCCTTCTGCATAATCTGTCATAACCTCTGCTACATCATCTGCACTTTTTGCAGAGTTCAGACCATCTATATAATTTTGTGTAATATTTATAAATTGCTCATTATATTCTATAACCTGATCATATTTATCCTGCCCACAACCATAGAACAACCCAACACAGATCAATAGTGCAGCCAGCATTCTTATTAGATTTTTCAAAGATTCTCCTTTTTTAAAGTATTGATTTTTTATTTGTTTTTAGGGTGGCAGGCTCCGCAGCTCGTTGGTGCGGGGCCTTTCCCTTTTGGGTCACCATTATCTACATTAAAGGGTTTATGACATCCAATGCAATTGGCATGCATGGCTTCAAAATGATATTTAGCAATTTTTTGTTTTTTGTCCAGTTTTTCACCCTTTGGCTTTTGAGTTTCTTTGTGGCAGACAATACAATTTTGAACACTGTCCCCTTTGGTTAATTCCAAAGGTTTTCCATGTTCATCATGGTGGCAGTCCCCACAGGAAATGGCATAATCAGTGACATGTTTTTCATGTGTAAAAGTGACAATGCCTTTTTTATGTTTTTTATACTGTGGGTTATTCATGGCAATAACATCAGATACTTCTGAGGTGGGAGCCACTGTAATGACGTCGGGTTGAGGTTCGGGTTCATCTGTTTTGGAGGTTTCTTCAGTTTTTGAGCTGATTTCTTCCGGATGGGCATCTGTTAAACCTGTTTGGTCAGCAGAAGAATTCTTATTTTCAACGTCCATATCAGATGAAGGTGCTTGGTGATCGTTTTGAATTTTAACGACGTGAGTTTTCGCTTTTTTATCTGATTCATTTGATAATACAGCAGAGGGAATCGCGTAGTAAGTAAATAATAGAATGCCCCCTATTAAACTGATGAAAATGATATTCAAGCCAATTGTTTCTTCGTCCATTATCCTGCTCCTTATTCGCTTTTTGTTGATTTTTGTTTTCTTTAATGCATAATAAAATTGTGAACAAAAATAAACCCATAAAAAAAAACTATTCTAAAATTTTATTGTACTATGCATTTAGCGGACTTGTTATCTGGACCGCATTTATTTGCCTTGCATTGTACTGGCACTCTAAAACCGCGCATAACAGACTCCTCGATGCTGCAAGAATCGAAGCGAGAATGGAATTGGCCTTTAAAAAAAATAAGCAGCTTGATGATATTTCAGGCTTGCACCAGATAAGTCCTGAAAACATACTGGATTCATTGGAAATCAATGTTTTGAAACAGTTTGAGGAAGGTATAATTGAAAACCAGACAAGTTTTACTATTATGTACGGCCTTTTATGGATGGTTGGTTTGTTTGGGACTTTTCTTTTTACTTTTCTTTTAAATTATCAGGTCAAAAAGCGCCTTGAGGCAGAAAAAGAGCTCCGCGACAAGGACAAACTTGAGGGTGTAATAGAAATGGCCAGGGCAGTTTGCCATGAATTAAACCAACCCCTGCAAATGATCGTAGGCAACACAGAAATTCTCATGATGAAAGACATTGATAAAGAGACAGTGAATAAAAGGGTAAAGCTCATAAAAGAACAGGTAGACCGAATGGGAGAAATGACCGGTAATCTGATCAAAATTGCAAGCTACAAAACCATGCACATGCCACAGGGCAAAGTCATAGATATTGAAAAATCATCGGGCAAGTCTACAAAGTCATAAATTTTTCTTAGGATCCAACCATAAATACTTTTTTAAATCTACAGACTCCGCTAAAGAAAATTGAATCCCTTCCGATTCAAGCAATGCTTTTTGAAGTTCATATCCCTGAGATTTTTTAAGAGATATTTTACCTGACGCATTAATGACACGGTGCCAGGGTAAATCATGCTTTTGAGACATTGAGTGGAGCAGCCGAGACACCTGCCGTGCACCGGAAGGATTCCCGGAAATAGCTGCGATGCGTCCGTAAGTCATTACCCTGCCCTCCGGGATATCTTTAATATTTTTTAAAACGCTTTGTGTAAAGGAGGTCAGCATGAAAAATATTTTTTGCATATTATATTTTTTTTTGCAATTGATTCCTCATGAAGCTTAAGTATTTATGTTTTCATAGATAATAATTTGAACATTTTTTTGTAAACTCTGGAAAGTTTTTAAAAAAAAGAGTATTAGTTAAGGCTTAACTGCATTGGTACTTAGAAAATGATCAAGCCTTAGCGGGTTGAGAAAGGAGAACAAAATGAAAAAAGTCGGGATTGTAGGCTGGCGCGGAATGGTAGGTTCTGTACTTATGGAAAGAATGCTTGAAGAGAATGATTTCAAACAATTTACCCCGCTTTTTTTTACCACATCCCAGGTTGGCCTTGATGCTCCGGATGTTGGGATAGATGCTCCCCCGCTCGTAGATGCCTATGATATTGAACAGCTCTTTGATATGGATATTGTCCTCTCCTGTCAGGGAGGTTCTTATACCGAATCTGTTCGTCCTAAACTTGCTGAGAAGGGTTGGGACGGTTATTGGATTGACGCTGCATCCACATTGAGGATGGATGATCAAAGCATCATTGTTCTGGATCCTGTTAATCAAAAAGTCATTGATGAAGCGCTTAATTCAGGTATTAAAAATTATATAGGTGGAAATTGCACGGTATCTTTAATGCTTATGGCGCTTGGCGGTCTTTTTGAAAATAATCTGGTCGAATGGGTAACTTCAATGACTTACCAGGCAGCTTCAGGGGCCGGTGCCAAAAATATGGAAGAACTTGTGGCCCAGATGCACACCATTGGAAAGCTTGCCGCACCTGTTCTTGAGAACCCGGCCTCTGCGATATTGGAGCTTGATAAAAACGTGATTAACAGCATGCGATCAGACGTACTGCCGGTTGACAACTGGCTTGTTCCGCTTGCAGCAAGCCTAATTCCCTGGATTGATCGGGCAATGGACAATGGTCAAACAAGAGAAGAGTGGAAGGGTTTTGTTGAAACCAATAAAATTATCGGTCGTTCAGATAATCCGATTCCAATAGACGGGCAGTGTATCCGTGTTGGCTCAATGAGATGCCACAGCCAGGCGTTCACCATTAAATTAAAAAATGATGTACCTTTAAATGAAATTGAAGCGATAATGGCTCAAAATAACGACTGGGTCAAACTGATTCCCAATACCAAGGATGAATCTATCAAAGAGCTGACGCCTGCCGCTGTAACCGGTACTCTGAAAGTCCCTGTGGGACGCGTAAGAAAGATGAATCTCGGAGATGATTTCCTAACTGCTTTTACTGTTGGGGATCAATTGCTCTGGGGGGCTGCAGAACCCTTGAGAAGAATACTCAATATTATCCTGTAGAGGGTTATTGCTTCAGGGCGTATTTTTTTTCAAGAAACGAGATGCATCTTGAACAGGAAAACGTCAGTATAAAATACAGCAATGTAATCGTAATCCAAATTTCAAAAGTCAAAAAAGTGGCCGCCATAAGCTCCATGCCCTGAAAGGTTAACTCCTGGATGGAAATTACAGACACAATGGCTGAATCTTTTATGGTAGAGATAAACTGCCCAGCCAGGGGGAAAGCCGTTCTTCTAAATGTCTGCGGCAAAATAATGAGCAGAAAAGTTCTTTTTGTTGACAGGCCAATAGAATACGCAGCTTCCCATTGACCGGACTGAATGGAGATAATCCCACCCCGGATGATTTCCGACACATAAGCACCTTCGTAAATTCCAAGGGCAATGACGGCTGATAAAAATGCATTAATCCGGCTTGAGTCTGAAAATAAAAATTTTATTATATCCTGAATTGTTTCAGGACTGTTTCGCAACAGTTTATCCAGATAAAGGGCATCCAGGAACTGACTGGAAATAAAATAATAAAAAATAATAACCAGAACCAGAGACGGGATATTTCTAATGGTTTCTACATAAATTTTTGATATAAAGCGCTGAGTAAAAGAGCCTTTCGCCCCCATAATACCGGAAAGAATGCCAATAAAAAAACCAAGCAGTGTAGACCAGATGCTGAGCTTTATGGTGGTGACAAACCCTTTAACTAGAATATTGGCTTTAAAATCTCCTGTGGCCGAATCTTTAAAGAAGAAATAGGATGGGATTCTTTCCCATTGCCACTGGTAATCAAGTACACCACTCATTCGTGAAAAAAAAATTGATATTGCAGCAAGAACCATGAGCACTGCTGCAATATCAACAAAAGTTATTTTATAAGAAGGCTTAGTTAACAAGGGATTCCCATTCTTTGGACTTGAACCAGTAAGCTTCTCTTTCTTTTAAAAACCCCTGGGCATGCATATTGAGTATCCAGTTGTTAAAAAAGTTCAATGCATCATGATCCCCTTTTTTCAATGCAAAACCAATCGGTTCTTTTGTAAAATTTTCTTTCAAGGGCACAAAAAGCTTATCGGGAAATTTTAATGCATGAAATACCGGCATGGGTGCAGAAGAAACCACGGCGTGTACCCTCCCCGTATTCAACTCCTGCAATGCCTGGCTTTCATTTTCAAACAACCGAAAGCTGGCATTCGGCATATGTTTTCTGGCAGCCTGTTCAGCAGTGGTTCCCATTCGAACCGCAATTGCGACTTCTTTTTTATTGAAATCCTCAAGAGTTGAAAATCCTTTGGCCTTAACCTTGTGTGCAACCATTGACATACCGGAATGTTCATAAGGTATGGTAAAATTCACTTTTAAATTTCGCTGAGGTGTAATACCCATACCACCAATAATCACATCAAATTTGCCGGTTAACAGCGCAGGAATAATACCGGACCAGGCAGTAGGCACAAATTCAACTTTTACGCCCATATCCTTGGCAAGTTTTTTTGCAACATCAATTTCAAAACCAACGAGATTCCCCTGTTTATCTTTCATGGCCCAGGGGACAAATGTGGACATTCCCACACGAAGAACCCCTTCTTTTTGAATTTTTTCGATCACACTTTCCTGGGCAGAAACAAACCCATTGGAAAGTAGAAATACAGTCACTAAAATTAACCATAAGATTTTTTTCATTTTTTCTCCTTAATAATAATTAGATTCAGGATGATCTATTGAATATAGTTTAATCGTTTTTCCCATCGCCGAATGATAAAGGATAAACACGATGTAATGAGCAAGTAACATAATGCCACAGTAATCCAGATTTCAAAAGTCAAAAATGTTTCTGAAACAATTCTTTGTCCCTGCATGGTCAAGTCGTAGATTGAGATCGTACTGACCAAGGCAGAATCTTTAATCAACGAAACACTTTGTCCGGCCAGCATAGGAAGCGTCTGGCGAAGCATTTGCGGAATAATTATTTTTAAATAAATTATCGGAGTTGAGAGTCCAATGCTTTGAGCAGCTTCGATTTGGCCTTTTGAAATATTAATAATTCCAGACCGGATAATTTCTGAAGAATAAGCTCCTTCAAATAAACTTAAAGCGATCAGTCCGGATAGGAATGCAGAAATATTGAATACGGGTGATATAACAAAATAAATGACAAAAATCTGGATCAAAAGCGGGGTATTCCGAATGGTTTCAACATAGATCCAGGATAAAAGTCTAAGTACAGGGAAAACAGACAACCTCGCGAAAGCAGACATAAAACCGATCAGTAGAGAGAGAACAAGTCCAAGTGCTGAAAGCTTAAGGGTAATAATAAGACCCTGAATTAAAAGGCCGCTCACAAACATGTCGTTATTAAAGGAAAACAGGAATGGCTTGACTCTGTACCATTGCCAGTTGTAATCGAGATGCAAGTATCCAATAAAAAGAAAAAGTATGACAACAGAGAGAAAAATAAAGGATTTGAACCCTTTTTTAAGCCAATTCATTACACATAACCTTTTAACGTTTAAATCACGCAAAAGATAACATGGAATAAAAAAACCTGCCACCTTTTAACAAAGGCAGCAGGCTTTTTTGTAAGCTGGATTTTTTATGCTTGCAATATTATGAGTCGGTTACCAGCTTTTTTGAAGACATGGATGCTTCTGTGCTGTAGGATGATCCACCAGGACCGCCTGAAATACCCATGCTTCCATGATTGATGGTCGTAAAGTCAGGATATGCATTACCACCGTGTTCAGTCGCGTCAAGCCCTTCAAGTTCTTCTTCTTTGGAAACCCTGAGGCCGATTGTTGAATCTATAACTTTAAACAGAATAAATGCCAATGGGAATGTCCATGCAAAACAGGCTACAATACCGATTACCTGAGTTGTCATGATAGCCATGGTAACGCCTTCCATGTTGAAAAGACCAGCGGCAAGTGTACCCCAGGCACCGCAGACACCATGGACTGAAATAGCACCAACTGGATCATCAATTTTAATTTTATCAAAAAACAATACAGAGAAAACAACGACTATACCGGCAATGGAACCGATAAGAACAGCGCTTGTCGGTGTGACATTCGCACAGCCTGCTGTGATTCCAACAAGACCTGCAAGTGCCCCATTCAAACTCATGCCGACTTCAGGTTTGCCAAATTTCATCCAGGAAACGATCATAGCAAGTATAGCACCGGCAGCAGCGGCAAGATTCGTGTTTACAAAAATCATTGCAATGTCTTTGGAAGCTGCAGTTGTAGAACCGGGGTTAAAACCAAACCATCCAAGCCAGAGAATAAAAACACCTATTGCTGCCAGAGGAATGTTGTGACCCAGTATGGGTTTAACCCTGCCGTCTTTGGTGTATTTGCCTAAACGGGGCCCTAGAACGATTGCGCCTGCAAGAGCTGCCCATCCACCAACGGAATGCACGACAGTTGAACCAGCAAAGTCTATAAATCCCATGCCTTCGAGCCATCCGCTACCGTTAAGCAGACTTCCCCATGCCCAAGAGCCGAATACCGGGTAAATCAAACCTGTAACAAAGATGGAGTACACGATATAACCGGTAAATTTTGTTCTTTCTGCCATAGCACCGGATACGATGGTTGCAGCCGTTGCAGCGAATACAGCCTGGAACATCCAGAAAGCGAGAATCCAGGGATCTCCGCCAGTGGTCCAATCACTTAAAAAGAAACCAGAAGTACCGAACAGTCCGGTCTTAGATACGCCAAACATTAAACCAAAACCAATAGCCCAGAAGCTGATGGAACCAATGGAAAAATCCATTAAGTTTTTCATCATTATGTTAACTGCATTTTTGGCTCTTGTGAATCCGGCTTCAACCATGGCAAATCCAGCCTGCATAAAGAAAACAAGGCATGCAGCAACAAGGGTCCACACAAAATCAGCGTTAGACTGTACCAGGTCTATGGCATTTTTATTGGATGCGACAGTTGGGGCTTCATCTCCTGCCCATGCAACAGAAAGTGAACAAAGTATGTAGATAATTGGTAGTATAAGTTTTTTCATTTTATATATCTCCTATTTTCTATAAAGCTTCAACGCCAGCTTCATTGGTTCTGATACGAATAACATTTTCAACCGGGGTGATAAAAATTTTACCGTCCCCTATTTTCCCGGTTTTTGCTGCGCCTACGATGGTATCAACGACTTGGTCTACCTGATCGTCGTCTACAGCAATTTTGATTTCTACTTTCGGGACAAAGTCGGTCTGGTATTCAGCACCCCTGTAGATTTCTTTATGTCCTTTCTGACGCCCAAACCCTTTTACCTCAGAAATGGTCATCCCGTTGACATTTATCTCAGTTAAGGCATCTTTAACTTCATCAACCTTAAATGGTTTAATAATGGCAAGAATTTCTTTCATTTGATTCTCCTTTGGTTAACATTAAAAACATTTGCCTTTCTATAGAGCAAAACCAATGCCAACACTCACTGAAGCAAAAATATTCCCATAAATATCTATAATTAAAGAATATTTTACTGATGTCGGATTTTTTAAAATTTTCAACAAAATAACATTTTTGTATTTATAAATATACAAAAATGTTATTTGCTCATTGAATCAAAATTTTTGGACATATTTAATTACAATTTTGAATTTAATTTTTAAAATAAGAAATAATGGCGGGGTTGGTTAAGATATTAACGAGCGGCCTGCCTTCTGCGTAGCCACTTGCAAAATATTTGTGGATAAAGGGTAAAGACAGGGTTTTTAAAGAAATTCCAGGATAGGCGTAAAACCATTTTGAGGCCATACGATGCAGCTTTAAGTCAAATTGTATTTTTTTTATAAAGTTTGAATACAAATACGCAACCGGTAGGCCATTTGTTTGAGATTTATATATAGCTTCAGCAGCAAGCTGACCGGTTTTAACTGCAAAATACAGCCCTTCTCCAAGTAAATGCTCGGCCATGCCTGCGGCATCTCCGGCTAAAAGAACATTATTTAAAACCGGTGTGTCTTTAAATCCATGCGTGCATATGGGGTATCCTTTAAATGCTTCTAAACAATCTGTGCCAAATCTTTTATTAGAATAAGAAGACAACATTCTTAAATTTAACTGCCGTTTAGAATCGGTGCTGTATATCCCAATATTCAAATGCCTTCTTTTAGGGAAAATCCAGTAATACCCCTTAATAGATTGTGAAAAATCAAATTCCATAGGGAAAGCGCCAGCATTTTTAACCTGGATATCTGCCTCGATGGCAAATTGTTTTCTACAAGCCAACGTTTTAAAAAGAAATCTCCTTACAATGCTGTTCGCACCATCTGCGCCAATAAGAAATCTGGATTTAAACACGGTGTTCCCAGTATTGATTTGAACACTTGAGGAACTGTTTGAAATGTATTTTATATTTGGTATCTTTTTAAAGACAGCGCCCTTATCAATGATTTTTTTTAATGAAAAAGCATCGAGTTCTTTCCTGTTGGTCATATAACATAAAGGTGCTTGTTTTTTAGATTGTATCAAGAAAGGCGAACCTGTTGCAGGTTTGACCCTGACGCTGTTACAGACCCTCTGGGTTACACTGGAAATATCATAGCGAAACAAGTTTCGGCATTTGGGTGTTATGCCTCCGGCACAGGCTTTTTTCCTGGGAAATTCATATTTATCAAGGATCAATACTTTATAACCATGATGCAGAAGATCATAAGCTGCTGCTGTTCCGGCCGGCCCTGCCCCTATAATGGTAACATCAAACATGAAAATGTTTTTAACAGCTTCACACCTTAATGACAATACAAAGAATCATATGGATTTTCTGGCAATAATTTCAACCGGAGCGAAATAGCCTTGTGAAATATTATAAACCATATTTTTAGTTTTAATTGCGGCACTTTCCTGCATTAATGTATGGAGTCCGATGGGAGGGGGTCCTCCATTGGCCATAACCTTTTTACGAACATTTTTAAAAAATTGCAGAGCAAATTCACGGCGGTTATTTTCATCTAAAACTTCAAAACCCGCCTGTTTTAGTGCTTTTTTATATTCAGCCGGAGAAGATAGGTAACAGGTACTGCTGTCTGAAGCCCAGGGAACAGGATAGCTCAATTCTCCGTTTTCAAAACGCATCACATCGTAAATACCAAAAAATGCTCCAGGTTTTAGTACCCGGTGTGTTTGTGAAAAAAGCAGTGGTTTATCAGAAATATTCATTGCCACATGAAGCATGTAAGCACCGCCGAAATAATCATCCGGAAAGGGCATGGACACAGCACTACAGTTCCTTAGTGTTATTTTATTATCAAGTCCAACCCATTTGTTTAAAATATTTCCAGCTTCAATGTATTCGGATGTCAGGTCAATTCCTGTTACGCAACTATCGTACTTATCTGCAAGATATCGTGCAGACCCTCCCAGGCCGCAACCAATATCCAAAAGATGTTTCTGATTTGAAAAATTAAGCTGCTCAATCAGATTATCAGTTGCCTGACGGCCTCCGATATGAAATTCATCAATTAAAGAAAGATCTTCAATGCTTATGGTTTCGGGGGTTTTACCGATTTTGGGAAGACCCGCTTCTATTGTTTTAAGTAAACTGCCATGCATGTATTGATCTGATATGGATTTCTCATATGACATAAATATCGTTTCCTGTAATTAAAGGCTATACTTTTATATGAAATGGGAGCCAGGCAGCGCCAAAAACTCCTGCAGAGTCGCCCAGTTTATTTTTAAGAATCGGTGTTTGAATATTTTTATGAAAGGCATATTTTTGAATTTTCTCAATACCATCAGTATACAATTCAGAAATATTCGAAAGGCCTCCACCCAGCACAACCGCATCAGGATCAAGGATCGAAATAAGCCCCCCTACCGCCCTGCCAAAATCTTCAAGAAAGTGATCAAATACTTTAAGACATTTGGGGTCTTTAGCCCTTGCTTTATCTACTATTTGCTCTGCAGTAAGTGTTTTACTAAATAATTTTTTATATGATTTTGACAGTCCGGGGCCGGTAAGCTTTGTGTCAATGCATCCAATGTTTTGACAAAAACATTTTTCTCCTTGAGGATCAAAGGCAAAATGGCCCCACTCACCTGCAATACCATGTCTTCCACTGTGGATAGTACCATTAATACACAAGCCTCCACCGCAACCTGTGCCCATGATAATACCAAATACCATTGGATATCCCTTAGCAGCACCACCGCTTGCTTCTGCTAAGGTAAAGCAGTTTGCATCATTTTCCATGAAAACTTTGCAACCAAGAGTTTTTTCAAGATCTCTGCAAAAATGACGGTTGGCAAGCCATGTGGTATTAGCGTTTTGAACAATACCACTGCTTTTATCAAGTGTTCCGGGTATACCAACCCCAATGGTGAATTCCGCCCTTTCCGGCAAAACATTTAAAGCTTTATTAAAAAGAGTTTTAATTTTTTTAATGGTTTCTCCATAATTATCATTAAACCGGGTAGGCGTTTGGACACGTTCCCTGAAAATCGTTTCATCTGCCGGGGAAAGAACAATGATTTCTATTTTTGTGCCTCCAAAATCAATGCCGATGCGACAGGGATCTAAACTTTCTGTTGTTTTTCGATCTTGGCTGTTGATCATCTTATTGAAAAAGATCTATTATCAAATTGGAAGTTTTCCCGGTTTGAGCCTGGGCAAACGCTCGTGCTTGATTTAAAAGTTTAATCCGGTTCAGGTTGGCAGATTCTTCTGCAAAATCAAGATCGCGGATGTCAGATTCAGCAGAAAGGGTATTGATTCTGGAAGTGGTTAAATTGTTAATAGAAGACTCAAGTTGATTTTGAGTAGCTCCTATCTGAGTTCTTTGAGAAGATATATGCTCAAGCGCGACATCGGACAGTTCAATAGCGGCCTGAGCCCCTTCCATTGTCGTAACATCAATATCTCCAAACGAGCCCAGAGTTTCATTGGTTATTTGAGACGGCTCGATAGATCCAATCGAAATTTCCACCCGATCACCTGATGAAGCACCAATCTGAAACTCTTTATTAACAAAGGAACCGGACAATAACTTCTGACCGTTAAATGAGGTATTCTGAGCAATATCATTTAACGCTTGTAAAGAGCTGTTGATGTCTGCCTGTATGGCTTGAAGGCTTGAAGGGGACTGTGCACCATTAACCGCCTGTATCGCTTTAACCCGAATATCCTCAATCAGGCCTGTGGCCTGCCCCATTGCGCTGTCTGCGACCTGGGTAATGGAAATGGCATCAGTGGCATTTTTAATGGCCTGGCCATACCCGGCTGCCTGGCTTCGCAGTCTGTTGGCAATAACCATTCCGGAAGCATCATCGGATGCTGCATTAATTTTTTTTCCAGTAGACAGTCGGTTTAACGAAGAAGACAAGTCGGATTGGCTTTTTTGGAGTTGATAGGTTGAAAAGCCTGCCCCTGAATTTATTTTCATTGTCATGATAATAACTCCTTAAATAATAATATCATTCTTTAAGTATAAGAAATTATAGAAAAATATCAATAATAAAAAACGTATTTTCATACTTTCAAGGATAGAGGCATGGATTAAGATTAATTAAGCGTTGATTTTTAGACCAAATTATTATTAGAAAATGAATGCACTTTATAAAATCCATAATTCTATAGGAGTTGGCAAATGAATTTTGATCTAACCGGAAAAACATGCCTGGTAACAGGCGGCAGTCGCGGGATAGGCCTTGAAATTACTCGTGCCCTGCTTGAAAACGGGGCAAAAGTGATGATCTGCGGTAGAAAACAAGAAGGGCTTGATCAGGCAAAAGATATTCTCAATTCACATGAAAATCTTACAACTTTTCAGGCCCATATCGCTAAAACTGAAGACGTTGACATGCTTTTTGACCAAATCAAAACAGAATATGGAAGCCTTGATATTTTGATCAATAATGTGGGCATGAATCTGATGACGCCCCAGATTGCAGATCTTGATCCTGGCTTGTGGCAAAAGATTATTGATACCAACCTGGGTGGAACTTTTCTTGTTTCCAGAAAAGGCGCTGCATTAATGAGAGAGGCCAAACAGGGAAAGATTGTAAACCTGTCATCTTTAGCCGCCAGCAGGGCAACACCTGGAATGAGTATCTACGGGATTGCAAAAGCCGGCATTGAAATGATGACCAAAGTACTTGCATCTGAACTTGCTGCATTTAATGTACAGGTAAACACTGTCGCACCTGCAATGGTAAGAACCGATTTTTCCAAACCGTTCTGGAGCAATGACGAGTTGCTTGACCACATAACAAAGAGCATTCCCATGGGAAGAATTGCTGAGCCTGAAGAAGTTGTTTCTCCAGTTATGTTCCTGGCATCACCCGGCTCATCCTACATCACAGGACAGACCCTGCTGGTGGATGGCGGCTCTACGGCAGTTTAATTGAAATATCCGTGATGGGCAGAAGTATCATTCCGGGTTTATACCTGTATCTGCTTTAAATTTGTATTTGGTTTAGCTGCTTTTTGAGTGAAGGCCAGTCCGGGATGAACCTGTCCATCAACTGATAAAAACGTTTGTTATGGGATTTTTCCAGAAGATGAATCATTTCATGAACAATCACATATTCAAGATATTTATTTTCAAAAATGATTAGAGAAGCATTCAGCCAGATTCTGTGCGCCTTGGTGTTACAGCTTCCCCAGCGGGTTTTCATTTTTTTGATTCGGTATTCTTTAACCTTCACCCCCAGAGAGGGTTCCCATTTTTTCACAAAATACCCAATGGAAAGATTCAATTTTTGGCGGCACCATTGGTCAACAATACGGCAAAGGCGATCTGTGGAACTTGTTTCTTTGGCATAGACATGAATAATGCCCCCCTCCCCTGTTAGTATTTTTGGCTGCGCATTGGAAAAATGAAGTTGAACAGGATATTCTATGCCGGCAAGCATAAGGGTATCCCCGTAAGGAAACAGTTTTTTTTTAACAACTATTGCTTTTGTTTGCTGCAGCACCTGCCTTTCAAGCCAGTTTTTTTTTAACGAAATTGCATTATTAAGGATCTCAAGCCCTACGTTAAGCGGTGCAGAAATAATGATTTTTTTATTGGTGTGGTAAATACGAAAATAGATATGTTTAATATTTTTTCGTATAATTTCAATTGAATACCCTTCAATTTTAAATGGAACCGTATCCAAAATAAATATCTCTCAAAAAAAATTAACTGAAAATATTGTCTATTTAGAGGCTTGGGATTTCATACGCCTGACAATAGCATCGACAGATTCTCCATTGGGTGCCATGGCCATGGGATTTTGGCGGATAAGATCTTCCCAGGCATTGATACCGCCTTCAAAATCTTCTAAATCATGTAAAAGAACAACGCCTTTGTTGAATCGCGCCGTCTCAAAGCCAGGATCGACTTGAATGGCTTTGTCAAATGATTCAATTGCTTTTTCAGGCTGTTTGTTCCTGCGGTACATAACACCTAAATCAGTGAGTACAGAGGTATTATCCGGCTGCAGAGCCAGCGATCTAGTATAGGCTTCAATTGCATTGGCATATTGATCTGAATCAAAAAACATGTTTCCAAGCTGTGTCCAGGCTTGTACATCATCGGGATTTTCTTTTAAAAATTGTTCCAGCTGAAGAATCTTTCCGCCTAATTGGACAGAGTTATCATGTTGTTCTGAAGGAGAATTATTTTGTGTGATCTGGTTTTGGCTGCTGCCTTGCGGTGCTAATTTGAATGAAGAATAAACAGTACCTGCAATAAACCCTATTATTAAAGATGCGATGACTGCACCAAGAAGTGTTTGTTTTTTTATATAGTCTTGTTCATTTGTTTTGGTATCTTTGGCCATGTTTCCCCTCATTTTTTTTTAATTTAATTTGATTCAAAATAAGTACAAGGCCAAAGATTACAAGCAAAAATTTCAAGAAACCGGTTGTGATAGTATTTTGACTTCCCTCTGAGGAAAAGGAATATTAATGCCGTTCTCATTTAACGTATTAAAAACTGCAAGATTGACTGTATAGGCGGTATTAAAATATTTGGCAGTCGGAACCCAGTAACGAAAGGCAATGTCAATACTGGAGTCACCAAAGCATTTTATACCGATAATAGGATCTTTTTTTGAATAAACATCCCCATTCTCAGAAAGGACATCCTGAATTAATTTAATCGCCTTTTCCGGGCTGCTGTCATAGCTGATGCCAATCATCCCCTGGACAATTTTATTTTCCTGTGAATTATGAAGAATCTCACCAATAATACTTTTATTGGGTATTGTGATCCACTCTCCTTCCTCATCGGTTAACAAAGTACAGGCCAGTTTGATCTCTTCCACAACACCACTGACACCAGCAACACTGATGGTGTTGCCAACAACAAACGGTCGAGTCATTATAATCACAAGACCCGCACCATAATTAGACAAGGGTCCCTGAAGAGCAAAGCTTGCACCAAAAGCTGCGGCACCAAGAGCTGCAATAAAAGGAGCGATGGTAATCCCGAATTTTCCTAATGCAATTATAACGGCAAAACAAATGACCAGAATCTTAACCGTATTTGATAAAAACTTTGAAAGCGTAATATCGATATTTTTTCTGGTCATCAGCCCCAAAAGACTTTTGCCTATCCAGTTTGCAGCCACAATACCAAGAATTAGAACAACCAGAGCCCCAAAAACCTGAAAACCATAGTTAACCCCTAATTCTATCAAAGTATCTATAAGCTTTTGTACCGCTGTGATTTCATCTTTCATGTTCGTTTCCCTTGTTTAAAATCGATTACCAGATTTCAGGATAAGCCACATCTACAAAATTTTGTTCCATTTTAAATTTATGGTCTCGTTCCATTGCAGCCAGGTCAAGAAAAACTTTTTTAAGCTCGTTATCTTCACAGTTTTCTGCAAGATTTGTGTATTTCTTCATGGCAATTTCTTCATTTTTCATGGCGATTCCAATGGCAGATTTAAGATCCATATCCGCAGAAACTTCGGGCATGTCAATTGTCTCAGCAACCTTGAAATCTTTATCAAAATTGAAATAGGTTTTATCCATTTTCCCTTTTTTTAAAACATTGGTCAGCAGAATTTCATGCCTTGCCTCTTCATCAGCAAATTTCTCGAAAAGCGCCTTGAGGTTCTGATCTTTGATTTTCGCAGCCACATCTTCATAAAATTTTTTTGCTTCAATTTCACCATCAATCGCATCTGAAATAACTTGTCTGTATTGTTCAATATCCATTTTTTTTCTCCATATTTTATATTTTTCATTAATGACCAGGTATTAAATACTTTTCTTTTCCCAGGACAGGATATGCTTCCCAAGTTTTTTATCATCTTCAAGAATATGCGTCAAAATCCATTCCCCCATAAACATCAAAAGCTCATCAGCAGCTTCAAGAGAATATTCTTTGTTTTCATTTCTAAACTGCTTCAATTCTTGTATAAATTCATGGTGTTCCCTGTTGTGGGCTTTTATATCCGGATATTTGGATTCCAGCATATACTTTTCTTCAAGCTTGAAGTGATGATTCACATACATGGCGAGGAAAGCCATAGCATACCGGTAAAGATTCTTATCAGTCTTGTTTTTTTTTGCTGCTTTTACTTTTTCAAAAAGACTAATAAGTTGCTGATGCTGAAAATCCTGCCAAACCACCCCGGTTTCATATTTTGGATCGAGGGTCATATTTTCTCCTATAAAGATATAAACTGTAATTGACAGACATTGTATCAAACCTGTTTTTCAAGTTCAACAATCGCGATAAATTAACTTTGCGATACTTTATTATTAACCGGATTACTTGCCGGACAAACTGCTAACAATTCCCAGAGAAGGCCTGTCAAAGAACACGCCGTATTCAGAACCATAATTGGGATTCATCCCGCGAATAAACAGATAAAAAACTCCTCCAAAGTGGGTATTATAATCGTAATTTTTTAACCGGAATTTTAAATAACGGTGGAGGGCAACAAGGTAAATATGGTACTGAAGAAAATAGTGATGCTCCCCCATAGCCTGAAATATATTATCAGGATTGTAAGCCTCATAAGTACGCCCTAAAAAATTAGTTTTATAGTCGAGGATATACCATCTGTTTTGATGCTCAAAAACAAGGTCAATAAACCCTTTAATGAAGCCGTTAACCAATGAATTGTCTAAATTTTCAATCTGTTGTGTGTAGCCTGAACGCTTAAACTTTGGATTAAATTTTTCTAAGGTGTCCTTAAAAAAAGCAGTATCAAACCCGTTGACGGAAAAATTAAATTCCATCTCATTAAGGCATTTGTCTGGGCGGATATCTCTAAGACAAAAACTTGAACCCTTTGCTTCCAGAATGGTATTCAGTATGTTTTCAATTGCATGTATGCCGGTTGAAATATACTCGGGATCTGCAAAGCCAAATTCTTCAAAAACAGATTGGACTGTTTGAGTCAGCAAATCAGATTTTAATTTAAAATCTATCAGCTCAAAAATTTTATGAAAGGCATCGCCGGCTTTCGGGCCTTTAGGAAATTGATAAAGAACCACATTGTCCGTGCCTGGATTCTCCTGAATTGACTCTTTAGCAGCAAGATTTTTGGAATGAGCGTTTTGAGTCAAGGAAGAAAAACTGGACATCTTCCAGGCAGGATGAATCTTCCGGGTAAATTCGTAAACAGATAAACTTTCCTGCTCATCTCTTTTTGAACTCATGGGAAGCACATCGCTGGCTCCAGTATTAACTGATTGGATAAACACACTTTGACCTGCACGGGATAAAATACGTTTGATATCCAAAAGCATGGTCTCATCATCCAGACATGTACCGGGATTTTCCTGCGGGTGAATCAGTTGTCCCAATGCAGAAGACTCTATATTTTTAATTCCGCCCCACATGATCTTGCACATACCGGATGCACGGGTTAAAGCAACATACAAGAGCCGTTTTTGCTCGGCCTGTTCTTCTTTTATAAATTGAACTCTGGAGAGTTCAAGATCTGTTGAACCTAAATCAAGGGTAAGTGAATAATCATTGTCCGGGTCATGAAAAAGAATGGTGTCATCACTGTTTTTCCTCTGGCCTTCCCATAAATAAGGAAGATAAACAATTGGGTATTCAAGGCCCTTGCTTTTATGGATGGTGACAACAGCTACGGCTTTCTTATCACTTTCCAGTCGAAGCTCATCCGCACTTTCATCCCTGAACTCTTTTGACATCTGTCTGGCATACCATTGAACAAGGTAAAAAGGTGACAGGTGTTTTACAATATCTGCCTGGGAAATTAACTCCACTAAATGATAAAAATTGGTCAGTGTTCTTTCATCTAGTCTTGAATTGATTTTTAAAAAAGCATCCTCAGAATGAAACAAGGCTGTAATCATAGAAACAAAGCCCTTTGTTTCCCACAACGCCTTATACTCTGAAAACCGATTTTGCCAGTCAAACATAAGTTCTTCATTTTCATTTAATTCTAATAGTTGGGAAGCATCAAACGAGAAAACTTTTGTGCAGAGTGCAGCTTTAATAAATCCTTTATTCTCAGGGGTAATAACTGCCGATAAAATATCATAAAGATCGACAGCCTGCGGGGAATCAAAAACAGATTCGGATTTGGACAAATAAGCCGGGATATTCAAATTGCTTAGTGCCTGTTGAATTTTATGCGCCTGGTCATTTGTTCTTACCAGCACTGCTATATCTTCCGGACTGATTTTTCGTACCTCAAGTTGAGAATTATCAGAAAGCCCATTATCTGATTGCAAAAGAGATAATATGTCGGCCGCTACCATTGAGGGTATCAGTTTATCAGCATTTTTTGAGCTTATATAGCCGTCTTTGGAAACATTTTCTTTTGAACGGGCAATAAACTGGAAATGAATCGGTGGAACTGGCAAATCATCTTGGTAAATTCTGTTAAACGAGTTTTCAGGAGTTTCTACTTTTGAAAATCGAATTTTTTCGTATACAAACGGATTCTCATCACATGAAAAAATTTCATTCACCCCCTGAACGATAAGAGGCCCGGACCGATAATTTTTTTTCAGAGTAAACTGCTGTTCACTATTTTGTGCCGCACTCAGATAAGCAAAAATATCACCTCCCCTGAATGCATATATGGCTTGTTTTGGATCACCAATCATGAAAAAAGGCGTCCCGGGGCTGGAAAAAAAATGTGAAAATATTTTGTACTGTGCCGGGTCTGTATCCTGAAATTCATCAATCAGGCATGCAAGGTATGATTTTCGCACTGCCTGCTTAAGATTGATGGAATTTTCTTTTTTAAGAGCAAACGCCAGATCGTTCACAAGATCATCAAAAAAACAGATTCCCTGAGAGATTTTTATTTTTTCAAGCGTCTCATTAAAAAATTGAAGAAACTTTATTTTCAGGTTTATAAGATTTGTTTCAAATCCATTGGACAGTTCAAGGAGACGCTGGCAGCTTTTAAAAAAATCATGACATGGTGGCTCGCACCCGGGTTTGCCTGTTTCATTAATCCGGGATTGAGTAAATTTATATAAGCTGTCACCTTTTTCCGTCATCACGAAAAAGGTTTCGTCCCCTTCCCTTTCGAGTTTAAGAACTACGGATTCTATCCAGGCCGGAACTGTTCTTTTTGAGTAACTTCTCCGGTTTACACCCGGATGTTCTGCAAACAAACGAATGATATCTTCAATATCATTGGAAAGTATTTTGCGAATTGATTTAAGTTCTTGTCTGTACTCATCAAAAAGGTTTTTAAATTTGATATTATCTGGTTTTAAAATCATCTCTTTTTTTGAAACCAGTGGCCCAAATGTACGAATAAAATTTTCGGGATTTACTTTTTTAAAATCCAGAAATTTTAAAAACAAAGGATCAAGATTGTTCACATGGGCTGAAAAAAAGTCAATACAGGCCTGGTTTAAAAAAAGAGAACGGTCAGGTACCAGTTGAACATCAAAAGGGTAATTACAATCAAATGCATTTTCTTTCAGGACTTTCATACAAAAAGAATGAATGGTAAAAATTGCGGCCTGGTCAAAACTGGTCAGCGCCAGGGAAATTCTGGCGCAGATAATCTCCTTATCTTTTTTTGAATTAAAAAACTGAATCAGTTCATCACTATTCTTGTCTCCGGGTGTTTGAAGATGCTCCAGGCAGTCGGAAAGACGCTGTCTTATCCTTAATTTGAGTTCTGCGGCTGCAGCCTCTGTAAACGTGACCACGAGGATGGATTCAGCCGGATAACCTTTAGCAATCAATCTACAGTACAAGGTTGTAATGGTATAGGTTTTCCCGGTGCCGGCGCTGGCTTCAATAAGGGTGCTTTTTTCCAGCTTGATTTTAAGAGGATTTAATTCTTTCATTTAACCCTCCTCAAATGGTTCAACATCGGCTTGAATATGTTAAGGGTATTATCGATAAAACCCGAAGATTGTAGAACTTCTATGTTCACAAAAGGATCATTGTTCTCAACAAAATACGAAATATACCGGTCAGTGCTTTCTCCTGTTTTATACCTTCCACCGTACCAGGTATCCAAAGATTTTTGTCGTGCTTCTCCAAGGACCTGGGTAGACATATCGAATTTTTTCCTGCTCAGAAAATTGGCAAACTCCCATGAGGTGTTACAAAAAAAGTAAAAAGGGCTTTGTATTCCACTAATAAAACACTCTGCAAGATAATTGATAACCGCATTGGGATCATCTTCAATTGCTGAAAAAGTGAAAATTGAAATTGGTTTTTTCCCAGCAGGATCCTGTCCGATGAGTGTGGTTTCTTTTGGGAGATTTTCTGAGGTACATACATTTAAAAACAGATGTTTTATCCAGGCATTCAAAAGTCTTGGGCCGTTAATTTTTCCAAAATCGACAATATATGCGCCATCTTCATAAATACTGGATAATGTAAAAGATAAAAGCAGATTAGATGTCTGAATTTCTCCGGTCACAGGGGGAAGCATATTTTTGGACATAAGCTCTTTTGCAGCGTTTGCTATGGGAGTTGCAATATGTGCGATCCTTTCATATTCAAGTCGCCCTTTTACGCCAAACGGGAGTATTCCCTGTCCTTCAATTACCGGATATGTGTCATGCCCATCATCCAAAAAAGATTTTTCCATATCAACGAGAAAACGCCCTAAACTGTATTGGCCGAGACCACTAATTTTAAAGGGCTCACGTTCTATTGCAAAGGTTTCAATTTCAGGCAGTTTAAGCCCCAGGCTTTTCTTGAAGTGGTATTGTAATGGATTCCTGAAAAAAAGAATAAAGTCTTCCATGGATATGGCCGGAAATTCCTGGGGTAATCTGTTTTTAAAATCCAAAGGAAAAAATCGCGGTTTTATAGTCAAATTTTCTCGAAGTGCCTTTGCAATCTGTAAATTGTTCTTTGAATATGAAAACGGTAATTCCTTAAAATTGGATTGATGAAACGGGTGAAGCGGATGATAATGATGATATTTAAAATCAGCATCAAACTGAAAACTTTGGTCTATGGTATCACATAACTCACTCACCACTCCTGAGCATGGCAGCATAGAATTGTCGTGTATACTCATTCCCGTATAGGTAACCACCAGTTGTGATCTCGCAGAAAGCAGGGTTTCCAAAAACAGGTAACGATCTTCGTTTCGATCATTTTTATCCCCTCTTCTTGGATCTGTTCTGATCAAGTCAAACCCTGGATTGGGAACTTTTCTTGGAAATGATTTTTCATCCATTCCCATTAGTACAACTATCTTATATGGAATACTTCGCATGGGCATCAGGTTGCAGAAAGTTATTTTCCCTGAAAGAAAATTCCCCTGGGAAATATTTTGATCCAGCTTGCTTTCTAAATAAGAATGAATAACATCAAATGAAACCTCTGCTTTAAATTGGGCATTGGCCGCATTTTTTTTCAAAGATTGAACCGTTTGAGTCAAAAATTTTAAATCTTCTGTAAAATCAACTTTCTGGCTGATTAAAGAAACAATAATTTTGTTTAAAACAGTACACCAGCTGTCAATGGTTTTATTGCCTTTGAGCAGGTCCAGGCAAAAAAAGAGTTCTCGGCAGAAAGCAGAAAACTTTCCAAGGATCTCCAGTTCAATCCCTTCTATAACCGGACAGGGCAGCAGACCTTCAACCAGGCTGTTAAAAGATTGAGGCATGGCCATTCCAAGAAATAATCTCTGCAGGCCAAATTCCCAGGTATTTTGAAAAACAGATGGCAAACCATTTTCACTTCGGTGTTCTGCATTACGTCCCCAGAGAATATTTGACTCTGAAACAATTTTCTGAATTACGGACAATTCTTCTGTCTGTAGCTGAAACTTCAGCGTTATGGGTTCAGATAAAAGAAGGTCCAGTATTTGTGTTTTTTCGAGCCGTTCATGGTTTAACTCAATGATTTTAAAAAAAGCTTTAAATAATGGAGAATCAGACCTCTTCCTTCGATCACTGATTGAAAATCCCAGGGACTGTTCAGTGGAAAAAACAGATTCTATAAAAGGGGCATATGCTTCAATATCAGGTGTCATGACAATAATATCATGGAGACAAAGATCCGGGTCTTTGTCAAACTGTTGAAGCAGAAGATCTTTTAAAATCTGAGTTTCACGCATAGGCGAATGGCAGGCATGGATACTGACAGAATTATCCTTGCTTAAAATTTGGATGGGGCCTTCATCCTGACCCTTGGCCCTGCAAACCAGATTCAGGATATCAGATTGCAGGTAGCTTAGCATAGTTGTGGAAGTATCTATAGGGTCTTGAAATAAATCAATACCGGGTTCTTGATAGTTGAATGATTCAATAAAGCTTAAAAAATCTTTTCCTGCTGTACCCAGGGACGTTAAAAGCGGATTGCCCGATTCAAAATATAAAGAATCGGTTTGATTACCTGGTGGTGCCTGCAGCGATATCAGTTGTATCCGCCTTTTAGAAGCGGTATCCAAAAAGAATTGGTTTGAAGGAACCAGAAGAAAAAGATGAATATCAATAATTTGTGATATTTTTTCAAGTAATTGTAAAAAAATGGGTGGGAGTGAAAAAATACCTAAAAAAGATATTTGTTCGGGCATTTTTTTAATAAACTTGGAGCCAGGAGAAAAATCATCTAAAAAAGAAAGCATCTGACCCGCCAGGTGCATACTTCCAGGATGTCTGGAGATATGCTTCCACAAGTCGGCCTGCCAGAAATAGTTGGTATTTTCCTGGGCGTGATAAATTTCCTGTTTTTCCCATTTTAAAAGCAGCTCTGGTCTGTATACCTGGTAATCATCAAAAATTTTGGCAATTCTGGAAGAAAGTTGAAATCTTTTTTTCCCTTCAGCGTCATTTTTTACGTAATTTTGCAGATTTTGAAAATTTTCAGACTCCTGCAGGCTAAACAGCTTGTCAAGTATCAGCCAGAAAATCGTATCCTCATCAAGCAAGGACTTTGCCTCTGGTTCTTCTGACCCTGAAAATTCAGATAATATAAGACGAATAATATCTTTGGGAAAAGCAAAATTCATATTAGCGCAAACACCAAATTTCTGAGCAAGTTGGATTGAAATCCACTGTTTCATACCTCTGGATTGTATCCCAATCCATTCGGGCTTCAAAGGTTCTGGTGGAGCACTATAAAAAACAGATGCCAATGCCTCAAATAGCATTTCCATTCTATTGCTTTTATAGACATTGAGCAAAACTTTATTCCCTATATCCCAATAAAAATTTTAAAAACAGTATCAAAGCCTGATACAGAAGATTTCAGCTTACAAAACTGCTATTGAATAAAAATCTGCATGTGTCTGGACTGCAAGGTCTTCAGGAGAAAGTTCCACCTGAAGCCCTCTGCGTCCTGCACTCACGAATATCGTACTAAATTCTAAAGCAGAATCATCTATAACAGTTTTGAAAGTCTTTTTTTGTGCAATAGGGCTGACGCCCCCTAATAAATATCCAGTTATCCGCTGCACATTAGTTTTATCCGCCATTTTAACTTTCTTGGCGTTGATGGATTTGGCAAAAGCTTTAAGGTGAAGTTTGCATGACACCGGAACCAACGCAACGAAATAGTCGTTAGTCTCCGACTGTACTATCAGGGTTTTAAATACTTTTTCAAACGGAAGTGCCAGTTTTTCTGCGGCCTCTTCACCATAAGCCTTAGTCCCAGGGACATGCTGATAAGAATGAGTTTTAAAGCTTATCTTTCCCTTTTTTAATTTATTAATTGCCGGAGTCATGACATATTAAAAACTTTTGAAGTGCACAGGAAAATTGAGTTCTGGAAACCTGTACACCTTAAAAGAATGTTATTCACCTTCAAATTCTGTAATGGAAAACACCTTGCATCCCTGAATCTTATCTCTTCCTTTTAAATCCGGAAGTTCTATTATAAAAGCACATTCCAGGATATCTGCCCCAAGTTTTTTTACAAGTTTTACCGTGGCTCCAACTGTTCCTCCAGTTGCAATAAGATCATCCACTATGACGATTTTTTCGCCTTCTTCCACGGCATCTTCATGTATCTCAAGTGTATCTTCACCATATTCCAAGCTATAAGTTTCCTTGATAGTTTTAGAGGGAAGCTTGCCTTTTTTGCGAACCGGCACAAACCCGACCCCGAGTTTATAGGCAAGGACAGCACCAAAAACAAATCCTCTTGCGTCTATCCCGACAATTTTATCTACATTCATATCTTTGTATCGATCAAAGAGAATATCACATGATTCCTTGAATGCAGCGGGGTCTTGCATCAAGGTGGTTAAATCACGGAAAATGACACCTTGGATAGGCCAATCGGGTATACTTCTGATGGTTTTTTTTAAATCCATTTTAAATCCTTTTTGAATTGGACTGTTTAATCGTTTAGTTTTTCAATGACTTTCATAAGCAATGCTTTTACATTGTCTGCATTTTTATTGAATACTGCAAGAATCTCATCCCAGGTTACAGGTTCTTCATCTTCTTTCCAACAATCATAATCAGTGGACATGGCAATAGCGGCATAGGGTATCCCGGCTTCATTGGCCAGCATGGCTTCGGGAGCTATCGACATATTGATTACATCCGCCCCCCACATCCTGAACATGTTTGACTCTGCAACGGTTGAAAATCTGGGCCCTTCTATGGTAACCACACAGCCCTTTTCATGAACATTCAGATCAAGATTTTTAGCCGTTTGAAAAAGGGCTTGCCTCAAATTTTCATCAAACGGATGTGCCATGGCAGTGTGAACAGGGCCGTTTTCAAACGAATCAGCAAATGTAGTTTTTCTAAAGCGGGTAAAATCAATAAATTGATCCAGAATTACAAGATGCCCTCTGTCGATTTCCTCTCTGAGGCTTCCGCAGGCTGTGGTGGCAATAATGTGCGTTGCCCCGGCCTGTTGAAGGGCTTTGATGTTGGCCTGGTTATTAACTTGTGTTGGGCTGTATTGATGATTTCGGCCATGACGGGCAAGGATAAGAACATCAACACCATTAATTTTGCCAGACATAAGTGATGAAGAAGGCTTTCCATGGTCAGTTTGAATCTCAATTTCTTCTGGGTCTTTTAGAATATCCGGATCATCCAGTCCTGAGCCTCCAATAATACCTATCTTAAGCATAGTGCTCTCCTGTTTAGTATTCAACCTGTAGTGCAGGCATTCAATTTCTTATAAAAGCGCCTAACACAAATGGATTAACATATCAAGAAAGAGAAAATTATTTTTGGCTGGTTAAAAGAAGATTGTCCAGGCAAAATGAATTTAGCCTGAGGGCAGCATTGTCATTTTTAATAGAAATTTCCATATATAAAGACGAAGATTCGATCAAAAAAGGTTCATCACCCATTGCTTCAGAGTAGCTTTGATACACATGCGTGATAACGCAGTCGTGCAGTTTTAAAATAAACGGATTGGACCCAATAAATTCATGAAACTCTTTTACTGTAATGTTTAGCGTCATATTGCCGAAACGATCAATATTAATAATAGTCAACTCCATTTGAGGACCATATATTTTAACTGTGGGCAGTTCATATTTAACACATTTATCAACAGTTACTCCCAGAATGGATAAGTCTCTAAAGCCCCGAGAAATATGAGCGCAAACAGGAGAAAAGATATCTCGGCCATGAAAAGTTGAACTGATCGTATCTAAAAAATATTTGGAATTCTTTAAATGAATAATTCTTTTGATTTTATCTTTATTAGCGGCAAGCCATAGGACACCATTATCAGGCCCTACGAAATAATTATGGGCAGTTTCTATACAAATTGGTTTTCTTTTTGAACCGACTCCAGGATCTACAACAACGCAAAATATGCTTTTAGAAGGAAAATACGAAAAAGAAGTTAACAATAAAAAAGCTGCTTCTAAAATATTCTGCGGTCTGATCCCATGACTCAAATCTATAACTTTTGAGTATGGGCTTATTTTTGATATAACACCCTTTAAGATTCCTGCAAACGGATCCTGATATCCAAAATCGGTTAATAAAATTATGGGTAAAAAATGTTTGGAATTCACTACCAGACCTCTATTGCATTTTGTTTTATAATTTTCCTTTATCATATCAAGCTCTTTCATATAGATAAAATATTTTTTAAAAAATATTTTATCTTTTGGAAAAAAAGAGATAGCATAGATAATTGATTCGTAAAACCTACCTTAAATTTATATAAAGGAAAATCGTCTGTGAAAACGCTTGTAGTCGATGATGAACTTGTGAGTCGGAAGAAAATGATGAAAATCATTTCCAATTTTGGACAGTGCGAAGGCGTAAAAAACGGCAAAGCTGCTTTGAGTGCTGTAAAAAAATCCCTTGAGGATTGGAAACTTTATAATTTAATCACCCTTGACATTTCGATGCCAGATGTCAGCGGTACCCATGTATTATCCACCATTCGGGAACTTGAAAAAGAAAGGGGTCTGGATGACAATGAAAGAGTGAAAATCTTAATGGTTACATCTCATTCTGATGTTGAAACTGTCAAGGCTTGCGTCGGAAAATGTGACGGTTATGTAATCAAACCTTTCAATAAAGAAATGATGGTTGATAAACTTGAAAAAATTGGCCTGCTCTAATATTTACAATACTATGGCTGTTGAAATTGAAAAAAAATTCCTTTTAAAATATTTTCCCTCAGACTTGCTTTCTACCCCAAAGCATATCTGTCAGGGATATATGCTCCGAGAAAAAGATAAAGTTGTCAGAATCCGGATTGCCGATGACCAGGGCTATTTAACCATAAAAGGCAAAACCGTTAATTCAGCAAGAAAAGAGTTTGAATATTCGTTGCCTGTTTCAGATGCCAGAGAAATGCTATCGGAATTCTGTGTGGATACGCTTATTGAAAAAAAAAGATATCACATTGACTATAAGGGATTTGAATGGGTTATAGATCTGTTTTCAGGCAAAAATAAAGGCCTTATCGTTGCAGAAATTGAATTGGATTCCATTGATCAGGAATTTGAAAAACCGAAATGGATTGGCCTGGAAGTAACCCATGACCCAAGATATTTCAATTCCAATCTGGTTGATTGTCCGTATTCTGAATGGTAAAATCTTTCAATTTCAATCATACCATTCTTTTTTTTTGATCCAGGAGTAAAAAACAGCAGCCAGAAGTCCCATGCATAAACCCAAATGAATCAGATCCAGCGCAATAATTGTGGAATGAGATAAAAAAACACCCGGAAGATTTCGTAGTACCAGTAAACTGCCGGAGAAAATTAATCCCATAATCATAATAATTTTGATATAGGCTGTTTTTGTAAGCTTTACTGTAGTCATGCTTCTATTAAAAAAATAATCAAAAACATTGTATGTAACAAAAACGATAAGAATAATCGCAAAACTGTAATGCATTATATGGGTGACATAAAACTTGGCAAGCCAGCCGAAACCCGGGATATCTGCAATGTAATAGCGTTTAAAAACAGGCATTTGTGCAAACCCCGAAAGGGTTATGAAAAAAAGCGTTACCCCATAAATCCAGTTTTTAAAATCCATGGTTTTTTTCATTATTCGTTCTCCTTTTTGCTGGACAAAGATGCCAGGTAGGATTTTCCGAATGCTGCAAAGAGCCCTGCAAATGGAGCAATAATCATAGCCTTAGCCAATGTAGTTCCATCCTTCATCATGTTTTTGACTTTGCTGAGGTGGGGTTTTCCATTTTCATTTTCTATAACTTGATTCAGTTGATCAAACGGGACAGGTGATACATAGATCGTATTGGTACCACCATTTTCATTTTCTCCGTATATAAAACCGTTCATTTCCCTGGCAAGGGCATGCGCCTTTTTCAATATTTCCTGTTTTGGCCCAATGGTCTGAACCCCTTCGGGACAGGCTTCTATACACGCGGGTATTTCCCCTTTTTCAAGCCGGTTATAGCATCGGTCACATTTATACATTACACCATTACCGGCAAAAGAGGGCAAAAGATCAAGGTATAGACCAACCCCTGTCTGGCGCTGTGGAATATCCCATGGACAAACTTGCTTGCATTTGGAACCACCTAAACACAGTTCGGAATCTATGCGCGAAAGGCCATTTTTTTCCTGTTTCAACGCTCCCCAGGGGCATAATTTCACACAGGGAGGGTTTTCGCAGTGCATACAGCGCCTTGGTATATTCAGTTCGAAATCTTCATTATCTACACTTACTTCCGCCCTTTGAATAAACAGCCAGTTATAGGGGGTAAGGCGATCAGTAACATCCCTTTTATCTGACCAGTCCTCAACTTTAACTCTTGGCGGATACATTTTGGGAAAGGGTTTTTCAGGATTGGGGTATTTAGTTTCGTTGGCTTCTCTGCATGCATATACACACTCTTCACACCCGATACATTTGCTGATGTCCAACAGGGTAATCAGGGGTTCGTTTTTTTCAGCTTTTAAAGGCGTAGATGCTGAAGCAGTGTTGAAGCCAGTCGCAATACTGCCTGCAATGGCAACTGAAGATTTTAAAAATATCCTGCGAGAGAGTTTAGCGCGTTGTTTTGCTTTGTCCATTTTTCAATCCTAAATTGATTTTACAAAGTCATTAAAACTCATTTTATCATAGCTTTTAGTGTTTATGTATTTGAGAATTGTCAGGAACTGCTCTTCGTCCATATAGCCCGGAATAGAATCTATCTGGGAAGCATCAGATTCAAGGAACCATGAGGTGGGTAATCCCCTGACCTTCCAATTTGTTGCAAGTTCCTTTTCGATATCAGTGTTGACTTTAATGCTGATAAAATGATTTTTTAAATAATTCAGTATGGTTTTATTTTTAAACGTTGTCTTTTTTAACTTTACACAATAGGTACACCAGTCTGCATAAAAATAAAGAAAAATAGGCTTGTTAGATTTATGCGCCATCTTCATCCCTGAGTCAAACTCAATCCAGTTAATTGAATCCCCTGTTGCAGCGACGGTATTATTTTCATCTGAACTTGCCTCGATTGCTGATAGCGAACGGGTTTGGTTATAGGTGAGCACACCTGCTAAGGCGATACAAATGAGTGCAATGACCAATATATTTTCTTTTTTCATAAAAATCCTTTAAAAATACCCCGGTTTAAACTTTATGCATACGCCTACTCGGCAATACATCAAGTTTATATCGAAAATTTAAAAGCAATGAGTATGCCAAAGGTAAACTTTGACGATATTAAAATTCACCAGTTCTTTTTATATCAACCCTTTTGCTTTTTGTATTCATCAAAAACGAATCTGTATAATTGTTAATAGATTAACACCATGTTAACACACTGCCATAAAAAGCACGATCACTGATTCAAATGTGCACGCATAAGCCTGTAAGGTTCGATCTTGGGTTATGTAGTAAGCTCAACCTTATGCTTTTTGATGCGCTTCCATACCGTTACCCTGCTGACGCCTAGAATTTTAGCAGCAAGGGTCTGGTTTCCATCCGACTCGCGAAGTGCATCAAGAAGCTTCTCTTTTTCTGATTTGCCCAGTTCGACGCGCCCATTGAGCAAGGCTTCATCTGAAACGCCTTCGTTATCAGACTTAAAACGAACTACTTTTTCAGGCAGTTGTTCCGGACTGATGCTTTTACCGCGTGCGAGGACAAAAGCATACTCTACACAGTTACGTAGTTCCCTGATATTACCAGGCCAGTTGTAGGCAAGCATCAAGCGCATGGCTTCCGGCGTAAAACCGAGTATGTTTTTTTGGGTTTTCTCGGCGTGAAGGGTTATAAAATGTTGAATAATAAGTGTGATATCATCTTTTCGATGACGAAGCGGTGGGCACGTAAGGGGAAACACGTTAATCCTGAAAAAGAGATCTTCCCTGAATTTTTCCTGTTTGATCATCTCTTCAAGATTTTTATTAGTGGCTGTTATGATTCTTACATCTACCCTTATCGATCTGTTCTCACCCACACGTTGAATCATTCTTTCTTCCAAAACCCTCAATAACTTAACCTGGACAGATAAAGGAATATCACCAATCTCATCAAGAAAAATAGTCCCGTTATGGGCTGCCTCAAAACGCCCTACCCTGTCAGTATCTGCTCCGGTATACGCCCCTTTTACATGGCCAAACAACTCACTTTCCAGAATATTTTCACTGAGCGCTGCACAATTGACTTTTATAAAAGGTTTGTCTGACCGGCTTCCGGTCTCATGAAGAGCTTTGGCAACCATTTCTTTTCCAGTCCCGCTTTCACCAAGGATCATCACTGGAGTATCAAGTGAAGCAACGGACTCGATCATTTCATAAAGATTCTGCATAACTGGCGTGCGGCCAATGATTCCATGAAACCCATCGTCTATGTGATAAATTCGCTTAATGGAGGCGAGTTCATTAATATAATTGATATTTTCAGTAATATCCTTAAGTGTCTCAACCGCCCCGATAATTTCATTTTTATCGTTATATAAAACAGTTGCATTTTTAACAACCGGAATCGTTCGATTATTCCTATTGGTGATAACACACTTTTTTTCCCGGACAATACCTTCGGAAAACATCCCGCACCAGTCTTTCCCCCTACCCTTTCCTATTATTTTACACCCGGTACAGTTTAATATCCTGCACGATTGACCTATCAGCTCTTTTTCATCGTATCCTGTAATGAGTTGTGCTGTCTGGTTGGCAGCAACGACATTGCCGGTATCATCAACTATCAGAATACCTTCCTGAACAGAATCTATGATGGTGCGCCATTGATTTTCTATATCCATTTTATTCCTCGAATTAAGACTATGTTAACACTAAAGTTAACACATAGTTAACACATTAACAATAAAAAACTGTTTATTTTTCATTAAAAATATTATATTGTTTATAAAAATATTCTATAGATTCAGCTAATTACAATTTAAAAAACCTATTACTTCTCAGCAGTGGCACGCTCATTGCTATATTTTCTACGGTACACGTACACAAGATGATAAAAAAAAGTTTTAAGACTTTTATAATTAATATTAACACTAAAAAGTACAAGGAGAACCAATGAAAGCTAACAAGATGAAAATTTTTGTTCTGGCCTTGATCGCTGGTCTGGTTGTACTGTCAGGCTGTACCGCTACAAAAACGGCCAACGTCAGTGCTCCCAAAGATGCATCCTGGATGTTTCACGATATTGTTGATGTGAAATTTGTTCAACAATATGTTAAAATGCCCAAACCAAAAGATGTATTAATTATTGATTCAAGACCAGCAAAAGCAAAATTTAACAAAGGGTATATTCCCACAGCTATTAATATCCCTGACAGTCAGTTTGCAAAAATGACGGATAAGCTGCCCAAAGACAAAAACACGCTGCTTATTTTTTATTGTCAGGGCCCCACTTGAAAGCTGAGTCACAAATCCGCCTGGAAGGCGGAAAAAATGGGTTACAAAAACGTTAAAGTATTTTCAGACGGCTTTCCTGTATGGAAAAAAACAGGAGATTACTGGGCAGTTGAAGCATCTTACGTAAAAAGTCTTATCGACAAAATGGAACCTGCTGTAATCATAGATTCACGGCCAACCCGTCCTAAATATGTTCAGGGACACATCCCAGGGGCTTTAAGCATTCCTGATAAAAAATACGATGAATTAAAAGGCATCCTTCCGATCGATAAAAACATTCCGCTGATTTTTTACTGCGGCGGTTATACATGAAAGCTTAGTCATTTATCCGCCAGGAAGGCGGTCAAGGACGGTTATAAAAATGCTATCGTGTTCGCTGCAGGTTATCCTGCATGGAAAAAAATTGCCGGAACCTCCCAGTCTGTTGCTGTAAAAACAGGTGGAGAAGAAGGTACTATTGAAGTTGAAACCTTTAAAAAAATTCTTTCAACCAACCCTGAAAGCATACAACTTATCGATGTTCGGGACAAAGATGAATATGACGCCGGACATTTTAAAACAGCGATCAATATTCCAACTGATGATTTAGAAAAAAAGGTGAAATCGCTTTCTGATGCAAAGCCAATTGTGTTCGTATGCAATACCGGAGCAAAAAGCGGTGAAGCCTATTATATGCTTCAGGATCTTAGATCAGATCTGAAAAAAGTGTATTACCTCGATGCTGAAACTAAATACAGCAAAGACGGTTCTTTTCAGATTAAAAAACCAAAATAGAAGTAAGGAGAGATTAAATTGATTAAAAAAGCTATAGCAACTATTGCAGTGTTGCTCTTTTCATTTATAACTGTTTCCTTTGCCTTTGCTGCAGAAGGACCTGCAGGAAATAAACGAAAAGGTAAATATACGTATAGAAAAGTTTGTAAAGCTTGTTTTGAGGCCGGACAAACTGATTCTGCAAGCCCTAAAGTAAGCCCTTCTGACAAAAAAATGGCAGAATGGAAAAATATTTTTGAAAGCCGCAATTTTGAATCGTTCGGCTGTGATGAACAATGGGAAGCGTTAACTGACAAACAGATACTGGATATTTATTCCTATTTTTACAACTTTGCAGCAGATTCACCGACACCTGCAACCTGTAAATAATAGTTAAATATTAATCCTGGGAGAAACCTATGGAAATTCGGTTAATAAAAAATTGCTGTGTTCTTATTTTGGCCGTATTTATGATCATATTTACGCTGAACATGGCCCATGCTTCCAAGCCCGTCGATGGTGATAGCGAGGAAGCACCGGGAAGGAAACTTGCCAAACAGGCCGTAAAAGACAGCGGACGATGGACCACAATAGACCATACAAAAATTGATGCACTGAATCAGGACTTCACTTCAGGTGAAGAAGTGACTCAAGCTTGTATCTCATGCCACTCCGAAGCAGCTACCCAGTTTCATAAAACCATTCACTGGACCTGGCTAGCCTCAGGAGATAAAAAAGATATGCGGTATGGAAAAGCTGGGTATTCAGTTAACAATTATTGTATTTCTGCCAATGCAATGGAAGATAAAGGATGTCTTTCATGTCATCCCAGCTGGAATAAAAAAGGTGTGGAAGGTGAAGTCAACTGTCTGAAATGTCATAATTCCTCTGGCTACAATTTCAATGAGGCCTTTTCAGACATTCAATCTTTTCTTGAAGATGGTGATCCTGAAACCAATGAGATTGCAGATGAGCTTCAGCAGGAAGTGAAAGAGGCTGTTTCCAAAGTAAATTTTCCGACCCGGAAAAATTGCGGTGACTGTCATTTTACTGGCGGAGGCGGTGACGGTGTTAAACACGGAGATCTTGATACTTCTCTGACAAAACCTAATCGCATGCTTGATGTCCATATGGGGACGGATGGGAAAGATTTTAGCTGCACCCGTTGCCATACCACGGTTGATCATAACATTGCCGGCAGGATATATACAAATCCGGCAGTTGAAACCCGAAAAAGCCTGATAGAGGATGACTTGGCACCTAAAATCACTTGTGTGTCCTGTCACAGTGCAGAACCCCATAAAAATGATTCGAAAATGAACGATCATACGGATGTGGTTTCATGTCAGGCTTGTCATATTCCTAAATATGCAAGGGTGAATCCCACGAAAATGTCATGGGACTGGACTAAGGCCGGGAAAATGAAAGACGGCAAACCTTATGTAGAAAAAGGACCGTACGGGAAACCGACATATAAATCCATCAAAGGTGAGTTTACATGGGATAAAAATGTTGTTCCTGAGTACTTCTGGTTTAACGGCTCTTTGACTTCTACAACAGCAGATGATGTCATTGATCCTTCCGAGATTATAAAAGTTAGCCATCCGGTAGGTGATCAAAGAGATCCTGAGGCAAGAATTTTTCCTTTTAAAATTCACAGGGGAAAACAGCCTTATGATAAAGTTAATAAAAAACTGGTAGCACCACTGCTTTCTGGGAAAAACGGCTATTGGACGACCTTTGATATGGATGATGCCATTGTTCGGGGTAATAAAACTTTGGGAATTCCATATTCTGGTGAATACGATTATGTTGAGACAACCTACGCATTTCCCATTACCCACATGGTTGCACCCAAAGAGAATGCTGTCAATTGTACGGAATGTCATGTCAGGGAAAATTCCAGGTTAGCTTCTTTGTCAGGCATTTACCTTCCAGGACGGGATAAGAACAATTTATTGGATAGTCTAGGCTGGATCACTGTGCTTGGAGCACTGTTTGGCGTAATGCTACACGGTCTTGGGCGGTTTTTTACGCGAAACGGTAAGGAGGACTAAATGAGCGAGACAAAGACAATCAAAATATACCTTTATACGAGGTTTGAGAGGTTGTGGCACTGGTTTCAGGCACTCATGGTTATCTGCCTTATCATTACCGGGCTTGAAATTCATGGAACATATGAATTGCTTGGGTTCCAGCGGGCTGTCAACATTCATAATATTCTCGGTTTGACCTGGCTGGGTATGTTTGCTTTTTTTGCTTTCTGGTTGGTGATAACCGGGGAATGGAAACAATACCTCCCTACGACCAAGAAACTTCTTTCAGTGGTGTTCTACTACTCCTGGGGGATTTTTCAAGGCAAATCCCATCCTGTGCAAAAAACAAAAGGAGCCAAGCATAACCCGCTCCAAAGGCTTGCATATCTTGGCATTTCAGCTATGCTGCTGCCCATACAGATGGTTACAGGATTATTGTATTACCTATACAATGATATATCATTGATCCTCCCGCTTTCAGTTTTGGCAGCCATACACACCCTGGTCGCTCTTTTTCTTTTAAATTTCCTGATCATTCACATCTATATGACCACCACCGGCCATTCCCTGTTCAGCCATATTGCAGGAATGATTACAGGCTGGGAAGAAATTTATGAGACAACTGAAATCGCTGAGTGGGAAACCAAGGCGACTCAAAAACGATAACTGGTAGTACCTAATTTTAACTTTATGCGGCAGGAGCAACTCCTGCCGCATTTTTTTTTATGTCTCAATACAGTGAAACACTTTCGTCTCTTTACCAAATTGCATTTGCCTTCAATCAGAGACATGCTCCTACCTCATCCTACAAAAAAAAATAATATTATAAAATTTATACCCAAAGCAAAACAGCCTTGAAATAAGCCGTAAAATCATTTAAGCTTCCATAACTCGTAATCAAAAATACATTATTTTTTCACTTTTCTTTATGTGGCATATTAATTGCTCCATATACACATAAATTTTTAAAATAAAAAACCATTAAACGGAGGAATTTATGGACCCGGTTTTTCTTTCAAGATTGCAATTCGCCGCTGCAACCATGTTCCATTTTCTTTTTGTACCCCTGACCCTTGGGATTTCCATTATAATTGCATACATGGAAACAAAATATGCCAGGACCGGCGAAGAGGTATACCTGAGAATGACTAAGTTCTGGGGTAAATTGTTTTTAATTAATTTTGCACTGGGTGTCGTAACCGGTATAACCCTGGAATTTCAGTTTGGAACTAACTGGTCAAGATACTCTGAATATGTTGGTGACGTGTTTGGTTCTCTGCTTGCTATAGAAGCTTCGGTTGCTTTCTTTCTTGAATCAACTTTCATTGGAATCTGGATTTTTGGATGGAAAAAATTATCTGCCAAGGCTCACGCCACTGTTATGTGGCTGGTGGCAGCTGCCAGTAATTTCTCAGGAGTATGGATTCTTACGGCAAATGGTTTTATGCAAAACCCCGTGGGATATACTATCCGTAACGGACGCGCAGAACTAACAGACTTTTTAGCAGTTCTTTTCAACTACCACGGCATCCTTGAAATTTTTCATGTCCTGCCTTCAGGCCTGGTGTTAGCCGCTTTTTTTATTATGGGTATCTCTGCCTATCACCTGCTAAAAAAACAACATGTAGACCTTTTTACCAAATCATTTAAGATTGCTTTGACAGTTGGTCTGGTCTGTTCAATCATTGTTGCTATTGTTGGAGATCTTCACGGTACAAATGTCGCCAAAAAACAACCGGCAAAACTTGCAGCAATGGAAGCACATTGGGAAACTCAAACCAGGGCTCCCATTGTATTGTTTGCCATCCCGGATGAGAAAAATGAAAAGAATATTATTGAAATCGGATCTATTCCAGGTATTTTAAGTTTTCTTGGGTTTCATGATTTTAATGCTGAAGTTGTTGGTTTAAAAGACATCCCTAAAGCTGAAAGACCACCTGTATTGCCTGTTTTTGTTGGGTTCAGAACCATGGTTGGCATTGGAACTCTTCTTATCCTTTTGACAATATATGGATGGACAAGACGAAACAAGTTGCTGGAAAGTCCAACATATTTAAAATTAATGATGTTTGCCATTCCCTTACCCTATCTTGCCATTGAAATGGGATGGATAGTAACGGAAGTTGGTAGGCAGCCCTGGATTGTGTACGGGGTTCTTAAAACTGCGGAAGCTGCTTCACCAATTGCCGGCATCCAGGTCCTGTTATCTTTAATTGGATTCATAGCTGTATACGGCCTTTTAGGAGTCCTGGGCTTTTATCTGATCGTAAAATATGTCAAAAAAGGCCCTGAGGCTGCAACAAAATAAAATTACAGGAGTTAAAATATGCTACTTCAATCTACTTGGTTTTTCTTGTGGGGACTTTTATGGGCCGTATTTTTCATGACCGACGGCTTTGATTTTGGTGTAGGGACGCTGTATCCGTTTCTTGGCAAATCTGATACTGATAAACGGGTTATGATTAATTCCATAGGACCTTTGTGGGATGGAAACGAAGTCTGGCTGATTACTGCAGGCGGAGTTACTTTTGCTGCGTTTCCGCTTGTATATGCGACGATGTTTTCTTCTCTTTACACGCCTTTAATGCTGATTTTATTTGCCCTTATTTTCAGGGGGGTTGCATTTGAATTTCGTGGTAAAATCAATAGTGACGGATGGAAAAAGCTATGGGATACCTTTATTTTTCTTGGAAGCTTTTTACCGGCCCTTCTTTTTGGGGTTGCTTTTGCTAACATATTTCAGGGAATTCCCTTTGACGGTGATGGCATCTATCACGGAAACACTTTAAAGCTGCTTAATCCATATGGACTTCTTGGCGGACTTTTATTTGTTCTTTTATTTCTTCAACATGGTGCAAACTGGCTCAACATAAAAACAACGGGTGATCTTCACAAAAGAACGGTCGCTGTCTCCCAGAAAATCTGGCTCCTGTTAGTACCGGTTGCAGTGATTTTTCTTATTGCCAGTTACTTTGCAACCAGTCTGTATGATAACTATTTTAAATATCCGATTCTCTTTCTTGTAATTCTGATCGCTGTTGCTGCTCTTTTTGCTACTCGAATTTTTATCGCTAAACAGCATTATTTTAAAGCATGGTTTGCTTCTGCGCTTACCATTGTTTCGTGCACCTTTTTTGGTATAATCGGGTTATTCCCCACCCTATTCCCATCCAATATGGATAAAGTATTTTCTCTTACTGCATATAACGCGTCATCCAGCCCGTTGACCCTCAAAATAATGCTTGGGGTTGTGCTTGTCTTCATACCGATTGTTATTGCATATCAGGTATGGTCATATAATTTTTTCAAGGGGCCTGTAACACAGGAAGACCTTGATATGGATGAAGCATATTGAAATTATGGAATATAGTAACTGGTTGCGAATAATAAAATATAAAAAGGAGAAGCAAAATGGACAGGTATGTTTGCGGCCCTTGCGGCTATGTGTATGACCCGGCTGACGGAGACCCTGATAATGGGATAGACCCTGGAACAAGTTTTGAAGATCTGCCGGATGACTGGTGTTGCCCAATCTGTGGTGCTGCTAAAGAAGATTTCGAAAAAGAGTAAAAAGTTTAATACAGCCGGGCCTTCTTCCTGTTGGTCCGGCTGTTCTTAATTTTAGTTAAAGGATGGTGACATGGCCCTTTCTGTTGTTGATCTTTATGCTAAGATTCTGCCCAGAACCAATTGTAAAGACTGTGGTTTTCCCACCTGTATTGCTTTTGCAGGTATGGTTGTTTCGGAAAAACATCCATTAAAGAACTGCCCTCACATTGAACCGGATATATTAAAATCTGCTCAAGCCGAACTTGAAGTACAGTATAAAGAAGGCAAATGGCTTAAAAAAGATATGGCAAAAGAAGCACTGGAATGGGCAAAAAAACAGGCCTCTTCCATGAAGTATTCAGATATTGCTTTACGCATTGGGGCTAAGCTGATTACCAATAAAGGTCTCGATCAAATTCAACTGCCGTATTTTAACTCCACTATTTACATTGATGCCGTTAGGCAAAGCTTTTTCTTCACGGATGGATACCTTAAAACAGACAGCTGTTTCGCAAGGTGCTAAAGATGTGACTGAAGACTATGCTTCTTGCGACCTGGCTTTAGAATTTTGGGCCTTTCCGAAAGTACCTGTTATCGTAATGTTTTGGGATGAAAATGAAGGATTTGAATCCCAGGCAAAACTGCTGTTTGATGCGTCTGTAACCTATCACCTTGATATCGAATCTATCATGTTTCTCAGTGAACATTTGTGCCAAATGCTTCTGCCTTCAAGTTCCTGAATATACTCCTTTATTTTTTTTATCGTTACTGTCTTGACTTGTATGTGTGAAACATTTAAAATATTTTAAATCGTATTCAATTCCTGAAACTGCTTTTTTTTATACCTCAGATACAGGTCAATTATTTTTTTTAACCAAATCTGCGTACGTTTGGAGGCAATACAATGAATGACTTTCTTAGAAATTTAAGAACTTCCCATAAAAAAGATAAATCTGATCATAGGCGGAATTTAGATGGTCATTATTATCCTAAAGAAGATAGAAGACAGAGAACAGACAGGCGTTTTCAATCCTCAGGAGGAAATGAAACCCTTAATAACGCCCTTCAGGATGCCCTCCCAAGAATAGCAGACAGTTCATCAGAAATCAGTATGGCCTTAGATAAATTTCTCGCACAGAACGAAAAACTTGTTGAGGCAAAAATTCAACAGCTCAACTCCGTTTCATCTTTTTTTGAAAATTTGAATAAAATATTGACGGAAGACCTTTTGGCCCACCCTCAGGACAATGTTTTCAAAACAACTTCCAGTTATGCGGTAGGCACACATTATACCAAAGATGAAATCCTGAACATCATTCGAGCAATGCGTAAAAAAGGCGCTACTTTTGCTCTTATAGCAGAATATTTGAGAGACAAAGGAATCCCGACCTTTTCAGGTCGCGGCGAATGGCATGCCCAGACGATTCACAGGCTATGCAAATAAAATTACTCTTTGAGCAACCCTTTCCCTATGATTTGAAATGCGGTTTTCAGTGTAGGTTTAACAAAATCTTTGTTGTCATCCAGCAATCGTTTCGAATCAACCCATAATACAATTCCTGCATATGATGCCCACAGGATGTCGGCAAGTGCTACAGGGTGTTCATCAATAAAAGTTCCCTCGTCAATACCCTGTCTGATAACAGCAGAAATTGTTTTGTGTGATAAAGAAGAGTATTTTTTAATTTGTTCCAATACCTCATCGGATAAATTTTTCAGGGTTTCTCCGGACTGAAGGTGAAACAAGTTGATTAAAATATTTGAATCATAATCATATAGATCAATGAAAACATCCATAAATTTTTCAATTTTTTCCTGGACGGAAATATCAAGCTCAGTTACTTTTTGAGCCTTGTCAACCAGTCGTTTAAGGACTTCTATTGATAGGGAAGTGTGAAGTTCTTCCTTGTTTTTAAAATACAGATAAAGTGTGCCGGGGCTTAATTCAGCCTGTGTGGCGATCTCTTCCATGGTAGCAGTGTTGAAACCTTTTTTTGAAAAAACTTTTCTTGCAGCTTCGAGTATCTCTATTTTTCTTTGCTCTTTTTCTCTTTGTTTCCGTTCATATATTCCCATATCAGCCTCATTATTTTATGAATAAGATTTATTAAAAAAATAGATGGTAAAATACTTATAAGAAAATTAATCAAACCGCAAGAGAAAGATAAAATATTTTTTTCCTGATAAAATTAAAACCTCTCTCATATGAAAGAATAATTTCAGAAAAAACCTATTTTGAAGTGAATTTTCGCATGCTTATATTGAGTAAAATACCAAACCCTACCATATTGGTAACAACAGAAGAACCACCATATGAAACCATGGGAAGCGGGACCCCAACTACCGGCATAAGTCCCATAACCATTCCGACATTGATAAAAATCTGCCAGAAAACCATAATAATGACACCAAAGGCCAGTATAGAACCGAACATATTGCGGCAGTTGTAAGAAATATTAAGTCCCCAGAACAAAAGAAAAAGATATAACACTAAAAGGATGCTGCACCCAACCAGCCCCCACTCTTCTGCCAATACAGATACAATAAAATCTGTATGCTGCTCAGGTAAAAAATTTAAAGCGTTCTGAGAGCCGTTTAAAAAACCTTTACCCGTCAGCATGCCGGAACCAATTGCAATTTTAGATTGGATAATGTGGTACCCGGTTCCAAGAGGGTCTCTATCAGGATTTAAAAAGGTCAATATTCGCGATTTCTGATAATCCTTTAAAGCGAACCACACAAGAGGAACCATGGAAAGCCCCGCTCCAAAAATAGTGAAGAAAACTCTTTTCTCTACTTTTACAAACAAGGTGATAGAGCCGGCAATGAGCAAGAGAAGCAGTCCGGTACCAAGGTCAGGCTGGTTAACGATCAACAAAAAAGGAATTGTGCATAAAATAACAGGTTTAATAAGCTTTCTAAAATCAAGACCTGCTTGTGACACAGAGGATGAATAAACGGAAGCAAGTGAAATAATCAAGGCAATCTTCATCAATTCGGAAGGCTGAACCCTGGCAAAGCCTAAGACAAGCCATCTTCTTGAACCGCCACCCAGGTGCCCAAACAAAAGGACGCTCACAAGAAGGCCAACACAGATAGTATAAATAAAAATATTTAATTTATCCAGGTCTCTGAAATCTAAGATTAAGATGATCAGCATGATAACAAATCCGGCTCCCATCCATATCATCTGTTTTTTAAACAGAACCGGCAGGCCTGACGATTCAGATCCTCCTGCAGTCAAAGCGCTGTATAAAATGACCAGGCCGATTGCACTGATTAAAAAAATCAAGATTGTAAAACCCCAGTCAAAATTTTCAATCAGTCTCCTGTCAAACATGAATCAATCCCCTGAAGTTTTTTCCCGAAAAAGTTTTTGTGTATAAAGCTCAATTATATCAGCAGCAATCGGTGCTGCTGCACTGGAACCATGTTCACCATGTTCAATAATAACGCTTACCGCAATAACTGGATCCACATCAGGAGCATAGGCGACAAACCAGGCATGATCCCGGAGTGAATACACCAGGTCTTCAGCTTCGATCTTTTCACCGCTTTTTATGCTGAACACCTGGGCGGTTCCGGTTTTGCCTGATATTTTAATATTTTTTGACTGAATTCTACGCGCTGTGCCATGTGGATCATGAACAACTTTAAAAAGCCCATCTCTAACAATATCAAGTGTTTTTTCTGAAACCGGAAGTTTGCCGGTAATATGAGGGTCAATAAATTCGACGACATTACCCTGACTGTCATTAATGGCCGTAACAATCCTTGGTCTATACAAGGTACCTCCATTGCCGACGGCTGCAGTAAATACCGCCATTTGGAGAGGAGTAACCAGATTATACCCCTGTCCAATGGATACGGAAAGTGTTTCTCCTCCCTGCCATGGTTCTTTAAAACGTTCCAATTTCCATGAAGAAGTCGGTATGAGTCCTTTTTTCTCATTCTCAAGTTGAATACCTGTTTTTTGTCCAAGCCCGCACTCTCTTGCGAATTTTGCCAATGTGTCGACTCCGGTTTTATCTCCTGCCTGGTAATAAAAAACATCACAGGATTGTGACAGACTGTCTATAACGTTAACTTCTCCATGCCCCGCTTTATTCCAGCATCGATAAACCCGGTTTCCGTATTTAAAAAATCCAGGACAGAACACCTTTGAATTGAGATCAATATGCTTTTCCTCAAGAGCTGCAAACGAGGTAATAATTTTATAAGTAGATGCCGGAGGATACTCTGCCTGTATGGCTTTGTTATTCATCGGCTTTCCAGGATCATTCATCAGGGCCTGCCATTTTTTAGAACTGATCCCTCCGATAAAATCATTTTGATTAAAACTTGGGTTGCTTGCCATTAAGAGGACATCTCCGTTTGTCGGATCAATCGCTACAACCGCACCATCTTTGTTTTCAAGCAGTTTTTCTGCCCTCATCTGCAACTCAAGATCAATCGTCAGATGGAGATCGTTTCCAGCAACAGGCTCAACCGTTTTTAAAATTTTAATTGTGCGGCCATTTGCATCAACTTCTATCTGACGTCCGCCTCTTTTTCCCTGAAGGTGTCCCTGGAAACTTTTCTCTATGCCGTATCTTCCAATTGAATCACCGGCCCTGACATTTGAGTATTTTCCGCTTTGAAGCTCTTTACTGTTGACCTGTCCCAGATATCCCAATAAGTGAGCTGCCATTTTTTCATATATGTAGTGGCGTGTAGGCTCAATTTCAATATGAATGCCGGGAAGATCGAATTTGTGAGCTTCAACAATAGCTAACTGGTCCCTGGTGATACTGTCTTTTAAGGTAATCGGTTTATAAAAAGCCCCCTTGCCAGCTTGGTCGATATTATGTTTTAGTTCTTCTAAAGGAATGGAAATAAGCTCGGATAATTTTTTAAGCGTATGATTGACTTCGCCAGCATCTTCCAGAACAATTTTCAAATTAAAAGACGGACGGTTATCCACAAGTAATCGGTGATCCCTGTCAAAAATCAAACCCCGTGATGATTTGATGCTTTTCAGGCGCACTGCATTTTTTTCTGATAAAAGTCTGTATTCTTCACCCTTTATCATTTGGAGATAAACAAGGCGCAAAAATAATATGACAAATACAAAAAAGATACATGCACTGGCATTGATAAGGCGCTGCTTAATCCACTCCCGGTCCGGGTTTTTACTAAATTCAGCCACTTATCCTTCAATCCTTTTTGCAAGAAACTTATGCAGTGTTTTGATGAGTTCAGTCCAGATCCTGTAAAAAATATTGAGCAGCCATACGCCTGCCGGAATGAATAACAGGCCGGAAATCAACTGCATAAGCAACACTCGGTAATCAAGCTCAATAACTGCTTCGCTGCCTTGCCTGATAAATATGGTAAAAATCAACAGGATTTGCTGAATAAGAACGGAAACGCCGCTAATAACAACAATAAAAAAGGAGCTTTGTTTGAATAAAAATTGTTTTACCAAATGGACGATTATGTAAACAAACATATAGGAAAAAATGTAATAGAAAAACGGCACCCCTGAAATACTGTCCATGACAGCACCAATAAAAATGACAGTGAATATCGTAGAGTGACGGTTGGAAATCAGGCTTAAAAATAATATGTTTATAATCAATAGATCAAAACTGTGTGAGAATAATGGAACAGATGGAAATACAACCGTCTGAATAACGATCAGGAAAAGTGTTACAAGGATGAAAAATAATGGTCTCACTATTGAACAACCTTACAAAAAGTCATTTGATGGTTTTAAATACAAGTACTTCTTCTATTTTATCAAAATCAACACTGGTTTCGACTGTAATGTCCTGAAACAATTGTGAGTGAACTTTTGTCACTTTAGAAATTTTACCTATTTTAAGTCCTTTGGGGAATACCTGGTCCATTCCGGATGAGATTAACATTTCCCCTTCAGTTACCTGATCCTTTCTTAGTGCATAGACAAATGAACAATTTTCCTCATTATTGCCTTTTACAATTCCTCTTACACGAGAATTTTGTACCAGTGCATCAACCGCAGAATTTTGATCGATAATCAAAAGGACCCTTGAGTAATTTCCGGCGACATTAATAACCTGGCCGACAATACCTTCTGAAACCACAACAGGGCTTCCTTTCGTAAGGCCGTCTTTTTTCCCTTTGTTAATCATAATGGTTTTGAACCAGGGAGAAGGATCCCGTGCAATAATCTGGGCGGCTACATATGTGTCGGGAACAGTGTCAACAAACTCAACAAACTTTTTGAGTCTTAAATTCTCCAGTTCAAGTTCTTCATAGCGGTTTTGTATCTCAAGCGCCTTGCCGAGTTTCTGGTGGAGAACTGTATTCTCTTCAACGGCACGTACAGCCATGAAATAAGTGTACCAGATATCTCGCGTACCGTTGATGGTACCGCTGACTGTTTTCTGAATTGGGGAAATAATGGAGATGGTCACACGTTCAATACCGCTGACCGGAATAGATTCCCTGCTGCTCATGGTCATCACGATAAAAACCAGCGCAACGAACAAAGCAACACCGACAAAGATAAGCAGGTTTCTTGAAAACATTAAATCAGTTTATAACGACTTCTTTCAAAATATCAATGCTGTCAAGGACTTTCCCACAGCCCAGTGCTACCGTAGACAAAGGATCATCTGTGACAACAATGGGAAGACCACTCTTTTCTTTGAGCAGTTTGTCCAGGTTTTTCAATAGCGCACCACCGCCGGTCAGAACAATACCGGAATCCACTATATCTGCGGCCAGTTCCGGTGGGGTCTGTTCGAGTGCAATTCGAACTGTTTCAACGATGGCATCAATTTGTTCGGAAATAGCCACGCGGACCTCTTCAGAGTCAATGGCCAGTATTTTCGGTATACCCGAAACCAGATCCCGCCCCTTAACTTCAATGGTTTCAAGGTTTTCTGTATCCGGATAAGCATTTCCAATGGTGGTTTTTATAATTTCAGATGTCCGCTCCCCAATGAGCAGATTATATTTTCGTTTAATGTGCTGGCTGATAGATGCATCCATTTTATCACCAGCCACCCTCAAAGATCGGGTATATACAACGCCTGCAAGTGAAATAACGGCCACTTCGGTTGTACCGCCGCCAATATCCACAACCATGTTACATGTCGGTTCGGTAATAGGCAGCCCGGCACCGATGGCTGCAGCCATCGGTTCTTCAATAAGAAAGACTTCACGTGCTCCTGCAGATTCAGCAGACTCACGTACCGCTCTTTTTTCGACCTGGGTAATGCCTGAAGGCACGGCAATGACGATTCTTGGTCTCACAAGGGCTTTTCGATTATTATGCACCTTGCGAATAAAATGTTTTAACATGGCTTCTGTAACTTCAAAATCAGCAATAACACCATCTCTCATGGGTCTGATGGCCACAATATTACCGGGTGTTCTACCAAGCATTCTTTTTGCTTCAATGCCTACTGCAAGCACTTTACTTTTAGATCGTTTATCAGTCCTTACGGCAACGACTGAGGGCTCACTCAATACGATTCCTTTACCTTTCACATAAACGAGAGTGTTAGCAGTACCAAGATCAATAGCCAGGTCATTTGAAAACGCTCCAAGCAAAGAGTCAGTTATAAAGTTCATTTTACCTCTTTCAAGAATAATTTTGTAAAACAGTGTAAAAATACAAAAGACGTTATTAAAAATTATTTGCTAACAAACTTAAACGGTTTTTACAAGTTTAAAAACCCTCTGGTATAAATATTTATGCGATTGTCGAGCGAATTAAATCATGTAATTGAGGCCTGAATTTTTTAATATCTTCATTTGATCTTGAAGGATGGACCCGATTCGTCAGCAAAACGACAATCAAATCAACTTTGGGGTCGATCCAGAAAGAAGTTCCGGTAAACCCAAGATGACCTATGGAGAGGTCGGAAAAAAAATGTCCAGCAGACGAATTCATTTTAGAAGGGGTATCAAAACCTGCAACCATATCAAATGATCCTTTCTTCTTTAGAAAACTTTTCAAAGTAGCTGGATCTAAGATTAGAGATGAATTATGATTCATTACTTTAAGGAGTTCAGAACAAACCCTGTAAACACTGTATGCATCTCCAAAAAGACCTGCATGCCCTTCAACACCGCCAACAGCCCAGGCGTTGTCATCATCCACCTCGCCAACAAGTAATTTATTTCTCCAGGGACAGTTTTGTGTAGCAGCAAAATTTGAAGCGCCTGCTTTTTTTAAAAAAGGGTTATTTTCCAAGTCAATAAAAAACAAATCATCAATACTTAGAGGACCATAAATATAGTTTTTTACCATACGGTCCAGACGTTTTCCGGTGATTGTTTCAATGATCCAGGCCAAAAGTATAAAACCCAAATCACTGTATACCTGAACTTTACCTGGAGGATTTTCAAGTCTTTCGAGTATGACCAATTGTCTGATTTCCTGCCTTGCCTCTGCATGTGACTTGGAAAGTTTTTTGTAATATTCCTTGTATGCCGGAAGTCCGGACGTATGGCGAAGAAGCATGTCTATGGTCACCTGCCCTGCTTCCATACCTGAAACTTCAGGAAGTATGTCTTTTACTTTATCTGAAAACCGAATCTGCTTTTTTTCTATCAACTTTGATGTCACAAGTGCAGTGGCAAGCGGCTTGGTAAGGGAGGCAAGGTCAAAGATTGTGTCAATGGTCATTTTTCGCCCGGTGTAAATATCAGCTTTACCATAGGCCTCATGAATAATTATATTGTCTTGTTCTGCACATAACAGGACACAACCGGGGAAAACTGATTTTTGAACTGCCTCATTTATGAAATTTGAAATTTTTTGGATATTCATTATATTTTTAATTCCGGGTTTTATTTCCAGAAAAGCATTAAAGTTTTTGTATCCATTTGAACCTTTGTTCCCATAATCAGAGAAAGATTAACGGGGCCATGTCCGCACTGTAGTCCGGATAGAACAGGAATGTTGAATTTTTCAAAAATTTCAATGAAAATTTCTTCAAGATAATTGTCCTTGTCACACTGTTCAAAAGTACCGGTAATCACACCCTGCACTCCTTTAAAAAGCCCGGCCATCTTCATCTGGGTCAGCATCCTGTCAATTTTATAAGCAGGCTCTCCCGTATCTTCTAAAAATAACACCGCCCCATTAAATTCAGGCTGAAACGGCGTACCGATCAAATGCGAAATTGTTGACAGGTTTCCACCTTTTAATACGCCTGAACATTTTCCTGGTATAACTACTTTTGAATTGGAAATCAGAATTTCCGAAACATTTCCCTCAAGTGTATCCAAAAAAGAGTCAAGCGTCTGTTTTCGTGCTGATACCAGGGTTGTTAAAGTTGGACCATGCACTACAGGAATTTCGCTTTTGGAAATAATGGTTAACAATAAGGCAGTTACATCAGAAAAACCGATAAATGGCTTGGGGTTGTTTCTAATAAGATTCCAATCAATAAAATTCAGAATTCTCATTGCACCATACCCCCCCCTGGCACAGATAACTGCATCAACATCAGGATCGGCAAACAACTTATTTATAACTTCTGCCCTGAATTCATCCTCACCGGCAAGATATCTCTTTTTTAAAAAAATTGGATCGGGAATTTTTACATCAAAATCATTTTTTTTTAATTTCTGTAAGGCTTTATCAAAAATCTTCTGGTTGAATCTTGCAGAAGGTGCACAGACGCCCAATGTCTTAATTTTACCTTTCTTGAGATCTTGAAACGCTTTCATAAAAAAATACTTTCATTAAAATAGAGTATTATTTGGGCAGGTAGTCTTCTCTTACTGGTGAAAAAACTTCAATTGCGATAGAATCTTCAAAAATTTGAGCCCAGTGCTCTTCATTTGATTTGATCGCCCATGCATCTCCTGCTTCCACTGTAAAAGATCTATCCTCAATAAAAAGCTTAATTTTACCGGAAACAAGAAATCCGGTCTGTTCGTGAGGATGGGTGTGCTTTGGCAAAACACTGTCTTTTTTGAGATGGAAACGGGTCATCAGGGTTTTTTCACCATAAACAAGAGTTTTCATCTCAATCCCTTCAATCGGGGATAAAAAATTTTCCGGATCATATTTTGTAAACATAGCCGCCTCATTTTTTTTAATTATTAAATTAACCCGTTTTTCGCATGCCTTCTTTTGACAAAATGCAGTAGAATTGCCATATTGCAGGTTATCTATTAACATTTTTTAGAAAGGTTTTAAAGCTCTTGAATCATCCAAAAATACTGGCTCCTGCCGGAGATAAAAACTCTTTTCTGGCTGCATTGGCAGCAGGGGCAGATGCAATATTCTGTGGCCTTAAAATGTTTTCAGCACGAATGGAGGCCGGTAACTTCAGTGTTGAAGAGCTTGCAAGACTGTCCACCCTTGCAAAGTCCAAAAATGTCCAAGTGTATGTAGCATTTAATTCTATCATTAAAGAGGCTGAGCATCAAAAAGCCTATAATCTTATAAAAAAACTGGTTCAGTATGTAAAATTCGATGCGTTGATTATCCAGGACCCTTCCATCATTCCTATGGCGACCAAAGCCGGTTTTAAAAAAGAATTTCACTTGTCCACACTTGGAAATTTAAGTTTTCCTGCCGGTCTTAAAACGGCACAAAAACTGGGCATAAAAAAAGTTGTTCTCCCGCGTGAGTTTAATATTGATGAAATCAAAGATGTTGCAAAGCAGACACCACGAGGGATGGAGCTTGAAACATTTATTCATGGTGCTTTATGTTATTCTGTCTCCGGCAGATGTTATTGGAGTTCATGGTTTGGCGGAAAAAGCGCTCTTCGAGGCAGGTGTGTACAACCGTGCCGTAGAATATATGAAATCAAGGGCCAGAAAAAAAGGCTTTTTTCATGCACGGACTTTTCATCTGATGTACTGGCAAAAGTTTTAAAAACCATACCTGAAGTTACGACCTGGAAAATTGAAGGCAGAAAAAAAAGTCCGCATTATGTCTATTATACCGTTAGAGCCTACCGGTTATTACGTGATGATCCAAAACGAAAAAAAGAAGCGCTTTCTTATCTTGAATATGCCATGGGAAGAGAATTTTCTCACTATAACCTGTTAACACAACGTAAAATCAATCCATTAGAGCATCAATCGGAAACTGGTTCAGGCCTTTTTGCCGGACGGATTAAAAATCCTGCCTTACCATATTTTATAACCCGGGAAGCCTTGTTTCCAAGTGACTTGTTGAGAATAGGGTTTGAAGACGATTCTTTTCACCGGATTGAAAAAGTTACAAGAGCAGTGCCTAAAAAAGGTAAATTTTATTTAAGCAAAGCCTCTAAACATAAAATTAAAAAAGGAACCCCGGCATTTCTTATCGATAGAAGGGGGCCTGAGTTGTGGCCTAAGATTCAAGCACTTGTGACTGAGCTTTCAAACATTAAAAAAATATCTGTACGCCCGATTCAGGACTGCTTTCCACTTCCATTAATAAAAAAAGCCTCTAAAAAAATAAAACCGGTTGAAATGGAGGTGTTCAGAAATCTTAAACCTGGTAAAAAGAATGTACAAACCGGTGTGTGGGCATCCTCAAGAGGATACAATCTTTCTCCATCTCCAAGGAACTGGCTATGGATGGATCCGGTTTTTTTCCCACAAGAAGAGGCTTTGTGCAGGGCATACATTCAAAAAGCATTAAAAAAAGGCGTTAAAAATTTTGTATTGAATGCCATTTGGCAAATCGCTCTTTTTAAAGATCCCCAAAAATTGAACATATGGGCCGGCCCATTTTGTAATATTACGAATTCAACCATTGCCTCGCTTTTAAAAAGTCTGGGATTTTCGGGTGGCATTGTCTCTCCTGAGCTTGATATGGATTCCTTTATTAAAATGCCTTCACAGAGCCCGATTCCGCTTGGCGCTGTAGTCTATGGGAACTGGCCTCTCGGAGTCTCCCGTATCATTTCTCCTGATTTAAAACCCGGACATTCTTTCCAAAGCCCTAAAGGCGAGCAGGCATGGGTGTCCAAATTTAACCAGAACTACTTTATTTTTCCAAACTGGCTTTTAGATTTGAGAACGAAAAAAAATCAATTTGAGAAGGCAGGATATAGTTTGTTTGTTTCCTTAACAGAAACGGTTCCCAGAAGCATTAAGCTCAAAAAGAGACCTGGTTTGTGGAATTGGGACCTTGCACTCTTGTAAAACCATATAGCGAACAAGAAATTGGTTTTTAATAAACCTTTGATTTATTACATTAATGAAACAATCGCTCTTTTGTATCATACGTATTTGTAATAAATCCATCGGTTTTCAATATATTTTCTAATCTTAAAAATTTCTTTTTTTTATTAAGTATTTTAAATTACAGTTATTTAAATAAAATTAAAATTCTTAGACTGTCTTGCATGGTATATTCTTTGCTCCTCTATATTAAGTTTTAAAAATTTTTTATATTTATTACAAAATTGGAGGAATTTATGCTTGCAAAAAAGTCATTTTTAGTCGTTTTTTTTGTATTTTTATTTTCAAGTTTTGCCTTTGGTGCTGAACCGGCAGTAATTGATTCGGGTAATACAAGCTGGATGTTAATCTCCACCGCTCTTGTTTTACTTATGCTTCCAGGGCTTGCGATGTTCTACGGAGGCTTGGTCCGTTCTAAAAACGTATTGGGAACCATGATGCATACTTTTGTATCCATGGCAGTTATCGGGACGTTATGGGTAATTTGCGGGTATTCTTTAACCTTTGGGAAAAATATTTTTGGCGGTTTTATAGGCTGGAACCCGGATTTTGTTTTTTTAAAAGGGATAGATGAGGTTATCACTGACGGTATTCCAGAATACATCATTGCCATGTTTCAGGGGAAATTTGCAATTATAACACCGGCACTGATCAGTGGTGCCATTGCGGAAAGAGTTTATTTTAGAGGTTATATTGTATTTATTTCACTATGGTTCCTTTTGGTGTATTCCCCGCTCTGCCATTGGGTATGGGCCCCTGACGGCTGGTTGTTTAATCTTGGAGCCAATGGCGTTATTGACCTTGCAGGTGGGCTTGTCATCCATGTCTCTGCCGGTGTGAGTGCGCTTGTGGCTGCTATTTACCTGGGAGCCAGGCAGGGATTTCCCAAACAGCCCATCATGCCAAACAACCTTGTTATGACGTTAATGGGTGCAGGCCTTTTATGGGTAGGCTGGTTCGGTTTCAATGCCGGCTCTACTCTCCAAAGCGGACTGGATACGGCAAGAGCACTCACCATGACTCAAATATCTGCCGCAAGTGGTGCTTTGACATGGTTGGTTATTGAGGCAATTTCGTTCCGAAAAGCATCTGCCCTTGGTTTTGCTTCCGGCATTTTAGCGGGTCTTGTGGTCATCACACCTGCTGCTGCAGTAGTGCTTCCATCCGGAGCCTTTGTGCTTGGCGCGTTATCATCCATTGTCTGTTATTTTGCCCTTCAGCTTAAAATGAAACTCGGCTATGATGATACACTGGATTGTTTTGGCATTCACGGTGTTGGAAGTGGTTTAGGGGTACTTATTTTAAGCTTTTTTATCCGTGATTCATGGATGGCGGAAGCGTCTGAGACTATCGGCAGAACCTGGACAGCGTGGGACCAACTGTTTGTACAGTTAAAAGGGTTTGGTGCAACAGTCCTTCTGGCATCAGTTCTAACCTTAATTATTTGTATCTTAATTGAAAAAACCATTGGATTCAGACTTGATCCTGAGCGGGAGCTTATTGGCCTGGACAAAGCCCTTCATGGCGAGCGTGGTTATGATTTTACATAAATAAACAAGAGACGAAAACCCACTTTTTCCTTATGTGCTGAAGAAAAAGTGGGTTTTTTTATTAAATTGCGATTAAGATAGTTCAATAGAGCAATAAGGCCCGCTAACCAAAAGGTTGTTAAAAATAGTGGATTGAATTTGCTCCATTTTGCTGCCAAGAAGGATATCTTTTATAACCCCGTGCCCATAAGCCCCTAACACAATTAAAGAGTTATGAGGGACATCGTACAGCATGGTTTCAAATTCTGGTTTTTTATAAAAATGCCATTTGTTGGACAATTGAGAGATCGCATTTTCTAAACCTTCTTTTTTGGCCAATTCTCTGTATTGCTTTTCACTTTTATTTTCAAGAAGAGTATAAATATCGAGCTTAAAGCCAGAGGCCATTGCTATTTTAAGACCGAGTTTAAGGGCATTTAAAGCATTTTTTGAGCCTCCAAAAAACACAGATATGCTTTTCCATGGTTTAAACACAGGACTGGTAATCAGCACAGGAAACGTAGCATGTTTAATAATACGCCTTACTTTAGGGCCCAGATGTCCAAGCCCGATCTTAGATGAAATGTCGCTGACAGACCTGGGACAGCATAGATAATCAAATTGAGTTGAAATATCTGGCAATGTTGAAGCTGTAAAATTCTTGGGGGTATAATACATAGGCTTAATACCTGCTTTTTCAAAAAGATCATCAGCGTGCTCTTTTGCACTTTCAGGAGCGTTCAAATATGAATTGTCCAGATCTACCTGAACTGCATCGTTTGAAAAATACATTAAAAATTTATCGCTTTGGGGAATATACACCACGGGAAATGCATTAATGGTTTTACAAAAATACAAAGACTGTAAAAAGGTTTCCCTGCCAAATGGAGTATTCCTAAAAATATGCAGCAGTTTATAATTCATTTTATTCTCCTTTAAGTTTAATCAGACATTAGTGAACGCTGGTCTGCATAATCAATTCCCGCCTGTATAAATCCAGTATCCTTGTTTTAGATATCATTCCGAGAAAACGATCATTTTCAACAACCGGTAAGGTATCCATATTGTTTATATCCATCATATCCAGAACTTCGTGCAAATCATTTTCCAGTGAAGCTGTCTGAATATTGCTTTGCATGATCTGGTTTAAAAATATCATGTCATGGATGCCGGGATCCAGGGCATATTTTTGAATGGCCCGGATATGAATAACGCCTTTATAATTATCTGTATGATCTTCTGTCACAGGATAAAAATTTTGATTAGAGGTTTTAATTATTCCTATGAATTCGCGGAAAACCATGTTCTCTGACACGCAGGTATACTCCGTCTCAATCAGTTCACTGATATTCAAGTCAGATAAAATTTTGGCATCTGTGCCAGGACGAAGAAACTGGCCTCTTTCAATCAGTTCCTTAAAGTAAAAAGATGCGGGTTCAATGTAATGACTCATAGTAGAAGATATGGAAGAAACCACAATAAGCGGCAAAATAGTTTCATACCCGCCGGTAATTTCAACAATAAGAAAGATTCCGGTTAATGGTGCCTGCATGACACCGGAAATCAATGCTGTCATTCCGAACAAAGCATATGCGCCTTCAGTGGCCACTCCAATCTCAGGAAAAAATAAAAGAAGAACCTTGTGAAAAACAATTCCTGTAAGGCTTCCTATCAGAAGACATGGGGCAAAAATTCCTCCAGAGCCCCCCCACCCTAAAGTGAGAGCAGTCGCAATAATTTTTGCAAATACTGCCATGAAAGTAAAAAGAATGCCCATGGAAAATGTACCGGAAATCATCGACTGAATAAAATGGTACCCTTCACCCAGCACCACCGGCATAAACATGGCAATGAGACCTACAGAACAGCCTCCGACAATTGCCCTGCCCCAAAGAGGGAATGAACTCTTTTTGGCAAGCTGCCCGGACTGACGCAGAACTTTCGTAAAAAAAACACTGATGAGTGCGGCAAAAACAGCCAAGGCCAGGCAGGCAATCACATCATAAAAACCAACTTGAAACGGATGGTGGTAAAAAAGAACCTGCTCCGGAATAATTGCCTGAGAAACCTGGGCACCTGCAACTGCAGCAATAGCAATGGGAATGATGCTTACAAACTTCCATTCACCAAGTATAACCTCCACGGCAAAAACCAAGCCTGCTATGGGAGCGTTAAAAATAGAAGCAATGGCACCGGCAGTTCCGCATCCTACCAGGGTAATTCTCTGACGGTCGTTCAAACCAATTACCTTGGCAATATTTGATCCGATAGAAGAGCCGCTCATTACAACCGGTGCCTCAGGTCCTGCAGAGCCACCACTGCTGATGGTTAAAAAACTTGAAACAAGCCTGGAATAGGATGATCTGAAACGCAAAAGGCCGCCATAACGCGATACTGAATAAATAACCTCCGGAACACCGTGTCCTGCCCCTTCCCTGGCTATTTTTTCAAGATAAAATGACGAAAGAACCGCACCAATTGCAGGAAGAACAAATGCCCACCAATAATGCCGCAATGGGTGCAGAAATTCAAGCATGGTTTCAAGCGACAACCGAAGAGCCACAGCAGCAAGGCCACTGCATATACCTGCCAAAGAACCTGCAATAATAAGCAGAAGGCGGTCATCAAGGTGAAATACCCTTTGATAAAAAGTTTTATACCAGTGCTTTATGAAAGACATGGGTGATCAACTCCGCTGTCATTATGACAATGGATTGTCCTTTAAAAGTAAATCAATTTTGCTGACCAGATTGTCTTCCCCCGGCTGATCCTTAAGGAATTGAATGAAATTTTGATTTTTTAAGCAGAAGGACAAAGAAGAGAGCAGTTTCAGATGCATTTTAAGTTCCGGGCAAAGCAGAATAAACAAAGCAGACACAGGCTGATGATCCAGCGCCTTATAGTCAACATCATTTTTCAAAAAACAAACAGACACGACAGGATTGTCTAAAAATGCGACCTGTTCCCTTGGATGGGGAATGGCTATTCCGCCACCAATACCCGTTGAAAGTGCAGCTTCCCTTTCAAGCAGGCGTGCAAGAAGGCCCTGCTTGTGTTCCTCCGGAACGGCACTGATTTTACTTATGGATTCTTTTAGGGCACTTTCTGTGTCATGACCGGGAATGTCAATGTAAATTCCACCATTAAGAATAGCGGAGGATAAAGAAATTTCAGGTTTCTGGGCTATTTCAGGAGCAGGGTCCTGAGTTATCTTAAGCTCTAAATTATGCTTGGAAGCCCACATTTCCAGTTCTTTAACTTGAAATTTAATATTTGCCCCACGCAAAGAAACAGGCAGTTTGCCCTGCCTCAACCAACGTTCAATTGTACTGGTGGTTACACCAAGATGTTTGGATAAATCAAAAACCGAAAGTTCCATAACTATTTCCTTAAGCTTTTACGGCGTGCGCACAGGTCAGGTTCAAAGCCATTTTAAATTCACACATTTGATGCAGTTTGGATCAAGCCTTCCGGGATATCCGGTAAAGATCAGTTCTGGCTGGTCAGGTATTGTTCCGTTGTGATGTCATTTTTTTGTGTATTTGTGTCAGTAACCGTTCTAAGCTATTTAATTCATATCATTTTTTCATGCCTGTTATAAAGCAAACTGACCAAAATAACAACCTTTAATCTTATTGAGATCGACAGAAACCAGGACTATAGATCAGTGACGGTATATAATTGGCCTGTCTTCAGCATCGATATCTATACTTATGGTATCTCCGGTCTTGAAGCCCAGCCGCTTGAATTCCTTTATAATTTTAGCATGACGATCCACATGCCAATAGGCTGACCAGATTGGATTTCTTACTGTATCGATACCATATGCGTCATGGCTGCAAAGATTGATCCTGAATTTGTGTTTGGCAATTAAAGTATCTGCTTCTGCAAGAAAAATATCTATTTTGTAAAGGTTATCATAGAGGGCTTTTGATAAAGTTTTCTGAAAATCAGGATAGTCATCTAAGTAATGATTGGCAATCTGATAAAGCTCTGCTGAATCATGGATGGCAAACCCAATGATCGCAAATCGTTGGTGTTTTAAAGCAAAAGCTTCGAGTTCCTTTTCGTAGGCATTGATACTTTCAAGTATGCTGTCAATATTCATATCATCATTTTCAGGTGAGTGAATTAAATCTTCACACTGGCTGATAATGTCAACATAAAAGGCTTTGTTGTCCATTATATAAATGGGTCGTTCACGATAATTTCTCCTTTTACGGATTCTCCGAATCCCGTCGAGAACAATGGATCGTTCACTTTCTTTTTCTTCAAGTGTTTCAATACCGGAGATGTCTTTGGCCTGGACCACATGAATGTCGCCCTCGCTGGATATGATATATTCAATCTCACATCTGAAGCCAAGAGCTTTCTGGATGTCTTCTGAGAGTTTTAAGAGTCTTCTGTCATGAGGTACTTTAGTGATATAAGGTTCATTTTGGACTTTGCTGTCTCTTTCAATGCAATACCCGAATTCCCAATGATTCAACAGCTTTTTTGCCATCACACTGGAACCGTTGACAAACGGCATGACAATAATTCCCATTTCATCCATATTAAGCTGCGGTGCATCATTAAAAACCTGTTGACGTTTAATGGATAATTGTTTGGAGGAACGGGCTATTTTAAGCATTTTTTTTCGTGCATATTTAATTCCACCGATATCAGCATAGGTTTCTAAAGAATCAAAGGTTCCGCCTTTGAATGCTGACTCCAGAGGATGAGCACTCCTTGCGATAACCTTGTAGCTTTCGCGGTGTTTATCCAGAAACATGTTCAGTTCTAAAAAATTCTGCTCATCGAATCGATGGGATGGTACATAAATAAAATCCGGAACTTTAAACCCTTTCTGTCTTAACTTTTCAAGAAGTCTTGCTTTCTCAGGTATTCTGTTTGTCATGTTTGCCTTGACTTTTATGATGGATTTCAATATTTTCTTAAAAACCGACCGATCATTCGGTTGGGGACTAACTGATAATTTGGTAACATATGTCAAAAAGAAATGCAATACTTGCCGCAGCAACCCGTCTGTTCTCCAGGAATGGATTCAAAGAAACTTCCATGTCTGAATTATCCAAAACCACCGGTGCTGCGGGAGGCACCATTTTCCATCATTTCAAAAACAAAGAAGACCTGTTTATTAATATCCTGGAAAATGTAAAGCTGAACATTTTATCTGAATTTGAAAATCATATAAAGAAGTCAAAATTCAATAACGGTATGGACAGGGTTGAAAGTACAATTACATTTTATCTTAACCTGACTGGAGAGCTTGAAGACCAATTCCTTTTGCTTCATCGCCATTACCCATATCAAATGGCTGAAACAAACTCCACATGCCGTTCTTATCTTGAATCAGTATATAATGGGCTTCTTGATATGTTTGAAGAAGGTATTATTGAAGGTGTTAAGGACGGAACGGTTCAATCCAGTTCTGCACGTAACACTGCGATGCTTTTATTTGCCATGGTTGATGGCGTTGCGAGATTGAATACATACAACTTATATCATGCCGGCTCGCTGTACCAGGATTTAATGTCTTCCTGCAGAAATATTCTGACCTGTGGCAGCCAAAAGGAAGTGATTCAATGACTGGTCTAAGCATATTCAGCGCAAAATTTTGCAATCACAATGATATTGTTCGCAACCTGGCTGAAAGCAATGAGGTTAGTTTGATTACAGACGACCATGTGGTAAGGAAAGCCTCAGAGCTGTCAGGTATCCCGGAATCTAAGATAAAACGGGCTTTTTCCTCTAAAACATCTGTGTTTAATACCTTTACACACGAAAAAGAGTGTTCAATTGCTTACCTTAGAATGGCTGTTTCTCTGATGATTGGAGATAACGATTTTATAATTTCAGGATATACAGGGCTTCTTATTCCAAGACGCATTCAACATATTTTAAGGGTTTGCCTTGTTTCCAGTATTGAAGATCGTATAAAAAATGGTGCTGAGCATTTGACCCTTTCATCAGAAGACATTCAGCAGGCTATTGAGAGGGAAGATACGAACATCTCCGAATGGACAAACCTGTTATTTTATCAAACTGACCCCTGGAATCCTGAACTTTATGACATGGTGCTTCCTATGGCCAGCACTGAACCGGATAAAGCCAGCGCAATAATACAGGAAAACCTTCTTAAAGATGCCTTAAGACCCACTGCCGAATCAAAATCTGCAGTATCAGACTTTCAACTGGCATCTAAAGTAGAAGTCGAACTTGCCAGGAAAGGGCATAATGTAGCGGTTGTTTCTGAACAAGGCCGGATAGAATTATCCATCCATCAACAGGTTCTTATGCTTAGCCGGCTTGAGGATGAACTTATCTCTATTGTTAAATCAATTCAGGGTGTTGATAGCATTTCCGTACAGGTTAACCCAGAACCCAGGCGCCCTGCTGTTTATCGCAGATTTAACTTTGACATGCCTTCAAAACTGCTTTTAGTTGATGATGAAAGAGAATTTATCCAAACACTGTCCGAGCGCCTCCAAATGAGAGACATGGGTTCTGTTGTGGCCTATGATGGCAAATCCGCATTAGAGCTTGTTCACAATGACGAACCAGAAGTGATGATAATCGATTTAAAAATGCCTGGGATAGATGGAATGCAAGTCTTAGAAGAAGTCAAAAAAATAAGGCCGCAGATAGAAGTTATTGTACTGACAGGTCATGGTTCAGAACAAGACAGGCTTGACTGTATGGAAATGGGAGCATTTGATTACATGCAAAAGCCTGTTGATATCAATCAGTTGAGCAGTTTGCTTAAAAAAGCCCATGAAAAAATCAATTCGGCAAAACAAAGTTCTCCTTTAAAGGGAAATTGATGCAGGGAGACTATGTTCATGAGCATTTTTAAAAAATTCAAACCAGCATTCTGGGACCACCGTGACGCTTCAGCCAGTCAGTTCCAAACTGGATTCAACTTCAGAAAAAAATGGGTATTGTTAGTTGTATTCACCTCATTTATGGCATTACTGCCACTTTTTGTAATGAGTATGGTTGAACTGGGTTTGACCAGGCGTATCGTTGAAAATGAAGTTAAAAACAGCATGCTCAAAATTATAGAATCAGCAGCCCTATCCATCTCCTTAGCACCTGACAAAAGAGAATATGCATTAAAATACACTGAAAACTTTGATTTAGAACCCAATATAGATATCTTAGTTTTTGAACAAACCGGGAAATTAATCACCCCTTCAAAAACTTTTGATAGTTCTTTTTCCTTAAAACAGATAGATCCTCTTTTTTTTGATAAGGCTTCCGGTATTTGTGAAATTTCCTCTCCTGGAATTCATCCAACCATTACTGCCTATGCTAAAATTCCACAAAGTGATTTGACCATAGCGTTGCTGCGATCCCGGGAAGGGTTTACGGATCTGTGGCTGAAGCCCAGACTTCAATTGGCCGGCTACCTGGGCTTTAGTATTGTTATCATACTGTTATCCATTTTGGGAACGGCTACGTATCTGGTTAACCGGATACACGCTGCAGACCGCACAAGAATTAACGCCCTTCATCATGCAGAACACGCCAATAAAATTGCTTCTATCGGAAGACTGGCCTCCGGTGTTGCACACGAGATCAACAACCCGCTCGCAATAATCAATCAAAAAGCCGGACTAATGATGGACCTGCTGGAAATAAAAAATGACGATGCCAATAACAGTAAAATTATCCAACTCGCAAGTGACACCATTGATGCAGTTGACAGATGCGGTACTATTACCCGCCGTTTGCTCGATTTTGCAAGACATATGGAACCGAGCATTGAAAATGTTAACCTTGGAGAAGTGGTCCGGCAGATGCTTGCCTTTCTAGAAAAAGAAGCTCAACGCCGAAATATAACCTTTTCTGTCGACAATCGAACCCATGTTAAAGAGTTCCAATGCGACAAAGGCAGTCTTCAACAAATTTTTTTAAACCTGTTTGAAAATGCTTTTACTGCCATGGGGAACGGTGGAGAACTGAATGTTTCTATCCGAACTAAAGACAGTGATCATATTAGTGTAAAAGTGTCAGACAACGGCAGTGGAATATCGGAAGAGGACATCGCTAAAATATTTGAACCTTTTTACTCGTCTAAAAATGAGCATTGGGGAACCGGCCTGGGTTTATCCATTACTTATGGACTGGTCAAAGAACTTGGGGGGGACATAATGGTAAAAAGCCAGCTTGGCAAAGGAACACAATTCACTTTAGTTTTACCTGTTAAAGCTGATATGTCTTTACTTTCGAAGGAAAATACTGTGGCCGGTTTTGAAACTAAATCCCAGGAGAGTGTATAGGATCAAATCAGCATGAACAAAAAGGATACTTCTACACAAACTAATTTTCTATCTGACGGTGCAACACTGTTTTTTGGAAAAATGTCCGCTTCAACAACCCATGAAATAAAAAATTCACTTGCCATTATAAATGAAAATGCCGGGTTATTATCTGATCTGGCCCAGTTGACTAAAAATGGGCACTCACTCTCACCTGAAAAAGTGGATAACATCTCTGAAAAAATTCAAAAGCAGGTGCAGCGAACTGATCTGATTTTAAAAAAACTTAATCGATTTTCTCACAGTGTTGATGGTTTTAGCGTTGATTGTTTAAAAACTGATAGCTTAAATTCTAATCGTTTAAATACTGAAGGGCATCGCACTGAGAATTCTGAAGAACTGATAAATTTGCCTGAAGCATTAAATTTTATTATTGATTTATCTTCCAGGCTGATTCAAAGAAGTGAATGTATTATAAAAGTCAAAACCGCGACTGTGCCTGTCATAATCAGCTCACAGCTGTTTTATGTACAATATTTAATATGGCGTGTCATAGAAAGTATGTGCTATTATGGGGGAAAAAAGGATCAGATCAGCATTTCATTTGATACGTCCGAAGAGTCGTCTTCTATTTGGTTCGAATCCAACTTAACGGAAGAAAGCGTTTTTAAAGAAATTCTTGAAACTCATCAGGACAAAGCTTTGATTGATCACTTGAAGGTTTTGGTAAAAAAAAACAACAGCGTTTTAGGCCTCATTTGGCCCAAAACCATTTAATTTTATGCCAGTGAGAATTGGCAGGAATATTAACGGTATAAGGAGAACAACGATGTCGGAAAAAGTATTGCTTGTGGATGATGAAAAAGAATTTCTTGAAATCATGTCCGAAAGAATGGAAGCCAGGGGCATGGAAGTAACCACAGCTGAATCGGCCCAAAAGGCCCTCTCCATTATTGAAACGAACACATTTGATGCCATTGTCATGGATTTTCAAATGCCGGAAATCGATGGTATGGAAGCCTTGAAGGCCATTAAAACTAAAAAACCCGAACTTCAGATTATCCTTCTCACAGGCTATGCCAGCGTTGAAAAAACAGTAGAAGCCATGAAAGTAGGTGCTACTGATTTTCTTGAAAAACCAGCCGACATTGCTGCTCTGGAAGAAAAAATCAAAAAGGCAAAAGCAGAAAAAATGCTGATTGTTGAAAAGCAATCTGAAGATAAAATAAAAGATATTCTTCAACGCCATGGCGTTTAGTAGAAGTTTATTTTTTCAATCAACAACTGCTTAACTTAGTAAGTTATAACTCTTTTTGCTTTATCCATCATTCTGTTCGAATTAACTCATTTCGAACAGAATGATGGTCAAGGCGCACTCCCTCCTTTATAAATCATCATCATTTTATCGGAATTTCTTGACAAAAAGCAGACGCTTGCCTTATTTTGTACCAATTTGAAATTTTAAGGGTCTAATATAACCCTATGGTAATTTATATTAATATTTAGGAGAAAAATAATTTTATGACTACTAAAGCAGAAGCCTTGACCGGCTCCAGTTTTGATTGGAAAAGAGTACTCTTTTTGATGATTGGTGTTGTTTTATTTTTTATTGTCAATTTTGCCCCGCCATGGCCTGATGCAATAGATCCGACCGGCAAACATTTTGTCTTAAGTCAGCAGGGAAAAGGTGCGCTGGCTATCTTTCTTCTGGCAGGCACCTGGTGGGTTTTTGAAGTAATTCCCATTGGTGTTACCAGTTTGACCATTGGTGCTTTGCAGGTTTTATTCATGGTCCGACCGGCAGAAAAAGCGCTTAAAGATTTCATGACACCATCTGTCCTTTTTATCTTTGGGTCTCTTGTTATCGGAATGGTGTTTACCAAAACAGGATTAACAAAACGACTGGCATATAAAATGCTCGCCATAGTGGGTGAAAAAACAAGTATGATTTATCTTGGGTGCTTTGTTGTTACATCCGCCCTCACACATATCATGGCGCATACTGCCGTTGCAGCTACCATGTTTCCCCTTTTAATGACCATTTACTCCATGTATACCGAAGAAGAAGGACCCAGCAAATTTGGTAAAGGTTTATTCATGGGTATGGCTTTTGTAGCTGGTGCAGGAAGTATTGTTACTTTCCTGGGTGCAGCAAGGGGTGCGGTTGCTGTTGGTTTTTACAAAGATATCGTTGGACGTGACATCTCCTTTTTTGAATTAATGTACTATATGTTCCCGATTGGGTGGATCATGACTTTTATTCTCTGGGGGTTTTTCATGGTATTTTTCAAGCCGGAACAAAAAACCATTCCCGGACTAAGAGAAAAAGCCAAAAAGCTTGGGGCTGCCATGGGCAAGTTTACCACCAATGAAATTTTATCAGCTGTAATTATTTTTGCTGCTATTGGGGTCATGTCGATTAAACAATTCATTCCGGCATTGGCACCATTGGATAAAAATGGTATCATTTTGGTAGCAACTGTTCTATTTTTTGTGTTCAAGATTTTAGATATCAAAGACCTTGAATCCATTCCATGGAACATAATCCTGTTGTTTGGCGGGGCAATGAGTATTGGGTTCTGCCTCTGGGAAACCGGTGCTGCAAAATGGCTCGCAATTAACTGGCTGAGCATGTTTCAGGAATCTTCACCATTTGTTTTTATAATGAGTATTGCATTTTTTGTTATGATGATGACCAACTTTATTATGAACGTAGCAGCAATCGCAATTTCACTGCCGGTAGCACTGGTTGTTGCAAAGTACCTAGGTGTAGCACCGGAAGTGATCCTGTTTTCATCACTGGTAACAGCAGGTATGCCATTTCTGCTTCTGGTTGGTGCAGCGCCGAATGCAATCGCATATGATTCAAAACAATTCACCACTGGTGAATTTTTTGGATACGGAATTCCTGCAAGTATCATTTTAATGATCGTTGTTGGAATTGCAGTGAAAATTATATGGCCGATTATGGGAATGCCCATATTGGTTCAATAAGATAAGAAAAAGGAGGGAGCACTATGAAAGCTAAAAAAGTTAGAGACATTATGATTCCTCTGTCAGAGTATGCGACTATTTCCGAAGATGAAACACTTGCAGCCGCAATACGCAAGCTTAAGGAATCTCGTAAAGACACCAAATTTACTCGTAAACACAGGGCAGTCCTGGCCTATGACAAGGACAATAACATTACAGGAAAAGTGAGTTTCCGATGTATTTTCAAGGCTCTTGAGCCTAAATACCGCCAATTTGAAAATCCAAACCACACAGGCAGTATAGGGCTATCAAGGTTCGGCTTTAATGAAGATTTTTTAAACTCGCTGGTTGAAAACTTCAGCCTCTGGGATGAGACCCTGGAAGAACTGGTAGAAAAAGCGTCTAAAACCACTATTAAGGATATCATGTACTCTCCTTCAAGTGGGGAATTCGTGGACGAGGATGCAACTGTTGCGGAAGCCGTCCACCACTTTATACTTGGGTGCCATCAATCCCTTTTGGTATTGAGTGACAACAAAGTCACAGGAGTTGTTCGGCTTGCAGATCTTTTTGATCTGGTCTGCGACATTCTTCAATAAATATAGATGCTATTGTTAAAAATAAAACAGCCGGTCTGGAAACTTTTCCAGACCGGCTGTTCGCTTTTGGTGCTGTTTTAGCTGCTATTTAATTTCCGGGTGTGTGGCAAGGGAGTGCAAAAATTGCTGAGTATGCATCTTCATTCTTGATCTAAAAAGTAAAACCACTTTCTTTATTAATCTGTACCCTAACTCTACATCCTCTTCAAACAACTGCCTCATCTGTTTTCCAGGAACCGTTATAATGGAACTTTTTTGGGAACAAACTGCAGTAAATGTGCTGGAAGATTCTCCTAAAAGCGCTGAGACACCGAAAGTACGACCGGGAGAAACTTCATCCAAAGTAAGTGAGGTTCCCTGTGCAGAACGGGAATTCAAAAAAACTTTCCCTGAAATCAACATATAAATTAATGTCTGTTCCTGATTTTGACGAAACAATGTACTTTCTTCATCAAAAACTTCCAATTGGGAAATTTCACCCACTTTATCAAGCATTTCATCAGGAAGATCTTCAAGAAAGCTGATTTTTTTTAGTATATCTTTTTCAACCATGATCAGGGGTCCTAAATATTTTCTTTAAGGTTTATATCACCAGCGTGAGATTTTCTATGTCTTTAATATCATCTTTCATCTCTGGATATTCATCCATCGTTTTTATGATCATCTGGGCACGAGTATCCATTTTTTCTTTATATTGCTTAGCTACTCCAAGCATCATGTGATACGCAAGTTCGTGATTTTCAGCAAACAGTTCAATCATCCTGGCACCGGAAAGTGTAATGGCTTCACATGGTTCCTGGCAAACCGCATTGTAGGTGGCTTTAATGCCTTCTAATAATGCAGATGTTCCAAACGACGAGCCGGATTGAATATAATCAAGCACAACATCGATATCCGGTGTGAGTTCTCTCCCAACAGATACCTGTCCCATGATAAGCATGTAAAAGGTGTCAATATCTTCTCCCAGTGCGACAAGTTGAGAGTCCTTGCCGAAAATACTGAGCTGGGCCTCTTTAGACATAATTTCAAGCAGATGGTCTGGTACGTCACGCAACAGATTTATTCGTTTTAAATCTTCTATTTTTACCATTGTAGTGCCTTAAAAATCTTAAGTTAATATATAAACCAGAACAACAAATGATATGGTTACAGCCGCACCAATACCTATCGGCAGGGTTCCTTGAAGAATATCATCATAAAGCCGTTGCTTTTTTCTCTCAAGACGCTTATCCCGATACCCGACCACAAGCCAGAAATTAACCGCGGTAAAAAGGCAGAGTTTAGCTCCAGCATCCCTGAAGAATGCAGCGGCTCCGGAAGCAACCCCCCTGACAATAGATTCACACCAGGTGTTTAGTGGGTTAAGTACATTGTCAAACGCTTCATACATCCCCTTACCAAGCTTTCTGTACGTCCAGTCGGAATCCACATTCAATGCTCTCATTTCAGCAGGATAAATTCCTGCAAGCAATAGAAGTGTAAAAGCCAGTGCTGAGAAGAAGAGCAGCTCGGTTTGAGTTAACACATGGGAAATTGTATACGGATGATAATCAACTGGAAACGGTAGAATACTGTACAGTGGCTTTGGAAATGTCCCGATAAAAACACACAGAAAGGCTGCAATTCCCATGGCGATCAACATATTTTTGGGGGCCTCTTTAACTCGGTGCCCGGCATCGTGACCAAAAAAGGCAAAAAAGGGTATCTTTATGCCCGCATGATGGAATACACCTGCGGAAGCAAATAATAGTACGAGCCAGACGTAAACATATGCTTTTTGTCCCACAATATGCGATCCAGAAGCAGCAGCCTCCATTACCATGGATTTACTTACAAACCCTGAAAACAAGGGAAATGCAGAAATCGAAGCAGCACCAACACAGCAAAATAGTGTGGTCCAGGGCATGCTCTTATACAATCCCCCAAGATCCGTAGCATTAATCTTCCCGGTACGGTACATAACTGCTCCCATACTCATAAACAGCAAGCCCTTAAAAATTATATCATTAAAGGCATGTGCACAGGCACCATTAATTGCAAGCTCAGTACCGATACCAATACCCACAACCATAAAGCCAACCTGGTTGATCAAAGAGTAAGCAAGTACTCGCCTCAAATCATTTTCAATAACCGCGTAAAAAATTGGAAAAGCTGCCATGCCGACCCCAATCCAAACCAGTGCTTCAGTACCGGGATAAAGCCTTGCAAGAGCGTAAACAGCTGTTTTTGTGGTAAAAGCGCTCAAAAATACTGTGCCGCCAATGGTTGCTTCCGGATAGGCATCCGTAAGCCAGGGATGAAGTAGAGGCCATGCACAGTTAATCCCTATACCAAAAAAGATCAGGTAACTGCCAACCCCGGACAAGGTTAGCGGATTCATTTCAAGAGATCCTGTGTTGGTGAAGTGAAAAACGATTCCAGCTAAAAGGACAAGCCCACCAAACGCATGAACAAGAAGATATCGAAAACCCGCTTCCTGGGCTTTTTTTGTTTTTTTCGCCCAGATAAGCATGACAGAACCAACCGTGAGCATTTCCCAGAAAATAAAAAAGGTGAACATATCCCCGGCAAACACAGTACCGAGAGCAGCACCCGCATAAAAGAAACCAGCTACATATTCAACATTATTTTTAAAATTAAGGATATAGATGACCGTAATTAAAGAAATAATATGATAGATGTAACCAAACAACAGATTCAGGCGGTCGACATTTAAAAGAACCAGATTAAATTCACCAAGTGAGGTAATGAGGTGCTCTCCCTGTGGTATAAGCAGCAGGTTAATAAAACCGACAACAGGAATCAGCATCATGTATGCTGATCTCGCACTTCCACGGAAAAGGGGAATAAACAAGCCGCCAAGCATGAAAATCAGAGCAGGAGGGATATTACTTGTCATAGTAGTCCTCCTCTCTCTTGGCAAGTGGTCTCAAGATATATTTGGATACCAGAACAAGCACAACACAGGCAACAAAGCCGTAGAAGGCATAAAATCCCCAGTATCCTTCCCATGCATAGTTCATATGGGCATGAATTGTATGGGTTTTATTTAAAAGTAGATAAATAATATCTAAGATCAAAAGGATAACCACGGAAGAGAAAAAATACTTGAGCAGTTTTTTTACGTTTTCCGGATTGTCAAATATATGCTTTTTTTCCATTATACACCTGATCTGTTAGAAACAAGGTTGAAATAAAATATAGGCCATGTACAAAAGGCTCAAGGTAAACACAACAGCAAATATCCCTCTGTATCCGGGGACTGCATCATGTTTAAGTTCCATTAATTCTTTTTTTTCCTTAGTCGGTTTCATAGGTTTGTTATCCTCCGATAAATCCTTTAACTGCAAGCTGTGCCAGATCTAAAAACGGTTGGGGCACAATAAACAGGACAAACGAAATTGCAGCCGTAATAACCAGAGGAACCACGCACATCATTGGAGCTTCTTTAATTTTATCTTCGAACATGGACTCTTCCTGGCTGCAAAAAAAGGCTCTGTAAAAAATTGGCATGAAATAGGCAGCATTCAGTAGCGAGCTGGACAACAAAACAAAGAGCAAGATTAATTGATCGCCCTCAAGTGTACCTAAAACCAGATACCACTTACTAATGAACCCGCCTGTCGGAGGCAGTCCAATAATGCTTAATGATCCAACAAAAAATGCGCCCATGGTAAACGGCATTCTTTTACCGATCCCCACCATCTGGCTGAGATACTTTTTGCCGGTGGCAACAAAGATTGCCCCGGCACAGAAAAACAAGGTGATTTTTCCAAAGGCATGCATGGCAATATGAAGCATACCCCCTGTCATTCCTTTAGGTGACAACAGTGCAAGACCAAGGATAATATAGGATAACTGCCCTATGGTGGAATACGCAAGCCGCCGTTTGAATTCATCCTGTGTCAAGGCAATACAGGAACTGACAATAATGGTGATAGATGCGAGCAGTGCAACGACAGAGCCAAGATTAAAAGATGTTAAAAACTCAACACCGAAAATTCCGGATATCACGCGGACAATTGAAAAAGCACCGACTTTAACTACTGCAACAGCATGAAGCAAGGCACTCACAGGTGTCGGCGCAACCATAGCTGCAGGAAGCCATGAATGAACCGGCATAATACCGGCTTTGGCAAAACCCAGTACAAACATTAAAAGCAGAACGGTTGCCGCAGGTTTGCTCAGTTGATCCGTAAAAATACCGCCAGCGGCAAATTCAAGCGTACCTGTTGCGTGATAGCAATAGATCATGGCCGGAAGTACGAGGCCGATAGATGTCCCCAGGATAAAAGTAAGATATCTTCTACCTGAAATCCTTGATTTTTCATCCTGATGATGTGTTACCAAAGGATATGTTGCAAGAGACAGGATCTCATAAAACAGGTACAGCGTGATCAGGTTTGCTGAAAAAGCAGCACCGATAGTTGCTGAAATAGCCAGAGCAAAAAATGAAACAAATCGAGTCTGGCCATGCTCGTTCAAGCCCCGCATATATCCGATGGAGTACATTGATGTAATGATGTACAAAGAAGAGGCCACAAGAGCAAACAGCATACCCAGCGCATCCACCCTGAAAGCAATATCAGCGCCTGGCGCAAGTTTAAACAAAGTCAGTACAATCTGATCCCCTTTAAGCACAATAGGAAGCATGGATAGCACCAGCAGAAGCTTTATTGTTCCAGCGATAAATGTCCATGATTCTCTGACATTGGGCTTTGCCGAAGATGAGACCAGAATGGGTATGACCAGGAGTGAAACTAAAACTGCCAAAAGAGGTTTAATTGAAGTAATGGTTTCCATTTATAAGGTTTGCCTTTTAAATTTATCTGAATTCATCCTAAAAACGGAAGAATTAATTTATTCATAATGGTTCCGGAAAACAGGCCAGTCGCGATTAAAGAGATAGAGATCAGGCCGGATGCAATAAGCATGGAAACGGGTGCTTCAGCTATTGCAACCTCGCCGTGGCCATCTCCATGTCCATGTCCTTCTGACATGGGTTCAAAAAAGCAGATTTCAAAGACTTTAAAGAACAGAATAGCGCATATCAAGCTGGATATGATAAGAGCTGCAGCAAAATGATAGGCTCCTGCTTCAAAAGCGCCAAGAACCAGATACCATTTGCTGAAAAAGCCGCATGTGGGAGGGACCCCAACAATGCTGAAGGCCGCCAGAACAAATGCAGCCATGGTCCATGGCATTTTACCAAACAAGCCTTGAAGATGAATAAAATCGACTTTTTTAAGTTTATAGACCATGTTTCCAACAGCCAGAAATAGTGCAAATGTCATTAACGCGTCATTCAAAATATGAAGAATTGCACCTGACATGCCGAGTTGATTTCCCATCCAGGCACCCCCAACCATGTAGCCGATTTCACACACAATGATATATGTGAGCATTTTTTTCAGGTTTTTCTGGGAAAGGGCCATAATGCCACCGGCAATGATAGCGATCGTAGCCAGCCAAACAACTGCATCGGCAAGGTTAAGTGTATTAAATATATACTCAAGCCCAAAAACTGTAACCATGAGCCGTATCATTACATATACCATAACCTTGGTCATGAGTGGTGCAACCACCCGTGCAAAAGCAACCGGTGCGTAGGAATATGCATTGGGCAGCCATACATGCATGGGAAACAGCGCCATCTTGATCCAGATACCAATCATGCATAAAATAAATGCGACCAGAACTGTAGAAGACCCCTCTATCCCGGACAGGATACCTGCAACATCCACCATGTTTAATGAACCTGTTTTCAAGTAGAGATACCCAACGCCCAGCAGATAGAAGCTGGCCCCTATCACGCCAATAAAAATATAATTCAGGCTGGCTAGCGGCCCTCTGTCTTTATCGGCCAAGGCCACCATGGCATAACTTGTCAGGGAAGTTATCTCTATCAAAACATACAGGTTAAACAAATCTCCGGTAGCGGTAACACCAATAAGCCCGGTAACAAACAAAAGATAGATGGTATAAAAAGATCCCTTGCGGTCATTTGTTTCCTGCTCAACATTTCTGTAACTGGCAATGAGGTTAATAAACGCGATAGAGCTGATAAGCATCAAAACCATGGCATTGAGAAGATCAATCCTGTATTCAATTCCCATTGGAGGAAGCCAACCAGCCATCTTGTATTGAATGGTGCCAGAATCCAAAACCCGCATAAGGATTTTATAGGCAGAAAAAGTTGAAAGCCCCATGCCGATCAAAGCGGTGGGATATGTAAAACGCTCTTCAACCCACGAAAATATTCCTGAAAAAAGCGCTGCTAAAAGCGGTGCAACAACGATAAGTGCTGGGTAATTATCCATATTTTATTCTTCCGAAAGACGCATCCTGAGTTCATCTTCTTCCAGGGTCTGGTACCGCTGGTATACCCTGACAGCCAAAGCCATAGCGACACCAAAGGTGGCTACGGAAACAACGATTGCAGTAAGCATTAATACATGAGGCAATGGATTGATATAATCTGCTGCATGTATTGCTGCATGAGATCCATGCCCACCATGGGCACCCTGAATGATAGGTATGGTGGCTTCTGTTTTGTATCCTATGGAAACATAAAACAGGATAATCGCCGTCTGGAAAATGTTCATACCCACCAGTTTTTTAATCAGGTTGTTTTTTGCAATCATGGCATACAGGCCGATCATCATTAAAATGACATACAGCCAGTAATTATACTTAGCCACGATAAGAGGTAACAAATCGGTCATAGCCTTTACCTATAATCCTTCGTCGTGTCTGCCTTCAGAGACAATATTAATGTAAATGATAGCCATTACCGCTGTAACAGCAATCCCGACTCCGATTTCAACGCCGAGCATACCAAGCCCTCTGACGTGATGGGGATCCCATACTATGGGAATAAGTGCGGAATAATCGAGAAAATTTTTACCAAACAACATACAGATTGCTGCAATACCAACATATACCAGGACTCCAACAGCCGCATAGATACCAAGTACTTTCTCTTTTATCCGTCTTATCAAGGTTTTTAGATTATAAGAAATAGCGAGCAGGATCAGGCTGGAGCCAAAAATGACACCGCCCTGAAAACCACCGCCTGGTGAGAAATCGCCATGTGCAACAACATAAAGGGCATAGATTTGAATGAATGGGATAAGTATTCGGCATACTGTTTTAATAATCAAATCTGAGGGCACCCAGTCCTTATCCATATATTCGAATTCTTTACCGGTTTTTAATATTTTATCAGGGTTTTTGACGTGAAGAATGATCCCTGTGGGTGAATGCCGATAAAACCGCTCCTTTTTGGGACGAAAATCTCTGAGCAAAAGAAAACAGGCCAATCCTGCACAAAAAACAACAGCAGTCTCAAACATAGTATCAAACCCACGATAGTCAGCTAATACCGCTGTGACAAGATTGGGCACCTGGGTTTCTTCTATGATGTGTTCAATGTAGTAGTTGGAAAGGTGAGTAGATGCAGGAGAATTGGGATCTCCCCAGCCGGGAAATTCACCAGTTCCATACAACAGAAGCCCTCCGGTCACACAGACAATAATAAATCCTAAAAATTTCAATCTTTTGTCCTCCTGCTTGTTCTGAAAACTGCTGCAACAAAAAAGACAGTACTAACTCCGGCGCCAACAGATGCCTCGGTAAAAGCAACATCCACAGCTCCCATGACAGCCCAGAGCAGACACATCATAAAAGAGTAGGCGCCAAAAAGAATTGCAGTACCCAGCAGGTCTTTAACGGAAATAGCAGCGATGGCGCAAAAAATCACAAAGGTTAGCACAATGAGGTCTATAGGCCAGTGCATGATTACTCCTTATTTTTCTTTTTGGTCCAGTGCCTCAAACCGGCACGCATCCCTGCATCAACGATAGAATGTGTAGCCGTCGGACTGGAAAGAAATACAAAAAATACGATTAAAAACATTTTTATCGAAAGCAGCACGGCTTCAAATGAAAAATGATGAAGATTATAAATTGCAATCCCTGCAACCATTGCAAAAATGCCGAGTGTGTCGAGTTTGCCGGCTGGATGAAGCCTGCTGTAAAAATCGGGCATCCTGACAATGCCGATTGCGCCGCCCAGGAAAAAAAACAAACCGGTTAGAAGGCATATAATTACAAGTATATCCATGAGGTCTCCTGGTTATATGGTTAATCCATAAATGATTCTTCGTACAGCCCTTTGCGTTTATTGAAATATCGAGAGGCTGCAATCACTGCAACAAAGTTTAAAAAAGCGTATGCGAGGGCTATGTCAACAAACATATCCACCCGTTCATATAACAGGCCTATAAGCAGCAACAGTACAACTGTTTTACTGCCAATAGCATTCACACCAATCAGCCTGTCTAAAACCGTGGGGCCAAACAGAGCCCTGAACATAGAAAAGAGCATCAAAAAAAGGAGCCCTAATGCTACGCATAAAAAAAATGTATTCATATTTTTTCTCCAAAGATATCTGCTACTTTCTCAAGCATTTTACCCGGAAGTCCTTCTGCCGATTCCCTGTCAATTGCATGAACCCTGAAAACTCCATCGCTGTCCGCCGTTACAGTAATGGTTCCCGGAGTAAGCGTGATGGAATTGGCAAGTGTGGCAATGGCAATGTCAGATTTTAAATTGGTTTTGAACGTAATGATGTGCGGATCAATTAAATCATTCATCCGTGGATGAAAAGCCAGATAAAGAAGATGGAAATTGGCCTTTATGATTTCAAAAATCAGCCAGGGCGTGTATTTGATAAAACGCAAGAACATGGTGAAGTAACCAGTATCAATAGCCGGGAAAAGCAGATCATAAAAATAGTAAGCAACAAAAATACTGGAAAACACACCCAGGACAATAAGAAGCGGATCAAATTTTCCTGAAAGGACGATCCATGATAAAAACATTAAAAAAAAGGTGATTAAAAATGCAAAAAATGATTTTAGACGAGCAGATGTCTGTTTGCCGTTGTTTTTTTCGGCGCCAGAATTAGAAATAGCCACTGAAGTATCCTCCTGCTTAAAAATGAAAATTAGGTGTTCAAGAAACTATTTTTCAACACCGTACAACTTACGGAATTTACCATATAGTTTACTTAAGGCACCCTCTTTTTTGGCCTCGGTTTCAGATTCCCCAGGCATGGAGGATAGTGCTTCCTGCTGTTTCCTAAAATCATATGCAGCTCTTATTGTTTCTATCAGTGTGTCCATATCCACTGGTTTTGATAAAAACTTGAAGGCATTGTATTTGCCACTCTCAAGAGCATTTTCAACGCTTCCATGCCCCGTCAGTACAATACAGGGCAGGTTCGGCTGTAAATCTTTCAAACGTTTTTGAACTTCGATTCCGTCAATTCCAGGCATTTGCAGATCAACAACTGCAACATCGAAGTCTTCTTTTGATGCAGCCTCTACACCCTCCTCTCCGGAGAAGGTTGTTTTTACGGTAAAGCCGTCTAAAACAAGCCTTTTTGCCAGGTATTTTAAAAAGGTTTGTTCATCATCAATAAATAAAAGCTTCATAATCGGTCCTTATATATTCAAACATCTTGTTTATTGTATTGATTCATAAAAATGCTGATGATTTTTTAATAGGTCGGTAGTTTTCAACAACCTGTGTTTAGGTAGATAATGATTTTCAGTTAAGATAATGCAATTGGGAATGTATGTCAGGGTTTTTATACAGGCTTGGATTCTGCTTGAGATCGCATCGTTCTGCATGGATATTCCGTTGGAATTTAATATTTAAATTTAATCTTAACAGCGTAATATAACCAAAATGAACTGTGTGTCTACCAAGACCCTGCAACCAGGATCTACATTTTTTTCAATTTTTAATTTTCAGGTTACATACCAAAAATTTGCTTAAGAGTCAACAAATTAGGGTTTGATTAAATCAATATAAAAGTACAAAGTATTATTTTTTACCAGGGATTAACAGGCAGGGATAAATAGATTTATCAGCTATATTTTTAGAAATGGAGCCAACCCAGCGTTCAACAATTGCAGCTTTATCACTTGAACCTAAAATTACCATGCTGGCCTGGTATTCTTTGGCTGCTTTTTCAATTTCCTTTTGAGGATCACCAACATACACATGAGGTCTGGCTTCAATGCCAAAGGATTCGAGTTCGTCGCACAGGGCGTCGAGTTTTTTGCGTTCAGCTTTTCTGACCTTTTGCACTTCATGGCTGTCGGTTCCCTTTAAAGCACTCTCTTTTACAACATGCATGATGTGGATTTGACCGATGATATCTTTCATTCCTTTTATATATTCAATGGTTTTTTGGGCGGTTTCAGACCAGTTGGTTGCAAACAGCGGCCTTTCGAATAATTTTTCCGGGACAATGTTATCCTCTAACAGGTGTTTGAAAACAATAATAGGGATATCTGTCCGCCTCACAAGTTCGATAACATCCGATCCTGCATACAATTGTTTCATGCGGCCTTTATGCGATCGGCCGACAACAATCAGATCCGGGGATTCTTTTTCACACACCTTTAAAATTTCTGGAATCAGCGTGGAGACTTCCATATAAGCCCCTACTTCCAATCCTCTTTCAAAAAGATTTTCAGCCCAGTCGATAAATCTGATATTAGCAGTTTCCTTAAGTTTAACCTCTTCTTCCTTTAGATAACCGCTGCCCCGTTTCATTGCGACTTTGTCTCTTTCAATCACATTTAGAAACACGACATGTTCAAGACCTGATTTCTGGAGAGCCAGCAGGGAATTTAACGCATCATAACAAAGCTCTTCAAACTTTGTCACAAAGAGTAATTTTTTAATTTTTGTCATGTTGCTCCTCCATAAAATAGTCTAAAATTTTCCATTACAGATCAGCTTAATTTCTGATGAATTGCCTCGGCAAGCTCGTCTGGCTCTACAGGTTTTTCGAGATAAATATCGGGTTCAGGCACTTGACCTCCACCGAACTCCTCCAGTGCTTTTTGAGATTTTAAAAATGATCTCAACGCGATGCCGGTAAACATGATTACGGGAATTCCCTTAAGCGCGTCATCTGTTTTAAGTTTTCGATATAACCGTATGCCGCTGCCCCTGGGCATCAAAACATCAAGGATGACCAGATCAGGTTTTTCCTTGAGAATCACTTCCAGCCCCTCAACACCATCTCCGGCCTCAAGAGGTGTGTACTCATTCTCTTCTAATACTGTGACAACAAACGACCTGACATCAGGATCATCATCAACCACAAGGACCTTGTTACTCATAATTACCCCTCCCTGATCAATCGGCATCAACCACAGATTTTTTCATTTGAGGAAGCCGAATAGTAAACGTGCTTCCAACACCCTCTTGGGTTTGAGTTTCTATTATGCCGTTATGTTCTTCCACCAGCTTTCCAGTGACAAGGAGTCCTAACCCTGTCCCCTTTCCCCCTTTAGAACTGAACATGGGGTTAAACAACTGTTTTTTTGTATTTTCGTCCATACCGCAGCCATTGTCTTCAACTGAAAAACAGAATCGATTTTCATTGTCTGCATAGGTTTTAATTAAAACCGCATGCTGCTTTGATATATCATCATCATCCAGGCAGGCGTCAATAGCATTATTCACAAGATTAAGCAGTGAGCGGTGAATGGTCTGGGGGTCTGCCACAAAGGCGCCCAGACTTTTATCAAGATCTGCCTGTATGTTAATCTGTTTAGACAATGCAAAATCTTTAACCAGAGAAATCACATCTTCTACTATTTCATTGGGCATACAGTTTTTAAATTCCGGTTCACGGTTTTTAGAATATGTTAGAAGATCCTGGGTTAAATCACCTACCCGTTTAATGTTATTTTTTATAGTCTCCCATCCTGTAATCAGCTTCTGAGTATTATTTTTTTTGATCCCAACATCAACCACATAGCTGCCGCCTTTCAGGCCAATCAGAATATTTTTCACATAATGAGCAAGGCCGCTGACAGTCTGTCCCACTGCAGCGAGCCGTTCAGATTGAAGCAAATCTTTTTCAAGCCGTTTGATCTCTGTTAAATCCTGAAAGAAATTAACCGTGCCCATAAAATTCCCATCTTCACGCAGCACGTTGCTTGCATAACGAACCGGAATCTGACGGCTGTCTTTTGTGTTTAAAACCGTCTCTTTCCAGGGCATGGCTGTTAGACTGTTTTTATTATCCGCCTGTTTCTTGAAAATGTTTGCAATTTCCTGTGGATATAATTCATCAATCCCGAGCTTGTTTCGAACCTTTTTGGCATCTAAACCGAACATTTTAACAGCTTCCGGGTTAAAGACGACCACTTTCCAGTCCTGATCAAAAGCCACAATGGCGTCATTGGAACTTTTAATCAAAAGTCTCTGGAAGTTGGATTTTCTTCGGATCTCGTCCGTCGCTTCTGCGATTTTTGTTTCAAGGTTTACCGTGTACTCTTCAAGTTTTTCACGTATGGCAATTTTATTTTTAGCCCGCTCAAGCGCAATGGCAAGGGCTTCATCCCGAACCGGTTTATTAATAAAATCACTTGCACCGTATTGAAGTGCAGTAATGGTTGAATCAATATCTCCGTGTCCGGTAACAATGATAACTTCTTTTTCTGAATCTATTTCCTTAATTTTTTTCAGCAGTTCAAGTCCGTCCATACCTGGCATTTTGATATCAGTCACAACTATGTCAGGAGACTTGGCTTTAAATACTTCAAGACCCTCCTCTCCGCTGTAAGCGGTTACCGTATCATATCCATCGCTGCGAAGCGACATGGATAGAAGCCGAACAATAATTTCTTCATCATCAACAATCAATATCTTATTGGCTGACATGGTTTGATCCCTTATTCAACTGCTGGAAATTTAATAATAAACGTCGCCCCTTTACCCAATTCACTTTGAATATCAATGGTCCCCCCATAGTCTTTAATGATTCCAAAACTGATACTGGTTCCCAATCCGGTTCCTTTTCCAGTTTCCTTTGTTGTGAAGAACGGCTCAAAAATTTTACTTTTTACCTCGTCTGTCATACCCAGGCCTGTGTCTGAAACTTCTGTGACCACCCACTCGTCTTCCTGGAAAGTTTTGATTGTAAGGGTTTTGTGAATCGAGATATCCTGTTTTTCTTCCTTTTCATCCATGGAATCGATTGCATTTGTTACAAGATTGATAAAAATCTGTTCTAGGCGATTGTGTTCGGCTCTTATCTCAGAAATGTTTTCTTTCAAATCAAGCTTAACTTTGATGGAATGAACCATAAGCTGATGGCCCAATACTTTAAAAACATCATTTATCGGGTCGTTAATGTTCAATTTTTTCATATCCCGCTCAGATTGTCTTGCAAAATCACGGACATGTTTTATAACGCCTGAAGCCCTGGCCACATTGTCAATAATATCGTTGGCCATGACCACCAGTTCATCATCCGGGATACTGATTCCTTTTTTGATCATTTTCAAAATCAGATCAGAGCAAATTTGAATAACATTCAGCGGCTGATTGATTTCATGGGCCATTCCTGCTGCCATGGTACCTAAAGTTGCAAGTTTACCTGCCTGGATGAGTTGAGTTTCTTTTTCTACACTTTCAGTGATATCCGTTGATGAAGCAATTAAGACATCCCGGTGACTGTAAGTGGCACTGACCACTTTGATGTTTACAAAAAAAGAAGTCTTGTCTTTTTTAATATGCTTTTTTTTGGTGAAAAGGATTGAATCATTCTTAGAAAGATTTTCAAGGCCCTCTCTTATGGTTTCATCACTGCCATCCCCGATCTCCAGAAAAGGTTTGCCCAGCAGTTCTGATTTGACAAAACCATAATCATCCTCAACCCGGTGATTGACATCCAGGATTTCAAGCGTTTGTCGATCAATAATAAAAATCGGATTGGGATTATTGTTAAACAAGGAACGGTATTTTTCTTCTGATTTTTTATACTTCTCGTATAGGGTTGAAAGCTCTCTGTCCTGCAGTTCAATCTCTTCCTGCTTCTTTTTATCTTCAGTAAGATCTTTTAACGTTTCAATGGCGCCAATCACCTGGCCATCTGGAGATTTAATTGGCGCTGCGGTAAAAAAGATCCATTTACCCTCTTCGCCTATATGTGGGAAAAATTCTTCCGCTTCGTAAGCTTCTTTAACCAGGCTGGATTTTCTCCAGGAAGACCCATAGTATTTATTGACTTCAGCCTCGGACATCCCGCCAACAATAACATCGGCCATGGTAGGTCTTTTGGCTGATCTAAAAGGAACCCACTGCCTGTCAGTGCCAACCAGTTCATATGCGTTATGGCCGGTTAATTTCTCACACGCCCTGTTCCAGTGAGTGAGGATGTGTTCGCTGTTTATGATGAACGTAGGGATCATACTGCCCTGTATTATCTGGGACATCTCTTTTTCCATTTCAAGCAGATCTTCTCGTTCTACTGAAAGGTATCTGTTTTCTTTCTCAGCATTTTCCTGGATTCTTTTAGAAAACATATCAAACAGTTCAGCAATTTTTTTGGCGTCCATCTGATCGGATTTTATCTTGTTCTTGATTCTGATTTTTTCCTGTTCCGCTTTAACAAAGTTAAAAAATGACATGGCACGGTATTCATCAAGATCGATAATACTGACATGCTCTGTATTTACTTTTTCAAGAATGCAGCCTAAAATTTCATCATTTTTAAATTTTAAGATAACACTGATGCCAAAAACGTTGCATACATCTTCATAGTCACTAGTAGTAAAAACCCCATTTTCACTGGCATAAACAACACCTTCGGACTGGCTGAGCGTATCTGCGACCACCAGAATCTTTAAATTGAGCTCCTCCATTTCAGGGCTCAATAATATTTCCAGGATTTCTCTGCACGGGCTGTTCCCGCCGATAATCGCAAGTCTTAATCCTTCCAGGTCTATGTTCATATTATTTACTCCCTTTCAGGTTTTTTGTTCCTTATTAAGAGTATATTAGAAAAAAATAAAGGTCACAACAACAAAGGTCGGGATCAGAAACACAAGAGAATATTTTAAAATGTAACCAAAGAAACTTGGCATCTGTGTTCCCGCTTCCGTTGCAATAGAACGGACCATGAAATTTGGTGCATTGCCAATATAGCTGCATGCCCCGAAAAAAACAGCACCTGCGGAAATGGCCTTCAAATAAATAGCGTTTTCAGTCATAAGAAGCGGAACAGATGAACTCTCTGTCATTCCAGAGTAAAAGCTGCCCAGAGCCGTGTTGAAAAAGGTTAAATACGTGGGCGCATTATCTAAGAATGCAGATAAAATACCGGTTACCCAGAAATAATGAAATGGTTCTTTAACTGCATTAATAAGGAATGCAAAAGCCCCGTTCGGACCTGCCTTTAAAAGTAAGAGGCAGGGAATCATTGTGATAAAAATACCAATAAAAAGATACGCAACTTCAATAATTGGAAACCATGTAAACTCGTTTTCCTCCCTGAGAACAGTAGGAGTCGCTATCAGGGAGCCGATGCCTAAAGCAATTAAAAGGCCATCCCTTATCCAGTCTTGAATGGCTCTGTGCACACCAAAAGTTGAAACCTCACCAAGATCAAGAATGCCACTCATTAAAACTGAGAAGACAACACCGCCAAGGAATAAAAAGTTGTAGGTGCCAACAAGTTTTAAAGGTTTTTTTTCACCATCATCCGGGGCTACCGCCTCTTCTTTTTTGTAGTGATAGGAGTCTAATAGAAAATAGACAATAAGCAGGATCACCGTGGTAAGAAGCATGTGGGGAAGAATTTTAAAAGTCCAGAAAAAGCTGACCCCATGGAGAAAACCAAGAAAGAGTGGCGGGTCACCAAGAGGTGTTAATGCGCCGCCTATGTTCGCAACCAGAAAAATAAAGAAAACAACCATAAAGGTCTTATTTTTCCTGTAGTCATTTGCCCGCAAAAAAGGACGAATCATGAGCATGGCAGCTCCTGTGGTCCCCATCCAGGAAGCAAGTATGGTTCCGATCAGGATAATAGTTGTGTTAACTGCTGGTGTGCCTCGAAGAGAACCTTTAAGCAGTATCCCACCGGAAACAGTGAATAAAGCCCACAACAAAATTATAAATGGAACATAGTCAGCCAGAAGGATGTGCAAAATTTCATAAATAGCATCCCCCCTGTAAAAATATACAAATGGCAGTGCAAGGCAAGCCGCCCAGAAAGCAGAAATTTTACCAAAATGGTGATGCCAGAAATTGCCGGCAATCAGCGGTAGCAGTGCAATGGATAAGAGCATACAGGCAAATGGGATACAACTGCTTAATGGCAGTAGTTCTCCTAGGTTAAGATGCCCGTGAGTACTGGATTCATGCTCTGTCTCAGAAGAACTGTGATCTGTACTTGGCTTTTCATGGGTTGATGCTTCTAATGTATAGTGTTCTTTCTCAATAGATTTGTCTTGAGCCGTTGCCGGAACAGGAAATAAAGAAATGATTAAAATAGATATTAACAGTACCAACCTGTCCAATTTCATAGATCCGTCCCCCTCTCTGGCGGTGTTGAGCGTAACGCAACCTTTGAATCATTGTGTGGTCAATTAATGCTGATATACATTTGCTATCAGACAGTTTATTAAGTAAAATTATATATAAAAATCAGTTTTTTTGAATCGTGAAACCGTATCTTCTCAAAGCAGTATATATCATTTTGAGTATTCGATTTAAAAAAGAAAGTCAAGGCGAAATACTTTTTAAAACGTTGACAAATACAGTGTTCCTGACTTAAGAATAAGCATTCTTTTGGTGCGAATGACAGATTATATTTAGGTGTTGAATTATTCGAAATTGGAATATTTCAAGTGTAAAGGAATGCGTCTATGAAGGGATTTGACAAAATCGAAAAAATTGATCGTCAGAAAGAGTTTACCGGAACCCGGTCTGTGCGCGAAGGGTTTGAACTGAATCTAAAAGCTTTACAGGCATACATGGAAGAACATGTTGATGGTTTCAGCGGAACCATTAAACTTGAACAATTTAAGGGCGGGCAGTCTAATCCAACCTACATGATTACTGCAGGGGGAAAACAGTACGTTCTTCGCCGCAAACCACCAGGCAAGTTATTAAAATCAGCCCATGCCGTGGACAGGGAGTTCAAGGTTATCTCTGCTCTGGGCAAAACCGATGTGCCAGTTGCTAAAACATATGCCTTATGTACAGACGATTCCATCATCGGGAGTTGGTTCTATATCATGGATTATGTGGATGGGCGAATTTACTGGACATTCCCCAGCACGCCTCTTGAAGAAAGAAAAGATCTGTTTTTTGCCATGAACGACACTATTGCAAAACTGCATAATGTTGACTACAAGGCAATTGGTCTTGAAGATTATGGAAAACCAGGCAATTACTTTTCCCGTCAGATATCAAGATGGAAAAAACAATACAGGGACTCGGTTGAAGAAAAATGTCCTGCCATGGAAAATTTAATTGCATGGCTTGAAGAAAACAAACCCGAACAGGATAAAGTTGCAATTGTCCATGGAGATTACAGGATTGACAACCTCATTTTTCACCGAACTGAACCTAAAGTCATTGCCATCTTAGACTGGGAACTTTCAACTTTAGGAAATCCTTTGGCCGATTTTGCCTATCATTGTATGCCATGGTCAATCCCTGGAAGTGAAGACAGAGGTCTTGCAGGACTCGATCCGGTGGCCCTTAATTTTCCGACTGAGGAAGAATATACTAAATACTATTTTGAAAAAACAGGAAATACTTCCATAGAAAACTGGAACTATTACATGGCGTTTTCCTTTTTCAGGGTATCAGGAATTTCCTTTGGTATTAAAGGCAGGGTAAGAGACGGGACTGCCGTCAGCAAGCAGGCAAAGATTGCTGCATCCGTGGCGGAACTGATTGCCGAACTCGGATTTGAGCAGACCAAAAAATAATTTAAAAAATTTCAATATGAGCACGCCTTTAAAACAAAAGCGTGCTCATATAATTTTATAATTTCTGCAAGGCCTGTTCTGCAGCTATTGTGATGGGTTCCATGCTTGGTTCAGATGAAATATCAGGATTGCAGGCAGAGGTAAAAACAACAAGATCCTCAATGGTTTTCCCCCCCATGATAAACGCACTTACTGCATCTATTTCACGAGCCGGTCCTATACCGTGGCTGACAATTTGACCCCCGATCAGTTTTTTAGTCGGACGATCAAAAACAAGTTTGATTTTCCAGGGCTTTACACCTGGAATCATTCCGTGCTTTGTTCTGGATTCAACAATAGCACTTACCGTGTCAAAACCATTTGCTTCAGCAGCATCTTCGGTAAGACCGGTTGCGGTTACCGCAAGATCAAAAAGCTGGCAGCCTCCAGCGTTAAGTACGCCTGGAAATGAGATATCGTATCCGGCAAGTCTTTTTGCTGCTAATCTCCCCTGCATAACGGCCGGACCTCTTAGGCATCCTGCATCCGGTTTTCCAGTAATTAAGTTAACTTTTTCAACACAGTCTCCACCTGCCAGAATATCAGGATGGGATGTTTCCTGATAAGGGTTGACCTTTATGCCAAACTTGCCAATTTCAAGTCCAATATTTTCAGCAAGTTGAAGATTTGGCTTTACTCCAACATTAACAAAAACCAGATCAGCCTCAACTTTCTCACCGGAATCAAGTTCTATTGCACGAACGTGTCCCTCTGTTCCAACTATCTTATCAACTTTTTTTCCAGTAAAAAGGCGAATATTTTTTTCATTCAAATAGTCGCTCACACTATCTGCCATATTCTTATCAAGCATAGCAGGAAGCGGCCGGTCTAATAATTCAACAATTGAGATTTCAATTTTATCATTTGCCTGAGCCAGCAGTGTTGCGATTTCCATGGTTATAAATCCTGCACCCACAAAAACCACCCGTTTAGGCTTTTTATCTGAGATAAGTTTTTTGATTTTCAGTGCATCATGTGTACCCCTGAGAGTAACCACTCCTTCTAAGTCATTACCTGGAATAGAAGGCATAAATGAGCTTGATCCTGTAGCAAGAAACAGTTTGGAATATTCAAAAGAGTCCCCATTATTTAATTTTACATATTTCTCTCCTGGAACAATCTGAGTAACTTCTCCAACAACGACTTTAATACCGGCACCTTCAAGATTGGCGTCTGGAACAATGATAGATTCACTGGTGGCCTGACCGGCCACGACATGGGGAAGCGCTCAGCGAACAATAAAATGAGGTTCTTTCCTGATAACGGTTACGTCTACTTCGGGCATCAGTTTTTTTGCCATTATTGCGGCCGGGCCTCCGGCACCACTACATCCAACAACTACGAGTTTATCACCTTTATTCATTAATCTTTCCTCCATTTTTTTAACATCCAGGGCCGCTTAACCACTTATTAATCTACTTGAAATTCAATTTAAAAGTTGTGTAGCAGCTTTAAAAATCCGGTTACAGGAGACAAGCATAACAATAAATATGCCAACAGTTATAACCTCCAGTAATTATAGGAAAAAAATTTAAGATCAAGATTCGGTATATGATTATGAATCAGGTGGTAACGTTACCATCGATTCTGATGTTATTTATAATGGCAAAATAAGGATTTGTGAAAGAGAGATTATTCAGGCTGTAAAGGGATGTCCCATTTTTTCATGTATTTCCAGACAGCAGTACGGCTTTTATTTATCCTTCTGGCAACTTCTGCTTTGTTCCAATTGCAGGCTTCGAGCAATTGAACCAGAGTCTGTTTAGTCAACTTGCTGTTTTTAACAAACGTTTTTTCGAAATCTAAGGTTCTTACAATATCTACAGGCGGGTTAGCCCGATACAGTTCCGGATTCCTGATTTCAACAGGCAGATCTTTGAGCTCAATTCGATCGGCCTCACACAAAACAAACGCATGTTCTATAGAATTTTCAAGTTCTCGAACATTGCCAATCCAAAAATGATTCATAAATTTTTCCATTGCTTCAGGAGTTGGTTTTGATATCTTTTTACCTTCTCTTTTATTTCCTTTTTGAATGAAATGATTGACCAGCAGAGGAATATCTTCGCGACGCTCTCTCAACGGGGGTACGTGTATCGGAAAAACTTTGAGCCTGTAAAAAAGATCTTCACGGAATTTGCCCTCTCTAGTCTGCCTGAAAAGGTCTTTGTGGGTCGCAGCAATAATCCTGATATCAATCTTGATTCTTCTAGAGTCCCCTACCCTTTCAATTTCTCTTTCCTGTAATACTCTTAATAATTTCACCTGCATATAAGGCGTTAATTCTCCGATTTCATCTAAAAAAATAGTGCCCTGATCTGCTTGTTCAAATCTTCCTTTTCTGTCACGGTGCGCACCTGTAAACGCACCTCTTACATGCCCGAACAATTCGCTTTCCAGCAAGGTTTCGGAAAGCGCGGAACAATTCACAGTTATCATCGGGTTTTCAGCATTGCTGCTGTTGTAATGAATGGCTCCAGCAACCAACTCCTTGCCGGTACCGCTTTCTCCCTGAATCAGGACATTTGCCTGACTGTTTGCAGCAGCCCGGATTGCTTCAAAAACATTTTGCATAACCGCACTTTTGCCGATAATATTGCCAAGTCTGTGGACTTTTTTAAGTTTTCTCTGGGCTTCTTCAATTGTGTTTTTAATTTTTTTAAGTTCAGTCAGGTCTGTAATGGTTTCAACGATACCAAGTATATTTCCGTCTTCATCTTTAGCCAGTCTGGCATTTTTTATAACAGGAATATCATAGCCGTCTTTATGCCGGATAAAGCACTCTTTGGCTTCTGTTCTTCCATGCTTGATCACCCCGCATTTATCTATATCTGCAGGGCATTTTTTACCAAAACACCGGCTGCATTCAATCAGATTGCAGGTTTTTCCAACAGCTTCAAAGGCAGTATATCCACTGATTTTTTCCATCGACTTATTCCAAGAAGTAATTGTTCCCTGGGCATCCAACGTGAAAAGTCCTTCAGCCATGGTATCAAGTATTTGATTTAAAAAGTGAACGTTCCATAACTCATGTGTTTTCATTTTAAGCCTTTCCAAACAGACAAAATCTTTTATATTTAATAAATATGTACCGTAACGTTACCGTTACCGTCAACCTTTAAGAAAATCACTTCTCATTTCAATATATCGTTGCCGCATGATTGAATGAAATATTTTTTTTATTGGGTTGTTTTAAATTTTAAGCTCAATCTAACAGGTTTCCTGATACTCTTATGGTTAAAAAAATAAGGCCATTATAGATTCTGGCACGGATCTTGTTATTCAAAGTTTTAGAAAATTTAAAATTGATAGCGGTTATTTTGATAATTTTTTAAAATCGTTGTTAGTTTATTAACATCAAGGATATCAAAAATGAATAAGGAAGAATTTCAAGCAGGCATAAAAGGAAAAACAGTTTTAGTTGATTTTAGCGCCGCCTGGTGCAGGCCCTGCCGTTTGATGGAACCGATTATCAATGAAATCATGCTTGAATACCAGGGGAAATCCACTATTCTTAAAATTGACATTGATTCCCAAAAGGATCTTGCAACCGAATTAATGGTTCAAAGTATTCCAACCTTTATAATATTTAAAGATGGAAAAGAGATGAAACGGCTGGTTGGTGTTCAATCTAAATCAACCATTGAAAAAAATTTAGATAAGATATCATAACAGATTAAACCTGTTAAAACAGATAGGAGTTACAATGGGTAAATGCATTAATCATCCGGACGTTGAAACCAGTTACCTGTGCATGAAGCACAATATATATCTTTGCGACAAATGCCTGGAGTGCCGGGACCCAGATATCTATTGCAAATTCAGACCTTCATGCCCCATTCATTTTATTTCTAAAAAAGGATTTGATAAAAAACAAAAAGAAAGCGCATAAGATAAATATCGATTGTACCCACTTTTTAAACGTACACCGATCACATTCAAATTACCATTGGAGTTCAGTATGTGGAATTTTCTAAAAAAAATCACGAAAAATCTAACCATTGCCATTCCGGTCATGATGATATCAGGCTTCTTATTTGGTATTCTTTTCGATGCAACCTTGCTGAAAATATTGATTATCCCTTTTACTTTTCTCATGGTTTATCCCATGATGGTAAATCTTAACATTCAAAAGGTTTTTGAGGGAGGTGATTTTAAGGCCCAGATTTTAACTCAGGCCATTAACTTCGGCATTGTTCCCTTCCTTGCCTATTTTATCGGACTTATCTTTTTCAAAAACAGCCCCTATATGGCATTAGGTTTACTTCTTGCCGGCCTTGTTCCCACCAGCGGGATGACCATTTCCTGGACTGGATTTGCCAAAGGAAATATAGAAGCAGCTGTTAAAATGACTGTTATCGGCCTCACAATTGGTTCCATAGCCACCCCTTTTTATGTTCAATTTTTAATGGGGGCATCCATTGAAATTAATTTTTATAAAGTCGTACAACAAATTATAGTTATTGT
>JAWSVI010000014.1:0-87449 GCA_033851995.1 Desulfobacteraceae bacterium | reverse complement strand
CGTGCCATTAATCTGCTCTTCTGCACCTTCCCAAAAAACTGTTGTCCGGGTTAAGCCACAATTTTTAGGTTATACCATGCCTGCTCACAGTGAGCAGGGGTTTTCCAGCCGTTGGCTGAATGCTTTCTTCTTTGATTATAATACATTTCAATATACTTAAAGAGAATTCTTTCAGCTTCTTCAAATGTTTTAAATCGTACATGATGAATTCATTGTGTTTTAATTGTTATGATTGAATATGCCTCCGGCGGCCCTACGGGGTATTTATTCAGCGCTAAGGCGCGGGGATTTAACGCATTAAGAACAGAAACATGGAAGAAGGGCAGCATAAATCTGACTGTATGCTGCCCCATGTCTCCGTTACCAGTCATGGCGCTCAGGTTGCTTCCCAGCATTGCCCTATCCTCCAGGCTGGCGGCAGGAGAATACCATGGTGCTATAAAATTACAAGAAGAGTTTGGCACAAAAGTATTTAAACAGGCGGCTCTCAGGCCGCGTAAATCACGAACCACAGGAACGCATTTTCCACTTAAGAAATCCCGTTCCGTGGTCTAAGTTTGGGGGTAGGCGCAGTCAAGTAGATCATCCTCGTTGTATCCATTTGTTCTTTTCTCTTCTAATGACTTCAACAATTCACTTTCATAGATTTTTGGCAACAGTTCGGTCGGATCATTCAAGCTATCTATGGTGGCAAATTTAATTTTTCCAGCAACGATACTTTTAAGAGCACTTTCTGATGCTATATAGTTGGATTTTGCTTATCCTTTTTCTTACAGATAATGCCGAACTGAGCAGACAAGGTTGTCTCAGAAGAACGGCCTTGGTTGTTGTATGAGCTGCCTTGCTGTAGCGCAGCGTAAGCAATCCACTGCAGACAGTTGTTAGACGGACCGTTCGGCACCGGCAACCGTGTCCAGCGTCCAAAAGGTTGAACGACATTGTTGCCTACTTCTTAGCCGTAGATGATGGACTGGGCTTCTCGGGTGATGTCAAAACGGTCCTTTCCTTCGATGTCTATATCGAAGTCGTATTTCCTTTTTAGATAGCGCTTGATGCGTCCAGGCCCCATGCAGTGGATTTTAAAATCCAGGCCGAGTTCTTTACAGCGCTTCGCATCACCGGCATATTTGCGCTTATTGAAGCCACAACCAAAGGTGTCGTTAGATTTCTCTTCACGTATCATTATTGAGCCAAAATTGTGGTTCTAAAGTCATTTTTCAGGTTCTTTTTTCATATATATTGTGTAATTGCTTATTTTTAAGGCGACCCGTTTGTGGTCGCGACAATTTGTATATTCGTTTGTATATGGTTCAAAATTTCTTTCGTTCAACGCCAAGATAAGCAGCGGGCGGATATTTCGCTACGAACTTGACAAAAGCTGCAACGGGTTGATAACATTTAACTTTCAACAAAACCCAACGATAAGCCCGTCTGACTTAATTTTATTGTTATACAGTTTAATGATACCAACTTGATTTATTGAGAATCTGGCAAAACATGCTCAGTTATTAGTTCTATAAGTTTTGACCAAGTTGGTTTTAAAATTCCATGTCCCATTCCATCGACAAGAACATATTTTGCGCTCGGTACAGCAGTAGCTATCTCTTCGCTCGCTTCTGGGCTAATTAATGGATCTTCTTTTCCATGAATAACTAGCGTTTTAGAAGATATTTTTGAAAGTGCAAGGCGACGATCAGGAGCCGCATACACAGCACATACTTGACGATTTAATCCATTATCACTGATACCACGGTCAAACATCCTTCCCGACATCTCACGTAAGTATTCATCTGGGCCTTCGGCCGCAGTTCCACCAACGGCTTTAATAAGATTAATACTCCAATCAATGTAACCTTGTCTTCCTGGTTTCGGAGAACGGAGTATTTTGAACACAGTTTTTAGTTTTGGCATTGCATGCCGACTATTTCGAGCAGGTGAACCGATACATATAAGGCTTTTAACTCGCTCACCTGAATTAATAGCTAATACTTGAGCAATCATGCCACCTAATGAGATCCCTACAAGGTGAGCTTTTTTTATACGAAGGCCGTCTAATAAATGAACAAGATCGGTGGCCATATCCTCCAGGGAATAGGGAGAGGAAACTCGTAATCCAAGTTTATGCATCAGTGAAAAAATTAAAGGAGATGGCGTTGGTAAATCATCAAGAATGGTTGATTCGCCTGTATCACGATTGTCAAAACGAATAACTCTGCCAACCCTCTTAGATAAAGACTCACAAAACTCATCAGGCCAAGCTATCATTTGGAGGCCCGCTCCGGAAATTAGAATTACAGGCGGCGAACTGTCATCTTCACCAAATATTTCGTAACAAATTTCAATTCCATCTGGTGTTGTAAGTTTATTGAAACTCATAATTTGCCTTTCTTTGAAAGATGGAACTCGATTTTCCTGTATAACATCCCAAATAAGCGGTTTATCCGTCTTCATTTGAATTGTTGAATATTTGTTACTCTTTTTTGGACAAGTTCGGCTAAAAATCTGGAAAACGGTTCAATATTCTTTTTTACGCTTGCTTCTTCCAGGGCGGCCATATAATCATTGCGGGTTTCAAGCGGAATGACTGTCCATGGATAGCCCCCACCAGCTAACATAACATTCATCAGAAATCTTCCCATGCGGCCATTTCCATCAATATAAGGGTGGATATATACAAAGTAAAAGTGACCTAAAACAGCTTTTACAGAAGGTTCTTCTTCATTGTTTAAAAGAGAAAAGAATGCAGGCATAAGATCTCGCACAGCTTCGTATCGGGGTGGCACATGCCTTGATTTTCGAATATAGACAGGTTGATTTCGGTATCCTGCAAGGTCGGATGCAGATATAAGACCAGCGTTTACACTTGGGGCAAATAATTCTCTATACCATATGGAATGATCTTTACTTACCACCGCACCTGGCGAGTTTTTGTTCAGAATTTTTTCCAAGCTTTTCTTCACTGCCTGAAAAGCTTGCCAGTAACCACGGGCAGCCAAGGCATTAGCGTACTCTTTATCTTTGTGGTTGGTTTCTGGATCCCAACTTCCTGTGCGGACACGTTCAATAAGCACCTCACTCACACGATATCCTTCAATCGAAAGCGAATGATAAGCATCAGTCAAATATATATCGTCGACATGTTTAAGATATTCATCGGTGTTCTGGTTTAATGAGGGCGCCGGCGGAAAGTTTTCAAGGACAATACCACGCATATCCGCCCAATGCATCCGCATTCGGTTGACGTATGGAGAAATCTCGCGTTCACGAAGAATAATAGCGGGCTTTTCTTCAAAGGGGTCATTTTCCGTAATGCTATATCCGGCATCTCTCATAGCTCCGATGATATTGTCAGCAATAACATTTTTCCCAATATTTCGAAAAGCTCCTGCAAGCCTTCCGGCCACCGTGCTATGCCCACCTTCAAGGAGCTTGTGCAGGATCTGAGAAGCATCAGAGATCATGGAAAGCGCAGCACGGACCTCTATCGCATTATTTGAATAATAGCCGGGAGCACAGGAAATCAGAGCAGCGGGCAGGGTCATCACCCGTATGTTTTCCTTGATTTCCATATCATTCCTGTCCGGCAGTTTCAGGCGAACATCCATTATCGATGTTTCATGAAGAAGAGAGATTGGCTTGTTCCCGCCTTTTGGAGTGCGGACAAGAAGTTGATTCGGCACGTTCCAGTTCCCGCTATGAATACTCAATGATTGTTCAGGGGAAAGACACCATTGATTGCCAAACCTTGATTTAAGGTAATCACCACAAAAGCCCCAAAATGATGCATACCAGGCCGTGCTTTCTCCAGTCTGCTCTTCAGGGCTGGCTGGAATATACCATCCTTTCATCACTTCTTTGATGAATCCGTTTTTGACAAGACGTTCCCGGTGAGTTCGTGTTATGCTTTTTGTTTGGATTGCAACAATACCTTCGTCCTGTAGTTTTTTCAGAACAGCGAGAGATTCTGCAAGCTTATCTTGTAGTGTCGGCATTATTGACCTATATGTAGTGTGTTATTTTTAGGTTATTAAGTTTTATTACTTTTAGGTTATTATGTCAAACAATTTTTAGGTTATTGGGTTTTTTTGTTTTTAGGTTTTTGTGTAATAACCACACAATGTTTAACTCACTGGCTTGTTCGCCTAATTGATTCTTTCGTTTGTTTTGTTAACAACTTCTGAAATATTTTTTTTCTTTTTCGTCAAATTAGTCACCGTCTAAAAAATTAGGGTTTTGCTCCAAACACATAGAAATATTATCAATTCGTCAAGAGAGTGAGTGTTGGAAAATTTTAGACTCTTCATTACAGCTATTTGCCAACTCCAGCACCCGTCTATGGTGGGTGAAAAGAAGTACCTGGATACTTGTCGATAATTCTGCCAGAACCTGAATTCGAGCATATCCCTGAATTGGTTTGTTATGATAGCGCTAAAGCTTCACTTCGTGCCAGGGGTCTCAAATTCCGGTTGTTGACTATTGAAGTTGAGATTTTCTTGTCACATTACCCCTCTGCTGATACAGGTACTATATATTGTATCAGCAGAGGGGTAATATTTCAGAACGTGGAGAATTCTTTATGGTTTGGTTAACTAAAAGCAAGTTCCTATCTGTTTTATCTGTTGGTAATAAAGCAGGGGGGGGGTGTCAATAAATAAAACGAACGATCGCTCTATTTGTTCCGGAACAGAATGACCTCCTGCAGGGAACAGGCGCATAAATAAATAAGGGGGTTTACACAACCAATTAAAAGAACCATATTAAACAACAGGCAACCAGACACACAAAAAGAGCAGAGGCTTTATCATTGTGAAAAAATCCATTCTCTTTTTTATTGCATCACTTGTGTTGATCCCCATGGTTTTATCCGGGGCGGGAATCGTCCCCTCCCTGCTTGCTCAAGACCGCATTGTGACGGTTTTAATCCTTGGGGATTCGCTTTCAGTCGGCCTTGGTGTGGAACCGGAACAGGCCTTTCCTTTCCTGGTTCAAGAACGGCTCAGTCAAAAGGGCTTTGATACAGTCAAAATTACAAATGGCAGCATCAGCGGGTCGACGACTGCAGGGGCATCTTCCCGGCTCAAATGGTTTTTAAGAACCCGTCCGGATATTCTTATTCTGGCTTTGGGAGCCAATGACGGGCTGCGGGGGTTGTCCACTGAGCAGATGACCCGGAATCTTGAAAAAGCCATTCTCCTGGCAAAGAAAAATAGCATAAAGGTCATCCTGGCCGGCATGAAGCTTCCTCCCAATTACGGGATGGAATATGCCAAAGCCTTTGAAGCATCCTTTGTATTCCTTGCCAGCAAACATGACCTGCCGTTTATTCCGTTTTTATTGAACAATGTGGCTGGCAAGGCGTCCTTGAACCAGGCAGACGGTATTCACCCGAATCCTGAAGGCCATAAAATTATTGCAACCACGGTGTTTGACTTTCTGGCAGGGCAGCTATGATCCTTGAACTGAATAATATTTGTAAATCCTTTCATTTGCCCCGATCCGGAAGGATCGAGGTATTAAATCAGGTCAATTTCAGCCTTGATATCGGCCAGACCAATGCCATTACCGGTCAGTCAGGAAGTGGTAAAACCACCCTGCTTTCTCTCATTGCCGGGCTGGACAGTCCGGATACTGGTCAGATCTTTCTTGACGGAGAGGATTTGTGCCGCATGAAGGAGGATCAGCTCGCCCGTTACAGGGCCATGAAGATCGGGATTGTTTTCCAGCAGTTTCACCTGATGCCCCATTTGTCTGCCAGTGAAAATATCAGCCTGCCGTTGGAAATCCTCAAGCAGCCGCAGATTACAGACCGTGTGAATGAGATGCTCGAACAGATCGGCTTGCAAGACCGTCAGCACCACCTGCCCGGCCAGCTCAGCGGCGGAGAATGTCAGCGGGTGGCCATTGCCAGGGCTTTGATTATCAAGCCTGCCCTGCTTCTGGCTGATGAACCCACCGGCAATCTGGATACCCGGACCGGTGAAAAAATTGCCCGACTGTTGTTTGATCTGGTTGAAAAAGAAAAGAAAACCCTGATTCTGGTGACCCACAACCCGGATTTGGCTGGCCAGTGTCAGAAGACCAGCCGGCTTGAGCAGGGACGGCTTGACCAGGGGACCCATGTCTGATGCTCTGGATACGCCTGGGATTTAATGAGCTGATCAAAAACAGGGGGTTTGCCCTATTCTTTATATTGAACCTTTCGCTGGGCCTTGCAGGATTTATTTCCATCCATTCGTTCGGCAGATCTTTGAATCACCATCTGGATGATAATTTAAAGCAAATATTAACCGCGGATCTGGTGCTGTCTTCCAATTCAGCCTTGGAACCTGTGGACCTTGCACGGGTTGACCGGGTGCTTGGAGATCAAAAGAGCCACGCCCGCTTGATCAGTTTTTACACCATGGTCAGGGCCGGGGCCAATGCCCGCCTGATTCGGGTGATGGCGGTTGATAATGATTATCCCCTGTATGGTCAATTCTCACTTGAAAAAGGATCCTCTACCAAGAGTATCCAAAAGGCTCCTGGTGTGTTTATGACCCGGGATACCGCCTATGCTTTAGGTCTTGGTGGTATAAAAGATAACGCCTCGGTGCTGAAACTGGGCACAAAAATGTTTACGGTGCTCGATTATTTTGCTGTGGATCCGGACAGATCACTGACTTCTGTGGAACTGGCGCCCAAGATCTATATGGGGATCGACCAGCTTTCCGGTACCGGTTTGATTCAGTTTGGCAGCCGGATCTGGTATTCCCGGTATTACAGGTTTAATCCAGGGACCAATATTCCTTTGCTGGTTAAAAATCTCCGGCAGGAATTTGCCGCAGCCTATCCCGGGCAGCAGCGGGTAAACGTCTATGACAGCCGGGATGTCAACCGGGGGCTGGGCCGGCTGACTGGATATTTTACCGGGTATATGGGGCTGGTCAGTGTGGTGACCTTGTTTCTGGCCGGCATTGCCACAGCCTATTTGTTTCGGGGATATTTAAACATCAAGCAGCGGGAGATTGCCGTGTTGATGAGCATTGGTGCACGGCACAGGGAAATCTGGCTGTATATCAGTTTTCAGCTCATGATTCTGGGCGCCCTGGCCTCAGTAATAGCCATATTTATTTCCCTGGTTCTTGTTCCGGTATTCCCTGTTATTTTTCAGGGCCTGATTCCGGATCAGGTTAATCTGACAACCGATCCTGTCACCATTTTTCTGGCCTTTGGCCTGGGCACGATGGGCAGCCTGATTTTCTGCTTTCCTGTTTTTGTCCGTATTTTTGGAATAAAGCCTCTGATACTCCTTCGCGGAACACCGGCAGGGGGTAAAAAAAAGCCAGGACAAATTCTGAAACAGGCGACAAGTACCCTGCCCGGTCTAGTCGCGTTTTTGCTGATCTCTATTTTTGCCGCCGACTCTGTAAAAAACGGGGGAATTTTTGTTGCCGGCTTTGCCATTGCCCTGGCCATTTTATCCCTTATTGGCGGGTTGCTTTTTTCTGCCTGCCGCAGGTTTTCCAACACCCGGATCACCGTGGCGAAAATTGCCTTTCGGAACTTGTTTCGAAATAAGTGGGCATCGCTCTCCTGCTTTGTCACTATTGCCATGGGGGTTTTTTTAATTTCCCTTATTCCCCAGGTGCAAAAGGGACTGCAAAACGAAATCATCCAGCCCGAAGGCTTGAAAATACCGGTTTTTTTTCTGGTGGATATCCAGGAAGAACAACACGCGTCCTTTATTGAATTTATGCGCGAACAAGAAGGCGAGCTTGTCAATCTGTCCCCGATGGTCCGGGGGCGGATTTTAACAAAGAATCAGCAGCCCTTTCATGAACAGATCCGGCAATCATCGGCCCGACCCCGGGGTAGACGGTTGGAGTTTAATTTCTCCTATCGCCGAAATCTGGATGTGTCGGAAACCATTGTTCAGGGAAGCCCTTTATCTACAGCATCCTGGGATTATGAGTCAGATATCCCGTTTGAGATTTCTGTTGAGCAGTCGTTTGCCGAGCGATATGGTATTCAAATAGAGGATTTGCTCGGTTTTGAAATCCAGGGAATCCGGTTTGAAGGGCGGGTGAAAAACTTAAGAAAAATTCGATGGAACAGTTTTCAGCCCAATTTTTTTCTGCTTTTTCAGAACGGTGTTTTAAATGATGCCCCCAAAACATTTCTGGCAGCAGTCTCCGGGGTGCCGATGCACAAAAGACAGGCGTTAAAGAATAAAATCGTTGATGTCTTTCCCAATGTTTCGATTATTGACGTTACCCAGATGGCGGGAACCCTGCTTGGCATCACCAACAAGCTGTCGCTGTCTATCCGGTTCATGGCTTGGCTGGCAATTGCCGCCGGCCTGATCTCCATTTTTTCCATTGCCCGTCACGAGGCCTGGAAAAACGAAAATCAAATCAACCTGTTAAAAATACTGGGGTCCACATATCGGGAAATCCAGGCCATCACTTTGCTGGAATTTGGATTCATAGGGTTTACCGCAGCCCTGTTTGCCATTGTTTTAAGTTATGCTTTTTCCTGGGCAGTGTCCTGGTATTTTTTTGACCGTCTCTGGCAGATACACCCGGGGCTGTCCTTTTTTATCTTGTGCCTGACCACCGGCATCTGTATGGCCACAGCCCTTGTGGCCTCTGGCAAAGTCATGAAGTCAAAGCCGATCAAACTTCTGGCAAATTCAAATTAGACCCTGGCGGAATGAAAAACGGTTTTTAAAGGTCTTGGGTGATTGTCTATGGTTTGGCTAATAAAAAGATAGTTCTTATTTTTTTTACTATATTATTTTCAGGTGTTGACTATGTCTATTTATGTAGCGAGTTTTTTTTGTTGCAAGTTCTACCCCGCCTGATCCCGCCCCCTATTTTTTAAAATAATACCCCGCCGGCCCTTCTTACCGGCCGATTATAAAGGTGAGGCGTTTTAAATTGTCTATTTCTAATCCTGGTACATCTGTGCGATAATATCCGCATATCTGTCGTAGATCACAGCTCTTTTAAGCTTAAGTGAAGCTGTCAGTTCACCGGTTTCCTGGGAAAATTCATTTTCAAGGATTCTATATTTCTTTATGGTTTCATAACGGGCAAGAAAAGAGTTTCTTTCAGCAACATGTTCATCAATGACAGACAAGAAAGCTTTATTTTTAAGCAGTTCTTGTGGTGCTTCAAAATCAATATTGCTCTTTTCTGCCAGTATCGCAGCATGCTCAAGGTTTATATTTACAAGGGCGCTGAGAAATTTTTTCTTTTCTCCAATTACCACAAAGTTTAAAAACAGGGGGTCAGATAAAAACAGTCCTTCAATTTTCTGGGGTGCTACATTTTTTCCGCCAGATGTGATGATGAGATCTTTTTTCCTGTCTGTAATCGAAAGGAACCCATCTTTAAATTCTCCAATATCACCACTCATTAAATACCCATCTTCTGTGAAGGCCTCTTTGGTTTTTTGTTCCATTTTCCAGTAGCCGGCAAACACATTATCCCCTTTGATCAGGATTTCACCGTCATCGGCAAGTTTAACTTCAACATCCGGCAGGGCCTTTCCAACCGTTCCGATCCTGTAATCATATAAACCGCTCAGAGTTGCAGGAGCGCAGCACTCTGTCATGCCGTAACCTTCAATAACCATGATCCCTGCCGCATTAAAAAACTGAATAATCTCTTTGGATGTCGGAGCGCCTGATGCTGTCATCCAGCGGACTCTTCCGCCAAGCGCTTCTGACAGTTTTTTAAAAATCATAAAATAGGCAATTTTATATTTCAGCTCCATCAGGAGAGGTATTTTTTTCTTCATCTCCTTTAGCTCACTTCTTTTAAGGCCAATCTTATAGCCCCAGTAAAATATTTTCTGTTTCAAAGCAGACTGTTCACCCACCTGCATGATTATTTTCTGGTAAACTTTTTCGCAGACTCTTGGAACTGCCAGAACAACTGTCGGCTTTTTTTCTTTGATATCAGTGGCAAATGTCTCAATGCTTCCGGCATATGAAGATGTAATGCCTGCGTACATGCCGTAAAAATGACCGGCAACCCTCTCAAACACATGGCTTAAAGGTAGAAATGGGACACTTTGATCATTTTCATGGACAAAGGTAGGTTCGATTTTTTTAATTGAGCTTATCACAGCCATTATATTTTTATGAGAAATCATCGCCCCTTTAGGAAGGCCGGTGGTTCCGGAAGTATACACAATAGTCGCTATATTTTGCGGTTTGACGTCATTTGAGAGATTCAAAAAAAGTTGATCTGATTTTGCGTATTCCTGGTTTCCCTTTAAGAGCAATTCTTCAAATGAAATTATTTTTGATCCGGATTCGTATTTGTCCGAAGTTTCAATGATAACGATCTTTTCAAGGGTTTTAACTTTATTCTCAAACTGAAGGGCTTTGTCCAGCTGATCTTGATTTTCGACAATGAGCACTTTTGATTCAGAGTTTTCTACAATATATTCCACTTCTTCGGCAGTTAATGTTGTATAAACCGGCACGAGGACGCCGCCTATGCCGAGCGTTCCCATATCAGAAAAAAGCCACTCCAACCTGTTTTCAGAAAGCAGCGCAACCCGATCCCCCTTTTTTACGCCTGCATCTGCCAGTGCAAGTCCTACTGCACGGGATTTGGCATAATATTCACTCCAGGTGGCCTGCTCCCATTTTCCATTCATCTTTTTTTCTACTGCTATCTTGTCCCTGAATTTTGCTGCCTGGTTTCTGAATACTTCATTAATTGTTTTTTCCATTTTAATAAAAACTCCTTAAGTGATTATTAACGGCATATTAAAAAAATGTAACAGTCTGTTTTTTATAAAAAAAAGCTTCGCCAAGCTCGATAGCAGTACAAAATACGTTCAGGCTACATGAGTTTAGAAATAATCTCCTTCATAATTTCTGTGGTTCCGCCTCCTATGGAAAGGATCCTGTTATCCCTTGCAAGCCTTTCCACAACCGTTTCCCTCATATATCCATATCCTCCAAAAATTTGAACCGCATCAAAAGTCACTTTATCGCTGACAGAACAGGCAAAATTTTTGGCCATGGAAATCTCTTTCACCATATTTTCCCCACTGTTGATTTTTGCGGCAATCCTGTAGGTAAACTCACGGGCAACTTCCACCTGTGTTGCCATGTCCACCAGTTTATGGCGGGTTACCTGGAATCCATTTAAAGTCTTTCCAAAAGCTTTTCTCTCTTTGACATATTTCATGGCCTCCTCAAGGGCAAGCTGTGCAGTCATATATGCCATCACACAAATCTGAAGGCGCTCGCTCTGAAAATTCTCCATGATATAGTAAAATCCCATATTCTCTTCGCCAATAAGGTTGGAAACCGGAACCCTGCAGTTATCAAAATAAATTTCTGCTGTATCTGATGCCCACCATCCTGTCTTCTTTAATTTATTTGAAACAGAATACCCGGGAGTGTCCGATTCAATAATCAGCATACTGATACCATGCGCATTATCTTCACCCGTTTTCACTGCAGCCGTTAATTGATCTCCCCGGACACCGCTTGTGATGAATGTTTTACTGCCGTTGACAATATAGTAATCGCCCTCACGCACTGCAGTAGTTTTTATATTGGCAACATCAGATCCTCCACCCGGCTCAGTGATACCAAGTGCTGCTATTTTTTCTCCCGCGATCACAGGTTTGACAAATTTATCGATCTGCTCATTTGTCCCTTTTCTGACAATTAGAGGGATGGCAATATCAAGGGAGCCGATTCCAGAAACAAACCCGCCAGATGTTGAGCGCATCAGCTCTTCTCCAGCAACAACCTTCATAAACAGATCGCCTGGAGTTCCGCCGCATTCTTCAGGATATCCTATCCCTAAAATCCCCACATCACCTGCTTTTTGATATATCTCTTTTGGAAATTCTCCTTTCTCTTCCCACTCATCTATGTTGGGCAGCACCTCTTTTTTAATAAATTCTCTTATTGACCCGCGAACAAGATCGTGTTCTTTTGTAAAATATTTTTGATACTCTCCACTATAGCCCATATCATAGCCCATTTTTAACTCCCTTTCCGATATGCAAAACCAGATATATTAAAGTAAAAAAATCAGTATAATTATTTAAACTTCCCAGCTTCAGGACCTTTTTCAGGTGGCCCTGCAAACACCTGGGCCAGGCTCATCCATTCTTGCGCGATGTCACCATTGGTTATCAGTTTGGTATCGTCAATATGTCTTCTTTGAGCAACAACCAGGCAGAAATCTTCGGCACTGCCTGTAATTGTATTTTCAGTACAATCTTCATTCCACAACCATGTCTCCCCTGCCGGACTTTCAAGTTCCACACGGACTTTTTGGGCAGGCTTTTCAAGCCCCCTGTTTTTAAATGACCAGCCAAAGGTTTTAACCCCAAGATGCGCGATATGCCTTAAGCGCTCAGTTGCTTCTCTTTTAAAACCGATTGCATCCGCAACATCCTGCCCATGAGCCCAGGTTTCCATTATCCTTGCGATAACAAAGGATTCAGCCGTCATGGGAGGGCCGTACCAGGGAATTTGATCTTCAGAGCCAAGAACTTCAAATGTCTTTATCATTTTAGTTCTTTCATTGACCCAGAACGCCATCAACTCTCTGGAAGGCAGCTTTACCAGGTCAGCTACAGCTTTTACAAGAAAATCATCAACAGAGGTAATTCCCTCAAAAATCTTTTCCATGTCTTTATGAAAACCATCCGGATTTGTTGCGGCAAGGTTTGCTTTATCATCAAAGTAAGCGATATGGCAGATTTCATCCCTGATGGTCCAGTCGTAAAAAGGCGTCACCGTATCCCATTTTGAATCGCTTAAATCCTTAACAATTTCATCAAGGGCTGCATGTTCATCAGCCAGTTCCCTGCATAAATCCTTCATATTTTTATACTCCCTGACGGCATTAACTTGCTATCAATTTTCTTTATAACCCTTTTCTTTACATCCCGGATGTTTTGGAAATAATTTCACACATTACTTCGCTTGCACCACCTCCAATGGAAATGAGCTTGGCATCCCTGAAAAATCTTGAAACTCTCATTTCATTCATAAATCCCATACCGCCATGCATCTGAAGGCATCCGTCCGCCACTTTATTTATAAGATCGCCGGATAAAAGTTTACCCATGGAAATCTCTTTTGTAACATCCTGTCCCTTCATTTTCATTTGAACAATATGATAGGTAAGACTTTTCAGTGCTTCTGCTTCTGCAAGCCATTGTGCGATTCGGTGCCTTAACACTTGCTTTGCCATCAGGGGTTTCCCGAAAACAATTCTGCCTTTAAGGTACTCAATCGTCTCATTGATGATATCAACAACACCGATGTAGCCTGTTGGAAGTGCGGAAAATCTTTCATGCTGAAACTGCATCATCTGCTGGACAAATCCTTCTCCCTCATTTCCAATAAGATTTTCGGCAGGAATTTTCATATTGTCAAAATAAAGTTCAGCAGTATCGCTGCTTCTCATGCCAAGTTTATCCAACTTTTTACTGACCTGAAATCCCTCAAGATCCGTGGGAACAACAAACAAACTGAAGCTGTGGTATCCGGGGTCATCACTTGTCCTTGCAAGAAGTGTAAGAAAATCAGCCTGAGTGCCGTTCGTGATATAGGTTTTTGAACCGTTTAAAATGTAGTAGTCTCCCTCTTTTTTTGCAAAAGATTTAAGTGCGGCAACATCAGAGCCTGCATCCGGTTCCGTAACAGCAATACCTGCAACCATATCTCCTTTAATTGCAGGCATAAGATATTTTTCTTTAAGATATTCAGACCCGAACTCGTCAATGGCAGGGGTTGCCATATTGGTTTGAACAGCCATTGCCATGGGAATCCCTCCACAGGTAATGTGTGCTATCTCTTCTAAAAATATCAATTCATACCAGTAATCAAGGCCCATTCCACCATATTTTTCATCATATCTTATACCAAGAAAACCCAGGTCACCCATTTTTTTAAATATATCTTTCAGGGGTGCAATCCCTGCTTCTTCCCATTCATCAACATACGGATTGATCTCTTTTTGAACAAAGTCCCTTATTGCACGCCTTACCTGATTGTGTTCTTTCGTAAAATAGATATCGTTTCCCATTACCGAGTCCTCTCCTTTGTAAAATATTTAACCCGCAGGACGATTCCCTGCCCGCTTTATCTTTTCCCTTATGCTTAAACTACGGTGCGATACTTTCCGGCACGTTTATTTTTTTTGCTCTTAGATATTCCCCCAGTGTTTTAGCCTGGGGATCGTTTCTGAACGAGGCTGCAACACCTTCCCCCAGAACGCCCTTTATGTAAAAATTCACTGCAAACAAATTGGGGAAATCATATTTTTCAATTTCAAACTCCGCCATATCAGGGAGAAGTTCTTTAAGTTTATCCTTTGTGAGAAAATCATTTAAAAATGAGTAAGCTTCAATAGTTTTTGCCCAGACACCAAGGTTTGCATTTCCACCCTTATCTCCGGAGCGTGTTGCAAAAAGCTCTCCAAAATAGATCTCTTTCATGTTCCCGGAAGCAACTTCAACCGTTTGGATCTGGCAAGGCTCAATGTCTGCAACATCTGGGTATGATCCGGTTGGTTTTAGCAAAAATTCATTACTGTCCATAACTATTTTCTGCTCTAAAAATTTATTACTGACCAGTGTGGGCCAATGCTGAAGTGCAGGTGTACCGTTTGCCGGAGGGGTGGTTAATGTAAAGCCGGGTATACTGGAAAGTGCCATATCAATTAATTTGCTGGAAAACTTTTTACCAACTTTTTTCTGATCAGGGTCCATGAGTGAAATTTTCAAGTGAGCAGATGCTTCATCATTATGCTGTGGATTTTCTTTATCTATCCTTATCAACTGTACATCTGCATTTGCAAACTGCTCTTTGCCCCCCAGGTTGTAGAACAATGTATCTTCAACAATTTTTGCTTTTTTTTCGATATCCAGCCCGGTAATAACTGCGGTTAAAGAGTTTCGGTAACCATAAAAATTATTAATACATACCTTGGCAGAATCCGTAGGCGGCTCTCCCTTGACCCCATTAATCGCCACACGGTCTTTGCCGTCCTGTTCTATCTTGATCGTATCAAATCTGGCTTTAACATCCGGCGTTAAATAAGCCGGCTGCCGGATTTCATACATCAGCTGAGCAGTCACTGTTCCAACCGATACCAGCCCTCCGGTTCCTTCATGTTTGGTAATAACAAATGATCCATCCCCATGCATTTCAGCAATGGGATACCCCATGTTTTTAAAATCAGGGACTTCCTCGATAAAAGAGTAATTCCCGCCTGTGGCCTGGGTGCCGCACTCGATAATATGCCCGGCAGCATATGCGCCTGCCAGCTTATCCCAGTCGTTTTCCTTCCATCCAAACTTCCATGCACATGGGCCGGAAACAAGAGCAGCATCGGCAAGCCTTCCTCCAATAACAATATCAGCGCCTTCGCTGAGGGCTTTTGTAATTCCCCAGCCGCCCAAATACGCATTGGCTGTAATAGGCATGGCACCGGCTTTTTTCAGACTGACCCCTTTATCAAGATGCAGAAACTGCTCTCCCTGCTCCTGCAGGTCTGCGATTCTGGGCAGAAGATCATCTCCTTCGATGTAGGCAATTTTTGGATGGATACCCAGCTCTGAGGCAATATTTTCAAGTTCCGCTGCAAGTCCCTTTGGGTTAAGGCCTCCTGCATTGGCGACAATTTTAATATTTTTATCAAGACAGGGGCCCATTACATCGTTCATCTGTTTTAAAAATGATGTGGCATATCCTTTTTCCGGTGCTTTCATTTTCATCCTGAAAAGAAGCGCCATTGTCAGCTCAGCAAGATAATCGCCGGTAAGCACATGGATTTCTCCGCCTTCAACAAGTTCTTTTGCAGCAGAAAGCTTATCCCCCAGATAACCGCTGCAGTTCGCCACTTTAAGTATTTCAGACATCTTTTTTCTCCCAACCGCTGTATGAACAGCTGCAAGTTTTTTTAAATGTTATTTGCCTTTAAACTCCGGTGCACGCTTTTCAAGAAATGCGCTAATACCTTCTATCGCATCTTCAGTACCGGCAACTTCGATCAATTTTCCTGACAAAAAATCAATAGATTCTTCTAAGTCCATGGTTTCAATATCTCGATAGGCTTCTTTTCCAAGTCGAAGACCAATGGGGCTTTTTGATGTAATTGTATTCAGCACTTTCTGTACTTCAGGTTCGAGCTGATCGCCAGGGACAACTCTTGTAATCATACCCATTTCAAGGGCCTCTTTGGCGGTAAGTTTCTCCCCGAGAAGAATCATTTCCATGGCTTTTTTTCTTAAAACATTCCTGAAAATCAAAGCGCCTATCATCATTGGGAAAAGGCCCACATTCACTTCAGGAGTTCCGAATTTTGCATCATCTTTTGCGATAACAATGTCACAGGCCAGCATGAAACCGGTTCCACCTGCCATGCAATGCCCGTTTATCTTTGCAAGAGTTGGTTTGGGGAATTTCGCAATCCTGGTTAAAAGTTTTGCATAATTTTTGAATGCAGGGTTTTCTTCGCCGCTGTTTTCAGTGACGCCGCTGCCAAGATCCGCACCCGAACAAAAGACTCTCTCCCCGGCTCCGCTTACGCAAACCACTCGCACATTATTGTCCTTTTCAGCTGTATCAAGATTTTCAAGGAAGAGTGTAACAGCTTCGATGCTGATTGAGTTCCTGTTTGCCTCTCTGTTTATGGTAATATAAGCGACATTGTCTTTTACTTCATATAAAAGATCCGGCATTTAATTATCCTCCATATTTGACCTGTTTTTCCCAGTAATTTCTTCTGATTTTCCTTTTATATTTTTTAATTTTCCAGTTCAGAAACTTCCTCAGCTTTAACTTCTTCTATGTCAACAAGGATTTCTCCAGGCATCACCTTGTCATTTTCTGCAACATTCACCCCGGTTACAACACCGGTATAGGGCGCGGTGAGCGTGGTTTCCATTTTCATTGCAGAAACAACAACAACCCCCTGGCCTTTCTCAACCCTGTCACCTTCTTTCACGCTGACGGCTATAACCACGGCAGGCATGTGGGGTGTAACAGTTGTCGGGCCGTCAACGCCTTTTCGCTTTTTCGGCCCTTTGGAAACATTGTCCGCATCCTCTATCTGATAGGTTTTGCCCTCAAGCATAATTGTTTTGCCGCTGCTGTTTTTAGAGACATAAACATTTACACTTTTGCCGTTCACCATGAGATGCAGTTCATTTTCCGAGATCAGGGAATATTTTAAATCATATTCCCTGTCTTCAATTTTTGCAGTGACTTTGTTTTCATCTGTGCTGTCTATTTCAACAGGTAGTGTATTTTCCTGTATGGTAAGCTTGTATTCCATTTTTCCCCCTTTATGACCTAAAGTCTCCAGTTTCCTAAAGTGTTAAATGGAGTTTGAACCTTCTGCGTAACAGAAAGACCTGTTTTCATATTCCGGTTGCACATTTCATCCACAACATAGGCAATTCTTGCAATATCCAACTCATCGGGATTTTCTTCCCAGTCTGAAAAATGCGTTTCTATAAAATTGGTGTACACATCACCTTTTGAAAAGGGTTCTGATTCCAGCACATCAATAAGAAAATCAATGGGGGAGCGGACACCAAGAATAATATACTCTTTCAGGGCCTTCAGCATCTTATCAATTGCATACTCACGGGTTTCGGCATGAACCACAAGTTTTGAAATAATAGGGTCATAATCCACGGGAACTTCAAAACCCGTATACACACCACAATCATTTCTGATTCCCGGTCCTTTGGGCTCTTTAAGGAACTCAATTTTTCCTGGTGAAGGGAAAAAATCATTGGCAGGATCTTCAGCATAGATTCGGCACTCAATGGAGTGACCGCGACCGATAATATCTTCCTGTTTTAAAGAAAGCTTATTTCCTGCGGCGATTTCCAACTGCTGCCTTACAAGATCAATCCCGGTAATCATCTCTGTTACAGGATGCTCCACCTGGAGCCTGGTGTTGATTTCAAGAAAATAGAAATTGTTATCAGAATCAAGCAGGAATTCAACAGTTCCGGCATTCACATAACCAGAGGCTTTTGCTGCTGCAACTGCCGCAGCACCCATTTCTTTTCTGAGCTCAGGCGTTAAAACATTTGAAGGCGTCTCTTCAATGATTTTTTGATGCCGCCTCTGGATTGAGCATTCCCGTTCTAAAACATGAATCGTATTTCCAAACGTATCTGCTAAAATCTGGAACTCAATATGCCTTGCATTTATAAAAAACTTTTCAAGATAGATTTCACCGTTTCCAAATGCATTTAACGCCTCTCTTGATGCGGAAGCACAGGCTTCTTCCATTTCATCCGGACTGTTTACGATTCGGATGCCTTTTCCTCCGCCGCCAGCTGTGGCCTTTATCAGGACAGGATAGCCCACCTTCTGAGCCTCTTGAGCCATTACTCCAGCATCGGCTTCTGTGCTGGTAAGCCCTGGAGTTACGGGAACACCACCCTCCACCATAATTTTTCTTGATGTTATTTTATCACCAAGATCCTTGATGGCTTTTGAGCCCGGCCCAATAAAAACGATTCCTTCTTTTTCACACCTTTGAGCAAAATCATAGTTTTCCGCCAGGAATCCATATCCCGGGTGGATCGCTTCAGAATTTGTATCGTTTGCTGCTTTAATAATTTTATCGATATTAAGATAACTCTCGGAAGGTTCTGAAGAACCAATGTAAACCGCCTCATCAGATGAGAGCACATGGATGGCCTTTTCATCTGCATCGGAATATACAGATACGGTTCCAATCCCCATATCCTTACAGGTGTTTATTACCCTAAGGGCAATTTCTCCTCGATTTGCTATTAAAATTTTCTTAAACATAATTTCATTTCCCTGTTAAGATTCGCAAATAAATCACTATTTTCGTGCATGCCTTTTTTATTACATCCTGAAAACACCGAAACCGGCGTCATCATCCCTCAGCGGTGCATTTAATGCTGCTGAAATTGCAAGGCCTAAGACATCTCTTGTTTTTGCAGGGTCAATTATCCCATCATCCCACAATTGTGACGTACTGTAATACGCATCACCTTCTTTTAATGCATTATCAATTACAGGCTGTTTTATAAAATCAATTTCCTCCTGGGTCATCTCCGGCTGTCCGGCCCTTCTTCTCTGGTCATTTGTAATGGTAATCAATACGTCTGCAGCCTGGGCGCCGCCCATTACGCCGATTTGTGCGTTTGGCCACATCCACAGGAATCTTGGAGAATAGCCTCTCCCGCACATTGCATAATTACCTGCACCAAAAGACGCACCCACAATAACGGTAAATTTTGGAACCGTTGCTGTGGAAACAGCGTTGACCATTTTGTGGCCGTTTTTAGTTATGCCGCCAGCTTCATATTCCCGGCCGATAATAAACCCGTTAATATTCTGCAGGAACAGGAGCGGGATTCTTCTTTTATCGCAAAGCTGGATAAACTGGGTGGCTTTTTGAGCACTGTCGGAAAATAGAACGCCGTTGTTCGCCAGAATACCAACTGGAAATCCGTGGATATTCGCCCATCCAGTTACCAGTGTGGGGCCGAACATCTCCTTGAATTCAAGAAACTTGCTGCCATCCACAATTCTTGCAATCACTTCTCTGCAGTCATAGGGTTTTGAAAGATCTGTACCCACAATACCATAGAGTTCTTTTGGATCGTAAGCCGGCTCTTCGACTTCTGTCATTGTGAGTTTGGATTTCTTATTTTCAGGAAGATTTTTAACTATTTTACGAATCGTTTCAATACACTCTTCATCACTGTCTGCATAGTAGTCTGAAACTCCGGACTCTGAACAGTGAAGCTCAGGCCCGCCAAGTTCATTGGCAGTTACTTCTTCGCCTGTGGCAGCCAGAACAAGAGGAGGGCCACCAAGAAAAATTGCGCCATGGCCTTTAACATGTACGATCTCATCACACATGGCAACACCATAAGCACCGCCTGCTGTACAAAGCCCCATAACGCCCGCTATCTGGGGAATACCCATTTTCGACATCTTGGCCTGATTATAAAAAACTCTTCCTCCGGTTTGGGCATCAGGAAAAATTTCTGATTGCAATGGGAGATAGGCACCTGCAGAATCCATCAGGTTTATGAAAGGCAGGCGGTTTTCCATTGCTATGGTTTGGGCCCTTATGGATTTTTTTACCGAAAGCGGATACATTGAACCGCCCTTAATTGTTGCATCATTCAGGCTCACAAGCACTTCTCTGCCTTCAACAACCCCTATTCCAATAATAATTCCCGCTTTATGGATTTTGCCGTCATACATACCTTTAGCTGCAAGTGGGCCAAGTTCAAGAAAAGGCGTGTTTTTATCCAGAAGAAGCTCAAGTTTTTTCCTTGCAGGAATTTTACCTGACTCTTTTTCTCTTTGCCGCGATTTCTCGGATCTTTCGTCCCATGATCTGTCCAATTCTTTTTTCAGATCATCAACAAGCGCGGTTATGTCTTCGTAATTTTTCTTGTACTCTTCTGAATTAACATTAATTTTACTTTCAATAACATCCATGCTTTTTCACCTTTGTTATATATGGTTTTAGAACAATTAATTTATACTGATTAATTCCACCCGACATATTTTATCCGATTAAATTTATCCGGGTTAATCATCTTTATTGTCTCCACACAGTTGTATTTTAATTATACCGGCCTGGTTATCGGATCTCTCTTTTGACTGGATACCTTCAATAACAGTATCAACCAAGGGATCTACCAATTCTGTCAGGCTTTCCGGACGCCCCGTCATGAGCCAGCTTGTAACCAGATGCTCTATGGTACCAATGATGATGGAACGAATGAGATACACATTAATATCATCTCTGAACTCACCTGTTTTAACGCCTTCTTCAATGGTTTCATTAATAATTTTCAACCCTTTTTTAATTGCCAGGTGACCTTCTGTATTCAGAAATTTTTTATTGTGCTTTAACGTAAGCATGATAATGGAGGCATTATCCGGTCGTTCCTCATATTGTGAAAGAAAAAGGTAGATAATTGAACGAAGTTTATTCCCTGCCCCTCTAATCAGTTTCAGATGAAATTGCATCAACTCAAAAAGTTCAAAAGCACCTTCTGTTGGAACTGAAAAAAGAAGCCCTTCCTTTGTGGAAAAATACTCATAAATGGATGCCTCTGAAATTTTAGCCTCTTTGGCTATTTCTGAGATGGTTGCATCCTGAAAACCCTTTTGTCCAAAAATATGCTCTGCTGCTTTCAGTATTTGATTCTTCCGGGCTTCCATTTTTGTTGAATTCACCATTTCTTTCCTCTTGACACTCTGTAAAAATTTAAATTATCGAGATCCCTTTATTGTTTTTTTATTCTCTATCTTCCCTTCCACGAATCATTAACGCTCCACATTCCCAACAATCGATTTAAAAAATCCATCACTTTAACTGGTAATATGAGCTTTGATAGAGGCGTTAAAAATTTCACCGGAATTGAAGGGATTGCAAGCGCAGCCTGATTCTTTTTAATTGCACCAATCACTTTTCTGCTGACATCAAAGGGATCTAACTCCTTAGTGCCGGTTACCATTTTTGATCCTTCAAACATCCCGGTCCCAACCGTATTGGGGCAGACATATGTAAACCCAATTTTATATCTGTTTTTTTTCATTTCCTGACGCATGGAATCCGTAAATCCTATTACACCAAATTTACTTGCACAGTAAGCAGCAAGATTTGGTAGCGCTAAAATTCCACCGGCTGAGGCGATATTCACGACATGGCCTTCCCTGTTTGATATCATTCCAGGCAGAAAAGCTTTTGTAGTCCAGAACATTGAGGCCAGATTCACATCCAGTATTTTCTTAATCTGCTCTTCCTGCATTTCAAGAAGCCCTTTGGCAAATACTATACCAGCATTATTTACAAGAACAGATACTTTCCCCATATCTGTTTCGATCTTACCGGCAAGCGCCAGGACTTCCTTTGAATCTGAAATATCGCAGACATAGCTTTTGCAAGTTCCTTTTAGAGAAAATTCCTTTTCTGCTTCCCCAAGGGCATCCTGGTTAATATCAACCAAAGCGACATGACAACCTTCTTTAAGAAGAAGTTCTGAAATGCATTTTCCCATACCCATTGCAGCGCCGGTAACTACTGCGACTTTTCCTGATAGCTGTTTCATATTCTTTCTTCCTTTTTTATAAAAACAAACTATTCGAAGCATACATCCCATGCCGTCGCCTCAGGGCAATGAGAAAGGGATGTGGAAATTGGTTTAAAAACCCTTTGATGACAAAATCATAAAGTTGGACTATGTAAATGTCAAGAAAATTATTGTTCGACTTTAAAAATAAATTTAATCATGAAGAAAAAATTAAATTATTACTTTAATATTAGAGTGTTAGTTAGAATTGTTCTTTTTTTTATAATTGTCATTTTTTTCTACTAAATCAAATTCATATTCAAAATAGTTGTATTTTAAAAATGCCACTTATTATTAATATTGATCCTCCAAAATATCCTATAAAATGGCAAAATATTGTCAAATCTTTATTTTTCACCCTACGTTTCTGCAAAAACAGACCACAGCTTTTTTTTAGCTTGAAAAAGTCCGACTTTTTTTATATCTATAAATTCATTGCAGGACTATCATTATTTGGTAAAGTATTTGGATTTAAAGAATCCGAATGAGGTATGCCATAAAAGGAGAAAAAAATGAGCAGCAGGTATTGCGGATATATGGGCAAGGTGCTTGACATAAATCTTGGAACTGAAAAATGCTCAACCTATACCATCAGTGACAAAGACCGCGAACTTTTCATCGGCGGCAGATATCTCAGCACAAAAATCCTCTGGGATGAACTGGCCCAAGGGATTGACCCGCTTTCTCCTGAAAACCTGATCATCATCATGACCTCCCCGCTTACAGGGACCGGCGCCCCTTCCACAAGCCGATATGATATTTCTGCAAAAAGCCCCCTTACCGGTGCCATAGGCCATTCCAACAGCGGCGGCAACTTTGGCATTTTCCTTAAAAAAGCCGGATATGACGGAATCATCATCCGCGGAAAGGCAAAAGAGAAAGTCTATATTGAGATCATCAACAATGAGGTGAAGATAAAAAATGCCGACCACCTCTGGGGACTTGACACGCAGAAAACACAGGAAGCCATGGGAAATAGAAAAGGAGGCCGCCTTGTTATTGGTCCGGCAGGAGAGAACGGCGTCAAGTTCGCATCTGTTGTATCCCAGGAGAGGAGTCACGGCCGAACCGGAATGGGAGCAGTCATGGGCTCTAAAAACCTGAAGGGACTTTTTGCGACCGGAAACACCAAAATACAATTAAAAGAAAAAAAACCGTTCAAAGAAACCATCAAAAAATGGGTTAAACTGCTGAAAGCTCATCCTGCAACAGGATTGCAGGCACCCAAATATGGAACGGCTGCCTTTCTTACAGGTCTGTCAAAAAAAAATGCCCTGCCCACAAAAAACTTTTCAACAGGCTCATACGAAGATGCCGACATGATCGGCGGAGAAGCACTTGCTGAAAATTATCTTGTTAAAAATTACGGCTGCACCTCCTGCCCGATCCGATGCGGAAGGGTTGTAAAAATTGAAGGAGAAAACAAAAAGGGCCCGGAATATGAAATTTTATGCCTTTTAGGTTCCAATCTCCTGATTAATGATCTTGAAGCCATTATCCAATGGAATTATGAACTCGATCTTCTGGGCATGGATTCCATTTCAACCGGAACTGTTCTGGGATTTGCAGCAGAGCTGAATGAAAAAGGGATCTGGAAGTCCGGGATAGCGTTCGGCAAAAAAGAAAATATTTCAAAAACACTTAAACAAATGGCCTACAGAGAGGGCATCGGGAAAGACCTTTCCAAGGGCGTAAAATTCCTTTCCGAAAAATATGGCGGCAAGGACTTTGCACCACACGCAAAGGGGCTTGAACTTGCTGCATATGAACCAAGAGCCTCTGTTGGGCATGGCCTTGGATATGCAACAGCCTCAAGGGGTGCCTGCCACCTTGACGGAGGGTACCTTGTCTATTTTGAAGTTACCGGACCTGTAAACCTCAAGCAGTTCCATTATCGTTCAAAGCCTTCCTGGGTCGCGCTTGACCAGGATCTTCTTGCCGTCATCAGTGCTTTTGGCAATTGTCTTTTTACTTCATGGACTTTTGTTCCGCCAATTGCTTTTAAAGTTGTTAGCGGCAGTTTTATGGCCAAACTGATTTCATTTTTCCTTACATATTCATGGCCACTGATTGGGTTGACCTATAAGCTTCCACCAATTTTTAAAAAATTTCATCTCCCCATGCTCCCGCATTCAAAAGCCATGATGCAGGCCACAGGCATGAAGATGGATTTTGGGAAAATGATGCAGGCCGGAGCAAGAGGGTATACAATGGAACGCATGTTTAATCTCCGTGAAGGGTTTACAAAAAAAGATGATAAACTCTCCAAGCGGTTTACCAAACAGCCCTTAATAAAAGAAAATAAAAATTCCGTCGTAAAAATCAAAGAAATGCTGCCGGTTTATTATAAATTAAGGGGCTGGGACAAAAACGGCATTCCAACTCAGAAAACCTTAAAAAAACTCGGGCTTGATTTTATAAACCAAAATTCGAGATAATTTTTTCTTGTATAATCTTGCCTGGCTTGGAAAAAGCCAAATTTAATCATATGTCTAAAAACCACTCTGAAAAAAAACTTAGTCATGAGATGTGTCCCGAATGGACAGGGGAATTTTGTGGTTCTGCCGACTGGTATATCGAAATCACAAAACCACAATATGTGGCAGCTGGTTCAAATCAGAAAATCTGAGAGATGATACCATTTAAATATTTCCATCCCTGTAACCCGATCCGTTTTTCAGCCAGGTAGCCAATATCATGCCAAGCATGGCCAGGCATTCCATATCCAGATAGGCGTCAGCATGCTTCTCGAATAAAATCGAACACTCTGCCGAAAACTCTTCATCCTGATCGTTGAATATCATTAATAGATTCACTTTGGGAAGCACAGGAAATTTGATGGCCAAATCGCAGCTGAATGGAGCATCTCCCAACTGTCCCCCCAATGCTATACAAGCACGTTTAAGATCATCCAGCTTCCCGGTGAAAGCCTTGCTTATGGGCTGCTCTGCCGTATTCCTGAAACCTTGGGCATAAGGCGTTGCATCCGGAAAACTATGGTACTTGACCCACTCGGTGTCAGCAGGCGGGGTCTGGGTGGGGCATAAAAGCAGATATTGACATAAAATGACACTAACCGCATGAATAGGTCGCCTCCCCTCTGCATCCATGACGCCCCTTCCTGAAACACTGTGCAGAATCCCGTAAAACGGGATAGACGCCTCATCCCCATCAATATTAATGCCCAGCCTGTCGTTTATTAGCTTCATATCGATTGCTGACACATCAGAGAGGTATTGCTTATAAATTTCATCGAAAACCGGTGCTTGCTTCATAATATCTCCTTGTTCATCTTTTTGCTTCAATTCCGAGTTTAAAAGTTACTAACTAATTTTTGTTTGTCTACCCATGCGTTACTGCCAATTTTTCAAACATGATAGCCAGTCCAGTGGTAAGTGTATAAATGTTTTCAATTGACAGATTTTTATCTGCCGTGGTATCGAAAAAAAAATTCGNNCCAAAAGAAAAAAGAGAACATCTGGGCCAAATTTTATGTGAGGATTGCTACATGGAGGTTCTGTCACCCATAAAGACATGCGACCCATGGGCGGTTCACAGTGCCAAGTCTTTTGAAAAACATGCTGGGAATATAAAGGAACTTACCTCGTTACAGGCAAAAATACTGGATATTTTAACCAAGGCAGGTCCGTTAACACCTGACTCACTGCTAAAGAAGTGTGACGAGTCCGTTGATTTTGAAAATCTAAAAAGAGAATTTGCATCGCTCCGCCACATGGAAAAAGCACGGGCTGCTAAACAAGGGAATGATATCGTCTGGCAGTTATGGTAGCAAGTCTCTTTTAAGTTTTCTCACTGTTGATTGTGTCTATAAAAAAAATGCTATTGTTCTGCAAACCCAATAAGTACTGACTTTTTTATTGAAGGGGGAGTGGAAAGACCCCAATCCCCTTTCAAATTTTTACCAATAAATATTTCCAATTTAATACATGGCCTCAAATCACGAGGTTTTACATCAATTCCGATTTTCTTACCGGTATTTTTATTTTTTATCAGAAACTTCACTTTGTTTTATTTGGGGGAATCTGTCAGGATCGGCCCATTCTGTTATATTGTTTCCAAAATGCACGTAAAGACTGTCATTTCCTTCAACAGGAATCCAATACCCGTCGACAACTCCTCTACCATCGTAGAAACCGACCAGTCTTTGAGCCTTTCCCTCTTTGTGCATCAGGGGGGCTTTGCAATGCCTGCACATCCGATCTGTCTGATTCAGGGAAAAACAATTTATGCCAGGTTTGACACCCAGATCTTCGGCAAACTTGTTGACAGCCACAATAAAATGATTCTTGTCCAAAAGCATGGCAACTTCCGGGTAATTACCCCACATCTGTTTAAAAGACTGAACAAAGGATTGATTTTGATCTTTCATTTTTTTTACTCCTGTAATTGCTGCTTGATTAATTATTGTTTCAGGTATATTTTCTTCATACAAAAACATATTAACAAAAGGGGTTTTATTTAGTCTTGTCTTATTGGCCATAAATATTACCTGATTGGACAAATAATGTATTGGAGCATGACACTGAATCTTGAAGAGTCTTCAGGATGGCACTCCCATGAGGTATATGAATTTTTGTACTGCAGGAAAGGGAGTGGAAATATAATTTTCGACAATCGGGATATCGAATTTCAAGGCGGTCGTTTCATCCTTATAATGCCAGAAGCCAGGCACAGATTTCTTTTCAGACAGGGAGAATCGGCAGATTTAAAGATTCTATGCCTCACTAATGCGGATACGGCTATTCACCTTTCTGCCGCATTATCAATTTGGCTGAGAAATATTAAAAATTCGAATGCGGTTTTTTCTGACCATGAAAAAAACGGAGAATTGCCAGGGTTAGTGGAACGAATTCCTGACTCCCTTGGGGAGACTGAAAAAAAAGACCTTGATGTTATCTGGAGTAGAATCGGGCTTGTACTGGCACTCCATTTTAAAAGCCAGGGGAATACAGATATAGAAAACCAGGGACGACACTCAGACAATGTTAGGGAGATCTGCTCCTGGATAGACAATCATTTAGAAGAAAAGCTGGATCTTGATACAATTTCATCTGAATTTGGAATGTCGAGGAGCCTTCTTACTAAAGAATTCAGAAAATATACAAATACGAGTATTGTTGAATACATGAATATAAGAAGGCTTCAAAAGGCAGGCGCCATACTTTCAAAAGCTGAAAAAAGCATTGCAGAAGCTGCATTTGAGAGCGGTTTTCCAAGTATTGGCAACTTCTACCGTAAATTCAGAGAATTGTATGGGATTACTCCGGCTAAATTTAGAAAAAACTTTACCATGTCTTGAGAAAGCTTTGATCTGTCCCCTAATATTCTACATACCGCTGAGAGAATATAAAAAAGCCCCTGAATGCTGACGCACTCAGGGGCTTTTTTCAAGTCGCTGTTATGACTTTTTTTTTAATGCAAATAAAACGGTCAACTACATCACGGTTACGTTTGTAGCTGAAGGTCCTTTTTGTCCTTCTTCGATTTCGAATGAAACACGGTCCCCTTCATTTAGGGATTTAAAGCCCATTGCATTAATTCCTGAATGATGCACGAATACATCTTTCCCACCGTCTTCTAATTCGATGAATCCAAAACCTTTTGAGTCGTTAAACCATTTTACGATACCTGTTGCCATGTTGGCACTCTCCTAAAATAAAAAATAAAAATAATCGCTTCTAACTTTGGGGGGTAAACCACTTGATTTTTTTGAGATATACACCTTAAGGAGGAAACTTCAGCGCTTCGTTATGCGCAATCTCATCATCATACAGTAAAAACAAAGGAAGTCAAGCTCTAAAAAAATTTATTTTAATTTCAAATATTTATATCAATGTCAATTCCCCCCCCCAGCTAAGCCTATCAACTATTTCAAAGACCCAAATGGCAACGTCATACTGAAAACCTTTTTTATTTGATTGCATTTTTTTTTCATTCATGTATGATACACACTGTTACCCGAGTAAGAGCACATTCCCTGTCAAAAGGCTATTTTCAGGTTATCCTCGTTAACCTCGTTGTTAAACAAACACCGTCTGTTACCGTTGAAGTTTATGCTGATTACTTAAATGTGAAAAAAGAATGACGATCTTATCGATGATGAAACCTGGCTTTTTCAAGACAAGCCGTTTATCCGGTATACCTTTTTTCATTTAACCCATATATCCGATAAATCTTTATGATTTTCACCGGAGACTAAACAAAAAGGAGTGACTATCGCAGCTCGAAACAATTATACATGGGAAAAACGGCAAAAAGAATTAGCCAAGAAAAAGAAGAAAGAAGAAAAGAAACAACGAAAACTGGAAAAAGCCAAATCCCAAAAAAAGGAGACAAACGAGTAGTATGAAAAACAAACAAAAATCCCAGAACACCTACAGCAAAAGAGAATTGATAAAACTGATTGAAAAAATAGATGCTGAGGACCATCAATCTCAAATGCAAGCTGAGGCAAACAAAAAGAAAGGAAATCCTAAACGAACCTAAACGTTTAAAAGTTGTGCGGACCCGATTCTGACAACTATATACTTTCTTTCACCCCCCACATACAATCCATTCACATGAGATTGTATTCCATTTACAATTTATCTATCACATTAAAAAAATTCAAAATGCAGATGCTCTTGAGTTTCAGTTATAACTTGAAGCATCTGCAAAATGTGTGTAAAATTTATATCTCATACTGCCGGGAGGAGGATTGGATAACCTATTCTCTTTGAGCAGCAACCCTTTTGAGTCAAAGGATAAAAATGAAAAAGCTCTCTTTGAATCTTTGTCTGATTTTTATCTGCCTCACCATGGCAGCCTGTTCCCTTTTTCAAAAAGACACTGCAGCAACAAAAATGCCGGTGGCCCATGTGACGTATCCGGACACCCGCTTTATTGTTATTTCAGATCTGCATTTTTATGACAACCAGCTGGGAACCGAAGGCGCAGCCTTTCAAAACTATCTGAATAAAGACCGCAAGCTCCTGGAACTCAGTGATGAGATTATTGCGACTGCCATGGAACAGATTTCCAAAGACCCGGCAGAATTTGTCCTGGTAGCAGGGGACCTCACTAAGGATGGAGAAATGGTTTGCCATAAAGGCGTAGCTGAGCATCTTAAAACCCTGAAAAACTCGGGCAAGAAAATTTTTGTAGTACCGGGAAATCATGATCTCAACAACCCGGAAAGTGTACGGTATGATGGAAAAGCCACGATACCCGTAACAGGTACCCACCCGGATAATTTTGAAAATATATACAGGGAATTTGGATATGGGCAAGCCATTGCCAGAGATCCGGCATCCCTGAGTTACATAGCAGAGCCTGCAGCAGGACTCTGGGTGCTTGCACTGGATTCCAACAGGTACAAAGAAAACCGCCCGGACCACCACCCCATTGTAGGCGGTGCGTTTTCAGATCTGACCCTGGCGTGGGTTAAGCAGCAGCTTTCGACCGCACAAAAAGAAGGCAAAGCAGTTATTGTGCTTCAGCATCATGGCATCATGGAGCACTACCCGGCTAATGAAAAATTTTATTCCCAATACATAGTAGATGATTATGAAAAGTTTGCGTCCCTTTTGGCAGAATTTGGGGTGCGCCTGGTATTTACCGGTCATTTTCATGCCCAGGATGTGACACAGATGGACGTGGAACTCGAGAACGGAAAAGCGCCGCACAGGATTTTTGACATAGAAACAGGGTCTTTGGTCACAGCCCCATGTCCCTACCGCATCATTGATATTACCCAGGACAACAAAGGGTTTTCCAACGCTTCTGTTTCAAGCCGATTTATTAAAGCCATTCCTTCCATGGGAACAGATTTTGAATCTTATGCTGCCAATTTTGTGTTTGAAGGAACAAGAAAACTGGCAAATACCTCGCTTGCAAAATACCGTGTAGCCGAAGATCAGCACGACCTGATCAACAGCCAGATTGCAAAGGCCTATGCTGCCCATCTTAACGGTGATGAAAAAATTCCGGAAACCGTTATCGACACCAAAGGGTTCGGCGTCTGGCTCCGATTTGTTGCCTGGATGCAGGAAGACCTCCTGGAAGGCTGGTGGACGGATCTGCCCCCCGGTGACAACAATCTGACCATCAACCTTGCCACAGGCCAGGTGCAGTGATTTTTACAATCCGCGCATATAATCCGGCCGCCTGACGGATGGATCATTAATACCGGTTTCAACTATTTTTAAAAATTTTTGTTTATCTCTTCCCAGCTCTCCTTTCAGGCTCAGATAATTGGAGGCATGATTGGTATTGAACACGCATCCCTGGAGATCATCTGCCGTATGTTCTATCAAGGTGTACAATTCCTCTAAAATTTGAGTACTTGAGCAGGGTTCAAAGCTGTTCGCTTCATTCTGTGCCCATATTTCAGATCCCGGCGTTACCTCCAGGGTAAGGGGTGAAATATACCATTTCCTTGGAATGGCAGGTGCCATACGGTTTATTAGCTTTGCAGATTCAATGGCATGCTGGCGGCTTCTTTCAGGGTTGTTTCCAGTTAATCCCAAAAGAAAAATCCCAGACCAGTCAATCCCCGCCTGATGGCACTTTTGAGCGGCCAGTGCAAGTTCATCCTGGTTCGTTCCTTTGTTGCAATCTTTTAGAACCTGGTTATCCCCGCTTTCAATTCCCACATAAACCATTGTAAATCCTGCCTCGGCAAGCCGTTTTAATTCCTCATCAGATTTCCTGACAATATCTTTGGCATGCGCATAGGAGCTGACTTTTTTCAAATTTGGAAATTTCTGGCGGCAGTACCTGGTTAACTCAATAAGAAGCTCTGATTTTACAACAAATGCATTGCCGTCTTCAAAAAATATCTTTCGAACTTTGCCACCATACATTTTTGCTGCTTTCCGAATATCCGCCTTTATTTCTTCAACATCTTTGCGTACGGAGAATTTTTTTGTTCGATACATGGAGCAAAAGGTACATTTGTGTGTACATCCGTTTGTCACACCGATCAATAAGGCATCCCATTCTGAAGGGGGCCTGAATATGGGCTCAACTAAATTTCCAACAACATAATTCATATTTCCATCTACTTTCTTTGTATATTGAAATGAACAACATCTTTTTATTTTTTACTTCAGTGTCTTTTTATCATGGCCGGATTTGTTTATACAATCACAATTTTATCCCAGTGTTAATACCATTTCAAAAATTCCACCTGCGTATGTCCTTCTTTTTCCACAGCAGCTTTGAATTTATCAATGTCACTGAATCCGCCTTTTCCCCTGTAATGGTAGGGAAACACAACCTTTGGCTTAAAGGTTAATACCGCAGATACCGCCTGGGTTTCTGTCATGGTGTAGGGTAGATTCATACAGACAAAAGCATAATCAATATCTTCCAGGGACCGCATCTCCGGAATATCTTCAGTATCTCCAGATATGTAAATCCTTTTATCAGACATTGAAACTATGTAGCCGTTGTCCCTGCCTTTAGGGTGATATTTCAAGCGTTCAGGTGTTACATTGTAAGCCGGGATTGCTTTGATATTGATTCCCATGTGAGCTGTACTTTCTCCATTATTGAGAATTTTTCCCTGCTTGAGCTGCGTGTGAACATCCTTTGTACAAACAATCAGCGTATCAGGCTGTTTGACGGCATCCACAACTTCTATGCTTAGATGATCACCGTGAGTATGAGTGATTAAAATAATATCCGGCTTTGAATACTTATCGAATATTTCCGGATCACCCACCGGATCGACATAAATGGTTGCTGCCTTTGATTGAATAACAAAAGTGGCGTGTTTAATCGGAAAAAATTCAATATCTGAATCAACTTCGCCTGCAAAGACATAGCTTACACCATAAACAAGCAGACAAAAAACAAATGCAGCAAATTGAATATTTCGTTTCATAATCCCCTCCCCCTTAAATTTTAAAAATGGAGATTTATTATCTCACAAGATGAGTGCATGGCTTGTAGAAAAAACATATCAAAATTTTCGTAAAATTTCTTGCATTTATTTGATTTGACTTTATATTTGGGTTCTTATGGGTAACCCAATATTTTCAAATTTAGGCCGTCGCCTTCGGTTAGCTGTGATAGGCGGAGGGCCGGGCTCCTTTATCGGGGCCGCGCATCGACAGGCTTCCAGGCTCGATGACCGATACGAACTGGTTGCAGGAGTACTCTCATCAGACCCTGCAAAAGCCAGGCAATCGGGTCTTGAAATTGGGCTTCCTGCAGAACGTGTCTTCGCCAGTGTCACGGATATGCTGGATGCGGAAAATAATCGGGATGACGGTGCAGATGTAATCGCGATCATGACACCCAATGATAGCCATTATGAGTATGCCGCAGCATCTTTAGCAAGGGGGTTTGATGTTATTTGCGACAAACCCATGACCAACACATTGGAAGATGCTGAAGACCTGCACAGAAAAGTTCTGGATACCGGGTTAATCTTTTGTCTCGTGCACAACTATACTGGATATCCCATGGTAAGACAGGCAAAAGCCATGGTTATGGATGGGCAGATTGGAACAATACGCCTGGTTCAGGTGGAATATGTCCAGGGAGGCAATGCGGATGAAAATATTCAAGCCCTCTCTGATGACAATAGACCCTGGCGTTTTGACCCTGCCAGAGGGGGCCCATCTTTAGTGATGGGTGATATTGGTACTCATGCCCACAATTTAGTACGGTTTATCACCGGGCTTGAGATAACAGAGGTCGCAGCAGAAGTAGGAAGCATCGTCCCTGGCCGCCAGGTCCATGATTATGCAGGAGCCCTGCTGAGATTTAACAATAATGCCCGGGGTAACTTCTGGATCACCCAGGCAGCCGCCGGAGTGGAAAACTGTTTGCGCATCCGGGTCAGCGGCACCAAAGGCACCCTGGAATGGATGCAGGAATTACCCCAGATGTTGACTTTTAAACCACTGAATGGCCCTGCCCAGATCAGGACCCCCAACGGCCCCGGCACCCTGCCCCTTTCAGAACGTTCCTGTCGTATTGTTGCAGGTCACCCGGAGGGATTTCATGAAGGCTTTGCCAATATATATTCCGATGCTGCAGAAGCAATTGCTGCCCGCAGATCAGGTACAAAGCCCGACCCGTTGGCGTCATATTTTCCCAATTCAATGGATGGATTATACGGCGTTCGTTTCATTCACAACGTGGTTAAATCCAGCCAGGCAAATGGGAAATGGATATCATGTTGAATTTCACAAAGGATGAGTGATGAATAATCGCATCCCTATATTACCATACACCCTGCTGGTCTTTGCCATGATGCTCTGGTCCAGCACGTTTATTATGCTGAAAGTCGCATTTCGGACCTATGATCCCATGGTGGTTATTTTTGGCCGTATGCTTGTGGCAAGCCTTTGCGCTGTTTTTTTCCCTTTTGTATTCAGGGGTGTGCGTCTGCGCATAAAAGATCTCAAATATATTCTTCTCATGGTGATTTGTGAACCCTGCCTTTATTTTGTTTTTGAGGCAAATGCCCTGGTGCATACGTCTGCAGCCCAGGCAGGAATGATTACATCCATGATGCCTTTGATGACTGCAATCGGAGCATGGATAATTTTAAAAGAACATCTCACTCCGAAAACCTGCATGGGATTTGCAATAGCAGTTGGCGGTGCCCTGTGGTTGAGTGTTGTTTCGGAGGCTTCAATTCACGGTCCCAATCCCCTTTTAGGTAATTTTTTTGAATTTTTAGCCATGGTCTGTGCAACAGGCTACGCCCTGGTTCTAAAAAAACTCACCCAGCGGTATTCCCCTCTTTTTCTCACATTCGCCCAGGCATTTGCAGGGACTATTTTCTTTTTTCCTGCACTTTTTTTCCCAGGCACCACCCTGCCGGACCAATTGGACCCTGCTGCATTGTTATCCATTCTCTATCTGGGTTCCGGGGTCACATTAGGCGCCTATGGACTCTATAATTTTGGTGTAAGCCGAATACCGGCCAGCCAGGCAACCGCTTTTATCAATCTCATCCCCATTTTTACCCTTATGCTGAGTTCCCTGATTCTAGGGGAAAGGTTTACCAGTATTCAGTATCTGGCATCGGCCCTGATTCTAGCAGGAGTGCTCCTGACCCAGGACTTCCCTGGAACTAAACAGGCAGTCTCTCCAGTATTACCAGATCAATCATAAGAAAAATACTGCCAGGCGGCAAACCGGCCCAATCTATACAGACAGGCTTTACAGAACAGTTTAAAACGATTCAATGCCATCCCGTATCATTATAGATAATAAATTAATTTGACCTTAAGAAAAAAGACTTATATAAGTAAAGGTCGGATTATGGATGATAACTATTATATGAATCTTGCCATTGAGGAGGCAAAAAAAGCGGCAGATGCAGATGAAGTCCCTGTCGGCGCTGTAATTGTAGATAAAAACAATCTCGTCATCGGATATGGTTACAATTGCCCCATATCAACCAATGACCCCACAAGCCACGCGGAAATCAATGCCATGCGCATGGCTGCTAAAGCCATAAATAACTACAGGCTGGTTGATGCAACCCTGTATACCACCATTGAGCCCTGTATCATGTGCATGGGAGCCATTATTCACGCCAGGATCAAACGAGTGGTTTTTGGCGCCAGAGATCCAAAATGGGGGGCTGCTGCATCCTTATACACCATGGCTGAAGATTCAAGATTGAACCATCATCCGGAAATTATACAAGGCATATATGAAGACAAAGCCAAAATGCTTATAAAACAGTTTTTTATCAATAAAAGGAGTAAGTAGTGGGAAATACAGTAATTGTCGGAACCCAATGGGGAGATGAAGGCAAAGGAAAAATAGTTGACCTGTTAAGTGAACATGCGGATTATGTTGTCCGGTTTCAGGGCGGAAACAATGCTGGCCACACAATGGTTGTCAATGGCAAGGAAATTATCAGCCACCTTATTCCGTCAGGTATTATTCAGCAGAAAAAATGTTTTATCGGTAATGGTGTTGTAGTTGATCCGTTTGTCCTGCTTGAAGAGATTGACTATCTTCTGTCAAATAACATTGATGTTTCACCGGAAAAATTAAAAATCAGCAACAGGGCCCACATCATCATGCCCTACCACAGGGTAATTGACGCTGCCCGAGAAGCAAAAAAAGGTGATAAAAAAATCGGAACAACCGGCCGTGGAATAGGGCCGTGTTATGAAGATAAAGCAACCAGGAGAGGGATGCGGTTCTGTGATCTTCTTGATTTTGATTTTTTCAAAGAAAAAGTCCGGGAGATTCTTGAAGAAAAGAACTTCTATCTTGAGCACTATTTTAAAACAGATCCTGTTAACCCGGATGCTGTCATCTCTCAAATTGAACAGATAAAAGACCGCCTGATCCCTTATATCTCAGATGTTTCCGTCACTTTGTTTGACGGTATTAAAGAAAACAAAACCGTTTTATTTGAAGGCGCCCAGGGAACCCATCTGGATATCGAACACGGGACTTACCCGTTTGTCACCTCTTCCTCTGTTGTTTCCGGTAACGCTGCTAACGGTTCTGGTGTCGGGCCGGCAAACTTAAATGAAATCATTGGTATTGTAAAAGCGTATACCACACGAGTGGGCGCAGGCCCCTTCCCCACTGAACTCTTTGATGATATCGGGGACAAAATTCAAAAAACCGGATCGGAATTCGGGGCCACCACAGGCAGAAAAAGAAGATGTGGCTGGCTGGATATGGTTGTGCTGAGGAATGCTGCCCGCCTGAACTCCCTCACAGGAATGGCCATTACCAAGCTTGATGTTCTTGATGATCTGGATGAAATTAAAATCTGTACCGAATATGAATATGAGGGAAAAACCATCAAGGATTTCCCGCCGGATATCAAGGTTCTGGAAAAATGCAAACCGGTTTATGAATCCCACCCAGGTTGGAAACAGGATATTTCAGGCATTACAAATTTTGATGACCTGCCTGAAAATGCAAAAAAATACCTTGAAAGAATGGCAGAACTTTCAGATGTAAAAATTAAAATTGTTTCAGTTGGTCCTGGAAGGGAAGCCACAATTATAAAAGAAAACATTTTCAGTTAGACTTTTATTTCATTTTTGTGTATAACACCTTTCGCAGTCGGGATGTGGCTCAGTCTGGTAGAGCACCTCGTTCGGGACGAGGGGGCCGGAGGTTCAAATCCTCTCATCCCGACCAGCTAATATCAAGGGTTTCCAAGTTTTCAAAAAGTTTGAAGCCTTTTTTATTTTGCGGACACCGATGCCCGAAATTAAATTTCCCATTTTTTACCGCAGAACAGCAACGCTCTGTTCAGGTATCCAGCTGATAGCTCCCGTCTAATCGTTTCCACATTTCTTCAAGTTTCTCATCTAAGTCCTTTACCCTGTGCTGATATTCCTCTTGAGTAATTTCACCTATTTTCAGTTCTGATTGGATCATATAGAGTTCGTTTTCATACCACTTATCCGGATCAAAATTATAGGTCATGAACACCCTCCATTTTCAAACACAAAAACAAGTTACATTTTTAATAGACATTCCGCCTGACTTTTAAACATAACAGGAGCGCAAAAGAGATGGCGCTGATAATCAAAAGCAACCAAAAAGCGATTATATAGCTCTGTGTCATATCAAACAAATAGCCGGTAAACATTGGCCCCAAAGCACCGCCTGTTGTTCCGAAAAAAACAACCATCCCGAACAAAGAGCCATGAGCCCGGATGCCGAAAAGTTCAGCCATAATGGGAGAAATTGCGGTAAAGAATCCACCATGGGCAATTCCATAGACACATGCAAAGCCGTACAGTTTCCACAATGCATCTGCTTTTGTAAGCCAAAGCAGACTGACAGCCAGAAACCCGAAACAGGTGCACATAATCTGTTTGCTGCCTACACGGTCAATTGCCATGCCCGAAATAAACCGCCCCATCATGCTGACAGCCCCGATGGTGGAAAGTACGCCTGCGGCCTTGTGGGGAGAAATACCGATGTCTCTGGCATGGGGAACAATATGGAGAAGGACACTCATAAGGCAGAAAACTAAAAGCAGGTTTATCAGGCATATCAACCAGAGTTCCTTTGTTTTCAGGGCATTGAAAAATGAAAAACCCTGTTCCTGTAGTCTGGGTCCTTCATCCTGCTTGTTAGCGGATAAGCGATCAAAAGACTCCGGATCGCGCCTGAGAAACCAGGCAATAATAAAAAGAACCATAAAACCAAATGCTCCCATGAATATGGAAGCGTTCTTCCAGCCAAAGCCTGCAATTAAAAAACTTGCCAAAATAGGAAATGTAAACTGCCCTGCCCCGGTACCCACCTTGACAAGCCCTGTGACTTTACCCCGTTTTTCTATAAACCATCTGGCAATGGTGCTCAGCGCGATCACATCCACTGCACTGAGCCCTATCCCAAAAACAATGCCAAATGACAGATAAAGCTGCCATAGACTATACGCCTGTGACATGCTGCAGAACCCCAGCCCGAAAAAGAGCGCTGCAATACCCATCAAAATCCTGGGGCCGAATTTATCGTTGAGCCTGCCAATGAGGATACCAAACAAGCCCATCATAAAAAAAGCAACAGATGAGGCTCCAGATATGGCAGCCCTTGACCAGCCGAATTCTTCCATCAAAGGATTAAAAAAAACGCCATAGGACACATAAACACCGACACCAACTGCCTGGATACTGAAGCAGGAGGCGATAATGATCCCATTGTAAGGATTTGCGCTTTTGCCTGGAAATTCTGTCATGCCGGAATCACTTTTCTAACTGCAGGAGTTTTCATATCTTCCTTTCTATCTGCAAATCATCAATTGACAGCAGCATACTAAATCCTGCCCTCTGCCACAACTTTAAAGAAAAACAGTGTTCTTTTATGAAAGAGATTTGTTTTGCGGGGCATAATGTTGTATAAAACAAAGCCATCTACGCTCATCTCAAAAGGAGATACAAATGGACAAAAAACAGAGAATGACCCAAACGGTTAAAGACTTCGTATTGGGAGGCGGGGCTGTCTCAGTGGGAATTGCGACAACACGGACCCTCGAAGGCGGCCCGCCGTCAACCAATCTTTCTTACGTTCTTCCTGAAGCAAAATCAGCCATTGTTTTTGCCCTTCCCCTGGATCAGAAGGCAATAGATTCTTTTTTAAAAAAAGAGGATATGGGAGCTCTTAACATCAATAATCGCAGGGTCAACACCATGGCCAGCGGAATTGCCCTTGAACTTTCATCATATCTTAATATGAAAGGCTTTATTTCAACACCAATAACGGCCAATGCGGTATACCGAAATGATGTTAAGGGGAGCGTTTATTCTGAAATACCGCCGATTTCTCACCGGTACCTTGCCGTTCGATCCGGGGTCGGCCATTTTGGTTTCTCCGGAAATGTTATTAGCCAAACACATGGCGCGGCAATAATTTTAGGATCAGTTGTCACGCAGGCAGAATTAATACCGACAGACCCGTTGCCCACCGAGGACAACTACTGCGATGAATGCAGAATCTGTCTATCCAGTTGCATCTCCGGTTTAATGTCCAAATCAAAAAAATCGTCAGTCATGCTTGGAGGGATGGAATTCAGCTATTCCAAAAGAAAATCTTATAACCGTTGTGACTATGTTTGCGGCGGTTTTGCAGGTCTTCACCCTTCCGGAAAATGGTCGACGTGGTCGCCTGCCCGTTTTCCAATTCCGGAAAAAGATGAGGATTTCATGCCGCAAATTATTGAAACGGCAGATGCGTACCGGAAAAGAACAAAAGAAAATTTTGGCGCCAATCTTTACCACCCGCTTACACCGGGAAACAAGCTCGAGTTCACATGCGGCCACTGCCAGTTTATCTGCCATCCGGATAAAAATATTCGCGTGGAACGCTATAAGATGATTACAAACAATGGCGTTGTCATTCAGGACAAAAACGGTCATGCCCATGCTGTAAAACCGGAAGAAGCAATTGCTTTTCTGGATACATTGGATGATGAAACAAGATCACTTTACGAATAACAATAAGGGAGAAAAAATGGCGATTGAAACCATAATAACTGAATCAGGAAAATCAGCTTATAAGCATTTCCACTTTTCACAGGCTGCCAAAAGCAACGGGCTTTTGATCTGCTCAGGCCAGATTGGAACCAACTCCGACCACTCTCTTCCTGAAAGTGCGGAAGATGAATTTCGAAACGCATGGCAGTCTGTTGGGCAGGTCCTCAAAGAAGCCGGACTCGGTTATGAAGACATTGTCGAGTACACGAGCTATCATGTCAATCTGGGCAAAAACATACAGGCATTCATGAAGACCAGAGATGAAGTTCTAACAGAACCCTGGCCTGCATGGACTGCCATTGGTATCAGCGAACTGGCAATGCCGGGTGCGCGGGTTGAAATTCGTGTAATTGCCCAATACCCATAGTCCAGGCAGATCCGTCACAAATTCATTATCAGGCAAGCATGATAAGACCTGCGACCCAACTTGTGGCATCTTTACCTGATCCTTTATTGTTTTCCGCTTTTTGGGCTGACCATCCTGAAGACAGCATTAATTGAGTAACATCAATCCCAAAACCAGACATGGATGGACGGGCAGAATCCATATGGCGGCAGGGCTCACTTTCTGAAACAACACAACATGTTTTCTGATCCTCACAAAACAATTTTTTACATGATCCGCCGGCAAATGCTTTTGATTTTTCAAAACCGATCTCGACAGCCTTTTGCTCGACAGCCGCAACCATCTGATGAAGCAGCTGCATCACTCCTTTACGTTCATCAGAGAACATGACGTCTGTCGGCAGTTCTATTTTTATGGTAATGGAATATTTGCTCTCCTCCTGCCACTTTCTAAATTCGGCAGGACCTTCCACGTAGGGTGGACAGCTTCCTGAAAGACCATAGTTGGGACATCTATATTCTCCATTACATAACGCAGCCAGATCATCTTTAACCTGAACTTCTCTGGTTGATATTATGGCCGAAGAAGTTGCTCCAAGCTCTATTGCTTTTTTAGTTAATAGTTCAAGCTGCTCTTTTGATATTAATGTTTGTTTCATATTATTTTTTTAGCTCAGGTATTATTTAATTTTTCAGATTAACGGAAAAAGAATCCCAGGTCACTTCTTCGTATATAGAACGTCTCCACTTATAAGGTAAATCCTTCAGGATTCCAGGTTCGTCTGCGGTTTGCAATAACAACAAAAGCTCACGTAAAATTGTCATTTGCTGGAGTCGATTGTGAGGTTCTCCAAACGAAGCCCCATGTGGGAACTTAACAAAAACAGTTCGCGGCGCTAAAAGTTTCTCTGATATTTGACGATTTATAGAAAGCGATACCGTTGGGATGCCTTTGGATTCAAGGACACGTGCGATCAGGCCGCCGGCCCGATTGCAAAGTGGTCATGCAGGAATCATAAGCACGCAATCGACGTTATCTGCCTTAAGTTTTTGAACAAGCTTATGGGCGGTTCCATCGGGTTGGCCAATGAACTCCTGAACCAAATCTCCTCCAAATCCAAAGCTGTAAAAATTTGTTGCCAGTTTTCCGACAACTTTGGACTCGACAAGTTCCTGAAGGCGGTCAACAGGAAAAAGCACATTGATATCTTCCTGCACACGGGCATGGGAATAGTGAGTATGTGCAATCTTTAACTTTTCTTTGGCAATGATCGAAGGAATTGTGCGAAAGCCGGCCTCTCCCCGTGCACTGTCAACATCAAAGGGTTCATCGTCTTCAAGATAAAACCCCGCAGTACTCACAATTGCCAGGCAGCTTTCCTTGAGAGGCTTTTTAAAAGGTGTCCAGGGGATATCATCATTATTTGTAGATACAGCCTGGCTTGTTATCCAGTTAACAGGCTGGCCCATAGCATGGCTGATTGAAGAACCGATCTTGGTATTAAGAACATGACCAACCCCCCGCCATAATTTAATTTTTTTGAATAAGTCCATAAAAATTTACTCACCCTATCTTTTTTAAAATTTCCACGATTTCCGACGGTTCCGGACGCTGAGTATAGTCCGGATTAGTCTCGGCACTGAACACATTTCCCCTCTGGTCCAAAACAAACCGGCCCGCCATGGGCAGAGACCACTGATCGTTGCCATTAAATCTAACCAGGTCTATTCCGAATTGGCTGTAAAGCTCGGCCAGGTCGTCCGGCAGCTTAAAGGTCAGACCGAATTGTGTAGCCACCTGGTTATCTTTATCCCTTAAAAGTGGAAAAGAAAATTTTTGTTTTTTAACCATCGTTTTGGAGTACTTTTCAAGCTGAGGCGAAATGACCACCAGCGAGGCACCCTGAGCTTTGATATCAGCCGCAGTTTCCTGAAGAGCTTCCAGCTCCATATTGCAGTAAGGTCACCATTGTCCCCGGTAAAAACTTATAACCACAGGCCCTTTGGCCAACAAGTCCTTCAATTCCACAAGCCCCCCTCTTTCATCGGGCAGGGAGAATTTTGGAGCAGGCTCCCCAGACTTTAAAACCTTGTCAAGAATCCCGGAGTTTCTAAGGTCTTCAGTGGCTCTTTGCATTATGGCCACTGCTTCCGGAGGTGCAGTTTTTAAAAAACTTTTTTTGTATTCATCCAATTTGTCCTGTAATCCCATTACCTGACCTCCTTTTTTTACCTTTTTAACTTTCTATTGAAACATTTTGACCAGTTCCCTTTAAAAATATTCGATTAAAACAACCAAAATCTTGATTTTATAAATATTCAATTTTACTAAATTATCATATATAGCGCAGTCGATCTATAACAATTGCGTATATGGCAAATACGCTTTCATTAATAAGGCATGTTATTTTCATAAGATTTTTAAAAGGAAATTACAGAATGGGATTACAGAAATTATGCGATCCAACTCTTGATAAACTCGGGGCCGGCTGATATCTCTACAAGCTGAGCTGCAATGTTATTAAATGGATAGATGTTGTTAAACATATAATGGGAAAGAGGTAATTATGGCCAAAATAAAATATGAGATAGATGAAAAAATTGCCCGTATAACATTAGATGACGGAAAAGTGAATGCCATGAATTGGGAGTTTTTCGACGAACTCAACCAGGCCCTGGACCAGGCAATCACAGATGAAGCGGCAGTCCTGATCTTTACAAGCCGGCCGGGCATTTTTTCTGCAGGTCTTGATCTGAAACTCCTGCCAACCCAGGACCTCACAGAGCAGATCAAATTTCAAAGAAGGTTTTCCACAACCATGTTAAAAATCTATCAGTTTCCCATACCCACCATTGCCGCCTATGTCGGCCATGCTGTTGCCGGTGGTGCCATCCTTTCATTTGCCTGTGACCGTTATATGATAGCGGATGGACCTTACACCATTCAAATCAATGAAGTGGCCAACAAAATGGTTATCCCAAGCTGGATTACCTTGATTTGTCGATCATCCATACCCCATCAATACTGGACAGAGGTGTTACTCCACGCAACGCCTTATTCTCCACGGGATGCATTTGAGAGAGGGATCGTTGACGACCTGGTGGAAGAAGACGGAGACATCATGTCAGCTGCATACGACTATGCGGAGAAACTTCTTAAACTTTGTACTCCCGCCTATGCTGCCACAAAAAAATTCCTGCGCCAGGAAGAAGTGGCACATGTCATGGAAGTTTTTGAAAAAGAACTGCTGGACTGGCGATTAAACTATCGCCCGAAAGTAGACTAAGGATCAATCAAAAGCAAAGACCTTAACAATAGACAAAGAGAGCCGCATAAGGCTCTCTTTGTCCCAACTTCTTTCAAATAAAGATCAAAGAACCAATGATGATAAATGATAGATACAACGCACCGAATATAGCGCCTAATGCCCACCACCTACCTTGTGAGATAAACCCGGCCCCATACCACATGGGGGCAGGACCGGTGGCATAAGGTGTGATAATACCCATCAAACCCAGGCTGCCTGCCAGAAGAATACTGAAGGGAACGATTTGTTCCGGTGCAATGAGCTTGACTGCAATTGCCAGGAAAATAGGCATTAGGGCAGTGGTATGAGCAGTTGTGCTTGCAAAAAAGTAATGCAGTAAAAAGAACATCACCAACATTGAAATGATCAGCATTGTAGGTGACAGAGATGCCAGATACATTTCTGCATTATTTCCTATCCATTCTAAAATACCGATTTTTTTAAGTCCGGAGGCCATAGCGACAAGTGAGGCAAACCAGATTAAGACATTAAACGCTGCCTTGTTAGAAATCACATCATCCCAGTTAATTACCTGGCATAAAACCATAACCGAAACAACTGCGATTGCAGCGGTTGTAGAGTGAATACCGATTTTTTTGCCAAATATCCAGAAAAACAAAGCAATAACCGCCAGGACTGCCATTAATATTTCTTTACCCGCAATTGGACCCATTTTTTTTAACTCTTCCACAGCCCATGCCGGCGCTTCCGGAGATTTTTTCTGGGTGGGAGGATAAACAACATAAATCAACCAGGGCGTAACAAGAAACAATGGAAACATCAGGGGAAGCATTATACTGGCCCAAGTGGACCAGGAAATGACATTATCCGTACCTTGAGCGATCATGTCCACCGCAAGAAGATTAGGGGCAAGTGCTGTCAGAAACATTGAACTGGTGACACTTGTAATTGCAATGGCTACCCAGGATATATAAGCTCCCAGCTTTCTGGGTTCATTATCCGGAGTTGAATTAAAAACAAGCGGTATATTAGATGCCACCGGATATATCGTCCCGGCGCTCCTGGCAGTGTTTGAAGGCATAAATGGCGCCAGAACTAAATCTGAAAAGGCAACCGCATAACCCAAGCCCAGTGAATTTTTCCCCATGTATTTAATCATGATCAACGATAGCCTTTTGCCCAGACCTGTTTTTTTATAACCCATCGCGAACATGAATGCTGCAAAAATAAGCCATATCACCGTATTGGAAAAACCTGACAGTGCCCATTTTATATTCTCTTTTCCTGATCCCATCAGCCCAAGTGAAGCAACAAGGGAGATTCCTGTAAAACCAACCAGTGCGGCTGGAACCGGTTCCACAATGAGACCGATCACAACTGCCAAAAAAATGGCCAGGAAATGCCATGCATTTGCTGTCAGGCCATCTGGCATTGGTAAAAACCAAAACACAAATAAAACAGCAACTGGAATAATCATCTTCATTTTTTGTATAGACATAATGCCTCCTTTTAAGATTTGTATTTTGTAATTCTCTCAGCATGTTTGAAGTGAAATCTTGAATTTTGTTTCAATTATCCTTCATGAAAAATATAGAATACAAATACTATACCAATGCAGAAGCAACGTATTAATATATGGGAAATAGAAGATTAGACAGCTGCCAGGGCTGCTGCTACAGCAATATCTTCCGAATAAAAATCATTCTATAAATTGAAGATAAAGACGATGATGACAGAATTTTTTACAGGATGTAAAAAGTTGCTTGAACACAACATGGGATACAACTAACCGGAAATTTCCGTTTTAAGCCTGATCTGATATTTATCAATTTTCGCATGAAGTGTGGGCCGGGATATGTCTAATAATTTTGCAGCTTGAGATCTGTTGCCATTTGTCACCTTCAAGGCTTCTTCAACTGTTATGCTTGAAATTATATCCACAAAACTGTCAAGAGTGGCTTTCTTGGGTTTTTTAGATAATAGCTGCCGTACCCACATCCGGATCTCTTCCAATTCAATTTCATCTTTTTGAGTTGTTTTTGATGCGTTGTTTATAATTTGATCTATGTCTGGAATAGAAACCGGAGCCCCCCTGTTGAAGATAAGTGTTTTTTGGAGCATATTTGACAATTCCCTGATATTGCCAGGCCATTGATAATCAATCAAATAATTCATGACTTTGGCCTGCATACCGGGATTATCAATTTTAAGCTCATTGGAATATTTTTCCATGTAATACAATATCAGGCTCTTAATATCTTCTTTTCTCTCTCTTAATGGGGGTAGCTCAATGGTAACTACCTTCAACCGGAAGTATAAGTCCTCCCTGAACTGGCCTTCTTTAATTGCATTTTCCAAATTCTTATTCGTGGCAGCAATAATGCGGACATCCACAGAAATTGTTTCTTCTCCACCAAGCCGTTCAATTTTTCTTTCCTGCAGCAGGCGTAAAATTTTAGCCTGTATATTCATAGGCATATCCCCAATTTCATCAAGAAAAACCGTACCGCCATTTGCCTGCTCAATTTTCCCAATGCGCCTTTGCGAAGCACCGGTGAACGCTCCCTTTTCATAACCGAACAGTTCGCTTTCAAGAAGATTTTCAGGGATGGCAACACAATTAATGATCAAGAATGGTTTTTCTGAACGGACACCATGCTGATAAATCGCCCTGGATACCAATTCTTTACCTGTGCCTGATTCTCCCCTTATCAGAACGGTTGCGTCTGTTTGGGAGACCCGGCCAATGGATTTATATACCTTTTGCATGCTTTTACTCTGACCAATAATCGCATCTCCTTGCTGTATTTCTGGCCGGGCATCCATCTTAACCGGTGACCGCATAAAATAACCGGCTTCTATGGCCTGTTTAATCAGATTTAACATTTCCGCTACATCAAAAGGCTTGAGAACATAATCATAGGCCCCCATCTTGGTAGCCTCTATGGCGATTTGTGTTGTGCCGTAAGCAGTCACTATAATAACAGGCAACTTGGGATCAATTTTTTTAATTTTTTTGAATGTTTCCATCCCGTCCATACCGGGAAGACGCATATCCAGAATAACCAGATCGAATGTATTCTGTTCAGCAATTTCTATCCCGGCCTCTCCAGAGGCTGCGCTTATTACAGCATAATGTTCTTCCTTCAGCAGTTTGCAAAAACTTTTTCTCAATTGATCATCATCATCAATCACCAGAATAGTTTCCATCTTAATTGTCCTTTATCGGAAGTGTGATAATAAACGAAGTGCCCTGGTCTATTTTGCTGGACACATCCAGCCACCCACCATGTTCGTTAATGATATTAAATGCAATGCTCAACCCCAGCCCGGTGCCTTCATCTTTGGTTGTAAAAAACGGATTGAAAATTTCGTCTAAAGTATCCTGGACGATTCCAGGGCCGTCATCAATTATTCTTATAACAGCGACTTTTTTTAACGACTCAATTTTTTTTTCTTCCTCATGTATTATAATCAAGCCCCCGTTTTCCATTGCCTCACAGGCATTGATAATAATATTGACCAACGCTTCTTTTAGCTGCTCCAGGTCAAGCAATGTTAAAGAAAGCGGGTGGCGACGGATCAACCTGGTGGTAACATGATACGATTTCAATCTTTGTTCCAGAAGATGAAGCGCGCTGTCTACAGCTTCTGAGGGACTGCTCTTTTTTATCCTCAGTTTTGGAGGCCGGGCAAATTCCAGAAAATTTTCAACAATTTTATTAATTTGAACAATTTCGCCGGAGATAACATTAAAATCTTCCTTCTGATTGGCAGTAAAATTACAGGTACGGTCCAGCGAAAAAAGTCGCATTTTTACAGAAGTTAACGGATTCCGTATGCTGTGAGCCGTGCCTGCGGCCAGCTTGCCTAACAATGCCATCTTTTCTGACTGCATAAGGGTTTCCCGACTTTGTCTCAACTCCTTGTGGGTATGTTCTGCATTTTCAATTAACCCGTGAACACTTTGTTTTAAGGCCGTGACTTCATTGCCTGAAGGTCCTGAATCTCCAATACTGTCTGCCTCCTCTACCAGCCTTCGAATCGGTTCCAGTATATGCCTTGTAAAAATATAATTTATCATGAGGCTGAGAACAATAACGATAACAATTCCAAGCAGGGCAATATACCTTAGGCGGTTGGATTCTTTCTGACTTATTTTTATAGCATCTGCAATTTTCACCTTATGAAATGATTTAAACTGCTCACATAAATCAAGAATATTGGAAAAATCTTCACGCACTGTTTTATGAAGCATCAACCCTTTTTCATTGTCCTCTTTTTTGTAAAGGTCAATCACCTGGTCCTTGGTTGTAATGTAGTGCGCATATTTGGACTGAATCTTTGTAACAGCTTCTCTCTCCCAATCATCCTCAGCAAGTGCTTTTACAATTTCGAGCTGTTCAGAGAAAAGGCTCTTGTATTTGTTGAACTGATCCAGCCAGTAAAGGTTTTTGTCCAACAGATAGTAAGACACAAAACCTTTTTGATTGACAAGAGAAGTCGCAAGAGCCTCAGCAGACTGATAAACAACAATGTTTTTATCGATAATTTCTTTGAAAATTTTTTCGGTTTTATACGTATACCATATCATGAGAGCCGCCCCGATCAAGGTAATACACAATAATATGGCATTAACCAGATAGACCCTGTTTTTAAGGCTCAATTGAACGTTCATTCTTCTCTACTTTCAAAAATATGTTCTTTTAATGGCTCATACCACATTTTATATTGTTCTAAAACAATATAGAGCTGCCTGAAATTCAAATCCACCCAAAATACACAAATCAAACATAAGCATCACACATCGCCGCTTCTACGCAACAGCAATCGAGCTTCTGCCTTTCTGATTCTTTCCTCCTGCTCATCTTTTCTTTTCCTGGCATTTTCCAGTTTGATCTTTATTTCTTCAAGATCAGCAGGTTTTACAAGATAATCAAACGCCCCTAGCTTCATCCCCTCTACAGCTGTTTGCGTAGACCCGTGGCCGGTCAGTAAAATTACCTCAGTAATAGGATGGAGGGTTTTTATTTTTTTCAATGCATCAATTCCATCCATTTCCGGCATCCTGATATCCAGGATAACCACATCAACTTCATTATGTTCTAGTATTTCCAAAGCTTCCTTGCCACTATAGGCTACCGACACTTTTTCACCTTGCTCCTTCAGACGCAATGAAAACATTTCGACAAAATCCTTTTCATCATCAACAATTAAAACTTTTGTAGGTATTTTTATCATAAAAATCTACTCCTTTATTCTCCTGTATCAGGAAAGCTGTTTTTGCCCGACAAACACCCTGCTACCGGCAACCGGATCTCAAAACGACTTCCCTTGCCCACGATACTTTTAACATCAATCCCACCATTTATGCTGGAAAGGATCTTATGGACCACAAACAAGCCGAGACCTGTGCCCTCATCAAAGGCTTTGCTGGTAAAAAATGGGTCAAATATTTTTCCTAAGTTTTCTTCTGGAATACCAATGCCGTTATCTTCTATGGCGAGGACTATTTCATTTGCAACTTCTTCAATAGACAATTTAATCCTCCCTTTTTTCTTTACCGCATGAACGGCATTATCCAGGAGATTAATCAGCACCTGGCGGATCTTATACGGATCGTTCCATATCATACATGATGTTCCACCCGTTTCCCACGTTACATCTATTTTTTTATCTGTAATTTCTTTTTTCATAAGCCCCAATGTATCTGTCACCAATTGAACAATATCAATATTCAAGCAGACAGATCCCTGTTTCTTGACATGCCCGAGAAGCTGATGAGTAATTTTCCGTGCGCGCACAACACTCTTTTCAATTTTTGTTATCCCTGTCAGCAAAGCGTCCCGTTTGGGAATATTCTTCAATTCCGCTGAGGTTAACAGCAGTTTCATGAACCCGGCAGATTCGTTTATGATGGCAAGAGGGTTGTTTATTTCATGCGCAATGCCGGTTGACATTGTTCCAAGACTTATAAGCCTTTCAGTGTCTACCATTTTTTTTTCCAGCTTTTTTCTATATACGCTTTCCGCTTCCCTTTCTTCGGCCAAGCGAATCAGGTCAAGTGCCTGACCGATCTTGCTTGTTAGATGATCCAGGTCCACTGGTTTTGTCAGGTAATCGAACGCACCGGATTTAATCCCTTCAATACCATCAGATACCGCAGCATTGCCCGTCAAAAGGATAACCTGTGTTTTCGAATAACGCTGCTTAATAATTTTCAGGGTATCAATGCCGTCCATACCGGACATTTTAACATCCAGCACAACCACAGAAACAGGCTGTTGCTCAAGCAGTTCCAGGCAAGCTTGTCCACTGGAGGCTTCAGCCGGGTCAAACCCTCTTTTACTTAGTCGCCTGGCAACCGCCATCCTGAATCCGTCTTCGTCATCTACCAGGATGAGGGGATATGTCTTTTCCTGGTTTATTTTCATTTTTTTAAATCCTCTTTACCAAACAATCCTAAATCAAACCAAGGATTTTCCACCAGATCCCCGCTACAACAACCAGCAATGTCAATAAAGCAGGTGTCGCAACAAGGCCTAATTTTGTTAAATCTGACGATTTGAAATATCTATAACTATATGCAATCGCATTGGGCGGACAACCAATCACAAGCAGCATGGCAAAGGATGTCGCCATACCCAGACAAAGTGCCAGGACAGTAGGGTCTACGCCTTCAAGCTGAGCCATGGGTATCACAATCGGCAGTATCAGTGCCGCTGCTGCAACATTGGCCATTGCATTGGTTACAAGTGCGCCAAAAACCCCTACACCAACAAAGAGAAACAACCATCCCTTTCCCTGGATCAACGGAAAAAACAGATTGGCAAAATAATCAGCCGCCCCGGAATATCCCATCGCAAGGCCCAGTGAAATCCCCCCTCCAAATATAAATAAGGCTGTCCCCCACTCAAGATTGTCATTTATATCCCTCCATCTTAACACTTTAAATAATACCAGCGCAGAGACCCCCATCATACCGGTAACGGAATAATCAATGCCATGCAACCCTTTGGTCAGCCAAAGCACAAATGAAGAGGCAATGATAACCAATGTCTTTTTTTCAAGCAATGTCATAGGCCCTAAAGATTCATCAAAATCCGGTAATTTAAGTAATGGATCCGGCCTGTAAACAAGGTAAACGATCAGCACGGCTACCGGAACGGTTATGATGGCAGCCGGCATCGCATACTTAATCCACTCGAAGAACGTAATTTCAATACCTGTAAACTCCTTAAGAAAAGCAGCGGAGACCATACATCTTCCTCCCCCGACAAGGGTCCCCATCCCTCCACAGGAACAGGCAAAAGGCAATGAAAGCATCATGAATTTTGCGGTATTGGTATTGGGTTCAATCCCGACAGCCCTCATCAAGGGCAGCATCGTTACAATTCCAATGGCACAGGCCGCAGCATCATGCATAAAAGAAGAAGCAAGCCCCAATCCTATAGCGATGATAAACGTAAAACGTGTAACGCTGTTACCGGCCTTTTTAATGATGTAATACCCCAGTCTCTTTGTTAAGCCGACCTTGTCCAATGCAATTGCAAAGATAAGGCAGCACATGATAAAAATAACAACAGGATGCATATAAGGGGCCCAGGCGCTTTTGACATCAGCCACCTGCAAGAGGACCAGTGAGGCCCCGATACAGACTGCGGTTATTTCCAGAGGGACAGGCTCAAAGACGAATAAAACAATAAGAACCGACAGAATCGCTAAAAATCTTTTTGCTTTTGGAGAAAGCCCATCCACGTAATCTACCCGGGCATCCCCTCTGTCCAGGGCTATCGCTTTTTGCCTTAAAAATTGAGCACTGGCTTCAAGTGTTCCCGGAACTTTTGCTTCCAGGACATATGAAGTGCCATCAATTTCTTTATCTGGTAAAATTGAAAAATACTGTCCCACATTCTGCCAAATAATATGTTCCTGGTCTCCTGTAATTTTAAACCGGGTTCCTTCCGGCCTTGGTATAAGAAAAACAAGAATCCCCAGGAACAAGGCAAGGATCAACTTAAATCCGTCTGTTTTAAATATCATATTCTCTCCCCAGGCCAACGCCTGTATCTGCTTCAGTGAGATAATCTTTTGATTTGCCGGACACATATAGATAGGCCTTATTGATCTTATCCATCAGTTCTTCAAGCTCGCAGGGTTTGGTAAGGTAATCGAACGCACCAAATTCAGCGCCATCTGAAGCAGCAGTCTGAGACCCATGACCGGTTAAAATGATCACGGGCAGCTCTGGTGCCATCTTTTTCATAATTTTCAGCACCTCGATGCCATCCATATCCTCCATTTTCAAATCCAGGACAACTACATCAAAGTCGTTTTTCCTCAAAATCTGAATGGCTTCCGTACCGGAAAAGGCTTTGGTCGAATAGATTGATCGTTTGGAAAGTCTGTTGGACAATACATTTAAAAATCCTTTTTCATCATCTACAAGCAGAACCTTTATTCGAGTTGTAATTTTGTATTTTCCATTTATATTTTCCATTTTCTTCTATGCTCTCCGGTTCGTAATTTCTTTTATGCGGGCTTCCATAATTTTTTCTTCATGCAGGCTTTTCTTTTCTACTGCTTTATTGACCTTAGCTATCAGCAGATCCATCTCGCATGGCTTCATAAGGTAATCGAATGCACCAAGCTTCATGCCGTCAATCGCTGTTTCCACAGTGGCATGACCGGTCAACATGATCACTTCTACAAGGGGAAATCGTGCTTTAATCTCGATCAATGTTTCAATACCGTCCATTACAGGCATCTTGACATCAAGGATAACCACATCAATGTTTTTATTATTATTTAATTCGTCCAAGGCCTCATTTCCGCCATAAGCTGTGAGAACTTTAAATTCTCTTTTTTCCAGACGTTTTGTTATCGTTTCCAGAAAAGCTTTCTCATCGTCTACAAGCAATAATTTAGTGGTATTCATATTTTCTCTCCTATTTTTTTTGTCAATTTATCTTTATCAATGCTGTTGATTTCTATGTTATCTTCATTAAACGGCAGTCCGATGTGGAATTTTGTCCCGGCGTCCACTTGGCTGTGGACCTCTATTTTCCCTCCCATTTTCTGGATAATTCCGTAACAAATGGAAAGACCTAACCCTGTGCCTTTGCCGACCGATTTGGTTGTAAAAAATGGGTCGAAAATTCGATCAAGATTATCCTTAGGTATTCCAGGACCGTTATCTTCTATGGAAATCATCAGATATTTTTTCTCTTCCCTGCTCATCCATGTTTCGATCCGTATAACGCCCCCTTTTTTTTCCATAGCATCAATCGCATTATTAATCAGGTTAAGGATTACCTGCTGAAGCTCTGAAGGGGAAACCCTTATATACGGAACAGATTCATCCAGGCTGGTTTCAATAATAACATTGTTGTATTTGGCTATCTGTGCGCTGAAAGAAACAATTTCCCGGATGGCATCATTAACCTGGACATCATTGAGTGTTGAGTCTGTTTTTCTGGCAAAACTAAGCAATTTATGTGTAATTTCCTTGCATCGCCTGCCTTGAGTGTTAATCTGCGCAAGCGCTCGATTGAACTCTTCAAGGTTTTCAGCTTCTTTGAGATCTTCTTCTTCGAGAAGGTCACCTATCCAGCCGGCCTCTTCAACCATAATGGCCACCGGGTTATTAATTTCGTGGGCAATCCCTGCCGCAAGTTCACCAATCGTCGCCAGTTTGCCGCTTTCAACCACCTGTTTATTCATGGCTTCATTTTTTTTGTCCGCGTTTGAAATCAGCCCGATAATTTTCCTGGGCAGGGCAAATACAACCGAAACAATGGCAATGCATCCAATGAAAAATATAATTGATGAAATCAGCTGTGTTTTACGCAATTCATTGAAAGCATCTGCCATATCCTGACGAAAGACCATCACCCAGTCGATATTTTTCAACATTGATGTCACATAAAGATATTCATGGCCCAAGTCTTCCTGTTTTTGAGCAAAAACGGTTTTTGATTTCTGGTAATACTGCCGGTCAACCATTTGCAGGATAGATGTTTTTTTAAAGCTGACATCTGTTTTAGTCTGCAGTTGCCCCTTGGCATTAATAATAAAAGCGACCCCGGTTTTGCCGATATGAATATTTCCCACCAGGGAATTAAATGCACCAAAATTAATCGTAGATCTTAATATGCAGTCAGCGCCCTTTGCTCTGACCTTTACGGCAATAATAAAATGGGGGCGCCCCCTTAACCCTGCAAAAACATCACTGATATAATATGGCCGCTCCATTGATTTGCGAAACCATTCAGCATTTGCATAGTCGGCATTTTCTAGATTAAACGGCCCCTCATAAGCGAACTGGATACCATCTTGATTAATGAGCCCTAAATCGGTAAAGGCATCACCATATTCATTTTTTAATAAATTCAAATTGTCTTTTAGAAAATCTTTTGGGGTTTTTGATGTGGTGTTCAAATGCCGGGAGAGATATCGTATGTTTTTCAACTTTTCGGATAAAAAATAGTCGATATTCTGGGTATGTTTCTGGACCAGTTCCGAAATATGCGCTTGAATTTTTTCTGTATAACTCAGGTTGAAACGGTAAAACAGAATACCGGTGGTCAATACCATTGGGGAAAATGAAACTAAAAAAATCAGAAACCTGATTTTCCGGGTTAACACCTGATAAAATGATTTCCGATCTGTACATGAAGCTTCCATTAACATGCCTTTCAAAATCTTGTAAACGTTGGTCTGCCAACCTTAGTTTACAAGTTGCATGCCATACGAAAAGAAAATTTCAAATCGGATAACCCATTGAAAATAAAACATAAATTACAAATTGTAAATTTTTCCGTCAGGTGAGCATGTCAGTTTTTTTTACAGGTTGTAAATCAATTAACCAAACAGTAAAAGGGGGACCACTGCATTATTTGAGCGGCAGAGTCGCGCATGGAATGCCCCTGCCGTCAAAAGGTCTAATTGATGTGCATATCATTAAAATCAATATTCAACTCATATTCTCGGATACTCGGGATGTGTTTCATATCAAAACCAAGCTTTCTGGCAAGCAGAAGCATCTGCTTATTTTCTGAAAGGACAATTCCCGTTACTTTTTTTACGCCTTTGCTCTGGGCAGCCTTCAAGCATTGTTTCAATAGTGAAGAACCAATCCCCTTACCCTGCCACTCATCACTGATTGCTATGGCAAACTCCCCTCGGGTTCTATCCGGTTCAAGGATAATACGGCAAACTCCGGTAATCTTTTTTTGGGTTCCTTTTCCCATGATGGCTACAAGGGCGATTTGCCTGTCATAATCGACCTGGGTCAATTTAATAAGCACGGTTTTGGACAATCCTTTTACCGGTGAAAAAAAACGCATATATACACTTCTTGGAGAAAGTGAATTAAAGTGATCAATGAGCAGATCAGCATCACTGGGGCGAATAGGACGAACAAAAAACGGATAGCTGTCTGTTGTAAAATCGTTTTTTTCATACTGCCAAGGATAGGAGCTGATAATCAAATGTCCTTCAGATGCAGGACTCACTTTTTCAATCAATATTCGGGCATCCGCAGCTAAAATAGTTCCGTTATTTATCGTTAGGGGATTAATATCCAGTTCGGTTATTTCTGGAAAATCCGTCACCAGGCGGCTTATTCTTATCAATAATTCTTCTACCTGTGAAGTTCTGACCGGTAAAATGTTCCGATACCCCTTCAGCACGGATGCGATTTTTGTTTTATCAACCATCTGTCTGGCAAGAATTCGATTCAGTGGCGGCAGTCCCATAGATGAATCCTTCATCACTTCCGTCATGATGCCTCCAAGTCCGAATACGATTACCGGTCCAAATTCAGGATCTTTTTTAGATCCTATAATAAGTTCGTAGTCAGCCAGGCCCAGATAAGGTTGAACACTTACGCCTTCAATCCGGGCATCGGGATAAAATTTTATTCCACTTTCAATAATCCGGTCATATGCCTTTTTCACTTCATTGGGCGTTTTAAGGTTCAGTACCACCCCGTTGCAATCGGATTTATGAAGAATTTGAAGTGAACATATTTTTAACACAACCGGATATCCGATCTGTTCTGAAATCCGGACTGCCTTTTCTTTTGAATCGGCTAAGTAAGTGGGATTTACCGGAATTCCGTAAGCATCTAAAATATCTTTGGCCTGGAATTCGTTAAAACATTTTCTGCCTGAAATAACAGCGTTGCGAATAATACGTTCTGCTTTTGGCCGGTTAATCATCAGTTTTTTATCTGTGCGAACCGGGATTTCCATCAAAGATTCAATATTTCGGCCATAATGATAAAAATTTTTAAATGCCCGGACCGCCCGTTCTGGAGAATCATATGTCGCAATACCGGCTTCGTTAAAAAGTCTCCTGGTTTTCTCGGCATCACTGCCCCCGATCCAGGATGTAAAAATCGGTTTTTTAATTTTCCCCAAATCCGGCAAAAGTTTTTTTGCAAGATCGGACATTTCCATGGTTCCTGTCGGGGAACACAACAGGAGCAACGCATCTGTTTCCGGTGCATTCCCACATATTTTAACCGCCTCGTTGTATGCCTGAGGTGTTGTATCGCCTAAAAGATCAACCGGATTTCCTTTGCTCCAGTTTTCAGGAAGTATCCGGTCTAATTTCTTTATGGTTTCATCACTCAGCGCAGCAGCCGTTATGCCATATGATTCAAGTGCATCTGCTGCCATAACACCCGGTCCTCCGGCATTGGTTATGATCGCCAGACCCGGACCGGGAGCATGCTCAATTTTTGAAAGAAATTCTGAGCAGTCAAGTAACTCCTCAAAATCCCGAACACGCAGTATCCCCGCCCGGCTAAAGGCTGTATCATATATGGCATCATCCCCCACGAGGGCACCTGTATGGGATGCCGCAGCCTTTGCGCCTGCTTCTGACCGGCCCGTTTTCAGAACAATAATTGGTTTTACCCGTGAAACGGCTCGTGCCGCACTCATAAAATTTCGGATATTGGCAACATTTTCCATATACATCACGATGCTCTTAACTGAATTCAGACTGCCAAGATAGTCAATCATGTCTGCAAAATCCACATCCACCATTGATCCAAGGCTTACCACATGGCTAAATCCAACTTTTTCACGATTTGCAAGGTCAATTACGGATGTGCAGACTGCCCCGCTCTGTGAAAGCAAAGCAATTTTTCCTGAAAGAGGAGACAAATGGGAAAAGCTTGCATTGAATGCTTTTGCCGTGTTCATAATGCCCAGGCAATTTGGTCCGATTATCCGGAGGTTGTATTCTCTTGCTGCATGTTTAATTTTATCTTCTATCCGGCGGCCTTTTTCACCGGTCTCCTTGCCTCCGGCCGACAGGATAACCGCACCAGCCATTCCGGCTTTCCCACATGATTCAATGATACCGGGCACGGAAAGAATCGGCGTAGCCACGATCGCCATATCAGGGGACGTATCCATTTTTTCAATGGCAGGCAGGGCTGTATTTCCCAACACAGATTTATACTTGGGATTAATGGGTATTATCTTTCCTGGGAACCCGCCCGTGACAAGATTTTTTATAATAGTGTGTCCTACGGTGCCTTTTTTCTCACTGGCACCAACAACAACAACAGATTTTGGATTAAACAGTCTCTCCAAATTTCCTGTACCCATAATTTATCTCCCTATAATTTTTTCTTACCTTTGTTGATTTTTATAGAGCTTAGTCATACTTTCTTATCAGAAGGTCTGATTGAATTTGCGTTCAAATGCACATGCAACTATCTGGGCAATATGACTTGCATCCTTAATATGATCTCTGTTAATTATCAGATCAAATTCATCTTTGACGGCTTCCTTTTTTTGATAAACACTCTGAAAAAATTTCTGCTGCTCATTGTCAATAACTTTTAGTTGTCTTTCTGCCTCTGCAGCATCAATCTTCATCAATTCTTTCAACCTGTGAACCCGATTTTCCCGGCTGCATATCAAGCGCACGGCCAAAACAGATTCGCGGGGCAGGATCAGGTGGGTTCCCCGGCCTACAAAAATAGTTGGTTCAATTTCCGCCAAGGCGGTAACCGTCTCTGCAAGCTGCCTGGCATAATCACTTTTTAAAAACGTTTTTTCACTTATGAGCATGGAAAAAAGCTCGCTTATCCGTCCCGGATATCGTTCATCATAAAATTCAATCATTTTTTCTGTAATGTTTGCATCCTTGGCCATGTACTCAAGAATTTCTCGATCAATCACATGAAAAGAGGTGTGTTCAGACAAGAGATCAGCAATTTCAAGTGCCCCTGCACCAATCTGCCTGGAAAAACAAATATGAAAATGAGGGGCGGATTCTCGTTCTTCATTTTTCCTATCTGCATTTTCTTTTTCCCATTTTCTCGCATATATATCTGCCCAGGCAGATGCACTAAGACGTTTTTTCCCATAATATCCAGGTTCATATACTTTTTTTGATAAGGATTCATTCATTTTGGTTTCTCCTTTATTATTTATCGAAGTTTGTTCGCCATTGTTGTCCGGCAACTGAAATTATAAAATTAAAAAGCAATATCGATGCCATTTTCTAAAATAGATTCGGATATAATTGGGATGGCCTTTCTGTAAAGACGATAAGAGATAAACAGATCACATCTGAACACATTTTTTCCCCAAAAAGAATGTGGATCAGTCAGGGTTTTTTACATTATGAAAAACAAACGGACAAGCCATCTGCAAAAACTACCCATCATGACATTTCATACCGCGATACAGGCGTCGGGTCTTTTTCTACAGAAAAATCAGGAGATTATATAAAAAAATCAACAAGGTTAATAAATTGAATTTTAAAAACCATATGACTGCTTTTTAGTGAAAAGCATGTGATCTTCAGTTGAGAAATAAACGATTTGATATCCATCCCATTTTCGGCACATGGACAATTCCAAGTATGTTTGGCTGCAATGCTTTCTTGAAACGAAACCTGCCAGTTTGCTCTGATGAATCGCCGGGCGCATTGCCAGCCTCTTCTCCTTATCTTTATTCAAAATGCTTTTCATTTTCAAAATTCCTTTATAAAGGTTTCAGAGTTAACGATTTTAATAATTTCCTGTTTTTCAATTTCAAAATATGCATCCAGGTCTTTTTTTGAAAAATTAATGAGTTTTTTCAAACCGGAAATGGTCTTAAATTGCCTTTGTGCAAACTTGCGGGAGAGCTCCAGGGCCTCGCGAGGAAGCTTCCGTGCCTTCACAACACGATCAACAAGGCCAAGTTCAAGTGCTTTAAACGCATCAATTTTCCTGTTCAAAAGTAGCGTTTCCCATGCGTTGCCGGTCCCCGATATTTTCGAAAGCAGATAGGGTCCTCCGCCCACCGGGATCATACCAATGTCCATATAGGGATTACAAAACACTGTTTCATCTGAGATAATTCTGTAATCGCATGCAAGACTTATATTGAGAAATATTGAAATTACGCTGCCAGAACACGCATGAATAACAATCCGGTCCAAATCAATAATTCCGGTAATGAGCTGACGAGTCAAGTTACACAGCCTGTGAATATCAAATTTGTCCATTACACTAATCTTTTCATGTATAAAACGGGTATAGGCTCCGCAATCGGTTTGACTGAAATCCGAATTAAGAAGAACCACTTTGATCCTTTCTGAAGCGGAAATGCGTTTTGCAAATTCAATAAAAGTATCCCTTTTCGAAAAATCCACCAGGTGTTCCAGAAGATTGTTTTTAAATTGAATTTCTAATACCTCGCCATAGTCACAGGTTTCAAAAAAGCCAAAGTCTCCTTCCGGGATTCTGCTTTTCATGTTATCCCTCCTGATTTAAAACATTAATGAACTCATACCGACCCGTTTCTGGTCCGGTTCAACTGGAAAATATTCATCAACAATCGGGAAATTAGACAAATCTTTCTCTACGGCCGCATTCAAAAAAGAATTGAGCCACCACAAAACATCTTTTGTCTTTACATTTTCTCTCAGGTTGTGCATTCGGTAATTTTTTTCAGCCAAAGGCATTTGGAATGCCTTTTTGATCGCTATAGCAGTTCCGTCTGTGTCATGAGGATTTACTAAAATTGCCTCTTTGTGAAATTGCTGGGCTGCCCCTGCGAATTCACTTAAAACCAGAACACCTTTTTCATCTATATTGCAGGCACAATATTCTTTAGCAACAAGGTTCATCCCGTCCTTTAACGGAGTAATAAAAGCGATATCACCTGCCCTGTAAAGTGCAACAAGCTCGTTCCTGTCAACACTCCGAAACATATAGTGTACAGGAATCCACTCATTGGTGCTGAACATACCATTAATTTCCCCTACCAGTTGCTCAATTTTAAGTTTCAAATCAGCATACGCATTTATTTCTCTTCGACTTGGAACGACAATCTGTATAAAATAAGCCTTTTTATGATACTCGGGATAACGGGTTAAGAACCGCTGGAACGCCCTGAGTTTTTCAGGAATTCCCTTGGTATAATCCAAACGGTCAACTCCGATCAATATTTTAGCTCCAGGTGCATTACCCCGAATTTCTTTTGACCGCTTTGAAACCTTGTTATTCCAGGCCTGATGAAAAAACTCATCATAATCGATGCTGATCGGAAAAACACCGATACGCACAACTCTATCCCCAATAGTCAATTCGCTTACAGTTTCATCAAATGCAGCCTTATCATCAATTTCTGCCTGCTGAACAAGCTTTTTTATGGAACCGATAAAATTGCGCTTGTGCTGAATAGTATGAAAACCGATAACATCGTATTCTAACATTGCGTTGAGGACCTCAAACCGCCATGGGCATCTTGAAAATATCTCAACTGCCGGAAAAGGGATATGCAGAAAAAATCCAATACGGTTTTGCAGTTGTTTTTTCCGCAACTGAGAACCCACTAACAATAATTGATAGTCATGTACCCATATAAAATCAGCAGCTTGAGCATTTTTATAAATAGTTACCGCAAATTTCTCGTTTACTTTCCGGTAATTTTCCCAATACTCTTGATTGAAAACACACTTGTCTGTAAAACCGTGAAAAAGAGGCCATAACACGGAATTGGAAAACCCTTCATAATAATTTTTCAATTCATAGTCACTAAGTATCACCGGTTTGATGCAATACCCTGTCATAGCTGATTCAAGTGCTTTTCCAATATGCCCCTCACTGTCGATTTCCTGAACATACCCAGGCCACCCGACCCAGGTGCCGTTTCGATTTTTAAGCACCGGAGCCATTGCAGTTACGAGTCCCCCAGCACCGTTTTCTATTTGAATACTGCCATCTTCAGCCTTTTTTATGACGATCGGCAGACGGTTGGATGCAATAATAATTTGATTTCTTTCTGAATTGTATTCTTTCATTTTTATACTCCTTATCTCTTCACATGACTTCATGGATTAGTCTCTTAAATATCCACGACAGCAGTATTGCCGGGATACAATTTAATAATTTCATTTTTTACCATCAAAGTGAATGGAATCGCCCGGTTTGTATTGCTTTTCACCGTCACTACCCTTTGGGTAATTTCTATCTCAAGCCAGTGTTTCCTGTACCGGATGTGAAAATGAATGCGATTGATGGATTTGGGTAGCCGGGGATTTAAAATCAGTATATCACTTCTGATTTCAAGTCCGGCATACCCTCGCTGCAAGATATCAATACACCCGGACATGGCAGCCAGATGAATACCTTCCCGGATACTTCCCGTACGATCCTCAAGCATGTCTGTCTTAAGCGCTTGACTGAAAAATGACCAGGAGCGTTCCCTTGCCTGCCGGGCTTCTATCCAGGCATGGATGACCAATGCCAGGGATGAACCGTTTGTGGTTCTTTTCAGATAATAATTAATATTTTTGCGGATAAAATCCTTTTCTAATTTATAATTAAGTTGTCTGAACATCTTTTCCAGGGTTTCCGCACTGAAGAGGTAAAAAAGCATTAAAACATCCGGTTGCTTACAGAGTTTATATCTATTGGGGCTGTCCCCTTCTTTCTCAAGAATCCGATCCAGACGGCGGATATTTCCATACCGGCTTCTGTATCCTTCCCAGTCAAATTCATGAAGGTTTTCATACCCTTCAAACTGGCTCAGAATGCCATCTTTGTGAAAAACCAGTTTCATTCTTCGGCTCATGGTTTTCCATTTCAAAAGCTCTTTATCCTGTATCTCAAGTTTTTTTCTCAGGCTGCTCCAATCCTGCCTGGGGAGAACATGCTGAAGGTTAAGGGCCTGGTTCATAACAAACATAACCATCAGGTTGGTATATGAATTGTTATTCAAACCCGGCTTCTGCGCGCCAGGGTAGGCATCATGATATTCATCAGGGCCCATAACTCCAAGTATTTCATAGCGATCAATGCTTGGGTCATAGGTTGCCGTACTGGCCCAGAATCTTGCGATCTCGATAATAATTTCCCCTCCATAAAAAGAAAGAAACTGAATATCATGGGTGATTTGAAAATATTGCCAGATATTATAAACGATAGCATTATTCACATGGCGCTGCAGATAAGTATGGTCAGAAATCCAATGGCCTGAATCCGGGTTAAGATGCATTTGCTGGGTTTCCTCTCTTCCATTGCTTCCACTCTGCCAGGGATACATGGCGCCTTTGCAGCCAATTTTACGCGCTGCTTTCCGGGCTTCATTAAGCCGCCGGTACCGATACATAAGCAACGTTTTTGTAATCCGTGGAGCCCTGTAATTAAGGAACGGGAAAATAATCATTTCATCCCAGAAAATGTGGCCACGATACCCTTCGCCATGCCATCCCCTGGCAGGCATCCCCACATCGATATCCAGCGAATGTACAGAAGAACTTTGCAACAAGTGAAAAATATAAAGACGAATAATTTTTTGAGTACACTGCTCCACATCAGCATCATCCAGGGCGAGTATAACGTCAAACTCCCGCCATAGCATTTGCCAGGCTGTGATGTGAGACTTTAACAAACTCTCAAAACAGGCAGTATCTTCTGTAACGGCATTTTCTGCTTCTGACAGGCATTCGTATATACCAGTATCCCTGCTGGTATATATGCTCACCAATTTTTCAATGACAAGATTGTCGCCCTTCTCTATTGTTGCATTAAAATGTTTTGCTACATACTCACCGGATTCGTCTATAAGAGAAGATTGAACGGAAACTGATTTATCTTTTAGAAATATATGCGTTCGAACCCCCATGGCAATATCCATTCCGGATCCATTAGTACGTAGTTTTAATACCATGGTTTTTTCATCAATATGCCTGGTATTAATCAATTCAAGGTGCCTGCTTCCCAAATTCCTGTACCGTTCGACACCAAGATTTGCCACCCGCCCATCTAGCGCTGAACGGATTTCAATTTCACCTTGCCAGTTCAAGGGGGTAACACATGATTTTAAACCGGCCAAATGCATCTGTTCCCCATGAACAAAAGACTGTTGCGATAAGATTGTCTCACGCCCCGCTTTATCGCGAATACGCAGAACACGATTGAGGACTCCTTTTCTCATATTCAAAGTTTGTCTGTAAAAGAGTATGGTTACATCTTTTAAACAGAACCATTCCCCACCTTGAATTTTGAAATTAAGACTCAGCCAATTGGGAAGATTCACCAAATCTTCATTCTCAACCGTTACACCATCAATTTTGCTTTTTAAGCGGTTATACCCCCCGGCAAGGTATGTGCCGGGATAGTGAACCTTATCCGGAATTGCTTCAGGCGCAGTTCCCCTGGTTACAAAATAACCGTTACCCATTGCGCATAATGATTCTCTACGGCCCTCATCCTTTGAATCAAATCCTTTATATACCTGGTCCCATCCTGTTCCCTTAGAGAGACCGGACGAAAGCTCAACCATATAGCGCCCAAGCGATTCCAGGTCAGGCAACCCGTATGAAGCCTTTGAACTGCTCAACCCGGTGCCATAGGAAACCAGAAGGCCGGTTTGAGAAAACAGATTGACATCCGCTTTGCAGCCTAAATGATTACCGATGTAAATTGGAAAAATGCTTTGACCGGAAAAATTTAGTTTATCCATCAATTTAGAAACGCTTAGAACAGCGGCCACACGTTGATTCAAATCGAGCTGTCCACCTTTTATTTCACCTTTTTTGCCTCCGGCATAATAAATAGCTTCAAGCCCGGCTTGATTCTTGATCTGATCAATTTCATCGTTGGTAATAACAACAATTGTGCATTGCTCGGCCAGTGCTGATAGTCCTTTTTTTATTTCCGGGTTTATTAATTCGTCTTTTCGATAATCCGGACATCGCAGGGCGCTGTTTGAATCCCAAAAGGCTACTATTTCCATTGTCTCTGCAGATTCGACAACTTTTTTAATTGATGTAAAAGCACTGGGAAGATTTTTTATAAGAACACCTGTTTCAACTTCAGAAAGGTCATCAACTACCACGTGTGCGCCACTTTGATTCAGCTGTGCTTCCTGATCTGAGCGATTTACACCAATAACCAGTCCAAATCCTCCCTTTTCCCCGGCAGTCACACCGGAAAGAGAATCCTCTATAACAACACACCTTTCCACACCTGTGCCAAGTTTCCTGGCTGCTTCAAAAAAAATATCCGGTTCGGGTTTTCCGGCCAGACCAAGCTTTTCAGAAATAAGACCATCCACCTGGACATCAAATAAATTCTCTATATTGGACGATTTAAGTACCTGACAGCAATTCTTGCTTGAGCTGACGATGGCAGTTTTAAACTCATTTTTCCTCAATTGCATTATGAGTTCAACAGTAGAATGATATAGTTTCACTCCCTCTTTTTTTAATAAATCAGAAAACAGACTATTTTTTTTATTACCAAGGCCGAAAAGGGAATTCTCATCTGGTTCATCCTCTTCCCCCCCTTGTGGGATAACAATTCCACGGGATTTCAAAAAACAACTGACACCTTCTATCCTTGATCTTCCGTCTACATATTTCAGGTAGTCTTCTTTCAGGTCAAATGGAACGAAAGTACCTGTTCCACTCTTTTTTTTTAAGTATCCGTCAAAAAGCATTTTCCAGGCAACGGCATGTGTGGATGCGGTCTTTGTCACCACCCCATCCAGATCAAAGAGAACTGCATCATAGATTTCGGGATTGATAATCACTTTCCGACAACTCATAGGAATAGTCCTTTAAACCTTTATAAGAAAAAATAATTCAAAACACGGACATTAGGGAATAATCCACACGTTCATCTGATTTGCACCATGTATGACCTTCCAGGGGACCCGTCCGATATCAAACTCAGGGACTTCGGATTTACCCTTTCTCCCCAAAATAACGGTGTCGCACTTTTCCTCCAATACGGCTTCAATAATTGAACCTGCACGGCTTTTTGAATCCTTTACGATTTTTGGTACAATCTTTTGGCTTTTAACACCGGCATTTGTAAGGATTTCCTTGGCCTGTTGAACATTTTTTTCAATCTCGTGATATGCACTTTGAACACGGTCTGGTAATTTTTGGGATCTTACTTCTTTATATGTAAATTCAAAATTCCTGAGCACGCTGCACAAAACAATTCTGCAATCACTTCCCTGAACTGTTTTGGCCGTAAATTCTACCGCCCTTTTTGAGCCTTCTGAACCGTCAATCGCAATCAGAAGGGAATGCGCAACAGGCTGCACCCCGGAAAGCATAACCGGGAGAGTTGTTGCTTTTTCAACAACCTTTTTGGATACACTGCCTAAAACAATTGACAGCAGAGCCCCTCTCCCCCGCCGTCGAAGCAAAAGGGCATGGTAACCCTTTTGAGCCTCTTTCAGGATATCCCTTGCGATACCTTTTTGCCTGTCCGTAATAAGTATCTCGATTGCTTCAGGCCTGAACCCGGATGCGATTAATTTCATCCTTGATTCTTCCATAAATGCCTTTATCTCAGCTTTATGCCCGAACTCCCAGGCCCTTACACGAGAAGCAGCCTCATGACTGAACGGCTCTTTTTTTAGATCATAATAATATTCCGGTACTTTAGTGATGACATTGAGCAACACCAATTTTTTTTCCAGAAAGGGTTTAAACCGGCAAAGGTACTCAATTGTTTTTAATGATTTTTTTGATCCATCTAATGCCACGAGAATCTTATCTGTATTTTTAGACATTTCCCCTCCTTTACTTTATTCTTTGCGACCAAGCCTGTCTTTAGCTCTGACACTGACCACCGGGACTTTTGAATGCCGGAAAACCTTTTCTGCGGCACTTCCAAAAAGAACCCTTGAAATATTTCCCCTGCCTTTATTTGCCATAACAACTAAGTCTGCATTTTGGGTTTGGGATGCTTTAAGAATGCACTCAGAAGGAACACCCTCATCAATAGAAATGATCATTCTTGCTTTTTCATCAAAAAAATTATTTTTGATAAACTGTCTCAATCTTTCATGGCGGTCTTTTCTCAAATCTTTTATATAATTATCGATATCTATTTTGTTGGGATAGTAACTGCTCACCATCTGAACGGAGCTGATATCCCGCTGATTAATAACATTATAAACGATAATCTGAGCCTGCATCCCAACTGCAAGTTCGAGCGCCAGATCAAGTGTCATGAAAGAGTACTCAGACAAATCAATGCACGCTAATATTTTCTTAATTTTTTTCATTTAAACACTCCTTTTTTTAATATATCTTCCTTATTTTTTCTCCTAAATCAGCCGCATAGTTCAGCCCCCCGAATCTTTGAAGAGTTTTGATCAAACTCTCGAAATTATCAGGGTCAATATCAAATGTATGGAAAAAGACTTTCCTAAAACCGTATTCGACATCATCGTAAGATGTCATAATACTGCACATACGGCCGCCATTCAGGCGAATGGCATCAGTTATTGCCTTAATAATCCCGGGTTTGTCTTTGAGCTTAAATGCGAAAATCTGACCATTGTTTGCCACCCCGGTAAATGAAACAAAGCATCGAAATATGTCACTTTTGGTGATAATGCCTTCTATTTCACCGGAATCACTCAAAACCGGTATGCCGGATATCCCTTTTACCAGCATGATTCCAGCAGCTTCATCAACTGTTCGGTCAGAAGGAATCGTAACCACAGGTGTTGACATTACGGTTTTAATTTTCAGGCCATCCAGCAGGGAGGAAATTTCAAACCGATCCAGGGTTGTTGCATCAGACGGCAGTGCTTTTTTGATGTCTCCGTCGGTAACAATGCCCTCAAGGTTTCCATCCTTTAAAACAGGAAGCATGGAAATTACCCGAGTTTGAAATAACCTGGCTGCCTCGTTCAATGATTTATTTTCGTCAATGGTTATGACTGATTTACTCATCCATTCTTTTAGAAGCATTGTTTTTCTCCTGTCTTTAAATTATGAGTTTCGGAAGCCTTTCTTCTGGCTAATTCACTTAAAGAGCAATAGCTGTGCCATGATTAAGAAAAAGAGCAGGAAGCTCTATTCATAAACCTTTTCGATTTTCTGACCCCACGAATGAAATGACTACAGGACCTAATCTTAAAAAATATTATTCCAAATTGTAAAAATATCTGACACCTTGGCGGCTGGACTAAGGCGAGCAAGGTTGAAAAGAAGACTTGAATAAAAACAACCCGGAAAGGAATGACAAAGATTTACACTCCTTCCGGGCCGTTGCTCAAACAATTTTGGTTGTTTTAATAATTGAGAATCTTTCCCATCTCAAAAAACAGATCCTGTTCTCTTATCACTCCCACGGTTCTTCCTGATCTGGTAACAAGAAGGCGCCTTTGATTCCGATGAACCATAAGGTAGGCCGCCTCCATCAAATTCGAATTATTTTCAATCGTCCAAGGTGAAGGTGACATGATATCAGCTACGCTTTTTTCCCTAATTTCACGAGTCCGAGAACTAAACATGTTTTGCCAAAACATAGGGGAGTACTCAATGCTGTCGGCAAGAGAAGGTTTGGGAGCAGATAGATAATCCGGCATGATTACTCCCAAAAGGTCTCTAATCGTTAATATTCCGGTGATCAGGTTTTCACTGCTTTTAACGAGAATCGACCGATGGCCTGTTTCCATCAACTGATTTGTTGCGAGTTTGGTGATAAAGGATTGTTTTAATTTATAAATAGCTTCCCTGATACTTCCACCCTCAGCAATAGTCGTATATTCCTCAATCGGAATCATCACTGATGAAATGCTTCTTTCATTCGTTCCCGATAAATTATTTCTCCCGGAACACGCTTCTTTTATTTTCTCGGTTAGAAGGTTAATATCACACGGTTTGCTCAGGTAATCAAATGCACCTTCTATAAGAGCCTCACGAGCAGATGGTTTTGCACCATGGCCTGTGAGCATTATTACCGGAAGATCAGGATTCTCCTTTTTTAATCTCGTTAATGTTTCATGTCCATCTATCCCGGGCATTTTAATATCCAGAATTACCACATCCGGTTCCTGTGAAATCAGCTCTAGCGCTTCTTCTCCACTTCCTGCAAGGATGGTCATAAACCCTCTTTTTGTTAATATTTTTTGAGTCGTATCCCTGAATCGCTTTTCATCATCAACCATTAACACTTTTATTTGTTTTGTCATGATCACAACCTCCTTTCTCGTTCTTATTCATACTTATGTTAGCCCTCTCCATGATTCTAATAGAAACCTTAATTAAAAAATGCGAAATGTGCAGAATATAGTAAAAAGAACTGGGCTGTCATTGAAAAAATGAGGATCAACACGGCTTGTTTTCCATTGATATCGCAGACATTTTTAAAACCTGTATAGATCAGCCACCATTTCCATGGTTCAGAAAACCAGAGGAAAAAAGGAAGCCATGATATAAAAAGTGTGATACCAAAGGAAAAAACATAGATGCTGAAAATCAATGAAAAGCTGGTGACTTTTCCTACAACTATGACCATACTGATATATCCTAAAAACGAAGAAATAATTACCATACCGCAAGTTCCAGCGAAAAAAACAATTCCCATTTGCCATGCTGCTCTTGAATAATTGCCTGTCAGAAGGCTTGCTAAAGAGAAAAACCCACAACAGATCAAAAAGAATCCATATACCCTGTGAGGTTCAATTTTATTCTGGAGTTCTTTAAAAAACTGCCCGGGCTCAATCAAAAGCTGTACAAAGGATTGGGCATAAAACTGCCAGAATTTCAAAGTGGCTTGAAACATTTTTGAACACTCCTTTCCATCCCAGGCTACATTAATTTTATGATCATACCCAAAAACAGCATAACCATAGTCATGACAAAAAAAGCCTTTCGCTCTATTTCTTTGGTAAAAAACAACCTTCCGTTTTTCCATATTGTTTTTTTATGATTTGGGTTCTTCATTACTTCATCCTGTATGTTGATTTTAAAATCCGGGCAATGATCCAAACCCTCTGAATGTCCAGTAGATTCCCGTTAAAAAAAGAAGCACAATATTGGCAAGAAAAAACAAAGGGATACCCGCCCTTATATAATCCTTTGGTTGCAAATATCCACTGGCGTATACGATTGCATTAGGCGGTGTCCCGATAACCAGGCAATAGGCAAAGGATGATGCAATGGCTGTTGCCATTGCCATAAACGGCAGATATGTTGTACCGGGATGAACCATCCCTGCCATATTCAGGGTAATCGGACCAACAGAAGCAGCCGCAGGCCCGTCTGCCATTAGGTTTGTTAAAATAGATGTCAACCCATTGCTGATGATCATCAATGGCAGCCCTGAATCCATTCCAAATTGTGCCAGAAACTCAATAACCGTCCGTGCAAGCCAGTACGCTGCTCCTGTCTGGTCAAGTGTTCGACCGAAAATAATGGCCCCCGCGTAAAGCCAAACCACTCCCCAGTCCACTTTTTCCTGGTAATCTCTCCAATTAACTACACCGGTAAGAATATAACCAATGGCACCGGCAACAGCGATAACCCCAATTCCCATTCGGATGGGATAAATTCCCATATTGTAAAACGCCTTTTCAGTAAACCAGCCAAACACCATTATGGCGAATATAATCAATGCCCATACCTGCCGCCGGTTCCACCCTCCCATCTTGTCAATTTCGTTTTTCAAGTGGTCCATTGCAGGTGCTAGAGAAATTATCTTTGGTTTGAAGCGCAGGTTTGTTATAAACCAACTCACAGGAATCATAATAATCAGAAATGGGAAGCAGTATGTGACCCATTGAAAATACCCGATATCTGTGCCAAACATGTCGGTTAGATATGTCATCATGATTACGTTCCGTGCTCCGCCAGACGGGGCTCCCGGGCCACCTATATTGCAGGCCATTGCTATACTGATCATTAAAAGTTTTGCAAGCTCCTTATCCTCTGGAACCTCATTGGAAAGGCTGTTTTGATACAGCAGCATACCAATGGGAAGAAACATAGCGGCAAGTGCATGGTCGGAGATAAAGGCGGCAAGCGGCGTTATAATCAAAAAAAATATAAGTGTAATCCATTTGGTATTCGGAACTGCCAGTTTCCGAAACATCATCAGGCAGACTCTCTTGTCAACGCCTGTTTTTACAAATGCGGCTGCAAACATCAGGCTGCCCATTATAAACCAACAGGCGTCACTCCAGTACAGCATGGCCACTTCTTTCCGGGAAAGCACACCTGTAAAGACAAGGATAAGGCCGATACAAAAAGCCACGGCGGGAAGGGGGATGCACTCGGTCAAAAAACAGACAACAACAAACAGCCCCATGGCTATCGCCACTTTTATCTGCCAAGCCCCCGCATCTGCTTCTTTTTTTTCTTTTCCAGTCAAATCCTCATACTTTAATGTATCTTTTCGCATCTTTAATGCATTTTTCATAATCGTTTGAAATGATTTTTTTGAAACACTCGATTTTACATATTTCATAGCCGTATAGAGATTGGATTGATTTACCGGAATTTTATATTTTTTACACCACTTGATGTCTCTTTTTAAAAAACGTTCTTTTTTTAATGCTCCAATCCGCAAATTCTGTTCCATAATCTGGGCTACAAGTAACTGCCATTGTTCTGCCTCCGGACTTTTTTTATCAAACAACTGAAGTGTTATATAGTTAACAACAGTTCTGGGGCCAACTTTGTATTCTGTCCCAACATCTTTCATCCCATACGGTGTGGGTAAGAGTAAAACTGCAAAAAACAATAAAACGGGAACAATAAAAATTTTCCAGTCTATATATTTGTCATAACCGGCTGCCTTTTCTTTTATCTTCATTTATGACTCTCCGTAATTCTATTCATCATCTTTTTTAAGAATTTCACGGGGGGACCGCATATACTTTTTGGTTCTCGCCACCCTGATTTTTTCCTCAAGCCGCTGCCTCTTCTCAAAAGCTTCCAATGACTTTTCAATAATATCCTCCACATCTACAGGCTTCATCAGATAGTCGCTGGCTCCTGATTTCAAACCTTCGACAGCTGAATCTACTGTGGCATGTCCGGTCAGCATAATGACCTCTACTAAAGGATATTGTTCTTTAATGGCCTTTAGTGTTTCATTTCCATCCATACCAGGCATTTTGACATCAAGAATCACAACATGAACATTTTCTGTCTTAAGTTTTCCAAGTGCCTCTTTTCCACTTAGGGCAATTAAGGTTTTATATCCTTTTTTTTCAATCAATTTCGCAGTTGTCGAAAGATATCTCTCTTCATCATCAACCAGCATAATTTTCATCTTTTTCATTATTAACCTCCTTTAAATTTTGATCACAAACCGGCAGTTCAATTAAAAAGGTCGTACCGTTCCCCTCTTTACTTTCTACAACCATTGTCCCTCCAAAACCTTCGATAATACCGTAACAAACAGAAAGCCCTAAACCAGTTCCCTTTCCCACGGGTTTAGTTGTAAAAAACGGAGAGAACACCTTGTCAATGTCTTCTTTTTTGATCCCCACTCCATTGTCACTTATTCTTATCTCAAGCCGGTTGCCACCACCCTTGAATGCTGCAATGGTCATTACCCCGCCTTGAGAACCGTGCTTTTCAAAAACAGCATCAATTGCATTATTAAATAGGTTGAGCAAAACTTGCTGAAACTGAGATGGATCTCCCATAAAATCAGGAGCTTCCTTGGAAATTTCACTCACAATTTCAATACCATTTACCTGTGCTTTTTTATTAACAAGTTCCATTATTTCAGGTATGATTTTTCCCGGGCTGAGCAGTTGGGGTTTGGTTTCGCTTTTTCGCCCAAATTTTAATATGGCACGGGTAATATCCGAGCATCGGCCTACCTGGAGTTTTATCTGATCAAGGGAATCCCGGATTTCCTCCATTTCTTTTAGCCTGTGAATGCTGATGTCGGCTGATATTTCGTCCAGATACATCTCTATTAAAGTCTGTTCACTTTTAATGATCTGAAGTGGATTATTGATCTCATGGGCAAAACCGGTTGACATTTCTCCGATTTCGGCCAACTGTGTTGCTCTTATTAATTGATGTCCCAAACTTTCTTTTTCCATACCAAGACGGTCAATATTTTTCAGAACACGCTCTGCCATATAAAACGCCAGCGCAGCAATAACTCCTCCCCCGGCAACCATGATAAACAAACTGAGATTTAGAGCTGAGTACAAAGACCTGTAAGCGTCTTTCTTACCCTGGCGGACGATTAGAAGCCACTCTCTCTCTTTGAGCCAGGTTGCAGCGTATAAATATTCATTTTTCAATTTGTCCGACTGGATAAAAGTTTGAATGCCGGTCTCAGGTATTGAAAATTTAATGAAATCCGGATCATTTTCCAATATCCGGATACCATCTGACCGCTTTAAAGTTTGAACTGACCCTTTTTTATTCAGTATATATGCCTCACCGGTTTGCCCCATCCGAACCTTTGATACGAGCCTGTCAAAAAGTAAAGTATCGATGGTCGCCCGGAGCACCCAGGCACCCTCTATACTTTCCTGACGGACAGCTACAACGAAATGAGGTTCATTCCGATAACCTAAAAACACATCGCTGATATAGCAGCCGGTTGTCATCACCTTTTTGAACCATAGCTCGCCTGCGTATGTTTTTCCTTTCAACTTGTACTGTCCAGAGTAAACAACGTGAACTCCCCGAGCGTCAAACACACCTAAATCAACAAACGCATTTGAACGATTTTTCAAATTCCTCAAAATCTCATTCATTACTCCCGGAGACTTAATTTGGTTAAAATCATACGTATCGACTATGAATTCAAGGTCAGCCTTCCGTTCTTCCAAAAAAGATTCAATCATCTCCCGATGATCTACAATAATCCGTTTAAGGCTGTTTGTGGTTTTTTTCTCTAATTCGGTTGTAAAATTATAAAAACTGACACCAATTGCCAAAACAAAAGGGAGGAAAGGTACAATAATCATATTTATTAATATGATTCTCTTTAATTTTTTTCTGGAATTTCTGTTTTCAAGTTCTGTGTTTTTCATTATGTCACTTCCCGCTGGATCTGAAATTTTATGCTTATACTTTGGGGACCACTATACCAAAGCATTAGCAACTATAATGCCGGGAATGATGGAAACGAAAAAAACTAAATTAACTACTTGAAATTACAGGAAATATAAAACAAACCCCCATAAAAATAAACAAACAGGCTATTAAAAAATGTCAGTTTTCTTTTCAGTTTGTAAAAATATGAATATTATAAAGGACCAAGCGATATAACCGCTGCAAACTGTTTTAACGTGATAAAAAAATAAATTTCCAAAAAACTTTTTTTTATTCGTTATTTAATGTAATTTACATTTCAGCATATCAAATGCTGAGTTTATAACCGAAAAGATTTAATCATGGCCTTGACGAATTATATCGTCCCCCAAATAAGCCCAGTTTTAATGCGTAGAGGAGTGCATGGGAAAAAATCAAAAACTAAAATTTTCGGATTGGGTATCCTTTAAAATAGCAGCAATATATGCTGTTTTTTCAGCTTTATGGATATTATTATCCGACCAGATCTTATTTTTTCTGGTAAAAGATCCTCAAGTCATGACAAAGATACAAATGGTTAAAGGCTGGGCGTTTATCCTTACATCTGCGTTAATTATATTTTTTCTTTTACGCAGGGAGATAAAAAAATATTCACTGGCGCAAGATGCCCTGCGTGCATCCCACAAAAGATTTTTAACTGTCCTGAACAGCATCGATGCAAAAATTTATGTAGTTGACATGGAGACATACAAAATCCTGTTTCTAAACAAATACATGATCGAAAAGTTTGGTAAGGATTTAACCGGAGAAATCTGCTGGGATGTATTCAGAAATGAACCAGGTTCATGCCCCCACTGCGCCAACAAACATCTAATTGACGAAAACGGTGAACCGACCGGTGTGTACATGTGGCAGGAAAAACACCCGGCAAACGGGAGATGGTACTCAAACTATGACCGGGCCATTGAATGGACAGATGGCCGGATGGTGAAAATCCAGATTGCCACCGACATTACTGAGTTAAAAAAGATGGAAGAAGAACTCCGCCATGCTCAAAAAATGGAATCCATTGGAACTTTGGCTGGAGGAATTGCCCATGATTTCAACAACCTTCTGGGCATTATAATCGGTAATATAGAACTGGCGATGGATGACATATCGGAAGAAAGCAGCATTCTTCACAATATCAAAGAGATACAAACCGCCAGTTTTCGTGCCAAAAATGTCGTAAAACAACTGTTAAGTTTTGCCCGGAAAACAGAAAACGAAAAAAAAGAGATCGATCCGGCTTCCATCATTCGAGAATCGATAAAACTGATCAGGTCTTCCGCCCCAACCAATATCAAAATTATCGAAAACATACCGAACAAATGCCATACCATTCTTGCAGATGACACTCAAATTCACCAGCTCGTTATCAATTTAGCAACAAACGCGAGCCATGCCATGGCTGGATCAGGTGGAATTCTGAAAATAACTGTAAAAAACACTATTTTAGACTTGGAAAAAGCAGAAAAATTCAAGCTTGCTACTCCGGGGAAATACCTTGAAATATCAGTAGAAGATAACGGCACAGGAATCGATTCAGATACATGTGAAAAAATATTTGATCCGTATTTTACAACCAAAGAAGTCGGAAAGGGAACCGGCATAGGCCTTGCTGTTGTGCATGGTATTGTAAAAAGCTATGACGGCCATATTAACGTAATCAGTGAACCGGGCAAGGGCAGCACTTTTACCATATTATTTCCCGGGATAGATAAAACATCGGTACAAAAACCAGTACCGGCAACTAATCATCAAATCGCAGGAACCGAAAAAATATTATTTATTGATGATGAGAAATCCATAGCTGATTTAGGAAAACAGGTGCTGACAAGGCTGGGGTATCAGGTTGACGCATTTGAAAGTCCGGTTGAAGCTTTAGAGACCTTCATTGAAGCCCCGGAATATTTTGATCTGGTTATTACTGATATGACCATGCCGGACATGAATGGATTGGAACTGTCTAAAAGAATAAAAAGAATCAATCCGGCTATACCCATTATAATCTGTACAGGCAACAGTGCTTTGATAGATAAAGATGCGGCCAAGGCGATTGGAATTTCAGCTTATGCTATGAAACCGATATCCAAATCTGAAATTGCAAAAATTTTGCGTGATGTTTTAGATGAATATTAGGAGAGTGCATATATATGGACACCTACTTTGCTTCAGCAAAAAGAACGGAACGGCGAAAATTTAAAAACCAGATCACAACTATCAGCCATAATCCCCTCATGGATTCTCTTCTTAAAACCTCTGCTGGATTGTTGGTAATATTGAATGAGGACCGCCAGATTGTTTCGATCAACCATGCTTTTTTAGATGCACTTGGTATAGAGGACATTGAAGACGTACTTGGTTGCCGCCTTGGGGAAACACTGCATTGTATCCATGCTTTTGAAAGGCCCAATGGATGCGGAACAACTCAGCATTGCAGAACATGTGGAGCTGCTATTGCAATGATGACTGCTATAAATGACAACCAGATTGAAGAGCAGGTGTGTGCCATTTTGTCCGACAAAGAAGGAAACTTTGATGACACCTGTCTTTTGATAAAAGCCGCACCGATTGTTCTGGATAACAATCGATGGATTTTAGTCTATGCCCAGGATATCACTCAGCAGCACTTCTGGACAAACCTTGAAAGAATTTTCTTTCATGACATCAGCAACATACTCACAGCTGTGTACGGTAATATTCAGCTCCTTGAAGCCGGGCTGAGCGAAAATGAAGAAATCAAGAGCATTCAAACCGGAATAGAAAGACTCATCCGCGAAATTCAAGTTCAGAGAACTTTTTCCGCAAGAAAACAGTCCGGCTTGAGCGTCTCTAATACAACGGTCACCCTGGATTATATTAAAAAAGACCTCCGCATGATCGTCAGCGGACATCGATCTTCTTATGAAAAACAATTTATCGAAACCTGGCCCGAAGAAAACGTGCTGCTTAAAACCGATATTCTGCTTGTTTCCCGGGTACTCTCCAACATGATTATCAATGCGTTTGAGGCATCTAAGCCTAATGATACGGTTCGGTTAACCGTTCATGCTACTGAAGACTATGTCGACTGGGAAGTCTGGAATAATACCTCTATCCCTCCTGATATTCAAAAAAGAATATTCCAGAGGCATTTCACTACGAAATCTCGATTTGGCAGAGGACTGGGGACATATTCCATGAAACTATTCGGCGAAAAATACCTTTCCGGAAAAATCTTTTTTACTTCATCAGAAGAACAAGGAACTGTTTTTACCTTTAGACTGCCCAGATAACTTCTTGACAATTTTCCATTTTCTTAACATGTATAGAGAATTGTATTTTCTGGATATTTTATTTACCCTAGCCAAGGAGAATAGTTTTCCATGCAATTTCTCGAAAAAATCGTACGTGCCATAGACAGCCTGAGCGACAAAATTGGACATTTTGTCGGGTGGATGACCACACTGATGGTTCTGGTTGTGTTTTATGATACTGTAATGAGGTATACCTTCCAGAAAGGAAATGTCGCACTCCAGGAACTGGAGTGGCATCTTTTTGCAGTCGTATTTCTGGTTGGTGCTGCATATACACTCAAAGAAGGCGGGCATGTCCGTGTGGATATCATCTTTTTAAAATTGTCAGAGAAAACCAAAGCCTGGATTGACTTTCTGGGTATTTTTATTTTCCTTATCCCCTTTTGTGTCATGGTGATTCTCTCAACCCTGGGATTTATCTCTAATTCATGGGCAGTGCGCGAAGTTTCGCCGGACCCGGGCGGCCTTCCTGCAAGATACATCCTTAAATCTGTGATTCCTCTTGGATTTTTCCTTCTCATCATACAGGGTATTTCAGAAGCTGCCAAAAACCTGATGATCATTTCAAATTACAAGATGAAGGGGGATAAATAATCATGGAATTCATCAATGGATTTATGCCCCTGATCATGTTTGGCGCCGTATTTGCCCTGTTACTCCTGGGATTTCCTGTGGCTTTCACCATTGGCGGTGTTTCTCTTTTTTTCGGCCTGTACGGATTCGGCCCATCATTTTTTGAACTGCTGCCGTTAAGAATCTGGGGAACCATGACCAACTTCACATTACTGGCGGTCCCATTGTTTATCTACATGGGTGTTATGCTGGAGAAATCCGGCCTGGCGGAAGAACTGCTCGAAGCCATGGCCCTGGTATTTGGAAAAATTAAAGGCGGCCTTGCGGTTTCTGTTATATTTGTAGGCGCCCTTATGGGAGCCTCCACCGGGATTGTAGGTGCCACGGTTGTTACGATGGGGCTTTTGTCTGTCCCCACCATGCTCCGAAACAACTACAATAAGAGCCTGACAACCGGAACGGTTGCTGCATCCGGAACTCTTGGTCAAATCATTCCGCCCAGCATTGTCCTGGTTCTGCTGGGCGACATCATGAATGTGCCGGTGGGCGATCTTTTTATCGGCGCGGTTATCCCCGGCTGCATCCTGGTATGTTTATATATGCTTTATGTTTTAATTATTGCCATTATTAAACCCGAATGGGCACCACCGATTGACGAAGAAATTCTCAAACAGGTGAGTACCCGCCAGTTAATGGGCCAGGTTTTCAAAGCCCTGCTCCCGCCCTTGGTTTTGATGATCGCCGTTCTTGGATCTATTTTCGCCGGAATCGCATCTCCGACAGAAGCTGCTTCAGTCGGTGCCATTGGAGCCTCTTTGCTTACGGTCATGCATGGGCGCTTTACCTTTAAGATTGTAAAAGATGTCATGGATTCAACCACCAAACTGACCTGCATGGTGTTTATTATTCTTGTCGGGGCAAGCACGTTAGGGCTTGTTTTCAGGGGACTGGGAGGTGATGAACTGGTCCGGGGCCTGATTGCCGCCCTCCCGTTTGGCAAATGGGGTGTTTTATTCATCGTCATGTTTATTATTTTTCTTGCCGGATTTTTCCTTGATTTTATCGAAATCACATTTATCCATGTACCGGTTCTAGCCCCGATCATGGTCAGCATGGGTGTTGATCCATTATGGCTGGCTATCCTTATTGCTGTGAATCTCCAAACTTCGTTCCTGACGCCGCCCTTTGGATTTTCTTTATTTTATCTCAAAGGAGTTACCCCTCCCGGAATCAGCACTATGGACATTTATAAAGGGATTATCCCTTTCGTAATCATCCAGATCATCGGACTGGGCATTATCTGCCTGTTTCCAGAGGCAGTGACCTGGCTGCCCAAGGTTCTTTTGTAAAAAGCTGCTATGCCTGGCGCACAATATAAAAGGGGACAGATTTTTTTCTGCCCCCTTCTTAACAAAACATTGGTTTGTTATTTCAGATATTTAAGCTTTTGATACGGTTCTTCCGTAATCTTATTCCACTCAAAAACATTGTTCTGGAATTCCAGGAAGGACTCATAAACCCTTTTACTCATCGGATCAGATGCGGCCACTTCTTCCAGTACTTCCTTGGCCAGTTTTTTGAGCTCCTGGAGTACGGGTTCCGGGAATTGTTTAAGCTGAACATTATGTTCATTAACAAGCGTTTTTAAAGCATCATTATTTTTTGCTTCAAACTCTGAGAGCATCCACATATTACTCTTATAGGTTGCGGCCTCAACAATGGCTTTAAGGTCATCCGGCAGGCTGTTCCAGGCATCCAGGTTCACCATTGCTTCAAGCGCAGTGCCGCATTCGTGCCATCCAGGATAGTAATAATATTTGGCCGCCTTGTAAAAACCCATTTTCAAATCATGGAAAGGCCCAACCCATTCAGTTGCATCAATGACCCCCCTGTCCAGGTTGGTGTAAATTTCCCCGCCAGCCACCAGAACTGCATTCCCGCCGGCTTTGGCCAGAACTTTTCCACCAAGGCCCGGAATTCTCATTTTAAGGCCTTTAAGATCATCCATTGAATTGATTTCTTTGTTGAACCACCCGCCCATCTGTACGCCTGTATTCCCTGCAACAAATGGTTTCATGTTGAATTTTGCATAGAGCTCTTCCCATAACTGCATACCACCGCCGGAATACAACCAGGCATTAATGGACTGCGCGTTGAATCCAAACGGTACCGCGGCAAAAAACTGAGAAGCAGGCGATTTTCCTGCCCAGTAGTATGCGGCGCCATGGCCCATCTCTGCAGTTCCCTGGCTTACAGCATCAAAAACACCAAGAGGGGGAACAAGTTCACCACCGCCGTAAACTTTTATTTTAAGTCTTCCACCACTCATCTCATCAACCCATTTGGCAAGGTTATCCGCACCTTCACCCAGCATGGGGAAATGAGGGGGCCAGGTGGTGACCATTTTCCACTCAATGGGTTTGGCTGTGGTGTCTTCTTTCTGGACGGCCGCTTCTTCAGTCTTTTGCCCTTTGCATGAGCTTAGAACACCGGCAAGTCCTGCACTGCCAATTGCAGCCGCACCAATTCCAACATTTTTAATGAATTTTCGCCTGTTGTTATCATTTTCCATGCAAGATCTCCTTTTTCTGGTTAATTGTGCAAAATTCCTTTTACCAGTCACCATAGGTAATCTGGAAAAATATATCGTTTTACTGCTTTAACATCAAAATGAAGATTGCTGATTTGCTAAATTTCGTTTTATGCCCAAACCAATTACGAAGTCAAGGAATAATCTTGAAGTGGAATTCGCAATTTATCCGGTTGACCTGGCGGAAGACAGTATCAGACCGGCAAAAATCATTATTCCACCCCCAAAATGATAAAAGAAAAGATGTTCACCTAAAAAGATTCCTGCAATTACAGCTGTAAAGATCGGCAGCAGATACATAAAAAGAGATGCAATGGATGCACCCGCTGTTTTCACTCCATAATTCCAACAGATATAAGAAATAATAGATGGGCATATTCCTAAATATAAAAAAAGAAAAATCGCATTTGAATTTATCTTAAACCCTTTATAAACAGTGTATTCCCACACATAGAAAGGCAGGATGCACCATGTGCCAAAAAAAATAATAACAGCCAGAAGCGAAATGGGAGAAATATCGATATTCCGGGTTTTAAGCAGAACCGAATAAAATGCCCAGGAAGAAACGGACACCACAATTAATATATCGCCCGGGTTAAACGAAAGACTGCGAATAAGCTGCCATGAACCCTGGGAAATGATCACCAGAACCCCAGAGAAAGCAACCATCAGTCCAAAAATCTGTAATTTATGAGGTTTTTCCCTGAGCATCATCCAGGCAAACAAAATGGTTATGACCGGCATAGTTGCAACCACCATTGAGATATTTGTTGCTGTCGTGTATTGAGCGCCCACATAAATAATGGAGTTGTAAACAGCCACACTTGGAACAGACAGGAAAAACAAAAAAACAATATGTTGTTTAACCTGTTCAAAATCTTTTTTTAAATAAGGGATTGCAAAGGGAAGTATAATACACAGCGCCATAATCCAGCGGAAAAAAGCAAGTGCCATTGGCCGGATTTGAAACACTACGCCCCTTGCCAGTACGGTATTGATAGACCAAAAAAACACCGCAAGGCAAAGCCCCGAATAGGCCAGCACTTTTGGAGAAACTCCTGATTGTTTTCTTCCCATACCCTGCACCAGTCTTCGGCGTTTAGTGTTATCGGGGATTAAAAAATTGAATATCTGCTTTTTCTTTTAAAATATTTTGTTCCAGAAGGGAATCAAAAAAAAGTCCCATGGCTTTTATTTTGGGGTCATCCAAATCACAATAAAGAAGGTCAAAGTACTTTTTCACCCGCTTTGAATCGATACCAATCTTCGCTGTCCCTTCCTTTATTATTTGATCCAGGTTTTCGTATCCCATTGCCTTTGAGACCAGCAACACATCATGAATTTTTTTCACCTGTTCCGGATGTTTCAGAGCAAAAGATTTTCGAACTGCCCAGACAGCAAACACAAAAGGAAGTTGTGTCATATCATACCAGAGTTCCCCCAGATCAAAACAATGTGTAAAATGATTTTCCCACGGATGAACCAGCGCTTTATCACCAATCACCAATACGGCATCTGAAAGTTTTTCTATGTTTTTGGGATCACTGACATCTCCTATCTGATATTCTGGAATGATCTGCTTTTGATTGAAAATCATTTTTAAAAATGCGGCGGCAGAAGCAGACTCCTGGGAGAAGATGACCTTTTTTCCTTCAAGCGCATCAATTTCATAGTTACTTGCAAGTATCACACTCATTACAGGACCATGACAGGATATGGACAAATCCGGTAGCAGAAGCAGGTCTTTATGGTTCATGGCATAGAATGCGGCCGATATGGGGCTGACCTTAATCTTGCCTGTGTTGAGTTTATGATTAAGAGCAGAAGGCACATCCGATACCATTTGAAGCCACTCGGGCAGCATGCCCCTGTCAAGACCGTAATATACAGGGGATGCATTGATATAACTTATCTTCCCCATATGAATAGATGGTTCACTCATTGGTTACTATTTTCCTGAATACTTCGTTAGAATTATTTGCCGCTGCAGGCAAATATAAAAAATTTGCTTTTTTACCTTTTGACAGCGTACCGGTTTCTCTTTCAAGGCCCAGGGCCTTTGCTCCATTTATGGTGCCCATGGAAAATATGGTTTTACAGCTCAGTCCCGGATAATTTTGTTTCACAAACGCCATCTCATCAAATATGCTCAAAGATCCGCAACTGGCAAGGCTGTCTGTGCCAAGTGCCGGGGTTATTCCACTTTCAATCATCAATTCGATATCCGGCAGCTTATGATGTAAATTTAGATTGCTCCTGGGACAAATGCAAACCTTTGTTTTTAAATCCACCAGTTTTTTTAAATCTGCCTGATCCACATCCAGGAGATGAACGGCAATGGTAAGGGAACCAAGCAGCCCCATATCATGGATATACTCAACCGGACTTTTGCCCCCTGCCCCCCATGAAGAATAGTTGATTCCCCTGGAAATCAAAAATTCTGCCCAGGGACCTTTTGCCTCCCAAATAAATTTTGATTCATCTTCAGACTCGGCCAGATGAATAGAAAACGGCAGGCCGGCCTCATTCGTTTTCTTTTTGAGTGCTGCCAGCAATTCTGGTGATGTGGTGTGAGGTGCATGCCCGGCAAGGGAAAATGAAATGTCATTATCTTTTCGTACAAATAAATTTTGAGCGGTATTGCCTAAATACTCATTGAAACAGATCCCTTTAAGGCTGGATTCTTTGAACAATGGACCGGTAAGGTTTAAAGTGGAGATATCCCCCACATACAAGGTGCCGGATGCATAAAGTTCATCCATGGCTTTAACAGCTTCTTTGATCAGCTTTTTCTCACCCAGGGCTTCCCGTTTTTCTAAAAGGGCTTTCACCCAAAACCTGAAACCTTTATCAAACGGCACCGCATTTTTCAAAGCAGATAATTCAATATGAAGGTGTGCATTTACAAGTGGCGGCATCAGGATACCCGGTCCATGATCAATGCTCTCTTCTCCCGGACGGCTGTTTCGGGCATCCTTAATTATTCCATTCTCAATTTCGACGCAGCCGTTTTTTATTACCGTGTGCGCATCAGCAACAACCCACCCGGCACGATGAATCTGCCTTTGGACGGAAGGGTTTATCAGCACAGGCTTTGGCATGCATTTTCCTTATAGAAGATTATAGTAGCAATCCCGCTGGCGGGGTTCAAATCCTGCGGTTGTAATCAAACGGGCCAACTCTTCTTTTGGCAGCATGAAATCAACACCAGCCGAGGCCACAACATTTTCCTCGATCATGGTGCTTCCCATATCATTGGCCCCGAAAAAAAGAGCGGTCTGGGCAATTTTATCGCCCTGGGTAACCCATGAAGCCTGTATATTGTCAATATTATCAAGAAAAAGCCTGCTCATGGCCAGCACCCTTAAATATTCAGCACTGGTCCTGGGTTTGACATCAATCCGGGTATTACCCGGCTGGAAAGTCCATGGGATAAATGCTGTAAATCCACCCGTTTCGTCCTGAAGCTTCCTTACTTTACCCATGTGCTCAAAAATATGGACATCTTTCTCCAGGTGGCCGAACATCATTGTGGCGCTGGATCGCATCCCCTGAAGGTGAGCCTGACGCATCACTTCAAGCCACTGGCCGGATTTGCACTTATTGGGAGAGACTTTTTTTCGGATATCATCGCACAGAATCTCTGCTCCACCGCCCGGAATAGACGCCAACCCGGCATCTCTTAAAATTGAAATGGTTTTTTCAATAGACAGGCCTGCCTTATCAGCAATAAACTCAATCTCCGGAGGAGAAAATCCATGAATATGAATATCAAATTTACTTTTAATAAATGAGAGAAGATCAATATAATAATCCATATCAAGATCCGGGTTCATTCCGCCCTGAAGAAGAATCTGGGTTCCACCAAGATCTACGGTTTCCTGAATTTTGTCTGCCAACTCTGATTTTGAAATCACATATCCGGTTTCAGGTTGTTCCGGGGATTTAAAAAAAGCGCAGAACTTGCAGCCGGACACACAGATATTGGTATAATTGATATTTCTGTCCACCACGTAGGTCACGATTTTTTCAGGATGCTTTAAAAACCTTTTTTTGTTGGCCAGGTCTGCCAGAGTTAAAAATTCTGCATCCCGGTATAAGGATAGTGCCTCGTCAACATCTATTCTCTGATTATCTTCAACTTTGCTGATTATACGATTTAATTTATTCATTTTTTTTATGCCAATTCTTACACCATTTCTTAAACATCAATCTTATATATTAATGGATTGGCCGATAAAAAGAATCCCTTTGTACTGGAGTAAAACCGGCTGATTTTATCATCTCTTCCATTTGGTTTTTTGTAAGACCTTTTGCTGACTTTGCCCCGGCAGTATGGGTTATTCTTTCCTCTATAATGGTCCCGTCCAGGTCATCTGCCCCAAAATTCAGTGCAACCTGGGCCAGTTTTTCACCAATCATGACCCAATAGGCTTTAATATGGTCGAAATTATCCAGCATCAGTCTGGCTGCTGCCACAGCTTTTAAATCGTCCATTGCTGTTGTGGGGGGAAGGTGGGAAAGCTTTGTATTTTCCGAATGAAATGCCAGGGGAATAAAAGCAGAGAAGCCGCCGGTTTCATCCTGGAGTTCCCTCAGGGCAATCAGATGGTCCACCCGTTCCTCACTGGTTTCGATATGGCCGTATAGCATGGTGGCATTGGTCTTAATGCCTGCCTTATGAACAGCCTTTACAATTTCCAGCCAGCGCTCATGCCCTATTTTTTTGGGGAATAATTCATCATGGATACGCGAATTCAGTACTTCGGCCCCACCTCCCGGCATCATTTCCAAACCCGCATCTTTCAGCTGCTGTATGGTATCCTCCAGTGAGAGTCCGGACAGGTTGGATAAATAGTCTATCTCAACACAGGTAAAGGCTTTGATGGTTGCCTGAGGGCGGATTCTTTTTACGGTTTTCAAAAGATCTATAAAATATTCAAAACTCAAGTCCTCATTGAGCCCGCCAACAATATGAAGCTCATCCACCGGCTCATCAATCCGTTCTAAAAGCCGCTGTTCAATTTCTTTTATATCCCAGACATAGGCCCCGTCCTGGTGTCCGTCTTTGGCATACGCACAGAACCGGCAGCGGTTTTTGCACACATTGGTATAATTTAAATGCTGGTTATACACATAAAATGCTTTATCACTATGGAGGGATCGCCTGACATGATCTGCCAGCCTCCCCAGGCCTATCAGGTCCTGGGTTTCATAAATACAAATCCCGTCTTCCTTGGAAAGACGGGAGCCGGTTAGGACTTTAGCGTAGATACGCTCAAGTCCTTTATCGATAAATTGAATTTCCATTAACGTCTCTTTTTTCGTCTAACAACCTTTTTCTTCTTTTTAGGGGCTCCGCCTGTTGCGACCTGAGCCATGTTCTGTTTTGGGTCATGCAGATTGTTCTGGGTATAGGAACAAGCGGCCCGAGGGCATTTAAGGCCCTTTTGCCCCGGTGCCGCATCAAATTCCGTTAAAAATGAATTTTTGCACAACGGACACTCAAAATGGTACGGTTTATCCCATGACACAAACCGACAGTCCGCAGCTGTGCAAGAGAAAAACTCTTTTCCTTTTTCCGTTGTTTTGGAAACCACCTCGCCATCCTTACAAAGAGGGCATGGCATGGTCAATTCACTTTCAAAAGCCGCTATCTGGGATTCTATATCCTCATCTGCCTGAGACTGTTTTTTTTGTTCCTCTTCTAATGCCTTGAGGCGGGATTCTTCCTGCCTTTTTTCTTTCTCCTGCTCCTCGCGCTTCAGTTTTTCCTCAAGCGCTTTGAGATGAGCTTCTTTTTCAGCAATTTCTGCTTCTTTTGCTGCAAGTTCGGCTGCTTTTTCCTCTGCGTTAGAAGCTTCTTCCTGGGCCTTTAAAAGCTCTTTCTCTCTTTTTTCTATTTCTTCAAGCTGCCTGGCAGCTTCTTTTGCTGCTTCTTCAGCTTCCTTAATTTTTTCTTCTTTTTCCGCCAGTTCCTTTGCCAGTTCCGCAGCTCTTAATGCTGTTTCCTCTGTTTTTCGTATCTCTTCTTTCTGGGCTTCTATCTCTTCTTTAGTCGGCCCTTTATCAAAAACATCCTTTACTTTCAGCTTCCCCTGGGAATCCTGAGCACGTTTTTTTCTGTTTTTGATTAATTTGGACAGGCGGTTCAAATTGTTTTGTTTCAGTTTTTTTGAAACTTCTTTGGACTGAGAGCTTGTCGCAACCACACCGGAAATAAATTCTGTGGCCTTTTCCTCTGCCTTATCTTTAGAGACAGATACCCCCCGGCTTTTCAGGGTAGATTTGAAACTGGCTTTTGCCATCTCAAGCTCTTTTCTTCCGGAGTTGACTTCATCATTCATCTGCAGGACAAAAGCAACCAGGTTCATCCCCTGCATGCCGGGAAACATATTGTCCAGAAAGCCCACCATCATGAAAGAAGGCATTTCCGCTTTCAATTCAGTAGATGCATCTTTGCTGATGTACCCTTTTTTCAGTACTGAATCCACGGTTTCTTCCAGGACTTCATCTTTTTCCAGGCCAATATCCACTAATTCACTGATAAATGATTCCCTTGTATATCTTTCCGGAGGAGACTCCGGGTACTGACGAATTTCCCTTTCCCGCTCTATGATAAGTGTAATACAGGAGATGCTGGCCAGATTAAAAGACATCATTGCAGCACTTTCATCCACATCCAGCAGGGCCGTAATTTCCTGAGCAAGGATTTCATCCATTTGATCTCTTACAAACGATGGTGTCAGGACTTCCGGTTGTTGGGCATCTGCATCCATTATTCATCTCCATGGGTAGTATCGGGTTGATTTATTTCAGAAATCATATCTGCAATATTTGAGGCCATCTGGGCTACTTTATCATCATGTTCAGGACGGTTGCCACTGCCGGCATTTTCCAGGTCCCCGTCTATAGATTCGCCATCATCAGATTCAAAATCGTCACGCACAGTTGATATTTCAAGACATTCACCTTCACGATTGAAAATAACAGACAGCGGCACCTTTATTTCAAAATCAAATTTATATGCAATATTGTCTTTGTATACCACAAGGTCCCCTTCTTTATAGTCGATTTCATCCTGAAGGGTAAAGTTATGTTTTTCGAGAAGCATTTTCTCGATTGCATCCCAATCCAATTCGGCATTTATGGTGTCTATGAATTCTTTTTCACTTTCCTGAATGGTTTCCGGGTTGGTAAGTTTCATAAATAACCTCTGTTATTTGAAGAAAAAATGAATTTCCTTTGCAAAGTCCAAATAAGCTTGCGCTGCCGTGCTGTTTATATCATGCAGCGCGCAGGGTGTTGCCAATTCTCTGGACACTTTTACCTGCTCATCATCAGGGATAAATGTCTTAAAAACCATCTCTTGGACATCCAGCAGCCCCTGTTCTTCAAGAAAAGACTGAATTTGCTGCTCTGTTTTACACCGGTTAAAAAGAATACCGGCTATCTTCAGTTGAACTTCATGCGTGGAGCGGATATATTTTACCATCCGGAGCAGGCTGTGAAAATCACCATATGTGTTATGGTCCGGCACCATACAGATAAGAACGCTGTCGGCAGCCACCATTGCACTAATGGTTAAAAAGCTGTAGGAAGAAGGCGCATCAACAATGATGTAATCATACTCATCTTTAATGTCATTTAAAAAAAGGCGCAGAATCTTTTCATTTCCTGGATTTCTTCCCAGTTTAAGGGCTGCATGAAAAAGATTAAATCCTGCCGGCATTATATCCAAATGGGCAATCCCGGTTTTAACCAAGGCGTCTGCAACCTTTGAACGACCGGAAAGTACCGAGGTGATATCTGCTGAATGCTGCTCTGGCTTAACACCACACCACTGCGTGGAACACCCTTGTGGATCACAGTCGATTAACAGTATTTTTTGTTCAAATAAAGCTAAAGATGAGGCAAGGTTAACGGCTGTGATACTTTTTCCTGTCCCACCCTTTGGCCCCGCTATGGTAATTGTCTTACTCATATGGAATATCTTTAACACAATTATCAAAAATTTCAATCATATAGTTTAAATAAAACGCCCTTAAGCCCTTTTTTTAAGGTTTATACGCCAATTATTTGGAGTGAAACATTCAAGTTATGTTGAAATTATAAAATGAATATATAATAATGCTTGGAAATATCCAACTTTGACAAGGAGACAGAACCCTTTGGCAAACATATCCATCTCTCTTGAAGGGATAGACCAGACAATTGCTAATCTAAATTATCGCCCCAATTCAGTTAAGCAAAAAGCAATTCTGGCCATTCGGAGTTATTATACGTCAGAGGAATCCATAGGTCAGCTCAACCATATTGAAACAGATCAGCTAATTCAGGCTATATGGGATGTGGGCGGCAGTCCATCCAAAATCAAATCAAAACGAAGAAATTTCTCCAGTATAAAATCTTCAATCAATGCAGACCTGGAAAAGCTTTCCAAAAAAGGCCTGAATATTGAAAACATCACCATAATTGATACCAACATTTTTGACATGACTGAGGAAGCAAAGAGCAACCTTCTCAGCTCTTTTACCGACGCTGTCAAAACAGGTGATATAGACCTTAACCAGGCAACCAATCTGCTGAAAGCTGTAACAGACTTCCTTGATAATTATCAAAAAGACAATGTAGATGACGAATCCAATGATATTGTTGACCAGATCAAAAAAATATTAAACAAAATTACAGAGGATGTTCTCTCTGAAGAACAGCTTGAAGCCACTCCCGGCCTGAAAAAACTAAAAAGAGGTCCTCTTGATTTTGAAAAAATCGGCAAAGAAGACGGCCAGGCACTTGAAGGCGGAGAGGGGCCAGGCGAAGAAGGAGGTTCAGGTGAATTTGAGGATGATCTGGAAGAAGTAGAACTGGACGAAAATGAAGACATCGAAGAGATTGA
>JAWSVI010000075.1:0-1350 GCA_033851995.1 Desulfobacteraceae bacterium | reverse complement strand
CACAATTCTCAGGTAAAATTCCGGACAAAAGACAAAATTGAAATTTTCGCATAAAAATTTGGTAGTAAATACATTTATCCCAATGAAAACATTGAGTTATTTATCGAATTATGCTAATTTTTACTTAAAACTTAACCATAAATTGGAGTGGTGCTGATGGGTTTTAGGAAAAAAAGTAAGCAAATGACATTCGCCGAACTGGAAGCAACCGAAAACAATTCTTTTACCAACATAAGGCTTGAAAGATTGACAGAAATAGAAAAAGCCATTGACTGGGATCCAATCGAAAAGGTTTTTGCAGAGACATATGAACCGGGGCAAAACAAGGTTGGGCAGCCGGCATACCCTCCTCTGATGCTGTTTAAGTGCTTGTTGCTTCAAAAATGGTTTCGGATAGATTCTGACCCAGAACTTGAAAGTTGGATTAATGACAGCACAGCTTTTCGTGCATTTTTAGACTTGGCCCCTGGCGTTCCGTCTCCGGATCATTCAACCTTCTCTCGTTTCAGGGGAAGACTGGACAAAGGGCAGTTTGACCAGATTACCCATAGGATATTGAATCAGTTTGCAGAACAAGGGATCAAAATAAATGAAGGGATTGCAGTTGACGCCCGTATTGTCAAATCAGCCAGTAAGCCATTGAGCAATAAGAAATTGAAAGAGCTGAAACAGGAGAGATCAACGCCGGAAGGAAGTCTCGATAAAACGGGTAAGCCCAGAAAGTTTTCACGGGATCTCGAATCCAACTGGACAGTAAAGAATAATAAGGCATATTTTGGATTGAAAGAGCATGCATCTGTAGATACCAATCATGGATTTGTCCTTGCTGCAACCATGAGCCCAGCCTCAGTCCACGATACCAATTATTTTCAATATTGCACCATATACAGTCGTTATACCCCTCAAAGGCTGAAAAAAGTCTATGCAGACAAAGGTTATCATGGGCAATTGAACAGAAGTTTTTTGAGTATGAACAATTGGGGTGACGGTATAATGAGGAAAGATACGACAACGGCAAAACTGACCCCGCTGGAAAAAGAAAGAAACAAAGGGATATCTAAAGTTCGTTATATAGTAGAGCAGTATTTTGGTATCAGTCACCTTCACGATCGGGGAAAAAGAGCAAGGTTCACGAGCATCGCTAAAAACAATATTGATATCTGGTTCAGGCAGACCGCGTACAATATCAGCAAAGGGTTAAAAATCCTTCAAACCTTGCATCAAGAAGAGGTTTGTCAGGGATAAATGTGTCCGAACCCGGGAAACAAATTTTACTCACCCGATTCAGGGTTAAAAATTCAGATTAAGAACAAAATATAGTAAAAATGATGGTGCACAAACCACAAATTT
>JAWSVI010000054.1:0-18746 GCA_033851995.1 Desulfobacteraceae bacterium | reverse complement strand
AGCGGCATACCGGAAAGCAAGGTTATTGAGCTTCACGGCAATACCAGGCGGGTAAGGTGCATGAGCTGTAAAAAACTTTATACCTGGGAACACGCAAAACAAATAATAAATGACGGGGACCCTGCCCCATCCTGTGAATGCTCCGGCTATCTAAAGCCGGATACCATTTCATTTGGACAATCCATGCCGGTTGAAGAAACTCAGCGTGCAGCCACCCTTTCCTCGATGAGTGATGTGTTTATTGTTGTAGGCTCAACTTTAATTGTTCAGCCTGCAGCACAGATGCCGGAATACGCCAGAAATAACGGGGCCTTTCTTGCCATCATCAACCTGTCTGAAACGCCTTATGACAGTGTCTGTGATGTCCTCGTACGCGAAAAGGCAGGTGCTGTTCTTGAACAGATTGTTTCAAAAGTTTTGAATGGTTGATTCAAAAAACACCGGAACTCTGTTCCTTAAACTTTAGCGATTGTGATCATTATCCAGTCTTTTGATGTTTGTAGAATTTTGCCGTTGACGGTGGCTCCAGCGTATTACCCAAAATTAAATCTGCTGCCTTTTCCGCAACCATCATGGTGGGAGCGTAGATATTGCCGTTGGTTACATATGGCATGACTGAGGCATCCACCACTCGCAGGTTTTCAACTCCATGGACTTTCATGGAACCCGGATCAACAACAGCCATATCATCTGTTCCCATCTTGCAAGTGCAAGATGGATGGAGTGCGGTTTCAGCATCTTTTGCGACCCAGTCAAGGATATCCTGGTCTGTCTGGACGTGCATTCCCGGAGATGATTCTCCGCCATTAAACTTATCAAAAGCGGGCTGGTTCAAAATTTTCCGGGCGCACCGGATGGCTTCCACCCATTCCTTGCGATCCTGGTCCGTAGAAAGGTAATTAAAACGCAGTGCCGGATGCTGACGTGGGTCCCTGGATTTGAGTTTTACAGATCCTTTGGAATTAGAGTACATTGGGCCCACATGAACCTGGTAACCGTGTGCTGAACTAGGCTGGCTGCCGTCATACCGGATGGCCAGGGGCAAAAAATGAAACTGAATATTAGGGTAATCTACGTCTTCATTCCCTCTGATAAAACCGCCTGCCTCAAAATGATTGGTAGCTGCCGCCCCTTTCCTGTGAAAGAGCCACTGGTATCCAATAAAGGGCTTTTTCCACCATTTCAGGGCCGGGTTCATAGATACAGGTTTTTTACATCTATGCTGGACATAAACTTCAAGATGATCCTGCATATTTTCCCCTACACCGGGCAAATCCTGGACCACAGGAATTCCTAACTCTGTAAGTTCTTTTGCATTACCCACGCCAGAAAGCATAAGGGTTTGAGGAGAATTGATGGCGCCTGCACAACAGATAACTTCCCCAGCTTCCACTGTTTGGGGTTTGCCTTTTTTTCCTTTGGAAAATTCTACACCTGTAGCTTTTTTCCCTTCAAACAAAATCCGGGTTGTTAAGGCACGACAGATCAAATCCAGATTGGGTCTTTTTTTCAGGATCGGGTGAAGATATGCCCGGGCCGCACTGAGACGTCTGCCCCGGCTTATATTTCGTTCAAATACCCCAAACCCCTCCTGACGAAACCCATTGACATCGTCTGTCAAAGGATAGCCTGCCTCTGCGGCCGAATTTAGAAAGGCAGTAAACAAAGGATTTTTACACGGTCCGTCTTCAAGGATAAGATGTCCATCTGTTGCATGGTATTCATTGGGCCCTTTGATACGATTCTCCGCTCGCATAAAATAGGGGAGGTTATGGCTGTAATCCCAATTTTCCATGCCCGGATCTTTTGCCCATTTTTCATAGTCCATGGCATTGCCTCTTATATAAATCATGCCATTGATGGAGGATGATCCACCCAGTACTTTACCCCGGCCGTGAAATACTTTCCGGCCGTGCATATGGGGTTCAGGTTCACTTTCGTAACACCAGTCATAAAATTTATTACCCAGGGGAAAGGTCAGGCCTGCAGGCATGTGGATAAAAACATCCCAGATATAATCCGGTCGTCCAGCCTCCAGAACCAGCACCTGAGCTGAAGGGTCTTTGCTGAGGCGGTTGGCCAGAACACATCCGGCTGACCCACCCCCAATAATGATATAATCATATTTCTTTTTCATTTCTTATGACTCCGTTTTATTTATTTGTCGCCAACCCTGATATTCCCAATCGGGAAAGGGTGGTTTCAAGAGGAACGCCTTTCTGGCTCCAGCCCCTTGTTTTATAGTATGATTCTCTCATGTAGGCCATATCTGCCTCTGAAATTCTATGGCCCTTAGAAGGTCCGTCTGGCAGGGCTTCCTTGACAAAACGCCTGGGCAGCCTATCCTGGGATCCATCCATCCCCTGTGCCAGGTTAAACAACCGGACCAAATTCCAAATTCGTTCCCCGACCTCTATAAAGTCATCGGCAGTGATCTTTCTTCCCGTTGCAGCAAAAAAGAGTTCTGCATACGTATCAGCAGAGATTCCATAGCTTCCGAAATCACATTTTACCAGGGTGTCCGTGCCGGCGGAATAATTCTGTAACGAGATGACCATGGCCGCCTTGCCTTTGGGCGAGAGAGGCTCCAGTTTAACCCCCTCCCATTCTCCTTCCAGTTCATAGGCCAGGGGAAATCCCCGCTGGTGGCAGCCGCCCCTGTCTGTTGTCATATAGGCCAGCCCCATGCCGGATACGCCCCTGGGTCCCCATGCCGGAGATTCAAGACCCTTTGTATGGATAGCGAAATCCGCAGCATTCTGACCGATTTCTTCTGCTGCCTGCCTGACACCATGAGATAAGAGCTCGCCAAGGCCGTTTTTCCGGACGGCAATGGCGTGAACCAGGTATTCGGCGGCTGCAATATTGCCGAACTTTAAATCGATTCCTTCCGGGGAGGGTATCAGTCCTTTCTCACATGCCTCCATGGCAAACCCGATCACGGTTCCAGTGGACATGGAATCCATACCGTACCCATCACAAAGTTTGACCAGGTGGGCCACAGCCCGTATATCGGCAATATCCAGATTCGCTCCCATAAGCCCTGCGGATTCATACTCTACGATGTCAGATACAATTCCTTTAAATTTACCCGTACGTACGGCACCGATTTTGCTGCACCGAATGGGGCATCCCATACACGCATTACTGCCCAGCCACAAATGCTTTACCTGGCCTTTGTCTCCCAGATCAGCAGCCTTTGAAAAAGTACCGTATTGATAGTTTTTATGGGGCAAAAGCCCTGTTTCATTGGAAAACTCAACTGAAGATGCCGTACCTGCCTGGCGAAATGCCTCCACATCCGGACTTTCTTCAAGTTCCTTGAATGCCTTGTCACAGGCCCTTGCAAACCCTTGAGGGTCATGAACCTGAACAGTCCCAGTTCCCCTGATGGCAACGGCTTTTAAATTTTTGGCCCCCATGACAGCACCGGCTCCGCCACGGCCTGCCTGGCGATTATACTCACAAGCGATAAGCGCATATTTTATCTGGTTTTCACCTGCCTGCCCAATACCGGCGATCTTTATGCTGTCATCACCTATTTCCTCTTTGATCAAGCGGTTGGAAGTCAACGTATCGGTCCCCCAGATAGCGTCCGCTTTGCAGATTTCCACCTGATCATTGTCAATCCATATGTAAGAAGGATTTTGGGCCCGGCCATGGATAATGATACCATCATAGCCTGCATACTTTATTTCCGGCGCAAAACTGCCCCCAAAATAAGAATCCAGAAAAATGCCGGTCAAAGGAGATTTGGTAACCACACATCCCCGCATGGCCGGAGCCATGGTGCCGGTTAATGGACCTGTCATAAACATGAGTGGGTTATCAGGGCCTGTGGGATCCGTATCGGAGGAAACCATGTCGAAAAGAAATTTTGCCCCAAACCCCTTGCCGCCAAAAAAATTTTGCTTCAATGCAGGTGGGACAGGAATGATCTCGAAAGATTCGCGGGATAAATCAATTATGAGCAATTTGTTTGTATAGCCATCAGCCATTGATTCTATCCCCTTTTATAATTTCTTTTTCTTTATAAGCAAGTTCAAGGGCTCCTGTAGGGCAGGCCTCAACACATAACGGATTTCCCTCGCACATATCACATTTATATGCTTTTTTGATCTCAGGGCAAAAAAGAATCATATCTATGGGACAGTATTGGGCACATAGCCCACAGCCAATGCATCGGTCGTGATCAATCACAACAGTGCCCTGCTCTGTCCTTTGAATAGCTTTAACCGGGCAGACATTCATGCAATAGGCATTTTCACACTGGTTGCAGACCACCGGGATATGATACAGATTTTCTTGTTTTTGTTGAATGGTCAGCAGGGATAATCGTGGATTGTATCCTTCAAAAAGCTTAAAGGAACATGCCAGTTGGCAGATACAGCATCCGGTGCATTTATCAAAATTGGTATGAATAAAAGTTTTAATGATACTTACCTGTTTTTAATATTTTAACTTATAATACTGTGTCTGGGGTGGCCTTTCGACCACCCCTCAAGAAACACAATCATTTTGGCGTTAACATTTGTTATCCGGTTCCAATCTTATTTGATCCAGCCTGGCTTTTTAAATGTCGAATGGGGATATGGTGTTAAGGGCGGATCAGTAAAAATTGCCTGCAGCTCGCCTCCCTGCACCTGGTAATGAACCACAGGAGACCCTTTTTGAGCGCGCAAGACATTGTCTTTATCCCATTTCATTAATCCCTGCTCACCCACATAACCATTCTCCTGGAGGTATTTATTGACGGCTTTGAAATCGTACGCATCCCCGACTTGTACAACAGCATTGGCCCATGCTTTAACCGCAGAGTATGTAATCCATGCCCCTGCTGGAACCTGGTAGCCGTAAAGACGAACCCACTTGTCGGTCCATGCCTGTCCAGCCTTATTTGGCGCTTTTGGCCCCGGAAGTCCAGACGGCATTTCACCAATAAATCCATCAGCTTTATTCCCTAAAGCATTAACAACTTCACGTGGCGTAATGCCCCATCCAAGACTGACGATTGAATTAGTCGGCCGTTTTAAAAACTGCTGCATAAACGTAATATTTTCCTGGCCGCTTGGAATCTCAACATGGATAAGTGCTGGTTTGATACGACGGATCTGTGATAAAACAATACCCCACTCATTGGTCCCGTATGGTACGGTTTCCTGCTTAGCAACTTTCCAACCGGATTCATTAAAATTTTTCACTAACGTATCTTTTATCTCTAACCCCCATGAATCATCGGAATTAATGATAACCACTTTTTTATTGGGGTATTCATAAGGCAGATTCATCAGTGCACGGAACATACTTTCAGCCTGGCCTGGCCCTGTTGGGGTCAACTGGTATATATTATAATACTTTTCAGGGTCTTCTCTGAAAACATCCACTGCGGCCTGTGATCCATCGTCGGCAAAAAAAGGAGCGTCATATTTACCATATGCCCTTACATCCTGGCCCCATCCTGCCCAGCCAGCATGCACTGAAGCAACTTTTTTCTGGCCGCACAGGTAATCTGCCGCCTGCATGACTACTTCCGGTTCAAAGCCTTTGGAATCAAAACGAAAAATTTCGATTTGTTTTCCGAGAAGGCCGTTAGATTCATTAATTTCATCCACAGCCATTTTAATACCATTGAAGTAATCGGCACCTGACCCTGCAGCCCAACCAGTCATCGGGATTGGCACACCAATTGGAATAGTGTCACCCGCCATTACTGCCGGTGCCACAAAAAAACAGGCCACAATCATAATAAATAGAGATTTTAATTTCTTCATGTATTTCTTTCCCCTTTCGTTGAAATAATAGCGTTTAATCCTTTGAATTAACGCTAAAGTTAATGGATAATTCTTATAAGTGGGCAACGCTTCTTTTATTTAACTGTTTCAGTAAAGGGCCCATTATGCCATTGGGTAATGCCATCACCAGGATAACGACCAGCGCACCCATGGTCACCGCTCGGTATGCCCCCAGCGGAGACATGAATTCACTGCCGGCGACCACAATAAAAGCACCCAGAATTGTACCCGGGTAAAGCCCCAAACCGCCAACAAGTATCATGACCATCAGAGTACTGAACAGATCCAGGTCCAGCATCCTGGCGGACAGCACGCCATAAAAATGGCTATACACCCCGCCCATAATGCCGGTTAAAAATGAAGTCAACGCAAACACCATCAATTTGTATTTAAATGCATTGACACCAAGACTCATGGCAAATTCCTGGGAATCCTTTAATGCTAAAAATGCTATACCCCAGTATGATTTGATCATAAACATGATTACAAGAGAGCATGCAAGGGATATGAGCAGGATCAGGTAAAAAGTTGGTACGATATTGGCTGAACTAAATGTATACCCGAAAATGCTGATGGGTGGAATGGTAAGAAGTCCGACAGAACCGCCTGTTCCCAAAGCAATACCGATTTCACCCCTCAATAATGGCTGCAAAGCCATGTGAACCCCAAAGGTTACCAATGCCACATAAGGTCCGGCAAGTTTCAGGCAGGGCAATCCGACAAGGACTCCCATACCACCTGAAAAAAGACCACCAATTAGGATCGCCAGCAATGGTGTGATGTGATAATCAATGGCCAGAATACCTGAGCAAAAAGCTCCCATCACAAAAAAAGCAACCTGGCCGAAAGTAAAAATACCGGCAAACCCCATCATCACATCCCAGCAGGAAGCCACGACAGCCCAGATAAGACACATGATCAAGATATTCATGACAAAAGGAATATCTCCGACAAAAATGGGAAGAAGCGCCATAATGCCATACGAAATCCCAATGATTATTGCCATTTGCTTTATATGCATAACTTATTCACCTACTCCCATAAGGCCTTGAGGCCGTATCACCAAGGTTGCCAACAATAGAATAAAAAGAGCGATGATACCGTAGCTCATACCAAACTTCCACCCCACAAACGCCTCAAGCATTCCAATGATAAATGCTGCATAGAGCCCACCACGAATAGATCCCATGCCGCCGAATGCAGTGACCACCCAGGCCTTAACCATGACAGCGCCGCCGGCCGCCGGATTAATGAACCATTTTTGGCTCAGTAATATACCTCCGAATCCGACCATTACCGTAGATATGGCAAATGTTGCTGCAAAAATTTTTTCTTGAGGAATACCTACGATTTTTGCTCCCATAGGATTTTGAGCTACGGCTTGAACGGCTAATCCGATACGGGTGTTATTAAGCATCCACCCGAAAAGCAGTATCCCTACCAAAGACAAAACAAAAATCATGATGTCCTGATATGCAAATATCAACTGCCCAACTTCAAGGATACCTTCCAGCATAGGTGGTAACGATTTCAGCTTTGATCCAAAGACAACCATGTAGAGATTGGTCAGAAAAAGCGACAGACCTAAAGTCAACATCATCACCTTGTTTTCCCAATCATCACGTTTTCTTAGCGGGGCAACCATGAGTTTTTCCAACCCATAGCCGACTGCGAATAATAATGGAACCACAAGAATCAGAATTGCAAGATAACCACCCAGCTTAATACCCACGATATAAAACAAAACCCAGGCAAAATAACCGCCCATATTAAAAAAATCACCATAAGCAAAATTAAAGGCTTTGGTTACACCATAAACAAGTGTCATACCTACGGCCATTAAGGCATAAACAGAGCCGGTCGACAAACCTGCTATAAAAACATCCGTAAGTTCATAAAACAATAACATTGTGTCTTCACTAAACATATTGCCTGCTTTTGTCGTTATTTGTTAACATATAGAATACTTTCCGCATGGTTAATAAATTGCCTGCCTGTGGGTATGTTCCAAGGATTATATTCCAGGGGTCACATTCCCAGGAATATCTCTTTGAGATGTTCATTGCCAATGGCTTCATCTTTGGTGCCTTCGAAGCTGATTTGTCCCTCCTCCACCGCATAGATTTTATCTGCCAGTTCGAGAATTTGAGGGATATTTTGCTCCACCAGTAAAATAGTCTTTCCCTGGTCATTGATCTGTTTAATAATCGAGAAAACTTCATGCCGCAAACTGGGCTGGAGTCCCAGACTTGGCTCATCAATACAAATAAAATCAGGGTTGGACATTAACCCGCGTGCAACGGCAAGCATACGTGCTTCCCCCCCGCTTAAGGTTGATGCCAACTGTTTTTTACGTTCTGTAAGGCGGGGAAACAGATTGAGAACAAGATCCAGGTTCTTTTTTTCATGGGCTCGGGCATTAGATGAATAGGCACCCAGTTTAAGGTTGTCCATTACACTCATGTATGGGAAAAGCTCACGATTTTCAGCAATATATATCAACCCCATATTGACAATTTTTTCAGCAGGCATACCACTGATTTCTTTTTTTTTATAAGAGATATGACCATTGGTTTTATCAACCAGTCCGCAGATAGACTTTAGCAGTGTGCTTTTTCCATGGCCATTGGGTCCTAAAATAACCACCACCTCGCCCTGCTCAACAGAAATAGACACATCATTCAAGGCGTGTGCCTGGCCATAAAAGGCATTCAGATTATTAACATTCAGCATAGGTTTTTTCTATCCTTCCAGATAACACTCGATAACTTTTGGATTGCTTACAGCTTTTTCTGGTGTATCACAGCAGATTTCAGTCCCGGATTCTATAATCAGCAGTTTTTCAGTCAATTCGGTCAGTACCTTCATAAAATGTTCAATTATGATAATGCTGATGCCCAGTTCTTGATTGATCTGAGTGATCAATTCCATCAACTGCTTGATCTCGGTGGCATTACACCCTCCCATGGGCTCATCCAGCATCAGGACTTTTGGATTCGTTGCCAGGGCAGCGCCAATCATCAATTTCTTTTTATCCAGGTGATTCAAATGGCTTGTATTTTGATGATTTTTTTCAACAAGACCGACAAACTCAATGGTTCTATTCACATGATCCGGGTTTAATCCTCCGGAAGCACCAAAACGGCTGCCCACCGAGATACTTTCTTTCACCGTTAAACTCGGGAAAATTTGTGGAATTTGAAACGTTCTTGAGATACCGGCTTTGGCTATCTGGTGCGATCGCATACCAACAAGCTTTCGACCTTTTAATTCAATGATCCCGTCATAGGGGTAAAACCCACTGATCAGATTGAAAACCGTTGACTTACCGGCACCATTAGGACCTGCGATACCGAAAATCTGCCCTTCTTCCAGTTCAAAACTTAGATTATTAACGGCCTTGAGCGCGCCAAACGTTTTTGTAACACCGATCGCTTTAAGCATCAGATTGACCCTGTGTCTAATAGGTTGTTTTTGCCTGTTCCCTGTAAGATCTGTTCCTGCGTTGCATCAAGAGATCTTGCGGCAAGGAATGGAGAGGCATCAATGGCTTTTGCATCCATAAGGGAAACAAGTCGCTGCAACGAACTGAGGACCATATTCTGTTCCCAGCTTTGCATTTCCTCAAATCTGTCAACAAAAGTTTCCTGCATCAGAGGTGGAGCCATTTCAAGAATCTTTTCCCCTTGTTCTGTAATACTCAACATTACTCGACGTTTGTCTTTGATATCTTTTCTCTTAGAAATCAAACCCTTAAGCACCATCCTGTCAAGAATGCCGGTTACGGTTCCTCTGCTGAGGCTAACCTCATTGGCAATTGCACCGGCTGAAATTTGATCAAACCCGGCTATCACTTTTAGAATAACGAGTTGAGGTCCGGTCAGTCCGAATCGTTTTACTAAACTTTTTGAATTCAAATCGATCGCCTGGATAATTTTTCTTAATGCAATCATTACATTGTCAGTTACAGTGCGAACTTGTTTAGCCGATTTTTGCGAACCCGTCCTGTCATTCATTTTATTTCTACCCAAATTATTTAAGTGTAAAAATTAGTTTGTATAATAATTATTTTTTACCGTATAAACAATAGCGTAGCTTTTAGCAAAATGGCGCAAAAATTACAACAATTATATGTAACATCTTGATATTCAAAAGAATTTTATATATAGAAAAATCAAAGCTCCAAAAAACAAAACAAAGAATAAAGTTTCTAAACAAAATAAAAACTAATCATAATAGAAACTAATATCCTTTTCACAAAGGATTAGAATCTAAAAAATCCACATGGTTGTCAGCAAGAGTACAACAGAAATGATGATACACCGCCAACCGGTATAAAAACCTGACTTACCAGTCAATCGGTACGCGAACTTGATTTCCAGCTTTGTTTTTAAAAATAAGAAAATGATGTTTTTTTCCGTAAAGGAAAAGATCTTTAGTGACTCTGACATCCTGTTTGCAGTATTCAAGTATTTTATCCATTTTCCCTTCCTGCCACCATTTGAGAGCCATAAGGCCGTCCGCACTTTTTTGGGCACCAAGGGTCTGCCCTGCCAGATGATCAAGCGAGAGGCGGTAGCCCAGATATTCATGGACCTTCAAAAGTATGTCCAGTGTGGGAAGTGAATGAAAGTCAAAGTCCGACAAGCCACTCAACACTTTATAGTCAAACCGTATAATATTAAATCCGATGATCAGATTATACGTTTGAAGGTCTGCAACCAGTTTTTCTATATCATCTTGAAAATATTCTAAGTATTGATCAGATTCAGAATCATATAAAATCGCACAGCTCACCCCCATTTTATCTGCTTTGTGCCACCCTCCTACCTCTTTGGCAGACCGGCGGGTCTCGATATCCAGCACCCCGTATCTAAAGTTTCTTTTTTTACCCGGTTCTGCTTCATAGGATCTTGCATCCTCAAAAATAGCCTCAGGAGCAGACTTATGCAGGTCATAAAAAGTTTCAGAGAAACTGCCTTGTAAAATTAATTCCAGGATCTTTTGAGAAGAAGATTTATCAATGGGACGATTTCCAGAACCGCATTTGGGAGAATGCACACAGGCCGGGCACCCGGTTTTGCATTGGCAGGATGCGATGGTTTCATAGGTCCTTTCAAGAAAAAGCGCTGCATTTTCAAAGGCCTGGCGGCTGAACCCCAACCCGCCCGGCGCACCATCATAGATAAAAACAGCAGCCTTGCCGGTCTGGGAATGAAAGGGAATGGAAATCCCACCAATATCGTTCCTGTCCGTCATGACCAAAAGCGGCATGATTCCGATGGCAGCATGCTCCAGGGCATGAATCCCCCCCATGAAATGCATGCGGTCAAATTCAATTTTATCCCTTACGGCATCCGGGATTTCAATCCAGAGCCCCTGGGTTTCAAACTCAAGTTTGGGCAGATTCAAAGGAATAATGCCAATGGATTTCTGATTGGAAACCAGGCGCCGGTCATACCCCGTCACCTGTTCTGTGATTTTAAGAATCCCATACCCGACCCGTGTCCCACTGACGGTCTTTGAATCCATCTGCCGGATGATTGAAGTGGATTTTGACGACCTGGCCCGGGTATAATAGTTCACTTGCTTTTTTTGTGCTTCTACAATGCCCTTTTCATGATCAAAACGTGTGATCACATAGGTATCACCCCTGTGAAGATATACAGCACCCTCGTGAGTTTCAAAGTAGGAGCGGTGTTTATCGATTTCCCCAAGGCTTTTTCGGGTTTTTTCAATAAAAATGGGCAGGGTGTTGCCTGTTCCTCGAAGACTGACCTCCCTGTGAGGAGACTTTCTGGCGGCAAACCACATATCACCATTTTTACTTTTGAGCAGCTTTGCACCTCTCTCAAGCGCTAAAAGTGCTTTTTGAACTTCCAGGCCTTCGAGAAAAGGCTCAGTGATCTCAAGGCTCAGCTCAGCAGCAGCGCATTCCAGATGCTGTTTCAGGATCATGGCATTATGCGGGTTAATAATGGCGGTCTCCGGCGGCATATCAAAAAACACATCAGGATGGTTGATAAAATACTGGTCAAGGGCATCTTCATGAGCAATAAGGATCAGGGCTGAATCCCTGCCCTTTCTTCCCACACGCCCTGCCCGCTGCCAGGTGGACATGATCGAACCCGGATACCCCACAAGAATGCAGATATCCAGGGTGCCGATATCAATGCCCAACTCAAGCGCTGACGTGGAAACAACGGTAAGCAGTTCCCCGGATGCCAATTGCTGCTCTATAATCCGACGCTCTTCCGGCAGAAAACCAGCACGGTATGCGCTGATCTTATCTGCAAAACCTTCTGCCCGCTCGGATGCCCACATCGCAATGAGTTCTGTAATTTTGCGTGACTGGGTATAGCAAATGGTTCGCAGTTCCCTGTGGACTGCAGAATGAATCAGGGTGATGGCACTTTGTGCAGCACCTTCAAGCCCCCGCATCAAGATCACATCCTTTTTGCCGGTGGGAGACCCTGATTTTTCAACAACATCAACATCTAAGCCGGTCAGTTTTTGGCATAAAGCCGCCGGATTCGCAATGGTAGCAGAACAAAACACAAATACCGGGTCTGAACCGTAAAGCCGACAGATTCTTAAAAGCCTCCTGAACACCCATGCCATGTTAGAACCCATCACCCCGCGATAGGTATGGACCTCGTCAATTACTACAAATTTTAAATTGGCAAAAAAATCCTCCCACAACTTATGGTGGGCCAGAAGGGCCAGATGAAGCATTTCAGGATTGGATAACAAAATATTGGGCGGCGCTTTTCTGATTTTAGATTTTTTGTAGGATGAAATATCTCCGTCATAAACATCCGCACTCAACTTGATTTCTTTTGGACACTTTTTCCCGGCAACGGATAAAAGTTTTTTCACTGTATCCATCTGATCCCTGGCAAGCGCCTTTAAGGGGAACAGATATAAGGCATGGGATTCCGGGTTTTCCAAAAGGCAGTCAATAACCGGAAGGTTGTACACCAGGCTTTTACCGCTGGCAGTCGGGGTGGCAATGACCGTATGTCCCCCTTTGGATATCATATCAATGGCTTTGCTTTGGTGGGAATAAAGACGGTCAATACCCAAAGTGTTTAACACGAAAGACAGATCATTTTTTAAATTTGGCGGGTGGTTTGCAAAAACGGCTTTGCCGGGCTGGATCACTCTATGACAGACAATATCCCCTTTAAACCCTTTGTAATTTTTAAGGGAGCCGATATACTCGTCAAGACTCACAAAATGCTTTTCCCAAGGGCTGACAGAGTCAGTTCCACTGCCAGTTCTGCAGTCTTGTTGGCCACATCCAGAATGGGGTTAATCTCCACCAGATCCATGGAGCCAATTTTCCCGGAATCTGAAAGAATTTCCATCAGCAGATGAGCTTCACGATAGGAGATGCCTCCTGGAACAGGGGTCCCGACCCCAGGTGCTTCAAGCGGATCAAGGGCGTCCATGTCCAATGTTAGATGGATACGCTTTAAATGGGCAAATTTCATCAAGGTTTTATTGGCAACCGCACTGATGCCCTGCTCATCAATATCCCGCATGGTAAATACGGTGATACCTGCTTTTTTTATTCTTTTTTTCTCTCCCATATCCAGATCCCGCTGTCCGATCATCACTATATTTTCAGGATGAATCTTCTGTCCTGGATGCCCGACATTAATCAGGTCATCGTGACCTTCACCTGCAAGTGCTGCCAGGGGCATACCGTGAATATTACCGGAAGGAGAAGTTTCCGGGGTATTAAAATCTCCATGGGCATCCAACCATATCAGACCAATGGGGTCTTTATCCACAACTGCGGCAACCGTACCAATTGCAATAGAGTGATCCCCGCCTATGAAAAGAGGGAATCTCCCTTTTTCAACTATGGGTCTTCCAAGTGCATAAATGGACTGACAGATCTGGGTGATTTCTTTCAGGTATTTTTCCTGGCCTTGCCCGTCATCACTGCACACATGGCAGTCCCGTATGGGAATAGAAATATCCCCGGTATCTTCCACATCGTGCCCAAGCTCCCGCAGGCGTGAAATCAGCCCTGTATAGCGCACAGCAGCCGGACCCATATCCACTCCCCTGAGCAACTGCCCGAAATCCATTGGGATACCGATAATACTGATCTTTTTTGCCATTGGAATTGCTCCTTGAAGAGATGTTCTCAACTTGACAGCTCATATAGCATAGAGTATGAAATCTATTCAACCATAAAGCGTTAACCTTGGCAAGCCAATAAAGAGGTCTATATATATGTCACGAAATTACCAGGTAAATACCCAGCAAACCCTTGATACCATTAACCAGCTTCTGGATGAAGGTGTTCAAAAAATCAGTGCCATTATCCGTCACTCAGACCGAACTTATTCTGATGACCCCGTAATGGAACCTTTTCAGGGACTGACAGAAAACGGCAAAGGCTATGCCTATGATTTTGGGACTCAACTTCGTGCGGACCACCCACCTAAACTATATTCCAGCCTGATGGGCCGCTGCGTTGAAACTGCCTACCTGATTGACAAAGGGTTTACCAAACAGCATGCCATTGCCCCGGAACACAATTGCATGGACCATACCCTGTTTGCCTACTACATCAAAGATTTTGTCAAAGCCCTCGGCATCGTTTCAAAAATAGGCACCCATCCTTTTTTAAGAGCCTGGTTTAACAAGGAACTGGATGAAGGGATCATGCAGGACCCCATAGAGACAACAGACCGTATCTGCCAATTCATGATAGAGAAAACCAGACAGCTTGAAAACAGCAAGGTTGGCATCTGTGTATCCCATGACTGGAATATTTTTCCGTTAAAAGAGTTCAAGCTTGGATTACCCCACGAAGATTATGGTGATATCGGTTATCTTGACGGAGCCGTCTTTTTTGAAAAAGACAACCAATTTTTTATCACCAGTTATCAGGCCAAAGAACCGGTCCTGCTTTAAGCATCATCCTTTTTGGCAAATAAAATAGCTAAGACTCTCTTTGACTGCTATATGTACCGCCTGGCTAACATTCAAAAATCTGAATATTATTAATAATAGTCCGGGGGCTGAGAATCGGCATTTTGGAAATTTCATTTTTGATATAGTCCTCAGTAATAATTCTAAAGAAACCGGCACAAATCGAAACGGTTTAATTTAAATAGTTTGAAGGCAAAATATGCAAGAATTTTTAACTCTACAATGAGTAAATGTCCTTTTGGAACTTATCCTTTATAGATTCGTTAAATGTTTATCGTAATTTTTCTTTATAGAAAATTATAAAGGGAAAACGATCGTTTTTGCTTAATATTAGGAAATCGCCAAAAAGATGATCTTGATTTGTCTTGAATTCTATAGCTTGACTACAAAGAAGGTTGCTGGATGGAAGCTTGAATCTTTTTTTATTAGCTTTCCCAAGCATTATAATTTTGATTTCTCTAACCGTTGATTGTTTGCCTAATATGGAATATTAAGCTATGGTACGAGCCAAGTTAAGATATAGAAAAGGTTATTCTTCATGCCATGATGATTCATAATGGGAAATAAACACGCAGTGAGCACAGGAACTCAAAAAACAGGTCTTCCGATATCTGTCAAAAAGTGGTCTGACCAATACATATCCATTCTGCTCAATACAGTAAAAATATCATTTGAAGAATTAATAGTTATACAAGAGAAGGAACTTTGGGGCCTTGTAGGAATGCTCTCTGCAGAGGATCACTCTCAACTGTTAAATGAACTGCACCAGTTAGCAGAAGGATCGGCCACAAAAGCTTATCAAGATATTCAACAGATGAACGAACATGTCGGTCTGCATTTTGGCCTGATTAAAGAAACCCCCTCTTTGATGGTAAAGAGGTGCTCGTTTCTTTTTGGACACTTGCTGTTTCAGGATATACTTATACGCATACTTCAAATCCAATCTATACTCGGTGAAAAGAAAGTTAATATTAGGATATACCAATCACTTTGTTTGATAAGACAGGTCGAGGTATATTTGGAACATGGTTACTGCGCATTCATCCCCCAGCCATTCGTCGGCAATATTCATAAAAGAATAAATCCGTTCTCATATGTTGCGGAGAGTTCTCCATTGCTTAATGCCTATTTTTTATCAAACTTGACAAGCACTACACCATTTACCACATGGGAAAGACCAATTGAGCTAGTACAGAATAATTTTGTGCAGCCCCAGGACAGAATGAATAAGGCTTTAGGAGGAAAGTTCATTCGTGAAATTGCTTTAAATGACATTATGCAATCAATCATGGACTGCCAAGAAGGCTTTCCTTGGCTTGATAAAATAGAAAGCATTGAAATATTTGAAGTAGCGGCCAAATTCAAAAGTTTTAGGCATTCGCTCAAAGAGTTTTTCAATGTCTCAGACTGGGATCTCCTGTCTTTGAAAGAAAAAACAGAGCGATGCAAAGAGAGTACTCTGATGCTTAAATCAATGTTTTCCGCAGCGGAAAAAGAAGCCAGACAGTTTCCAGGTTGGACTGATCTTGTCAAACATTCCGGCACAGTTGCAGCCATAATCTTAAACCCAGAACCTTTAACAAAGGCAATTACGGCTGGTGTAGAAATAGCCAACACTTACACAACTATAAAAAAGATGGCTTGGGAACCCAAGACAACTAATCCGTTTTTACTGGGCCTATTCGATCTAAAACAAAGGATAAAAAAATGAGCTATGATGTTGAATTATATGCATCTGCAGTAAGCCTGTATGAAGAGGCAATGGAACTCGACATCTCTGTTCAGAGTAAGTTGAAATCCATGAGCCCCGAAGAAATTTTAACGCTAATTCCTATGGACAAATTGATAGACTGCTACGATTCACAAATGGACTACGATGGCAAGACCCATGTACTACAGAGGATTTCCGAAATAAATGAAGATATTGCTAAAATAGTTTTACTCGATAACTTTGAGTTTGAGTGCGAACAATTCGCTAACTATATGGATCATGATTATGAGATAGAATTTCTGATGTTTCTACACGACTTCGACAACACTCTCTTTAATGCTTGTGTGAAAACTAAACTGAGGCAATCATCGACTCCTTCTTACGCTATGTACATCATTGGTTCAGTGTTAAGTTCGTGGACAAGAGAGCATATAAGACTCCTAATCCTTAGGGTGATCGAGCTTGATGATATTAAGGGCGTATCAGAAATTGTATCTCATCTGTCAGACTACGAAGATGACCTAAAAAGATCAATAATAGATTTGCACTCAGAATTTAAAAAGAACCTCCATCCTTCAATTAATAAACTTTCTCTGGAGAAAATAACCAAAGTTTTCATTGAGGAATTTGAACAACAACATATTCAATGAGAGACCGTTTAGAACACGGGGATTAGAAGTAATTATCTAATCTATGAGCCAACGAATTGTTCGGCCTGTCTACTGACGTTGAATTATAAATCTTACAACTAATGTCAGATTTGATCACGATTCATACTAATAAGTGCATTGGAAATCTTTACGTTCCCATATCTGTGCCAGAAACTTAATTAAAATGCGAATTTCAAGAAATTGGCATCGTTGATACAATCAGTAAAATAATATCCGTTTTCGGCTTTAATAATCCGACATATTTGACTTTTCGCAATATACAGCATGACAATGTATCAATTTTAAAAATGTATGAGTTTAATCGGATTTTGACAAATCATAAGTATGCTATCATTGTAAATATTTGATTGCGGATTTGCAAAGTGATATCTGTTCTTTAAGCACATCTATACTGGGTTTTAGATCCATAAATTTTGACGCTTCCTCTAAACTATTAAACCTAAGAGAATTGAAGATGTGGAATGACAATAGTATTTCAACATAGTATTTCAACTGATATATCTGTGTGTCTATATCATTTGTCCCAGTGCCAGCATGTACAAACCTGTTCCGATATTGCCGAAGATGTTCTAAGATTTGTTTATGATAATCGCCTTCATCGAAATGAAATCTTGTACGTTTTATCGTCTTGTCATAGTTTTCTCCTAATGTAAATGTGAGATATTCTAAAACACTCCACAACTTAATAAAGGCCGCATTATAATCAAGCGAATCTAATGCTCTCACGTATCGAATAATACCAGATTCAATTTCCGCCTTATATTTTGAAAGCTTAAGTTTTTTCCTTACTTTTTCCGTGAATAAAAGAGTTTGGTTTTTAGAAAAATCAACCTTAGCATGATTTTTATAATGGTCAGTTTCATACCAGTAAACATCCGCCGCTAAAGATCCATTTTTTTTATGTAATGTATGTAGTGCTCCGAGTGTAATCCGATTAATTGGTTTTTTCTTCCCATTCCCGAATCTTCTTACAAATAACTTACTCTCATTCAAATTCCAAATTCCACGTAGTAAATCAATAGCATCTAACATCTTGTTCACTGCTTCATACTCACTTTTTGATTTAACATGGGCAGAAATATAATACGAAAAGGGTTCATCTTGATCTATCAACCAACTGGTAACATCAACAATTGCCTTACCACGGGATTCCCTGTATTTTTTCGGTAAATATTTTGAGAAACGCAAATAACACCCATTAATATGAAAGCCCGACAAGTTGCTGCGCCATTCAATGTTAAGTGTTGTTAAAAGGCTGTAAGGTTGTGCCGGCTTATTCTTATATTCCCTGACAGCGTTTTTGACTGATGACATAATTTCAGATTGAGTTAAATTTTTCTTTTTCGAGGCTTCATGAAAACCGACCAGAATCAGGCTCTGCTTTGTCTCAGAAGACAGATCTTCTTCAATAGCTATCATTGATTTGAGTGCAGTTATATATTGGTCATATCGAAACCCTTTAAAAGAAACAGAATCGCCATCTAACATTCGAATTTCATCTATCTTTTTAACTAACACACTTGGATTGAATTTCTTTTTCCAATTGATTGCCACTTAAACCTCCATCTTAAAGGCGAATTGATTTAAACCCCCATTGCGCTTAACCCCGATTTTTGG
>JAWSVI010000074.1:0-1871 GCA_033851995.1 Desulfobacteraceae bacterium | reverse complement strand
CTTTACAAATCCGGCCGATCTGCCCTAAATTTTCGCAGACATGAATACCATTTTCTTTAAATGCCGCGATCTTTGCTTCACCTGTACCACTTGAGCCTGAAATAATCGCCCCGGCATGTCCCATCCTCCTGCCGGGAGGCGCGGTCAGGCCGGCAATAAAGCCAACCACCGGTTTGGTCAAGTTTTCCTTTATATAAACAGCTGCTTCTTCTTCAGCACTTCCACCGATTTCTCCGACCATGACAACGGCCGTGGTTTCATCATCAGCCTGAAAGGCGGAAAGCACATCTATAAAATTAGTTCCGTTCACAGGGTCTCCGCCGATACCAATGCAGGTGGACTGGCCCATTCCAAGCTTTGTCAGCTGATCCACCACCTCATAGGTAAGGGTGCCTGATCGGGAAACTACTCCTATACTTCCTTTTTTATGAATTTTGCCCGGCATGATGCCTATTTTGCACTCATCCGGTGTGATAACCCCTGGACAATTGGGACCAATCAGCCGGCAGTTTTTTGTGGATAGAAAATTTTTAACTTTCACCATATCCAGGATGGGTATCCCTTCAGTGATGGCCACGATCAGTTCAACACCTGCATCTGCAGCCTCCATGATGGCATCTGCACCAAAGGGCGGGGGAACAAAAATCAGGGATGCATTGGCCCCGGTTTCTTTTACAGCATCTTTAACTGTGTTGAATACCGGCACCTCATCCATTTTCTGCCCGCCTTTGCCCGGGGTGACCCCGGCCACGATATTCGTCCCATATTCTATACACTGTCTGGCATGGAAACTGCCCTCATTCCCGGTGATTCCCTGTACCAGCAGTTTGGTGTCTCTGTTTACAAATATACTCACAATATATCTCCTCTAATTGACTGCTGCGGCAATTTTCTGTGCTGCGTCATTCAGATCTGCAGCACTGGTCAGGTTCAATTTTGCATCTGCCAGAATCTGTTTGCCCTCATCCACGTTGGTGCCTTCCATGCGAACCACCACGGGAATATCAATCCCGGTTTTTTGGGCCGCGTCCACCACGCCTTTTGCAAACACATCACAACGCAGAATACCACCAAAAATATTAATGAGCACTGCTTTGACTTTCTCGTCTGCAAGGATAATCCGGAAGGCATTTTCCACCTGCTCTGCACTGGCTCCTCCGCCGACATCCATAAAATTGGCCGGCGTGGCACCGGCGTTTTTAATGATATCCATGGTGGCCATGGCCAGGCCTGCACCATTCACAATATTGCCCACATTGCCGTCCAGGTTGATATAGTTGAGATTAAACTTTGAGGCTTCCACTTCCATGGGATCTTCCTCATCCAGGTCCCGAAGTTCCATCAAATTTTTGTGGCGATAAAGGGCATTGGAGTCAAAATCCACTTTTGCATCCAGGGCCAGCACCTGGTCATCGGAAGTGAGAATCAGCGGATTAATTTCCACCAGTGAGCAGTCATTGGCCACAAACATTTTATACAGGTTGGACAACAGGGCGGAAAACGATTTCATTGCCGCCGGAGGCAGTTCCAGTCCAAAAGCGACCTGCCGGAGCTGATATCCCTGAATTCCCATCAGGGGATCCACATAGACTTTTATAATTCGCTCAGGCGTTTTCTCTGCCACTTCTTCGATATCCATACCGCCGTCCCGGCTGGCCATGATAACAATGGAAGCTGTAGCCCGATCCACCAGCAGGCTCAGGTAAAGCTCTTTTGCAATATCCTGTCCGGCTTCAATCAAAAGCTTTTTAACCAGCTTTCCTTCCGGTCCGGTCTGGTGGGTCACCAGTGTCATGCCAAGGATCTCATCTGCCAGGGTCTGGACTTCTTCCAGGGAGTGGGCCAGCTTTACACCACCGCCTTTTCCCCTT
>JAWSVI010000053.1:0-5753 GCA_033851995.1 Desulfobacteraceae bacterium | reverse complement strand
TAAATAACTCAATGTTTTCAATAGGATAAATGTATTTACTACCAAATTTTTATGCGAAAATTTCAATTTTGTCTTTTGTCCGGAATTTTACCTGAGAATTGTGCAAAGCTCTCAAGCCGTCTACCCGTAAAATAGAAATTATGGAGATCGAGCTGATCCATTGCTGGCAGGATCTAATGCTTTTTCTAAAACGCAAGGATCAAGCCGAAGCTGCCATGGTAAAACTTTATAATGAGGCGCGAGGTTTAGATCGCAAATTACCTGAACCTGCCAAAGGCATCATCACAGCATTTCACTTGGCACGTATCATTGCTGAGACTGGACCTTTGAGTGATTTTAAGCATCGCCGCAAGCTAATGCGGTATGCAGGCTTTAATCTGATTGAACGTAAAAGCGGAGACTACAAAGGAAAAACCAAAATCAGTAAAAAAGGCCGCAGACTGCTTCGAAAGGTGTTGGGCCAGGTTGTTTTCCCTTTGACGCCTAAAAACAAATTATATGGTCCATACTACCATAAGAAAAAAGAAACCATGCCGGGAACCAAAGCGATGACAGTGATCTCCAGGCATTTTTTAAAATTATTATTTGGTGTATATAAATCAGGAAAAGGGTTTGAAAAAAGCCGAATATTTACCTGTGAGAGCCAGCTTGATCAGGCTGCATAATCAGATTCGTCTCCCTGTGTCAAGATGACCGCCCGTCGTTTGTCACTCTTTGAGATGACCAGCTGCATCGTAAAAACGATAGTCACTTGGCACAGGCATTTTCAAGACATGGCCAGTAAAGTAGAATCGTTTCTATGAAAACCGAAAAGGTAGCATTGCCAGTTTTGAAATTTACAATTTGTTTTTCCCCCAGGGGGGATTGATCGAAGATCCCCCCTGGAGAAAAAATTAACTAATCGTTGACTTTAGGGTTAAAGGTAACGACTGGTTACATTTCAAGATTTAGTGTACCCCAATTTTCTAAATTTATTAACATGACGCAAGTAAGAAGCCAAAAATAACTGCAAAAATCGTTAAGGGTACAATCCAGAACAACATGCTATTATTGAATTCTGTTATTTTTTCTTTGCCACCAAAGAAGTTTAAATATTTTTCTTCTCCGATCATTACTCGTACTAAAGTGATTCCGATAGATAAAGGCAGTAACAAAAACCATATAAGAACTTTAATGCCTACTCCTTTATAATTAAAATAATAAACAGCAAGAGACACAGGTATTACAAAAAATATTAACACTGTGCATAAAGTAGCTATCTTTTTTAGGTTGGTACGCATAATGATTGCTTCAATATTTGAATATGGTTCCTTAAAAGTGCTTAAAAAATTTTATAATTTGTACTGAAATGTAACGTTGGAGTTCAGGGGCTGCCGAGCGAAGCCGAGGGAATAAGCGGCTTGCCGCTTGCAGTCCGCTGCAACGACTGGTTATACGACAAGTTTTGGTGTAGATTCATTTATATGAAATTGAGATTTTTTTCTTTTTGAAAGGGGTAATCAGCCCAAGGATGTTACACGTTACTAAAAAGAATGCCCAAAAATAGTATTCAAATTTTAAGCTTTCGCCTTGATGAGCCAGAATTGATTTGGTTTTGGTTTTTTCTTCATAAAACTTGAGTTCTGCCTTTGATGGTTCGAATAAAATTAATTCACCAGCTTCATTGGGGTATTGAATTTTTTCCCCGTCTATATCATATCGAAATTTTGCTAACATTCGAATCGCTTTGGAATTCTCAGTTGGATTCTTCATGAGTTTTGTTAGGTTCGCTTCGATCGTTTCCAAACGCTTATTGTCTGTGCTTAAGATAATTTTAATTTCTTCTAACGAGTTATGAGAAACGAAAGTACTCCAAAAGAAAAAAATACATAAAAGGCTTCCAAAAAAAGGAAGAATTAATTTATTTACTGAGAAACCTTCAATACGAATTGCACCTTCCCAAAAAACTGGAGCCTGGGTTAAGCCACATTTTGCAGGTTATGCCATGCCTGCTCACAGTGAGCAGGCGTTTTCCAGCCGTTGGCCGAATGTCTTCGTCTCTGGTTATAATACATTTCAATATATTTAAAGAGAATTCTTTCAGCTTCTTCAAAAGTCTTAAACCGTACATGATGAATTAATTGTGTTTTAATCGTATGAAAAAAGGATTCCGCGACTGCATTATCCCAACAATCGCCTTTCCGGCTCATGCTTTGGATAAATCCATTATTTTTGAGCCTTTTTTTAAATTCCTTGCTGGCATATTGGACACCACGATCACTGTGAACCATCAATCCCTTATCTGGCCTGCGACGCATGACAGCTTTATTAAATGCTTTTATTAATGAACGCCGTTCCAAAGAACTGCTTAAATCCCATCCAACAACAGATCTGGAGAATAGATCGATAAACACGGTCAGATAATGCCAGCTACGGCCAACCTTTAAATACGTTATGTCACTTACCCATACAGTGTCCGGTGTTTCCACATTAAATTCTCTGTTTAATAAATTAGGAGCAACAGATTCATCATGTTTGGAGTCTGTTGTCGCAACAAACTTTTTAACTGTTTTGCACTTTAATTTCATTTCCCGCATCAGCCGGGCAACTGTATTTTTGCTGGTACCATGGAATTCTGGCTCATCGTTTAAGTCTGCGGTAATCATCGGGCTACCCGCCATTCCATTGTGCTCTAAATACAATTCAAAAATGCGTTGCTTCAACCGTTCCCTTTGGATCTGTTGGGTAGAAGGTTCCCTGATTTTCCAATGTTGATAACCGCTCTCAGAGATTTTAAGCATTTGGCACATCTTCTTCACCGTAAATTCAGAGCGGTGATTTTCTATAAACTGATATCTCATTTCGGTGCTCTGCTGAAGATGGCCATGGCTTTTTTTAATATATCTCGCTCCATTTCAGTTTCTCGGAGCTTTTTTTCAAGTTCCCGTATTCGTTTTTGTTCATCGGTCAGGGCTTCAACACCATTCCCGGGAAAGGCCGGCTTCCCATTTGCTAAGTGGTATTCACGCCGCCAGCGATACAGCAGATCCTTTCCAATCCCAAGATTTTCTGCAACTTCTGTAACTGTTCGCCCAGGTTCAGCACAAAGCAACACGGCATTCCGTTTGAAATCTCGATCATACTTTCTTCTTTTGTTCATTTTGTCCTCCATAATTTTGCATTATAGAGGCTTAACCTCAAGTGTACAATCTCTGGGGAGGATCAGTTTTTAACATCTGAAGATCTTCGTCTTGTTCTGATAAAAAAAAGGACATTTCTTTGTTTTCTTCGAAAGTGTTTATTCTATTGGCATAAATAGATTCTTTTTTAGTATTTGTTATTTTCGCCCCTACAAATTCGTTAAAAAGATCAACCAATATAGCAGCACCATTTCCAATATTTTTTATTTTTACTTTGAAGGACAAATCTACACGAAAAGAAAAATCTGTGTTGTCATACAAATATCCAACAAGCCGCGGGGGTTCAATTTTGGCTTCAAGTATTTCTATATTTGGCAATGGTTGAACTTGGAGCTGACGTTGCTTTTGTAACTCTTTTATTTGACGATTTGTATATAAGACGTAAAATGATGTCAGAATAAAAATTCCAACGGTTGAAAATCCAGATAAGTATTCTGCAAAATCTTTGATTTTGGCAAAGGGGAAAATAAAATAACTTCCAATCACGATAAGGAAAAATAAAATTAGTATTTTAAGTATCTCATTCTCTTTTTTTACCATTTTAAGTGGTCCTTTTTTGAATATTTGATCAAAATTTAGTCTGCGATTATTCGAAGATTATTAAAACCTGTATTACACGTGATAAATACATAGAAAATTTGCAACCTTGCTGAAATGTAACGATGGAGTTCAGGGGCTGCCGACCGCAGGGAGGGGACCAGGGTTCCACTAAACTTGATTGAGGACAACACAGTTTCAAAGTTGCCACAATATTTCGAAAAACCGCCCCTGGCAGTCCGCTGCAACGACGTGTTATGTTTCTGGTGCTGAAGTAAACAATGATATTATTTATCAGATAGTGTCCATGGCTTTGTAAAGTAGGTTTCACGAACCCCAGACGCCTTTGAGGCTGCCCAATTTTCTATGCCCATTTTATTAATTAAACACAGATTGAACACCTTCATATTATGTGGTAGTTCTGTTGCTCTATCCGCATAAGGGTGTAGGTGGTCACATGGAAATTCGTCACAATCCCCACAAAAACTTAACCCTTTGTTTTTAGAACATTCATATGCGGCGCAGCTATGCGAATCACCAAAGATATGTTTTTGCAATGGTATTTTGCCATCGTGATCTCGACATCCTTTGCACAGCATTATTTCAACAGGCACATTATATTCTTCAGACATTTTTTCAACAGATGTTCTTGCTTCTTTGTTATCATGGGCCAGATAAAAATGGCAGTTAAAACAGTCAAGTCCGCAGGGTGCAGTCATTTGGAAATAATCCATAGTTTATTTTCCTTAAAATTTTAAAATAATATGAGCAAGAAAGAGTATAATTCAACTGTCGATGATGAAACATCACCCATTTGGGCGATATTTGCCAAAATTCCTGAAACATAACGGTTGAGTTCAGGGGCCGCCGAAGGCCCGAAGGGCCAAGGGGATTTGGGGAAAGGCGAAGCCGCCCCAAACGGTCCGCTGCAACGATTGGTTAAATGTCATCTTATTTGTTTGACGACACCCTTACTTGAAGTTCAATATCATTTTCGTATATTTTCAGAATAGGACTTGGCTCAACAACTGAAAATTTTAATTTTATATCACTGATCTTGAAGCCTTTGAGTGGAATTGGAAACTCATAAATTGATAAATCTTCATAAGTTTCTAAATCATTGCCTTTGAATGAGGCCGTTTTCCATTCACTTACGGTTTTTTCTAAAATTTTATTTCCACCTTTAAATAACTCAATTTTAAATTTTCCTTTCAAATTATAACGAGGTTTTTGAGCGGCAAAATCAGAAGAATTAAAACCTTTTTTATTAGATATTCGAATTTCATAAAAACCTCTGTACTTAGGATCAAGTTTATATTCTTTTGTATAATCGGGTTCATGAAATCTAAATTTATCTGTAATTATTGGATTATACAAATCATTAGGCATTGTAAGCAAATGAATAAATCGCCATGTCCCAGTACTTTTAACAGAAAATAAAAATAGGGACAGTGCTGCGAACACGCATAAAATGCTGATTATTGTAGTTGATGATTTTGACATTTAACGGGGGAGTTCAGGGGCCTCCGAGCGTAGCGAGGGAACAAGCGGCTCGCCGCTTGAGGTCCGCTGCAACGACGTGTTACATAGCAAACCTAAGCACGCCTCGAACGGTTGTCGAAGCCTCAGCCTGGGGCAAACCCTTGAACAGATTTTTGTTTTTTTTACAGACTACTTTCAACCCGAATTTTTTAAGAAGCCTCACCCCAACACAGGATGAATTTGCCCCAATCTTAAAATGGGCAACAGCTTTGTCGGATATTGAAAATAGAACCATTTTAATATTTGTTTTGAGATTCTGGCTATGCCGAAGTTCAGCCATGCCTGATATGGTTAAAGTTTTTTTCAATTTCTTGATATGCCCGGCAAACACTCCATTCTTATTTTGGAATACCTCTTTGATATGTAACGTTGGAGTTCAGGGGCTGACGAGCGAAGCGAGGGGACCAGGGTTCAACTAAAGTTTATTGAGGGCAACATCGTTTCAAAGTTGCTACAATTTATAGGAAAGCCGCCCCTGGCAGTCCGCTGCAACGA
>JAWSVI010000052.1:0-22584 GCA_033851995.1 Desulfobacteraceae bacterium | reverse complement strand
TGGTCGGGACGGCAAGATTTGAACTTGCGACCACTTGTCCCCCAGACAAGTGCGCTACCAGACTGCGCTACGCCCCGTGTCGTTTCAGTGTCGAACGAACAAGGCGACTTTTATCATTCTTTAAAAAATGTGTCAAGAAATATTAAAAGGTTAACCCTTCAAGTTCCAACATAGTCTTATAATCCGTTACATCACATTGTATAGGAGTTATGGAAATATAATTTTCGGCCACTGCTGAGATATCAGTATCTTTACCCCCATTACCTGGTTCAACTCTGCTGTACCAGTAATACAAATTTTCTTTGGGGTCCCTGCGCTTTTCAAAATCCTTTGAGAGGTTTGTTGATGCCTGCCGTGTAATTTTTATACCTCTGACATCTTTAACTGGGATATCCGGTACATTGACATTTAAAAATGTACCTGTTGGAAGCCCCATTTCAACCACTTTTTTTCCAAGGCCTGCAACAAATAATGCAACGCCCTCATAGTCCATAACACTACCCTGTTTAATTGAAATGGCAATGCTTGGTATATTGTTTAATGTGGCTTCACGAGCAGCACCTACTGTGCCTGAATAGTTTAAATTGATACCAGCATTACTTCCTGGATTAATACCGGAAATAACTAAATCAGGTGGCTGGGAATATAATTTATATAACCCTAATTTGATACAATCCGCTGGGGTGCCGCTTACTGCATACCCGTCACCACTCCCATTTAATTTAACAGCGTGCATTCTTAAAGGTTCATGAAGCGTTATGCCGTGACCGATAGCACTTCGTTCCCCTTCAGGAGCTGCCAGTAAAACGTCATGATCTATACTTAGCACATCGTATAACGCCTGAATGCCAGCAGATGCATAGCCGTCATCATTGGTTAATAGGATCTTCATTTATCACATTTCCTGTTATAAAAATTCATCTATATTTTCTGAATATATAACCAGGTCGGATAAATCAAGGACAATTAAACTTTGAATAGTTTCAAAACTGAAGAATCAGGATGGGAAATAGTCCTGAATTCCATTAAAGCCCAGATCTTTTAATCTTTGCCTGATTAAAAACAGTATAAAACATCCAAAGCTTAATACCAAGACTTTGACAAACCCTGGAGTGGGCTGAAAAGAAATGGAGATATATTGCAAATTAAAAACTATAGGCAGATGAGTTATAAGAGATGCCCCATCTGCTTTAAAAGCGTCCATAGCCTGAGAAATCCCTGCTATGCCAAATACAATTGATCCGATTAAAAATATATATTTCATTATATGTGACCTTAATTTGTTCATTAATTAAATATTTTTCTTTCTATAATTATAAAAAGCATCTTAGTGTTCAAATCTTTATTTCCAGTTAATACAATTAATATGCCATGTGTTTGAATAAAACCATATTTCTCCTAACACCTTGAAATCAAACTTATTAAATTCTTTATTCCTGTGTGGTAAAAACATTTTTATTTGAAAATATGAAAAAAAAGTTATACAAATAGGTATTTTCTTACATATTTGCCAGGTACGAAAAAATGAATAAATTTAAGGTTACCGGAATTGGGGAGATCTTGTGGGATGAATTCCCGGACGGGAAAAGACTTGGTGGTGCTCCGGCAAACTTTGCATTTCATGCCGGCCAGTTAGGCGCAAACTCAATTGTGATCAGTCGTGTCGGCAATGATCCTCCCGGCAATGAAATCAAATCCCTACTGAAACAAAAAAACATTTCAAACATAATCCAAACCGACCCTATACATCCGACAGGAAGGGTCAGTGTCCAGACTGATAAAAATGGTTCTCCTGAATATGTCATTCATGAAAATAGTGCTTGGGATTTTATAACGAATCTCGCAGAAGCTGAGACCTTAAAAGACAGGACTGATGCGATCTGCTATGGCTCTTTGGCTCAAAGGAATAGCGTTTCTGCAGATTCTATCCAGGAATACATTACCTCTATAGATAAAAAATGCCTGAAAATTTTTGATATCAATCTTAGACAAGACTATTATACCGCTCAAAACATTTCTAAGCTTTTGAATATGGCTAATATCCTTAAACTCAACCAAGATGAACTTGATATCATTTCAAACATGTTTCTATCCTCTAAAAATGAATCTATGTGCCTAAAAGAATTAAAATCAATTTTCTCACTGGATTTTATTATTCTAACAAAAGGTGAGAAAGGCAGCCGTATTTTTAAAAACGAATATGAAGAATCGATTTACAAAAGTAACCCAGTTAAAGTCAAAGACAGTGTTGGTGCGGGGGATTCATATACTGCTGCAGCAGCTATCGGTTTTTTAAATGGCTATAGTCTGGATAAAATTAACAAAATTGCAAGTTCCATCGCATCTTATGTTTGCACACAAAAAGGTGCGACTCCAACCATTCCTGAAAATATACTTCAACCACTCATGCATTAAACCTCTCTTTTTTTCCTGTTTGAAAAAATCCAATTCCTTTAAAAAAAAATAATGAACAAAATCTAATTAATGGTGTCTGGTTATGCAAAGGCATTTTATTTTTTTTAATGCGAATAATTTTAAGGAGAAATACATGATTTTGAAAAAGACTTTTATTATAGCCTGCTCAACGTTTGTTTTAATTTTGGCTTCAGATTTTACGTTTGCCGGAGACAAGGTAGAAGACACGTTTAACATTGAAACAAAAGAGATTAAAAAAAGAAAAAAAGCACCACCAAAATACAAATTAGTCTCATTTACCCATAAAAAGCATGCTCAAGAGTATGAAATTTCATGTGGAGACTGTCATCATGATAACAATAACAAACCCTTATCATTGAAATCAGGCGATCCTGTCCAAAGATGTGTAGAGTGCCACACTAAGCTCAAAAAAGATAAAAAGAATAAAAAAGACATTATGGTCTTAGAAAATGCAATGCATGGCAACTGCATTACCTGCCATAAAGAGATAAACAAAAAAGCCGGAGACAAAAAAGGGTTGAAAGGCCCAGCCCCGGCCAGTTGTGGCAAATGCCATATTTCCTTAAAAAAGAAATAATATTTTTTGAATTCAAAATGGGGTTTCGACTATTTTATAGGGAAACCCCATTAAAAAGTATGGTAAACACCGTACCTTTGCCTGGTGTCGATTCAAAATCAATCATACCGTTATAGGTATCAATCAAACGGTGAATAATGGAGAGGCCCAGTCCTGTCCCATTTGGTTTAGTGGTATAAAATGGATCAAACACCTGGTTAAATACATCAGGGTCTATCCCCTCCCCGGAATCCGAAATGGTCAAATAAACACGATTGTTTTTTGATAATTTAAGCGTAATTTTAATTTCCCCTTTCTCAGGGATAGATTGTGCTGCATTTTTCAATAAATTCCATAAGATCTGGTTTAAATGAGAAGGGTCAATCACAACAATTATGTTTGAATCTAAATTCATCGTAAGATGAATTTTCTGATTCCATTTAGGGTCGTTTAAAAATAATTCGACAGTCTCTTCAATAGCTTCAGCCATGGGAATTTCGTGAGCATTTTTTGTGCTTGGTTTAGAAAACAGCCTGATGTCGTTGACAATGTCCTTAAGCCGGTCCGTTTCCCTTAAAATAATCTGCATCAGCTTGTCTTCATATGAGCCGGGGTCCGTATCCTCTTGTAATAGTTGAATGGAGCCGGACAAAGAAGCCAGAGGATTTTTAACCTCGTGGGCTATCCCGGAAATAAGCTCATCCATCATGGCCATTCTGTCGACCCTTTTTAGATGTTCCTGGGCCAGTTTCAAATCCTGCCTTGCGCCCTTTAACTGGAGAGCAAGCAGGCCGCTCAGCAAAGCAACTGCAAAACATGCTGCAATAAGAATAAGGACCCTGTAAACAATATGAACAGGATCGGTTGTATTTGTGAAATTCCAGTGCCCCATATATGGCGTGATCACTTTATAATATTCCAATTCAATTAAAAGCCCATATTGAACTGAAGAGAATAAAGCGATAATAATGCTGCCTTTTTGAAGAAGCAGCATAGAGGTGTAGATTATAACAACGAGATAAAGAAACGTGAAAAGGCTCTCATAACTTCCGGTTACAAATATAATGGCCGTTACAATAAAGGTGTCTGCAATCGTTTGGATATAGGCCACAATAATGTGATTTTTCATTCGATTAAGAAGAATAAGATAAACAACAGATAAGCAAAGAATACATGCTGCTATTTTATAAAGTCCCCAGAAAGGCTGGGATAAAAACGAAAGATTTTCTCCGGTAGAAAATACAAAGCAGGAGAAAATAAGGATGAGAGCAAAAAAGAGGCGGGCGATGACCACCCATTTCATCTGGAAAAAGAGATCTGTTTTCGCCTTCAACTTTTTATCAACCATAAAATCAGGAAATGGCTCCTGCCATTTTGAATACAGGCAGATACATGGATATTACCAAGCCACCAATAACAACTCCGAGAAAGACAAGCATAAACGGCTCTATCATATCGGTAAGATTTTTTACGGCCTGATCCACTTCTTCATCGTAAAAATCTGCTATTTTTTCCATCATGGTATCCAAGGCGCCCGTAGATTCACCGACTGCAATCATAGAGCAAACCATAGATGGAAAAACCCCACTTTCTAGCAGAGGATCAGCCATGGACCTTCCTTCAGCAATTCCTGCTTTAACATCCTGGATGGCAAATTCCACTATTTTATTACCTGAAGTTTTACCAACAATATCAAGCGCCTCTAAAATGGACACACCACTGGAAATCATTGTACTGGTTGTTCGCGTAAATTTTGCAACGGCTACTTTTCTGATCAACAAGCCAATAACAGGAAGCCTCAAAAACATAGCATCCATAGAAATCCTTCCCTTTTCAGTCCCATAGAATCGTTTCACAAGGAAACCAGCAACCACAAGCCCGACTATAATATAAGGGAAATATTTAATTGCAAAATCGCTCATTGCCATAACAACCAAGGTAGGCGTCGGAAGCGTTGCCCCAAAATCTGCAAACATTTCTGAAAAGACGGGAATAACGAAAACTAAAATAATAGCAACAACGATCACAGCTACAATCATCGTGATAACCGGATATGTCATGGCACCTTTAACCTGGCGTTTCAATTTGGCCATTTTTTCCATGTAAGCGGAAAGACGGGTTAAAATCACATCAAGGATACCACCGGCTTCACCCGCAGCCACCATATTAATAAACAACTCGTTAAAGACTTTAGGGAATTTTTTTAGAGAATCAGCAAAAGTTTCACCTGTTTCAACCGATTCTTTAATTTTTTTCAAATTTTTCTTAAACGTAGGGTTTTCCTGTTGAGATTGAAGAATATCAAGGCATTGCAGCAAAGGAAGACCGGCATCGATCATGGTGGAAAACTGCCTGCAGAATATAATGACATCGTTTTCCTTTACCTTTGGCTGCAGAAATTCGACATTTTCAAATAGATCTTTAGGCTTCTGCTTGATTTTAGCATCGGTAATTTTTCGTCGAAGGAGACTTTGTTTAACCTGATCGGAAGTTTCCGCCTCCATCTCACCTTTTACGGTTCTACCTTTGGGGTTTTTCCCTTTCCACAAATAAAGAGTAGGCATTGTCAATCCTTTTGCTAATTTTCAAACCATGATGACTGTGATACGATTCTTATATACCAAAGTCAGATCATTTGTAAAATCCAAACAGATATACTATATAAATTTTATCAATTGATTACAACAGGAGTTATTTTTTGAGTAAAAAAAAGAAGACCATTCAGGCCTCCACTATCATTACCAGCCATATTAATGCAGATTTTGATGCGATCGCTTCCATGCTGGCTGCTCAAAAGCTTTACCCTGATTCTGTAATTATTTTTCCCGGTTCACAGGAAAAGAACCTGAGAGATTTTTTCATCAGCTCCACTAGCTATCTTTTTAATATGGCAGATCCCGATTCTATTGATTTTTCTAAAACCTGCAAGCTTGTTCTGGTAGATTCCAGGCAGAAAAGCAGGTTGAGCCATGTTTCAAATATAATAAACAAAAAAAATATTGAAATAGATATATACGATCATCACCCTGCCATGGATGGAGATGTAAAGGGGACTTTTGAACTGATACGCCCAACCGGTGCAACAACAACTATATTATGCTCTGTGCTCCAAGAGCAGAATATCTTTCCAAACTCTGAAGAAGCAACTGTTATGGCCTCGGGTATTTATGAAGATACCGGTTTGTTTACCCATACCTCTACAACTACCGAAGATCTGGAACAAGCTGCATTCCTGCTGTCATGCGGTGCCAGCCTCAACACCATTGTCAGTTTTGTGGTAAAAGAAATAAAATCAGAACAGGTTATGTGGCTGAATGAACTGCTCAATGAGATGAACACTCATAAAATAAACGGGGTTGATGTTCATATGTCTGTCATCTCATCTTCCTCCTATATTACAGATTTAGCTTCTATCGTACAAAAAGTCGTAAGAATGGAGAATCTGGATATTTATTTTGCCATCGTACTCATGGGTAACAAAATACATATCATCGCTCGAAATCAGATACCTGAAGTAGATGTTGGAAAAATCCTTTCTGAATTCGGTGGGGGCGGTCATTCCTATGCAGCATCTGCAAAAGTAGACCATCAAACCCTTGCTCAGGTTGAAATGATGCTGATTCAACGCCTGCAAAAGCAGGTAAAAAGTATTCAGGTTGCAAAAAATCTGATGTCTTCACCTGCTATTACCATAGAACCTTTGTCTACTTGTAAAGAAGCCAGCAGCATGATGACCCGTTACAATATCAACACGCTGCTTGTTGTCGATAAAAAGAAAAATGTGTACCAAGGATACATATCAAGGCAGATCATGGAAAAAACCATGTATCATAAACTCTCCCATCTGCCTGTTGAAGATTATATGAATTCCGAAGGCAGTTTTATTTCCTCTGACGCTGACGTGTCCGAAATCGAACACTTTATTATTGAAGAAAAGAATAGAATTCTCCCGGTTATTGATGATGGTATCATCAAAGGGGTAATCACCAGGACTGATCTGCTCAATTACCTGGTGCAGCACAACAAAACCCTCAAACATCATGAAACTGAACTTGGGATCAGCCGGAATGCCAAGGTGAGGCAAATCGGCAATATTTTATACCAGCGCCTTGATACCCGGATCAAACAGCTGATTCGAAACATTGGAGAAACAGGTCATTTACTCGGCTACAATATGTATGTTGTCGGTGGTTTTGTTCGGGATCTTTTGCTCAGCCGCCCCAACGATGATATTGATATTGTTGTGGAGGGTGATGGAATAGCATTCGCAAAAATGTATGCCAAAAAAGAAGGCTGCAGAATCAATACCTATAAAAAATTTGGAACCGCTGTCATTATATATCCGGATAATTATAAAATTGATGTTGCATCTGCTAGGCTGGAATACTATCAGACTCCTGCTGCGCTCCCAATTGTTGAAAAAAGCTCCATAAAAATGGATCTAGCCCGGCGGGATTTTACCATAAACACACTTGCCATCAGCATAAACCCTGATAATTTTGGCACCATGATCGATTATTTTGGTGCAAATCGGGATTTAAAAGATAAAACCATTCGTACGATTCATAATCTCAGTTTCGTTGAAGATCCTACCCGTATTTTTAGAGCAATCAAATTTTCCAACCGGTTCGGGTTTAATATCGGAAAGGTCACATCCAACCTGATCAAAAACGCTATTAAAATAGATTGCTTTAAAAATTTAAGCGGTCTTCGGGTTTTATCTGAATTAAAACAGATTTTTGAAGAAGAAAACCCAATACCTGCCATAAGGACTCTTCAGGCGTATGGCCTTGAAAAGGTACTTCATGAAAAACTCAATATCATACCCAACACCTATCAATTGCTGGAATCAGTCAACAAGATACTATCCTGGCATGACCTGCTGTATGTAGATGAGGTTTACCCCAGGTGGGCAGTTTATTTCATGGCACTTTTAAACCGATGCTCTTTTGCTGTCAGTGAAGAAATATGCAATCGCCTGAATATCCCGGCAAGGGAGCGTACCATACTTCTTGATAAAAGATATAGAGCGGAAAAACAGGTCAATTTGATAGAAACGACCCAAAACTATACCAGGCAGGATATTTACTGGGCTTTGATCAATTTCAGTCCTGAATATATCCTTTATATGATGGCGCTTGCAAAAGACGAAAAAACCAAGAAAGCCATTTCTAATTTTTATACCCACCAGAGGGGGATTAAACCCTTAATAAAAGGTCGGGACCTGCTCAAAATTGGTGTATCACCAGGGCCTGTTTATACAACGATACTGCACGAAGTGTTAAATGCTAAACTTGACGGGCATCTCGGCACAAAGAAAAAAGAAATTGAGTTTGCATCAGAATATGCAGTTAAGAACAAACTTATTGATTAAATTCCAGGTTTTTGTTACTCCCCATCTTATTTTTAAATTAACTTTTTGGAACGTATGAATATGAAAAATGCAGATTTTCTTACGGGAATCACAACCAGTGGAACCCCGCATCTTGGAAATTATGTCGGAGCAATTAGACCCGCAGTTGAATCAAGTAAAAACAAAGATCTTGTTTCATATTATTTTCTCGCAGATTATCACTCTTTAATCAAAAACCATGACCCCAAACTCAGAAAACAGTCTGCATTGGAAATTGCAGCAGCATGGATTGCGCTTGGGCTTGATTATGAAAACTGTGTCTTTTACAGGCAGTCAGATATACCCGAAATCCCTGAACTTACATGGATACTGACGACATTAACAGCAAAGGGACTGATGAACAGAGCCCATGCATACAAAGCAGGTGTGGCGGAAAACGAAGATCAAGGGCAAAAAGATCCGGACAAAGGTATTACCATGGGACTTTTTTCATATCCTGTCTTAATGGCAGCCGATATCCTGATGTTTAATGCCAGAAAAGTTCCTGTAGGAAAAGATCAGGTTCAGCATCTTGAAATGACAAGGGATATAGCCGCCAGATTTAATCATATCTACAAAAAACTATTCATTCTTCCTGAAGTAGTTGTTGATGATGATTCTGCTGTTCTTTCCGGCCTTGATGGAAGAAAAATGAGTAAAAGCTATAATAACTATATCCCTTTATTTGATACAGAAAAACGATTAAGAAAAATGATCATGAAAATCCAGACGAACTCTCTTGGTCCGGATGAACCCAAAGATCCTGAAACCTGCACGCTTTTTTCAATCTATAAGGCGTTTGCCACTTCCCAGGAAGTAAAGGCTATGGAAAGCCGTTACAGGGAAGGAATTGCCTGGGGAACAATGAAACAGGAACTTTTTGAATACATTAATGAGATCCTGAAAGATCCCAGGAAAAATTATGATGAACTGGTTAAAAACCCTGCAGATATTGATGAGATATTAAAAAAAGGCGCAATGAAAGCCAGAGAGTTTTCAGCACCTTTTCTGGAAAAAATCCGTAAGTCTGTGGGCATTCAATCACTTAGTTAGCTTTTTGATCTCTTTTGGAGTCAGGTATCTCCACTGACCTTCTTTTAAACTGCCAAGGTTGATATTTGCCATGCGGATGCGCTGCAGGCTATCAACCTTGTTGCCGGTTTTCCCCACCATTTTTCGAATCTGACGATTCAAACCCTGTTTTAAAATAATATTGAATTTATTTTTTGATAGTCTTTTCACCACAGCTTTGCGGGTCTTAGACCCATCAATTACAACACCTGCAGCCATCTTTTTTAAAGCGCCTTCTGTCAGTGGGTGAGTTGTTCTGACAATATATTCTTTTTCATGATCAAAAGAAGGATGAGAAAGTTTGTTATGAAGATCTCCATCGTTGGTTAAAAGTACCAATCCTTTGGAATCTTTATCCAATCGCCCTACCGGATATATGCGATCCTTGATATCTACCAGGTCAAGAATAATTCTTGCCTTTTGCTGGGAGCATGAAGTCACTACCCCTTTAGGTTTATTAACCAGAATATATATTTTTGAAGGTTCTTTGTTTAAAACCACAGCCTTGTCATCAAAAAGCACTTTGTCTTTTTCCGGATCAACACTGCTGCCTAACTTGGTAACTATGTGACCATTCACACGCACCAGTCCATCTTTTATGAACACTTCTGCTTTTCTTCTTGAGCAGACACCGGCATGGGCAAGATATTTTTGAAGGCGCATCATCAGGATCGGTAATCCGCATTGATTTTGACATAATTTTCGCTGAAATCACAAAATAAAAAATAATCAGACTCATTGCCGATATTCAAATCAAGTGTGAAGGTAATCTCGGAATCCTTCATTACAACAGCAGCTTTTTTCTCAACATCTGCTCCAAGCCAGACACCTTTTTTAACCAATTGAACTTCACCAAAATACAGATCCATTTTTTCAGGTTCAACCTGTGCCCCGGACCTGCCTGCAGCAGCAGTGATTCTTCCCCAGTTAGGATCTTCACCATAAACAGCTGTTTTAACAAGGTTCGAATGGGCAATAGTTTCACAGGCCTTAAATGCATCCGTTTTTGTTTTTGCGCCTTTGACATTGATCTGAATTAATTTGGTTGCCCCCTCCCCGTCTTTTACGACCATTTTGGCAAGTTTGAGGCATATCTTATCCAGGGTCTTCTGGAAAATATTTTTTGCATCAGAACTATCTATCTTTACACCGGAACTTCCATTGGCCAGCGCAAGTAAAGTGTCATTGGTGCTGGTATCACCATCCACACTAATCCGATTAAATGATTTCTCATTGGAACTTTTGAGCATTGAACTTAAATCTGACACGTCAATATCTGCATCAGTTAAAATATAAGCCAACATTGTGGCCATATCCGGTCGAATCATCCCTGACCCTTTAACAACTCCTGTAATACAAAACTCATGTCCATCAAAAACTACTTTTTCAACAATGACTTTCCTGTTGGTATCAGTCGTTAATATGGCATCTGCAAAATCATGAAGATTGCTTTCTGTTAGATGATCAATCGCTTCAGGTATTCCGGTTTCAAATTTATCCATAGGCATAGGAGCACCGATAACACCTGTAGATGAAACCATAACCAGATCATCCGATATCCCGAGGTGCGTGCCAAGCATTTTTGAGCAGGAGACGGCATCATCCATACCCTGCTCGCCGGTAAAACAATTGGCATTGCCACTATTAACTAGTACTGCCTGGCATAATCCTTTTTTTATTTTTTGTTTCCCAAGAATAACAGGTGCTGCAACAACTTTGTTACGTGTAAAAAGTGCTGCTGCAACTGCAGGCTGATCACAATAAATAAGCCCCAGATCTTTTGATGTATTTTTCTTTATACCGGCATGTATTCCGGCAAACTTAAAGCCCTTCATGCGTTTATAACCCCCATAATATATTAACGAAAAGAGACGGCATTATACGCTGGTGACCTATCTGTGTAAATATCTAATTGACTATGTTTTTCAACTGATTCATGTCCAGCGGAATCTGTTTATCACTTCCCTTAGAATTATCAGATAAAAAAATGGATTCCGGGTACAGACCGTATAAAAAAGAGTTGAATTTTTTTTGGAAAAAATTTTTGCTTAATATATCACTTCCAAATGCTTTTTTTAAAAACTCAAACTTGCGCACATATGATTTAACAACAGATATATATTCAACAGGACTTGCGCACCTTTTGATTGTACCGGTCATTTGCAGGCCGTATATGTCATTCATTTGATCAGAATCATGAAAAATGCTGCCAGCAGTTGTTTTTTTATTGGAATTCTGAATATGGCGGGAAAATTCATTGGAAAAAAAGAAAAACGCGTTTTTCCTCCAGACAAAATATACGGGTGCTGACCAGGGAATATTATTTTGGGAAACAGCCAGGGTCATGACGCGTTTTTGCATGATCAGATCTCTTACTTTTTCTTTAATCTCATCTCCCAATGAATTTCCTCCAATAACAATTCATTAAAACAGTACAAATTTCATTAATTACTGTTTCTGATTAATCTTTTATGTTACAAAAAAGAGCATAATACAAAATCAAATTATTTTAAACCCACTTATCATCAGACAGCTTTAACGATATGCAAACAGCCTTAATCAGGTTGACATTTACAAGAGAACACTATATTTGCATATGCAATTGTTAGCATTCGATGAGGATATATCATGAAACCGCCTGATAAAGATCAACCGGACAATTTTCTTGAAAGCTGCTTGTTTTTTAATACAAACGCTTTATCAAGATACCTGCTTAAACTTGCAGAGGCACAGTTCAAGCCTTTAAAAATTTCTCCGGCCCATGCATCTCTTTTACTTATTGTGTATGACACACCCGGTATCAGCCCAAAAGAACTCAGCAAACGTCTTCATTTAACGCCCTCAACTATCAGCCGTTTTCTGGAAGCCCTTGGAAAAAAAAGCCTTCTTCATCGTAAATCAAAAGGAAAAACAGCATTTATATACCCTTCCCAAAAAGGCCTTGAAATCAAATCCCAGGTAGCGCTGGCTTATAAAAATTTATGTTTAAAATATACAAAAATTCTTGGCCACCAATTCAGCGAGCAATTATCCTCAGGTATTCTCAATGCCAACCAAAAACTTTCTGACTATTTTTTAACGCATGAAAAAAAACTTTAAATTAGTGATTGAGTATGATGGAACCCCTTTTTTCGGATGGCAGAGACAAAAAGATAAAAAAACAATCCAGGGTGAAATCGAAAATGCTTTATCAATAATGCTCAATCAGGAAATCAACATTTCAGGCTCTGGCAGAACCGATGCAGGCGTACACGCTTTTGGACAGGTGGCTAACTTTCATGCAGAAACCAGAATTATGCCGGCAAAAATCAAAAAGGGCCTTAACAGCCTTATAAAAGATCCCATTACTATCAAGAACTGTCATCTGGTCTCCTCGAATTTCCATGCACGGTATAATGCAAAATCTAAAGAATACCATTACATTATACTTAATTCTAAAGATCCCGGGGCTATTTTTCGCAGGTATCAGTGGCATATCCGGGATGACCTGGATCTGGCCAAAATGAAACAATGTTGCGTTTTAATTACAGGGGTTCATGATTTCAAGTCGTTCGAAAACACGGGAAGCCCCCGAACATCGACTATAAGGGAAATCTTCAACGCAGAAATTGATAAAAAGGGACTTCACGGGATCGTGTTTAAAATCTGTGCAAGCGGATTTTTGAAATATATGGTCCGTAATCTCATCGGTACAATTGTGCTCGCAGGAAATGGAAAAATTTCCATCGAAGAATTCAAACAAATTTTTGATGCTAAAGACAGAACTGTTGCAGGCCCGACAGCCCCGCCCCAGGGATTATTTTTAAAACAGGTGAATTATTAATTCATTGTTCTTTAATTTGTCGAACATGCTCGTTGTAAAAAGAAATGATATCCCGCCTGTAAATAAGGCCGATCAACTCTCCGGAATCATCTTCGTCAACCACTGGGAGCGCATCGATATTTTTCTGGGTCAGTTTCAGAAGAGTTGTATTTAGATCTTCTGAAGGTGTCGTACGAATCAAATCCGATATCATAATATCTTTCATTACCACCAAATCCTCGAGGTGAAGCGTAAAAATGACCTCACGGACATCATTGGAGGAAAAAATCCCTGAAAACTTGCCATTTGAATCTATGACCGGGAAATAGTGCTGTTTGGTACTGGAAAATATTTTTTTAAATTCACTGAAAAACATATCCTCATTAACACAACGGACTTCTTTAATAAGATGCCTCAAATCCTGTACTTTCATTGTCTGAAGAATATCCATCATAAATTCGCCGGCATGGGCAGGCGAATCTATCCTTGATTTGACCTGGTTTTCAAAAATGGTCCATCGCTTGGATAATAGATAACAAATGGAACAAACCATTAAACTGGGTAAAAGTAAATGGTAGGAATTGGTCATTTCAGAGATAAAAATAATGGTTGAAATAGGTGTGTTTGAGGCGGCAGCAAAAAAGCCGGCCATCCCCACAATAACAAAAGACCCGGGACTTGAAATCACGGTTGGGATAAGCAGATGAAAAATTTTACCCACTGCCCCTCCCATGGCCCCGCCAATAACAATTGAAGGCCCGAAAACCCCACCACTGCCTCCGGACCCGATTGAAAATGATGTGGTAAATATTTTGCCTATCGCAAGCAAAATAAGGGTTGGTATGGCAATCTGGTTAAAAATTGCCTGCTGGGTAATACCATAACCAAATGCCAGCGTATAAGGAATAAAAAAACCGATAATACCGGTAAGCAGCCCCCCTATTGCTGGTTTGAAATGATTGGGAATTGACATTTTCTTAAAGATATCAATGACCCCGTAAAACACTTTGATATAAAAAATGGCAGTAATAACCAGCACACCGGAAAGAACAAGGTAAGGCCCGAGTTCAAGTGGATTCTGAAATTTAAATCCTGGAGAATCAAATAAAGATCCCCAGCCGAAAACAAGGCAGAAAATACAATACGCAACAACAGACGAGATACCCGCAGGAATAATCACCTCGGATTCGAAATCCGGGTCACGGTAAAGTACTTCGGCAGCAAACAAAGCTCCTGCAAGGGGTGCGCGGAAAATACTGCCAACCCCTGCACCAATACCGGCGGCCATCATGATTCGTCGTTCACGCTCGGACAAGTTGAATTTTGAAGCAAGGAATGAGCCGAATCCAGCACCTATCTGTGCAATGGGTCCTTCCCTACCACCTGAACCTCCGGTAGTAAGCGTGATAGTAGAAGCAATGGTCTTGATAATGGGAATTCTACCGCGAATAAGGCCGCCCTTATGATGGTATGCATCAATGGCAGCATCGGTACCATGACCCTCAGCTTCCGGGGCAAAGGTGTATACCAGCCAGCCGGATACAATACCTCCAATAGCTGGAAGAAATAAAAGGACCCATTTATTGAACGGTGTTTTCGTATGGGGCAGGATCAAATGTTCTCCAGCAGGAGAGTCTGGGCGGTAGCCAGCCATAAGATCCAGGAAAAAATGCATGCCAAGGCCGCACAGATAGTGAAAAACAATGGCACCGCATCCGGCTATTATGCCAATAAGAACAAAATAGAACAGCCATTTTCCTGCAACCGCTATATCCTGAGAACCCAGCTTCTCCCGAAAACCCATTCAGATTAACCTTTTCTCAGGTCATTAATTCCATTCAAAATGATATCAAACAAGGTTTCCACATCTGTTTCCTCAAGGCAGGAGAACGCCACACGAATATTTTCATCTCCGATAGAGATCAAACCGGTGCCGTAATTATCAAGAAGATGAACCCGAAGTGTTTCTGCATCCACATCTTTAAGGCGAATGCACATAAAATAACCTGAATTAAATGGATAGACATCAAATGCTTCTTTAAATTTAGGATCTTTTAATACCTCTTTCATCTTCAAAGCTCTTCTTTTGAGCAGTTCGAATTTTTCCTGTTTCAGGGCATCGTAATTTTCATCAGCCATGGATTTAAGAAGCAGGGTCTGGCTTAAGTGACTGGCATTAGAAATGTTTCCACGGATACAACCAGCAGTTTTCTTTTCAAGGGCTTCATAAACATCAGGGTTATCGCATGAAGCACCATAGGTTACAAATCCGGTTCTGAAACCCCACACATAATCCTCTTTTGTGGCTCCATCTAATTTGACCGCCAAAAGCCTGGGATCCGCACCAGACAGCTTTGAAAAAATTGACTCTTTGCTGGTATCTTCCTCAAAAAACAGTCCGAAATAGGCATCATCACATGCCGCTACGACATTTGTTCCGTTTTTAGCAATGTCAATGAGAATATCAGCTACACGGTTTGCTTCATCAACACTTAAAGAATATCCGCTTGGGTTGTGCGGGAAATTAAGGACGGTAATGATTTTATCATTTTTTGCAGCCTGGCTTCGGATGACTTCTTCAAAAGAATCAACATTAAATTGAGTAAGTTCGTCATCATATGCCTTGTAATGAACAATGTTTGCACTGTTACGAACACAGAACGTCATATTGTAATTACCCCACATCATATCAGGCAGTACAATAACATCACCGGAATTGACCCACATATCAGATAATATGCTGACGCCATGGGTAATACCGGAAGTGACCACAGGCAAAGAGATGTTTTTATCAGCTAAGGATGGATTTTTTTTGTACAGATCAGATTTCCATTTTTTCCTTAAATTCAACACACCAAAAGATGGAGCATAAGGAAGGTAATTATCCGGCTCAATATCGTTAATATACTTGGTAACTGAAGAGAGGCTCAAAACTGTATTTTTTTCTTTTGCGATACCGATGGTGGCATTAATTTTATCAGCTTTTTGTTTTGCTTCAGCACTCTGGCTTAAAATACCTTTTGGAAAAAAGAGCGCTTTTCCCATATCTGACAGCATCTCGTAAATATAAGGGGCGGATTCGTTAATACATTCATTAAGTTCTTGGGCAATTGGATTCATGGTAAACCTTATTTAGATATTGTTTAAGATGAAAGATACTAATTGTCGATTGTCCTAAAAAAAAACTCTGCAGCTTTATCAAGACAAAACCACAGAGTTTAGATACTACTGTTATATAGAGATGTAGATTATCTTCTTTTTGACGCCTTGATCGGGTTAATTTTCTGCTTTTTGGTTGTCTCAACGGTTTTAACGTGCGTTGCAAAATTGCAGTTTCCGTTTTTCCATTTTAATGACGGGTCGGGAGCAGCCTTGCAATACATACCGGTTTCGTACTCTGACATTCGCTGGCATCCATTGCATTGATCAATGATGGGGAGACAAGCACCGCCTGTATAGCTGCAGCCGTCAGTTTTCATAAATACGCAATCATCGCCTTCCCTAACTGTTGTACAAATCATAATAATAATCCTGTAAATTAATTCTCTATTTTAAATAAAATATATATGTAAAAATTTGTATTTTTTATAATCGTTTACTCATCAAAATGCGTCCTCAAATGCGTTCAAGGACTATAAACTTTTGCTAAATATCAGAAGTTGTAAAAAATGTCAATATTTGAATATGATATGAACAGAGAATTTTTTTATATAAAAAACCATAAGAGTCATGTATATAATGTGCTATAAAAAGAATTCCTTCAACACAAAGAAAACAGATTACAGCACATGATAATTAACAAAGCTAAAGAAGTCCTAAAGATAGAAGCAGACAGTATTTTAAAACTGTCCGGAAGCATCAACCACCAGTTTGAACAACTGGTTCATGACATATGTTCTTCCAACGGCAGGGTAATTGTATCCGGTATAGGAAAATCCGGCCTTATTGGTAAAAAGATTGTCGCAACTCTTATCAGTACCGGGACCAACTCTATTTTTCTACACCCGGTTGAGGCTGTACATGGAGATCTCGGCCTTGTAACCAAAGAAGATGTGTTTATTGCTATCTCCAACAGTGGTGAAACCGGAGAGTTAAATCAGCTTCTTCCTCTTATCAGAGATATTGGCTGCACTTTGGCCGGTTTTACAGGCAAACCCGACTCAACAATGGCAGGATTTTGTGACATTGTAATTGACACAGGTGTTGAAAAAGAAGCCTGTCCTTTTAACATGGCTCCAACTTCAAGCACAACAGCTCAGTTAGCCATGGGAGATGCCCTTGCTGTGGTGTTGATTACTCAGAAAAAATTCAAAAAAAGCGACTTTATGAAAACCCACCCAGGCGGTATGCTTGGCCGCCGCTTATCCTGTCGGGTTGGAGAAATCATGTTTGAAGCATCCAAAACACCCCATGTAAAAAAAGGAGTCAAACTGTTTAAAGCTCTGGAACAGATGGATAAATTTTCCCTTGGGGCAGTTCTTATTCTGGACGAAAAAAACAAATTAGAGGGTATTATAACGGATGGAGATATCCGCCACTTCATCACGCATGATATGCATGATATGAAAGCCGCTTTGGTTGAAGATGTGATGACAAAAACACCCAGAGCTCTTCATAAAGAAGCATTCCTCTATGATGCCCTGAATATAATGGAAAAATTTCAAATCACGGTCTTACCCATTGTTAACGAGCATGGTGAGTTAGACGGACTACTTCACTTACATGATATTCTTGGGAAAGGATCTTTTCAATTTAATGGAGGAGGTAATGGCAGTCATTGATTTTTCCACAGAAATTCAAACACTTGGCGAACCCAAGATTCTCTCCCCTTTAAAACGTCACCAGAAACCTGGAGAACCTGAAAAAAGGTTTGTATCAGATGAATCTAAAATCATCGTAGATGTCCGTGCTGACAGGATGGAGGGAACTCCGGATAGTTTTGCCAGCTTTGAACAGGCTGGCCCCAGGGAGAAAATCTATTTTGACCCATCCAAACTCAAGTGCGCTATTGTAACATGTGGGGGTCTCTGCCCCGGCCTCAATGACATTATCCGCTCCATTGTCTTAGAATTGTACCACATATATAAGGTAAAAAATATTTACGGTATTCGTCATGGACTGCAGGGGTTTGTACCGGATTTTGAACATGATGTTGTAAATCTCGACCCGGATTCGGTCTCTGGAATCCAAAACACAGGCGGCTCCATGCTAGGTTCATCCAGAGGCACTCAGGATATCGGGGTTATCATTGACTGCCTTGAACGGATGAACATTCGGATATTGTTCATGGTTGGCGGTGACGGAACCCTTAGAGCATCAAAAAGGATTGCCGAAGAAATTGAAAAACGTAGTCTCAAAATCTCTATCATTGCAATACCCAAGACAATTGATAATGATATTTACCTTGTATCACGTTCTTTTGGGTTTGATACGGCCGTGGATGTGGCCACGCTTGCTATTAAAGGCGCCCATAATGAGGCGGTTGCATACCCCAATGGAATAGGATTGATAAAACTCATGGGGCGCCATTCAGGGTTTCTTGCAGCAACCGCAGCTCTTGCACAGCAGGATGCCAATTTTGTCCTTGTGCCGGAGGTGGACTTTTTTTTATATGGAAAAACCGGCTTTCTGCAGGCCATTGAAGACCGGATACTAAAAAGAAAACACGCCGTGATAATCGTTGCAGAAGGAGCCGGCCAGAACCTGTTTGACGAACATGATAAAAAATATGATCCTTCAGGAAATATTGTCTTACAGGATATCGGACTGTTTTTAAAAGAAAAAATCTCACAGTGGTTTCAGGCAAAAGACATCTCCATTTCCCTGAAATATATAGACCCGAGTTATATCATCCGAAGCCTGCCAGCCAATGCAAACGACTCTGTTTTTTGTGGATTCTTAGGACGTGAGGCTGTTCATGCCGGAATGGCAGGCAAAACAAAACTTCTCGTGAGTTTCTGGAACAACCATTATGTCCATGTCCCTATGGATGCTTCTGCCGGTAAAAGGAAAAACATGGACCCCCAGGGAAGATTATGGCAGTCCGTGCTCGAGGCCACAGGGCAGGATTATTTTTTCAGCGGCTGATTTCTACAAATCTACCTTTTTTGACTGTTATCAAGAACAGGTCTCTGCGCGCTGAGCCATTTTGATCAAATACTGTAGATCCGGTAGCGCCCTCAAATTGTATGCCGGCTTTAAGTGCATCTCGCAAAGATTGCCGGGAATCCACACGCTCGTGCATGGCAGTGGTAAGCATCATAGAGGCCGTATCATAAGCAATCGCTTCTAAAAATTTGGGTTTTTCTTCAAAAATATTTTCATAAGTCCTGTTAAATTCTGCTGTGATTGGATTTTTGCTTTTCCCGAAAAAACCATCCGTAATCACCGCTTGCTTATTGTATCCTCGGGCATCTTTTAAAAGGCTTTCATGGTGCCACAGATTTGTGCCGACAAGATACATGCCGGTGGCATCGTTAAAAGCCAGTTGGGGTAAAATTAATTTAACTTTTGAAGGAGAATCCGGAATAAAAAGTGCTTCAAAATCAATTTCAATTTTTTCTTCCTTTTTGTTATTCCGATTTCTTGGATTTAAATCCGTATCATCATCAGATTGCTCTTTGTCCTGCTCTATTATGTTTCCATCTTCGTCCATTAAGACATCAGCTTCCTCCGGGATTAAAAAATCCGGAAGCGGAAAATACTCGCCTGTAAGTTTTTGTATTGGAACGCTAAAGTCAGTGTTTTTCCCATCGTAGGCCTCAACCCCAACAACCTTGGCGCCGTATTCGTCTGCTATGTCCCAAAAAAGATCCATATAAGTTCTTCCGTATTTCTCATCAGGATAAAGAATAGCAATTTTTTTCACACCAAGATTTCCAAAGAGATAGGCTCCTAATGTATCAACCTGCATCTGAGGGGTAATGAAATTGGCAAACAGATACTCGCCCCTGAGGGGAAAATCACTTTTCTGTGTCAGGGCAATCATGGGCATTCCAAGTTGTTCAGCCATAACGCCTGCTTCCCGTATGGCAAGAAGCGGCCCAATGATGCCGGCCACATTTTTTTGATGCAGTTGCCGCACACACTGTTCTGCAATCAGGGGATCGGCTTTTGTATCCTTAACAATCAGTTTAAACTCTTTTGAATATTTTGCACCAAGTTCTTCAATGGCAAGCTGAATGGCGGAAAGTGCTCTCTCACCAAATATGGCATATTTGCCTGATAACGGCAAAAGACATCCAATGGTCGTTCGGTCAAAAAAGGTTTTGCCGATAATACTGACAAGTTCACGGGCATCACCTGCATAAGGATGTTCAGGATATTTAAGTATAAACTCCTCCAACGTGTTTTTAGATAATGAAGGTTCATCTTCAAGGCCATAGTTAACACCCAACCAGTACATCAAAAGCGATTTTGGAATATGGATGTGCTGTATTTCACTGAACTCCCTGATATCTTTGGCAGGTGATTTTTCAAGCGTTTTTTCAATAGCCGCCATCAATTGCTCACCCTCACGATCATCCGCCATGGCAAGTGCCTGATTATAAACAAATAGAGCATCCTGAAAATTGCCCTGCCATAAAAATTTTTCAGCTTCTGAAGATAAAATTTTAATAAGTGATATTTTTGTGTCATCACTTTTTTTCTTATACACTTCCATATCCGGGTACTGTCTTGGAACAGAGGTGTCTTCCATAGGTTTTTTAGGCGGTACTGCCGTACACGAAAAAAAAGAGACCAGAAAAATGCTGATGCAAAAAATTCTAAAAAGTACTGGGGTATAATGTCTTTTATCCATTTAAATACTGCTTTTTATGTTTTCTGTTTATATCTGCTAATCTTATACAGAGACTATGACCTTATAATTTGACAACCGACTATAAGTAAAATTCAAAACTAAGTCAAAAATTCTTTTATTAATGGTTTTGCCTCATTAAACTGGTCCGGACTGAACCAGTGAATTTCTTTATCTTTATTAAACCAGGTAAACTGTCTTTTGGCATATCTGCGCGTATCACGTTTCAAGAGTCGAACGGCTTCCTCCCAAGACACTTCACCATTTATATATAGACCCATATGTTTATACCCAATAGACTGCATTGATTTCAGATTCAAATCATATCCGTTATCGACCAGCGCCTGAACTTCACCAAGCAAGTCCTGTTCAAGCATAATGTCTACCCGCCGATTGATTCTGCTGTAAAGCGTATCCCGATCCATACGCAGCCCGATTTTTAAAGTATTGTACCGATTTTGCCCAAAATGGTGTTTTTTTTGATATTCAGACATACGAACTCCGCTGGTTTCAAATATTTCCAAAGCACGAAGGACACGAAAAGAATCATTGGGGTGGATTTTTTCAGCAGAAACTGGATCACACTGCTGTAATTTTTCATGCAGTGCATCCGGGCCGTCATTTTTTAGTTGCTCAGTCAAACGCTCCATCGTTTCCCGGCATACTGGATGAGAGCGAAACAATCCATGAACCAGCGCCCGGATATACAGCCCTGTGCCACCCGCTATAATGGGTATTTTATTTCTTGAAACAATATCTAAAATAGCTTTATCCGCTGTTTTAACAAAAAGTCCGGCATCAAAATCATTTCCAGGGTTTACAAAGTCGACCAGATGATGCCTTGCCTGACTTAGCTCGTTTTTATCCGGTTTTGCAGTCCCGATATCCATATGTTTATAAATCTGCATTGAATCGGCACTGACGACCTCGCCATTAAACCGCTTGCAAATCTGGATAGCAAAACTGGTTTTGCCGATTCCGGTTGGTCCACAAATGACTATAGCTTTATTCATAAACAAAATCTGGTTTCTTTCATTAACTGTTGACACCACAGTTTGATAACCTTATAACATAATTTTTGAAAAAAAAATGTAAGGTTCATAAGAAGTTATAAATATTTTTATAATCTTATGAAATCATTATTAAAATAGAAACAGGAGATTTAAATATGACTACTAACACAAACGGATCTGTAGTGGTGATCGGTGGCGGAATTTCCGGCATGCTTTCAGCACTTGATCTGGCAAACTCCGGATTCTATGTTTATTTGGTAGAGAAAAGTCCTTCCATTGGTGGGGTGATGTCACAGCTTGACAAAACCTTTCCCACCAACGACTGTGCGATGTGAATTATCTCACCTACACTGGTCGAGGTCGGCCGGCATTTAAACATCGAATTAATCACTTACGCAGACATTGAATCCATTGAAGGATCTGCTGGAAATTTTAAGGTTAAAGTCAAAAAACAGGCCAGAAGTATAAATATAGACCGTTGTACCGGATGCGGTGCCTGTGTTGAAGCTTGTCCCG
>JAWSVI010000013.1:0-183254 GCA_033851995.1 Desulfobacteraceae bacterium | reverse complement strand
TTTAAGTAAAATCAAAAAATAATGAAAACATGAATAGGAATATGCTTTTTGTCAAGAAAAGTATGAAAAACATCTTGAAGTTTATAAGAACATTTATGGTATATATGCCCTGCCATTTATTTAAAAAGATATTCCAGGCCATTCCGTTTGATTTCGTAAACAGCCTGCAACATTTCTCCAAGTTTTCCTTCAGGAAAACCTTTTCTTGAAAACCAGACCAGATATGGCTCTGGAAGGTCAACAAGGCGCATACCTTTATATTTTCCAAACGGCATTTTCATAGTTGCAAGGGCAATAAATGCATTTTTATCAGGAGTAACCGGTTGCATTATAATTTTGGATCGATTCTTTTTTTCATTTTTTACGATACAGGTTGTAGGTTTCACCGCTCTCATCGATCTGTGTCATGGAATCTTCTGAAATATCAATGATCCGGTCAACGGCTACGTCACCTATTTCAAACCCTTCTATCAAACCCTTGTATTTGAGGGATAAGTTTAGTTAATTTATTAAACAGGTAGGCGTTTTCCACCACCATCGGCCTTCTATTTCAAGCTTAAGCTTTTCTTGTCTCGGGCCGTCATATCCCCATTCTTTATATACACCATCATTGAGATTCCTTTACGCAAACTTACAAAACAATTTTATAGTCGGTGCACGTTTAAAACATATTTTTTTGTTTTTGTATATAGATAGAAACGGCTGGTCAAACGATATTGGACGAATTTATTTAAAAAATATATCCTCAATGCGGGTCATGGTTCCATCTTTATGCATCTGTTCCAATTCAAAGCTGACTCTTTCGATAAACGCTTGTTTATCTACGACATTCTCCCCTTTTTTACTTACTGCCATAAACACACCTTTTTTGGGGATAATTGGTTCGTCTAAACGCACGATTTCATTTTGAAGGCCCAGTTGTTTAGCAGTTGCCATGGCAACAGGGTACGCGCTGACATAGCAATCCACCCTTTTGCGAGCGAGTTTTTTGATGTTCGCCGCTGTAGTTCCAGCCTCATCAACAGTAAAACGATTCTCTGCCACTGCCTGATCAAACGCTTTGCTTACAAAATATCCTCGGTCTTTTCCCACTGTTTTTCCATACAGAACAGTAATATCAGAACGGCTGTAGTCTTTTTTTCTGTCTCTATGAACAAAAATATAATGCGTAGACCACCTGACCGGCCAGGTGGAATAGATGATATACTTCCTTCTCTCCGGTTTGAAATATATCTGGAGTATCACATCCAGTTGTCCCTTTTGCATATATTCCCAAAGGCGCTTAAAAGGAAATAATTTCAGATTGGATTGAAATCCCATTCGCCTTTGCAGCTCAAGAAAAACTTCATAATCAATTCCCGTTAGCACGCCGTTTTCATCATACGAATACGGGGGAACATTTTTAATCAGTCCAAACTGAATAGACTCTGCAGCCATTACTTTGGATGAAAACAACAGTCCAAAAAGCACAAAGAAAGGTATTATTTTTTTCGCCATACTCACCCCTGACAGACCTGTAAATATTTTTGCATTCTCAAAATCGACGAAATTCTTCAGCATCTGAATGAAAATCGGAATTTAAAAAGACACCAAATAATATAACAGATTTGAAATGAAATGAGTACCCAAAGCCGATGGTAATTTCATTTTAGAAACTTAGACATCATATCAAAAAAATTGGGCTCACGGCTCAAAATAGAGACAAAAAATATCTTTTAAAATAGGCTCTATTCGCTTGAGAGTTCTTTTTGAAGCTGGGCCGGTGACAAGGTCCAGAAAGGTGTTCCGTCCGAAGTCAGGCGGACTTTTAAAACCTTCCCGCGATTTTTAATTTTGGCGGCCATGATCACTTCCTCATCATTTATTTCAGCAATGTATCCTCGAAGGGTTATTTTATCCCCTTTTTTTATACCGATCCTGCCTTTCTTTTTATACCAGGCAGGGCACACATGAACCAATATGGGATCTTCGCCTTCACTCTCTTTTACCACGAGTGCAGTTGCAGGAGACATGCCTTCAAGAGGGATGATTTCCTTGATCTGCGTCACAACAACCTTGAATTTTTCTACATCTTCGGCTTTGTAAAGTTTATTATAAGGAGTTTTGATTCCCCAACCACCCATATCTTTATTGTCTCCGGCCAGTGCCACGCCGGAAGGGAGGATTAATGCAACACACATCACAAAAAATATTTTTAAAAACAGGCTTTGTTTTTTCATAGCACACCTCATTTATAGTTTAGTTAAATGTAGGTCCCCAAATTTTTCTGTCAACATTTTGGATTTGCCTCTTTTTGATGTGCTGAATGCCTAAAACTGGATGGCTGTTGTAAACATTAAAATATCAATGCCATTGTTAGGGCCTTTAATGGATGCATTGGAGTAATGCATATACCGAAAATTCAAATCCACAAACCCAATGCGGACTCCAGCGCCAATGCGGTCTTCAAACTGAAAATTGGTGGACAGGTTTCTGTCTGCTATATAATATTCATCAATATAAGTAACACCAATTCCACCTTCTATATAAGGTCTAATCTTGTTTGATTTATCTCCGAAATAATAAACAAAAACCGGAGACAACGCCACACCGTTTATATCCTCATTTTCGTATTCCCAACGGTTGTAGGACAGTTCAAAATACCCCGAAAGGTATCCAAAATCTGTTTGAAACCATTTGGCGGAAAAATCTTTTTTAACCCCTACGCGGTAAATATCAATATCCGGATCAGCCTCACCATAACCAAATGAAAGGCCATACCCTGAAAAATCTGCTGCCATTGCATTGCTGCTGAGCAGAACCCATACCAAAACAAGAAACAAACTTTTTTTCATGACATATTTTCCCATACCAAACCTGTTCCCTTACCAAACTGCTTCCCTCACCCTACAAGGGGATAAGCTATCCAATGAACTTCATTTCATCCCTCTTTTAATTGAAAGATCCCATTTATTCAACCTAAAAGATTCTTTTTTTAAGGCCAAGGCCATGGACCCGCAGGCCTTAAGAACAATGAATGATTGCACATTTTCAACGCAATAATCCTTGACATAAAATGGAAGTAAGTTTATATCCTTTTAACAATTATTTTAAAGGAGAATATTATATTTTTGCAGAATATAATATTAAAAATATGCACTTAAAACAGATAGTTAAAAAAAACAAAGCCAACTTTATAAAAAATTGGTTCCAGGCAACTATAGACACATATCCAACCCAGACGGCCAAAGTTCTGGGCAAAGACTCCAACCGTTTTGATAATCCAGTTGGAGCCGTCACACACGAAACCATTGAGGATGTTATCAATCTGATCACAGGGGATTTTAACCAGGAAGATCTGGAAAAAGCCCTGGATCCGGTCATCCGTATACGTGCCGTCCAATCTTTTTCTCCGGCTGAAGCCGTCAGTTTCGTCTTTGCCTTGAAAAAAATCGGCTGTGACATCCTGAATGACATCCAGAGCCGGCAATTTGACAGTATTGTGGATAAAATTGCACTGGCTTCGTTTAATGTATTTATGAAATGTAAAGAAGAAATATTCCTTTTAAAGGCCACAGAAAGCAAGAGACGCATTCACAGGGCCTTTGAAAGGGCGGGTTTAGTAGCTGAGTTGACAGAAGAAGAACTTGTCGGCTCTAAAAAATCTTAACATGTATGACAATATTCTTTTGCCATACATCAAATAAAGAGGTGGTTATAATATGAATCAAAAGTACTTGATCCCCCTGACAGCTGTTTTTCTGCTTTTTTTAGTGGCATATACAGGGGTTGAGGGAGCAGGGCTTCATGGATTCTTTGGTATTTTTATCCCTTATCTGGCAGTGATCTGCTTTTTGGGCGGATTTGTCATAAAAGTTCTGGGATGGGCGGCGTCTGCAGTCCCCTTCAGGATTCCGACAACCTGCGGTCAGCAGAAATCACTACCCTGGATAAAACAAAACTCCATTGACAACCCTGACACTTCAACAGGCGTGTTTTTACGTATGATACTTGAAATTTTTCTTTTCAGGTCTCTGTTTAGAAACACAAAAGCAGCATTCAACCGAAACACTTCAAACCGGCTTTCCTATTCCTGGGAAATCTTCTTGTGGCTGGGCGCCCTTGCCTTTCATTACGCCTTTCTGGTGGTATTGTTGAGGCATTTTAGATTTTTCACATCCCCGGTGCCGTCCTGCATCCAGTTTTTAGAAAAACTTGATGGTATTGTGCAGCTTGGACTTCCCGGCATTTTTCTTTCCGGAGCAGTCCTGCTTGCAGCAACACTGTTTTTACTGGCAAGAAGAATTTTCGATGCCAAGGTTACTTACATATCCCAGGCAGCGGATTACTTTCCCCTGTTTCTCATCATAGGGATTGCAGCTACAGGTATCTCAATGAGATATTTCACAAAAGTAGACATCGTCGGCATCAAAACTCTCACCATGGGTCTGGTTACATTCAACTGGGATGCTGTCCCGACCGATGGAGTTGGTGGACTTTTCTACGGCCATCTCTTTTTAGTGAGTATCCTTTTTGCATATTTCCCCTTAAGCAAACTCATGCACATGGGTGGCGTTTTCTTAAGCCCAACAAGAAATATGGCAAATAATACGCGTGCAAAAAGACATGTTAACCCCTGGAACTATGATGTGAAGACCCATACGTATGAAGAGTATGAAGATCACTTCAGAGACAAAATGATTGAAGCTGGGCTGCCAGTGGATAAGAAGGAGTAATAGATGTCTGACGAACTAACACCTGATGAACTATTAGACAAAATAGACTTTGGCCCTAAATCTGACAAAGGGCCGAATAACTGGATGGATACGACCGCTTCGGTCCAGATCAGACCAGGCATGTACTGTTACGCAGCCAAACCCGAAAGTGTGGAAACATTAGGACTCCCCAATGCCCGGGAATGGAACCCGCTGGAAGAAGACTGGAAACTGCCGGATAACTGGCAGGAAATAGTCTTTAACGGCTTAAAAGAACGCCTGGAACGATTTAGAACACTGAAAATTTTCATGGATGTTTGTGTCCGCTGCGGTGCCTGTGCCGACAAGTGCCATTTTTTCCTTGGAACCGGTGATCCCAAAAACATGCCGGTAATGAGAGCCGAACTGCTCCGGTCTGTATACAGGAATGACTTCTCAACTGCCGGCAAAATTCTAGGCAAAATCCCCGGTGGGAGAACATTGGCCGGATCAAGGCCCATGACCCTGGATGTCCTCAAAGAGTGGTGGTACTACTTTTTCCAGTGTACAGAATGCCGGCGATGCTCAGTTTTCTGCCCTTACGGAATTGACACAGCAGAAATCACCATAGTTGCAAGAGAAATTTTCAACCTCCTGGGTCTGAACATTGACTGGATTGCAACCCCGGTTTCCAATTGTTTTAAAACAGGAAACCATCTGGGAATTCAGCCCCATGCATTCAAAGACATGCTGGAATTTTTTGTGGAGGACATCGAAGATGTCACGGGCGTCGACTGTACCCCGAATTTCCAGAAAAAAGGCGCAGATATCCTTTTTATAACGCCTTCCGGAGATGTGTTTGCCGATCCTGGAACATATACCTGCCAGGGATATCTGATCCTGTTTCAATATCTTAAAGACAAATACGGACTGGATGTAACCTGGAGCACGTATGCATCTGAAGGCGGAAACTTTGGTTTCTTTACATCGCACGAAACCATGAAACGCCTGAATGCAAAAATGTATGCAGAAGCCAAACGCCTCGGCGTCAAATGGATCCTGGGTGGAGAATGCGGCCATATGTGGCGTGTCATCCACCAGTATATGGATACCATGAACGGCCCTGCCGACTTCCTTGAAGTACCGAAAAATCCGATTACCGGAACGGTATTTGAAAATGCAGCATCCACCAAGATGGTTCACATCACAGAGTTCACAGCCGACCTTATCAAACACGGAAAACTTGAACTTGATAAGAGCAGAAATGCAAACCGTGTCATGACCTACCATGATTCATGCAACCCTGCCAGAGGTATGGGCCTTCTGGATGAACCCCGATATGTTATTCAAAATGTTTGCGACAATTTCTATGAAATGCCTCCAAACACTATCCGGGAGCAAACCTTTTGCTGTGGTTCAGGCTCTGGTTTGAACGCCGGTGAAAACATGGAATTAAGAATGGCAGGCGCCCTTCCAAGAGCAAATGCACTCAAATATGTCCATGAAAAATTTGGTGTCAACACCCTGGGAACCATCTGTGCAATTGACAGGGCGGCTCTTTCCACCCTGTGCGAATACTGGGTACCGGATGTAGAGGTTTACGGTGTTCATGAGCTGGTTGGAAACGCCTTGATTCTCCCTGGTGAGAAAAAGAGAACCGAAGACTTGAGGTTTGAACCATTACCTGGCGTAGAGGAGGAAGAAGATGAATAAAAACATGATCATCACAGGACTTGTAATTTTTGTCCTGGCCGTACTCTCACCATTCTGGTTTAACATGATTTCAGACACCCAGGCAGCGCCTGAACCGGAACTTGTGGGCAAAGCCAAGGCAGAAAAGAAATGTGTACTGGATAAATACGACATGAGAGCCAACCACATGTCTCTTCTGGATGAGTGGAGAGATTCGGTTGTAAGGGATGCAGACAGAATTTACAAAGGTGCCAACGGCCATTCTTTTAACATGAGCCTTTCTACTGGCGAAAATTCCTGTCTGGGCTGCCATGAAGACAAAGCAAAATTTTGTGACGCCTGCCATACCTATGCTTCGGTCAGCCCTTATTGCTGGGAATGTCACACAAACCCCAAGGAGATTGAATGATGGAAAAGAGCAGAAGAAGCTTTCTTAAAGTAGCTGGTATTGCTGCCATTGGGTTAGGTGCTGCTCCGGCAATAAATTTTGCCGCATCTGATTCTCATGGCGCAGCCCATGCGGTGAAAAGTAAAAACAAAGAGGCGCTCAGCGCCCATCGCTGGGGCATGGTCATCGACACCAACAAACTGAACGAAGAAGTGGCCGAACAGATTAAGGAAGCCTGCCATAAGGCTCACAATGTACCGAATTTCGACCACGAAGTAGACGAAGAAAAATATCCGAAAACAAGACCTGTAAATCACAAACAGGAAATCAAGTGGATCTGGGAAGAACATTTCCACTATGCTTTTCCTGACAAAGAAGATGAATTTCTGGCAGAAAAATACCATGATCTTCCTTTTCTTGTGACATGCAACCATTGCAAAAATGCGCCCTGCACCCAGGCCTGTCCGACCCAGGCAACCTTTAAAAGAGAAGACGGTATTGTCCTGATGGACTACCACCGCTGCATTGGATGCCGCTTCTGCATGGCGGCCTGCCCGTTTGGTGCCAGAAGTTTTAACTTCAGGGATCCAAGGCCTTTTATTGAAGAAACTGCCCCGGATTTCCCGACTCGCAGCAAAGGTGTTGTGGAAAAATGCAACCTCTGTGCAGAACGTCTGGCCAAAGGTGAGCAGCCTCACTGCGTTGAAGCATCTGAGGGTGCAATTGTGGTAGGAGATCTTGAGGATTCAGATTCTGATATCCGTCATATTTTGGATGAACATTATACAATCAGACGTAAACAGGCCCTGGGTACTGAACCCTCTGTTTATTATGTCATGTAAAAGGAGCGATTATGCTTGAAATAGCTATTAAAGGAAGCAAAAATTACTGGTTATGGATATGCTTTCTGCTCCTTGTTATAGGAGCTGGAGCAGTCGTTTATCTTGACCAGTTCATAAACGGTTTGATGATTTCCGGCATGAGCCGGGACGTATCCTGGGGATTTTATATTGCCAACTTTACCTTTCTTGTGGGTGTTGCCGCAGGTGGTGTTATGGTCGTTATCCCCTATTATCTCCATGATTATGAAAAATTTCACAGGATCACCATTTTAGGAGAATTTCTGGCAGTTGCCTCCCTGATTATGTGCCTGCTTTTCATTGTTGTGGATTTAGGGCAGCCCACAAGGATGCTGAACGTATTATTGTACCCAACCCCTCATTCTATGCTGTTCTATGACATGATTGTTCTGAACGGTTACCTGTTTTTGAACATTGTTGTGGGATGGAAAGTGCTGGAAGCGGAAAGAAACCAGGTGGAACCGGTCTGGTGGACCAAACCCCTGGTATATATTTCTATTCCCTTTGCAATTGGTATCCATACGGTTACTGCATACCTGTACTGCGGCCTTCCCGGACGCGGATACTGGCTGACAGCAATCCTGGCACCCCGGTTCCTGGCATCTGCATTTGCAGCCGGACCGGCATTCTTGATTATTCTTTGTTATTTTATCAAAAAGTTCACCAAGTTTGATCCGGGCTGGGACGCCATGCAGACGCTGGCTAAAATTGTCTGCTGGGCTATCATTGCCAACCTGTTCTTCTTTGCCTGCGAATGTTTTGTAGTCTACTACTCAGGAATTCCAGGCCATAAAGCTCATATCAGCTACCTGCTCTTTGGATACCACGGCTACAACATGATGGTGCCTTGGATGTGGTCTGCGTTGGTTCTTATGACTCTCGGTGCCATTTTCCTGATTATCCCCCAGCTGAGAAACAATAAAACCTTGTTGCCTGTCACCTGCGCCATGATTTTCATTGGTGCCTGGATTGATAAGGCCCTGGGAATGATTGCCGGCGGGTTTGTTCCTTCGCCGCTGCATCATGTAACCGAATACGCGCCGACCGGCAAAGAGATGATCATATCACTGGCAGTTTACGCCACAGGCTTTTTGGTACTGACGGTTCTGTTCAAGCTGGCGACGCAAGTCAAAGAAGAGGTCAACGGATAAAAGCATTTTCCCTTAGAGGAAAACCAATAGTTGAATCAGCAACAGGGGAGTTTCTTTTTGAAACTCCCCTGTTTTTTTCAAGTAGTTGCGTTATACAAAAGGCAATACAAAGTACTTTATGAAAAAGCATTCGGATACAAATTTCTTCCAAGCTTCTGAGAGCTATTTAGAGACCAAAAGGCTTGAGCTCCTTTCAGCTTTCTATGAAATGGATTATTCTCTTGCATACACCCTTTATTGCCAAATTTTTGATTATGTCCGAAAAAAAGAAACCCTGGATGAAAACGACCTCAAACGCCTGAACCAGATACAGACGTCCTGTAAAAAACTCAAATTTGACCCTGCTGCAGATGAATTTTCAGACCTTGAAGAATTATATAACCGCCTTGGCCAGCTGATTACCGAGAATGTCAAAACCGAGGTTCACAACATCCAATATACTTCTTTTGCCCAATGGGGAAAAAAAACATCTCTGTCTGAACCCCAAAAAAAACTGGTGTTCAAAACAGCTATGACGTTTCAATTAACCACGGGGTGCAGCAATTTTTGCAGGCGATGTAATGAATGGGCACTTCCGGGTGTACGAAAACATTTTTCCTATTCCGCTGTCAAAGAGATCCTGTTCAACATGGCTGAACAGGACAACCATGAAATTTCACTGTTTGGAGCATCAGACCCCCTGGATTGGCAACATACGGACAAAACCATCTTTGATATTGTGGAACAGGTCAAACAAACGCCCATTGAATGCAGCCTTTTAACAAAAGTACCCAAGGGAAAAAGCTCGCTGCTTAAAAAACTAATCAACCAGCAAAGCAATCTTTCAGTCAGTGTAACTGCTAAAAACCTGAAACGAATTCAACGCATACAGGAAGGGATCAGCCAGCCATTAAGTAAACAGCATGAAACGGATGATCTTTTGATTCCAGCTGGCCTGGATGAAGATTTTATCAGTGTCAAACCTTCCATTACAGACGGATATGGAACTGAAATCACCCCGGATGGTGCATTTATCATTATCCCTGCATTCACCAGTGCATTGTACCCCTTTGGACACAAGAAAATCAGGGTGACATCTGACACCTCATTTTTCCCGGTAAAAAAAACAGGGCGCCATGCTCTTTTAGTGGACTATTTTAAACCGCTGAGCGGGTATGCTCTCGATCAGACCCCCTGCTATCTGGACAACCTCCTGGATGCCCAGGTGGAATCCATCATCCTGGATACAGGAGAGGATGAGTTAACACCTCCGGGCATGAGAAGCATAAAAGAATACCTTTCGATTTTTGAGGAAAAAGCAAGGCTGCAGAGAAAAAAAATGACCTTGTCTGTTATGCGCAGGCTGAAAAAACAATTTCTGGCCCATTCAAGATTCAAGAACCTGGTCCCAGCCAAACGCGACCTCTATCTAAAAAAAATAAAAAACCATCTTGATCTGTGCAAAAAAAAAGAGTGCAAACAGGCGAAGATCCATACCATTTCTTTTTTTCTTAATTCTATTTTAGCCTATCAGGAAAACAACCCGCTTAAGATCAAAATACTCAAAAAACTGTTGAACAACGAGCTGGATAAAAACATCTTCTCTCAAACCGACATTCTTAAAAAAGTTGATATCACTTTTTCCAACCATAAAACAAACTCATTTAACATATTCAGATCGCTGGTTCAGGGGTTAGTCGGCCTGCCGGACTTTACACCAGAAAATAAAAATCTAATTTATCAGGCCGCAAGGAAGTTTATTCAAGAAAACCCGGCCATATACGATCCTGTAGCGGATCTGTTTGTGCCTGCATAATACAAAGCCGAATTTTGGAACACGTTTGGCTTGACAAAAATGTAAAACAAGTATAGTATTAAGAGTTTTTAAAATTGCGAAACGTATTGAATTAATAAGGAGAGTTTAAAAATGTACGCAGTTATCAGAACCGGAGGAAAACAATACAAGGTTCATGAAGAACAGATCCTGCAAGTGGAAAAACTTGAAGGTACCGAAGGTTCTCAGATCGAATTTGACGACATCCTCTTGTACTCAGATGGCGAGACCATCACTCTTGGAAGCCCTAAAGTTGAAAACGCCTCAGTAAAAGCACACATTCTTGAGCAGGGCCGGGGCAAAAAACAATTGGTATTCAAGTATAAACGCCGCAAAGGTTACAGAAAAATGAGAGGCCACAAGCAACATTATACTGAAATCAAAATAGATTCCATTACAGCATAAATACCGCTTCGAAACTAAGGAGATAATCTCATGTCACATAAAAAAGCAGCAGGTAGTACTAAAAACGGCCGCGATTCAAATGCTCAGCGGCGCGGGGTAAAAAAATTCGGCGGAGAAAATGTTATAGCCGGCAATATTCTTGTACGCCAGGTTGGGACTAAAATCCATCCGGGAAATAACGTCGGAATGGGAAAAGACTATACGCTTTTTGCAAAGATTGACGGCGTTGTTGCCTACGAAAGAAAAGGCCGCGACAGAAAAAAAGTCAGTGTTTATGAAGCGTGAAGTTTGTAGATGAAGCAATTATTACTGTCAAGTCCGGTGATGGCGGCCGCGGATGCACAAGTTTCCGACGGGAGCGGTACATCGAAAAAGGTGGACCTGACGGTGGAGATGGCGGCGATGGCGGCAACGTAATCCTGAAGACCGATCCGGGAAAACGAACCCTCTACGATTATCGTCGCCAAAAATTGCTCAAGGCCAAAAACGGCCAGCCTGGTCAGGGCAAGCAGAAACATGGCAAAAACGGCACGCATTGCACCCTTCTTCTCCCCCCTGGGACAATTGTCTCAAACGCAGAAACCAACGAAGTTTTAATTGATCTTACACTGGATGATGACGAATTTATCATTGCCAGAGGCGGTATGGGCGGACGCGGCAACAAACGGTTTGCTTCGGCCACCAAGCGGGCACCTAGGCATTCCCAGCCAGGCACTCCCGGTGTTGAACTCAAACTCAAACTGGAACTGAAACTTCTGGCCGATGTCGGTCTTGTGGGACTGCCCAATGCAGGTAAATCGACTTTAATCAGTTCAATATCAAAAGCCCGTCCAAAAATTGCAGATTATCCATTTACGACCCTGACTCCAATCCTGGGGATGGTGGAGGCACCATATGGTGAACCCTTTGCCGTTGCAGATATCCCCGGCCTTATTGAAGGAGCGCACGAAGGAATCGGACTTGGTATCAATTTTTTAAAACACATCGAACGAACCGGGATACTGGTTCACCTTATTGATGTCTCACAAATAGACATTGAAAACCCTTTAGCGGCTTTTAATCTTATCAATAATGAGTTGTCAAAATACAGCAGAATTCTGGCTGAAAAGACACAGATCATTGCACTCAATAAAATTGATTTAACAGATACCCAGGCAAAGGTGGATGCCTTTAAGCTGGCACTTAAAGATTTTAAAGTACTCACCCTGTCTGCTGCCACAGGAGAAGGAACAAAAGAACTGGTCAAATTATTATCCTCCAAACTTTCAAAGAGCTAAAAAATGGATATCGGGCTTTTCGGCGGCACATTCAACCCATTTCACAACGGGCATCTCGGGATCATCCGGCATGTGAAAAAAAGCTTTAACCTTGAAAAAATATTTTTAATACCATCTGCAACTCCACCCCATAAACCAAGTACAAACCTGGCCCCTGCAAAGTACAGATTCCAAATGGTTAAAGAGAGTCTGAAACATCAACAGGGCCTTCTGGCATCTGACAGGGAACTTTTGAGAAAAGGCCCTTCATATACCATTGACACCATCAATGAATTTAAAAATGAATTCGGACCTGAAGCCAACTTTTATCTTCTTATGGGATCTGACGCGTTTTTAGACATCACCACCTGGGAGAGAAAAAATCAGATATTTGATGCGGTTAAAATCATCATCATGCTTCGTGGAGATTGGGCAGATTACACTCCTATTGTCTCTTTTATTGACGAGAACATATCAAAAGGTTACAGTTTCAATAAACAAGGCAGCCATTTTTCCCATGAAACCAAAAACACAATATTCATATGCAAGGTACCTAAAATAGATATTTCTTCATCAATGATTCGGGTTCGAATCAGACGATGCAGCCCCATCAAAGAACTCGTACCTGAGCCTGTTGAAAAAATAATCACAACCAAGGAACTATATATATGACTCAATCACTCACCTTACCAGACCCGCTTAAAAAATACCTCACACCTGTATTTGAAAGAAAGGTAGTATCCGTCAATGCATTGGATGTCCATGCCCTGACCTCTTATACAGATGTCCTCGTTATTGTCGAGGCCAGCTCCAACCGTCAGGCCACAGCGATTGCCCAGCATGTGGTCAAAGCTCTGAAAGGAAAAAAGATTAAAAGCCTGGGGGCGGAAGGTATCAAGGGCGGAGAATGGGCACTTTTAGATTATGGCCAGATCGTGATCCATATTTTTGAAAGTGCGGCCAAATCATTTTATGACCTGGAAGGATTCTGGGCAGATGCCCCGGTATATGACCTCTCGGAATTTGAAAACACAAAGGACCTGGAGACGGACGATGACGAGTATTGAAAGCCATCCGGTCAATATATTAATGATTCTTGATGGCTGGGGAATAAATAAAGATACAACAGGCAATGCCTATGCCATGGCAGACACCCCGTTTCTGGACGGACTTCTCAAGGATTACCCCTGTTCCCGGCTTCAATGCTCCGGCCTGGCTGTCGGGCTTCCTGAAGGTACCATGGGAAACTCTGAAGTGGGACACATGAACATTGGTGCCGGTAGAAAGGTACTCCAGAGTTTTGTACGAATCAATACAGCAATTGAAGATAAATCCTTTTTCAAAGTACCTGAACTGTTTGATCTTATGACAACCGTATCACAAAAAGGAAAAAGCCTTCATCTTATGGGGCTTTTATCAGATGGAGGGGTTCACAGCCATATTACCCACCTGTTTGCATTGGTTGATATGGCAAAACAAAACGGGATTGAACATTTGTTTATCCACCCCATTCTGGATGGAAGAGACACGCCACCGAAAAGCGGCATCTCATATGTAAAACAGCTGCAGGATTTTCTGGACGACCGGGGATATGGACAAATTGCCACCATTGTCGGCCGGTACTGGGCCATGGACAGGGACACCCGATGGGACCGGGTTCAAAAAGCCTATGATTTATACACCAATGCACAGGGACAGAAAATCTCAGACCCTGTTGCTGCTGTTCAACAGGCCTATGATAATGATCAGACAGATGAATTTGTTGCCCCTGTATTCATACAGGAAGGTGGGCAGCCCGATGGTACCATTACGGACGGGGACGGCATCATCTTTTTTAATTTCAGAGCTGATAGGGCAAAAGAGATTACCCGTGCGTTTATCCAGGATGATTTTTCAGAGTTCAAAAGAGAAAAAAGCCCAGATCTTTCCGGGTTTGTATCCATGACTCAGTATGATGAGACATTTGATATCCCAGCAGCTTTCGCCCCCCAGAAGCTAACCGATATTTTTGGTGAAATTTTAAGCAAAAATAATATCTCCCAACTCCGCATTGCAGAAACTGAAAAATATGCCCATGTAACTTATTTTTTTAATGGCGGGGATGAGACGGTTTTCCCAGGAGAAGATAGGATTTTGATTCCTTCTCCGAGAGATGTGGCAACCTATGATGAAAAACCCGAAATGAGTGCGTTTGAAGTAGCCCAGACCGCCTGCGAAAAAATAAGAGCAGGCGCGTTTAAATTTATTATATTGAATTTTGCCAATATGGATATGGTGGGACACACTGGTAACCTGGAAGCTGCCATCAAAGGGTGCGAGACGGTTGATACCTGTGTAAAAAAGATCGTGGAAGAAATTTGGGAAACCGGTGGAACTGCATTTGTTACTGCAGACCATGGGAATTCAGAACAAATGATTGCAAAAGATGGCTCGCCTCACACTGCTCACACGTTGAATCCGGTTAACTTTGTAATTGCAGGCAAGCACTATACAGACACACCGATAAAAGACGGCATTTTAGGTGACATCGCCCCTACTGTTTTAAAAATACTTGATATTGAACAACCCCAAAAAATGACAGGAACTTCACTGATATGAATATGGATTACATCATTACCGATTTTATCACAGGAAAAACCGTTAGAAATGTAGGCGCCCAGGCAGGAAGACAGGCATTTGAAAAATTCCTGGTGAATGAAAAGGGATATGACAAATCGGATGTTAAGGTGGATGAAGAAATCATTGTCCAGTTCAAAGGCGAAGATTATATATCCGCCGTTGATATTATTGTCTTTTTAAAGGATAAAGCACTGATGGCTGCCACCTGTGTGGCGGGTTCTATTGGCTCCTACGAAAGAGAAATCCTGGCTGGTGCCCGCCTGGTCTATGACTACCAGATCCCGTTGGCTGTTTCAACAGATGCCAGAGATGCCGTTATCATGGACACCCTTTCCGGTGAGACCATAGCAAAAGGTATGGAAGGCATTCCATCAAAGGAAGAAGCCCTGAGCCGGATGAATTCATTCCAATATCAGCCATTGGATGAAAACAGAAAGGAGCGGGAAATGATTATCTACCGCTCCTTTAATCTTGAAAAAGTAAATATCTAAAGCACAGCTCGAGATACTTCTTTATTACAGTGTTTGCAAACCTTAGCCCTTTTCTTTATTATTTCGGCACAGTAAGGACACTCGCGCGTAAAATGACGTTCATGCAGTTGTTCAACCGCCTTTTTTACCCCTTCCTGGAGTATAGGAGTCGGGAATTTATGGTTCACCAGGTGTTCGGTTGCTTCCACTCCGCCAAGCTCCCCAACCATTTCTGCGGCCTTCAATCGTGCTTTGGGGGGGATATTGGGATCAAGGCAGATCTTTAATATTTCGTCCCAGTCTTTGTTCATATAGTAATCCGTCAAAATGGAAAAAGTCTGTTTCAGCAACTCTTTTTTAGCCTCTTCACGGATCAGCACTTCATCATCAAGTTTGCCGCCTGTTGCACCTGCAGGACTAAACACCGGCATATATTCAAAATTACTCGCACCCGGCTCAACATAGCAGCGATAGGAAGCCGGTGCTTCCATAGTCTCATACATATGTTCCCAGCCTTTTTTGTAGCTGGGGCACTCATCATTAAAGCACACAAACAAATAGGGTGTTCCCCATCCAAGTCCATCACTGAAATTAATGGGAGGAACTTCCCACAGTGTCATTTCGACATCACAGTCCGGGCACTTGGGTTTATCCATTTTTATATATTTTTCAAGCAGTTCTTCTTTTGTTTCAAACGTCATTATATTCTTCTCCTTTGGAAATCCGTGACATTCAGACCCCAAAAATAAGCATACAGCTTGATTTGTCAAACTGTATGCTTTGGGTGCAGGGCAAACGCCCCGCCAGATTGTATTTGAGTCTTGATCTTATTCGATCACGGCAAGAACATCGCCTTTTGCAGCAGAATCTCCACTTGAGAAATTGGTTGCTTTTACAACACCGCTGACCGGTGAAGGCAGTGCATTTTCCATTTTCATGGCTTCAATAACAACAACAGTGTCGCCTTCATTGACTGAGTCACCAACATTTTTTTCATATTTGATAATCATACCCGGCATTGGAGCGGTTAACTGTGTACCGGACGCTGAAGCAGCAGGTGCAGCCTTAGGTGCTTCAGGGGCTGGTTTTGGAGCAGCCGGAGCGGGAGTCGGAGCTGCTGGTGCAGGTGCGGCAGCAGGGGCCACCGGTGCTGGAGCACCCGGAGCTGCAGGTGCGGCCGGGGCTGCAGGGGCTGCATAAGAAATGACAGGTGCGCCACCCACTTCATCAACACCCACTTCAAAATATTCACCTTCAACAAATACATTGAATGAACGGGCATATTCGCTCTTTTCCGGGGCAGCCTCAAGTGCTGACTTTTCAATCAATTCACCCTTTTTGGCTTTTGCAATCATGGCGTCCTGTTTTGCAACATCTTCAAGGGTGATGGGTTTCAGGCTGTCAGGTACCTGCTCTTTGCCGTATTTCTGCATGAGAAATTTCTTACCGGTCACAGGGAACATAGCGTAAAGGATAAGGTCTTCATCATCCACGGCCAGATCGCCGATTTCAGCCTTTGCGTTTTCCAGTTCCGGCTCAAGTACTTGAGCAGGCCTGCAGGTAATGGGCTCTTCGCCCCTCTCATATCCTTTGAGGGCTTTTTTCTGAACTTCGGGATCAATTGGAGTGGATGTTTTACCATAAAGGCCATAGCAAAGGTCTTTAACCTGGGCAGTAACCATTTTATAACGTTCATCCGGTGTATCAAACAATACATTGTTTACAGTCTGCGTACCCACAATCTGGCTGGTTGGTGTAACCAGGGGAACATTACCCAGCTCATTTCTAACTCTTGGAAGCTGTTTGTACACCTCATCAATTTTATCAAGAGCATCCATTTCGCGAAGCTGGTTCACAAGGTTGGAAAGCATGCCGCCCGGTGTCTGGTGAAGCAGTACGTTAATATCAATGACAGATACTTTGGTGTCATCCAGAAGATGTTTGTATTTGGGCATCACATCTCTTTCAAGAATCTCGTTGATATCGGCAAGGGCTTTGATGTCGAATCCTGTGTCCCTGTTGGTTCCAAGCAGTGCCATAACAAATGGTTCAAGCGCGGCGTGGGATGTTCTGTAGGCATAGGGTGTGACGCATGTATCAATAATATCAACGCCCGCCTCAATGGCTTTGAGGTGAACCATGGGGGACATGCCGGATGTAAAATGACTGTGAAGATGAATCAGGGGTTTAACATTGGCTTTCAATGCACTTACCAGTTCATATGCGTCATACGGAGACATGAGGCCGGCCATATCTTTTACACAGATAGAATCAGCGCCCATATCCTCAAGGTCTTTGGCTTTCTGGATGTAATACTCAAGATTGTATACATCTCCGCCGAGACGGGGCTCGGTCAGTGTGTAGCAGATACATCCCTGGAAATGACACCCGCACTCTTTAATGACCGGCACAACGGTTTCAAAATTACGATAGTCATTCAATGCATCAAAGGTTCTGAAAATATCCAGCCCATTGTCTGCAGTCTTCTTGACAAACGCTTTGGCTAAATCATCTGCATAATTCCGATAGCCGACGAGGTTCTGTGCCCTGAGCAACATGGAAAAGGGAGTATTTTTCATATAGCGTTTAAGGGTTCTGAGTCTCTCCCAGGGATCTTCACCCAGAAAACGGTGCATGGTATCAAATGTTGCTCCGCCCCAGACTTCTGTAGCCCAGAATCCGATTTCATCCATTTTCTCTGCCACAGGGATCATGTCCTCTGTTCTTCCACGGGTGGCAAAAAGGGACTGGTGGCCGTCACGAAGGGAAATATCTTCAACTAACAGCGGATTCTCCGCTTTAGGACGGTCTTTATCATAATTCATCTCAACCATTTTAAGCTCAGTGTGATCAGTCATTTATTTTCTCCTGAATATATTGATATAATTTATTATTTTAAATTGTTTATTTAAACGCTCTCATCTGCATCATTGTATTTGCCTGCATCTGTGCCTGCCGACCGGACATTCCCCAGAAATTGGGCTGAGGACCAGCAACCATAATGTTCTGCTGTGCAGCATCCTGAAGCGCACCATCTTCAGATGGGACGTACGCCACATTTTCATATGAACTAAGGTAGGCATAAACTGCAGAAATGGCAGCGGCTAATTTCTTTTTATCTGTCTTCATAGTATTTTCCTATACTGGTATGTTTCCATGTTTTTTAGCCGGTCTCAGCTCTCGTTTGGTTTTCATGGCTTCCAAGGCGTCAATCAGTCGAGGACGGGTTTCCGATGGTGTGATAATTGCGTCCACATATCCCCTGGCAGCAGCACAATAAGGATTGGAAAATTTTTCATTGTATTCAGCAATTTTCTCCGCCCGTTTTGCATTGGAATCCTCTGCATTATCAATCTCTTTTTTATGGATAATATTGGCAGCCCCTTCAGCACCCATTACAGCAATTTCTGCTGTGGGCCACGCAAATGCCATATCCGCGCCCAGATGTTTTGAGCACATCGCAAGATAGGATCCACCGTAATCTTTCCTGGTAATCAAGAGGAGTTTGGGTACAGTGGCTTCTGAGTAACACCACAGGAGTTTTGCACCATGACGGATAATTCCGCCCCATTCCTGATCACTGCCGGGCAGATATCCGGGAACATCTGCAATCGTCAGCAAAGGAATGTTAAAAGCATCGCAAAACCGGATAAACCGTGTGGCTTTATCCGAGGCATCAATATCAAGGCATCCTGCCATTTGATCCGGCTGATTGGCAATGATACCGATGGGATGGCCGTTGAGACGTGCAAAACAGATCACGATATTTTTTGCAAAATATTCATGGGGTTCAAAATACTCTCCATTGTCAACAACTGAAGAAATCACATCTTTTATATCATAGGGTGCATTCGGGTTATCCGGTATAATGGAATCCAGTGATTCTTCCATGCGGTTCGGATCATCAGAAGGCGCTTTATAAGGTGGATCTTCCATATTGTTTGCAGGAAGATAAGATAGAAGCTTTCTGATCTGCATAATGGCATCTTCATCAGAATCGCATGCGAACTGTGCAACACCTGATTTTTCATTATGCGCCATTGCACCACCCAGTTCTTCAAATGTAATTTTTTCGCCCGTAACCGCTTTGATAACATTGGGGCCGGTAATGAACATATAACTGGACTCCTTAACCATGAAAATGAAATCTGTCATAGCCGGAGAATAGACTGCGCCTCCTGCGGTTGGTCCCATGATGGCTGAAATTTGCGGAATCACTCCGGATGCTGCTGAATTCCTAAAGAAGATCTCACCATATCCTGACAGGGCATCAATACCTTCCTGGATTCTTGCGCCGCCGGAATCATTCATTCCAATAATGGGAGCACCCGCTTTCAAAGCCATGTCCATGACCTTACAGATTTTTTTTGCCTGCATTTCCCCAAGAGAACCTGCCCGGGAAGTAAAATCCTGTGCATAGGCAAAAACAATCCGTCCATCCACCTTTCCATGGCCGGTGACAACACCATCCGCAGGTATATCAATATCTTCCATCCCGAAATTGGTGCACCGGTGTGTAACAAACATGTCCAGTTCCCTGAATGTACCGGCATCAAATAAGATATCAAGTCTTTCCCTGGCGTTGAGTTTCCCTTTTTCACGCCTTTTCTCAAGGGCTTTTTGCCCGCCCATCTGCTTAATCTGTTCTTCTTTTTGTTTCAGCTCCTGAATTTTGTCTTGTGAGACTCCCATAATTCAAACCTTTCCTTAATATTTATCAATAACTTTGATTTCTCATACTAAAACGCTGGACACAAACCGTTCAATGGACCACATATTCATTCCCCGGGGTGAAAGCATTTTTTATCCGGTAGAAATGGTTTTACACAACGATTTCAAGGACTTTTAAATCCTTATTCTATCTTTATAACTTTAGCCGCATCCAGCAGAAAACTGTAGCAAACTACATTTGAGGGGCTGCTGTCAATACTTAATAACCATAACCGACATAGTTTATTAACAAAATTAAAAATAATCAACCTTGAAAATGAAAAATATTACATACTGAAAACCATATATTTTCAGAATCCGGCAAAGTGCTTCGAGCACTATCACCTGCAAAGGGTTTCAGGCCTTTTGATGTTGCATTTGGCGAAAATAGACGTTAAGATAAAAAAGTTTCTACTATTAATGGGTTATTCAACACATACAAGGCCGCATATGGAAGAGACCTATCAGCATAAAATACTTATTGTTGATACTGATAATGACATCGGTAAAAGCTTTGGCGACATTTTAAAAAAAGAAAACATAGCACCTTTGTTTTCTAAAAGCAGTGAAGGTGCCCTGAAAAAAATACAAACGGAAAAACCCAGGTTCTCCATTATAATAGCAGATCAAAACCTTGGCGGGACAAACGGCTCAGAATTTCTTGAACAGGCAAAAAAACTTTCCCCTTTCAGCAGCCTCTTCCTCATGTCGGATCATGCAGACACCCAATCCATTGTTAATGCCGTAAACCTGGATATCATCCAGCGTTATGTTGCCAAACCGCTGAATAAGGACCATTTTATGGCCACAATAAAATCCGGCCTTAAATCATATGAATTTTTTATAGAAAACAAAAGGCTTATGATTCTGGCAAAAAAACAAAACTCAAAATTATATGAGCTGGACTGTGAACTGATGGAGGCCACTAAAACTCATACAAAAACCCTTCTGGAACTGGATGAAGAAATCGCACAGATAGAAAAAAACATACAAAGACTCTCTGATCGCCCTGAAATAAAACCAGACTTATTAACGGATAAAATCAAAGCTGCTGTCAAAAAAGAAAATTCAATCAAGCCTGAGCATTTCAATGAACTTTTTTGCAAAACCATTCTGGAATTGTACCGGCAGTTTAATGATATGGCCTATAGGAATGGATTTGAAATTGCCCCGGTTGAAGAGTTAACAGGCGAACCGGAAAAAGATGAAGGTAAAAAGTAAGTACAGATGAACGAAAAGACAAAACCCAAAGTCATTCTCCTTGAAAACGATGAGTCCGTTTCTGCCCATACGCAAAATATTCTGGAAAAAGAAGGCTGGGATGTGAGCTGTGAACGCTTTTCTAAAGACGCACTGAACACTCTTGACAAAGCACCTAAAAACTCTTTTGCTCTTTTCATCAGCAATTTCAAACTGCCTAAAATGGAAGGAGATGATGTCCTGCTTAAGGTTAAATCCATCTCGCCTTATACCCAAAGAATGCTGGTGGTACCGGATGACAAAGCGGAAACATTGATAAAAGCGATAAACAAAGCTGAAATCCATGCCTCCATCATTTCTCCATTTAAAGATGAAAACCTGGCGAATCAGGCTCAAAACTGCCTGACCCGATACAAAGACGCAATAAAACAAGCCAGACTCAAACGGGTTACCAATCACCAGAACAAACAGATGTTCAATATTGCCAAAAAACTGAAGAAAAAAAGCAATACCTACAAAAAACTCATCAATGAAAAAAACGATAAAAAAATCAAACTTAAATCAAAAATAAGAAAACTTAAGGCACAGGCACAGCTTGATTCGGATATAACACTGGAATACTTTCTTGAACATAAAAAAATCACACCATCTCAAGAGACCTACCAAAAAGAGTTCTCAAGCCTTTATAATGATTTAAAAACCATGTTTGAGCTATGGGCATCCCAATATAAAATTGAGTCCTTAATGCCTGATTTAAAAACTATCCTGGAAACCATACCCCCAAAAGATGAAACAACCGCAGATGAAACCCCACCAGATGAAGCATTCAAGGAAACTGAGCCGGACACTGCAGAGCAAATGCCTGCTGATAAGGAGCCGGCAGACACGGACACTGTAAAAGCACCGGAAGATGAAACTGCTGATAAGATCCAGACAGAAGATGATCGTGGGGGAAATCTTGTTTTAGATATTCTGTCTGCTGCTCTTAAACAAGGCGTTGGCACTTCGAAAGAGGCTTTGGACGTGCCGGAAGGAATCAAAGAAGAACAGGAAACTGAACCCGAACAGACCTTAGAAGACTATTTTAAAATCTCAATTTCTGATGACTTGACCAAAGTCTGGGCAAAAAAAATAAAACCGCCTGATGATAAGTGCCCACCGCATTCCCTTACGGATATCCTTGATTTGCTTCTTAAAAAAGAAGTCTCCTACGGTATCCTGGAAGATGAAGCAATCGAGAAATGGCTGTCAGATGATTCTGAACAAAAAATTCTTATCTCAGAAGGGGAAGCACCGGTCCCCGGAAAAAACGGCTCTATAAAATTCAGCTTTCAAATTGATTTTACAAATCCGGGGAAAATTAACGAGGATGGAAGTATTGATTTCAGGGAACGGGGAGACATCCCCTATGCAAAAACAGGCGATCTTCTTGCAAAAAAAACAATGGCCCGGGAAGGGAAAACCGGCATAAGTGTTTCAGGCCTTCCCATACCTGTTGAAGAAGTTTTCGATCCTGTTTTTGAAGCTGGAAATGGTGTAAAACTGTCTGAAGATAAAACATGCATTCATTCAGAAATAGACGGCCAGCCCCACTGCGATGCCCTTGGAACGATTTCCGTAAGCCCGGAGCTGATAATTCCGGGAGATGTGGATTATGAAACCGGGAACATCGATTTTAATGGCAATATTGTTGTAAAAGGTATGATCAAAGAAGGTTTTAGCGTTAAAGGGATTAATTTAACCGTCCAGGAAATTGAAGGGGGTACCATTGATATTTCAGGTGACCTGAATGTTTCCGCAGGAATTACTGATTCCATTATTCATGTTCACGGGAACACCCAGGCAAAATTCATCAATAATTCCAAAGTCATGGGATTTGGGGATGTCACTGTTTCAAAGGAAATCATTGATTCCAGCATTACACTCAGCGGGTGCTGCATAAACTCCACAGGGCATATTATTTCCAGCAGAATCAGTGCAAAATTAGGAATCGAAGGCGGCAGCATAGGCACCAATTCGTCGACACCGGTAAAATTGATTGTTGGAATAGAGGAACATCTGAAGCAATTAAATAAACAGATTGATGAAGACCTTGAGGCGTCAATAGAAAAAGCAGGGATAGTTAAAGACAAGATTCAGAAACTTGAAGACCAGGATCAAGCCCTGTATGAAAAAATCTCCGAGGAGGCTCATATCCAGGACCGCGCCCAGGTAGGAATCAAACAAATCAAAAAAGAGCTGCCTGAAATTGAGAATTCAAACGATTTAACAAAACTCCATGAGGCGTCAAATACTATCAAAAAACTAAAAGAAAAAGCACTTAACGCTGAAAAAGAACTCAATACTATTTTTAAAACCCAGGATAAAATTGCTAAGGATATTGAAGAACTCAAGGAACAGGTCCAGCGGTATGAGAAAAAAAACAAAGCATTTGTGATCCAGAAAAAGGCTTTAAAAGAATACTCTATGAAAGAGCCTGCAAAAGCATCCGTCTCTATTGCCAAAACCATTACCCAGGGATCTTCAATAAAAGGCCCCGGCTCATCCATGTTTCTGTCTGAAAATAAAAGCCGGTGTAAAATCCTGGAAATCATTTCAGAGGAAGAAGGAACGATGATCTCTGAAATGCAAATCACAGATCTATAGAATACCATGATGTCAACGCTATGGATTTTCTAATTTTTATTTTTATTCTTTTTTTGCATTTGTTTAAACAGTATTCTTTAATTTTAAGAACTGGTCAGATATCACCCAGACATAAAAATATACGGACCAACATATTATTTTGTTGACCAAAAGTTAAAACTGAAAATGAAATTATTTTCCCATACTTTGTCACGAAAGAACATTAATGTCCAGGCTGCTATCTTCGCACAGCTGATAGCTCTATGCCTTCACTGCTTTTTTATCGTCATTTTTTATATTCATGACATCACACCGCTATATTATTATAATTATTTCAGTATTTTTATATTTTTATTATCGATCTATCTCGCTTTAACAAAGCCTGGATATATTCTGTACGCGACGTTGGTAATAGCATTCGAAGTCTTTATCCACCAGATTCTTGCAGTCTATTTGCTGGGATGGGATTATGGGTTTCAATATTTATTCATTGCCGTTGCCGCATATTTTGTAATTGGGAATTATACGAAATTTAATTTGCCACTGATTTTAACAACGATAGGTTTTATCTGCTTTATTGTAACCTACTTACTTAAAATCTATACTGTTCCAAAATACAGTATGCCTTATGCTACAAGAGAGTTCTTATATTTACTAAACACTATATCCACTTTCTTTATTGCATCAGCAACGCCTTTAATTTTTTCATTATCTGCAAAACGATATCAAGCCGCATTGCTGTATGAATCTAATACAGATGCTTTAACAAAATTGACGAATCGAAAACGGGCAATGGAACTGATAAAAAAAGAATTCAGCCGTTATAATCGCAATAAGTCAGAATTTGTATTATCGATTGGCGATATAGACAATTTTAAAAAAATAAATGACACATATGGACATGATATCGGTGATACTGTGCTTGTGAAAATTGCTGATATCATGAAAAAAGAACTACGCCAACATGATATTAAAGCCAGGTGGGGAGGGGAGGAGTTCTTTTTTATGTTTCCAGACACAAATATTACCAATGGTCTTTTGGTGCTAAATAATCTCAGAAAAAAAATCTCAGACATGAAAATATGCGCTGGACAAAACCAGTTGATGGTCACCATGACATTTGGCGTTGTCAGTTCCCAATATTCAAACGATCCTGAAACATGCATAAAACTAGCGGATAATGCACTTTATGAGGGCAAAAAAAATGGAAAAAACCAGGTGATTCAATCCGTTCATGAACCCAGATAATATAAAACCGATTTACTTGACCTTTGATGTTAAATTAACTGGGCAATATCCAGATAAGCTTGTCCCTCTTCATTTCGGCCTCTTTTTATACAGCCATTTCCATAAATAATACATTTTTGCTTTAATACTGCTTTTGCTTTTTGAATCTGGTCATCGCTTAACTCTCCTGATTCAATAACAGCCTGCAAGGAGCGGATTCTGAATTTATCCTGAGAATGAAAACTGGAAAGCTGGTCCTCATGCCCCCCGTTTTTTATGGTATAGGGTTTATCAATAAGAAACACTGGGATGCTTGCGCTTACCCTAAGCCATAGATCATAATCTTCGCAAACAGTGAATGACTCATTGAAATACCCTTTGATATCAAACAGTTCTTTTCGCATCATTACAGCAGACGGACTTACCAGGCAAAGGTTCAAAGAAGGTTCAAAGATCATACCTGATGGCTTTTTATGTTTGATTTTTGGATTTACCCGTTTCCCGTTCCGTATCCATATCTCTTCTGTCTGGCAAATCATGGCTTCCGGATGGGAGTTAAAAAACTCTACCTGGCAGGAAATTTTACGCTTATCCCATGCATCATCTGAATCAATCAGGGCAATCAATTCCCCTGTACTTTTTTTTATACCGGCATTCCTGGCAGCACTGACCCCTTTGTTCTTCTGGTCCAAAATTATAAGTTTGCCGGTATATTGAGAAAGAAGTGCCTGGGTATTGTCGGTAGAGCCGTCATCAATTACGATCAACTCAATAAAAGGGTAATCCTGCATAAGAACCGACTCTACTGCATGCTTCAGTGTCCAGGCGCGATTATAGGTGGGCAGAATTACACTGACAAGAGGGTTCTTCATACGGCTTTCGGGCCTATTCACCACTTTGAATAATCTTCTCCCTCAGACGCTTATATTCAACCATGGCACCGTAAGCCCTGGCAGCTCTTTCCGGGCTTAGCAGCACTGGGATTCCTCTGTCCTGAAGACACTTGATGGAATGATCATCTCTTGTTAAAAAAGAAAATCCGATAATGGGTTTCTGATATTTTTCTGCCAGCGACGCAACAAGTTTGGAGTGTTGGTCTACGATTTCTTTGGCGGTAGCCTCAAGCTCATCCTCTGACACTCCCATGGTCATCAAAGCTGAGCGCAGCATAGCCGGCGGAGTCAGAAAGTATACCAAAATTCCATCGGCCTCTTTTTCTTCCAAAAGTGCTGTGGGAATATCCTTAAAAAAATCAGATTGACTTTTAGTAAAGGTTATATCGATAGGATTGTTTGCATTACCAGTATGCGGAATAAAAGGGGCAAGTTTCTCCAAAGTCTCAGGCGACAATGACGGGAGTTCGAGACCTGAACGTTCGCAGGCATCAGCGGCCGCTGCTCCCGGTCCCCCGGAATGGGTTTGAATGATCACCCGGTTGCTTTCGGGCAAAGGGGAAGATCCTATTGCATAACAGAAATCAAACAACTCCTCTATGGAGCGGGCTCGGATAATACCGCTTTGCCTGAAAACACCATCGTAAAGACGATCCGGGCCAGAAAGGGAGCCCGTATGAGAAAGGCAGGCTCTTTTGCCGGTTTCTGAGCCACCTGCATAAAATGCAATAATGGGTTTTGTTTTTGAAACTTCACGGGCAATTTTAATAAATTCCTGTCCGCGTCGAATGGATTCGATATAAAGGCCGATCACTTTTGTGTTGGGGCAGGCACCCAGGTATTCTATGCAGTCAACGATATCAACATTTGCCTCATTCCCCAGACTGAATGCTGTGCTGAAATTCTGTCCGAATCGATTGTTCAGATAGTTGATCATCTGGGTGATAAAACTTCCGCTTTGTGATGCCATACCGATAAAACCGGTTTTGCCTTCATATGGGAAAATGGTGCCATTGAGTTTTGCATGGGAATTGATAACGCCGATACAATTGGGGCCGGTAAAGCGGATATTATATTTTTTTGCAACTTCCTGCAGCTCTTTTTGCATTTCAACGCCTTTTCCTCCGACTTCATTAAACCCGGCTGAAACAATTACGGCGTGTCTGATTCCTTTTTTACCACAGGCTTCCAGAGTTTCGACAACAATTTTGGTGGGCAAAACAATAAATACCATATCAACGATTTCGGGTATGTCTTCAATATCTTCATACGCAGTTAGATTTAAGACCGTTTTTTCCTTTGGGTGAATCGGATAAATAGGGCCTTCAAAATCTCCGGATAAAATGGCGCGCAGTATACCTGTCCCCATTCTTGAAAAATTATTGGAAGCGCCGAAAAAGGCAATGCTCCTGCAATTGGCTATTGGATAAAGCGGACTTTTTGAAATTGAGGAAATCATAATTTTAATTATTCACTTCTTTCTAATATTATAAGGGCATCAGCGGCTTTAATATTGCCGTCTGGGGAGATAATCAGGGGGTTGATGTCTATTTCTGCAATGGATTCATTCTCCATGCCAAGCTGTCCAATTGCTGTAAGCGTATGACAAATTGCATCAAGATCAGCAGACTCCTGTCCACGAAAAGTGCCCAGCATAGGACTGGTTTTGAGTTCATTTATCATATCAAGGGCTTCAACTTTATCAAACGGAGCAACCCTGAAAACTGTATCGTTGATCACCTCAGTCATCACTCCGCCAAACCCTAACATGACACAGGCTCCAAATTGAGGGTCCCGGTTTAAGCCGACAACCACTTCCCGCTGTCCTTTTAACATTTCCTGAACCAGAACGCCTTCCAGGGGAGTTTGGATTTTTTCACATATTCGGTTGTATGCCTCCTGAACCGATTCCTGGTCTGCAAGCCCCAACTCAATACATCCGGCTTCGCTCTTATGCATTAATTCCCAGGAACAGGCTTTCAGGGCAACAGGATATCCGATCTTCTCTGCTGCTTTGATTGCTTCATCAGCGCTCGATACCAATATTTCCTGCGTAACAGGAATACCGGCAGAGCCAAGCACCTGTTTGGATTGAAATTCGGATAGCGCAGTTTGCCCTTTTGCAATCGCTGTTTTTATTAAATTCATATATTTCCCTGTTATTCATATACAGTGTTTAAGGGTTAATGGGTCGTTATAGGTCCAAGTCACGAATCACGCTCAGACTTTTGATTAAAGAAACCATTGTTTCTTTTCCAATTGCGTTTTCAATATTCTTTTCAAGTTCCGAGCCTATGGCTAAAAGTTCAGGCGACATCTTTCGGGCCTTATGTGTTAATTTCAGCACATTCAAACGGGCATCATCCGGGTCAGTCTTCTTTGAAACCATCCCCATAGATTCCAACCGTTTAATCATGCTGACAGCAGCAGCCTTTCCCATGCCGGACCGTTTTGCAAAAACCCCCAGACTGAGGCCGTCTTCGCGCCAAAGAACGCCCAGAGCCATGACCTGCTGAGCAGTAAGTCCAACCGGTTCCAAGGCATTGTTATAATAAGCGATCATTTTTCGTGCGGCCTGGGTTGCCAGGGAACAAATAAAATATTTAGGCTCAGAATCTTTTGTTTGCATACAAACGTTCGTTACCAAACGATTCATTTCCTGTCAAGACAGATTTCCGGCAATCTGGCCCCCCATCCCCAATATTTTAAATATAAACCAAACTATTTATCCGTTATTTTTTATCTAAAGCATTATTTTTTCACTTGCAATTTTTAATGAAATAAAAAAGAATGAATAAGATTCATTTAAGTTAGACTTATCCTTGACATACGAAAAGAAATCACTTAATCAAGATCCCTTAAATTATCGGATATTGATACCATTTTAAATGAGGAAATTTATGGCCAAAGGCAAATCAGTCAAGCATTTGATTGACAAAGAATGGTGCAAGGGGTGCGGCATCTGCATCCACTTTTGCCCCAAAAAAGTTCTTGAGTTTGACGAAAAGGGGAAAGCAGAGGCAGTCAGACCCGAAGATTGCATCGCGTGTATGCTGTGCGAACTTCGTTGCCCGGACTTGGCAATACAAATCACACAAAACCAGGAAGGGGAAAATGAAAAACAAAAATAATATCCGGTTTATCCAGGGGAACGAAGCCTGTGTGGAAGGTGCAATTTATGCCGGGATAGATTTTTTTGCAGGATATCCCATTACCCCGTCCACGGAAATCGCAGAGCACCTGGCTGGAAGACTCCCGCAAAAAGGGGGCAAATTCATCCAGATGGAAGATGAAATAGCTTCCATGGCAGCCATAATCGGCGCATCGCTCACGGGCAATAAAGTCATGACCGCCACATCCGGGCCGGGATTCTCGCTGAAACAGGAAGCACTGGGATATGCCTGTATGGCTGAAATTCCCTGTGTCATAGCCAATGTCCAGCGCGGCGGGCCTTCTACAGGCAACCCGACCCATGTCAGCCAGGGCGACATCAACCAGGCCAGGTGGGGGACTCATGGAGATCATGCCATTATTGCACTGACTGCTTCCAACCACCAGGATGTGTTTGAAATTACGGTAGATGCCTTTAACATGGCAGAAACCTATCGAACCCCGGTAATTATCCTTTTAGATGAAGTCATCGGTCATATGCGCGAAAAACTGACCATCCCGGAGCCGGGTGAAATACCTGTTGTGGAGCGCCTTCGCACCTCCGTAAAAAAAGGGGTCGACTATCACCCCTATTTCCCAAGGGAGGATGGCCGCCTGCCCATGAGTGATTTTGGAGGAGAGCACCGATATAATGTAACTGGGCTTTTCCATGACATGTGGGGATTTCCAAACAATGATCCCAAAGTGGTCAGCGAACTGCTGCGCCACCTGGTGGATAAAATTGAAAATAATATCAACGACATCACCCGGTTCAAAGAGTACTGGCTGGATGATGCAGAATATGTCCTGATCTCCTATGGATCTTCTGCAAGATCGGCCATCCACCTTGCAAGAAACAGAAGGGCCAGGGGTGTTAAAATTGGTGTGCTTGAACTGCAGTCAATATGGCCGTTTCCAGTGGATATGGTCAGGGAAAAATGTGCCGGGGCAAAGGCGGTTATTGTGGTTGAAATGAACATGGGGCAGGTGCTTACCCAGGTAAAAAACGCGGTGGACAACCCCCACAATGTTTTCCTGGCAAACCGGATTGACGGCCAGCTTATTTCTCCAACAGACATTAAAACCCTTTTGAGAATGATCCAGGGAAGGGGGGTATGATATGAAAGAATTTGATTTTAAAGACTATATACGTCAGCGGTATTTCCCCCATCTGTGGTGCCCGGGATGCGGGCACGGCATTGTGCTTGGCGCATTGCTCAGGGCAGTTCACGAGCTGGAACTGGATAAAAACGACATTGTCATGACATCCGGCATTGGCTGTTCTTCACGGATCTCAGGATATGTTGATTTCCACTCTCTTCATACTATTCATGGCCGGGCTCTTGCGTTTGCCACCGGGGTAAAGCTTTCCAAGCCCTCCCTGAAAGCCATTGTTCCCATGGGAGACGGTGATGCTCTTGCTATAGGTGGGAACCATTTTATTCATGCCGCCAGGAGAAACATCGATATCACGGCAATTGTCATGAACAACCGAATTTATGGGATGACCGGCGGGCAGTTTTCCCCGTTATCCGGCAGCGGGAAAAAAGCGACAACCGCCCCTTACTCCACCATTGATAGAACTTTTGATGTTGTTGACCTTGCAAAAAGTGCCGGAGCCACATTTGTGGCCAGATCGACCGTATTTCACGCCAATGAATCCAAAGACTTTATAAAAAAAGCCATTTCCCATAAAGGATTTTCTGTTGTGGAGATTCTGACCCAGTGCCCAACCTATTACGGCAGGAAAAACAAAGAAGGGGATGCCATCCAAATGATGGAGGGCTTTAAAACAAACACGGTAAAAATCGGCTCTAAAAAACTGGAAAAAAACCCGAAACTGATTCAGCGGGGTATTTTTGTTGAAGATACCGACGCTCCTGAATATTGTGAAGCCTATGATCAAATTATCGAAACAGCAATGAAAGGAAGTGCATAATGCAGCGTTCAAGATTGGTTTTTTCCGGTTCCGGCGGACAAGGGGTAATCACCGCAGCCATTATTCTTGCCAAGGCTGCCGCAATTTTTGAAAACAAACATGCCATTCAGTCCCAGAGTTATGGTGCCGCAGCAAGAGGCGGGGCCACCCGGAGCGATATAATTATTGACGATACGCAGATTTATTTTCCCAAGGTGGTGCAGCCCAACATCCTGGTGAGCCTTACCCAGGAAAGCTACAATAATTTTTCACCGATCATCCGGCCGGGGGGGCTGCTTCTGGTGGATTCAAAATATGTAACCATCGAAAATAAAGTGGCTGCAAAACACATCTCTTTGCCCATGTTTGATACGGTTCAAAAAGAAATCGGAAAGCCCATTGTATTCAATATCTGTATGCTGGGGACATTGGTTGGCATTTCAGGCCTGATCCGACCGGAATCCATCATGAAGGTTTTGGAAACAACCATTCCAAAAGATTTCATGGATATGAACAAAAAGGCCCTGGATATCGGCATAGAAATGGGAGAGAAGCACAGGATTTAATTTTTTTGCCGGGTTAGTTTTCACTTTGATTTTTGGGAACAGAATTGCTTGCAGGAAATAGGTCTTCAACGTTCAGGCCTTTTATTTTCTTCAAACAATCTTCCAGGGCAGCCTGTTCATTCTGACCGGCGCCCTGGTGTTCCGGCCTTGCAACAATATTCACCAGATTGGGCACTGCGATAAAATCTCCAGCAAGATGTCCCTGAATTTTCTGATGCACATCAATATAGATCATTCGCCCGGCTCTGATCAGGTTAAAGCGGCTTACCTTGGTCAAAATATCATCCTTGTGAAGTTCCATTGTGGTGTTTCTCCCTAATTAAGTTGTATACCGATGATGGTTTTTCATGAAATTTACAATCATTACTTCCATTTGAAAAGGCTTATTTTTCTTTAACTTTGGAATCCTGGTAAAGGATATGCTAAACTGGTGAAAAATTCGGGGCAGCCAAATAGATATTGACTAATAGCCTCTGACGGTACATTATACAAAATTTTATAATGAAGCTGGAGAAAAAATATTAAAAAAAATGAACCGGAAACCGCAGAAGATCACTCCTCTTGTTGCAGACTGGGAAACCCTGCACCGAATATTTATCCGCCCGGAAGATGACAACAGTAAAAAAGCCCTTGTCAAATACATGGAACAAATACTGTTTGGCCTCCATGATTTTTTAAATAAACATGTCGGTGTCACTGAAGAGATCAGTTTGATAAAACTGGCTGAAGAGTACACGGACACCCGAATTAATAAAAACCCACAGAAAAAACTGGCCCATGTCATACGGGATATCATTGATGAAATCGCCCCCAGGGCAGTGAACGTGGCCTCACCCTATTTTATCGGCCATATGACTTCTGCCATTCCATTTTTCATGGTGCACCTGAAGGCCATCACTGCTGCTTTAAACCAGAATGTTATCAAAATTGAAACATCAAAAGTTCTGTCCGTCCTGGAAAAACAGATCCTGGCAAAGATGCACCGCATGATTTTTGATTTTGATGAAGCCTTTTACCGCGAGCATGTCCAGAATACTGAAACATGCCTGGGGGTATTCACAACCGGAGGGACAACTGCCAACCTGACAGCCTTGTGGGTAGCCAGAAACAAATTATTCGCACCAAAACCTGGATTTGACAGCATTGAAAAGGACGGTTTTTACCAGGCAATGAAAGCCCATGATATTGAACGGGTAGTGGTGCTGGTTTCAAAACGGGGGCATTTCTCCCTTAAAAAGGCAGTGGGTATTCTTGGCTTTGGAAACCGGAACATTATTCCCATTGATGTGGATGAAAAAAGGAGTGTTGATTTAGTAAAACTTAAAGATAAAATCAAAGAACTGCAGGCGGATAAAAAAACGAAAATAGCTGCCATCATTGGGATAGCCGGGGCAACAGAGACTGGAATAATAGACCCTTTGCCGGCACTCGCTGATTTGTGTCAGATGCACGGCATTCATTTTCATGTAGATGCTGCATGGGGAGGACCCGTCCTGCTATCTGAAAAATACTGCCATCTTTTAAACGGAATTGAAAGGGCAGATTCTGTTACCATTGACTGCCATAAACAGTTTTACATGCCAATGACATCCGGTATGGTCTATTTCAAAGATCCCAAAGCACTTGATCAGATCGTTTACCATGCCCGTTATGTAAACAGGAAAGGCAGTGTTGATCTTGGCATTAAAACTCTGGAAGGCTCCAGAGAAGCAAGCTCTCTCATTCTGGACAGTGCATTGAAAATCATGGGTTCCAGGGGCTACGCACTGATGATCGAATATGGGATTGAAACAGCCAAAATATTTTCTGAAATGATTGAAAAAAGGACCTTGTTTCAATTAATTACACAACCGCAGTTAAACATTGTCACTTACCGGGTGGTCCCGCAGGATATTCAGGAAAAAATGAAAACCGCGGATTATGAAGAACGCAAACACCTGGATCTCCAGATAGATGACATCAATACTAAGATCCAGCGAATCCAGAGAGAAGCAGGCAAAAGTTTCGTATCCCGAACCCGTCTCAAAACAAATCCGGAAGACCAGCACAACATAGTCGTACTTCGCTCTGTTATCATGAACCCAATGACCAACATTGATATCTTAAATGAGATTCTTGAAGAACAGGAATCGATTCTTCATGATCTTTGAAGCGGTTGAAATCATTTCAGATAGTGTCTCACTTAAGACACAAGTGTCACAGAAAATATTTTAACCGGTTTATCAAATCAGATTACAAATCGTATCATTATATCTCGCAAGAAGTGTATCCTCTGATTTAATTGGCGGAACACTCAAATTACAAAATCGTAATATTGCTTTTCTTTTATAGTATTAAACTTTATACCTGCCATACAACTTTTAGTAGTCGATACCTGGTTGAGGCTCAATACCCTTTTGATATGCATGCTTTATTTCCCGCACCTCGCTGACCGTATCTGCTTGTTTGATCAGGTCTGGGTGGGCATCCCTGCCGGTAAAAACCATATGAAGTGCTTTTGGCCTTTTGTCCAGGATTTCCATTATCTGTTCAAGATCAACGAGTTTAAGCTGCAATGCATTGTTGATCTCATCCAGAATAAGAATGTCAAAGCAGCCTGATTCAATCTTCTCCATTACAAGCCGGATAGCATACTGTGCATTTTCGCGGTGTTCACTGTAAGGATATGGGTTACCTTCAATTCCACAAAAGCCTTTTCCTGTTGGGGTTAATTCAACCAGGCCGTCCAGGAGTCTCACCCCATCCCACTCACCGGAGTAAAGATCACCTTTCATAAACTGAATGATGCACACTTTCATCTGATGCCCAGTTGCCCTCAGCGCCATTCCCATGGCACTGGTAGTCTTTCCTTTTCCGTTTCCGGTAATGACCACAACAAGGCCCTGTTTTTTTTCAGGAGAGAGCTTTTTTATTTCCACGGCAATCCTCTTTTTATCACCAACAAATTTTATGTTAATATGTATTCCCTATTATATCGCCACCTGAATACAAAAACAACTGTCCTGATTTATATTAAATTTAATAGTTGGGTATGGAAATTGCAGTTCTCTACCTACAGAACCGATAATGATATTCAGGGTCTGATGAATTGGGGGTCAGCATTTGAAAATTGACCGGCATAAAGATCTGAGAATAGGAAGGAAGAAATCATGTCAGATATAGAAAAACCTTTTGAAGTATCAAAAACTTTTGGACTCGGCGTCCTGTTAAAATTGACAAAAAAAAATGTCAGTGGGATAGAAATCTCAAGCAATGGGGAAAAATTTACATCCAATGTAAATTTAAACACCCTGTCAGATGCAGTAAATGCAACCATTGAAGCCCATAACATTCATCTGAAAATTAAAGAATAAATGGGCCTAAATGATGAAATTTACCTTCCCCATATTTCCATCAGACAGCAGAACATGCCTGATGCGCAATTTTCCCAACCGTGCCCACGGCATCCTTCAGGTCGTCAAGTTCCTCTGATGTAGGCGCTTGGCGATGGTACTTTTCTATGGAACAAATCGATTGAATATTCTCATATTTTAAAATTCTTGCTCTCAAAGATGCCTCCACCGGAAGCACAGTTTCAAGCGAAAACATAAGATCCGTATAGGTATGATTGAACGGCAGGTTATTATTATAATCCAATATGGCCATAATATAGCCTTCCAGGGACATGGATAAGAGGTTATATCTTATATCCGGATTAAACACGCTCTTTTCAGCCTTGGGTGTAGCTGCGTTTAGATATTGATCCCCTTCCTTAAGCCACTTTTCCCAGTTCAGATTACTTTTTGCCATCATATTTTCAACTCCTGTTAATTTTCAAATTTACGGCCATTAAAAATATTATGCCTTAACCCGTTTACCCTGATTCATCTGCACTAAAAGGATCCACCATAATTTGAATTCTTTGAGATGGTCTGCCTCCTGTTCTTCCTGGCATTGCACCAGGCGATGATTAAAGGCTTCATCAAATTCATGGAAAGAAAACATCAGGTTTTCCCTTTTCAATATCTGCTCAAGCCCACCCATATCCTCTGACATATTCAAGCTTTTTCTCAGTACCTCATCTGTCATACCCCGTTTAATAAACGTCAGTGCGTTTCCAATGGTCATAATCTATTTTCCTTTACTGCTTTGCATATTTTTGTTCGTAGCTTAAGTCACCGTCTGACCTTAAGGGCTGCAAAATAGATGCCATTCTTCAGAGCGGCTCAAAACCTGGAAAAAAAGGGCGAAACAGACATATCCCTCATAATAAAATACATATTTGTCATTGTTTTTACTTTTTTGTAACTTCTCAAAAGCCTTATCCCTATTCAACATAAACCATACGACCTGTCTGAATAAGACGTTGAGAAAATCAGGAACTTAGGTCTGTATATTGACTTTACCAAAAAATTTTGCGTATGCTTAAACTACTCAATTTCAAATGAATTATTATTCTATAAAAAACGTATTGATTTCATACTGAGGGGAAGAAATATGGCATCACTATTTGAAGCAGCTCCTATCGGCTCTCTGGAACTCAACAACCGCATGATCAGATCTGCAACCTGGGAGGGGATGTGCGAAAAGGATGGCCGCCCGACACAAAGGCTGATAGATTGTTATCAAAATCTGGCAAAAGGAGGGATTGGCCTTATTATTACAGGTTACAGTTTTGTCCGGCCGGATGGGAAACAAAACCCCTGGTCTATTGGAATACACACCGATGAATTTGAAAAAGAATTCAAACAATTAACAAAAGCTGTGCATGCTGCAAATGGTAAAATAGTGATTCAACTGGTTCATGCGGGGGGGCTTGCCAGGCCGAATGAAACAGGGCTTCCAAAAGTTGCTCCCTCTCCGATAAAAGGAAAGGTGCCCAAGCACACACCCAAGGAGCTGACAGGTCTCGAAATTGAAGATATTACCGATTGTTTTGCCAGGGCTTCAAGAAGGGCAAAAAAATGGGGATTTGATGGTGTTCAGATCCATGGCGCACATGGGTATCTGGTGAACCAGTTTCTTTCCCCTTTAACAAACAAACGTACCGATGCATATGGCGGCAGCCTTGAAAACCGGACGCGATTTCTGATGGATATTTACGAAAAAACCAGGGCACAGGTGGGCAGCACCTATCCTGTTTTTATAAAGCTAAACGTTGATGACCACGTTGAAAATGCACTTCAAAAAGAAGAAGGAATCAAGGTATGCAAACGCCTTTCAGATTGCGGAATAAATGCAATAGAAGTATCTTCGGGATCACCTGCTTCCGGTGAGAAAGGCCCTGCAAGAATAAAGATCAACTCTCCGGATAAAGAAGCGTACAACCTTGAATTGGCCAAAGCGGTTAAAAAGCAGGTCTCCTGTCCGGTTATCAGTGTGGGAGGATTCAGATCCCTTGAAATTTCCCAGAAAGCAGTTGAAGATGATAAAATTGATTTTATTGCCCTGGCAAGGCCCCTTATCCGGGAACCGGATCTTGCCGTCAAATGGCAAACCCGTACTACAGACATAGCCGAATGTATATCATGCAACAAATGTTTCATGCCGGGCATGTCAAAAGGCGGAATCGCCTGTGTTGCTAAAACAGAGACATAAATGAATGAAAAAAACCTTCTGTCTTTTAGTCTTTTCTCCCTTATTTTTATTTTGCCAGCCCTGTCTGGCAGAGGATAAAAATAATGGGCGGGTTGTGCGCGTGGGAGTTTTCCAGATGGAGCCTATCAATTTCATGGACGAAAAAGGCAGAGCCAAAGGTTCATATCCGGAACTGATCACAAGAATTGCAAAACATGAAAACTGGCAGGTGACATTATGCCGGAGATGACAGGCACTCAATTATCACGAAAAATGATAAAAATACGGCCGGACATACCCATCATTATGTGCACGGGATATAATGCACAGCTTTCAAAAAAAAACGTATTGAACATGGGAGTATCTGAATACCTCCAAAAACCCGTACTCAAAAAAGACCTGCTCAACGCTGTCCGTAATGTTTTGGACAGATGACCGGAGGCTAACATGAAACCTTTTTTTAAAATCCTTTCCCGGCTCACATCACCTGCCACATTGACCAGGCAGGACGGGATTGCATACTGGCAGGAAAAAGTATTGCTGACCCTGTTACTTGTCATTGCTGTCCTGGGACTGATAACCTACATTCCCAGCATGCTTTTGTCCATTAAAGAAAAACTTTGGATCATAGCTGTAATTGACACCCTGATGTACCTTTTCATGGTATTTCTTTTTTTCAAAAAAGACCTTTCCTATACCTTCCGGGCTTCAAGTGTTCCCGTAATTGTCTTTCTTCTGGGTATGGTTTTAATTGCAACCCTGGGCCCCTTTGGGGCCGGGCCGGTCTGGCTGTTTTTTTTCCCGTTGATCACCGGGATTCTGCTGGGATTTAAAGCTGCAATTTTCGCGTTGCTCATAAATTTGATATCCATAGCCGGTTTAGGAGCTTTAATCGCTCTGGACATTACAGATGTTCTTGAGCCGTTCAATTTCAAGCCATGGATGCTTGCCCCTGGTAATTCACTGGCCAAATGGATCGTTGTCAGCCTGAATTTCATGCTTTTAAATATTATCGCAACACTATCCGTCACAACCATTCTAAAAGGCCTTCATGACTCAATGACCGACCTGACTTCCTCTGAAAAAAGATATCGCCAGATATATGAAAACATATTAGATGTATATTTTGAAACACGGCTTGACGGAACAGTAATTGAAGCGAGCCCTTCCATCGAGAACATCTCAAAATTTACCCGGAAAGAATTTGTCGGTAGTTCACTTCTGGATAGATACAAGGATCTTTCTAAACGAGAGGAGACAATTGAGCTATTATTGAAAAAAGGGCATGTCAGCGACCATGAAATAGAATTTCTTGATAAAGACGGCAAAGTCGTCAGTTGCTCTATTAATGCACGCTTATTACCTGAAGATGGTGACCCGTCAGGGAGAGTTATTGGTATACTGCGCGACATTACAGAACAAAAAGCCATGGAAAAAGACAAACAGGCTCTTGAAGAGCGCCTGAACCGTTCCAGAAAAATGGAAGCCCTGGGACTTTTAGCCGGAGGAGTGGCACACGATCTAAACAACATGCTCTCCGGCATTGTCACCTATCCTGAATTGCTGGCAATGGACCTTGATGAAAACGATCCGATGAGAAAATCCCTTGGAATCATTCAATCTTCCGGGCAGCGGGCCACAGAAATTGTCCAGGACCTGCTGACACTTTCAAGGCGCGGCGTCATTACCAGGGAAGTTCTAAATCTCAACGACCTGGTTTCAGGTTTCCTGCATACCCCTGAACATAAAAAAATCATGTCTTTCCACCCCAATATTGATGTTGAAACACAAATTGATGCTGAAACTCCTTTTTTAAAAGGCTCCCCGGTCCACCTTCAGAAAACATTGATGAACCTGGTCTCTAATGCTTCTGAAGCCCAGATCGACGGTGGAAGAATCGTAATCAAAACCTATAATTGCCATCTCGATCGATCTGTAAAAGGATATGAGCAGATAGAGGCTGGAGATTATATTGTCCTCAGCGTCGAAGACTGTGGAACCGGAATTAGTCAGGAAGATCTGACCCGGATATTTGAGCCCTTTTTTACAAAAAAAGTTATGGGAAGAAGCGGTACAGGACTAGGCATGGCCGTGGTCTGGGGAACTGTCCAGGACCATGAGGGATATATTGATATCATCTCCAAACCTGACCAGGGCACCCGGTTTGATTTATATTTTCCCATCAGCATTAATGAGGCGGTTATGCCTTCCAAACCCATTGCTTTAGAAGAATTAAAGGGCAACAGAGAAACTATCCTGGTGATAGATGATATAGAAGCTCAACGGCAGATTGCCGGCGTAGCCCTTGAAAAACTGGGGTATAAAGTAAACACCGTGGAAAGCGGAGAAAAGGCTGTAGAGCATCTCAGAGAAAACAATGCAGACCTGATAATTCTGGACATGATCATGGAACATGGGATAGACGGCTATGAGACATATAAACAGATCATAGAATTCAAGCCGGGACAAAAAGCCATCATTGCAAGTGGATTTTCCCAGACACAAAAAGTAAAAGACACACTCAAGCTGGGTGCCGGATGTTATCTGAAAAAGCCTTACAACATTGAGAAATTAGGCCTTGCCATAAAAAATGAACTGGCTGGAACAGCTTAAATAGTTACCCCGTGCTTCAAGGCAATCTTTTCAAACATATTCACGATGCCTGCACAGATACCATAAACAATATCAATATTGGCATTGGTATTTGCAGAGGAATCAAAAAAAAGATGAAGATCTGACTCCATGCCGTCTTCTGGTTTCCAATAGCAGATTAAAATGGGCAGCTTTGGCAGCGGAGAAATCACCAGTGAGATATCCGATTCATAGTGGTTCTCTACCTGTCGGCCGTTAAACAGGCTGATCAGGTCTTCAAAAAGGGGGGTATAAGTATCGGCCACCTTTTTTAATGCTTTTTCAGAACGCTGGACAAACAACCCGTTTTTTTCCCTGCCATCTTTAAGTTCCCGGAACGGAACCCATTCCCCGGTAAGAGGGACTCCCTTGCAGGAAAGTACATACTGCAGCACAGGACCGGCCAGCCAGGGATTAATATGGATATCGGAAAACATTTGGCCATCCTTGTCAATGGAAAATGGTTTGCCTAAAATCCGGATATTCAGCTTCCCATTCTCAAATGAACCATCAACTCTTTTTGCGGCCTCTTCAAGATCGCATGACTGGATCTTTTTTTTCAAATCAGCCACCAGAAGATTCCGGAACTCCTCACTGGTCATTTTTTTCTTTTGTTTTCCCTGATACTTTTCAAGGACCTCTTTACTCAAGGACGGGCACATATCCAACTGCTTTTCCCCCAGGAAAACCTTTGAGGCAAACGCAAGGCAGGTGGTTTCATTACATTTTTTGCAATTGGATTTATCGAGAAGTTTGAACACTTCCATGGCATTGGCAAATGAAGTCATATGTTTATTCCTTATATTTTATATTTAAAAACCATCAAAATGAATATAGAAAGCCCGGTCATAGAATACATCACCCAAATGGGTTATTTTACAAAAAAATATCAAATCAACTGATTCCGGGCCGCCCAGACAACAGCTTGGGTTCTCTGGCTCACGCCCAATTTATTAAAAATATGAACCACATGACTTTTAACCGTATGGGGGCTGATGAAAAGCGCCTCGGATATTTCCGGGTTGGTCAGGCCCTTTCCCATCATTGCCAGGACCTCAATCTCCCTTTTACTTAAGGGCTCCGCTAAGGATTCATTGGCAGTTTCAATACTATTTTCAGAAATCGGATTGCCGCTCTTTGATGATAATGCCGCCTGCTTATAATTTGACTGGTCAACATCCAGGGTGACAGACGATACCGGGTTACCTTGGTCATCATACACAGGATATGTAACCTGCTCGCTTAAAGGCCGGCCAATATGCGGACATGCTGCCGGTTGCACCTGCTGTTTGGACAGCATGGCTGCAAACGCGACACAACTTTGAAATCCACACTTTTTGCAATTGGTTTTAGGCAGCAATCTTAAAATATCGGTTACTGCAATTTTTTTAAACACTTTAAATTTGGGAATAATCTCATCTTTTTTTTGAAGAATACCATTCAGATACTCAACCAGTGATTCCCGAAATTTCTTTGCCTCCTCCCGGTCACTAAAAGGGGAAGCAATACAGCGCTCCGGATAGACAACACAATACACATCCTTATAAACAAACCGTATGAGCGCAGGCGTATCATACAGTTCCGCTTTTTGAGCCACTGCATTAATATATGGGAACAAAAATGAAATATCATCTTCAAATTGAAACATGGCCATGACAGATGATCGTTTTCCAGATCCGGGTTTGGTCATGGGACCGTCCATAAAGGTATGCAAGCTGTGAAATCCGATTTTTTTCTGCATGGAAATTAAATACCATACTGCTTTTTCGAAGACAACTGCTCTGTTTGGAAAATTATGCTTATTAGCTGAAACCAACCCTTGCTATTTAAATCATTCCCAGGCTTTACAAAAACAGGGAGGATCTTATATTATCCAAAATTAAAACAAACCTGAAAAATGTGGAGCAAACCATTGAAACAAATCATCGTTCTTGCAACAACCAATAAAGGCAAAACAAGAGAAATCAAAAAACTGCTGGAAGGCTCATCCGTTGAAATCAAAAATCTGGATGATTTCGGCCCGATCCCTGAAGTTATTGAAGATGGAGAAACCTTTGATGACAATGCTTACAAAAAAGCATCCTTTACTGCCAGGGTGCTGGGATATCCGGCCATGGCAGATGATTCCGGATTGTGTGTTGATGCACTGGATGGGGCACCAGGGGTTTATTCCGCCCGGTATGCCGGAGAAAATGCGTCTGATGAAGATAATGTAAAAAAACTTCTAAAAGCCCTTGAAGGCAAAGAAAACCGGGATGCCTCTTTTAAATGCGTGATATCCATTGCCGTTCCAACAGGTGCTGCCCTGACCTATGAGGGAGAATGCAGCGGTGTACTTACAACAGAAGCGGCAGGAGAAAACGGATTTGGATATGACCCGTTATTTTTCACACCAGAATTTAACAAAACCTTTGCCCAGCTGACCATGCAAGAAAAAGGACAAATCAGTCACCGGGGGCGTGCCCTTAAACAGGTGGCCGATGAAATGGATAAGATTATTGAGTGGCTGGAAATTACCATGCCCAACTTTGAACCGGTTAAATGCCTGGGGAAAAAACCATGAACCTTAAAGATTTTTCAAAACTTGTAAAGCAAAACCGATCCTGTAGAAGGTTTGACAATGCCCATAAAGTGGACAAAGAAACCTTAATGCAACTGGTGGACCTTGCCAGAAATTCAGCATCTGCGGCCAATAAACAACCCCTGAAATATATCATCTCAAATGATGATAAAAAAAATAAAGAGATTTTCTCCTGCCTTGGGTGGGCTGCCTACCTGACCGACTGGAAAGGCCCGGAAGAACAAGAGCAGCCATCTGCATATATCATAGTTCTTGGAGATCACTCTATTGCGGACAAATTCTGGTGTGACCACGGTATTGCCGCACAAAGCATCCTCCTGGGTGCCAGAGCTGACGGTCTTGCCGGATGCATCTTTGGCGCAATCAATGCAAAAAAGCTCAAGGAATATCTGGATATTGCAGAACACCTTGAAGTCAAGCTGGTTCTTGCCATTGGCAAGCCAGTAGAACAACACCAGATTGATGAGGTTAAAAAAGATGGGGATATTAAATATTTCCGGGATGAAAACCAGGTCCACCATGTTCCCAAAAGAAAATTGAATGATATTATTATCGGGTCATGGTAGGAAAACCAAACATTCTTTTAGTCAACCCGGCATGCCTTGATGAACGGATCACAAGCGAAGATGCCCGGATTGTACCTATTGGACTTTTCTATATCGCAGCCCAACTATTAGGCAAGGGCTTCTCAACACAAATACTTAACCTTGCCGACACAAAAACAGACCCCCTTGAAACGTTCAAGCAGACCATTAAAGACAGCCGCCCGGATATTATCGGGTTCTCCGTAACCAATCCCAATCGATGGAATGCCATCGCGTGTGCAAAAGCGGCTAAAAATTCCCTGCCCTCCACAACCATTGTTTTTGGCGGGCCTGCCCCGACATTTATGGCAGAACACCTGTTTGAAGCCTGCCCCCAGATTGATTATATTGTTTCAGGTGAAGGCGAAATCTCTTTTCTCGAACTCTCTGCATTTCTACAGCAAAACTCCAATGGAGAATACCCTGAAGAGATACCCGGTCTTGTTTTCAAAAAAAAAATCTTGCTTGTTAAAACTGACCCAAGAGAACCCATCCATGACCTTGACACCCTGGTTCACCCTTCCCGCTATTTTGCATACCAACATCTTGCCATGTCCAGGGGATGTCCGGGAAAATGCACATTCTGCGGCTCCCCAAAATTCTGGAACGATTCCAAGGTAAGGTTTCACTCCCCACAATGGTTTGCAGACGAAATTGAATCCCTCTACCAAAAGGGCATCGCCCATTTTTATATTTCAGATGACACCTTTACCAAGGACAAAAAACAGGTTCTTGAAGTCTGCCGTTTGCTGACTGAAAAAAAACTGGATATCACCTGGAATGCGATCTCACGGGTCGACTATATTGATGCGGATATCCTCCAGGCCATGAGAAAAGCAGGCTGCATCCAGATCAGTTACGGGGTTGAATCCGGCTCAGAACAGATCCGCAAAATTCTTGGAAAACCAATTGATGAAAAAAAAATTATCCAGGCTTTTTCCCTGACACGCTCATACGGTATCCTGCCCCGGGCCTATTTTATCTATGGCTCTCCAGATGAAACCATTCAGACCATTAACGAAAGTATTGAACTGCTAAAACAGATTCAACCTTTAAGCGCCATATTCTATATGCTGGTAATCTTTCCCGGAACTTATCTGTACCGGTCTGCCATCAGGAAAGGCAGGCTTACAGATGACATATGGCATAAAAAAATCGAAGATCTACCCTGGTTTGAAGTGGATGATCAGCTCGATTTTCCCAAGGTTAAATCATTTGGTGATGCACTGAGACAAAAATTTTACAGCAATCTGAATTCATTTACCCAAACTATTGATCTTATAGACAAAAAAGAGTTATATCCTTTTCATGCTGATTTTTTATCCAGGCTGGCCTTGACCTTTTCCCATGGAGAATATGCAAATAACCCGCACATAAAAAACCAGGCTGCAACAGCAAAGCTGCTGTATAAAAAGGCCCTGTCCTACGCCCCGGATGCAAGAGCTTTCTTAGGACTTGCCATGATTCATCAGAAAAGCGGGCAGTTTAAAGAAGCAATTGAACTCCTTGAAAAGGGGTTGAAGCTCTGGCCGGGCAACCCGGATTTAAACATCTGCATGGGGGTCAGCCTTATGAATACTCAGAACTTTGAACCGGCCCTGGTCTATTTTGAAAGATTCAAGGACTCACCGGGAATTAAAAATTATATCAGAATCTGTAACCAGCAGATTGCAGGAAAATAAAATGACAGATACAACCCAATACCGGCTTGAAAACATAAAGAACAAAGAGCTCAAACTGCGTGCAGTGCGCCAGGATATTCTTACCAGTGAATCGGAAAAAGCACTGGAAATGATTTTCGACGCCCCTTCACCGGCCACCCTTATTCAATCTTTCCCTGACCAGGATTTATATTATCTGCTGCACAAAATCGGCGGGGACGATTTTATCCCTGTGCTTTCCCTTGCCAGGTCCGATCAGTGGGAATACATCCTGGATGTGGAAACCTGGGACAATGACCGTATAGATCTTCAAGGCATGACAAAAACATTTGATCTTCTTTTCCAGGCAGATCCTTATCGACTTCTTAGATGGGCTGTCAAAGAAAAACCCGGCTATTTTGAATTTTACCTGTCTAAACACCTGGATATCTTTGTCCGTGAGCACGACGACATCCCCCCGGAAGATTTTAACGATTACATCACCTTTGATGATAAGTTTTATTTCAGATTTCCTGACAAACCCCAGTTTGATGAAGATGAAATGCCGATTCCGGGAGACCACCAGCCGGTGTGGGAGCTGATTGAAAAAATGATGGACACGGTTGCACGGATGGACCTGTCTGTATTTCACGGTTTGATGCTTGAAACCAAAGCCCTGCTCCCGGCAGAGACAGAGGAAGAACAGTTCAGGCAGAAAAACCTTCGCCTGGCTGAAAAAGGTTTTTTACCGACCCATGAGGCCATCGGCATTTATCAGCCGACAAAACTGTCGGCCATTAGAAAACGGCCTGAAACCCTTGAAAAAGATGCAACACCTTTTGATCCGGACATCCCCATGCCCCCGCAGTTTTTCTCCCAATCTGTTAAAGAAAACACCCTGCTTGTGAGTTCGCTACAGGCCTTTGATCCAGACACCTCCCTTGTCCTTGAAAATGAAATGGCTGCCCTGATCAACAAAGTGATCTCAGCAGATAAAATCAAACTCCGGGCCAAAGAAGACCTTGAAAAAGCCATTGCAAAAACAAATGCCAACCTCAACCTTGGCCTTGAAATCATCCTGGAAGGCAATCCAACGCCTCAAAAAGCCCACGCTGTTGTTAACGAATACTTTTTTGAAGATATTTTCAGGACAGGTTCGCGGGCTGCTATTAAACTGACCACTCAGGCTGCCAACTGGTTCAAGCAAAGCTTTATGAATAAAAAAGCACTTCCGCTGAGCTTTTTAGGAGAAGAATACCTGGGCATTATCGGCGGACTGTTTCTTGAACGCCCCCTGTATTTTGACAATTATAAAACCGGTGAACTTTACAGGAATTTCAACTGCCTGGCAGACATCAACTACACACAAAACGCCCTGGATCAAGTCATGGCCCTGGATTCTTTTTTAGCCAGCCTTGATATAGATATCAAAACCTTTCAGGAAGGTGTGCTCACCTATAAAACGTTTATTCTTACCCTGTGGGCAAAAAACCGGCTCAGTCTCCCCCTTACCCTTGAACCCATACAGGTTGATACATTTAAAGACTTTTTCATTGCTCTTTTCTCAAACACTGCCGACCTGAACAATGAAACTGAGACAATCCAGCTCAACGATCTCATCCTGTGGGCATCAGAAGTGTCAGACACCCTGGATACGGATCTGCCACCCCCCCTTAAAACTATCTTTTCAGACCTGATAAAAGAACTGGAAGACGAATACGCTGCAGTCGAACCTCAGAATATCGATCCCCGGTTTATATCTCATTTTATTCTGAAATAGACGTTTAATCTGTAGGTATTTAATTATTCAAAAGAATTATTGTGCGACCATGACGATTTTCTGGGTAATGCTCAGTGGGTCAAGCTGCTCATCTGAAAGGCCGGCTTCATCGACAGCTCTGGGCATTCCATAAACAACGCAGGTTTCAGCACTCTGCGTGATACATACACATCCGGACTCTTTCATTTTTGCCACCCCGTTTTTGCCGTCTTCGCCCATACCGGTTAACACAACCGCGAGGATGCGTCCTTTATATGATTCTGCAATAGATTCAAAGAGAACATCTGCTGACGGGCGCACACTGTTTACCGGTGGGTTATCGTTCAAACGGATCAGGCGTTTCCCCTTCAAATCAGGTTTTGAAAGGGCCATATGCTGGCCACCCGGGGCCACATACACTTTTGCAGGCAGAATTTCATCGCCATCTTTTGCCTGAAAGATCTCCAGCTCAGACTTTTCATCCAGGCTTCTGGCAAAGTACTCGGTCATGTCCTGGGGAATATGCTGAACCAGAACAATTGGAACTTTAAGGTTTCCCGGCAGGATCGAAAATATGCGGCTTAAAATTTCAGGGCCACCGGTGGATGAGGCGATGGCAATTATTTCAATTTTCCCGATATGGGGTTTTGCGGGTTGCGCTGTCTTTTTTTCAGCAGAGGGCTTACGTTTCGGCGGCATGAAAAATTTATTCTTATACCTGATTTTATCCCTGGTTTTATGCCCGGTTTTATTCTCGTTTTCCGGCCTGGAGGAAAACCGTTTCCGGGTCCTTAAAAGCCCTGTTACGGTAAGCAGGTGAAGGCGAAGCTCATTATATTTAAGGCCGTGTAAAACCTCAGGCATTTCAAGGCATTCATAAACGCCCATTTCAAGTGCACTGACCAGAAGATCTGAGTCATGATAATCAGGTGCATAGGTGATGATAATATTTTGCTCAGGGTTTATTTTACGGATGGTTTCAATCATATTTAACCCGCCCATTTCCGGGCTGAGGTTTAAAAAAACAAGATCAGGCATATTTCTATTGAGCTTAGCTGAAAGCATGGCTCTGGAACGGGCAATTTCCGGAGTATTAAATCCTTTTACCGAACGGCAGAGTTCTTTGAGAAGGTGTATGGATTCCGGGTGGTCATGTCCAATGATGACATCAAGCTTATCAGGTGTATTCTCAAATGTTTCTATAATATACCTGCCTGTCTCAATTTAAGTTCCACCACTGCACCGTCAAAGGGTTTTATAATATAAGCCTGAACCCCCAGGCGCATGGTCTGGATAATAATCTCTTTTGCAGTAACTGTGGTTGCCATGATAAACGGCATGGTTTTCATGCTGCGATGTTCTCTGACTGTCCGCAACAGTTCCAGGCCGGTCATTTTCGGCATTTCCATATCTGATATGATCAAATCAAAAGGCGGGGCCCCATCTTTTTTAAACCCGTTTTCAATGGTATCCCAGGCCTGCTGCCCATCGACAGCCTGGGTAATATTCGAAAGGCCCAGGCTGACAAGAATATTTTTCATAGCCGAACGAATGGAGGCTTTATCATCAACTATCAGTATTTTCATAACAGGATTAATCAGGAGCTCCTTTCAGGATTCGTTTTCTTTTCAATAAGCAATATAATCTTCTCATGATCCAGCACCTGGATCATTCGGTCGTCCACAAACAATTTTCCCAGCACTGAATCGGGACAGGCCGCATCTTTAGAGATTTTCTCGTTTGTCTGGATGGTGTCCACAATTTTTGAAGCCATGATTCCTACTCTGGAGGATAAATTCTTGGGAAAGATGACAAACACCTGATCTCCGGACTGATCGCAGGGGCTTGCGGGAAGGAACTCTTCCATTGAATAAAGCAGGACCGCCTGGTGATTATACTCCAGATATTTTAAAGTATCCGTATGATGAATGCTTGAAGGGTTAACCGGCTCAAGCCTGGAGACTCGTTTAAGCTCCATGGCAAAATATTCTTTTTGTGCATTGCAGAAAACAATCAGGTCTTTTGTTTCGCCCTTATTTTCCTCTGCTTTTTCTCTGAGCTGATTTTGTTTGATCTCTTCTTTTTTTATGGTATCAAACTTCAAGGATGAAAAAGCTGCAATTCCAGGCACATCCAGTATCATGATCACATCGCCGTCCCCGAGGATGGTTGCCCCTGCAAAACACTTAAGATGCTTGATATATTCATTTAAAGGCTCGACCACGACTTCTTCTATATCATGCAGTTCATCCACGCAGAGCCCGAACAGATTCGCACCCAGTTTCAACAAAATAACATAGTTGGAATCCCATTTGACCTTTCTGCGATCATTTCTTTTCACCCGCTTTTCAGGCTTTTCAATTGGCATAGCTTCCTGGCGTCTGTCAGCAATTGCCTTTCTTTTTTCTTCCAGTTTCTGGGTTTTGCCCGTTGGTTGGATATATGTTTTAAGTCCAAGAACATTTCTGAGCCTCAATATGGGCACCAGGTGCTCTCTAAGTCTTAACACTTCTGAACCGGCTATATTCCCCACTTGTTCGTGAATTTTTCCAGGCTCCAAAAAAATTACTTCCTTGATATTGGCCTGAGGAATGGCAAACTTTGATTCTCCGGAACTGACAATCAAGGATGGGACAATGGCAAGGGTCAGGGGAATAATCAATTGTATAGTAGTCCCTTCTCCCATGACAGACTCTATCTCAATCTGACCTCTCAGCCGTTCAATATTGGTTTTAACCACATCCATACCCACCCCGCGGCCTGAAATATCCGTAATTTCCTGTGAGGTGGAAAAACCAGGCATAAATATCAGATCCACTTTTTGCTTATCTGTCAGACGATTCACCTGATCTTCTGATACAAGACCTTTTTCAAAGGCTTTTGATAATATCAGTTGTGGATCGATTCCTGCGCCGTCATCGGAAATTTCTATATGGACATGCCCCCCCTGATGGGCGGTCTTAATCAGGATTCTACCAATTTCAGGTTTTCCCTCATTCTGTCTTTCTTCAGGAGATTCGATTCCATGATCAACACTGTTTCGAATCAGGTGCGTAAGCGGATTTGCCAATTTTTCCAGGACATTTCTATCGACTTCAACTTCTGCGCCTTCAAGCACCAGATCAACTTTTTTACCCATTCTTCGGGCAATGTCCCGAACCACACGTTTATACTTACTCAAAAGATCATTAACGGGCTGCATCCGCATCTGCATGATGGCTTCCTGGATATCTGTGGTCACCATATCCAGATCCTGCATCATATGAGAAGCGCGGGTATTTTCTGCAGCTTCAGTTTCCATGAAAGAGCGAAGCTGATTTCTGGACAGGACCAGCTCCCCTGCACGGCTCATGAGTTTTGAAATCAAGTCAACATTTATCCGGATATTCTGTCCGTTCTTAGCAGATGACGGGGCCGGTTGAATTTGCAGGTCTGTGGTTACCGATGTAGCTTCTTCCTCTTTTTGAGTTTCACTGGCCAGCGGTTGTCCATTTGATTCTTTACCCGCTTCACCAAATGACAGCACGGCTTTTTCAGAAATGCTCTTTAAAATTTTTTCACAATCCGTAAACTGCTTGTCCATCAAAGCCATCTGGCTGACATCGATTTCCAGGACCTGGGATAGCAGCGGCAGATCAAGGATGGTGCTTATCACACAGTAAAACGGAGATTCATCCAGCCCGGAATATAAAACATCCCCTATGCTTTCAATATCTTCAAGCATGGCGGCTGGTTCTTTTTTTCGAATTTTAAGATCCTCTTCAAACCGGATATGAACCGCATAAATAAATTTTTGACTGCCCAGGGCTGTTGCCAACCGGCTTTTATCCACAAAAAACGTTTTCCCCTCAAAATAAGGGCTGTCTCCAAGAGGCGTCAGAACTTCAAGCGCCTTTTCCGGTTTTTCATCCACCTGCTGTACCTGATTTTTGTCTTCCTTTTCCTCTTTCTCTATCTTTAAAATATTTTCGAGTGCTGCCGTTTCTTTTTCATGGTCACAGATCTTATCCGTTCCAAGCAGATCCACCATGAGCTTCATCTTGTCAAAGCCGGAGAGCAGTGCATCCACAATACTGGAGGTGATAACCAGTTTCTTCTCCCTGACCCTCATCAGGACGTTTTCCATGGCATGGCTCAGGCTTGACAGGGCTTTAAAATCGATGAACCCGGCTCCCCCTTTGATGCTGTGGATGGCCCTGAACGCATGATTGATAAGGTCATCATCCACATCCGCGCCTTTTTCTTCCATGGCCAGGAGATCAGGCTCCAGTCCTGCAAGATCATCCTTTATTTCTGCAACGAATTCAGATGACATGGCATCCAGTTGGGGCTGTCCGTCACGGTTCATGATTCTCCTTTGGGCAGTTTATGGCTGGACAGGGTTTTTGAAAGTATTTTTTTGGCATTTAATATCATCAAAATATCTTCGGGCAGATCAATAATATTTTCCATATATTTTTGAATTTCCGTTTCGATATTAGCTGGTATAACGTCTGCTGCGCTTTGTTCGCTACTGATCACATCCCCTATTTTATCTACGATAAATCCAACATCCTTATGCTTGAAAATAATAAAATGGCTTTCTTTACCGGGCGCTCTTTTCTCCATTCCCAATAGAACACCGATATCCAGAATCACCAGTATCTGTCCTCTTAAATTAATCAGGCCCAGAACAAATTCCGGGGCCTGGGCCACAGGAGTAATTTTAATGCAGGGGACAATCTCCCTGATATCCAGAATATTGATTCCAACCAGGTTATCATCGAGCTTAAAGGTCACATATCTGGAAGTATTGCCAGTGTCGAAAATATTCATCTATCAGATCCTGAATTCTTTTGTCAGGTTTTTAAGTTTAACGGAAAGCTCTGCCAGTTGATCGGTCTGTGATGTCTGGGATCTGGCTCCTTCCAGGATTTCGTTCACCACCCTGGACAGCCGCTCTGAATTATCAGATACCGTCCTGGCGCGTTTGGAAGAAAGTGTTACATCCTTTGCAATCTCACCAACAGCCACTGCGCTTTGATCCAGGTTGGCGGAGACACCCTCCTCGATATCCGTGACATGTTTGATGCTTTGTGCCACCTCCTGGGCTTTTTCTGCTGCAAGGTTAATATTTTTTGCAACAGCACCGGCAGATTCAGCAGACTCTGCAACATTTCTGGTGACTTCATTTGTGGTGGCGTTTTGTTCTTCCACAGAAGATGCAATGGCACCCATGATGCCATCCACTTCTTTAATAACAGTGGTGATCGCCTCAATGGCTTCAATCGCCTGCTCCGTATTCTCCTGCATGCCTTCTATTTTCTCCCGGATATCCTGAGTGGCGCCGGATGTTTGTTTTGCAAGAGCTTTGACCTCATTGGCCACTACGGCAAATCCTTTCCCGGCCTCTCCTGCTCCGGCAGCTTCAATTGCGGCATTCAACGCAAGGAGATTGGTCTTTCCGGCAATTCCATTGATCAGATCAATGATATCTCCAATCTGGGTGGCTGCATTCCCCAGTTTATTGACCACTTCAAATGTTTTTGAAGTTTCCTTTGATGCACCGCTGGTAATGGCAGCACATCTGGATGCGCTTTTGGTAATTTCACTCTGGCTGGCATACATCTGCTCCATGGCAGTTGCCACAGTGTTTACCGAAACCGACATCTGTTCTGCTGCCGCTGCAACAGATCCGATATTTGCCGATGCGGTTGAAATATTTTTATTGGAAGATTGAATTTCCGATGACACGGTCACAGAATTGGCATTCACTTCATTGATCTGTGTACTGACTTCTTCTGCTGTCTGCGCAATCGTTGTAATGTGCGCTGAAATTTCTGCAGCAGCCGTTGAAGACTGGGCTGCCATATCATTTCCCTGGCTGGCGCGGGTATCGATCCGGCTTGATATCTCCCGGACCTTTTGAGAAAAACCAGCCACATCATCACTGGTTTTCCGTATCTTCCGCCAGGTGGTATTAAGTTTTTTCACCATCCGGGTAAAAATAAGCCATACAATAAAAACCACTGCTGAGATTCCCACTCCGCCAATGGCCAGGCTCAAATTCCGGGCCTTACTCATGGAATGGACATCTTCTGAATTATCCACCCAGACTGCTATGCCGCCAATAATTTTTTCTGTACTGTCGTGGCAGTCATGACAACTAACCTCGTTCCTGCTGGCCATCAGGTAGCCATAATAGAGTTTATCATCAACTTTCTTTTTTACCAGACCTCCACTCTCACCGGTCCGCAGTAGCTCGTTGTTCTGTGCAACATTTTCAGGATGACCCAGAAATTTATCAAAAGAGTATCCAATCGTCTCTGTGTCAGTTGAAAACGTAATATTGGAATTTTTGTCATAAACAAACACATCAATGGTTGGCAATACTTCATGCAATCTTTTAAACTGTTCGATTACACTTTCATTATCCCCCGTGGAAAGGGCATGCGTCATCCCCCCAATGATGGATGCAGAAATTTCCATGCAGCGCTTTTCCATATTATTGTCGTGCATGTTTTTCTGGGAAAAATATCCAATGCAGGTTACCGCGATAAGAATACACAGATTTACAATAGAAATGGCTATGGCTGATCTGATCCAGCCATGCTTTTTATAGTATGCGACCAGGTCCATCTATCCCCCATAAAAGATTGTAAAACACAGGTGCTTGATATATATAGCCTGACATGAGCTTGATTTTAAACAATACAATCCGAATCAGCCCCCTGTCTTTAAAGACGGGCATCACTGTCTGGCAGGCCAGAATTCCAGAGATTATCCAGTCAATTTGTTGTAAAGGTACGTACCATAATTTTCAAGCAATGGTAAATGAAATATTTCAGAAAAATGATTTTTTGCCTGCCTTTTTAAACCCGGTGGAAATAGACACACTGAATAATTTTAAAGCCCTGAAAAAACAGATTGAATGGGTGTGTGGACGATACCTGCTCAAAGAGATGGTTAAACATCAATTTTTGAAAAATCTCGCCCTTGATGAAATTTTTATTGATTATCATGAGCAAGGCGCCCCGTACATCAAGTCTGCACCGGATATCCCCATCTCACTTTCCCACAGCAACAAATTTACCGTTGCAGCATGTGCGGCAGATAAAACCCTGTGCTTTGGAATAGATATCGAAAAAATCGCAAAAAAACCGGATGCTTCTTTTCTTAAAATTGCTTTCTCAAAAAACGAAATCCAAAATCTTGAAGATGATGCTGCACAGATATACAAAAACTGGACCATAAAAGAAGCGTATCTAAAATATATTAAAAAGGGCTTTAATGAAAGCCTTCACAAAGTGGAGATAATTCAGGATGCCATTTTCCACCACGGGGAAAAAATGGATCTGGATGTTTCCTCAGTTTTTATCGATGGATATGCACTGTCTCTTGTTTCAGACAGATGATCTTCCCCATATCTATTTTGCAGTATTTAGTGGTCAAATATATATCCCACAGACCGTCTGCTGACAAAATACATTGGCTTTTTAGGATTGGCTTCAAAATATTTTCTGAACCGGACAATGAAATTATCAACCGTCCGGGTAGATGTTTCCTCAGAATACCCCCATCCTGCCGATAAAAGCATCTGCCTTGACAGGGGTTTGCCTTTATGGGCAATGAATAATTTAAGCAGAACAATTTCCTGGTCGGTTAAAACAATCTCTCCTGCAACACACCGGGCCTTGAAAGAAATAAAATCAATTTTATTTTCCCCGAATTCGTAAGTATCACCTTCAAACATTTCATGCTCGGGTTTAGAATTTTTCTTCTGGTCTTCAAACCATGCTGCTTTTTTAACCAGACGGTCCACACGGAGTAAAAACTCCTCAAGATCAAACGGCTTTGACAAATAATCATCCACGCCATATCGAAGTCCTTTGACCTTATCTTTGGTGTCCCCTCTTGCTGACAGAATAAGCACGGGAATTTTTTCATCCTTCTGGCGGATGGTTTTCAGGATCGAAAACCCATCAATCATGGGCAGCATAATATCCAGAACGATCAGATCCGGGGCCCAGCTCCGCCACTGCTCAAGTCCGTCAATACCATCTGAAGCCACTTTGACTTCATACCCCTGCAAGGAAAGGTTCAAGTGAATCCCGTCTGCAATATGGGCCTCATCCTCTATGACCAGGACACGCTTTTTTTCAACCGTTTCCATAATTTTTTCTCCCTGACATTTGCAATACTTGCCCTTGGAATGGTGATAGTAAAGGTCGCACCTTTTCCTTTTCCATCACTGGCAGCAGATGCCTTCCACCCGTGTATGGCGGCAATGCTCGAAACCAGGTACAGCCCAAGCCCTGAACCTGAGACATCATTTTTCTGGTAACGGCCCGACTGATAAAATTTTCTAAAAATCTTTTTGGCTTCCTTTTTGTCCACTCCGATTCCATTGTCAATAAATTCAATAGCAATTTTCTGAATATGGCTTTTAAATCGGACAATCAATTTTGGATGTTCTGATTCATTATATTTTATGGCATTAGAGATCAAGTTCATTAAAAGCATCTCGAATAAAAAAAGATTTACCGGGTATACCAGAGGGGTGTCCGGAGGGCTTTGAATTTCAATATCCAGATTCCTGAAAAGCGAAGCATTTTTCTCACAAAAATTTTCCACCAGCCCGACCAGGCTGTCCCGTGTGACCTCTGAACCAAAATTCTGACTTTCGATCCTGGCAAGATTAAGGATGCTGTTTATATTTTCCGTGAGCCGATTAATGTCTTCAAGCATACTCTGAGAGTATTTTTTTATATCTTCGGGTTCCATGGGATGCCGGATAAATGTTTCAAGATATATTCTTAAAGAGGTTACCGGTGTTTTAAGTTCATGGGTAAAATTATAGATAAAATTATGCTGGAGCCGGAACAGGTTTACCGTTCTCTGATAATAGATAAACGCCAGAAGAATCCCAATCAACACCACAGCAATCAGGGCGCTCAATACCAGGATGGTCATACCGGTTTTTGAAGGAAAAATCAGTTGGGGGTCAATACGAAATTTTAAAATAATCACCTCAAGGGCTGAAGTGATTTCCATATACCAGTTTACGGTCAGAACAAGGGAAGTTGCCAAAGCAAAAAGAGAACAGGCAAAAATAAACACAGGGTGAAGATACCACCGGGAGGGATTTAAGATCTGCATAATTACCCGTCTGTTATGGACACCGGGAATGTCATGGTAAACGCAACCCCTTTACCCGCAGCGGTTTCAAACTCAATACTGCCTTGCAGCGTCTGCGTTACCAGGTTGAACAGGATAGACATGCCCAATCCGGTTCCGCCCTTAGTCCGCTTTGTGGTATAAAACGGATCAAAGGCTTTCTCTTTTTGCTCTTCAGTCATGCCGTTTCCATTATCTTTATAGATAAATTCAACATGATTATTTTTACAGGCAATCTCCATTTGGATCAACCCGTTTTCAAGCCCTTCAAACCCATGAATCAAGGAATTCATGATCAGATTATTCAAAATCTGGGAGAACACGCCTGGATAAGAGTTGAGTTCGATATCCTCATCACACTTTATAGTAATATCATGCCCGGTTTTTTTATATTGGGGTTTAAGGCTTAAAAGAATCTCGCTGATGTACCCTTTAAGATTGAATTTTCTTAATGTCTCACTGGACTGGTCCACCGCCACCTGTTTGAAACTTGAAATCAGTTCTGCTGCCCGCTCCATATTGATTAAAATGGAATTTGAAACCTCACTGACAACATTAAGATAGTTTTCCAATTCACTGCGTTTTAACTCACCATCGTCATATATTTTCTTAAATTCCCTGGTCTTGGTATCCAGAAATGAGGCCGCCGTTACGCCGACCCCCACCGGTGTATTTATCTCATGAGCAACCCCGGCTACAAGTTCACCAAGGGCTGCCATCTTTTCAGACTGAACCAGTTTATCCTGTGCGCGTTCTATGGTTTCAAGAGAGATTTTCAACTCTTTGTTGGCTTTTTCAAGATCCCTCTGATACTTTTGTTTTTCCGCTATGAATTCCGCCCGTTCAAATGCCTTGCTTACGGCATGATACAAAACATTCATATCCTGGATGGGTTTGATAATATAATCCCAGGCACCCAGTCTCAGAGCCTCGACCGTATCTGAGATATTACCGGCTCCGGATACAATGATAATAGGAATTTGGGGATTTTTTTCAACCACTTTGGCCAGTACTTCCAGCCCATCCATTTCCGGCATTCTAAGATCACATAATACCAGGTCCGGATGTTCATTTTCAAAGCGCTCCAGGCCAATCTTGCCGTTTTCAGCATCAATCACCTCAAACTCAAAATCCTCAAGCAGCCCGATGACACTATCCCGAATATATATCTCGTCATCTATAACAAGAATTTTTTTTGTGCCGGTACCATTCATATTGTCAGTTTATTTCTTCTTTATATTGATCGGTAAGCGCCTGATGAAGTACTTTGAGATCACTGGCAGGTTTAATCAGTATCATTTGAGGTGTGATTCCCAGTGCCTTGATTTCCTGCGTAGGCTGATAATCAGCAGAACCGGTATGCACCACAAATTTTATATCAGGAAGAATTTTTCTGGCCTCTATCATAAAAGTGTTCCCATCAATCCCCGGAAGGCGAATATCAACGACAGCTTCGTCTATTCTTTCTGAAGCAACAATTTTCAATGCCTCCTCTCCACTGGAAGCCTGAAAAACAGCATATCCTTCGTCTTCCATATATGCTGCGATGCTCTGCCTTATACTTTCTTCGTCATCAAGGATTAAAAAATTTTTAAGGTCGGCAGTCACATTATCCTCCCTCGCCAAAGACCGGAATTAATTATTATGATTTATGTAACAACTGCTGAATCTGGGTTGACAGATCCTCCACTGTAACCGGCTTCATTAAAAACCGCTTGATGCCGGTATCTTTTACTTTTTTCTTGGTAATGGCACCTGCATATCCGGAACAAAGTATGACCGGAAGATCCTTATTGATTTTCAGCATATCTTTAGCAAGATCAAGCCCGGTTTTTTCCGGCATGGTTTGGTCTGTCACCACCAAGTCTATAGTATGATGATTTTCTTTAAAATAATCAAGTGCTTCCCGGCTGGATTCAAAGGCTTTTACCTTATACCCAAGAAATTCAAACCCTTCTTTGCACATCCCGACAATATCCGGATCATCGTCCACCACCAACAGGGTCTCGCCTGCTGCCTTTTCCATAACTGCAGACGGATCATTCCCTTTGTCTCTGGTTTTATCTGAATTCACAACCGGCAGAAGAATCGTAAATATGGTCCCTTTGCTCAACTGGCTGCTCACCCGTATATCCCCTTTACAGGATTTAACGATGCTATACGCAGTGGCAAGGCCGAGTCCTGTTCCCTTGCCTTCTTCCTTGGTGGTAAAATAGGGGTCAAAAATTCTTTCGAGAATATCTTCTGCCATACCGCAACCGGTATCAGACACCTCCAATGCAAGATATGCACCTTCCCCAGTGAGCAGATTAGGGTATTCCACCATATCGGTCAATGAAAGCTCTACCTGCCTCAACCGTACGGTCAGGGTTCCGCCAGTTTCTTCCATAGCATGGTAGGCATTTGTACACAAATTCATTATGACCTGATGGATCTGGGTGGGATCGGCCTCCACCATTCCGCAATCCCGGTCTATCCGGTCTGTTATTGTAATTGTGGCAGGAATCGAACCCTTAAGCAATTTAATCGCTTCTTTTAAAACAGGATGAATTGTAATCCGCCGTTTGGTTGCCTCACCCTGACGGTTAAATGAAAGCACCTGGCTCACCAGATCTGCCGCCCGCAATGCCGCCTTCTGAATTTTTTCACTGCGGCGGTAGACATCGGTTGAAGGCTCCGAAGATTTCATGATCATATCTGCATATCCCAGAACCGGGCTTAAAATATTATTTAAATCATGCGCGATCCCACCGGCCAGAGTACCGATGGCTTCCATTTTCTGAGCCTTCCTCAACTGATTTTCAAGGCTTCGCCACCTTTTTTCTGCTTTTTTCTTTTCCGTAACATCCAGCAAAGAGGCAACCACCTGATCTGTCCCGGGAATGATCCCTATGCTGACATAAACGAACTTTTTTTCTTTATTGTGGCCAATAAACCGGATTTCATACTGCATGGGGGAGTAGTTTTCCGTCTCCAACTTAATTTTGGCCTCGATGTAATTTCTCATCACTTCGATATCTTCAGTTTTGACAAAATCATGCCACTTTTTCTTGCCGATGATCTCCCCGGCATCAAGACCGGCAAACTCAGTAAATTTTGAGTTTGCCATGGAAATCGTGTCGTCTGATTCAATGATGATGGCTGCAGTGCCGGTATATTCGAAAATGGCTTTGTATCGCTGCTCACTCTCTTTGAGTTCAAGTGTTCGCTGGTCTACCAGGTCTTCCAACTGCTCCTGGTAAAGTTTATTTTCCTTTTTAAGCCGGCTTTCTTTGAGGCATTTCTGGATGGAATGGTACAAAACACTCATATCTTCAATGGGCTTAAGTATATAATCCCAGGCGCCCAGGTGAAGCGCCTCCACAACAGCACTTATATTCCCGGTACCTGACGCCACCACCAGGGGAGTATCCGGTGATTTTTCCTTAATTGATTCCAACACCTGAAGTCCGTCCATCTGGGGCATCCTCAGGTCCAGGACAACCAGATCGGGATGCTCGGTGTCGAACATTTCAAGTCCCACACGACCGTTTTCGGCTTCAACAACATTAAACCCGTAATCTTCCAGGTAGGTCCGGATACTTTGGCGAATGTAAAATTCATCATCAATGGTCAAAATCTTGAACTCAGAATTGTTAGCCAGACTGAATCTTCCGTTTCGATCAAACATAGGCGATTATGTTCTGCTCATTAAAGGTTATGGATTGCTGCGTACTGCTGTATTTTTAAAACATTATTCTCGGAAGGGTTTGTATGTCAAGCAATAATCAGACAAACAGGATAAAAATGCTCGACTTTCCCTGGAAAATATCATGCATATTGTTTAGCTGAAGAATTAAACGACCAAATAATAATGGTTTTGGGCATTGGAGTATAGAAGAGTCAATTGATTGCACCTTGAGATGCTTCAAGATAAATGTTGTAAGAAATAATTTTCAAGTTTTTCTGACGATTCTGAAACAAATTAACCCACCTTCTCATAACATCAAGTATGAGAAGATGGGCATATGACGCAATTATACTTCTTTAATATGAATAATTATTTTATTTACCATTTGTTGGGCCAGATGGACCAGGCGAAGGTGGTGCTGGGAAACCACTGCCATCAGGTATTCCATCCCCCGAATTTGGTGCGGGTCCAGGACTACTACCTGCATGTATCGTAACCACCGACAAACCCATAAGTACCAACATAACCATAAGTATTATCCATTTTTTCATTACATTACCTCCTTTTTTGAAATGTCATAATTTCAATCAAACGTAGAATAAATTAAATCTCTATAATTATGTTTGCATTAGGCCATAATAATCCTATCTTGAAAAAAAATATAAAGCTCAGATCTTAACTCAGTATGTGATGCTCAAAATGTTATTAGACAATCATCTTTTAACTGTATATACGTATGAATAGCAAATTGGTCACAATGTAATAGCCCCAATTTAAAACAGACACCCCCTATATGCTAAATAGCGAGTAGGGGGTAAAAAATAAAAAATCCCGATAAAATTAATTATCGGGATAATTTTGATTGAGTTGGCTCCCCAGCACGGACTTGAACCGCGGACCCATTGGTTAACAGCCAATTGCTCTGCCAACTGAGCTACTGGGGAGCAGTGCCTTTGATAAAGACTCAGAAGGTATATATCACCCCCTGTTTTTTGTCAAGAAAAAACAACAAAAAAATTGACAACTTTATAGATGAGGTTTATTCTTTGAAAAGTAACAACAAGATTTATACCAAGGAGGGAAACCATGGAAATAAATAGTTCAAACGGGATCAATGCTTATGCCAATGTCCCGCACACAACGCCCTCAACTGACAACTCACAGCTTCGCCAGGAAAATACCGAAGCATCTCGATCTGATATTGATCCACAGAGCTCCGCCACTCAGGCTTTTGAAGTAAGCATTACTCAGGAAGCCCAGGATCGGCTGGCTGCGGAAAATACGCAGGAAACCGAACAGGCACAGGCAGCGGCACAACCGGAAGACAACACAAATGAACCAGCCGCACCTGCACAAAATACAAGCCCGGTTGTAAATATTGTTGCCTGATATAAAATAAAGATATACTCGTCATGATTACTGAAAATGGAATTGTTACCTCTGCAAATGCGGACACTGCCTGGATAAAAACCACACGATCAGGTGCCTGCGAAGCCTGCTCATCCAAAGAAAGCTGCGGAACGGCAAATAACGCAAAAGAGGTTATTGTCTCTGTCAAAAACACCCTGAATGTTAAAAATGGGGACCATGTAGTCATCGGGCTTGAAACAAAGCCCATGCTTTACCTAACTTTTTTTATATACGTTTTTCCCATTCTAATGATGATCTTAGGCGCAGTCATAGGTGACACGATTGCGCCTTATTTAAAGTTAAACCCATCTCCGGCAGCCATGGCCGTGGGATTTTCATTTTTTGGTTTATCCTTTTATTTTATCCGCAAAAAAAACACTGCCCTTTCAAAAAAAGACGAGCTCAAACCCTTTCTCGTCCGAAAACGGCCCCATGCAATTCAAGCGGGCTGTTCCCTGCCCTAAAATATTTTTTTCTTGCCAACATAGCTACAATATAATATATACGCTGGCTAGTTGTGGGTTTGTCGCTATAAACTCCAAACCCTTAGATAAGAGAGACGTATTATGACATCACAACGAGACCTAAAAGTAGCTATATTCATCATGATCATTTCTTTGGTCACTGGAATTATATGCTATGCCTCTTTTACCCCCCCTGCACCTGAAGAACCGCTACGCATTATGTTTCAGAACAAAGGTGGAAAAGTTTTATTTACCCACTCCGTGCACGCAGGCGATTATACCGAAGATTGCCTGGACTGCCATCACAACATTGAAGATGATGAAACCTACAACTGCAGTGAGTGCCATGAAGAAACGGGTGATGAAGACTTGCCATCCAGAGCTGATTCCATGCATATACAGTGCCAGGGATGCCATGAAGACGTTGGCGCAGGTCCGGTAGAATGTAATTCGTGTCATACATTATAGACAGTTTAGGATCACTATATCCTTAACGTCACTTAATGGATGATCTTAGCTTTTTACAAAACAAGGACTTATTATGATTAAAAGATCTTTTTTCACATTAACCCAACCAAGGCTCGATTATGATCTTGTGGAACCGGATCCCAAAGAGCCGGAATCAATACCTGTCCCGTCCAACCTTACATTATTATTGAGCGAAGCTTTGGATAACACCAAAACAGCTTTACTCAAAAAAGGGGACTCGGTTGAAAAGGGGGACAAGCTCTGTCTGTATGATGACAGCAAAGAGTATACTGTTTCTCCTGTCACCGGTACCATTAATGTTATCGACACCTATACGGATGATCTTGGCAATTCAGCCACTTTTATAGTGGTTAAGAACGCCCAGGGTCAGGCCAGTGACAGCAAAGCAAAAATCTATGATTTAAAAGAAGATATGGCTTCTGCTGATGGCTGTTTGAGAACGTTGCCCGGTGCCCCGCCGCTCAAAATACTTGCTCAAGATGATGTCAAAATTGACACGGTTGTCATCACCTGTGCGGATGCAGACATTCTGTCTACAACCAACCAGTATATGGCGCTGAAAAACCTGGAAGATATTAAAGCAGGTGCACAGATTCTGAAGAAAATCACAGGTGCTGCAAAACTCTGCATAACGGTCCCGAAAGATTTGAACATTCAGGGCAGTTTTGATTCCATGCAGGTGTTCAAAACATCTATGGCTTACCCGAGCAACCTGCCGGCAATGATCTTAAAAGACCATTTAAACATGGTGCTTCCTGCCGGTAAGACCCCGGAAGATATGGGAGTTTGTTTTGTTACTGCAGAAGCGGCCGTATCCATGGCTGGTGCATACAAAACAAAATCCGCCGGTTTTGAAAAAGTAGTTACCATTATCGGCAAACAGGGTTCCCGGTACAGAGCAAAGGCCACGATTGGCACACCGCTGAGAAAATTATTCGATCCGTTCAGCATTCATATTAATGATCAGGACAGGATTGTAGTTGGTGGTCCAATGCAGGGAATGGCAACATACACACCGTATCATCCTGTGGAACCGGACATGGACACAATAATCATTCAGGATAGGGACGCTATCCCTGAGATTTCAGATACCGCATGCGTTAACTGCGGAAAATGTGTCCGGATCTGCCCGGCCAATATTCCTGTCAATATTCTTGTAAGATATCTTGCGGCCGACCAGTATGAGGAAGCTGCCGACAAATGTGATCTTGAGTCATGCCTGGAATGTGGACTCTGCGCGTACACCTGTACCGCAAGAATCCCGGTATTCCAGTACATCCGTCTCGGGAAACATGAGCTAAACAAACTTAGAGCAGAAGCTTGAGAATTGGAGACTGCTAATGAATAATAACAAATTAACCGTATCCCATGCTCCGTTCTGGCATGATGGAGACAGTCTTTTCCAGATGAATCTGAATATTATCATTGCTGCAATCCCCGCAGTTCTTTTTGGTATTATTCAGTTTGGAGCACCTGCCGTAGGTGTACTCACATTGTCTGTTTCCACAGCAATGATCTGGGAGCTTGTATCGAACCTTGCAGCCAAACAGAAACTGACCATTGGTGATCTGGATTCCGCACTTGTCGGTCTTATTTTCGGCATGATGCTGCCGGCCACATCCCCATGGTGGCTTGTCATAACCGGAACCCTTGTTGCAGTGGTTGTCGGTAAAATGATCTTTGGCGGAACAGGTGCAAATCCTTTTAACCCGGCGCTTGTTGGAATGTCATTTTTAATGCTTTCCTGGCCTGTTTTCTTTGATTTTGACGCTGCATATGTCAGCTATGATGTTGATTTCACAGCCCTGGCACCTCTGGCAGCCCTTAAATCCATGGGCCCTGAAGGTATTGACGGGATGTTTACCACAGGTGAGCTGCTCATGGGCAAACAACTGGGAGCCATCGGTTCCACCTTCGGGCTTGGCCTGATCATCGGCGGCGTTTACCTGATCCTCAGGGGGTATATCCGCTGGGAAATACCGGTATCCTTCATCGTGGGCATCATTGTCTGCGCCTGGGCCTTTAATATGGCTGACTCAGAAAAATATGCCGGTCCAATGATTCATCTTTTTTCCGGTTACACTCTTTTGGGTGCATTTTTCCTTGCCCCTGAAAATTCATCTTCTCCAGTAAATAAAATCCCCATGCTTTTATACGGGTTTTTAGCTGCTGCAATGATTATTCTGATGAGGAATGTCGGCGCGTATAGCGATGGCACAGTACTGGCCATTTTATTGCTGAATCTCGTAAATCCCCTTATCGACAACATTAGACCAAAAGCGTTGGGAAAGGGAGGCAGCAATGCGTGAAATGATTAGTATGATAGTTGTTTTAACCGTTTTAACAGCGGTTTCAGGTGGACTGCTTGCCGCAGTTCAATCCGGCACTAAAGAACGGATTGAAATACAAATTTTGAACATCGTTCAAAAACCTGCAATTGAAGAAATTTTTCCGGATGTGACAAACGATCCTATCGCAGAAAGATTTCCCATTGAAACTGAAGAAATGACGTTGAAAATTTTTCCTGCAAAACTTTCAGACGGCGGCAATGCCATTGCTTTTGAGACTAAAGGAAAAGGCGGATATGGCGGAGATGTTGGTTTTATGGTTGGTATAAACCTTGAAAATGACCAGATAATCGCAGCACGGGTAACCACTCATGCAGAAACACCTGGTTTTGGTGCCCGGGCCAAAGATGACCCTGAATTTGTATCTCAGTTTGAATCAAAACCAATTAATGACAATATGAGCCTTAAAAGTGCCGGAGGCTCAATTGATGCCATGTCCGGTGCGACTGTTACCTCCACTGCACTGGCACTGGCGGCTACTCAGGCACAAACGCTGTACAAACAACTCAAACCTGAAATTTTAAAAGAGATTAAATAAGGCAGATGAGGAGAATTTAAGATATGGCACAATCCTTAGCAAAAGAATTCACAAAAGGACTATGGGCTGAAGTTCCTCCTTTCAGGCTTGTTTTGGGCCTTTGTCCGGTTCTTGCTGTGACCACAAAAGTCGAAAACGGACTCGGAATGGGGCTTGCAACCACATTTGTCCTTGTTTTTTCCAATCTATTGGTATCCCTGCTTAGAAACGTGATACCGTCAAAAGTCAGAATCGCATGCTACATTGTTATTATTGCCACATTTGTTACCATTGTGGAGCTTGGCATGCAGGCATTTACATATGAACTATTTTTAAAACTGGGGATTTTTATCCCGCTTATCGTTGTTAACTGTGTTGTTTTGGGCCGGGCAGAGGCTTTTGCCAGCAAAAACACGCCCATTTTATCCGTTGCAGACGGACTTGGAATCGGTATCGGCTTTACCCTGTCTCTTGGTGCACTTGCTGCTGTTAGAGAATTACTTGGTGCCGGAACAATCACCATCTGGAACGGTGCCACCATTTTTGAAATGGGGGCAAGCTTTCAACCTTTCGCATTCATGGTTCAGGCACCTGGGGCATTTGTTGCTCTCGGGCTTATGCTTGCCGGCATGAATCTTATCGGTAGTAAATAAGGAGATTATCAATGGAATATTTTGAACTAGCCATCGGATGTATCTTCATAAACAATATTCTCCTTGCCCAGTTTTTAGGCAACTGCCCTTTTCTTGGGACATCCAAGAAGATGGAAACTGCCGTAGGTATGTCTATGGCTGTTGTTTTTGTTCTGGTCATGGCAGGCATCATCACCTGGGTTGTGGACACCTATCTGCTTAAAGCGCTAGGCGTTGAATATTTAAAAACTGTTTCCTTTATTCTTGTAATTGCATCCCTGGTGCAATTTGTGGAAATGTTTTTGAAAAAGAGCATTCCGGCCCTGTATGCCGGCCTGGGAATTTTTCTTCCCCTTATCACAACAAACTGTGCTGTAATGGGTGCATGTCTGCTTAATATCAGCAAAGAATACGGTTTTATGAAAACCCTGGTATCCTCTTTTGCCTACGCTATAGGTTTTGGCCTTGCCCTGATCCTTTTTGCCGGTGTTCGTGAGAGAATCAACCTTGCACGGGTTCCCAAACCTTTGCAGGATACCTCAATCGCTCTTGTAACTGCTGGTGTGATTGCTTTGACATTCATGTCATTCAAAGGAATGGTTTAAAATCAATTGGAATAATTCCAGGATTTTCCAAATCCATAAACTGGAATGTTTCAACTAATATAAGGTGATATTATGATCCCAGCTTTATTGTTTATGTTAGGCATCGGTGCTGTGTGTGCCATAGTACTCAGCCTCGCATCTAAGGTCTTTTATGTATATGAAGATCCTAGGATTGCACTTGTGGAAAATAACCTTGCCGGAGCAAACTGTGGCGGTTGCGGGTATGCAGGATGTTCTGCTGCTGCTGAAGCCATCGTTAATGGAAAAGAGGCACCTTCGCTGTGTATTGTATCCAGCAAGGAAGGGGTTGAAGCCGTAGCAGGAATAATGGGCCTTGATGCCGGAAACGCTGAAAGTCCCTTGTCTTACAATATGTGTGAAGGCGGCAACCGTGCTGATGATAAATACCACTACATGGGAGTAACCTCCTGTAAAGCCATGGCCTTTGCCTATGGTGGAAAACGGGTTTGCGGTGTTGGCTGTATCGGACTTGGTGACTGTGTAAAAGCCTGCCAGTTTGATGCAGTTGAGATCGGACCAAACGGATACCCGGTAGTGGATGAAGAAAAGTGTGTTGGGTGCGGTGCCTGCCAGCAGGTCTGCCCCAAAGACATCATTAAGGTCAACACCCTTTCCGAACAACTCATGAAATTCAATCAGGAGCAGGATGCCCTTGCACCCTGTGCACAGACCTGCCCTGCTGAAATTAATATACCCCGATATATTAACCAGCTCAAAGAAGGCAAATATAAAGAAGCGGTTCAGACCATCCGTATGAGAAACCCGCTTCCACTGGCCTGCGGCCGTGTGTGCCCTCACCCTTGCGAAGATATGTGCAGAAGGGGGATTGAAGACGAAGCCGTATCAATCAACCAGCTCAAACGGTTTGTGGCTGACTATGAAATGAACTCCGGTTCCAGAATCCCCATAAAATGTGCTCCCAGCACAGGTAAAAAAGTTGCTGTTATAGGTGGTGGCCCGGCTGGCCTCTCCTGTGCATTCTTCCTGAAAAGAATCGGCCATGATGTAGATATTTTTGAAGCCATGCCTAAACTTGGCGGTATTATCAGATATGGCATACCAGAATACAGACTCCCCAAAAAGGTTCTTGACTGGGAAATCCAGGGAATTCTCGATTTGGGAATTAATACCTATACCCATGTTAAATTTGGTGAAGACTTTGGACTGGGCTCTTTGATGGCCTCGGGATATAATGCCGTATTCATGGGAATTGGTGCATGGCAGGATCGTTCTCTGGGAATCGAAGGGCAAGATCTTGACGGCTGTTTTCAAGCAATTGATTTTTTGGCAAGGTTTTCTAGCGGTGAAAAAATTAAACTTGGTAAAACTGCTGCTGTAGTTGGTGGTGGAAATAGTGCAATCGACTGTGTAAGGACTCTTTTAAGGCTTGGCCTTGAAAAAGTGTACATTGTTTATAGAAGAACCAGAAAAGAAATGCCTGCCAATGAAGTTGAAATTGTTGCATCAGAAGAAGAAGGCGTTGACTTTGTTTTCCTGGCAGCTCCAACACGTGTGGTTGGAGATGAAGACGGTAAGGTCAAACAACTGGAATACCTGAAAATGGAATTGGGTGAACCTGATGCTTCCGGCAGAAGAAGACCGGAACCGGTTGACGGATCAGAAACCCTGTTGGATGTTGATATGGTCATCTCTGCTATTAGTCAGGCGCCAGACACCTCTTTTAAAGATGATACCACCAGCAAACGGATGACTGAACTGGAACTGACCCGTTGGAATACGATTGACAACGACCCTGAACTCCTGCAGTCTTCAATCCCCTATATTTTTACGGCTGGGGATGTGGCAACCGGACCAGCCCTGGTTGTGGATGCCATTGGCAGTGGACGCCGGGCTGCAAGATCCATTGATCTGTTCTTGAACGGTAAACCTGTCGAACCAGTAGAAAATTCACTATTAAATAAAAACATTAAAGAATCCATATTTGAAAAAGTGGATGGCATCAAAAAAACCCCACGGGCCAAGATGCCGGAAATCCATGTTGAGGACAGGTTGGATTCAATGATTGAGGTTGATCTTGTTCTTCCGGAAGATCAGGCGCAAAAAGAAGCGGACCGCTGCCTTAACTGCTGCCGCATCTGCTACAATCCGGATACGGATTTTCCAATTGATAAAACCAGCTGAGATTAACGCTGTTATTTAAGTTATTTTTATAGTAAAAGGGTATCTCTATACGATACCCTTTTACTATTTATAATTATCGCAACCATGCCAAAGTCAAAAAAATCGTTAAAAAATTTTACAATTCTGTTTTTGATTATCTGTCTTGTAACAGTTAGTGCCGGCTTTGCCTTATATTACAAAATAGACTCGTTTGTTAAAACACCTTCTGACTCCAATGCTGCTGACATTGTGTTTTCAATCGCTCCGGGCCAAAGCCTCTCCCTCATATCCAATAACCTGGAAAAACAATCCATCATAGCAGACAGCACTTGCTTCAAACTGTACGCCCGAATGAAAGATGCCGGGAAAAAACTTCAGGCAGGTGAATATATTTTATCTGCCTCAAAATCCCCTGCCCAAATTCTGGATATTCTCTTAAAAGGGAAGGTTAAATTATATAAAATTACCATACCGGAAGGATGGGACATCAAACAGATTGCATCTGCGTTTGAAATAAGAGAGTCATGCAGCCAAACCCGTTTTATCGAGCTGTGTCATGATAAATCTTTTATCACTCAACTGGGGGTTAAATCCCTTTCCCTTGAGGGATATTTGTTTCCGGACACCTATTTTTTTCCCAGAAAGACATCCTGTGAAAATATTATCCGAACCATGGTTAACCGATTTCAACAAATATTTACACCAGCCATGAAAACACGGGCAGGTGAACTCGGATTTAATATTCATGAGGTCGTCACCCTGGCATCTATCATAGAAAAAGAAACCGGAGATGCCTCTGAACGGCCACTGATCTCTTCAGTTTTTCACAACCGTTTGAAAAAAAATATGCGCCTGGAAAGCGACCCGACCGTTATCTATGGAATTAAAGACTTTGACGGCAACATTAAACGCAGGCATTTAAGAATGCTCACTCCCTACAACACATACAAGATAAAAGGGCTTCCTTTAGGACCTATTGCCAGCCCGGGAGAGCTTTCCATCAAAGCCGCCTTGTATCCTGAAAAAAGTGATTACCTGTTTTTTGTTTCAAAAAAAGACACCACTCATAAATTTTCAAAAACCATCCAGGAGCATAACCGTGCAGTCAGAAAGTACCAGCTCCGAAAACGCTGATCCAACAATAATAGTTACCTGAATTAAAGGTAAAATTTTTTTGCAAGGAAGTTTTAATCGAATTGATCGAATTGTTTTAGATAGACAATTAGAGCACCGCTCTTTGACTTCTTCTTCCGGTCCCATTCATGCCAGATGACAAGATCCCGGGATTTCATCTTTTGGATGGCATCTTCCACAACATCCGGCAATACAGGACCTTCATCTGAATGGAGGCCCTTTCCTACAATAATCCTTATCGTAAAAAATCCCTGATGTTTACAGGTTTGAATAAAAGATTCAACCTTAACCTGAGCTTCAATCGCCCTGAAACCATGTAGATCAAGTTCTACTTCTACAGGCGGGTAACGCTTAAGTCTCTTTTTGAGAGGAACCGGGTCCGGCTTTTTAATTTTAAGTGGATTAGAAGTCTGACTTTTATAATATTCATTCAACAGTGTTTCAAAATCTTCTTTTTCATCATCACCAGAATGACTTTCGTTTTGAGGTTGCGCATCCAGCACAGGAACGCCATGCTTATTTATTAAATTATTTTTTGACAGAGGCTTTGGATCACTTTCATGAGATGGTTTTAATTTATTTTCAAAAATTTCCAAAAAATCTTTGTCAGAATCAAAAACCGGCAAACCGTTTTTTCCTGTTTTACCCTGTTTTTTTTTGTTTTTATTCCATGCGTTTACCATGCCCACATAATAGCGCACTGGCCTCTGGTTTTCAAGATTTTCAACGGGTTTCGATATTTGACAAGAACCGGCCTTCCTGTTATTGTCCAAATTATGATCACGGGAAGTATTGTAGAGTATATAGACCAGCAGAAAATAATTTCAGCGGTTATTTTGCAAATCAAAAATGGCAGACTTCGATTACTCAATGAGAACAACCGGGAAGTAAACTTTTCAGAAAAACGGTTGTCTCATATCTCTGAAGCTCGCCTTGATACCACTGTTGCGCGGAATGATATAGTAACTCATTTAAAAACCCTGACAAAAAACCGTACAAAGCTTTCCGAATCCATCAACATAAAAGAATTATGGGAAATTCTTCATGAGGAGTCTGGTGACATTGATATTTCAACCATGACCCTTTTTTGTTTTGACCCCCCCCTGACATCTGATCATGAATCTGCAGTCATCCGTGCTTTTTTTAAAGACCGCCTGTATTTTAAATTTAACAATTTAATATTTGCACCATACTCTCCAGATCAGGTGGAGGCCAGAAAAAGGCAGATTAAAGATGCTCACAGAAAAGAGCTCATGGCCCAAAAGGGATCAACATGGATTAATAACGTTCTAAACAACAAAAATGGTTCCCCTTCAACTGTTGATCCAAACATTATCAATATTTTAAAATCCTATTTTCTTTTCAACACGGATGCGCCCCAATATCTCACGGCAAGAAATATTATCAAACGCTCTCCCCTGAACTCGCCGGAACAATTATTTAATGTCTTTGTCAAAGCCGGGATTTGGAACCAGGATCAGAACATTGAGCTGCTTGCGCTGGAAATACCAACCCAGTTTCCACAAAATGTCCTGGAGTATGAAAAAAAACTAACCGGTAACAAAATAGATTTTTCAGAAGACCCTTTGCGTAAGGATCTTACTGATATTCCCCTGATTACCATTGATGGCCAGTCCACACTGGATTTTGATGATGCCATCAGCCTTGAAAATACGGATACGGGATATACTCTTGGCATTCATATTATTGATGTAGATGCATATATTAAAAATGATGACCCCATAGATCTTGCTGCAAGGGAAAGGGCCAGTTCCATATACATGCCTGATGACAAGCTGTCCATGTTGCCTCCCAGCCTATCTGAAGATCTGTGCAGTTTGAAAGAAGGACAGATCAGACCTGGAATCAGTACCATCGTTAAGATGAACCGATTCTTTGAAATTCAAGAATTTGACATTATCCCCAGCATTATCAAAGTTCATAACCAGATGAGCTATGCTGAAGCCAATCTGCTCAACGGTAAGAATGACCCCATCACTACTTTATATAAAATGGCCACCCTGCTCCGTGAAAAAAGGCTGAAAGCCGGCGCCATCCAGATCACCCTGCCGGAAGTCAATGTCTGGCTGGAAGAAAACGGTGAAATTGGTTATTCAAAAGTAGACCGTGAAAATCCCTCCCGAATGCTGGTATCAGAGATGATGATTTTTGCCAATTCCCTGATGGCGCAATTTTTAGCAAACCATAACATGCCGGCGGTTTTCCGTTCCCAGTCCCAACCCAAACAGAGGCTTTTTAAAGGGATTGAAACTTCCCTGAGCCTGAATTTCATGCAAAGGAAACAATTGAGCCGTGCTGTTATTGGAACCAATCCCGAAATCCATGCAGGCTTGGGCGTTAAGGCTTACACAACTGCCACATCCCCCATCAGGCGTTACCACGACCTTTTGACACAACGGCAGATCAAGGCAATTTTGGGATATGGTAAGGCTTATACAAAATCAGAATTGGAAAACATAATCCAGGCCATATCGGTTTCCGTATCAAATGCAGGTCGGGTTCAGTTCGCAAGAAAACGATACTGGATTATTAAATACCTGGAATCCCAAAAAGGTAAAGAATATGAAGCCATGGTTCTTGATGCACACAGGGATCATTACAATGTGTTGATCAAAGAATTCATGCTGGAAACCAAACTGCCGCCCAGCGGAATAAAGTTTAAACATGGAGATATCATCCAGGTGACTATTCAGCATGCAGATGCCAGACGTGGCCAGCTTTCCCTTTTCGCATAATAAAAGCGCAGGGCCTTTTTAATCAAGCTCCTGCGCTTTTGTTCTTTTACTGAAAAACGTGTACCGAAAAATGTTATACAGACTATTTTTTAATGTTTAAAACTTCTTTGTCCCGTATACACCATTGTTGCATCATTTTCATTACATGCCTCAATGGACTGATAATCATTTAAAGATCCGCCGGGCTGGACAACAGCCTTGATCCCCTGGCGAAGCCCGACATCAATTCCGTCCCTGAATGGGAAAAAGGCATCAGAGACCATGGCTGATCCAATCAGACCGCCTTTCACCTCTTTGACATCCTTTTCGATTTCAGCTTTTTTATCTTCATCCGTCAGGTCAGCAAACGAAATTTCATAACGTTCAAAACAGTAGCGGTCTGCCAGTTTCCTGTATGCCTTGTCAACAGCAATTTCCGCCACACCTACACGATCCTGTTCTCCCGTGCCGATTCCGACAGTGACATTGTCTTTAACATAAATTACTGAATTAGAGGTGATACCTGATTCAACCAGCCATCCAAACAGCAGATCCTCATATTCCTGTGCTGTAGGTTTGCGGTTGACCGTATATTCTTTGCCTTTGTATTCTGTAGATGCCACGATCAAATCTTTTTCAGAAAGTGTCTCCGGAACAAAAGACCATTGGGCAACCATGCCGCCATCCATAAGGGTTTTAAAATCAATCACCCGCTGGCCGATAAATGTCTGGAGTTTGTCTATGGCGTTAATACGGATAACCCTCAAATTCTTTCTTGCTCCAAGGATATCAATTACACCATCTTCAAATTCCGGGGCCACAACCACCTCTGCATATTGATTTGCAATGGCTTCTGCAGTGGCCTTATCCACAGCTTTATTCAGTGCAATGCATCCGCCGAATGCTGCTACGCGGTCTGCCATATAGGCTTTTTGATACGCATCCTCAAGGCTTTGAGCACGTGCCGCACCGCAGGGATTATTATGTTTTACAATAACCGCGCACGGCGTGTCGGTAAAATATCTTAAAATATTCAAGGCATTGTCCGCATCAGTCAGGTTGGTTTTCCCCGGGTGCTTTCCTGATTGGAGCAGTTCAATATCCGATACCAGGTATTTGCCGGCAGCAATCGTCTGGGCATCTCCAAGGGCCAGGTTCCCGTTAACCAAACGATAAAGAGCGGCTTCCTGTCCGGGATTCTCACCATACCTTAATCCTTTTTCCACGCCTTCAATCACCCAGGAGACCTTTTCATAGAATAAAGTCTGGCGTTTGTCACCATCCACAAAAGAAACTTCCATGTTGGGTGTGAAATGATCATCCATAATGGTTTTGTACATTTTCTTGAGATCTTCAGCCATGGCGATTATTCTCCTTTATAGCAATTGTTAACATCATCGTCAGACATTGCAGTCAGGTAATCACAAATCGTTCTATCGTAAACTGCAGTATGCTCGAATGCTTTTTTTGCCAGATCAAACCGGTCTTCAAGGGCCAGCTTCCCATCGTTTGCTTTTAATTTTTCAAGAATTGCAGGATAGGTTTCCGGATTAACAACCGATGCTACCCTGATAAAGTTTTTGGCTGCAGCCCGTATCATGGTTGGCCCGCCAATATCTATGTTTCCTCTTGCATTTTCCACAGTAACACCTTCTTTAGCAATGGTTTCACTGAATGGGTAAAGATTTACAATAACCATGTCAATGGCACTGGCATCTGTACGTTTTAAGTCATCCTGATGGGCATCATTATATGTTTCAGTCAGCAGTCCCAAATATATTTTAAAATCAAGGGTTTTGACAAGACCGCCCTGGGTTTCAGGCTGGCCGGTATATTCAGATACCTTCTTCAGACAGGAATCAGCTTTGCTCCCTAAAATTTCTTTAATCTTTGAATAGGTTCCACCGGTTGAAAGAATCCGTATATCCGGATTTATTTCAACCAGGCCGGGAATAAAGCTGTCCAACCCGGATTTATCAGATACACTCACCAGTATGGTTTTAATTTCCACCTGCTGATCTATCTTTTCTACAATATTTTTACCCATGAGTATTCCCCACAATTAGATTAGTTTCACTGGTTAATATTTTTTCTTTTAATGATCCAGATTAATAATATAATTGGCACCTTAAAGTCAAGTTTCTTGGATACGAACACAGGCCTGCTCATGGAGTGGGTTACAATAGGAAGCTGAATAAAACTATCAACCCTAAAATGTTGCTAATATTTCTCATGATGCTGCATGGCACATTTGGAAAATTTGCCAACTGAGATGGTATCGAGTATGATAAAGAAATAGCAAATCTGGAGACACAAGTCGTTCAGGTTTCACCCCGGTTTAAATCGGGTGAACCGTTCATAATATACGATATTGCAACCCTGGTATGTCATCTACTAAAGTGCGAAGATCCGGTAGTAAATATACTTTGAAAAGGCAAGAAGAAATGAATGATACAAACAACCCGTCGATTGCGAAATCAACAAAAATTAAAATCATCCACATAGGTTTGCTTCTTGGTTTTGTGTTTGCTGCCTCATCCGGTTATCTTGCCTACCAATACATGGAAAAAACTAAAGATCAAAGACTGAGGCACATGAAGGAAGTTGTTCAGATTGCCAAAAACTCTATTGAACCAATACTTGTAGCGTATCGAAATCAGGATATTTTTATTGAAGAAACCCTTGAGCAAGTTCGCAACACTGTTAGAAAGATGGTTTACAATGACCATACGGGTAGAAACTATATTTTTATGAGTGCTTATGATGGCATTATGCTGGTACAGCCATTTGAGCCTGAAAAAGAAATGACCGACTCATGGGGGCTGAAAGACGCCTACGGGAAATATATTATAAGAGATCTCGTAAAAGCGGCAAAGTCACCAGAAGGCCAGGGGTTTGTATCTTATTATTATCAAAGACCGGGTGAGGCCTCTCCCCAGGAGAAAATATCTTATGTTATCGGAATCCCAGAATTAGGATGTTATATCGGTACCGGCCAATATATGGCTGACATCCGTAAGGAACAGATAACCTATATTCTAAAAATCGTTGGTTTAACCTTCGTCCTCTTAACACTTCTTTATTGGATTGTTTGGGCCTCCCTGAAAGAGATCCGCATACAAAATGCAAAGCTTCACAAAACCGAACGTGAGCTTCAGGCAATATTTGATAATACCTTTCAGCTTATTGGAACATTGTCCTCAGATGGAAAGGTGACAAAAACCAACCGTTCTTCTTTGGAAATGATCGGTAAGAGGGAAGCAGATGTTATTGGAAAGTTATTCTGGGAAACCTCCTGGTGGACAGATGAAGAAACAAAAAATCGTTTAAAAAAAGCAATTCATGACAGTTCCAATGGAGAGTTCTGTCGTTTTGAGGTTGAGCATAGAAGTGAAAAAGAGGGGACAGTCTATGTGGATTTTAACTTATCCCCTATCCTGGATGATAACGGGAAAGTGATCTCTCTTCTGGCAGAAGGCAGGGATATTACCGAGCAGGTCCGAATAAGAAATAATCTTATCAAGGAAAAAAAATTTTTTAATTATGTTATTGAAAGCCTGCCCGGAGCGTTTTTCTTGTATAAGTTTGAAGGCGGGCAATATGTATTGAAGCAATGGAACCATCAGCAGCATAAGAAGATTTTTGGCGCTTCACGCAATCTGAAAAACACTCCTATGACCAACGTTATAGATGAAAATGATCTACCAAGATTAAATCAGGTTGTGGAGAGAGTTGTTGAAAAAGGAAACGCCACTATCCAGTTAAAAGCGAAGACAAAAAACAAAGGGAGTATTCCCATTCTATACCAAGTCAGGCATTTTGAGCACGATGGGGAGAGCTTTATCGTTGGTACAGGAATTGAACTGACGGAAAAAATAAAAGCAGAAGAAGAAAAAGAAAAACTTGAGGTTATGCTTGCGCAGTCCCAGAAAATGGAAGCAATGGGGACTCTCGCTGGTGGCGTTGCCCATGATTTTAATAATATCCTGTCTGCAATTTTAGGATTTGCTGAACTTGTTAAGATGGAAATTCCGGCAGAAACGCAGGCCGTAGAGATGCAAGATGAGGTTATAAAAGCAGCGTTGCGGGCAAAAGATCTTGTAAATCAGATTCTGCTTTTCAGCAGACAAACTGATATGGAAATGAAGCCGCTTCGGCCGGAAATAGTTATCAAAGAAGCGCTAAAGCTTTTAAGGTCCTCCATCCCGACAACAATAGAGATAATAAAAAACATACCCAGTGAATTGGGTGTCATTTTGGCAGACGCCACACAGATTCATCAGATTGTCATGAATCTCTGCACCAATGCATACCATGCGATGAGAGAGACAGGCGGGACTTTAACTGTTTCTCTTACAGAGCATAAAATCATGCAGGAAGATTTTATTTTTTCTGACATTTCATTAGATCCGGGAGATTATCTATTGCTCGAAATTAAAGATACGGGGCATGGAATGGATCTGGCCACCCTTGACAAAATTTTTGATCCGTATTTTACAACCAAAGAAAAGGGAGAAGGAACCGGGCTTGGATTGTCTGTTGTTCATGGTATAGTAAAAAGCGGCCATGGGAAAATTAAGGTCAAAAGTGAGCCAGGGAAAGGAACCAGTGTTAAAATTTACTTTCCTAAAGTCCATAAAAATACTCAGGAAAAATCAGATCAATCGAATATCATACTTCAAACAGGCAGTGAGCACATTCTTTTGGTTGATGATGATCATGATATTTTAAATATGATGCAACAGTCATTAAAAAATCTCGGGTATCAATTATCGGCGTTTTCGAGCAGCCAGGAAGCACTTGGTACGTTCAGTAAAAATCCAGATAACTTTGACCTGATTATTACAGACATGACCATGCCCCAAATGACTGGAATGGAATTGTCAAAAGAAGTGTTAAATATAAGGCCGGAGACACCTATTATACTATGTACAGGTTACAACGAATTTGCAACCCCACAAAAGGCTCAGGCAATAGGCATTAAGGCCTTATTGTTCAAACCGGTTCTCCGTGAGGAGATGTCGCAGAAAATACGGGATGTGTTGGGCAGCGATACCTGATTGTCCCCCCATGTCTACTATTAATGCATTTCATAAGAAATTGCTGACCAACCATATATTGTGCCTGATAAAAAACTGATATTCACGAATATAAAAACGTTAATACTTTGCTCAGCCCGGTTTAACACAAAAGCTGCAAAGAGCTATAAATACAGAATCAAAGTTTATTATTCCATAAAAGTTTGATATTAAAATCCTATGTTAAATACCACTCCCAATACTTTAATAAAATTAGCCGCGCTTGTGTGGTACACCGGTGTTGTTGTTTTAATAACAAAAAGTGGCAGGTTATTCCTTGCGGCACTTGAGAATGGGACCTACCAGCTGTTTGTCCTGATGGCAGTCTTTTGTGGAATTGTACTAGGAAAGATAAAAGCAAAATACTTTTTCTATAATATAGGCAAAAAAAACATTGAACGAATAAATTTATTGATAAAGCCCAAGATATGGCAGTTTTATAGAAAACGATTTTTTTTCTTTTTGTTTTTAATGATTACATTGGGTAAATATTTATCCGTTGTTGCCCAGGGAAAAAATATCGCGCTCATCGCACTGGCTGTTTTGGAGCTGTCAATCGCTTTTGCATTATTTTTCAGTAGCCGTTGTTTCTGGACAAAACAAAGAAAAATGGATTCTGGCAAATGAGAACTGACAGGCACTATTTGCACCACCGTTTACAAAACAGTCGCGAAGGAGACACCTTATCCGAGCATAAATAGTCGCAAAAATAAGACTTTTCTGTATAAATCTCTCTGTCTGATTCTAATTTATTTTTAACCTTTTCTTCTAAGACCCTCATAAGCCACTGAAATAAAAAGAATACGCCAGATCAGCATATGCCATTTCTTAATCTGGCATGTGCCTTGCAATTCCAGTTTAAAAAAGATTCGAAAGCACTTTTATTACATTTTAAAACAGGAGATTCGCAATGGAACTAAAAGATATCGCTCCTCTCGAAACATGGGCAATGTTGGAAAAAGAAGCTTTTAAAACCTTCAACCTTCAGAGTGCAGTGTTTAACACAAAAGGTATACGCATCACAAATACCAAAGATTTTGCAAATGCCCTGTGCCCAAAGATTAAATCCACGGATAAAGGACAAACATTTATCTGCGCCACTGCCCACATGAATATGGCCAACCAGGCCCAGCAGAGTAAAAAAGCAGTTATTGGAGAGTGCGATGCCGGCCTTGCCAAGATTGTTGTGCCGATTTTTTTTAAAGATGAGTTTGTAGGTGCTGCCGGTGGATGCGGCATCCTTCTGGAAGATGGAGAAGTGGATGGGTTTGCCATTAATAAATTAACAGAGATACCTGATCAAGAAATAGCTGAGTTGAGTAAAGATATTCCCATGATCAGCAAAGAAGAAGCAGAAAACATCGCCGGATTTTTCAACCGGAAAATTGAGACATTTTGCGCTGAATTTGTTAGCAGGTAATATTATTTCCTTGTTTTGAAATAACAGGGCTGATAAAAATCTAAAGCCGTAAACATTTAAAACCATAACATCTTTATTCAAACAAGGAACAAGCAACATGTCAGAGTTAGTAACTATTTCAATAAATGATCATATCGCAGATGTTCGCCTTAACCGCCCGGACAAACTTAACGCTCTCAACCCGGATATGTTTAATGCCATATCCGATATGCTTCAAAAGCTGTCTGTAGAACCCGGTGTCCGGGTAGTGGTGCTGTCTGGTGAAGGCAAAGGGTTTTGCGCTGGTCTGGATATGGAAACCTTTGCAAAAATGGGTGAGCGGGATGTCAAAAAAGACGGGCAGACACTCATAGAGCGTTATAAAGACGGAATTACAAACCAGGCACAGCACGTGGCCTATGGCTGGAAAGAACTCCCCATACCGGTGATCGCAGCTGTTCACGGTGCCTGTATAGGAGGTGGCTGTCAGATTGCACTGGGTGCTGATATCCGTATAGCAGCACCGGATGCCAAGTTATCCATTCGTGAACTCTATTGGGGCATTGTGCCGGACATGTCTGCCACGCAGACTATCCGGGATCTTATTCCGCTGGATGTGGCAAAAGAACTGATTTATACCGCAAAAATAATCTCCGGGGAAGAAGCCGCAAAGCTTAATCTTATCACGCGCACAAGCGATACACCTTATGAAGATGCCATGGCCCTGGCAAAAGAGATCGCATATAAATCCCCCCATGCCATCCGGGCGGCTAAAAAACTTCTGGACAGTGTCTGGCACGGAGATTCTGCTAAAGGGCTGCTCATGGAATCTGCCTTGGAAACCTCCCTTATGGGAAAAGAAAATAATATAGAAGCTGTCATGGCCAACTTTGAAAAACGGCAGCCTGATTTTACAGATCCAGATCCAAACTCTGTTCCTGTTGTATAAACGACCCCTTTATTTTTTGTGCTTTTTTCATGACTCATGGCTTCTCTGCCTTGAGTCATGAAATTATTGTATTTTTTCAGGCTTGATGGCTATTAAGAATACTGGAAATTTTCTCGATAAATGAGGCAAGCTTCTGGCGATGCTCCGGTGGGATCATTAAGACAGGTATTTTCTCATTTAAAAGCAAATGCTTTCCTTTATGCTGAGTTGCAAAAGCCCTCAGGTTGCCAGCAGGAGGCTCATCGGATAGAAACAAAAGCATGATATCTGAAAAATTGCCGGATATCCCTTTTTGATCTACATGCTCAATCACCTGCATTAAAACATTATTCATGGTCATCACCTCCGGCGGCACCTGCGCATACCCATTTTCGGAACAGTCGATTTGAGACATCAGGGCACGGCAGCCAAACGGGCGGGCATCATACACAGTGCACATTTCTTCTTTGAGCACAGGGCAGCGCCCCCAGGCCGGATCATTCTCCTCTTCAGGAATATCCTTGCCTTCCATGCACAGCCTCGCAAACCTGTTGGTGGTCATTTCAGGAATATATCTTTTTTCGGGAAATAATTTTTCAATATTTTTTTTTAACACAGCTTTGGTTTCCCGGCTAAGGGAGTCTGCCAGGTAAGATGCTTCAAGACTGGTCAGGGTGACATTACAGGTGCAGCAGGAAGCACATCCTTTCTTACACACTGCATCCACCTCACCAAGGGCTTGTTCATATAATGCATAAATATTTTCCAAAACCTCAAATTCAGGAGGCGGCGTTTGATTTTTCATTTAAAAACCCTTTATTTTTCCCTCTGATTTGTTTATTTTTAAGATAGCTCATCTATTGTATCGGATCTACCTTAAATCAGCGAAACAGTCAAATTCGCTGCCTGAATACTAACCTTCGGGTAAAGGACATATCAAATGATTCCAAAACAGATGAATGCCTTTTTAAATGATGCCCTGCCCCCAAATATCCGGGAACGCCGCCTGATCATTGACGGCCCTTTAAGATTTTTAGAATTCGGCCCCTTAGATGTCGAACGTCTTCTGCGTCTTGGCATCAAAGTGGACCGGCTGGGCCCCAGACTGGTGTCGTGCATGTGGGATGATGAAAACCCGCTTGAGATTGGCGGATATCTTGTGGTGGATAATCTGGCCATGGGCCAGCCGTCCATGGGAGGAACCCGGATGCTCGAAGATGTCACCCCGGATATCATCCATAACCTGGCCAGAGGGATGACACTGAAAAATGCAGCGGCAGACTTGCCATTCGGCGGTGGAAAATCCGGAATTGTCCGGCCCGAAAATATGGAGGAAAACAGTCGCAGGGATATCATCAGGGGATTTGGGAGACTGCTCAAACGCTATCGCAAGATATACATTCCCGGCCCGGATGTGGGTACCAACGATGCGGACATGAAAACCTTTGCCATTGAAAACGGGCTGAATTATGTTGTGTCCAAGCCTGCAGATATGGGCGGCAACCGGATTGACGAGCTTGGTGGTGCGGCAAACGGAGTGGTCGTGGCCACCCATGCCCTGCTGGAATACCTGCCCAGGTTAAAACAGCTACCCCAGTTCAGGCATATTCAGGTCCCGAAAATATCCCAGATGGATATCCTGATACAGGGATTCGGGGCAGTCGGTGCCCATGCAGCAAGATTGTTTCATGATTATGACCCGGACAACCCGCCCCTTGTCAAAGGCATCAGTGATGAAAGCGGATATCTCCTTAGTCCGGAAGGCCTGCCTTTAAAAGAACTTTTTGATATGTGGAAAACATTTGGAGCCGTAACTGCCAAATTCTTTCATGACCATATGATACACAACGCCTCACAAACTTCTGACAACATAGTCTTTTCCAATGCCCAGGATAATCTGCTAACCGAATCAGCCTTTTGCCTGATCCCGGCGTCTCCTGTACCCAATTACCTGGACGTCCACCCTGCAAGCAACCCATCCATGACATGTGACCGGATGGGAACATGGCAAATCATTGTTGAAGGGGCCAACACCTATTCACCAGATCCCGCCAAAAAAGCAGCCCGGAGAAGGATGGAACGATATGTATACCGGGACAAAGGCGTGCTTATTGCCACAGATTATCTGGTTAACTCCGGCGGGGTTATTTATGCCGCACACGAAAGAATTATCCCGACACCTGATCATCTCCTGATCCCTAAAAATATTCTGGGTGATCCCAAAGCCATAGAAAACTGGCTTCAAAAGAACATCGATGATTTTACTGCCCTTGCCGAATCCAGGCGCAAGGCTGCAGTAAATAAACTTGAAGAGGTGATCCGCCGGAACATGGAAGAACTCATTGAAGGCCTTATTAAAGATGCTGACAGCCTGCCCTGTGAAATTGCTGAACAAATCAGTGTCCAGAGAATTGCCTTAAAAGAAAAATCAAGAAAAGCAAAAGATATCATGGAAGATGCCCCCACCATCAGCCTGGATGAGACCATTACAGCGGCAGCAAAACTCCTGGTCGAGGCCCATGTTCCGATTGTGAATGTGGTGTCAGAAAAAGGCAAGCTCATTGGCATTGTTACTGAATGGGACATCACAAAGGCCATGGCATTAAAACTTCCCATGGACGCACCGTTAACCAAAATCATGACTGCGGACGTGATCACCAGCCATCCTGAGGCAACCATTCTGGATTGCATTCGAAAAATTGAAACACGGGAAATTTCCGCCATGCCGATTGTAGAGGATGATAAGGTTGTCGGCGTAATTTCCGGAGATATCCTGGCCAGAAGAACGCTTTTCAGGCTTCTGCAGACCATGTCATAAAAGCCCATGGCATAACACTTGCTTTAAAAGCATCTATAAAGTAAAATTAAGCATTAATAAATATTTGATCAGGTCACAACTTTTTATAAAGAAAACCTGTGAAAAGATAAAAGCCCTGCCCCGGCAGGACAAACGAGTTTTTAATGATAAACAAAAAAATATTTGGCCGCCTGACCGAAGATACCACCAAAGTTATCCTGGAGTGCATATCCGACGGAGTATTTACCATAGATTACAATTGGGAAATCACCTCTTTTAACCGGGCAGCAGAAGAAATTACAGGGATCTCCCGTGAAGATGCTATTGGCAAGCACTGCTGGGAAGTATTCCGCTCCAACATGTGTGAAGAAGACTGTGCTTTAAAAAAAACCATGGAAGACGGACGCCCTTTCATCAGCACGTCAGCCTATATCATTAACAGTGATAAAAAAAGGATCCCCATAACAGCGTCTACTTCTCTCTTAATAGACAAAAACGGGGATGTTATCGGCGGGGTGGAAACCTTCAGGGACCATTCGCTTGTTGAGGAACTGAGAAAAGAGCTTTCCACAAAAGTGAGTATCCAGGATATGGTGTCTACCTCAGATGCCATGAAAGCCATTTTCAATATACTCCCACAGATAGCCGACAGTGATTCTTCTGTACTCATAGAAGGAGAAACCGGCACTGGAAAAGAGCTGATGGCAAGAGCCATACATAATATGAGCTATCGCAAAAACGAACCTTTTGTGGCGATCAACTGCGGTGCCCTGCCCGACACCCTTCTTGAATCAGAACTGTTCGGGTACAAAAAAGGGGCATTTACTCATGCAGGAAAGGATAAACCCGGCCAGTTTTCCCTGGCTGATAAAGGAACCATTTTTCTGGATGAAATCGGTGAAACCAGCCCGGCTTTTCAGGTCAGACTCTTAAGGGTTCTCCAGGAAAAAGAATTCATACCGCTGGGTGGAATTGAAAAAGAAAAAATCAATATCCGGATTATTGCTGCAACAAACCAGAACCTGTCTGAGCTGGTCAAAAAAAATGAATTCAGGCAGGATCTCTACTACCGGATCAATGTTATTCGTTTGACCCTTCCCCCTTTGCGGCAGCGCATGGAAGATATCCCATTTCTTGTGGAGAGTTTTATTGACAAAATGAACATGCGCCAGGGCAAATTCATCCAGGGGATTGATAAGGGGGTACTCCAGACATTCATGGCCCATAATTTCCCCGGTAACATCCGGGAGTTGGAAAATATCATAGAACACGCTTTTGTTCTATGTGCAGAAGGGTATATCAACATTAGACACCTTCCGGCTTCCCTGTCATTGAATAACGTGTCAAGGACAGACCAGGGCCTTGAAGAAGACCCGGTAAAAACTGCACAGATAAAACTAATTTCCGACGCACTTGCAAGAAACGATTACAACCGGAATGCTGCAGCCAGGGATCTGGGCATTCACAAAAGCACGCTTTTCAGGCGAATTAAGAAACTGGGTATGAAGCTGTAAAAAAACCAAGGAAAGCAAGTGTGCAACCCTGCCGGTCGTGGGGTTGCAACTGTTTTTATCCCTAAGCAGTCATCTTTCAGACCCGACGTCTTATCTAACCAGTTGAAATAAAAAGATTTCTTTTTTTGTCTGCTTGAATATTTCCCGCAGGCACAGGGTTTGCACTAAACATGTTCACTGATTCATTGGTCTTATGCTTAAAAAACGGAGGTACATTGTGAAAATAGCAATCACCATATGGGGCAATCGGATCTCACCCGTGTTTGATGCAGCTAAAACACTTTTAATTACTGAAATTGAAAATGGGATGGTAATCAATAAAGAGTACCTCTCTTTTGATCCTCACCTCTTGCAGGGTATGATTAATCTTTTCAAGGAAAAAAATATATCAGCGCTGGTCTGCGGGGCTATCTCCACCCGTCCGGCTGAAACAATTGTAGAGCATGACATCCGCCTTTTCTCTTTTGTGATGGGCAATGCCCAGAACTTTTTGGACAGCTTTACCGGAAACAACCGGATTGAAAAGTCATTTATCATGCCGGGATGCGAGCACGATTCTACGACCCTTCAACAGGCCGAGGGGTAGCAGAACTAAGACCTTAGTATATTAAAAGTCGCGACATTGCGACCTGCCTTTCTTTTTCTCTTCCACCTCTTTTTTTCAAGATCCTTAAATCATAAGCTATCCAAACTTTTTTTTCTTAAACATGTTCTGGCATGCAATGTGCTATTTCTATCTGGAATTTAGGTATTAAATAGGATGTTTCGTTTACAAGGAGAATAGTACAATGGAAAAAGTAGCAGTTGTTGGTTGTGGTTCTTATATGGACCAGGGCTATGGGTGTCCGGGAGAATGGCGATGTCTTAAAGCAGCAGCAGAAGGAGACGGCAATTTTGAAGATCCAAGCCATGTGGTTGCTTTTGTAAAATGCGAGTGCCCGGGCAGAACCGTTGTTCCTGCCATCAACATGGCCGCAAAACTTTCCCAGATCAAACCAGATAAGATATATCTGAGCTCCTGTCTTGCCAATGCAGTGCCGGGCTGCCCATATACTGGCGCTAAAGACCTGGCAAATATAATAGAAGAAAAAACCGGTATTGAAGTGGTGACCGGAACCCATGATTACCATTAATAATTTTTGAAAGGAAGAATCGATGACAGAAAGTGTCATTAAACTGGGGAAAAACAAAAGAAAAGCCCGGTTTTTGAACAAAGTAAAAGAGATACTGCCTGAAGGCGGGAACCTGAGTGCATGCCTGACTTGTGGGCTGTGTTCTTCAGGATGCCCTGCAACCGGGCTTGGAGATATGGACCCCAGAAAATTTCTGCGCATGGCAGTTCTGGGTATGGATGAAGAAATTGCTGCCTCTGACTGGCCCTGGATGTGTACCATGTGCCAGCGCTGTATCTATGTCTGCCCTATGCAGATAGATATTCCCCAGCTTATATTCAATGCCAGGGGACTTCGGCCAAGAGAAGATCGGCCCAAAGGCATACTGGCCTCCTGTGACATGGCTCTGAAGAATGAAACCACCTCTGCCATGGGTACCACAGTTGAAGATTTTGAATTTGTTGTGGAAGATGTACTGGAAGAATACCAGGAAGCACAACCGGAATTTGCAGACATGCAGGCCCCCATTGACAAGGAAGGCGCAGAATTTTTTCTTAACCAGAACTCAAGGGAACCGGTCACCGAACCGGATGAAATGGTTCCTTTATGGAAAATACTTCACCTTGCCGGGGTGGACTGGACCTATGGCAGCAAAGGATGGGCCGGTGAGAACTATTGTATGTTCCTGGCCGATGATGATGCCTGGAAGCAGGTCACCGGAACCTCAGTAGACCAGGCCAATAAATTAAAAACCAAGACCTTTCTCAACACGGAGTGAGGGCACGTAACTTTCTCAGTCCGGGCCGGACTGAAAAAATTNNAATCTTGAACATGAATTTGATGTCAAAAATATTTATGAATACTACGCAAAATGGATACGTGAAGGTAAACTAAAGGTCAATTCCGACTGGAACAAAGACCTTAAAATCAAATTCACGGTTCAGGATCCCTGCCAGATTGTTAGAAAAAGTTATGGAGACGAAATTGCAGAGGATTTGCGTTTTGTAGTCAAATCTGTGGTTGGCGAAGAAAATTTTATTGATATGCAGCCCAACCGTTCCAACAACTATTGCTGCGGCGGTGGCGGTGGTTTTCTGCAATCAGGATTTAAAGATGAGCGTTTGGAGTATGGCAGATTGAAAGATCAACAGATTAAAGCCACTGGTGCAGACTACTGTATCGCAGGCTGCCACAATTGCCATGCTCAAATACATGAGTTAAGCGAACACTACGGCGGAAATTATCCCGTCGTTCATATGTGGACTTTGATTTGCCTCTCATTGGGTATATTAGGGCCCAATGAAAGGGAATACCTGGGAGATGACTTAAAGGATGTAAATGTTTTTCATCCTGAAACAGCCATGTAAACTTCCATACCGGCCGGAGAGTGCTCCCAATCTCCTCACACGCTCTTCGGCCGCCCCCCCCCTTTCTCATATATAATCCATTCACTCCCGCTCCATTAAGATCTCTATAGTTTACTCTCAATCAGCCCTGGCTGTGTGCTGCTTTAATTGCATAGAGGCTGCACAAACGCGACTCAAAAAGGAGGAACATCGCGACTCTTCAGGTAGCTTTAAAGCGCCACACCAACGGGCCCCTTATTAAAATTCAACCATAAACCCTTAGAATTCAAGTATATAGAATGAGGATTCATCCCAGACAATTAGCTGGCATATGCCTTGCACTATAAAAAACGCAGTTGACAAGTATAACCAAAAAAACAGGACGACCTGATGATAAAAGCAATTTATGCAAGCAATAACAAAAACCAGCCAACTGATATGATCGAAAAATATCAGAAAGCTGAAATAACTTTAGTACCAATGCACTCCGGAGACATGGTGCTGGATTCGTTATCAAAAACGCAATATGATCTTCTGATTACCGAGGATAAACTCCCGGATATGAGCGGTAAAGCCTTAATTGAAAAAACAACTGCCCTCAATCCGTTTATGAATTGCGCGGTAATCAGCCAACTGCCTCATAAATTATTCCATGAAAAATATGAAGGTTTAGGGGTCTTGATGCAGCTTTCTCCGGAATCCGGACAAGACGAAGCCCAAAAACTGATGGATTATATAAAAAAAGTATCCGGCCTGCTTCAAAAACCCAAACCCAGGATAAAAGAAGTTTAAAATAAGGAAGCAACTGAAAAATGATTATAAGTATCGCAAGCGGGAAAGGCGGAACAGGGAAGACCACTGTTGCCACAAATCTTGCATTTTCTTTAGAAGAAAATGTTCAACTGCTGGATTGTGACGTGGAAGCACCCAATGCGCACCTGTTCCTGAACCCTCAAATAAATGAAACCCGGCAGGTTGTTGCAAATGTACCTGCCGTTGATGAGTCAAAATGCAATTTTTGCAAAAAATGCATGGAAATCTGCCGATTCAATGCGATTGCGGTTATGGGAAAGAAAACCGTATTTACATTTCCCGAGTTATGCCACAGTTGCGGCGGATGTATGGCTGTCTGCCCGGAAGACGCAATTTCTGAAGTCCCAAGGTCACTGGGTACAATTGAACTTGGACAAATAAATAAAATTGACCCGTCAAATAAAATAGATTTCATACATGGAAAACTGGATATCGGCCAGGCCATGTCCCCACCCATTATAAAAGAAATCAGACAGACCGCAGACAACAGCATGACAACCATTATTGATGCCCCACCAGGGACATCATGCCCGGTAATAGCATCCATGAACAAAACCGATTTTGTTCTCCTGGTCACGGAACCCACTCCATTTGGGCTGAATGATCTCTCCCTGGCAGTTGAAGCAGTCAGGCTTCTGAATATTCCATGCGGCATCGTCATTAATCGTTCTACAATGGGAGATGATTGTGTCTCTGAATATGCAAAAAAAGAAAAAGTCCCTGTTCTCATGGAAATCCCATTTGATAAGAATATTGCAAAAGCCTATGCTAAAGGGGATTTGATTGTGCAGGCGCTGCCGGAATACAAATCAAAATTTTTACAATTATTTGAGCAAATAAAAACACGCCTTGCTCAAAAAGAAGGTGTCATATGAAAGAACTGGTCATTTTAAGCGGAAAAGGCGGTACAGGGAAAACGAGTATAACAGCTGCATTTGCTTCAATTCTGGACAACGCAATTTTGTGTGATGCAGATGTTGATGCAGCGGATCTCCACCTGATTGCCTCGCCAGACATACAAAAAGAAAGCGATTTTTTTGGAGGATATGAAGCAGTTATTAACCCGGACAAATGCACACAGTGCGGTCTTTGTGAAGAGATGTGCAGATTTGATGCGATACACGATTTTTGTGTGGATCCGTTTGCATGTGAAGGGTGCGGAGTCTGCTATGATTTCTGTCCTGAAAAGGCCATTGAGTTTCCTCTCAAGAACTGTGGGAAATGGTTTATCTCCGATACCCGGTTCGGAACCATGGTTCACGCAAGGCTGGGAATTGCCGAAGAAAACTCAGGCCGCCTGGTCACACTTGTAAGGCAGGAAACCCTGAAAATAGCACAAAAAAAGAAAATAGATCTCATCCTTACGGACGGCCCCCCGGGTATTGGCTGTCCGGTAATTGCTGCCATAGGTCAGGCTGATGCGGTACTGACAGTTGCAGAACCCACTGTCTCCGGCAGGCATGACCTTGAACGTGTGTGCCAACTGGCAGATCATTTCAAAATACCCGTAATGACCTGTATCAACAAATACGACTTAAATTTGGAACAGACGGATAAAATCAAGGCATTAGCGGAAGAAAAAGGCATTGCCGTTGTCGGGCAGGTACCATTTGACCCTATTTTTACAACATCCATGATCCAGAAAAAATCCATCATTGAAACTGATGAAACATCACAGGCAAGCCAGGCTGTGAAAAAAATATTAGACAATGTCATGGCCCAGCCGGTCATGAAAAACAAATCGGTTCGATTGAACCTTTTATGAAGAAACAAGGAGAAAAATAATTATGCAGAACGGAAGAATCGCTGTTCCATCAAATGGTGAGGGCGGAATGGACAGTACACGAGCAGGTCATTTTGGCCATTGCGACACCTTTACTTTTGTCGATGTTGAAGAAGGGCAGATTAAAAATGTCTCTACCCTGCAAAACATGGAGCATGTCCAGGGTGGCTGTATGGTGCCGGTCAACCTTTTGGCGAGCAACCAGGTAACAGCCCTGATCGTGGGGGGAATCGGCATGCGTCCTCTCATGGGGTTTCGCCAGGTGGGTATTGATGTATACCATGATGCCGAGCGCCCGGAAATCAGGCCGGTGGTAGAGGACCTCATTGCAGGACGCCTTCCTGAAATCACCAATGACCAGGTCTGCGGAGGTGGTGGCGGAGCCGCCTAACACCATTAGAGGGAGGTACCAGCCATGAAAATTGCCATCACGTCAAAAGGACCGAACCTGGAAGATGAAATAGATCCCCGGTTTGGAAGGGCTGCTTATATTCTTATTGTTGACACTGACAGCATGGCCTGCGAAGCCGTAGACAATGCGCCCAATGTTAATGCGTTCAAAGGCGCCGGCATCCAGGCAGCAGCAACAATATGTGACAAAGGGGCGTCTGTGCTCCTGACCGGATATTGTGGTCCAAATGCCTTTAAGGCTCTGGATAGTGCCGGGGTAAAGGTAGCAAACGACCAGAAAGGACGGGTCGTGGATGCAGTTCAGAATTTTAAAGAAAACGAGCCTGAATTTGCTTCATCAGCAAATGTAGACGGCCACTGGTAAAGCAGATTAAGTTAATAAAGAATACTAATCTGGTAAAACAAGTTTGAATAAAGGGGCACTCCCGGTCGATATCAATTGCCCATCCAACAATCGCGAGTGCTTTCTTTATTCATTCCCACATCAGAATTCATACCGGTATAAAAAGGCCCAGACGCGACATTTTATCTTTGATATTGTCAAAATGGGAGCCTTTCCAGAAAACCTTCAGGCAATGAGGGCAGCGAAAAAAGGTATTAAAATATTTTTTTGTCTTGGGTTCAAGCAGATCCAGAATCTTTCCTTTCTCAACAGGCTCAAGCACTACATTACACCCGGTACATCTTGAAAAAAAAGAGACCGCATCCTTTAATCCAAAAAACGATACAACTTCCACAAGCTGATCATAGGGGAGGTCTGACTTGACACGCCTGGCATATACAACTTTTTTGCGTTTTAACAACTCCGTGTCCCGGGTCAGCACTATCCGGTTTTCAGCCTGGGCGATATCAGCAATTTCACTGTCTGAATATTCCGAGGAGTACTCCACATCAAATCCCAACAGGATCAAAAGCCGACCCAGGCGGATCACATTGACATCTGCAATAAACCGGATTTCATCAAATGTATCAGGTCTCAAATACGATGGATTTAAAACATTGAACGGCATTAAAATGCCTGCAACATGCAAAGTCCCAGATGATACTGGAATAAAGAAAAAGTCAACCAATTGTCCTTCAAATGTGATTTGTCCGATTTCCGTATGCGGGACACCTAAGGATTCAATGATATCTTTAACAGAGGCTCTCCGGTTGAGTTCATACTCAAACCGCCTGTGCCGTCTTTCTTCCGGTAGAAAAAAATTCAGGTCCGGCTCAAATTTCAGGAAAATCTTCACATTTTCCCCTATCCGCCTTTAATAACTTGTGGCATTCTGGGTTTATGACCAACTTAAGTCTACAATATATTAAATTATTCAAAAAGAAATCTTTTAATTAGTAAACAGGTGCGATAGAAACTATATGGTTTTCAAATTCTAGCATGGAAGATAAAAATGAGCTACAAACCTGGAATAAGAGATAAGCTGATCGGAATTTTTGTACTGATAAAGGTAATCCCGCTCATCGTGCTGGCCTGGTTTGCATGGAATGAAATTACTGTACTGTTTGACACGTTGAAATCCCATGTCAATGAGATGTCCATTGCCAGCACCCAAACCACCCGCCAGGTAGCAGGCCTTGCTTCCTCAAACTCAATCAGAGCACTGGATGTCAGGTCCAGAGAAGCCATTGAGCATTTAACCACAGATACAGCCCGCCAGGTAGCAGACTTTTTAAAGGCCCGGGATGTAGACATCCGGACAGCAGCCCTGCTTAATCCGAACAAAGAGACTTATCAGGCCTTTTTAGATTCAAAAAACAAAGAGGTCGTCTTTCACAATCCCTGGAATTTCAACAGGCAGAACAATACCTGGGAGCCTATACCAAACAACAAAAAAGATCTGCAAAAGGTTGAAGCCAGGAATAATGACAATTCCCTGGATTTTCATTACAGGCCACCGGAAAAAACCGGTATTGTCAAATCCACACCTGTTTATCTTGAAATGACCTTCATTGATCTGACAGGAAAAGAACAAATAAAAATCACCACATCCGACCTGCTACCGACCGGGCTCAAAGACGTATCAGATAAAAATCAGACATTCTGCCGTGCGGAAAATTATTTTATAAAACTCAAAGAGCTCAAACCCGGCCAGATTTATGTATCCGAGGTAATAGGGGCCTATGTAAAAACGGATATGATAGGCCCGTACACCCCTGAACGGGCAAAAAAATTAAATATTGACTTTCACCCGGAAACATCAGGCTATGCGGGCAAAGAAAATCCTGTCGGCAAAAAATTTAAAGGACTGATCCGCTGGGCCATACCTATCACAGTCAACAATCGGGTTCAGGGATATGTCACCCTTGCCCTGGACCATACGCATGTGATGGAATTCACGGATCATGTCGTTCCGACTGAAGAGCGATATTCACCAATTTCGGATGCAGGTTCCGGAAACTACGCTTTTATGTGGGACCATAAAGGACGCAACATATCTCACCCCAGGGATTATTTTATTGTGGGCTATGATCCTGAAACCGGCCTGCCGGCGATCCCCTGGCTGGAAGATGCTTACTATGAGAAATACAGGCTCAGTGAGCTTGGCATTGACCGATTCCTTGAATCCATGCCCGAGTATGACAACCAAAGCCTTGACAAAGTCTTTTCCCAAAAGCTGGTAAAGGACGGGCTGGTAGGCCTGGACTGTCGTTACCTGAACTTTGCACCCCAGTGTGACGGGTGGAATAACCTGACCCAGTTTGGAGGTTCAGGGTCATTTGTCATCCATTGGAGTGGCCTTAAAAAACTGACCACAGCAGCTACCATTCCTTATTATACAGGACAGTATGGTGAAAGCCCCCGTGGATTTGGTTTTATAACCATTGGTGCAAATGTGGACGAATTTCACAAACCTGCAATGGAAACGGCAGAAAAAATCAATCAAACTGAAAAGCAGTTTGTCCAATCCATTGAAGAACAAAACTTGGAAGTAAAAAACCTGATCATTAATTCTCTGAATAATACTGCTGTGCGCCTCAGTTTTTATACTGCCATTATGGTGGCCTGCGTAATAGCCATTGCTGTTCTTATGGCGTCTGCATTGACCGGGAAAATCACTTCTATGATCCGGGGAATTTCAAGATTCCAGAACGGGGAGATGACCTACCGGCTGAATGTTGGCTCGTCTGATGAAATGGGCGTGCTTGGAAGGACCTTTAATGAAATGGCGGACAGTGTGCAGCAGGCCATCATACAACTGGAGCAGTCCAAATCGAGTGCCGAGAATTCCAATGTGTCTTTAAAAGTTCTGCTCTCTAGAATTATTGATGCCATGCCCTCCATCATAATTGGGGTAGACCCTGACCTGAAAATCACTTTGTGGAACCATGAAGCCGCCAGAGTTGTCCAAAAGCCGTTTGAGATGGTGGATGGAAAAGATCTCTTTAAAATTCTGCCGCTCCTTTCCGGCATGAAGGCCATTATTTCATCAGCCATTGATAAAGCTGAAACACAGAAAGCAAACCGCCTGGAAACACAGGTAAATGGCGAAAGAGCCTTTTTCGATGTTATCATTTATCCCCTAATTGGTAAGAATCTGGCAGCTAAAAATAAAATAATTGATGGTGCAGTTTTAAGAATTGATAATGTCACACAGCGCATTTACATGGAAGAGATGATGGTCCAGACTGAAAAAATGCAGTCTATCGGAGGGCTTGCCGCCGGGATGGCACATGAGATAAACAATCCGCTGGCAGGAATTATTCAAAGTGCACAAGTGATCCGAAACCGGATAGAAAAAGATCTGCCTGCCAATAGACGGACAGCAGAAGAGACAGGCGTGGATCTTGACAAGCTTTCCCTTTATTTTAAAAAACGCCAAATTTTTTCTATGATGGACTCCATTTTAAATGCCGGCCGGCGGGCTGCCGACATTGTTTCCAATATGTTGACGTTCAGCCGGAAGAGTGACAGTGTTTTTGCACCCCGCAATATTGAAGAAATTTTGGATCAAACCATTGATATCCTGCAAAAAGACTATGACCTGAAAAAAGATATTGATTTTAAAAAAATAAAATTCATCAAAAATTATTCACCTGATCTTACTGAGGTATTTTGTGATTCCGGCAAACTCCAGCAGGTTTTTTTCAACATACTAAAAAATGGCGCACATGCGCTGATGTCATCCCACATGGATAATCAGCCAAAATTTGAGATAACCATCAGGCAGGAAGAAGAATCTGTAAAAATAAGTATCGCCGATAATGGGCCGGGCATGCCTGAAAACATCAGGAACAGGATATTTGAACCGTTTTTCACCACAAAACCTGTTGGTGTGGGCACCGGGCTTGGTTTATATGTCTCCTATTTTATCATTGTGGAGAATCATAAAGGAATTATTACCGTAGAGTCCCAACCTGGCGAGGGGACAAAATTTATTATTGTACTACCCAACCAGCAGACGGATTAGAATGGAACAAATCCGGACAAAGCATATTGATATTTTTATCTTGATACCGTATTCTTCTTAGAATCAATCTTAATTTATCTTAATTTTTTCCCTCAGGGAGATACCCATATGACTGCTGATGTATTTTTCATGGATTTAAAAACCACGTCAAAGGAAAATTTACCCCAGAAATTAACCCGCCTGGTGAAAAAGGCTGGAATTAAATCTATTTTAAAAGAACATGATTTAACTGCTGTGAAGATCCATTTTGGGGAAAAAGGGAACACTGCGTATATCAGGCCGGTATTTATCCGGCAGATCCTGGAAACGATCAAAACATTTAAAGCAGCCCCCTTTTTAACAGATGCCAATACCCTTTATGTAGGGACACGGTCAAATTCCATATCCCATATTCACACCGCAATTGAAAACGGATTTTCCTACTCATCCATGGATGCAACCCCGATCATTATTGCTGATGGGCTGACCGGGAAAAGTGAGACAGCCGTCAATATAAATGGAAAAAATTGCAGACATGTCTATATTGGCTCTGAAATTACAGGAGCAGATGCCCTGGTATCAGTGGCCCACTTTAAGGGACATGAACTTTCAGGTTTTGGAGGCACTTTAAAAAACCTGGGTATGGGATGTGCCTCAAGAAGGGGAAAACTGGACCAGCATTCCAATGTGAGCCCAAAAATAAAAAGAAAAACCTGTATCGGTTGCGCAGAGTGTGCGAATCACTGCCCGGGGCAGGCGATCTTCCTCAAAGAAAAAAAAGCATATATTGACAAAGAAAAATGTATTGGGTGCGCAGAATGTATTGTAAGATGCCCGACAAAATCCATTAGTGTCCGATGGAACCAGACAGTCCCTGTTTTTCTGGAAAAAATGATGGAATATACTAAAGGCGTACTCAAGGGCAAAGAGAATAAATCTCTTTTTATTAATTTCATCACAGACATTTCACCCAAATGCGACTGCATATCCTATAATGAATCCCCGATTATCAACAATGTCGGAGTTCTTGCATCCAATGATCCAGTGGCCATTGACCAGGCCGGCGCAGATCTGGTTAACCAGCAGCAGGGTCTTGGGGGCACTGTTCTGGAAACCAACCTGGCACCGGGCCAGGATAAATTCAAAGGTCTTTACCCGAAGGTGGATTGGGAATATCAGCTTGATTATGCCCAGTCTCTTGGCCTTGGTACAAGGGAGTATCAGCTCAGAAAACTTAAGACGCTTTCCTATAAAAAATAGCTTGAATTTATCAACCTTTTTTATTAAAAATCTGCCTTTACCGACAAGCCGTACCATGATAGGTTACGCCTAATACCATTCCCTGATGCCCGAAATCATGGGGACCTTCTATCGTTCATGCTATCTGGGAGAACATCAATGTTGAAAACAGATGAAACAAAAACCGGTCAACTCGGAACTTTTTCCGGTGTTTTCACGCCAAGTATACTGACCATACTCGGGATCATCCTCTTTTTACGACTGGGGTATGTAGTTGGAAGCGCAGGCCTGGCCAGAGCTCTTATCATTATTGCCGTGGCAAATTGTATCTCGGTGTTAACCAGTTTTTCCCTGGCAGCCATCGCAACGAATATGAAAGTAAAAGGTGGCGGTGACTACTACCTTATTTCAAGAACACTTGGTATCGAATTTGGTGGCGCCATTGGGATTGTCCTCTTTTTAGCCCAGTCCGTTTCCATTGCCTTTTACTGCATTGGATTCGGTGAAGCCGTGTCCAGTATTCTCGGAGGAGGCGGGAATCATCTGGCCCAGGTCATAGCAGGAACAGCGCTGGTGTTTCTATTTGCTCTTGCATGGGTAGGAGCGGATCTTGCAACCAAATTTCAATATGTGGTGATGGTGTTCCTCGTGCTGGCCCTGATTTCATTTTTCATTGGTGGAATAGAAAAATGGGATACAGGACTTCTGATTACGAACTGGACTTCTGGTGAGTCCAAAACCGGCTTCTGGATCCTGTTCGCACTGTTTTTTCCTGCAGTTACGGGATTTACCCAGGGAGTCAGCATGTCCGGAGACCTCAAAGATGCAGGAAAAAGCCTCCCGTCAGGCACATTTTCAGCCGTCGCCTTATCAATAATCGTTTATTTTTCAGTGGCCGTTATCTTTGCCGCCTCAAACCCGCTTGCCGCTCTTTCGGGTGACTATGGTGTGATGAAAAAGACCGCACTGTTCGGCCCTCTAATAGATGCAGGCGTAATCGCCGCAACCCTTTCTTCTGCCATGGCCTCTTTTCTTGGCGCTCCTAGAATCCTCCAATCGCTTGCGAGCGATAAAATTTTCCCGGTACTCAATCCGTTTGCAAAAGGATATGGAGAAAACAACAACCCCAGGAGGGGAGTCCTGTTCTCTTTTGGTATTGCTTTTTTTACCGTAATGATGGGGCAGTTGGACTTGATCGCAGGTGTTGTCTCCATGTTTTTTTTGATTTCTTACGGGCTTCTTAACTATGCAACTTATTATGAAGCTGCGGCAGAAAGCCCGTCATTCAGGCCTCGATTCAAATGGTATGACAAACGAATCAGCCTTGCTGGTTTTGTCACTTGCCTGGCAGTAATGCTTGCCATTGATTTCAAAACAGGAATTGCTGCGGCAGCAATACTATTCGCCATTTTCCAATATTTAAAGCGAACCTCTACGCTGGCGAGATGGGCCGACAGCAGGCGATCTTACCAACTGAAAATTGTAAGGGACAACCTGATTGCCACCCAACAGGACCTCGAACATCCAAGGGACTGGCGCCCTTATGTCCTGGCCTTGTCCAATGATACAGAGCACATGCTTGAGCTCCTGAAATTTTCATCCCTTATGGAGGGGAAAAGTGGGATGACCGCCGCAGTCAGGTTGATTCGAGGAAGGGGGTACCGGGCATTAAAACTAAAAGAAGATGCAGCGAAAGAACTCAAACTCGCCATTTCTGAAAAAGGAATCAATGCCTTTCCCCTGTCCCTTTCATCCGAATATATCTCAAATGGCCTGTCAGTTTTATTCCAGTCTTTTGGTATTGGTCCGATTCAGGCGAATACGATTTTATTGAACTGGAATGAAAAAGAGAAAGGAAAAGATCTTTTAGACATAATTGATTATAAAAAATTCATACGCCTGGCTTTGCAGTCTGAATGCAATATCGTAATGCTGGACCACAAACCTTCCCCTGTGGAGGTATCAGATCAAAATTTGAACAATAAAATTGACGTTTGGTGGGATGGAAGCGATACCAGCAACCTGATGATACTTCTTGCCTATCTGATCACACGTGATGAAGGCTGGGAAGAAAGCCGAATAAGGCTTCTTGCCTCTCATATGGATCAGAACAACGAAGAAAATATTCTATCGCTCAAAAAAACATTGGAAGAAATACGGATCCAGGCAGAGCCCAAAATTATTCTTGGGATTGACCAAAAGACCGTATTGGAAATTTCGGGTGATGCTGACCTTGTTTTCATTCCAGTATCAATGGAAAGCAATGGTCTGTTCACTTTCGAAGACATTCCAGTTGAAAATATCCTGCCGGGCTTAAAAACCGTTACGATGACAATGGCTGCCCAGAAAATTGATCTGGACACAGAACCGGAGGAAGGAAAAGCAGGCGAACTGGCCATTTTATTTGATGAATTGAAACATGCCGAAAAACGGGTTGAAACAGCTGAGGAAAAAGCCCATGAAGCGGCCAAAGCTGCCAATGACTATATCAAAAAGAATGAACAAGAGAGCTCTCTTGGTGATCCCCAAATCATGGGGAATCTAAAAGAAGCTCTCTTATTGAGAAAAAATTCAGAAGAAGCAAATAAAAACGTTCTCAGGGAAAGGGCTAAACTGATTGAAGTCTCAGAAAGGGCAAAAGATCAAGGGCTCACCGTGGAAGAACAACCGGAATAAATAGGTCCCGCTCCATATAAACACTGGGAAAGGGCCTTATGCAGCAGGGATCTGCATTGGTATCGTTTTAACGGCTTCTTTCATCTAAAATTTTAAACACGGGTTTCAGAAAAATCGGAGAGTCATATGACAAGTATTTTTACATGGGCGGGTATTGTCTTTTGCATCAGCCAGTCTGCAATGTTTTCCGGGATGAATCTGGCGCTTTTCAGCATCAGTCGTCTAAGGCTTGAAGTAGAGGCATCTTCTGGGAATAAAGATGCGAATACACTGCTGAAAATGAGAGAAGATTCAAATTTTATTCTAACAACCGTATTGTGGGGAAATGTGGGCATTAACGTCCTTTTGACACTTTTGTCAAATTCAGTTCTTGCCGGAATCAGCGCATTTCTTTTTTCAACCATGCTCATCACGTTTGTGGGAGAAATTATTCCCCAGGCATATTTTTCACGAAACGCGCTGAAAATGGTTTCTATCCTTTCTCCAGTGCTCAGGTTTTACCAGTACATGCTGTATCCCTTTACAAAAACATCGGCGCTTTTTTTAGACTGGTGGCTTGGCAAGGAAAGCATCCAATATTTTCGTGAACATAATATGAGAGAAATTTTAAAAAAACACATGGAGTCTGATGATGCGGACATCGATAAGATAGAGGGCCTGGGCGCATTGAATTTTCTAGCGATTGATGATCTGCCTGTCACCCATGAAGGGGAAGACCTCGACCCGATGAGTATCATAAAACTGCCTGAAGTTAATAATCAGACTGTTTTCCCCACATACGAGCAAAATGCTTTTGATCCCTTTCTCAGGCAAATCGAAAAATCAGGAAAAAAATGGGTCGTGATAACCGGAGAGAACGACAAACCGCTTCTGGTTCTGGATGCGGACAGCTTTCTCAGACACGCTCTTTTCAAATCCCCTCCACCGAACCCCTCCTGGTACTGTCACCAGCCGATAGTCATTGAAGAGTCGTCCACAAAAATCGGCAAAATATTACAGCAATTAAAAGTTGAGGGGAACAAGCCCCAGGATGATGTCATTGTGCAGGACATTGTTCTTCTCTGGGGAAGGAACAGGAGGATTATCACCGGGGCTGACATCTTGGGCCGCTTGATGCGAGGAATATCTTTAAAAAAAGGTTCCGATCGCCTGAAAAAAGAATCTCCGAATTGAGTTTTTTACCAAGTAGCCGGCTTTTTTGAAATATTTTAACAACTTCAGGAGCCAAACACTGTTTCCTCCATTTGAAGATTGATTTGATTTTTTGTCAGTGATATTGTCGGATAACTTATTCTATCGAAAGGTACTCCTTATGGCACGTTTTTTACGAAATCGTGAAAAGAGCAAAGGACAGAGTCCGGGTTCCCTTATCTTCATAGGGACCCCTAAGGTGGACACAGTAAAAACACGGGTAATGGATTATGATTCAACGACGCTGACGGATCAGGAGCTGACGGACATTAGAGACGGCTCTCATTTCAAGGAAACAGACACAGTATCATGGCTGAATATCAATGGCCTTCACGATGTTGAATTCATCGGAGAGGTCGGTCGGATATTTGATCTGCATCCGCTGGTGTTGGAAGATATCCTCAATACAGGTCAGAGACCAAAAATTGAGGACTTTGATTCCTATATTTTCATTGTCCTGAAGATGATTCATTATGACAGTAAAACAAAAACTCTCCATAACGAACAACTGAGCATTATCCTTGGAGAAAAGTTCCTGATAACGTTTCAAGAAAAACCCGGAGATGTGTTTGAAACGTTAAGAGGACGAATCAGAAAACAAAAATCTCGAATCCGAGGCTCTGGAACCGATTACCTTTCCTATGCGTTGTTAGACACCGTAGCTGATAATTATATACACATTATCGAACAGATCGGAGAAAAAATAGAAGACCTGGAAGAAGAAATTCTCCAGGGAGAAGACACCAGCGTGATGGAAAAAATCAACTTTTTTAAACGAGAGATCAATTACCTGAGAAAATCCATCCGACCGGCAAAGGAAGCCATTTCACAGCTATCTCGCCTTGACAGCGATCTTTTTCACGAAACCACGCTTCCATTTTTAAAAGACCTACAGGACCTTATCAATCTTGCGACAGAGTCGATAGAAACCTACCGGGACCTGCTGACAGACCAGTTAAACATATACAACTCTGTCATGGCCAATAAAATGAACGACATCATGAAGATTCTAACCATTTTTGCGGCTATCTTTATCCCTCTGACATTCATTGCAGGGATTTACGGAACCAACTTTGAATACCTGCCTGAACTCCACTACAAATACAGTTATTTTATTTTCTGGGCAGTCCTGATTTTTATGGCCGGATCCCTTCTGATATATTTCAAGCGGAAACGATGGTTCTAAGACTGTTAAATATAGTTCCTTGGGATAACGCTTCTGATAGGAATTTTCATCGAATCTAAGATTCAATCTATGGATACTCTCATACCGTATATATGGGGTAGTGTCTGCATATATGGGGTGGTGTCTGCTAAAAGGTTTTCTAAAAAATCTGAAAATGAGGTTGCAAACTTATTTTTCTCCGGAAAGGATAGAACCGCTTGCTAAGAAAACTTAACATCAAACATTTACCGTCGCCTTTTCTTCCTTTTCTAAAGTCTTTTTTTTAAATGGTGTATTCTTGTCAGCGCTTTTCTACCTATCCTTCAGCAGATCGGTATTAAACTGAACAGCTTGTGGGCTGTCATTTCAACTGTTTTGGCAATGGTTGCCATTGGATTTGTAGCTGTTTCGAGTATTTTAAGTAATTTTCCAAAGGCAACATATCCAATAAATCAGTAATTTCAGGATAAAACCTATACAAACCCAATTTTATGACCTATCTTTTTAACTATGTATATGGCGTATATAAATAAAGATGGACTCCCGCACTATGTGCTGCGCGAATCATACATGGCTGACGGTGAAATAAGATCCCGGGACCTCTTCGACATCGGGCAAAGCCCTTCCATGTTCATCAAATATGCCGGAGGCAATGCCTTCTATTTTGATGAAGAGATGGAAAATACCGTCAGTGATTGTGCAAAAGACTACGATCCTGAAAAACTTGAGGATGTTTTCTGGCCATGGGTACGCCCAGATATAAGACGGGCGGTGGATACCTTCAGGGGCCGGTCTGCTAAAAGTTTAAAACTGACAGACACACAGAAAGATTATCTTGCCACCCGGCTTCACCCTTTTGACAAGAGACGGGTGCATTATCTAAAATTTGCAAGAATGGACCAGGGCCCGCTGGAAAACATGCCGCTGACTATTTTCAAAGATCTTTTAAACAAATCAAGAGATGAAATTGAACAGGGCTTTATGCGCCAGGAATTTGCTTTAAAAGCCCATGAACTCAAATCCTATGTATATACAGTTTTTGATCTCCAGCGCTTTTTCCAGAGCTTTATGGCCAAAAGGATGCCCCATGCTATGGATCAGGATAAAGTAGATGCCTATTTAGTGGAAGAATTATGCACGCTGAATGCCCATTTTTTCAACCGCACTGATGCACTTGATGAATACATGATCCGGTATGCCCTAATGTTTTTTGACCATCAATATGCGGACACTACCCTGCTGGATGATTTTGCACGTGCCTTTATGTCCAGCAGGAGAGCCTACCGCCCCCCTGCCCCTAAAAATATGGTAAGCCGAAGCAAAGCCATGAAAATTTTCAACTTAAGCCCGGATGCCTTTAAAAAATTAAATAAAAGGTCTTTAAGAAAAATTTACCGTGGTTTGGCAAGAAAATCCCATCCCGATGCCGGAGGGTCCCATAAAAAATTTATTGAACTCAATGGGGCCTATCAGACTCTTCTCGAAAAAATTGGGCAATAGTTTTTTATGCGCAGCTCGTAAGCAGTATTGCACTGAGGATAAGCCCCCCGCCCAAAGCATGGGAAACACTCAGGTGTTCATTTAAAAATACGCATGACAGCGCTATGGCACTCACCGGCATTACCGCTGTAAATATTCCTGCGGTGCTCCCGGACACCTTTGACACGCCCTTAAACCAGAACAGATACGCCAGAACAGTGAAAACTGCCCCAAAATACACCATTGAAATCCAGGCATTAACAGGGACCTGATTAAAATCAAAATTCAGGCCCTGGTATACTGCTAAGGGCAGGAACATGACAAACCCAAGCAGACAAAGACAGGCTGTGACTATAAGGTCCGGCACTTCAGCAGAGATCTGTTTTCGAAGCAGGAGAAAAAAGGCTTCACCAAGCACCGCACCTGTCATGAGAAGATTTCCAAAAGCATGGCTGTTTGACCAGGCCATGCCCTTAAATTCAAGGCCGTTTACAATGATCACCCCTGCAACCACCAGAACGGCTGCGATAAGTTTAATTGGACCCGGTTTTTCCCTGAAAAGCAAAAATGCCGCCATGACCATCACAACAGGAGATGTACTGGTGATAATAGCAGCCTCAATGGCACTGGTGTACCGGAGTCCCAAAAGGACAAAAAGGGTAAATACAAACTGACCACAAAATGCCATAACAACCAGTGTTCTCATCTCTTTTCCCGGCAGTCTGCACAGCTTTTCACCTCTAAAATGTAATATTGGAAACAGTATCAGGCAGGCAATGGCAAAACGAAGCCCGGATGCCAGGAACACAGGGAAGACATGTGTGATGATTTTGGCAAATACGACAGAGCTGCCGACAATCACCATAGCCAGGCTTAAATAAACATAGGCACCAAACTTTGAATGCATAAAAATTCTCCTTTCTCATATGCTTGCAAAGCCTGAGTGTGCCATAGGAGTCTATTGGCTGCCTTGGATAATATTGCGCTGCCTCAAAAAATCTTTGAAAGTTTATTCAAGATTAAATTTTAAGGCGGCAGCTACTGCCTATATTGAATCAGAGGATTGAACAGGATAAACCATGCCGTTGATCTCTACCTGCATCTGGTTTTCACTATCTTTTATATATTTGGAAAGTTTGATTAATGCCTGGGAGGTAAATTTTATAAGGTGTTCAGGTGTATTAAGATACAGCCTGTCATTTCTGACAAAAAGGTCTCCGTCATCAAAAGCAACGGTTTGCATTATATTTAAAACCAGGCGAACATACGGCGTTATTTTAAGATCTACTACAAAGACAGCAGTTTCCTTGTAAGGGAAATAGACTTTTTCCTCAAATTCATCCGTAACCTGATAGACATAATACCCATTATCATCTTTATGGATAGAAGAATTAAAATAGCGGATCACTTTGGGGTGTTCAAACCGGCCATGCTCATTTTGCCAGACACCATTCTCATCCATCCAGAACACGGCATCTTCTTTTTTTATAATCATCTGCTTTTTTGGGGGCATAACATTTCCCTTTTTCAGGCTGCCGGCATCTGTGCGTTGTTGTACTGGCCCGGCGTAATTCCATATATTCGCTTAAAAATTCTATTCAAATGGCTCTGGTCAAAAAAACCCACAGCATTTGCCGCATCTATAATTGAAACTTTTTCATCCAATAATTGTTTTGCTTTTGATGCACGTGTTAAATTCAAGTAGGCATGGGGTGTCAGACCCGTATGTTTTGAGAACAAGCGGAGCAGGTGATAGCGGCTTTTCCCGGTAACACTGCTTAAATCAGCCAAAGAAATATTGATACCATAATGATCATGAATATAGGCCTTGATCATATCCACAGCTTCATGTTCTCTACCTGTGGGCATCCTGCAAATATTTTTCGGGGCGTGGCGTAAAATCATTTGTGCCATCAGCAGGTGGAATCGGGATTCTTTCTCAAGAAGAGATATTTTTGGATTTTCAAAATCAGAATGAAGGGCATAAATTTCTTGGGCCATGAAGTGGTCTTTTATAACCCCTTTTTTAAAAACCGGCATGGCCATTTGCCGATCGCATAGTTCGTTGCAGATTTTTCCAAGCTGGCCTTCTCCAAGATAAAACATCCGATACTGCCATCCAACCGATGACGGGCAAAAACCGTTATGGACCTCCCCTGGATCAGCTATATTTATCTGGCCTGCACTTGCGACTACCTTTTCTCCACGGTAGTCAAATCCCAGGTGACCTTTTTCAATAACACCAATTACATGGCCTTTATGGAAATGGGGCGAAAAACTCTGTTTTTCATAGGATGCATGCAGCCATTCCAGATTTCCAAGGTCCTGGAACCTTAAAAATTTCACACCTGTCTGGCTTGCTGTTCCCATAAAATTAATCTCTCTAAAAATCCTGTTCCCTTAAAAAAAGAGTGCTGAAAACAAAGGCCTGGGATCAGATCTCTTTACATTCAGCACTCAATACCATTCAATTACGTGGTGCCCTGGTCGCCCTGGTTATAGGTATCTGATCCTTATGCCATCAGACTCCACAGTACACCGGCTGCAATGGCAGAACCAATAACACCGGATACATTTGGTGCCATGGCATGCATTAAAAGAAAGTTGGTCGGGTCTTCTTCCTGGCCGACAACATGAACAACCCTTGCTGAATCAGGCACAGCAGACACACCGGCCGCCCCGAGCAATGGATTGATTTTTGTCTTCAAAAACAGGTTCATGATTTTGGCAAAGATCAGACCACTGGCCGTAGCAATACCAAATGAGACGGCTCCCAGGACGAATATTTTAACAGATGCAGGCGTCAGGAAAACATCGCCCTGCGTACTGGCACCAACCGTAACACCAAGCAGGATGGTTGCAATATCAATCAGTGATGTCCGGGCGGTCTGTGCAAGACGTTCTGTAACAATGGCCTCTTTAAGAACATTACCGAAACAGAGCATTCCAAGAAGCGGTAAAGCTGCTGGAGCAAGGAAACAGCACAGGATAAATGCCACAATCGGGAAGACCATTTTTTCTCTTTTGGAAACTTCTCTGGGCTCTTCCATCCTGATAAGCCGCTCTTTCCTGGTGGTTAAAAGCCTCATTATGGGTGGCTGAATAACTGGCACCAGCGCCATGTATGAATATGCTGCAACTGCAATCGGACCAATCAGCTGCGGTGCAAGTTTTGCGGTAAGAAAGATCGCGGTCGGTCCGTCAGCACCACCAATGATACCAATAGAGGAGGCTTCATTGGGTTCAAACCCCAGGGCCAGTGCCCCGAGAAACGTAATAAAAATACCGGCCTGGGCTGCAGCGCCCAAAAGCATTAATACAGGCCGCGCCAGGAGGGTTGAAAAATCCGTCATCGCGCCGATGCCTAAAAACACCAGGGGCGGATAGATACCCTGGGTTACACCAAAGTATAAATAATGCAGCACGGAATTACTCTCGTAGATTCCCAGTCCCAGACCTTTGAATATGGGAATATTACCAATCAGCATCCCAAACCCGATGGGTACAAGAAGAAGGGGTTCATAATCTTTGGCAATCCCTAAATAAATAAACACCGTTCCGATGAGTATCATTATAATATTTCGATAATCCCACAGGTAAAATCCTGTGTTGTGAAAAAACTCTATAAATAATGCGTCCATATATTTTCCCTCTTGATTGTCAGATTTTCCAGATCAGTTCTACAAATCAATTTTCATTCGGCTTTTTCTATTAATTTACAGCCTTATCAAACCTGTTCTTATTCCATGTAAAAAAGCCATCACTGTCCGGTGCAATAATTTTAATCTTAAGAAGCGTATTCAAATTGCTATAAGGGTCTTTCAAGCCGCTGATTTTTGCCAGGTGGAGCAGGCGCGGCAAAGAAAAATGATCTTCCATGGTTCGCACCAGAAGAGCAAATTGTTTAAATGTCTCTTTTTGACTTTGAGTTAAAACAATATCAATCACTTCTTCTGTATCTTCTTCGAGTTTTTTTTCCTCTTTTTTCCCTTGAAACAGTGCTTTGATTTTTGAAGGATTTTCATACAAGGCAAGCACCTTGTGAAGTTGTGAAATTACCAGGGAAAGTGAAACCAGCCCTGAAAAAACGATGCTAATCCCGACAACGGAAATAGCCCAGCCGTTGTTCGCGTTTATTGCTTCTATTCCGTACAAGCGTCTACCTCCATATTAAAATTGTATCGGAAGACCTGCGTCTTCACTGTTTTTAGCAAATGGGGCCGCGGCATCAATATATTCCTGCCAGGCCTCCATGATGACGGCGGCAGCACCAGAATCTTCCTGGATTATGTCTAAAAACTCCTGCCTTGGTATTGCCATAACGCGCCCTTTCTCCAGAACACTTAGCGTTGTCTTGTAAATCCCTTTAGCAGATAAAAGTTCCAGTCCGGCAAAATCTCCCGGTTGATTCATCACGATTGATTTACCTTCATCCATTGCAAGCAGGAGAGTTCCTTTTTCCAGGAGGAAAAAAGTATGCGCTGTATCACCCGCATTTGTGAGGGTATCTCCCGGATGGATTTCCCAGCTATCAAACAAGCCCGCCAGTCGCGCCAGCGAATCCTCATCAAGGGATTCAAAGACCGTTGATATTTTTAAAATTTCATTAATGTTACTCATTGTTATCCCCATCAAAATAAAACCATATTTGTTATAAAAGGACTTATTCAAGCATATTTTATCAGCCCTGTCGACAAAAAACTTCAAGCTTATCACTAATTTAGGTTCAGCAAATGAAGCCCGGTACCAAAATAATTGCCGTAAATTTTCCAGATCATTATGGTTGACGCCCGGCCATCAAATATCGTATTATCCATAAAATTTTGCCACCAAATCTAATAAGGAGTGAAAGATGAAAAAAAGGTTTGCGCTAGTATCATTGTTTTTGATTTTCTTATGCGGCCTGTTCTTTTTTTCCTGCGGCCAACAGCCTCAGGACCAGGCAGACATTTCAAAACTTGAAGAGCAGGTCGCCCAATTAGCAAAAAAAGTGGATGCCCTGTCCCAAAAAGTTGAATCCCTTTCAACAGAGAAAACTGTGGCCCCGGCTCCGGCCCCTGCCCAGAAATTAAAAGCCGGCTTCATCTATGTTGGACCGGTTGGAGATTACGGATGGTCCCATGCCCATGATCTGGGACGGAAATTTGCTGAAAAAAAATTCCCCTGGTTGGAAACGGTTATTGTTGAATCCGTTGCAGAATCCGACAGCGCCAGGATCATCGACCGGCTGATCCAGCAGCAGAAATGTGATGTGGTTTTCACCACCAGTTTCGGATACATGGAAGATACAATTGCTGCCGGAACCAGATATCCGGACAAACTGTTCATGCACTGTTCCGGGTTTAAACGTTCTGACAATGTCGGTACTTATTTTGGAGATCTCTACCAGATGTATTACCTGAACGGCATCATGGCCGGAGCACTGACCAAGACAGACAAAATTGGTTATGTCGCTGCGTTCCCCATTCCTGAACTGGTTCGTCACATCGACGCATTTGCACTGGGTATTAAAGTAGCCAACCCCAATGCAAAGCTTAGCGTAAAATGGATCTATGCCTGGTATGGACCGGACAAAGCCAAGGAAGCGGCTGAAGCACTCATTGCGGAAGGCTGTGATTCACTGGCATTTACCGAAGACACACCCGCGGTTATTGAAGTCGGCCAGAGCCATAGCGAAAAAGGAAAACAGATTTATACCTTCAGCCATTACTCAGCCATGCAGCCATATGGAGAAGACTCGGTTGTTTCAGGTCAGCTTATGAACTGGGGCGGGATGTATGCCCAGATTCTTGAAGATATTCATAATAAAACCTGGACAAACGAAGACATCTGGTGGCTGGCAAAAGAAAATGCTGCCATTCTCGGCGGAAACGAAACCCAGATCATCAATCCGAAATTTGAAAACGATTTAAAAGAGGCCATTATTGACACCAATGAATTTGGTTCTATCTCCGCCTACGACCTGATCATAAAACGGTATACCCAGATGAAACAGGGAGTTGATGTTTTTGACCCGTTCACCGGACCCATCAGTGACAACCAGGGAAACCTTAAGATCAAAGAAGGGGAAAGGGCTTCCAAAGAAGATCTCCTTGGCATTATGTACTATGTGGACAATGTAGAAGGCTCTATCCCAAAATAAAAAAACTCTGTACATTAAAAAAAGCCGGGAAACTTTATCCCGGCTTTTTTGCTAAAAGGGCGATATGGAAAAAATAAACCGCCTTGAAATGAAAGATATCTGTAAATCATTTCATGGTATTCCTGCCAATAAGGATATCAACCTCAACATTCAGGCTGGGGAAATTCTCGGACTATTAGGCGAGAACGGGGCAGGAAAAACCACTTTAATGAATATCCTTTACGGCCTGTACCAACCAGACTCCGGCCAGATTAAAATCAATGACAAGTCGGTACGAATCAACAACCCTTTAGAGTCCATTCGTTTAGGCATTGGAATGGTTCACCAGCATTTCATGTTGATCCAGAATCATTCAGTCATAGAAAACATTGCACTGGGATATAAAGACACCCCCTTTTTTTTCCCTAAAATAAAAATCAGGGAAAAGGTTAAACAATTTTCAAAACAGTTTAACTTTGACATTGATCCTTCAAAAAAAATCTGGCAGCTGTCTGCAGGAGAACAACAGCGCGTTGAAATCATAAAAGCCCTTATGAACGGCGCGGATCTCCTTATTCTGGATGAACCCACGTCGGTTCTCACCCCCCAGGAAATTGAAGAGCTGATTTCTATCTTAAGGCAGATGAAGGAAAAAGGTCACATGGTGATCTTCATCTCCCACAAGCTGGATGAAATCATTGATATCTGTGACCGGGTGGTGGTACTCCAGAAAGGCAGCATTGTGGGGAGTGCTGACACCAAAACCACAGATAAAAAATCCCTGGCCCGGATGATGGTAGGACGGGACATTGTATTTAATATCAACCGGGAGAAAATCACCCGGGGAGATCAGGTTCTATCGGTTGAAGATTTAAATGTTATTGGAGACAAAGGCTTTCCTGTGGTTAAAGGGGTTTCATTTGACCTGTATAAAAATGAAATCTTCGGTATTGCCGGTGTGTCCGGAAACGGTCAGCGGGAACTGGCTGAAGCCATTACAGGCATCCGGCCGGTTTCAAAAGGCAAGGTCAGCATCAATGGAAAAAATATCACCAATATGTCTCCACGCCGTATTTATGATCATGGCGTATCCCATGTTCCGGAAGAAAGAATCCGCTTTGGAATTGCACCAGGCCTGTTTTTGTATGACAATGCTATTTTAAAACAGCACCACCTGAGAAAATTTTCAAAACGCTATTTTCTCAAATACGGACAGGTAAAGAATCATGCTAAAAATATTATAAATGAGTTCAAGGTATCCACTCATTCCATAAACAATCAAATCCGAAATCTCTCCGGGGGCAATATTCAAAAGCTGATTCTTGGACGCGAAATAAGCGAGCAGCCCCAACTGCTCGTGGCATCCCATCCTACTTACGGGCTGGATGTAGGAGCCACCGAATTTTTAAGAAGACATCTTCTGGAACTCCGGCGACAGGGCAGTACAGTACTTCTATTTTCAGAAGATTTAGAAGAAATCTTCGAACTGTGTGACCGGGTCGCAGTAATCTTTGGCGGCGAATTTATGGCTATTCTGGATGCAGATGACTCACGTTTCTCAGATATCGGCCTGATGATGGCCGGATCCAAAAGGATCTGATGGCTTATGGAAAAATTAAGATGATAAAGATACACACAACAGACCGCTACAATATCACGACTTCCAGGTCCATAGCGACTAACATTGCAGCACTTCTGGCAGGACTTTTTGTTGTCAGTCTCTTTTTTATGGCTGCCGGTGTAAATCCTCTGTTTGCGATCAAGGAAATGTTTTCAGGCTCTTTTGGCTCCCTTTATGGATTTAAAGAAACCCTGACCAAAGCGATTCCCCTGATCCTTATCGGAACCGGTCTGACACTGGCATTCCGTGCCAAATTCTGGAACATCGGAGCCGAGGGCCAACTTCTCATGGGTGCAATCTTTGCTTCCTGGGTGGGATTGTCTTTTGGAGAGACACTGCCTTCTTATATTATTGTTCCAATGATCTTCATGGCCGGATTTATCGGTGGTGCCCTGTGGGGAGTTATTCCCGCTATTTTAAAGATTAAGTATTCCATCAATGAAGTAATCTCAACCCTGATGCTCAATTATATTTGTGCAGAATTTTTAACCATGCTCATCGTCGGCCCCTGGAAAGGTAAAGCCCGGTTTGGTTTTCCAGGAACCAACAATCTTCCGGATTCTGCCATCCTCGGTTTAATCCCTGGTTCCCGGATTCATTATGCCACGCTGATCCTGGCTGTTATCTGTGCCATTGTCCTTTGCATTGTTGTATATAAAACACGCTTTGGGTATGAAGCCCGGGTGGTTGGAGAAAACCCTGATGCAGGGCGGTATGCGGGCATTAATTTTTTAAAAACCAGTATGATCCTCATGGCAATCAGCGGGGGTCTTGCCGGATTTGCCGGTGTCGGAGAAGTAGCAGGAATTCACCATTATCTGGGATATCCGGCTTCGGTATCTTCAGGCTATGGATTTACGGCTATCATTGTGGCCTGGCTTGCCAAGCTTAACCCTTTGCTTGCAATCGTGTCCGGCCTGTTTTTTGCCGGAATCCTGGTGGGCGGAGATGCTATACAGATCTCATTAGGCCTGCCCGCTGCCACGGTTGAAATTGTAAACGGCACCCTTTTGATTTTTCTGATTATGGGCGATTATTTTTTGAACCATAAGATTTCCATCCGATTTTCAAACACATAAGGATGAAGTGCAATGGAAGATATTATAATTTCAACACTCGGACGGGCAATGGTTGCAGGGACACCTCTGCTGCTGGCCACTACCGGCGAAATTATCTGCGAGAGAAGCGGCATTTTAAATCTCGGGGTTGAAGGCATGATGGCCATGGGAGCTGTTGTTGCTTTCATTGTCACCATGACCACCGGCCAGCCCTGGCTTGGCGTTCTGGCTGCCATTGGGGCAGGAATGATATTGTCCGTTGTCCATGCATTTGCATCCATCTCTCTGCAGGCTAATCAAGTGGTTTCCGGCCTGGCATTAACCATGCTGGGGCTTGGGCTCTCCGGCATGATGGGTAAACCCTATGTCGGCAAACCTCTTGAAATAAAAATGGATGACTGGGTCATTCCCTTCCTGTCTGATATCCCCTACCTGGGAAAAATATTTTTCTCCCAGGGACCGTTTTTTTACCTGGCGATTTTCCTGGCTCTTTTTTCCTGGTTCTTTCTTGAAAGAACCCGAATGGGTATCCAGGTAAGATCGACAGGAGAGAATCCAAAAGCCACTGAAACCCAGGGGGTAAATGTTGCATGGATCCGGTATGCCTGTGTGATTATCGGTGGCGGGTTTGCGGCCCTGGCAGGTGCACACTTGTCCATTTCCTACTCCAGCTCGTGGATTGAAGGGATGACGGCCGGACGGGGCTGGATCGCCATTGCCCTGACAATCTTTGCCCTTTGGAATCCTGGAAGAGCCGTGTGGGCTGCATTTTTATTCGGTGGTATTTTTGTGGTCCAATATCTGTTGCAGCCTTTGGGAATTTCCCCTAACTTCTTAGCTATGCTTCCCTATATTGCAACGCTCCTGATCCTGCTGTTAATCAGTTTGAGAGATCCCAGACGTTTAAATGCGCCAGCCATGCTCGCAGAACCTTATAAGCGAGGCCAAAGATAATAAACCTTTTGACTTTTAAGATGAATTTATTGATACTTGGTGCATCAACCATCATTCGTTTCACAAGGAGAAGACATGTCCAAACCAATGATATCCATTGATGAAATTTCTAAGATTCTTTTAAAAACTGCCCAGAACACATTAGAAACCAGCACAAAACAGGAAGTCATCTACTCCTCCACCATCCAGAAAACCCCGAAAGTTTCCATGAAACCCGACATGACCTGTTTTGTCCAGTTCAATGGAGATTATAACGGTCTGGTTGTCATTAATTTTACAGGAAGTGCTGCATTTGAAATTTATAAATCCTATATGAAAACAATGGGCATGCCCAAAGAAGAAATCGCTTCTACTTACGCAGATCCGGATGTTTCAGATACCATTGGAGAGATTACCAACCAGGTCATGGGACAGATGGTCAAGGATGTTGAAGATGCCTACAACCTGAATGCGGTTTTTGGCCAGCCCAAAGCGCTTACCCTTAACAGCTCCATAACACTGGTAATTGACTCAGATTACGGGGAAAACCGCCGCTTATCCTTTAAAATCGGCAATTACAGTTTCAGGATAGAGCTTGCCATGGAGCACACGGAGTTTATCCTGATTTAACAGCTATATAAATAAGTTTTATGAAACATTTTATTTATTTTTTTATCTTCCTTTTAATTGTTCTTTTTCCCTTTAATGCAACATTTGCCATCTCCATTCCAGAGGAAAAAAAAGTGGCAAAAGAATTCATGAAAATGATCAAAGATCAAAAAATGATTTTAAATGATCCGGTCTCTACACATATGGTCAATCAAGTGGGTCGGCACATCCTTACCTTTTTACCCCCCCAGCCGTTTGACTACTCATTTTATGTAATAGATGACGATATTTTTAATGCCTTTGCAAGTCCGGGAGCCAACATCTTTTTCTACCGAGGCCTGATCACCTCTCTGGATTCCATTGATGAACTTGCAGGCATCGTCGCCCATGAGATAGCGCATGCTGCAAGCCGCCATGTCTCCGAATCTATCGACCGCTCCAAATATATTAACCTTGGTACACTTGCGGGCATCCTGGCCGGAGCGATTATCGGCACTCAATCGGATGGAGAAACAGGTTCGGCAGTCATACAAGGCTCTATGGCGCTCAGCCATACCGCTATGCTTGCATTTACAAGGGAGAATGAGACAGAGGCTGATGAAAAAGGAATCATGTTTTTAAATCAAAGCTGCTTTTCACCCGAAGGTCTTTTATCCGGTTTGATGAAAATCCGGGCTGCAGATTTCAGGGGGGTTGAAGCAATACCTGAATACGTAAAAACCCATCCCGGTACAGGCAACCGGATTGCTCATGCCGAAACCATACTATCGACATATGAAGCACCTCCAAATAAAAACAGCTGCCACATAAACTTTCAATTTGAAATGGTAAAATACAGACTTTTAGGCCTGTATTCCGACATTGATGATGCCTTTAATCTGATCAGTGCCCAGTTAAAGGCAAACCCTTCAAACCCTGCCATGCATTTTGGACTTGCCCTGATTTATGACAGAAAATTCATGCATGACAAAGCCCTGCATCACTTAAAGAAAGCACTCTCAATCAATATATTTGATCCGATTATTTTATATGAAATGGGAAGGATCTATATTGAAAACAGGGATCATGAAAAAGCAGTAAATGTTCTTAAAGGAGTTGAATCAGACCCGATTATGGGAATCATGGCCAAGTATCAGCTTGGAATTGCCTATCTTGAGATGGGAAATCTTGTCAGGGCAAAAAAACTATTCTCCCTGGTGATCAGGAAATCACCAAACCTTTACCCCAAAGTATATTTTCACCAAGCCAATATATTATCCCAGGAAAACGATGTGGGTCATTCCCACTATTACCTTGGTGTATATTATTCTAAAATTGACAACCCCAAAACAGCAAAAATTCACCTGAGAAAGGCCCTGGAAAAGCTCAGCACCCCGTCAGAGAGAGAAAAAGCAAAAACACTTTTGGATAAACTGAAAAAAGATTTTCCAGACAAATCTTCTGTTCAGAACGCTCAACCCAGAAACTAAAAGCTCTTTTAAAAATAATATTTTGGTTTGATTTTCAGTACAGCATAAATTATCTTCGCAGCTCTTCTTTGAGCACAATACCAATCTGCTCCACAGAATATGGTTTTTTGAGATATCGTCCAGCCCCCAGGCTCTGGATTTTCTTCACCCGCTTATCTTCTGAGAAACCGCTGGCAATAACAGCTTTCTGGCCTGGATGAATTTTTAGAATTTCTTTATATGTTTCCAGCCCGTCAATGCCCGGAGCCATTATCATATCCAGCAGGAGAAGATCGCAGGAATTCTGCGCCATGTATTTTATGGCCTCCTCACCACTTCCAACAGTTTCCACCTCATAGTTTAACCGGTTGAGAATCGAGGTGGCGATTTCCCGCTGGTCTTTTACATCATCCACCACCAAGATTTTCTCTTTGTTTCCTACATACTCTTCAAGCGGAAGCGGCCCGCTTTTATCTGCGACCTCATCTCTGAATACCGGAAAATACAAAAAGAATTTTGACCCCTTATCCTCTAGACTCTCCACATTGATATATCCAAAATGATCCTGAACAGTCCCCCACACCACCGCCATACCAAGACCTGTCCCACTCCGCCCCATAACCTTCTTGGTATAAAACGGTTCAAATATCTGCTGCATATCCCTTGAGCTTATCCCGATACCGGAATCTTCAACTATAAGGAGCACATACTCTCCTTGCTCAATTGAATCATAACCGGAAATGGGTGTATCCACATACCGGTTTTGTGTAGAGATTGTAATTGATCCGCCGGAAGGCTGTGCTTCTGCTGCGTTGGTCACCAGGTTCATTATGGTTTTCTGCAGATGGACTTCAGAGCCTTTAATATTTAAAAGATTCGGGGCAAGATCCGTTTCCAGCATTATCTCAGAGTGATAGGACATCATCGTCTGATGACCGGATGATCTTAAATAATCTAAAATAATGGTATTTAAATTAATAACGACCGGAGCCATAACGCCCCGCCTGGCAAGCGTCAAAAGGTCTTCAACAATTGCCGTGGCTTTACGGCCGGATGAATGGATCAAATCAAGAGGTTTTACAAATGGGTGATCTTTGGGTAGGTCCATAAGCAGGAGTTCCGGATACGATACCACCCCGGACAGTACATTATTTAAATCATGGGCTACTCCGCCGGCTAAAAGCCCGAGGGCTTCCATTTTCTCCATTCTTACCAGGCGTTTCTCCAGTTGTTTTTTCTCTTCTTCCGCTTTTCTGCTTTCAGTCAAGTCAAGAATGGCAACCTGGACAGCGGGTTTGCCTTCCCAGGTAATGGCAGTGCTCCTGATTTCACAGATATACTCTGTGCCGGCAGGTGCTCTCAGACGGGCTTCATAAGACTCAGACACTTCCTCTCCACTCATTCGCCGTCTATGCCGCTCAAGCATTTTTGCCTGGTCATCCGGATGGAAAAAATCCATAATGGGGATGCGTGACATTTCCTCAAGGCTCTGTCCCAAAAGATTTCGTATGGTTTTATTTATAAAACAGATTTTTTGGTCGCAGATAACAACAATTCCTTCTGCGATATTATCCACCAGGGCCCGGTATTTTTCTTCGCTTTTTTTTAAGGACTCCTCATATTCCCAGCTTTTAGTCTCGTCGATGAGATATGACATCAATGCGGGTTTTCCCTCATATTCAACCACACTGGATCTGAACATGATCTGAAAGATCTTCCCCTCTTTGCTCATAATCCTGTATCTGCGATCTCTGGGCGCATCCTTGCCTGTCATGACGGCATTATATCTCATGATCAAATGTTCATGATCATCCGGATGCACCAAGTCAAGAAAAGACCTTTCCTGGACATCTTCATTTGCGTAGCCCATAAAACCCTGTGCCCATTTATTGATATGACAAATCCGGCCATCCTGGGTCAGAATCACTCCCATGGGAATATTGTCTGCGATCAGATCATTTAACATACGATTCTCTTTATTTGTTTAAATACCGAAAAGATTATCGGCTATTGATGAGTAATTATTAAATTTTCGCATGGTGAAATTTCGTGGTTTGAGTCAATGTACCAGTTAATGAGTACCAGGATCAACTGTTTTTCATATTTTTTTCATATTCTGTTTGCGAAGAATCTGTTAAGCATATGATTAAATTTTAATGACCGCTAATTTTTTTATTGACATCTGCTAAAGTTAGTCGTATAAAACTTTTCATTTTAGAGAAAACTAACATTAAAAATTGAGGATCGTATGACAACAATAAATTTAAGACAAATGCAGGTGGCACAAACTGGGAGAATTTCTTCCATAAAAGCTAGCGGAGAACTTGGAAGGCGGGTTCGGGATATGGGACTTATTCCGGGCAAAGAAATTAAAATCCAGGGAAGAGCCCCTTTGCATGACCCGGTATCCATTCGAATTATGGGGTTTACGTTAACGCTTCGAAACAATGAAGCTGATTTTATAGAAGTCGAGGTATAATTATGAGCACTGCAATCGTATTGGCAGGAAATCCAAACTCGGGCAAAACCACCCTTTTTAATGAGCTTACAGGTGCAAGGCAGCATGTCGGCAACTATCCCGGGGTAACCGTAGAGAAGAAACAGGGAACCTGCACCAGTGAATCCGGCGAGTTTAATATTGTTGATCTTCCAGGAACTTATTCATTGTCGGCTTACTCTTTGGAAGAGGTCGTAGCAAGGGATTTCCTGGTAAACGAGTCACCTGCTATGGTGGTAAATATCGTTGATGCATCCAACCTGGAAAGAAATCTTTACCTGTCTGTTCAATTCATGGAAATGGGTATCCCTGTTACCATTGCACTGAACATGATGGATGTGGCCCAGAAAAGAGGCGTGGAAATTAATATTAAAAAATTATCCCGCCTTTTAAATATTCCTGTTGTGCCCACTGTGGCAAGAAGCGGGAAAGGCAAAAAACAATTACTCAAGACCATTGCAGCAAATGTAAATACAAATATTGAACCACTGACCATTTCTTATGGGAACGATATTGACGCTGCACTGGATGAGATGGAGGCCATTGTTCTCAAAAATGAGCTGCTCACCTCTCAATACAGGGCCCGATGGACAGCTTTAAAATATCTTGAAAACGACCAGCAGATTATTGAGATGGGCAATAAAGAAAACAAGAATGCCTCGCTTGAACTTGATGCCATTGTAAAAAAAGTCACCAGCCATTTAAATGCGACGCTTGATATCCATCCGGAAGGTATGATTGCAGACCAGCGCTATGGATTTATAAACTCCATTTTAAAGCAAAACGTCATTACGTTTCACCAGGACAGAAACCGGCTCCAGGTATCCGACAAAATTGACAAAGTTGTTACCAACCGCTTCCTGGGCCCCATTATTATGATAGGTGTTCTCATGGGGCTGTACAAATTTACTTTTGCCTACAGCGAAATTCCGGTTGGATGGTTTGAAAACTTTTTTGGCTGGGTTGCCGGCATTGCAGAATCAACACTCCCTGACGGTTTATTTAAATCCCTTATTGTTTCCGGAATAATTGACGGGGTGGGTGGTGTACTGGGATTTGTCCCCTTGATTGTGTTCATGTTTTTAGGCATCTCTTTTCTTGAAGATTCCGGTTATCTTGCCAGGATGTCCTTTATGCTTGACAGGGTTTTCAGAACGTTCGGCCTCCATGGAAGTTCAGTCATGGCGTTCATAGTTTCCGGAGGAATTGCAGGCGGATGTGCAGTTCCCGGCGTCATGGCAACCCGGACTCTTAAATCACCTAAAGAGCGCCTGGCAACACTCCTGACTGTCCCTTTCATGAACTGCGGGGCCAAAATGCCGGTGTATGCCTTATTGGTTGCTGCTTTTTTCGCAGAAAATGAAGCCCGGGTCATGCTTCTGATTACCCTGATCTCATGGATAGGTGCACTTCTGGTTGCCTGGCTGCTTCGCTCCACCCTTATCAGGGGAGCGTCCACCCCATTTGTCATGGAACTTCCGCCCTACCGGATGCCGACGGTCAAAGGCCTTCTCATCCACACCTGGGAAAGAACCTGGCAGTATGTTAAGAAAGCCGGGACTGTCATTCTCGGCATTTCCATTCTTCTTTGGGCCATGATGACCTTTCCAGGACTGAATGCTGAACAGACGCTTGTATTTGAAACACAAAAAAATAACATTGTATCAACTGCCGGGCCCCAGATCATGGAACAGATTGAAACATTAAATACAGGCCAGTTGACTGCCCAGGCCCTGGAGGTCAAAGAACACCTGGAACAGGTCGACATGCTCGAATCTCAGACTGCCCTTAAAAACTCTTTGGCCGGCCGCATTGGGACATCCCTTGAAGGCCTGACCAAGTTTGCCGGGTTTGACTGGAAAACCAACATTGCCCTTGTGGGTGGATTTGCTGCAAAAGAGGTGGTGGTTTCAACCCTGGGGACTGCGTATTCCCTTGGCGAAGTTGATCCGGAAGGGACAGAAACCCTGGTTCAAAAACTTCAATCTGCTCAGGGATGGGGGCCTCTTACTGCATTCAGTCTGATTATATTCACCATTTTTTACGCGCCCTGCTTTGTCACAGTGGTTTGTATTGCAAAAGAAACCGGTTCCTGGAAATGGGCTGCATTCTCTGTGGTATTCAACACGGCACTGGCTTTTGGACTGTCTGTTATCTTTTACCAAATTGGATCTTATACCCTGGTTTAAAAGGCAGATGAAAAACAGATTTAAATTTAATTAAAAAGGAATAATGTAATGGATATGATATTGGTCAGCATTATTGTAGCAGGTGCTTTGTTTTTCACCATAAGAAGCTTTGTGAAAATTTATAAAGGTGAAAAAAAGTGCGCCTGCGGAGGATGCAAACAAGAGTGCTCCAGCAGTATAAAAGATAGTTGCATTCAGGATTTCCCTGTTTCAGGCAAATGATTAAGCGGGTTTATCGTTGAGGCACCCCATAGCATTTTACTGCTGTGATGTGAATTTTCTATGGGGTGCTTTTTTGTTAGAAATCCATAAACTCCTTATCGTCATCATCAAAAGAAATAACCTGATCAGGACGGGCTTCACGGAAATCTTTCAGAGCCGGCTTTTTTGCAGCCCTGCTTGGCCTTGCTGCAGCTTTCAGCATCGCTAAATACGTAAGCATATTATTTTCAACTTCCCCGCGCAACTGCCCGAGAAGGTTTTGAACTTTTTTAAGATTTGGAGAAGTTTTGCCTGAATATATTTCAGCCGCTTTGGTCTGTCTCCATTTATTTTTCTCCATACATTGCGAAATTATCGTTTTTCGTAATTTCGTATTTCGTCAGACAACGTTAGCGCCTTATTATTCAGAAAAAGTTCTTTAGCTCTGCCAAAGTCATTGGATGCCTCTTTATCTAAAAGAAGCGTACTGCCGTCAGCGATCTCTGAAAATCAAAACGGTTGATAAAAAATATTGCATTTATCAACCGTTGTCTAAAAAAACGACATCACATTTTACGAGTTGTTAAGTGGCTTCAAATAATAGTTGTTCCAGTTTAGGCTGTTTTTAAAAATCTTTCAAACAAAAAACAGATATGCCTCTGAAATTCTATACCTTATCGAATCTGGAAAACTGCATAGTAAATGTTCCCCTGCCCTGGCTGGCAGACCGGAGGGCTGTGGAATATCCAAACATCTTGGCCAATGGAACAACGGCCTGAACAATCTGGATTCCTGCTTTCGGATTTATGGACTCCACCTTTCCTCCCCTTGAATTCAAGTCGGCTATGGCATCTCCCATATAGGCATCCGGTATAAAAATTTCCACTTCCATGATAGGCTCAAGAAGACTAAGAGAGGCTTTTTCCAGAGCATCTTTGCACGCCATGGATGCGCAGACGGAAAAGGCAAGATCAGAACTTCTCTCATCAAAACTTCCCGAATCAAGTGTAATGCCGACATCTACCAGGGGGTATCCTTTCAGGTATCCACCTTCCAGGTTTTCCCTTATCCCCTTTTCGATGGCATCAATATACTGGGGTGGAATCTGCTCATCTGTAACTTTGGATTCAAATGCGACTCCAGCTCCTCTTTTCAATGGTGAAAGGCTGAGAGTGACATCTGCGAAAAGAGTTTTACCGGAAATTTCTCTTTCAAACACAGCATGGCCGCTTGACTTGGAATTAAGCACTTCCCTGTATACAACCTGTGGGTTCCCGACATTTACATTGGTTTTAAACTCTTTTTGCATTCTGGAAATAATGATCTCAAGGTGGAGTTCTCCCATGCCGGACAATATGGTTTGACCGGTTTCCTCATCCTGGCTGACTTTCAGGGTGGGATCTTCAATGGTAAATTTTTCCAGAACTGATTCAAGTTTTTCCTGGTCCCCATGAGTTTTGGGCTCAATGGCAATGGAGATAACAGGGTCTTCATATTCCATTTTTTCGAGAAATACCGGATGATCCTGGTTACACAAAGTGTCCCCAGTGCCGGAATTCTTCAGGCCTACAATTCCGATAATATCCCCGGCAGCAGCCTCTTTAAGCCGTTCCCTCTTATTGGCGTGCATCTGGAGAATCCTGGAAAGCTTTTCCTTTTTATTCAGGAGCGGGTTAAAAACGTCAGAGCCTGCTTCAATCTTCCCGGAATAAATCCTGGCAAAAGAAAGTTTACGGCCTTCAATCATGGATACTTTAAAAATCAAGGCTGCCAGGGGGCCGTCTTTTTTAGGTAAAAATTCAAGCTCTTCCTCGGTCTTGGGGTGAATTCCCTTCACCGGTGGAACATCCAGGGGGCTCGGCAAATATGCTCCTATTCCATCCAGCAATGGTTGGATCCCTTTGTTTTTAAGCGCACTTCCGCAAAAAACCGGAACAATTTCTCTTGCTATCGTGGCCTCGCGTATGGCTTTTTTCAGCTCGTCAATGGAAATATCTTCTTCGGAAAGATATTTTTCCATGATATCATCATTGACTTCCGATACTGCTTCAAGAAGTTTTTCCCTGTATTCCAAAGCCATTTCTTCAAATTCCGGAGCAATGTCATCTGTTGAATATTCCGACCCTTTGGTATCATCATCCCAGGTAATCTGCTGCATATTGATCAGATCGATCACCCCGGCAAAACTATCTTCTGCTCCCATGGGCATCTGTAAAACAACAGGGTTGGCATTGAGTTTTTCTTTGATTGAATCTACGGCACCAAAAAAATCCGCACCTGTTCTGTCCATTTTATTTATAAATGCCATCCTGGGCACTGAGTAGCGGTCTGCCTGTCGCCATACCGTCTCTGACTGGGGCTCGACTCCCCCAACTGCACAAAACACACCAACAGCACCGTCCAGAACCCTCAGAGCCCGTTCAACCTCAACCGTAAAATCCACATGGCCCGGGGTATCGATAATCTGGATAAGAGACTGTTTCCATTCGCATGTGGTAACAGCAGAGGTAATGGTAATACCCCTGTCCTGTTCATCCTGCATCCAGTCCATAACCGCCTCACCGTCATGGACCTCACCAATCTTGTATGACTTACCGGTATAATAGAGAATTCTTTCGGTTACAGTGGTTTTGCCCGCATCAATGTGGGCCATGATCCCGATATTCCTAAACTGACGAATGTTCTTTTTTTTACTCATTTTACTATCAACATGTTTGCTTTATAAAAATGTTCAAGGCCGATATGGCCAGCCAACGTCTGTGCATCTTTTCCCTGAATCAGTATCTTAACCTGCTTGATTTTTGAAATATTCAGTGCCAGAGAATTTACCATTGAATATATGGCCAGGAGTTCGGATGTGGTATCCATTGTCTCTGCTAAAGACGGATCTATATCCAGATCAATGAAAGCACTTCCATCATCTGTTATAAAAAAAGCATTTAATTTTGTGTTCTCCGGCCAGGTGGGCCTTAGGACAGCATCAGAAGGACCTTTTATAACCATCCGGACAATTTCCATTCCCAAGCTGTAAGCATCCAGTGAAGAAGAAAAGTTCTTTTTGACGGATTTTAATGCGATTTTATCAGCATCCGAATAGTAAACAAACCCCTCAAAAAGCTCTTCTAATAACGGATTTTGATTCTCACTTGCTTCTGTATTTGCCAGGATAATCCCCGAGGGCATCAAGAGAAAAAAAATAATGAAAAACAATATGCTTCCCGGTCTGAATCCCATGCCTGAACCCTTTGACAAATTCTTTAAATTAAAATGATATTTGATACAGTATTGCCTATATTGTGTCAAGAAAATATCCCTTGCAAATCATTGGCGGGTTTAATAAAATTGGGTGTTTTAATCAACTATCTGGCAGGGGAAAACGCGAAGAAAAATGATACCCGGATTCGAAGAACTGGTAGAACAAAGAATTAAACAAGCCCAAAAGGAAGGCCGATTCGACAACCTTGAAGGTGCAAATAGACCTTTAAAGTTTGAAGACCAGAACATTCCGGAAGAGTACCGGCTTGCCCACAAAATCCTGAAAAACTCCGGTTTTCTTCCCCCGGAAGTTGAACTCAAGAAAAAGGTTTCCCAAACCCGACAGCTACTCGAATCGACCGGAGAAAATTCCCCGGAACGGGCCAAAGTTCAGAAAAGACTCAATTACCTTCTGACAAAACTGGAAACCATGAGAGGAGATCGGCCTTTATCTCCAATTCTTGCAGATACATACCGGGAAAACATGATAAAAAAGATGACATGAAATTTAAAAAATTAGAAAAAGAAGGGCTTTTCAGAAGCTTGTTCATCGCTTATGCCATCCTGCTTCTGCATGTAGTCCTGCTGGCAGGAACCGGGGTCACGGTGGTTCTGTTCCGGGGGGTTTACCTTTATCTTCCCTGGATAATGGGCCTGCTCGGCATTCTTGTCCTGGTTATTGCCTGGGCATTTTACAGGCAGATGAGAAACAGTTCTTCAGATATCAAAGGAATTCTTTCCCTACCGGAATTTCAGAACAGGACTGTTGAAATAAAACTGCTTGGCGGCCTGGCCTCATTTAAAATAAAGGCCAACCCAAAGCCGGCCATAGGCCATCATCCCTCATCCCAACAGGGAAACAGGCGTCGCCTTGAAGAAAAAATCAACCAGACAGAACAAAAGATACTTGAGCTGACCGCTCTTTTTGAAAAAGATATTATCAGCAAAGAAGAGTTTGAAAAAACAAAACAGGATATACTCCAGGGGTAAAACTATAAGGGAACAATTCAGGAGATGCTTATGAATAAGATCAGACTGGCACTATTATCCGGCGGGGTTTCCTCGGAAAGAGAGGTATCCCTTAACAGTGGCAAACAGGTATTTGCCGCCCTTGATAAAGACAAATATGAAATCACGGTCTATGATCCTAAAACCGATCTGAAACAACTGGTAATAGATGCGGATAAAATCGATGCCGCTCTGATCATCCTGCACGGACCATTTGGAGAGGACGGAACGGTTCAGGGGCTCTTGGACCTTCTGGATATCCCCTACCAGGGTGCCGGGGTGCTGGGCAGTTCCATGGCCATGAACAAACTGGTGGCCAAACGCTTGTATGACAGTGCGAAAATTCCCACCCCTTCATATCTTTCCTTTTCAATAAATGATGAAATTGATCCTTTAAAGGTTGTGGACATTTTAGGCCTTCCTGTGGTGGTAAAACCGGCATGTGCAGGATCCAGCGTAGGAATGAGCATCGTTAAAGACTCAAAAGACATTGATGCTGCAATCAAACTCGGGTTTGAACATGATGACACCATCATCATAGAAAAGTATATCAAGGGCATTGAACTGACCTGCGGCGTTTTGGGAAATGATTCTTTAAAGGCGCTGCCTGTCATCGAAATCGTCCCTGGAGAAGGCCATGAATTTTTTGATTATTCAGCAAAATATGTGGCCGGGGAAACAGAGGAGATCTGTCCTGCCCGAATTGATGAATCCACAACAAAAAAAGTGCAGCAACTGGCGATTGAAGCCCATAAAGCCCTGTTCCTGAAAGGATACTCCAGGACAGACTTCATCCTGTATGGAAATGAGCTGACCACCCTGGAAACCAATACCATACCGGGGATGACGGCAACCAGTCTTTTCCCGCAGTCTGCGCAGGCTGCCGGATATTCATTTTCCCAGTTGCTTGACGAATTGATCCAACTGTCTATCCAAGAACATGAAAAATTAAAATTAAGGAGATCCGTATGAAAATTCTAGTTGTCGGTGGCGGAGGCCGTGAACATACAATGGTGTGGAAAATATCCCAGAGCCCCATGGTGGAAAAAATTTATTGTGCGCCGGGAAATGCAGGCACAGAAGGCCTTGCAGAATCAGTACCCATCAGTGCAGAAGATATTGATGCCCTGGCTTCATTTGCAGAAGAAAATCAGATCGATTTGACGGTTGTCGGTCCTGAAGGCCCCCTGGTAAAAGGCATTGCAGATGTATTCGAAGATAAGGGGTTAAAAGTATTCGGGCCCAGCAAAGCAGCAGCACAGCTTGAAGGCAGCAAAGATTTTTCAAAACAGCACATGCTCAAATATAATATTCCATGTGCAAAAGGCAAAGCATTTACAGATACACTCAAGGCAAAAGCCTATGCCAAAGCCCTGGGCGCACCATGCGTGGTAAAGGCTGACGGTCTTGCAGCAGGCAAGGGTGTCATTATCTGCACCAAAATTGAAGAAGCAAATGAAGCCATTGACTCCATGATCAACGACAATGCTTTTGGAGAAGCCGGTGCGGTTGTTGTAGTAGAAGAATGCCTGACAGGTGAAGAAGCCTCCTTTATAGCCCTGACGGACGGGAAAACAGTTCTTCCCCTGCCTGAATCCCAGGACCACAAACGAATTTTCGATAATGATGAAGGTCCCAACACCGGCGGTATGGGCGCGTACTCCCCGGCCCCGGTTCTGGATCATATGCTCCGGCAAAAAGCCATGAATGAGGTTATGATCCCGGCGGTAGAAGGTATGGCCAAAGAAGGCACACCATTTAAAGGCGTTTTATATGCAGGCCTTATGGTGGAAAAAGATCAGATCAAAGTTCTTGAATTCAACACCCGCCTTGGAGATCCTGAAACCCAGCCTATCCTCATGCGGCTCCAAAATGATCTTGTGCCCCTGATGGAAGCATGCTGCGACGGCACCCTGCATAACCACTCCACAAAAATCGATCCCAGGGCAGCCATGTGCGTAGTTATCGCAGCAGGCGGATATCCCGCCTCCTATGAAAAAGGAACTCCCATCCACGGACTTGAAGAAGCAGGGCAAGTCAAAGACACGGTTGTATTCCACGCCGGAACAGCCATGAAAGATGGCCAGGTCGTTACCTCCGGCGGACGGGTCCTTGGGGTTACTTCCCTTGGTGATACGGTAAAAGATGCCATTGACCGGGCCTATGAAGCCTGTGACAAAATATCCTGGGACAATTATTTTCACAGAAAAGATATTGGTGCAAAAGCCCTGAAACGCCTTTCCATTCCCCCAAAAGTCGGGGTCATCATGGGAAGCGATTCGGATTTTCCTGTCATGGAAAAAGCCCTGTCCATATTGAAGAAATTTGATATTCCCTATTATGTGACGGTTTCCTCTGCCCACAGGACCCCTGAACGTGCGGCAAAACTTGCTTCCCAGGCACAAAAAGACGGTATCCAGGTACTGATCTGCGGTGCAGGCCATGCAGCCCACCTTGCAGGCGTAATTGCCGCCCACACCACCTTACCGGTAATTGGTGTTCCCATTGATTCTTCTGCCCTTCAGGGCATGGATTCTCTTCTGGCAACTGTCCAGATGCCTCCGGGCATTCCGGTTTCCACCATGGCAATTGGAAAGTCAGGGGCTTATAATGCCGGTATTTTTGCAGCACAGATCATAGGAGTTTCCGACCCGGAACTGGCAGAAAAACTGGCAGCCTTTAAACAGGAGATGGCAGACAAAGTCAATAAAAAGGCTGAGTCGTTTGCATGACACCCGCTTGGATAATCCCTGTTGAATCAACAAGCAAACCCGATTCACAGATCATTTGTCAAGCAGGAAAGATCATCCGTCAAAACGGCGTGGTGATCTTTCCTGCCAAATGCCTTTATGGTTTAGCAGCCAATGCACTGGAACCACAAGCTGTTGAAAAAGTATTCAACTTGAAACAACGCCCCAAGGACAAACCCATTCTTGTGCTTATTCCAGATAAAACTCATCTTAAAGCACTGGTTAAATCCATACCGGACACTGCTGTAAAGCTGATGGATGCTTTCTGGCCCGGAAACCTGACCCTGGTATTTGAGGCAAAAGAGCACATCCCCAAACTACTCACTGCCGACACTGGTAAAATAGGCGTCCGGGTACCCATACATCCGGTGGCCAAAGCCCTGGTTCAAAACCTGAACTGCCCCATCACCGGAACCAGCGCCAATCTTTCAGGGCAACAAAGCTGCAGCAATCCCCAAAACCTTGCCCCTGCCATCATGGATGCGGCAGACCTCGTACTGGATGCAGGAGAACTTAAGGGCGGAAAAGGTTCAAGCATTGTTGATGTCACCCAGTCTCCCCCTATCATTCTTCGTGATGGAGAAGTACCGGCAGAACTGATTAATAAAGCTCTTGCCGAATAAATCTATCCACTACAATTCCCGGCACAATTTCATTGACAAAATGAATGTTTTCCCTTAAAAAGGGTAGCATTCATGCCGGAGTGGTGGAATTGGTAGACGCAGAGGATTCAAAATCCTCCGAGCTTATGCTCTTGCGAGTTCAAGTCTCGCCTCCGGTACCATAAAATGATAAGGGTTTCAGCGTTTTGCTCGAAACCCTTTTTTATTGGTTAAAACAAAAAGTAAGCATATTGAATTTTTCAATTCACCGAATTGGCGTTGGCACACCAAGAACAAAACAATATTAAAAAGCATACAGCGAGTATGTGTAAGAATGACTGATTTTATGAATAATGCAAGAATCCTTGACTGTTAGGTAGCCCTAATAATGATTCCGGACAGATTAAATCATAGGAGGAAAACCAAATCTTTTTACCCCACAATCATAAACACAATTATAAAATTTATCCTGCCCTAAAAATTTTCAAATTCAATAAAAATTGACAGAACCAATCTCAATGCATATCCTTTTTATATAGTAATCACGTAGACTAAATTAACATTCAGGTGACCTATGCAAAATTTTACATATATGAAAATTGCATATGTTCTCTTCTTTCTTTTAATCCTTGGGATTGCTTGCACCATACCTTATTATTTTGAATCCCCTTCAATGTATTACAAAACAGGAATCGACAAATTCTTGCTCAGGAGTGGAAAAATATTGGGAATCTCTGCAACCATTCTCATATTTTATCAGCTCTTGTTTATCAGCCGATTTACAGCCCTGGAAAAAGTTTTTAAAATGAAAAGTCTATTCCAGTCACACAGAACGAATGGATTGATAATACTGGCGGCAGCAGTCTTTCATCCCATCTTTATCCTAGGAGCTGATCATTTTGTGTTCTTCCCATTTGAATCAAAATACTGGCCTGAGATAACAGGGATAGTACTTTTATTGATTTTAATCTTTGTTGTCCTGATCTCTCACTGGCAAAAAAAACTAAAACTCGATTATAAATTGTGGCGCCTGCTGCATAAATTCTTTGCACCAATCATAATCATCGTTTTGTATACCCACATCTTCAATGTCAGCAAGTCCTTTGAATCAGGCCCTCCTTTCTATGGGTTAACCTTTGTTTTTTCTTCAAGCTTGATTCTAATTGTAAGGAAATATTTAAAATGAAGCCTAATAGGCAAGAAGGAATTGAAATTTTGAGAAAATTAAAAAAAGACAATTTCAAATACAATCATTAATTAGGAGAACTCCAATGAAACACTTTTTTAAATTATTCATAGTATCCACAATACTTTTTTTTACGACTTCCGCCTTTGGTAATCAGTGGAAAATAGATCCTGACCATTCTGAGGTCAGATTTCAAGTAAAACATATACTAACAACAGTATCGGGAACCTTTAACGAATTTAAGGGCGCCATTAATTTTGATCCTCAAATGCCTTCCAAAGGGAAATTTGATTTCACTGTCAATGTAAAAAGCGTTAACACAAATAATGGGAAACGAGACAATCACTTAAAATCAAAAGATTTTTTTGATGCTGATAAATTCCCTGAAATGACTTTCACATCAACCAAAATTTCTCACAAAATAGATAATCAGTATGAATTGGAAGGCAAGATGTCCATCAAGGATGTTACAAAAGATATAACCATTATGTTTGAATTCTTGAACCCAACCCCCCATCCATTTGAAAAAAAACAAAACGTTAGTGGCTTTATCACTAAATTTACGATTCCAAGACTCGACTACCATGTTGGGAATGGTAAATTCTTAAAAATGGGAGTTGTGGGTGAATTTGTTAGTGTTGAAATTACAGTAGAAGCACTTACGAAGAAATGACCACGTTCAATTATCAGGGGTTTTTATTTATCCTTCTCTTAGGAAAGAAGACCCCTGACTATGTCTATTATTGGTGCCTTTTCCAAGAATTTTTTGACCACAACCTATTGTGCCTGCCCCTGGATGATCTGATTAACAAGTATACTATAATTCCTCCCCAAACGAAATGCCTTGCTCCTGACATTGCACAGAATTAATTTTGCATGGGTATGGAGTATCATTATTTTTATTTGAGAGGCTTTGAGAACGGGTCTAAACTCCGTAAAGGTCTGAAAATTGGTTCCAGTATTATAATCGGGATCGATTCCATCAATCCCTGGGAGACTGGACACCGGGCGAAATCTATTTAAAAGATTCAGGGCTTGTTTCAACGTTGGACCTGTTCAGACTTTGGGGTCCACCGCACTAAACGGCTCCCTTTTTCTTGAATTCAGCCAACTGATGTTCACTATACCCCAGCAGACCGCAGTAGATTTCAGAATTATGCTCACCAGGTCGAGGCGCTCTTCTTTCCACCGCCGGTGGTGTCCGGGTCATTTTAAAAGGGGTATTGCTGACAGGCAGCTTATCAAGACCCGGGGTTTCCATATCCATATACGTCACCATGCCAGTCGCTTGTACGTGTCTGTCTCGAGATACCTCGTCCAGTCCCAGACAAGGGCCACAGGGAATATGTGCCTTTTTCATCTCATCCAGTACCGCCTGTACAGTGCGCTGTTCAGTCCATTTTGTGATAAGGGGATCAATCCGTTCCCGTTGATAGTACCGTTGCAGGTCGTTCTGCAGTTCAGGATCATCCAGCAGTTCTTCACAGCCAATGACTTTGACCAACCTTTGCCACAGGCTGTTCATGATTGTGGCAATGAACACATGACCATCTTTGCATTTAAAGAGATCAGTAGGCCCCATATAGGCTGCACGATTACCGATCATGGGCCGCAGTTGCCCCAGCACTTCGGCTTCTGCGATCTGGGGTGTTACCATGGAAATAGCTGTTCGCAACAATGACAAATCCACCTCCTGGCCTTCTCCGGTCTGATCCCGGTGGCGAATCGCCATGGCCGTGGCAAAAGCGGCCAGGATACCGGTGGTGTGATCCATGGGCAACATAAAGGCCCTTAGTGGTGGTTTATCGGGATACCCTCCCAATGCCATGGCTCCTGACATGGCCTGGGCAATAAAATCAAACCCAGGTAGATCTCGGTAGGGTCCTTCACTTCCAAAGCAGGAGATACCGGTCAGGATAATATCGGGTTTTACATCCTTCAGATCACTATAGGCCAATCCCATCATCTCTGCGGCCTTGGGCGTGAAATTGTGTATTACTACATCGGTTTTTCGCACCAGATCTGCCAGTATTTTCCGGGAACCGCCATTTTCCATAAGGTTCAATGAAATCCCCTTTTTATTGCGAGCCATACTGGACCATGCGAAATTCTGGCCATCCGGTCCCTGCAGGCCAATTGTACGATCCTCCTCCCCGCCGGTCCGCTCAACCCGTATAACCTCGGCCCCCATGTCCGCCAGCAGCATCCCACAGTAAGGACAAGCGACAAACCGGCCGAAATCCAGGACCCTGATATCTTGAAGGACATTTGCCATTTTGGATCTCCTGTTTACCTGTTATTCTATCGAGTACGGTTTGTTCCTCTCCATTAAAAAAACGATAAGAACATGACAACAGGTGTCTGAATTAGATAGCCTATTTGTTTCACTTCAACCTGCTCCACGAGTCTGTTTTTTAATCAATCTCAATCTCATAATGAATTGTGTATCGGGTCAGCAGTTCATTTATTTTTTTGATAATTGTATCCTGGTCGACACCTTCTGCAGGTTTGACGATTATTTTTGCACCGGTCCCGTGGACTTTGTCTTCATTGACTTCAACAGAAAAAGAGTCTGCAAAACTTCCCAGCCCGGCAAGTTCCTTTTCATATACCCGTCTTATGGCGTCCCATTTCAAGGCTGGCTTGAATACTTTGCCAACCGCAGTCAGAGGGATTTCATCTATAACGATAATCTCCTTGGGTATGGCTGCCCGCTCGCCAATATTCTTTTTTGCCCACATCATTATCTCATCGCCAGTGATGTTTGAATTTTCAGCTACTTCAACATATGCCATAGGAACTTCTCCTGCATGGGAATCCGGTCGCCCGACTGCAGCAACCATTTTGACATCGTTCATTTTATAAAGCGGTTCTTCAATCATTGCCGGATCTATGTTGTGACCGCCACGGATGATCAACTCTTTTTTTCTTCCGGTCAGAAAGAGAAATCCATCCTCGTCCTGGCGTCCCAGATCGCCTGAATTGAACCATCCATCCTGTATCCAGATCCCCTTGTTGTGCTCTTCTTCAACATATCCCTTGAAAACACAGGGGCCTGAGATACAAACACATCCGATCTCCCCGGTTTCAGCATCTCTTATGTAGCCCCCCTCTTCATCAACTATGGCGATTTTCATCTCCTGGTAGGGAAGGGCAAGGCCGATGCTCCCGATTTTTCTTTCTCCATCCTTGGGATTTACTGCGCTTGCACAGGTCGACTCAGTAAGGCCATACCCTTCAAGTATTTTCATTCCAGTATGTTCTTCAAACCGGTTAAAAAGCTCAACACTCAGGGGTGCCGCACCACAGATCAAATATTTAAGTGATGAAATATCTGAATCTCCTACCGGGATTTCAATAAGGCCGGACAGCACTGTGGGGACACAGGAGAAAAATGTAGGTTTGAAATGATCCACAATTTTATAAAAATTTTTCATAATTGAAACATCGCGATATCCCATGGGAGACAATATTACAACATGCCCACCCACTGAAAAGGGAAGCAGTCCGGTTACACACGTGCCGTTGCAGTGAAAAAGAGGCAGGCCGACCATAACGGTTTCCCCGGGCTGGAGATCCGTAGCAATCTTCAGATCCCATGCCAGAAAGACTTCGTTATAATGAGATCGTCTTGCAAGCTTTGGCCTGCCTGTTGTTCCTCCGGTATGATACAGGGATGCGATGTCGTCCGGGGCAATATCCCTTTCAAAAATCAACCGATCGCCCGGATAGGTTTCAACCGTCTCTTCATACCCGTAGATTCCCTCTGCTTCATCTGATGGGCCAAAAACCCGTATAACATTGGTGAGCGTTGGGATTTCTCCCCTGATAGCGTCAACCTTTTCCCAGATATCTGAGCCGGGAAAATCACCTAAACCCACAAGAACCTTTGTTCCGGCTGCGACACAGATATCTCTGATGGTGTCCGCTTCGAGTAGTGGATTTATGGGATTTGCAATTCCGACAGCCTCGGCTCCCCACAAGATATAATGTGTCTGAGGAAGACTTGGAAGAAGATAAGTTACGACATCGTTCGGTCCTACCCCTAAATCATGCAGCATATTTGCCGTCTGCCGGATTTTCGAAATAAAGTCTTTGTAGCTGATCTCCTGGGGCTGGTTATACCCGTCACCGTTAAGCAGGAAGCTTATGGCAGTAGCATCCGGGTTGATGCCGGCTCCTTTTTCGATCAGCTCATAGGTACTTTTCTCGCTGACACGTTCTGAGACAGGTATGGTTTCAATTTCTTTGATATCGTTAAGATCCCGTATAATATAACCTTGTTCCATTAATTTTCTCCTGTATTTTCATCAGTGCTTGTTTGCTTGTTTGAGTCCAAAAATCCAATTTCGATAGACAGTCTAATTGACAAAACAATGTTTTGTCAATTAGATACATGGTTAAATTTTCAGACATTCTGGCTTAAGGAGTAACGATATTAAAAATACCTTTGGGTTTTTCAAACAAAGTAAAAAACCGGACCAGATCCAGTTTGCTTCCCTCTACGCTGAAATCATCTGACATTATCGTGTCTTTTATACCGGCTTTACCAATGCTCATTTTGATAAAAATATCATGGGTCAGTTTAATCACAGCATTGGGTTTTTTCCCCATGTCACTGCTTTTTTTATGGTGGAGAACACTGTTTTTCAACGAAAGGGTATAGCTTTCATCCAAATCTGTAAAAGTTATTTTTACCGTAAGGTCTTTGCCGTCTGCATCTTCTGCCTTCAGGCGGACTGCCATGGAATCCAGAAAATGCGGAATCGGGGTTTGCCTTAATACGTCTTCCATCTGAGAGATATCCATACCTGTGTCAGGAGCACCATGCCTAAGCTCATAGGCGCCTGTCAGATACACATCCCTCCAGGGGGCGGATTCAGACTGGTAGCCCAATTGATCATATGTTTTGGCAAGCAGGTCCTTTGCCTTATCATTGCTCGGCTCTGCAAACACCAGGTGGTTGAGAATTTCGGCGGCCCAGCGATATTCCCCCTCATCAAAGGCTGTTTGAGCTTTCTTGATCACCTCGTCTCCGCCACCCATGAGCTTAACATATTTTTTCCCGGCCTCACCCGGGGGTAAAGGATTTAAATTGGCGGGATTCGCGTCGTACCACCCAAGGTAGGCCTGATAAACTGCTCTTGAATTATGGCGCAGTGTCCCATAATACCCCCTGTTGAAAAAAGACAGGGCCAGAGAACCCGGCAGCTTAATTTTATCGGCAATCTCAAGAGGCGTCAGGCCAGAATTAAACATTCTCACGGTCTGGTCATGGGTGTATTTATAAATATCTCTTTGTTTTTCCAGAAAATCAAGGATCTGATCATTACCCCACAATGGCCAGTGATGCCCGCCAAAATAAACCTCAGCCTCATTGAAAAGCTCCATGGCTTCGTTGATATAATGACTCCATTTTTGTGAATCTCTTACTTTGGCCCCTCTTAAAGTATAGAGATTGTGGTAAGTCCTTGAGACAATCTCTGCTCCGCAAAAGGCCTTTTTCTCAGGAATATAGAACGTCAACTCTCCGGGAGCTTCAGATTCCGGGGCATTTTGAAACACAAAACGAACACCGTCAATTACTTTTTCCTGGGGTGTGTGATCTACAATTTCCGTTGGCGTGAGGATACCATAAGTTCCAAAAGCAGGGCTTTTCCCAAGACCTGATCCTATATGCCCCCTTTGGGTCCTGGCAAGCCGCTTGCCATACATATACATTGCCCTGCGCCCCATGGCCATTCCGGCAATGATATTTTCACTGGTTGCTGCCTCCATAAATCCCTGCGGTGCGATAATTCTGATATTTTTTTCTTTTGCTTCTGCTGCACTGACCACCCCTAGAACACCGCCAAAATGATCAATATGACTGTGGGTATAGATGACAGCGACAATCGGCTTGTCTCCAAGATGATTCCTTGCAAATGCAATCGCATTTGCAGCAGTTTCCCTGCTTGTAAGGGGGTCTACAATTATCCACCCATTCTGAGACTCGACAATGGTTAAATTGGCCAAATCGTATCCCCTGAGCTGGTATATGCCATCACACACCTTGAACAACCCGTGAATGTTATTAAGACTTTCCTGCCGCCAAAGGCTGGGATTTACACTTTCAGGTGCATCCTTATCCATAAAATCATAGGCAGTTTGATTCCAGATGGTATTTCCTGCATCTCCTTTTATTTCCAATTGTGGATCTTTTGCAATCAATCCTTTGCGGGCATGCTCAAAATCGAGTTTATCTGAAAACGGCAACTCGTCTAAAACCTTTGAATTTGCTTTACTTGTAATATGGGTTGGAGGGGTATGCCCCTGGGGATCAGCAGCATAATCAGGTTCCGGGGCATTGCTGCAAGCAGAAAGAAGTAATGCTGCAATCAGCCATAATGCGGCATAAAGATTTATTTTCATAAGATTTTTCCGCCTATAATTAAAAAGTTCAATCCGTTTTGACATAATTCCCACCTAAACTCATGTTAGGATAAGGACCCCAAAATCATTCCGAAACAGTTGGTTTGTCAACTTCTGCAGAATGGCCTGCTGAGCGATGTTTTGCCAGGGACTCACAGGTATACACAAATACCCCTGTCCAAATAAATCCAAATGTAACCAACGTATGGTATGTGAAGGGCTCTTTGTATACAAAAACACCCAGCAGAAAAGCAATGGATGGAGCAAGGTATTGAAGGATACCGATGGTGGACAGGTTCAGTCTTCTGGCGGCAGATGCAAACCAGAGCAGGGGCAGGCTGGTCACAACCCCGGCTCCTATCATCCAAAGTGTCAAACTCACATCCTTGAAAAAATAAGACTGGCCTGAAGCAATCTTAAAAACAATATATGCCAGTGCCGGTATGAATAACACCAAGGTTTCTATTAACAAACCAGGGATAGGAGCTGCGGATATTTTCTTTCTTGCATACCCATACAGGCCAAATGATACAGCCAGTGTAAGGGCAAACATGGGCAGTGCTCCGTAGGCAATAAGAGAATACATCACCCCGGCAAATGCTAAAAACACCGCAATGCCCTGGATACGTGAAAATCGCTCTCCCAACAAAAGATATCCGATTACCACATTGATCATGGGGTTGATGTAATAACCCAGGCTGGTCTCTATAACCCTGCTGGAATTTACTGCCCAGATATAAACAAACCAGTTTGTACCAATCAGGAGCCCGCTTAAAATCAGAGCTTTGATGGTTGACGGGCTCTTGACGATACCCCTCACCTCTCCCCATCTTTTCTGTAAAGAAATGATGATAGCCAAAAAAAGGCATGACCACACCACCCGATGGCATAAAATTTCAAAGTGCGCCGCTGCCTGCATCTGTTTCCAATAGGCAGGTAAGAGCCCCCACGAACTAAAGGCCGCCAGGCCGAACAATACCCCTGCAACTTGTTTGCTCATATCATTCTCCGGGAAATAAGGATGGATTATCGCTCACTCGCTGGGCAAATAGCAATCTTTTTTTCCTTTCAAATATTTATACTGAACAAAGTGAAATCATTTTCATTGTCTTCAATATTTTGTGCGGGATCCATATTTTCCAACTCCTCCAGAGTCCCGGCACATGCCTCAACCTTTTGAACCGCCTTTTCAATATGATGGATAAAAGTTTCAGGCTTGAGCATTTCTCCTATACACCGCGTGTACGAATAAATATAAAGATCTTGTTCTTCCAGTGCATGGGCCATGGTAATTGCTTCCCTGAAAAATTTCAAAACTCTTTTGGCAGTATTTACAGTTCGCCCGGGAAAGGCATCCCACAACATTACGGCATAACAGAAATAAAGCGTTGACTGATACGCTCTTAACGTCACTGAACCGCCATACTGATCGAAACTCTGAAATATTACTTTTTCCATAAACCCATGATCAGAACCACCATCCAAATCCCTCCAGCCATAATTATTCACTGAAGATAAAATATCAAATGCAGTTTGGCTGTAGATTTTTTTTGAAACGCTGACAGGTATTTCCGAGGTTTCAAAAAAACGGTCACTGGTCTCCAGAATCCGGTGCAGCATACGGGTGCAGAGAAGAAACCAGACAGAGCGATAGCCTGATGTTGAAACTACAATCCCTTTTTCAAATAACTTTGCGGCAGTTCTAAGGCATTTAAAAATCTTTGCTTTTAATCGCCTTATATTTTTACCGTATGCTCCTATCTCTTCGCCTTTCCTCATACGCCGAAGCATACAGACGGCTTTGGACAGGCTGATAGCAGCATACTCACAAAAAAAATCTTCCTCAAAGGTGTTGAAATTTTGAAGGATAAACTGGGCTTCCGCCTCAGCTCTTTCAAAATGAATTTGAGAAATGGAACAAACCGGTTCTTCAATGGCAAGATTCCTAAAGAGCATCATTCGAAGAGAGCGGGCACAAACATTCTTTGGATCAAGGCTTAAAACCGTTCTTAAAATTTCGTTGGCTTCCCAGAAACAGCGTCGGTAATAAAGCGTTTTAGCAATTTCTATTCCCAAAAGAGAATTTTGAGGGAATAGAAAAAACCGTTTTATTGAATTAAATTTTTCCTGTTTTTCAAGCGTGTCCGGATACATAAAAGATCTGTTGAGTGAATTTGTAGATTCAGGGGTGGGCTGCATAATCCCATCTTCAAGAAGTGCCGGAATAAAATCCCAATAAATAAAACTCCATAGCCCCACCACCCACCAGATGGAAAGAGGTTCCCCGTTAAACAGCGTAACAGTCTCGGGCTGGTCGCAGAAAACGGCCCGGATATCACCGATCAAAATACACTGGTGAGTATAGTCGGTCATTCGAATCACTGGATCACCGGGAAGTTTTGCATTAAGAATGGGCAATAGATAGTTATTCAGGTTTAAAAATTCACCCGTAGCAATCCCGATCGACAGGAACCTGTTTTTTTTGGAGTGTTCAGACATTGCCCATCGGACAGCCATTTGGTGGGCGACTGATATGGCTTTTCGAATACTGGTCTGGTATGAAGCCGGATAATTTGCCTGGCCTTCTTTGGGAAAGTCAATATATATAGTTGTAATGTCATAGGATTTAACCCTGCCCCATCCCCCATAAGGAAGCATCGTCATTGCAGAGGCAATGTGATTTTTAATATTTTTTTTCAGCCAGGTCACTGCTTCCTGATCAATCACATCACCCCGGCTGTGGAGACTCAAACCAATTCTGACTCCCTGATCAATTTTCCGGACAGGTGACGCTGCCCGACACAGCTTCAGGAGTACTTTAAAATTCCAGGCAGCTTGAAAGTTTGATCTTTCATATCCCAGCCAAAAGGCAATTGCGCGCAATGAATTGAGTTTATGAGGAGTATCTGCCGGTTCTTTTTTCAAGCGGCTCAACATTGTGTTGGTCAATTTGGGCAGTGCAATGCAATGGGTTTCAATCAAAGCGTTAACTCGATCGGTAAGTGCCCTGCCGGAGATGGAAATCTCAAGTAATTCCTTTTTTTTTGTTAGCAGCGTTTCAAAACTCAGGTCGCTGGACATGGAGGGCTTCAAGATTTTATCCTGATTGCGGCGAATAAACTGTTCAAAATAATCTTCTTCCGGAACCGGTATAAGTTGTTTCTCAAAAGCAAAATTAACAAAAGAATCAATAATGATTTGATTGTCAAAATTATCCTTGAGCTCATGGAATGTTTCAAGGCTTGGAAAAACCGAAAGAATCGCAAAATCAGCATTTTTTTCTTTAATCATAATAAGTTCCTAATTTTCTAAATCCCATAATTCAATTTACTGTTTTAGTGTAAAACAGTAAATTTTGCAAAACACTATAAAATATTGCAAGTCATTTTAAACTATACTACTGCTATAAAAATACGATTGCCACAGTCAAGATATTTTTAAAATGTTTGCCAACCCACAATGCCCTTGAGGGGGAAAGGAAATTCGTAGATGGAACAATACAAACTCTTTATCAACAACGAATTCGTAGATGCACAAAACAATTCATCTTTTGAGGTTATCGATCCGGGGACAGGCCTGCCCATGGCCGAAGTGCAGAAAGCAGGCACCCAGGATACAGAGGATGCAATCCAGGCAGCCCGACAGGCATTTGACAGGGGCATATGGAGCGATCTGACACCAGACCAGCGCCTTGAAAAAATGCTGGCATTTGCTGACCAGATTGCCCAACAGGGACTTCGCCTGGCCATGACAGAATCCATGAATGCCGGACACATCATGGGTCTTGCTAAAGTGGAGCCACTTCTGGGTGTGGGATTTACCCGAAATATGAGCAACTACATGGCTAAAAAATTTACCTGGACAGAACAGATCACCTGCTCAGGAAACGTATTTGCACCGGGCAGAGAAACCATTCGAAGAGAACCTTTGGGGGTCTGTGCAGGTATTATCCCGTGGAATTTCCCCATGACCATGGCATTCTGGAAAATCATCCCGGCTATAGCCATGGGCAACACGGTTGTTTTAAAACCTGCTTCTGCGACCCCCCTGACAGCCCTGATCATCGGGGAAGCTGCCAAAGCTGCCGGGATACCGGCCGGGGTCATTAATATCATTCCCGGAGCCGGTTCAGAAGTGGGGGAAATCCTGTGCACCCACAAGGATATTGACAAGGTTGCATTTACCGGCAGCACGGAAGTTGGTAGAAAAGTCATGCAGCTTGCATCAGAAACCATTAAAAAGGTGACCCTTGAACTGGGTGGGAAATCTGCCAATATTATTCTTGATGACGCTGATATGGATCTGGCAGTCGAAGGCGCTGTATTTGGCACATTTTTTCATCAGGGCCAGGTGTGCGAATCCGGTACCCGTGTACTGGTCCCCTCAAGCATTTACGATGAATTTCTCGCAAAGATGAAACAACGCGCTGAATCCATCCGGATTGGCTACCAGCTGGACGCCAACTCCCACATGGGTCCTCTGGTCAGCGCCCAGCAGATGGCAACGGTTGAAAAGTATGTGGCCATTGGAAGAGAAGAAGGCGCCAGAATTGTCACCGGTGGAGAACGTCTGACTCTGGAAGGCCTTGAAGGTGGTTTTTACTATCCCCCTACCATATTTGCCGATGTAAAAAACGAGATGCGCATTGCACAGGAAGAAATTTTCGGCCCAGTGGTAAGCGTCATCAAGTATGATTCTGACGAAGAAGCCATTGCCATTGCCAACGACTCCATATATGGCCTGGCCGGTGGAATTTTCACATCCAACCCGAAACGGGCAGAAAACATAGTACAAAAAGTAAAAACCGGTTCCATGTGGATCAACAACTACCATGTTTTTGCCGACATGTCTCCATTCGGGGGATACAAGCAGTCCGGCGTGGGCAGAGAGATGGGCGCAGAGGGACTTGCCGAATACACTCAGGTCAAACGAATCCACATGCCGACCCATTCGGACAAACAGACCAACATGAACTTTGCCCTGATGAGTGACAACAAGAAAATGAATGGTTTTGCTTATATTGCTCCCACCCGTCTGATTGCGGGAAAAGGTTCCTTGAGTTCTCTGCATAAAGTCATCACCGATCTGCAGTGCAGTCGTGCTCTGCTCCTTACAGACAAAGGGGTCAACCAGGCAGGGCTTGCCAAAATGGTTGAAAACAACCTGATTGAATGCTGCGTAGGACTATATGATGAGATTCCCTCAGATCCTGACCTGGCAGCAATCGATAAAGCAGTTGAATATGCAAGAAGCGTCCAGGCAGACTGCATCGTCAGCGTGGGCGGAGGCAGTGTTATTGACAGTGCCAAAGCCATGTGCGTTACCCTGACCAATGGCGGAAAAGCCAATGATCACCTGAATCTGCTGATGCTTGAAGGTCCGCAAATGCCCCATATATGCATCCCCACTACATCGGGGACCGGCAGTGAGGTCACCAATGTTGCTGTAATCACAAGCGATGGCGCGGGAAGGAAACTGTTTATTGCTGACCCATGGATCACGCCCAATGCCGCAATCCTGGATCCAAAAATGACGGTATCCCTGCCCAAAGCTATGACAGTGACGACAGCCATGGATGCAATGACCCATGCAGTTGAAGCCATGACCAGTATTATGTCCAACCCCATATGTGACGGCCACGCTGTCCAGGCTATCAAACTAATAAACCTGAATCTGCCTGTTGTAATGACAGACCCGGACAATGAAGAAGCCCGTCTTAATCTTCAGATTGCTGCCACTATGGCGGGCTGGGCATTTACGATTGCCCAGGTTGGACTGGCCCATGGCATGGCTCATTCACTCGGGACGCTGCACCACCTGCCCCACGGTGCGGCCTGTGGAATTGTGCTGCCCAAAGTCATGAGATACAATGTGGATTTTGCAGCAGGCAAGCTGGCACAAGTTGCTCAGGCTATGGGAGTAGACACCAGTAAAATGGATGAAAAAGAAGCTGCGCTTGCGGCAGCGGATTCAGTGGAAAATCTTATGAAAGAAACCGGACATCCGATTAAACTAAGCGATGAAGGCGTTACAGAAGATGATTTACTCATGTGCGCATTCCACGCTATTGCAGATACTGCAACCATGTTCAATGCCCGGCCCGTGAATGATCCCAATGAAGTATTGGATGTTTTCAAACAGGCATTATAAAAACAGATAAGACATTATTAAAGGGTTTAAGTGAAGAACAGGATTTCAGATTTACCTGACACTTAAACCCTTTTAACTTTTTAAAATTCTTGCCAATGCCGCCTAAATTAATCAGGCTGCCTGGATATTAAATTTCTGCCGGTATGCACTCGGACTGATGCCCACATACCTGCCAAACAGCTTTCTAAAAAAGCCGACATCCTCATATCCAACCTGGCTGGCCACCTGCTCTATTCCCATTCCATCATTTTCAAGAATATGTTTTGCAGCCTCTATTCTCATTTTCTGAATATAGACCAAGGGGGAATCACCAGTAGCGTTTTTAAATCTGCGTTTAAAATTCCTGAGCCCCATTCCCACATAAGCTGCAACATCATCAACCTGAAAGCTGTCATAAAAACAAGATTCTATCCATTTCTGAGCCCGGATGATATCAGAATCCTTGTGTGCTTTTTGAGTATGAAAAACAGCAAATGGTGACTGATTGCAGCGGCCGCGTTCGAGCAGCAATATTTTGGCACATCGATTCGCCACTTTTTGCCCACAGTGTTTTGCAATCAAATGCATACACAAATCCATGCCTGCACTCCCACCGCCGGAACAAAAAATATTTTTATCTTCCGTTATGATTTTTTTTGGATGCAGCAACACCTCAGGATACTTCTTCTTGAAAAGATCAGCAAAGCTCCAGTGAGTTGTGGCATGCCTGCCATCTAAAATCCCGGCCTCTGCCGGTAGGAACACGCCTGTACACCCCCCGGCGATAAGTTTGCCTTTTGCATTGTGGTCCCTGAGCCACTCAATCATTTCTGGCGGGTAGGAAAAAAATGTATCCACATCATATCCGGCCGAAGGAATCATAACCAGATCAAAATCATGAGAATCGGCAATTGCCTTATCCGGGCAGATTTGAAGATAATTTGAATATTGAATGGGCTTTCCGTCAATCGACACAATTTTTACATCAAAAAGTGGCTTCACCTTAAATCCTGTGGACTTATCCCACATGGCTCCAGCCATTTTAAGGATATCAACCAGTGAAACAATCGCCATGGGCATGGACTGCTCCAGGGCAAGAATAGCTATTTTTCTCATTTTTCTTCTCCACTTTTCCCGATCGACTATGTATAATGTCCTTTATGCCACTTTTCATTTTACTTGGCAAATAGTATATTTTTTAAAAAAAAGACAACTCGATAAAACAAACAACAGGTGGAATAGAATGATTACCAGAGACGACATTATTAAAAAAGCCTATGAACTCGAATTTGGAGATATTGGATTCACGTCTGCAGAGCCTTTTGATGAGCACAAAAAACTGCTCATGGACAGGCATGAAGAATATGGGTGGACAAAAAAAGAAGGGCTCGACCTTTTAGAAGGTACTGACCCGTGTGCAATCATGCCTGAAGCCAAAACCATCATTGTTCTGATTGAGCCTTATTTCAGGACAGCATATCCCAAGTCCATGGAAGGCTATTTTGGAAGATGCTACCTGGATGATGACCGGGTTACCAAAGATGGCCTTGCCAAAAGGATCAAAGCTTTTAGAAAATTTCTGGGATCAGCCGGTATTGATTCAAAAGTTCCGTTCAATCTGCCGCATCGGGTTGCTGCAGCCAGAGCCGGACTCGGCGGTTTTGGTAAAAACTGCCTGTTTTTTTCCAACAAAGCTGTCAGGGGAGGTTCATGGACATTTCCTCTTGCAGTGGTCATTGACAAGGAGTTTTCTCCTGGCACTCCTACTGTGGGGATCAACTGCCCGGAATGGTGCCGCAATGCCTGCATTTCTGCCTGCCCCACAAGAGCATTGAAAGGTAACGGCAGGATAGATCCAAGAAAATGCATTTCCTATCTCACTTACTTTGGCGAAGAAATCACTCCTATGGAAATCAGGGAGCCCATGGGCATGTATGTATATGGGTGCGACCGATGTCAAAACGTCTGCCCCAGGAATCAGCCCTGGCTTTCAAATGACCTTCCAATGAATGAAAAAGTTTTAAAAAAGGAAAAAGATTTTGAACTGCCGCTCCTGCTCCATATGGACAAACCCTATTTCAAAGATCGAATCTGGCCGCATATGTTTTACATGGGCTCAAAAACTATCTGGAAATGGAAAATGAATGTTGCCCGCGTTATGGGCAACAGCAATGACCCAAAATACCTGCCTGATCTGGAAAGAGCGTTTACCGAAAACGATGATGAACGGGTCAAAGGAATGGCAGTATGGGCCATGGGGAAAATCGGAGATGGCACTACAGCCAAGACTCTTGAAAGCTGGGCTAAAAACCATACCGGTTCAGTGCTTGAAGAAATCAACATGGCCCTGCAATCAATGGAAGACAACAAAAAAAATTAAAGGAAACAAAACAATGGCTAAAGATATTTACCGGCAGGTGCAAGAAAGGCTCGACATGTATTCTGTGGGATTTCCTGCAACAGAATCCGGGATTGAAATTGACATTTTAAAATATCTGTTTACTAAAGAAGATGCCGCTATGCTCCTGGCACTTTCCCACAAACTTGAATCACCGGAAGAAGTTGCACAGCGGATCAACCAGCCAGTAGAAAACACAGCTGCTTTGCTTGAAGATATGGCGGAAAGAGGGTTGATATTTCGCGTTCAAAAAAATGAAGGGAAAAAATACGGAGCCATTGCATTTGTCCACGGCATATTTGAATTTCAGGTGAAAGATATTAAACCAGACCTGGCAAAGATGATAGGGCAGTATTTTGATGAAGCATTCGATTCAGCCATGGCAAAAAGTGCAGAATACTTCTTAAGGGTTATTCCGGTGAACCGGTCCGTTGATGTCACCCACAATGTGGCAAACTACGATGATGCCGTTCAAATTTTAAAAAGCAAAGACAAAATAGTTCTTGCTGACTGCATTTGCAGAAAGCGGGCCCAGGTAATTGATGAAGGGTGCGGCAAACAAATGGAGGCCTGTTTTATGTTCGGATCCATGGGCCAGTACTACATAGACAAGGACATGGGACGAGAAATTTCTATTGAAGAGGCCATTGAAGTTCTTGAAAAATGCCATGAAGACGGACTTGTTACCCAGCCGGCAACGACCCAGAACCCTGCTGGCATGTGCAATTGCTGCGGTGATTGCTGCGGCGTTCTCAGGGCAATCAAACAGAACCCTGAACCGGCAAGCATGGTTTTTTCCAACCGTATAATCACTGCAGACAGGGATGAATGTATCGGTTGCGAGGAATGCCTGGAAAGGTGCCAGATGGAAGCACTGGCCCTTGGCGAAGACGGGTTGATCGAGGTATTTCCCAAAAGATGTATCGGATGTGGGCTCTGTGTAACCACCTGCCCAACAGAAGTTTTAAGTCTTATTGACAAACCGGAAAAAGAAATGCGCCTCCCACCGGAAACCATGGGTGAACAGATGATGGAGATGGCTAAAAAAAGAGGAATGATTTAGAAATAATCCAGCCATTTTACAAATAATTTCAGGTTAAAGTGTCTACAATAAAAGGAGTATACTGAAGCGCTATACTCCTTTTTTTCACCCAGATTCTAACCATGGATACGGATTCTCCTTTGAGATTGGAAATGCTGGAAAGTTTTTCCGCAAAGGCGATGTCTTTAATATTAAATTCATAAAAAAAAGTGTTTTCGCTGAACGGGTCGGCAACTAAAACAACCCGGGTCTGTTCATAGGGGTGTTTTCTTGGGGAGCCTGAAAAGGGGATGTGATTTTTTTTATCAAGGTCCTTGGGTTTCACATACTCTTGAATTTCCAGTTTTTCTTTTAATTCAAGAAAATTGACAATGGACATAATAAGATCTCCTTGAAAAAAGCTGAATGAAAGATAAAATCAGCATACCAAAAATCACACTAAAAAATAAGGCAGATTTTAAGATTTAAATTGAAAAAATTATAAATACCCCTTGAAATTGGGCAATGTTTATGCGGGTTGATCACCCGAGAGATGAGAATGGACAAAGGGGAGACTTTGATCAAAGCCTCCCCTTAATCCTATAAATAAACAAATGAGAATTGAATTGTACTAAATTAAATCTTTATCCATTCGGGCCCTAGTAGTTGCCCCTTATCCTTCTGCGTCGGCCAATACCCAAACCCTGGCCCATTGCCTGACCCATTCCACGGCCCTGGATATTTCCTGAGCGTCTATTTTGTGGGCGTCTACTTTGTCTGCGCCCCGGAGTGGATGTACAATTTCCAAACCCCCTTCCGGATGCTGGCCCCTGGCCCTGCGGCCCTGTATTATCTCTTCCTGGCATATTATTCACCCCCTTTGCCACTTTGGGTTGTTACTTAACTAAATAGCAAAACCCATGCCAAAAAAGAGCAACAAAGCGCACCGCAATATAAGTTTTAATTTCAATAGGTTACATATTTAAATTTTAAAAGAGATATATACTGAATCGTATATAGAATCGCATTTCTACGACAGGTGGTTGCACAAATACACTTTTCTGATAAATTTCTCAAACAGATGAAATAAAAAAAAGGGGCAAAAAGACGATTGAGCCCATCTACCCCTTTCTATTATATTTTTTTAATCAACAACAGGTCTGGGAAGGACCTTGGCCCTTTCGGCAATTTCAGGAACCATGTGTTCCCATTCAATGGCCATCATGTGGACACCGGCAACACCTTCCATCTCCTTGAACTCTTCAACCTGTTCAAGGGCAAATTTAATACCCTCTTCGGACTGTTCTTTCTTGTCAACGCTTTTAAGACGCTTGATCAAAGAATCCGGAATATCCATGCCCGGTACAAACTTGGACATAAAATTGGCCATCCCGGCATTTTTCATGGGAGTAACCCCAGCCAGGATATAACATTTTTCATGCAGGCCCATATCCACGACTTTTTTCATAAAATCACGGAATTTGTCCATATTAAAAATACACTGGGTCTGGATAAAGTCTGCACCGGCCTCTATTTTAGTGGCCAGCCTGTGAACCCTGTATTCATAAGGATCTGCAAACGGGTTGCAGGCTGCACCAATAAACATTTCAGGCGGCACATCAATATCCTCGTCATTCATGAATTTTCCTTCATCGCGCATCTTTTTCACCAGGGCGATCAACTGCATGGAATCCACATCATGAACATTTTTTGCCTGGGGATGGTTTCCAAAAGTCTGGTGGTCACCGGACAGGCAGAGCATATTCCGGATACCCAGAGCATGGGCCCCTAAAACATCACTCATGATAGCCAGGCGGTTTCTGTCCCTGCACACCATCTGGAAATTGGGTTCCAAACCCTCACCAATCATAATGGCAGACCCGGCAAGTGAAGACATTCTGACCACTGCAGTCTGATTATCGGTCATATTCACAGCATCCACATTGCCTTTCAGATGCTGAAGTTTTTCTTTCAAATGTTCTACATTGGCACCTTTTGGGGGTCCGCATTCCCCTGTAAATGCAAAATGGCCGGCTTTCAGAACCTTTTCAAGATTACTTCCTGATTTGAGCTCACTCATTTGGCATCTCTCCTTTGTCTGTTATATATTTCCTTGAATCAGTTCTTCCCGAATACTTCTTCTCGGCCCGCCATCCCTGGCTGTCTGCCAATCTTTCAGTCCTTTTACACTGCAAAGATCTTCCAACTGCCCAGCCTCCATTTTCTTTCTGACAATGGTATCCCAGATACACTCCGTATCCTTGTTCACCTCGCAAACCCCGTTGGATGAACCGCCGCAAGGACCATGGAGAAGGCTTTTGGCACAGCGCGCTATGGGGCAGAGGCCGCCAAACAGATGGATGCCGCAAGTACCGCAACCTGCACACCGCTCTTCCCATACCCCATGCTCAGTGGCACCACCAAAAAAGGTGGTATTCACACCAGGGTAAAAGATTTGATCTTTGTACCTTTCAGATAAAAACTGGGGGCCAACGCCACAGGCAAGGGAAATTACAGCCTCATAGTCATCCACCACATCGGCGATACCTTCGACATATTCCCTGTCGCATTGTCTTTCCAGCACTTCGATATCAATCTCAATATCATTGCCTGCTTTTTTCCGGGCGATTTTCATAGAAGAGGCCAGTATCTCAACTTCTTTTAATCCACCGACATTGCAGACAGTCACACACCCTTTGCATCCGGCGATGAGAATTTTTTTATTATTTTCCACCATCGCTAAGATCTCATCAAGAGACTTCCGATCTGCTACTATCATTATTCACCTCTGTCTTTTTTAAGCCGGCCGGGCTTTTTCCCTGCCCGGCCCAGCTTAATTAATCATTTATTTTGCCTATGCCGCGGTATTGCTTTTAACAGGTGTAGGACCAAGTTCTCTAATGATCCCAACCATTTCGTTGGCTATCTCGGCAAACCGTGCTCCCTGAGCTGAAGAAAGATTATACATCTGTACACGTTCCGGTTCAATACCCAACTCTTCGAGAGTCTTTTTTACATAGTTTACCTTTCTTCTGGCTTTCAGATTGCCGTCCCGGTAATGACATTCTCCTTCAAGGCAGCCTGCCACATATACGCCATCCGCTCCATCCTCTATACTGTTCAAAAGATGAAGGATATCCACCCTGCCGGTGCATGGCACCTGAATGATCTTAACCTCTGCAGGATAGGACAGTCTCATGGAACCCGCCAGGTCCCCGGCTGCATACGCTCAGTACTGACAACAAAATGCCACTATCCTGGGTTCAAATTCTTGGGTCATCATTCACCTCCGTTCATCGGTATTATTAAAATTCACAGCATGTTTATACTTCTTCAAAGAGTGCATCTGTTTTTGCCATAATCTGCTCATCCGTAAAATGATTGAGCTTGATGGCCTTGCCCGGGCATTCAGCTACGCAGGCCCCACAGCCATGGCATTCTGCCGGATCAATCTTAGCAAAACCATCCTCATGGATATAAGGCACATCGTATGGGCAGGTCCGCACACAGGTCAGGCAGACTGCACATTTTTCCGGTGTAACCTCTGCAACCACCCCTCCCACCATCAGGGAGTCCCTTGAAAGTATGGTCATGGCACGGGAAACAGCAGCCCTTGCCTGGGCAATACTTTCTTCAAGGGGTTTAGGATAATGGGCCAACCCTGCCACAAACAGTCCGTCTGACGCAAAGTCAACCGGTCTGAGTTTAGCATGAGCTTCTACAAGGAAGCCTTCATCATTGACAGGCACCTTAAATTTTTCAAACAGATCTCTATTTTCTCCAGGAACAATGCCGGTCGCCAAAACCACCAGATCCGGGTTTATTTTTATCGGCATCTGAAGGACATGGTCAATAACAGTAAATTCCAGTTCTCCATTAGAATCTTTTCGGAGCTGAGGCATTTTTTCCAGATCGTAGCGGATAAAAAGAACACCGAGCTGCCTGGCTTCCTGGTACAGATCTTCACGGAAACCATAGGATCGGATATCTCTATATACGATATATACCCGTTTTCTGCGATCCATCTTTTTAATGGCAAGTGCGCTTTTCAGACTGTGGGTACAGCAAACCTTACTGCAATATGGATTGTCTGCATTCCTTGATCCCACACATTGAACAAACACAACTGCTTTGGCATTATCAATCCGTTCATCCTTATCTCTGAGTGCTGCATCCATATCCAGATGGGTGAGCACATTTTCATTTTCCCCATACAGGTATTCTTTGGGTTTATACTCCATTCCACCCGTAGTAAGAATGGCAGCACCATGCTCAACGGAAACAGCTTCTCCTCCTCCGTTCTTACCCACTGTGCTGATAAAGTTACCCATGGAGCCGGTGGTAGAAGTTATCTCTGAATTCAAATAGACTGTAATGGCTTCATGAGAAAGAATTGTATCGATCAACTGTCTGAGGTAATCCCTTATAGATTCTCCTTTCCAGGTTTCATTCAGTTCCCAGGCGATACCGCCAAGATGGTCTGTTTTTTCCACCAGATGAACACCGACACCCTGTTCGGCAGCACTCAACGCCGCCTCCATTCCTGCAACACCGCCGCCTATAATCAGCGCGGCTTTTTTAATATCCAAACTGACCTGATGCAGGGGCTCGATAAATGCCGCCTTGGCGACTGCCATGCGAACCAGATCTTTTGCCTTATCGGTTGCCTTATCCGGATCATCCATATGGACCCAGGTGTTCTGGTCCCTGATATTGGCCATCTCAAACAGATACTTATTCAAACCTGCATCACGGATGGTCTCCTGGAAAAGGGGCTCATGGGTTCGTGGTGAACATGAGGCCACGACAATCCTGTTGAGGTCATGTTCTTTGATCACCTCTTTCATATGATCCTGGGAGTCCTGAGAGCAAGTAAAAAGGTTATCTTCCACATGGGTTACATAGGGCAATGTTTTTGCATAATCCCTTACGGCCGGCACATCTGCCACCCCACCGATGTTTATGCCGCAATTGCAGACCCATACACCAATTCGCGGGGCCTGGCCGGTAAAATCATGCTCTGGCGGCAGCTCTTTTGTTCTTGTCAAGCTCCAGCGATCGTCCTTCAATGCCATGGATGCAGTTGCCGCTGCTGCCGAGGCTTCCATAACCGATGATGGAATATCCTTGGGCTCCTGGAACGCACCGCAGACATATATGCCTTTGCGGTTTGTACTTATCGGTGAAAGATTGTCGGTATGGGCAAATCCATGTGAGTTAAGCTCAATCCCCATGCTGTCTGCCAGTTGCTGAGCATCCTTGTTTGGCGCAAGCCCGACAGAAAGAACCACCATGTCAAATATCTCTTCAACTGTATTCCCAGCTTCGGAAGAATAAACTATACGGTATTTATCCCCGGCTTCCGGAAAAACAGAATGAATCCTGGACCGGACAAAACGAACTCCGCTGTTGTCCTGTGCCCTGATATTATATTTATCAAAATCTTTACCATGGGTTCTCATGTCCATGAAGAATATTGCGGCATCCAGATCTTTATCCGAATGTTCTTTTGCAATGACGGCCTGTTTATTGGCATACATGCAGCAAACCCCTGAACAATAGGCATGATCGCCTTTATTGATGTCCCTTGATCCTACACACTGGAGCCAGGCGATTTTCTCCGGCTCTTTGTGATCTGAAGGCCTTACCAGGTGTCCCTGATAGGGACCGGACGCAGACAAGACCCTTTCAAACTCAACGCTGGTCATAATATTGGGGCTGTGCCCATAACAGTAGGAGACCAATTTGCTCGGTTCAAAAGCTTCAAATCCCGGTGCCAGTATGACTGCCCCGACATTGATCTTGTGCGCTTTTTCCTGCATGTAATGATCTACTGCATTCGCCAGACAGGCATCCACACACTGCATACATTCTGAGCAATGCCCACAGTTCAAGCAGCGGGAAGCTTCTTTACGACCTTCTTCTTCACCGTAACCCAGTTCGACTTCGTCAAAATTGCCTTCCCGTTTGGCAATTTCAAGCTCCGGCATTTTATAACGGTTTTCAATCGCCATTTTCTCGTCAACCGGACGAAATTCAGGCTGTTCCACTATGGGAACCTCACGGCCCTCTTCCAGATCCTTACCGGCCAGATAGCGGTAAATAGATTCCGCAGCTTCCATACCCGCAGCAATGGCTGCAATAGCCACACTTGGACCAGTTTGCAGATCACCACCGGCAAAAACTCCGGGTTTGTCTGTCTGAAGTGTCACCGGGTTAACTTCAGTAGTATCCCATCTGGAAATTTTCACATCCGCCAGCTCTTCCAGGCAGGAGATATCAGGCCGCTGCCCGATAGCGGGAATCAACTGGTCAATTTCAATGTCATACTCAGATCCGGGAACAGGAACAGGTCTTCTTCTTCCTGACTCATCCGGTTCTCCAAGCTCCATTTTTATAACTCGGAGTGCTGCAACCTTGCCGTCTTTTTCAACCACTTCCTGTGGAGCGGCAAGGTAGGTAATTTTAGTGCCCTCATCTTCTGCGGCACAGATTTCTTCTTCCCATGCCGGCATCTCTTTTCGAGTCCGGCGATAGAGGATGGTAACTTCATCTGCACCCAGTCGGACAGAAGCACGAGCCACGTCAATGGCCACGTTTCCGCCGCCGATGATCCCAACTTTCTTTCCGACCTTTGTTTCACCGGTAAGATTGAGCTCTCTTAAAAAATCCACACCCTGGCGAACACCGTCAAGATCTTCACCCGGAATACCAAGGGATATTCCCTTATGGGCGCCCAAACCAAGGAAGACGGAATCATACCCGTCTGCCAGAAGGCTGTCCACAGTGAAATCCTTACCCAGAATGGTGTTCAGTTTAAGTTCAACGCCCAGATTGGTGACCACCTCAATATCTTTATCAAGCACTTCCGGAGGAAGCCGGTGATCCGGAATACCCACTCTGAGCATCCCGCCCGCCTTGGGCAGTGCTTCGAAAATAGTGGCATCCACACCTTTTTTAGCCAAATGGTAACCGGCTGAAAGCCCTGCCGGGCCCGAACCAATAATCGCCACTTTCTTACCAATCTTTTCGGCACATTCAATTTCTATTTCCCGTGCGTCAAAACTGTCTGCAGCCAGGCGTTTCAAATCGCGGATGGCAACAGGCTCATCCACCTGACATCGTCTACAGGCATCCTCACATTCATGGGGGCATACCCTTCCTAGAACTCCCGGCAGCGGCAGCTGTTCCATGATTATTTCAAGGGATTCCTTATATTTCCCCTCTTTTACCATCTGAACATATCCCTGGACATTCAGTCCGGCAGGACAAGTCAGGCGGCACGGGGCTTTGTCTGTTTTCTCAATGGCATATGCAGACGGCATTGCCTGGGGGTACAATTTAAATGCAGCCTTCCTGTCGCCAAGACACTCATCAAACTGATTCGGCAGGTCAACCGGGCAGGCTTTAGAACATTCCCCGCATGCCGTGCACTTATCCATATCAATATATCGTGGTTTTTCTGTCAGGGTAACCGTAAAGTCCCCTTCTTCCCCGGAGACATCCTGAATCTCGGTCATAGTCATCAGCTCAATATTGAGATGACGGCCCGCCTCTACCAGTTTTGGGGAGATAATACACATGGAACAGTCATTTGTGGGAAAGGTCTTATCAAGCTGTGCCATGGTTCCACCAATAGCGGTATTTTTATCCACCAGGTAAACCAGGTATCCTGAGTCCGCCAGATCCAGTGAGGCCTGGATTCCTGCAATACCGGCTCCGACGACCATTACTGAGCCTCTACCTTTTTCGGCCATTTGCTCTCCTCCTTATTATAATCCCACTTCAGCCAGATCAGGCCCAAGATAGGTTCGTTCAGTATCTGAAAGCTTACCCATGGCAAGGCATATAATGGTCCACAAATGAACCACGTGATAGTTGCCGCCATAATGTTCACCAATATCTTCGATCTGCCCATGACAATTGTGGCAGGGTGCAATCACATAAGTGGCACCGGTTTCTTTAATCTGGTTGAATTTAATTCTGCCATAGGCCCGCCTCTCATCAGGGAATCCTGCCTGCAGGGCACCACCACCACCGCCGCAACAAAAATTATTTCCCCGGTTGGGAACCGTATCAATAAAATTTTCTTCGCCAACAACAGTCTTTATAACAAATCTCAAATCATCAACAATCTTATTGGTCCCCACTTTCCGCGCAATGTTGCAGGGATCCTGAACAGTGAATTTAACACCAAGGTCCTTGTTCCAGTCAGAATTAACTTTGAGTTTTCCCTCTCTTATCCACTGGGCATACAATTCAAGAATCGTTACCAGTTCAAATTTATGAGGGATATTAAATCTTCGCAATCCTTCCAGGATTGCATAGTATGAATGCCCTCATTCGGTATTGACCACAAGGGGCGATTTCAGATTATTGTCTATATGATGGACAAACTCCTCAATAATGTATCTCCAGCCTTCATTATCGGCCAGAAACATGCAGTAGTTCTCACCACCCCACATTACAGATGGGTAGGTCCAGTCTGCCTCCACTTCATGAAGCACTTTCCACAACGGCCCCATTTCTTCAGGCTCGGTTACAGGTTCCCTGGAATTCTGGTTTAACACCATATGGGCACCCACCCGGTCCACTGATACTTCAAGCCCTTCATATCCGGGATAATCTTCGCGGATTTCTTCAGCCACATCCAGAACCGTGAATTCAAAATCGTCTTTTTGAGCACCCATGGCACTTCCGGTCCGGATATGCTGATCACAGGACCCGAGAATTCCTCTGGGCCTTTTTTCCCTGGGAACATTCGCCCTTAAAGCATAAACCAGTGCAGGAATATTTATATTCATAGGGCAGGCTGTAACACATCGCTGACACATGCTGCACACCCACATCCAGTCATGCTTCAACACTTCGTCATCCATCCCCAGATTCAACATCCTGATCAGCTTCCTAGGATCCATATTCATTTGCTCAGATGCCGGACATCCGCCTGTGCAGGTACCACAGGTCAGACAAAGATCAAAATTTGCATCGGGTATTCTTGATAGAACCTCATCTTTAAAATCAGCATCAAGGTTATCAATTTTTATTGCCTCTGCCATATTAACGATCCCCCTTATCTTCTTAGTTTAGCCGCATCCAGATACGGCACCAGGTTATCAACACCTCCTATGGTGATGATGTGAACTCCCTGGCATATATCTTTCAGGCTGTTAACTGTATCGGCAAAAAGCTCCATGCTTGCCTGCTTTTTGTTTGGTGCTGTCATCATTTTCTGGATAACCCACTCAGGTACAAGTCCGGATTTAAAATGGCGGTTCAAAAATTTGCCCATACCTGCAGTCCTTAAGATCATCACTTCGGCTATTACAGGAACATTAAAGGGCTCAATCTGTTTCATGAATTTTGCAAACTGATCAATATCAAAAATAGGTGTGGTCAGAAAAAATCCCGTACCAATATTCATCATGTCTTCCATTTCTTCCATGCCCCGTTTGGACATGTTTTTACCCCAGGGAGTCTCAATGCCGGAACCCAGCAGAAAATCAATCTTTTCATCCAGTTCCTTTCCCTCAATGGTCACCCCTTCTTTTAAGTGATCCATGACCGAAGCCAGCTTTCCTGAATCCACATGGAAGAACATGGATTCCTGGAGAGTATCGCCTGATATTCGGTAATCTTCAGTAAACACCAGAAGATTTTCAACCCCGGCTTCATCCGCCAGGAGCAAATCTTTTTGCAGTTGGAAACGGTTTTTATCCCGCGTAGTGGTCTGATAAATTGCATTGATGTTATTGTCTTTTAGAAGGCCGCAAGATTTTATGCTGTCGCTGACAATGCCTTCAAGATCCATCTTTGCAATTGAAATGCCGTCCTCCCGTTTCTTTTCTTGTCCAAAATTCTCACTAAGCCCGCCGGTTTCTTCATCTCCAAGCGGAACCTGTACTTCGGAAGTTACAACGAATTGTTCTTTTTTCAATGACTCTCTCAAATTCATGACCTGCCTCCTTCCGACTTTAATCCCAGCAATCCGGCCACTTCATCTTTAAGTTGAGAGAGGGGCAACGGTTTTGAAAAACAGACATCCGCTCCGTTTTCCTTCATCTGGGCAAATTTATCGTCATCCAGATATGCAGACAATACGATGATTTTTGTATCTTTTGTTTTATCGTTTCCCTTGATTTTTTTACAGACTTCATACCCTTTTATATCCGGCATCATAATATCAAGGATTAAAAGATCAGGATTGAAATGATTGACCTGAAGCCCGGCCTCAAATCCGTCTGAAGCGGAAATCACTTCGTAATCAAACTCATCCTCCTCCAAAGCCTGTACGATAGACTCAACAATGATCATATCGTCATCCACTACAAGAATTTTCTTTCTGGAATCGTCATCTTTTTCTTCAGGAATGGGGATTCCCTGGCTTCGCATAAACGTTTCAAGATCAGATTTTTTAATTCTACGATGGCCGCCAACTGTACGATATGCCTTAATATGACCGGCTTCCACCCAGTTGATTATGGTCTTAGACGAAACATTGCAGTATTTGCTTGCAGTGAATACAGTCAACGTATCTTCCATAGCACCTCCTTTGTTAGGGGATTTTTACGATTTTAGTTATTATAGGTATTTAATAAAATAGGCTTTGTCAAGATATTTTAATAAATTAAATAACTGAAATAACTAAAATAACTATACATAAAATTCGAATACACCACAGAATAAGGCGCTCGACGATTTGCAGAGGGAATTAATTTTATAATCATCGCCGCGGAGAATACGACACGATACGATTTTGCTTTAAGTTTCAGGGCAACGAAAAATTCAAGGTGTGTTTTTTCTCATCAGGGGCAATATAATGGTAAATTTAGTCCATTTCCCATACTCGGATTCTACAAAGATATCCCCATCATGATCTTTAATAAACCCATAGCACACTGAGAGGCCGAGACCCACGCCCTGAACACTTTCTGTTTTTGTGGTAAAAAACGAATCAAAAATCTTTTCAATATGCTTCGGCTTGATCCCGGTTCCGGTATCAAGGACCGTAACATACAATTTACCTGATGAAAGCCTGGTAGCCACATCAAGATCCCCACCGTTGGGCATGGCATACATGGCATTGGAAAACAAATTGATAAACACCTGCCGCAGCTGATCTTTTGATGCCAGAATTATCCCCGGCTTATCTGCAAGATCCAGGGTCACTTTTATTCCACTTTCCCGGAAACGTTTTTCATACAGCAGCATAAGCTCATCAATCACCACGTGGATATCAATCTCCCCCCGTTTATCCTGATCCGGCTTTGAAAAAGAAAGCATCTTTTTGAGCATGTCAGCCAGGCGTTGGATCTCCGATAGAGACATATCCAATAGCTTTCGCCGCTTATTATCCGGCGAAATTTCAGTTTTCATCAGCTCCAGAGTATTCATGATACCAAATAACGGATTGTTCAACTCATGAGCAATCTGGGAGGTAAGGCGTCCCATTGCTGCCAGTTTTTCCGACTGAAGCAAATGCTGGCGAGCCTCGCCAAGTTCTCTTTCCGTTCGCAGGCGTTCCCGTAAGTCAACAAACAGACCGACAGAAGCAATCTCGTTTCCCTTGTCATCATACACAAGGCTTGCAGACAGGTTACCTTCAACCAGTTCACCATCATCTGTTTCATAATCCAGAAGGTACGTATTTAATTTACCCACCCCCCCATGCCTTTCATCACGCATCATTTCCATGACCTGCTTGGAGCCTGCTTCCGGAAAAATCTGTTGAATTCTCATTTTACCCACTGCATCAATCGCCTTGACGCCAAAAAGTTCTTCTGCCCTCTGATTCCAGAGCTTAACGCCTCCTTTTGTATCCAACGCCATTATTGCATTTGGTGAACAGTCAATAATCTTATCCAGAAAATCGTGGGCTTCTCTTATCTCATTTTCCTGTTTTTTTCTCCGGGTCTGATCAACAACGATTCCCTCATAACCAAGAACCTCACCCTTGGTATTATACCGGACATTAGATGTAATCAATACCGTCAGGATCTGACCGTCCCTTTTACGCCATTTCACCTCATAGTTAACCACCTGACCCTCTTTTTCTAAAATCCGGGTATATTGGTGCCGGTCATCTGGACTGAGATAAACATCCTTAGCCAGGTCAAGAGACAGAAACTCTTCTTTATCTTCATAGCCGAGCATCTTTAGCAGTGTGGGGTTTACATCCAGAAAACGTCCCTCCCAACTGCTGATAAACACTCCGCATCCCACATGGGTAAACAGTCTTTGATAGCTTGCCTTAGAAGATTTCAGCCGTTCTTCCTGGCGCACATTATGTGTGATATCCCGATAAAAAGAGAGCTTTGATCTAGAACCGTCATCATTTTCGATCGGCATTTCAGAAAGGGCGAATGTCCGGTCAACGGAATGGATATAGACCTGGCTGTGGTAGGTTTCATTTCGCTTAAAAACGATTTCGGAATTACACCAGTCGCAAGGTCTGTCGGAACCAGCCAGAACTTCGTAACATTTATCCCCTTCCCTGCTGCCAAATAATTCTTTCATAAACTTATTCATGTATTCAACAGTATAGTCGATGCTGGTAATATAAACACCGTCTTTAAAGGCATCCAGGGCATCTAAAATTTTCGGGGTGCGGTCCTTCACAACTATTCTCCTTAAAGTTTCAGATCTGAAAGATTATCTAAAATCCATACTTGCCCTCCGGTTTTTTGTCAAGGGAAGTCAGGCAATAAATCAAATGGAACTTCTTACACGCGCTATATCTTGCTTCGCTTGCCGCCATACCCCGCCCCCTCCGAAAACCTTCAAGCAAACACAAAAGGGGCAGGTGCTTTAAGCACCGCCCCTTTTTGAAAATTATTACTTTTATCTATTTAAAACTTGGCTATCTTTGTCTTCTTTTCAGCCCAACAAGACCAAGAATTCCCGAACCAAACAACCAGATAGCTGCCGGCACCGGCACTGGATTTGTATCATGCCCTTCAACGGCGAAAGCGGCAAACGCAGCGCCAGCACCTTCGGAAAACACCCCGACACTGCCGGGAAGAACATTCACCCCTGCAAGGATTCCGAAATCAACGTCTGCATAGCCACTGGAATTTGAGTTGGCCTGATACACCCACCAGTATAAGGTATTATCAAAGTCAACAACCACATTAAGCTTCAAATAATCAGCCGGGTATAAGGTGTTTAAGTTAATTGGAACCTGACCATCCAGCTCAAGGTAGATGGAGTCCCCTGCTCCCTTGTATAAACCGATATTAAAGGTACCATAACCACCAAAAAATATACCGGTCTTGTCTCCGTTTACAGGCCGGAAGATTGCTTCCATAACCATGCCGGTCGAAAAAAGATCCGGCAACACTGCAACATCAAACGCTGCAACACCACCTGATCCCGGTATTGCCATATATACGGAAGAGGATGGGACCGGCAGCCAGGAGCTGCCAGATAATGGAGACCAGTCGCTCATACCTGATGAAGTTGTAAAATCAGCATCAAAATCATAAAGCGCCGAAAACCCTTGTGAAGAAATTGATATGATACCAAGGATTAAAAAACTTAATAATATTTTTTTCATCTGTTCCCCTTTTTAAAGCCAGGACACATTGTTATTCGAACAGGTCATTTCATAGCAGAAATTTTTTCATACACCTTATAGAGCGCTATGATGCAATATTAATACCACATTTTATATTTAGATTTCAATTCTCTGTCAAGCTTGCCGCAAAAGCTTCTTTCAAATTTAACGATCCTGTAACAAAAAAATATTATATATTTTTTTACCCTTTTTTATTTCCTTTTTTTCACAATTTGTTGAAATTTACTTTCTTTTTCTGACACACTTTTAAATATTCATATATCGGCCATGCCTGTTTACCGGCTTTTCCTTGACACACGAAACAAAGCCAACGTATATATGCATTGACTAAAAAGTTTGTCATTTTCTTGATACCAAACATCTTTTAGGAATATACATGGCTGCTGAAATTAAGAAAGAAACCAAAACAGAAGAAGAAAAACTTGGAAAAATTATTTTCTACCTCCTTAAAGGGAATCATCTGACCAAGGAAAATATCAATTATGCAAAACGTATCCAGAAAAAACTTCAGCCGCCAAAACAATTACTGGAAGTACTAAAAGAACTCGAATACGTTGATGATGAAAAAATCAACCTGGCCATAAAAGTCAACAGGGACAACTTTAAGGTAGGAACCCTTCTGGTCGAACTGGGGCTAATTACCAGGGAAGATCTGGATAAAGCCCTTGGCATCCAATACGAAGAAAAAAACAAAAGAAAACTGGGTGATATCCTCATAGACAGCAGAATCATAGATGAAAAAAGCATGGTGGAAATGCTGTCGCTTCAGATGGGATTCCCTTTTCTGGAACCTGAATTTTTAGATTTGGACCAAGAGCTTTTCAGCCAGGTTCCTTATAAACTGTTCATGCAAAACAAATTCATTCCGGTTAAAATGGTGGGGGAAAAAGTACTGGTGGCCTTTTCTGACCCCCTGCACAAGCCCACAGTTGATTCAGCCAGAAAGATATTTAAAAGAGATGTCGAAATCGGAATTTCAAAAAAAGACTCCATTGATTTTGCCATCCAGAAGATGATCCGGGAAGAAAACAAGGACAAAAAACCCTTAACCATGGATGATGAATCCATCGTGGGCATTGTAAACACGATCATCATTAATGCGATACGGGCCAAAGCTTCTGACATACATATAGAGCCCATGCATGACCGGTTCAGGGTTCGCTTCCGGATTGACGGAATCATGCACCATATCAAGGATTATTCAAAAGATATGATGCCCCTGATCGCCAGCCGGATCAAAATACTGACCGAACTGGATATCGCAGAAAAAAGGCGGCACCAGGGTGGACGTATCGATTTCGAGTTCGGGGAATATAAAGTGGATTTAAGGGTGTCCACCTATGTAACCGTTCATGGAGAAAAAATTGTTTTCAGACTTATCAATAAAATGGATTCCCTTCTGAAGGTGGAAGAGCTTGGAATGCCTCCCCGGATGTTTGACAGCTTTGTGGTCCGTTCACTTCATGCCCCCAGCGGGGTTACCATTGTGACCGGACCGACAGGTTCGGGTAAAACGTCAACGGTTTATAGCTGCATTGATTATTTAAACACCCCGGAACACAGCATTATAACAGCGGAAGACCCTGTAGAATATGTGATTGATGGGATCGGGCAGTGCTCCATAAATGAAAAAGTGAATTTAACATTTGAAGAAACGCTTCGCCATATTGTCCGCCAGGATCCGGATATTATTGTCATCGGAGAAATAAGGGATTTCTTTTCCGCAGATGTTGCGGTACAAGCGGCATTAACGGGGCACCAAGTGCTGTCCACATTCCACACGGAAGACAGTATCGGCGCCTTGATCCGGCTGATCAATATGAAAATAGAACCCTTTTTAATTGCCTCCACCATTAATTGTGTTCTGGCCCAGCGACTGTTAAGAAGGGTCTGTCCAAACTGTAAAACAAAACACACCCCTGGCCCTTCAGAGTTGAAACTGCTGGGGTACAACGGTGGAGAACTCTCCGGCGGGACCTTTTACAAGGGAAAAGGTTGCGGGAATTGCCGCCAGACAGGATATGTAGGAAGGGTTGCTGTTCATGAAATGCTTTTGCCTGACGAACATGTAAGAGATGCCGTACTCAGAAATGAAACCACCCATGTGCTCAGAAAAGTAAGTATAGAAAGCGCAGGTCTTGTAACCCTGTTTGAAAACGGAATATTCAAAGCCGCAAAAGGCATCACCACCATTGATGAAATTTTAAGATGCCTGCCCAGATTGACGTTGCCCAGACCATATGCCGAAATTAAACGGCTGCTTGGAGGATAGATTTGCAAAAAGACCAGTCATTTTTAGATATAATTGAAGATTATGTGGAATCCGACAGGGTAACACTTCCCCCGTTTGATAAAACAGCGCTTCGAGTTCAACAGGAAATACAGAAAAAAGATGTAAAAATCGGCAAAATTGAAAAACTCATTATTGCTGATCCAGCCATGGCAGCCCAGATTTTGAAAGTATCCAATTCGGCCTTTTTCAGGGGATTGTCCAAAGTTATGACAGTCCGCGATGCAATTGTCCGGTTAGGACTGGATGAAATTACCCGGATGGTTCTGATCCTGAGCCAGAAAAAATTATATGTTACCACAGATACATTTATTAAAAATTACCGCAATATCCTGTGGCAGCATGCGCTAGTCTGTGCTTTAACCAGTCAATGGGTGGCAAAGGAAGCAGGGTTTGAAGAGGCCACACAGGAAGTTTTCTTTGCCTCTCTCATGCATGACATTGGAAAATTATTTTTAATCACCGTCATTGAAAAAATCAAAACCAATAAAGAAGCTCCTTTCATTCCTTCAAAAGCCGTAATCAATGAAATAATTAAAAACCAGCATGCAGAGCAGGGCTATAATCTGCTTAAAAAATGGAATATCCCGGAAAAATACTGCCAGGTAACAAGAGAGCACCACGAAAAAAAATTTGATCCATCCAATATTCCACTGGTTGCCCTCCGCCTGGTGAATAAAATCTGCAACAAATTGGGGATTTCCATTGAGAAAAGTGAAGGCGCATCAAATTCAGTTGCTGCAGAAGCCAATTTTTTCGGGTTCTCAGAAATCAAACTGGCCCAGCTTGAACTTCAGGTGGAGGACTGTTTCAAACGCGTGAGCACGCACTATAACATTCGTCCGCTAAAACGCTGATTGCCATTTTTCTTACTATTTTGAACTCAGCTATTCTAAAGACTACTATGAAACAAGTGTAATAATGCCACTCCGTTTTTAAAGAGGATATCCCATGGAAAAGCATATTATCCCGGCAGATCAATTTCCTGTTAAAATTGATAATAACATCTATATGCTGGGCAATTATTTTTTTAATTTATTCCTGGTCATAGGAAAACACCAAAGTGCGATATTTGAGGTGGGCATTTCCGCTGTTGCAGATGCAGTCATCAGTCAGCTGGAGGGTTTAAACGTCCAGCCGAATTTTCTAATTTCATCCCATCCCCATTCTGACCACATTACCGGATTGCCCGGACTTGCAGAACGCTTTCCCAAAGCTCAAATTATTGCAGCCCAAGGCGCCAGGGAGTTTCTTGAACATCCCAAAGCTGGCGCTTTATTGTTTAAAGAAGACAGGTTCATGGGCAAACGACTTGCTGATTTTCACCTGACTCCCGGCAGACCTTCCCTTGAAACCATTCCTGATCTGAAAAACGCTGATATCGTTACAGGCAAAAAAAGGCTTGATCTGGGCGGAATTTCCCTGGATTTAATCAAGGCGGAAGGGCATTCTCCTGGAAGCATCATTGGCATTGTGCCTGAAAGAAAAATTATTTTCTGCTCGGACAGCCTGGGATTTCATTTTCCGGGAAGAGGATATCAGCCCTTGTTTTTCACCCGGGCAGATGCCTATATTTCCACCTTGAATTTCATCCTGGATTTTAAACCTGCCATCATCTGTCCGGCTCACCAAGGGCCCTTGAAAGGGGATGATGCTCTGAAAGGCGCTAAAAATTCTTTAAATATCACACTGGATATCATAAAAATGATCCAGAACTCATCCCTGCCGGATGAAGTTCTGGCAGAAAAAATTTTCAAACAAAGTTATAAAGATGAATTCACTATATACACCGAAGACAATATCAAAAACTGCTCTCACCTTTTGGTCAAACGGGCAAAAGAAGCGGCAACCCTTTAAGTAAAAACATCAGATTGATATTTTTTTAGTGGCAGTCTTCCATGTCAGGTAGACATTTGCTCCAAATATCAAAAAAGCCCCGACCCATCCGGAAAAAGGCAATGCCGGGTCCATCGCAATAAAAGGCCCTAAGACGGCCGCCAGAAGAATTCGCGTAGAGGATATAATCCCGCCCTCAATTGCAGTGACAAATTTAAAACCAATGGTTATCAGGTATTGCCCGGCAATGGACAACACAGAGCAGTATATAAGATATTTAAGTTCGGAATACTGGGGCAGGCTCATTTTATTGAAAAAAACTATAAATATAATGACCGACCCCAAACCAAACATAAAAAGGAGGATGGTCTCTGTGTCATGTACCTGGCGGGCAAGATTCAGGTACATGATGGCTGCAGCAGCACTTATACCGGATGCCAGTCCCCACAAAGAATTCAGATCAAAACTCATACGACCGGGATTCAATATCAGCCAGATACCTGTAAAAGCTGCCAGCACGATAAAAACAGCTATTATATCGCGTTGTTCTTTTAAAAAGACCCATGAAAAAATAGTTATAAACAGAGGATAAGTCATATTAAGTATATTGGCTTGAGCAACGGATGTAAGTTCCACCCCCTTGAAAAAACAATAGACCGCCACGCAATTGGCAATGGTCCGGCCGAACAGGTATCTTTTTTTTCTTATCTGAATTTTCTTTTTTTTTAACAATAAAAGCGCCAGCATGCAGAAAAACCCAAGTAAAAACCGTGAAAAAACAAAAAATGCCGGATCAATCTCAAGGCCTGCGCCCTGGGCCCACTTGATCATCACGGTGGCCATGTAGAAAAAAAATGCTGAGATAAAGATGCTGATACAACCCAGCAATACTCTAAAATCAAATTCCGATTTTTCAGACAATATAAATTATTCCCTTGATTGATCAAAAAAAGAAAGGCGAAAAACAGCGATGAAATATAATTTTTAGGTCAGCTGTTGTTGCCTGTCCCCTTTTTTTCCCAGATCGCGTCATCCAGAATCTGCTTAAAATAAGGGGTAATATTTTCAAAACGTATGGCCAGTCCGTTTTGCTCTACCCGGACAATCGTTCCTTCAAGTTTGAACGGTTTTTCATAACCCGGAACGCTGAATACGATCCTGACGTCCTTATTGGTTTCAAACCGGCCGGAGGTATTAATAAAAATCCCGCTGGCACTCAGATCCCTTGTGGTGGTCTGGATTACACGTTCTCCCACAACAACATCAATGTCAGTGCTGGCTTCAAGGCGCTGATACTCTCTTTGCTTCCCTGTCTGCCACTCTTCCAGGATACCGAGAACTGCTTCCTGCTGCTCATCTGTAAGATTTTTTACTCTCTTGATAATTTCATCAAGCATTTTCATATTACCATCCACCATTAGGTTATCAATTGTTTATCAGGCATGGCTACTCAATTTGTATAAACTATTTTGAATCAATTAACAAGCCGCCCTTTATCATTCAATTTTACGGTTCATCTATATTATCAGACAGATATGAATTTGAAAAATATCAGTGGGTCTTGAACTTGTAAACATTTAGTGATAATTATTCCGGGCCTGACCATACTTTTTTGAGCAGCCTTTTGGGCCAATTTTTTTATAAGGGGATTAGATGGAAAACTCCAAATCTGAATTTGAAAATGATATCCTGCCGTTACGCACCCGTATTGACCAGATCGATTCTCAAATACTCAAACTTCTTGCCCAGCGCCAGGAACAGGTTGAAAAAGTTGTTAAACTCAAAAAAGTCCATCACATGCCGGTGTATCATCCAGCCCGGGAAGAAGATCTAATTTCAAAACTAAGATCCCAGGCCGGTGATGCCAGGCTTGATCCTGATTTTATGGAAGATCTATACCGGGTAATCCTCAGACAGTCCAGGGTCAAACAGACCAACCAGATGGAGCAAAAAGGCATTCGCCCCAATGCAAAAATACTGATCATTGGCGGTTCCGGCCAAATGGGCCACTTTTTCGCGCGTCTTTTTTTAAAATCCGGATATGAAGTTCGCGAGCTTAACAGTAAAGACTGGGATAATGCAGCTGAATTATGCAAAGGAATTGATGTTGCCATTGTGTCGGTCCCCATTGACCGGACACCTCAGATTATAGAAAAACTGGCTCCCTTTTTAGAGCCCCATACGATTCTTACAGACCTGACCAGTATCAAAGTGGACCCGCTGAAAGAAATGATGGTAGCCCACAAGGGTCCTGTCGTGGGCCTGCACCCTATTTTCGGCCCCACATCCGGTTCTCTGGACAAACAGATTGTCGTGGTTACGCCGGGCAGGGAGTCTGAAACCTGCCAGTGGCTGGTTGAACAGCTTGCTCTCTGGGGTGCGGTTATTGTTGAATCCACTCCTGAAGAACATGATGAAATAATGGAACTGGTTCAGGCCTTAAGGCATTTTGCCACCTTTTCATTTGGACAGTTCCTGCACGAAAGAAATACAAACCTTGAGCGCAGCCTTGAATTTTCAAGTCCCATCTACCGACTGGAATTGGGAATGGTGGGCAGATTGTTTGCCCAGGACGGTTCCCTGTATTCTGAAATTATCTTTGCAACAAAAGAGCGCCTGGCCCTTTTAAAAGATTATGTTCTTTCCATGGGCAAACACCTTGAGATGCTGGAAAATAATGACAAACAAATGTTTATTGAAAAATTTGATCAGATTGCAGAATGGTTCGGACCCTTCAGCGAACAGGCCATGCGCGAGAGCACTTTTATCATCAATAAACTGACTGAAAGATTTTAACCCGGATCTTTATTCTCCTGCCTGGAAAGTTCGATGAACTCCCGGATTTCTTTTAAAACAAAAAATTTTGACAAGGCCTCTGCAATATCTTCAGGTGACGGTTTTATTCCTGTTGTCTGGGTGATATATTCTTCAATTTTTTTAAAAGAACTGACTGCATACGCATCCAGTTGATTTGAATTATCCATAAAGTTCAACTCTGCTTATATTGATTTATTTTTTTTAATAATGTCTTCCTGGTGATACCCAGTCTCCTGGCAGCCTCACTCTTGTTTCCGCCTGCTGCTTCAAGGGTGGACAAAATGGCTTTTTCTTCAACCCGGGCAAGGCTGATATTTGCCAGATCCAGTGCTGAAGTTTCCATATCATCTTCTGCCTGCCCCCCAAAAGGAAGATCTGTTGCATGGATATAATCAGATCTTGCAAGCACCACCCCTCGTTCCACACAATTCATCAACTCCCGCACATTCCCTTCCCATGGATAACGGATCATGGCATCCATGGCATCCGGAGAAAACCCTTTGATATCCCGCTGGTTTTTTTGGGCAAACTGCCCCAAAAAATGGGTTGCCAGAATAGGGATATCTTCCACCCGGTCTCTCAAAGGGGGAACCTCAATATTGACCACGTTAAGCCGGTAATATAAATCCTGTCGGAAACTGCCTTCATCCGAGTGTTTTTTCAGATCTTTATTTGTAGCAGCAATAATCCGGACATCGGTTTTTATGCTCTGATCACCACCCACAGGAGTCATCTCTTTTTCCTGAATCACCCTAAGAAGTTTGGCCTGCATGGCAAGGCTCATCTCACCGATTTCATCCAAAAGAATACTACCTTTATCTGCCTGTAAGAATTTTCCTTTACGTTTCTTATCTGCTCCGGTGAATGCTCCTTTTTCATGGCCGAACAGTTCAGATTCCAGGAGCGTCTCCGTGATGGCTGCACAGTTAATCCGGATAAAAGGCTTTAATTTCCTGGGAGAATTAAAATGAATGGCAGCAGACACCAGTTCCTTCCCTGTACCGGATTCCCCTGCCACCAGCACATTGGCATCTGTGGGAGCCACCATTTGAATGGTATCCAGTACTGAGGATATGGCCGGACTTTTACCGATAATATCATGGGCCAGGGATTTTTCTTCCAGCCTTGCTTTTAAATCTTTATTTTCTGTTTTCAGGCTGATCCGTTCAAAAATGCGGTCAATCGTCAGTTTCAGTTTATCAAAATCCAGAGGCTTTGTCAGATAATCATATGCCCCTACTTTCAAAGCCTTTACTGCTGTCTGGACAGAGGAATAGGCCGTCATGATAATCACGGGCAAAACCGGATTGAATTCATGGATCAGGCTCAGGGCATCCATGCCGGACATTTTTACCATTTTAAGATCTAACAGCACCAGATCACAGGATGTCTCTTTTACCTTTTTAACTCCCACATCCCCGTCATCTGCAAGCAGTACCTCATATCCCCAGTCACGGATCAAAGTCTCAAGCATCAATGCATGGGCTTTGTCGTCATCCACCACCAGTATCTTTCTTTTCATGATGTTTCCTCTTTTTGTGAAACCGGCAGGCTGATGGTAAAACACGCGCCCTGTCCTTTATCACTTTTCACCTGAATATGACCGCCCAGGTTTTCAATGATCCGGTGAACAATTGAAAGACCGAGTCCGGTTCCTGTTGGCCGGGTGGTAAAATACGGATCAAAAATCAGATCCAACGCATCCGGATCAATACCGCTGCCACTGTCTTTTACAGAAATATCAACCCAGCCCTCCTCTGCACCACCCGCAACCCTGATATCCAGTTTGCCGCCTTCGTCCATGGCCTGTATGGCATTGATGTACAAATTCAAAAGCACCTGGTTAATCCGACCGCCATCTGTAAATATTTCCTGAACTTCCGAATCCATTTTAACCGCTGCCTGGATCTGCTTTTGATCCAGATCATATTGAACCAGGGCGAGTGAGTGGTCAATCATCTGTTTAACAGCCACTTGTTTTTTTTCAACAGCCATGGGTTTGGCAAATTCAAGAAGCTGGGTTATAGACCGATTAATCCGCTCCACTTCATCCACCATGACCTGAGCGGTCTGTCGGTCTGCATCATTGTCTGTAAACCGTTTGCCGAAATAGGTGGCAAATCCCTTTATAGAGCTTAAAGGATTCCGGATTTCGTGGGCCACACCTGCTGCGAGTTTTCCAATGGCTGCAAGGCGTTTGTTTGTTTCCACCTCTTTTTTCAACTCTTTTACCTGGGTAAGGTCTTTAAATAAAAATAAAAACCCTGTAATCTGCCCATCAGCATCTTTGATGGGTGAGGCTGTAGTATCAAGCAACACTGATTTCCCCTGAGCTGTTTCAATTAGAACTTCACGGCTGATCATTCCGGACGCATCTTTAAACTGGCTAATCAGTTCCAGCCATTGTGGAAACGCTTTTTTAATGGTTCCATCCAGGATATTTCTGGCAGCCTGATTCATTGAAGAGACCCGATGGTCTGCCTGTATCGTAACAAGGCCTGCGGGCATATGGTGGATCACATTATCAGAAAAGGCCTTCACCCGGCTTAAAGAATCCTTTGCGCCTCGATAGGCCTGAAATGCAAAAAGGGCCACTATGCCCACACCTCCAAATAAGAAAAAGAAAAATCCCCGCCATATGGTCTGCCTTACAAATCTCTTTCGGGCAAATATCTCTTTTTCCATGGAAAAACCGGCAAAAATATAATGTTCCAATTTCTCAGATTGCCTATCCTCCCCTGGAGAGATGTAGAATCTGGCATATGGCCGGCTCCAGTCATGCTTGGTTTTAATGCCGCCTGCCTTATCCAGACTGCCCGGCAAAAACATTTTTCTCATATGGTCATGACGCCGCATGCCAGATCCCATTCCCCCCGGTGTTCTTTTCATTCTGACCGGAATAAAGCGTTTATAAATTTCAAAACTCTCGTCCGGGTCAGTATATGGCTGAACCCTGTGAAAAAACCGGGTTTCATCTTCACTCATTTTTTTTATGTCCGGCATGGCAGCAAATACCTGCCCCACTTTTGATGCATCGGAATGGGCCAGAATCTTTCCCTCTCTGGTGGTAATAAAAAGGTAGAGGACTTCCGGCTGAAGGGCTGTCTCATACAACATGGCCTGTATCCTCTGGGCTCCCCAGCTCATGGTGAGCATGCCGGTTCGCGTGCCGGCTTCAAACGTCTGGATTAAGGAGGCTCCTCTTTCCAAGAGGCGCTGGGTAAAAAATTCTTTCTGCCTTTCCAGCCGGTCCAGTGTCATGAATGTGAATATGGGTACAAGAACCAGAAGAATACCGGCTAATAGTAATGGTGGAACTAATGGAAATTTCCATTTTTTCATAAGCGTTTTATCTTTCCATATAATAGTAGTTTTTCATTTATTCTTTTAAAGACAACAAGCAAAAACAGTACCATGGCCTGTTTAAAGGCGATCGGCATCTCTGATGCTCAGAGTATGAGTATTTTATCCACACCTGGATACAGGCACCGGGTAAAAAGTATACAACACCTTCAAAGACATCACAACTATAAAAATAGCCCTGTTAAGAAAATTATTATATAATTTCAATTAGTTAAAAAATTTTTTATCAAGTGGCACACCCTTTGCTCTATAAATATGCAACAACCGATCAAAAATGATCACAAACAAAACCAACAGGAGGACATTATGAAAAAATCAATAATCACCATCACCACACTTTTGACGATAGCCCTTTTGACAGCAAGTGCATATGCATGGGGTCCAGGACGAGGCATGGGATTTGGACCGAATGGAGACTGCCCCAGATATAGCGGGCAGAAAGGATACACGGCATCCAACCTGAGCCAGGAGCAAAAAGATGAGTTCAAGGCCCTTCGCCAACGATACATTGATGAGACCTATGAAATCCGTGCGTTAAAATCTCAGAAACACCATGAAATGAAACTTCTTATGCAGACCTCAGAACCGAACAGGGAAAAACTCACCACATTGTCCCAGGAAATTGCAGATGTCTCCAAACAGCTTCGGGACAAACGAATTGACTTTGCTCTTGAGGCAAAAAAAATCTCTCCTGAACTTGAATTCGGCATGGGTAAAGGTCGCCGAGCAGGTCACCGGGGGCGTGGAAACTGCTTCCAGAATGATGGCCGCCAACCCTACCCGGATTCTCCCTACCAGGAACAATAGACAAACGACCCGCACCCAGTACTGACCCAAAACGCCCGGAAGAGTTATAACTCTTCCGGGCATTTTTTATGCCTTTGACCGATTGTGTTCCTCTAATTAATTCTCATTTTTTAACCGGTTCTATTTTTCCAGGATCACCTGATTTTTAAGCACCCCGATTTTTTCAAGCTTTGTCTCCATAACATTGCCGGGAGATAAATATACCGGGGGCTTTCGGGTATACCCCACCCCGCTTGGCGTACCCGTCAAAATAATGGTTCCAGGCAAAAGCGTTGCAGACTGAGACAGGTAGGAGATGATTTGTGCCACAGAAAAAATCATATCACCGGTGTTGCTTTTCTGCATCGTTTTTCCGTTGAGGACAAACTCGATATCCAGACTGTTCGGATCTTGAATCTCATCTTTGGTTACTATCCAGGGGCCAAAGGGACAAAAGGTATCAAAACTTTTACCCTTTACCCATTGCCCTCCTCCTGCATTTCCCTGCCAGCGTCTTGCAGAAATATCATTGGCACAGGTATAACCGAGAACATAGTCCAGTGCATTTTCCTCTGAAACATTTTTAGCTTCTTTTTTGATCACAACGCACAGTTCTGCTTCATAATCCACTTCAGGTATTTTCACACAGGATGCCGGAATCTGAATATTGTCCAGGTGTGCACAGGATGCTGCAGGATTTTTCATGAACACCACCGGGTATCGGAGGAGTTCCATGCCGGTCTCTTTGGCATGCAGTTTATAATTAAGTCCAATACAGAAAATCACCGTTGGATTTACGGGCGGCAGATATTTTTTAACAAGCACCTTTTCGCTTGTCACCTTAAAATCGTTAAAGACATCTCCATCAATCACGGATGCAAATCCATCTTTAGGATCACACCCTGTATATACCCTGTTGTCATCACTTTCAAACCTGACTATTTGCATGTTTCTTTTCCCCTGATATTGAGATATACAAAGAACACCTGATTTAAGTATTTAAAAGTATTAAATTCATTGACTTAAAAAAGCAAGGTCTATAGCACTTGAACAAAGATTTTAAAACAATCTATTCAAATCTTGACGAGAAAAATGCAAACCTGGTCCTCCTGGTCCTGGCATCTCAGAATATTGAAACCAGAATCGAACAAGGTCTGGAGGGCTTTGATATAATGGTGGACGCTTCAAAAGAGAACCGGGCTGTCTCCATCATGAGCACCTACTATAAAGAAAACAAGTGGTTCAGAATCCGGCAGGCAATAGAACAGATACCGCTTTCTTCGTTTTCATCTGCCCCTGCTTTTATTCTCATGGGAATGTTATGTTTTATCCACTGGGCCTGCATTTATTATCATGGCCACGAACGCATGGTTCTTAATTATGGTGCCTCTGCTCTGTATATCATTCAGGGAGAAACCTTCCGGGCGGTTACCGCCCTTTTATTGCACGCAGACCTTGAGCACCTCATGGGCAATCTGGCAGGCATTCTGATTTTTTCAGCGCCCGTTATTCGCATTAGCGGGTATGGCATGGGGCCGTTCATGCTTCTTTTTGGGGGAACACTGGGAAACCTTCTGAACGCCCATATGCAGCAAAACGCTCATCTTTCCATTGGGGCATCTACTATGGTTATGGCATCTGCAGGCCTGCTCTGTGCTTTCCAGGCCCTCAACAAACAGAAGGTGAAAAAATTAAACTCGATCATGCCTATCTTTGCCGGAGCAATTCTTGTCGGCCTGTTCAGCCAGGGGGAGAATACAGATGTATGGGCTCATATTTTCGGATTTGGATCCGGGATTTTGTCCGGCCTTATTTTCTTTCCTTTAAACAGTATCCTTTCTTTTCCCCAAAAAGATATAATCGCCATTACCGTAACGATCTTTATCATTGTATCTGCAATTCGGGCAGGCGTTTAAAGGATATTTAATATTTTGAAGTACGAATGGGCAATAACACATTAAGAAGATTATCTTAAATGGTGAAACCAGCAGTGTTTAGAACTCAACTTTTAGTGTTTTCTTTTATTCCAAGAAATCTATAAATCATATCAGCCAATCCATTGATCAGTCGCTCTTCCTCAATATCTGAACCAAGCAACTTCACGGTATGTGCCACGTTTTCGACAGAATTGTGAATAACCATGGCAGCAGCTTGAGGATCTTTTACATTAACAATATTTTTTATGTTTTTTTCAATGAGATATTGGATTTGATCGATCTCTCTTTCCCGTTCTCTATCGTAAATTCGTTTTATATCAGGCTCAGAATAGCGGAGCGCATGGGTCTGGCGATGGAACTCTGGAGAAATATCATAGGCTTTAAAAGCACCTTGGATGATTTTTTTAATATTGCTGTGGTCCAGCGTTTCTATATTTAAACTGCTCAATGTTTGCCACACCATCCTAAAGTGTTTTTCTATATAGTCCTCAAGCATTTCAAGAAGAAGCGTTTTTTTATTTTTAAAATATGAATAAAAGCTTCCAATAGAGACGCCCGCATTTTTTGCAATTTCCTTAGAATTAGTGCCATGGATGCCTTTTTCAGCAAAAAGTTTGAAAGCTGTTTTAATGATTCTTTTTTTTGTCTCAATTCCGCGTTTTTGTTTTGGCGTTCGTATACTCTTCATCTGTATCCCAATTTATAATCTCAAATTAATTGGAATGTATCTGTTTGATCACAGGTTTTCAAGAAAAATATAATTAATAAGAATAAACATTCATTAAAATTTTATAACTATTTGTGAATTTAATATATTTTACACTTTACAAATATGAACTATTAGTCATATATTGAATTCGGATCAGGAGTTACCCCTATCTGAATGACAAAAGTTGAACCTGCAATCTCCTGAAAGGATTAAGAGCTTAAGTATCGAAGGGTCAAGCAAACTCATCAACTTTAACAATTTGCGGGGGTTAAATGAAAGCATTACAATTCAGTGTAAATACTCCAAAGTTTATTGCAGCTAAAACCCTTAAGATTTTTTTGGGAAACAAAGTATTTTTCAAGGGTCCCGTAAAAACGACAAAGCTCGTTGAAATTCCTGAGCCTGATCTGCCCACAGATGAATGGGTTAAAATCAAAACCATCTACTGCGGTTTTTGTGGAAGTGACCTGAACCTCATGCTTTTGCACGATTCTCCCACAGCATCCCCCTTTACCTCTTTCCCCTGTATCACAGGCCATGAGATTGTAGGTGAAATTGTGGAGATGGGGACAAAAGTGGTAGAATTTGAGATTGGAAATATTGTTGTAATCAATCCTGGCCTTGGATGTGAAACCCGTGGTATTCAGCCCCCATGCTCAAGTTGCGCTTCAGGACGAACCTCACAATGCGAAAACATGGCAGCGGGTGGTATTCAGCCCGGCATGTTTCTTGGCATTAATGCCAGCCTGAACGGTGGTTTTGCCCCGTTCCTGACCGCTCACCAAAGCCAGTTGTTTAAAATCCCAAAAGAGCTTTCCCTAGAATCAGCAGCCATAACTGAGCCCCTGGCAGTGGCTCTGCAAACTGTATTTGACAATCTGCCTTCGCCTTCCGACAAGATCCTTGTAATAGGAGGCGGCGTCATCGGAAGTCTTGTAATCCAGTCTATAAAAGCCCTTTGCCCCGAAACCCGAATATCTGTAATTGAGCCATCTCCCCATGCTGCTGAACTGGCCATGAAACTTGGGGCCAGCGAGGTCATACCGCTTAAAGAAGTATATACAAAATCTTCTGATATCACCAGTGCTACATCCTATAAACCCATGCTGGGGGACCCTGTGCTTATGGGTGGTTTCAATAGGATTTATGATACGGTTGGTAATTCATCCACTTTGAATATGAGCATGAGGGTAATGGCCGCTTTTGGCACCCTGAGTGTTGTTGGAATCGGCAAAGAAGTAAAGCTGGACCTTACCCCAATGTGGCTTAAACTTCAAACGCTGAAAGGTGTATACGGATACGGCATGGTAACCCATGAGGGGAGGGATCGGCATGTGTTTGATATTGCACTTGAATTTATGCTGTCCGGTAAAATTAATGCCGCCATCCTTGTGACCCATAAATTCAATTTAGAAAACTATATGGAAATGATTGACGTCAATATGAACAAAGGCAAGCACAAAGCCATTAAAACACTGGTCTCATTCGATTGAGCCCAACATAGATCCAAAGGAGAAAGATATGAAATTTACCCTGCTTCTTTTCGCTCTGGGGCAGATCCTAAAGGTTGCCTCAATCACAAATAAGAATTTTAAACGGTATATCCGAAAGGTTGATGCGCGAATTCTGATTAAAACGAGAAATGGTGAACGCGCTCGCCTTTATATTTTCAATAAGGGTAAAGTATCTTCTGTGGCTGGCAACCATGATGTTTATGATGCCGCGCTGATTTTTAAAGATGCTGCCGCAGGATTCAAAGTATTGACCAGCAAAAAGAAGGATGCCTCCTTTAATGCAGCTGCAGAAGGGAACCTGACGGTTGAGGGCATGAGCTTTTTCGCCCAGTGGTTCGAAGACGGAACCAAACTCATCCTGTAAAAATTAAAATCCATAAGGAGCGCAAAACAGGATTAACCATTTAGAAAAATATCTATAAAATTTAGGAGAAAATTATGTCACAGATATTTGGCGGGCACATTGCAGCAAAATACATGAAGGAAGTTGAAAAAGTTGAAACCGTCTTTACGCTATCAGGCGGACATATTGAAAACCTTCTGGATGGATTAAATGAATATGACATCAAAATGGTTGATGTCCGGCACGAGCAGTCTGCAGCTATGATGGCCCATGCATGGTCGATTTATAAAAATGAGCCGGGCGTATGTCTTGTAACCGCCGGTCCGGGGTTTACCAATGCCCTGACAGGTATTGCGAACGCTTTTCTGGATAATGCCCCAATGGTCATACTCTGCGGCCGGCATCCCATGCGCGATGATCTGAAAGGAGCGCTTCAGGAAATGAATCAAATTGATGTGGTAAAACCGATCACCAAGTGGCATGCCACCTGTTACGACATTAAACGAATTCCCGAATACGTGGCAATGGCTTTTAGACAGGCAGAAATGGGGCGGCCGGGGCCTGTTTTTCTTGAACTCCCTCCGGATATCCTTTTTGTTTCCATAGATGAAAAAGATGTTAGTTTCCCTGTCAAAAAAGATCATAAAACAGAGGCCCGTCCGCATAACTCAGAACTTCAAGCGGCGGCACAGCTTATTAACAGCGCAAAAAAACCGTTGTTTATCGGTGGCAGCGGTGTTGGTTTCAGCGGCAGTGATCAAAGCTGCAAAACGTTTATTGAAAAAATTGGATTTCCTTTTTCCCTGCTGAACAACGGCAGGGGAACGTTGCCGGATACCCATCCCCAGTCTATCAATGACGGTGGTTTCACAGGCGTGGCAGCGGTTGCCCCCCAGGCAGATGTCATTATTGCAGCAGGGATAAGGTTCAACTGGGTCCTGCAAGCTACCAAGCTTTTCCCAGATGCCAAAGTGGTCCGCATTGACATCGACCCCAACGAAATTGATCGTAACAGAACCTCTCAGGTCGGACTGGTAGGAGATTGCGGTAAAATTTTTGAAGCATTGGCTTCTTTGGTAAATTCTGCGGATCATGGACCATGGGTGAAAAAAGTAAAAAAAGCATACAAAGCCCTAATTATTACAGAGACCGAACAGAAAAACAATCCGTCCCATCCCATCCTTCCCTTACGTCTGACGTCAAGAATCATGGAAGAATTCGGAGAGGATGCTTATTATGTTTCAGACGGAGGTGACACCAGTTATTATGGAATGGTCGGATTTCTTTCCAAACACAAAGCCGGGGTTCTAACTCCTGCCGGAGCTCTTTTAGGATGCCTTGGTACAGGTATTCCATTTGCCATCGCTGCCAAGCTGGCACATCCGGACAAACCTGTTATCCTCCTTAACGGAGATGGTTCCTTTGGTATGAATTGCATGGAGTTTGACACCATGGTCCGCCATAATATCCCAGTGATCTGCGTCGTTAACAACGACTGCGCCTGGGGAATGATAAAGCACTCCCAGGAAATGAGCATCGGCCACGAAAGATGCACCTGTGCCGAGCTCGGGCTGCGCCACTATGAAAAAGTGGTGGAGGGCCTTGGCGGTTACGGGGAACTTGTTGAAAAAGATGAAGATATCATTCCGGCTATCAAGCGGGCAGCAGCTTCGGGCAAACCTGCCTGTATCAACGTGATAACAGACCCTGCAGTTGCAAGTCCGGCAACAGCAATGTTTTATCAGAATCTTTCTGACTTCTAAGACAAATTCAGGCCGGGGCTCAATGGCTAAATCTTTGAGTTCTGGCCCGCAAATATAGGGGGTAGCAACCGTCTCACCTTATCTGTATAAATCGTGATCATATCGGACAGTAGTTATAAGATTTATCATATTCAGCTTATGTGCAATCATTCCTGATATGGAAAATAGCCTACCACAAAATGTAGTATTTCAATCTAAATAAGAAAACCGAGCTTTGATACCATGATTGAACACCATATAAAATTTCAAAATGTTAGAAATCTGGACCTGTGTAATTCACGTTATAGTACGCACCACCATATCGATGCTGGATTTTCCAAATATTGAAGAAAATATCCTGAAAATGTTGTCAGAAGAGGGTTCACTCGATTTAAATTATACGATAATATTTGCACCTTGCATTCAAAAATATCAATGTTAGTACAACCTTTAAAGGGCTGACCACAAGATCATATGGCATAAATTCAAAATTATTCGTTTTTCCGGTTTCAAACCCAAACCCCAATCCAATGACATCATTTTGGGTTATATTTACTCGTATCGCATCGCCTCTATAGGGTTAAGCGCTGAAGCCTTCCTTGCAGGATAATAACCAAAGAAAATTCCAACTGCCGCAGTAAAGCCAACGCTTATGATGATCATGAATGGTTCCACAATCACCTGGGTACCCATGCTTTTGCCCAATCCAAAGGCGATCCCGATCCCCGTCAAGACCCCGATGATTCCGCCTGAAAGGCTGAGGATGACAGCTTCGATAAGGAACTGAATCAGGATATCAGAGCTCCGGGCACCAACTGCAATGAGAATACCTATTTCCCGGGTCCTTTCCGTTACGGAAACCAGCATGATATTCATAATGCCGATCCCCCCGACCAGCAGGGAAACACAGGCGACGGCACTGAGCAGCATGGTAAGAGTGCCGGTAACCTGGGTGGCCATGCTGACAATTTCAGCCTGATCCCGGATTTCAAAATCATCATCATCACCGGTTGCGATGCGATGGTTCTTTCTAAGAATGCTGGCGATTTCAGCCTTTGCCTGATCCATGGCCAATTCTGAAGTGGCACTGGCCATGATGTCATGCACGGTTTTGCCGTCACTCATTCGATAAAGGGCGGTTGTAGATGGAACAAAGACAATATCATCCTGATCATCTCCCGTGGAGGATTGGCCTTTTTCAGAAAGAACGCCTATGACTTTAAAGGGGATGTCACCGATACGGATACGGGACCCCACGGGATTTTGACCGGGAAAAAGCTCATCCACAATCGTTTGTCCGAGTACCGCAACCTTGGCCTTCACCTTCATATCTCTCTGGCTAAAAAATGATCCCTGGGCTACCTCATAGTTGCGAATCATGGGATAGGTGGTATTTATACCTTGAATGGTTGAATTCCAGTTGACGTTACCGGCAATGATTTGGGATGAAACCCGGATGAGCGGCGAAACATATTGGATATGTTCAGCAGATTTAGAAAGCGTCGTAACATCGTCCATGGTCAGGCAGCTTCTGCTTCCGGCTCCCCCCCTCACGCCGTGGGCATTGGTACTGCCCGGTCTAACCATAATCAGATTCGTTCCAAGGGAACTGATCTCTGATTCAATATCTGCCTGTGACCCTTTTCCCAAGGCAACGAGTGCGATAACAGAAGCCAAACCGATGATGATTCCTAACATAGTAAGCAGGCTTCTCATTCTGTTCCTGGTTATGCTTCTAAGGGCACTGATAACAAACTTTCTTAATTTCATAATAGGGCGCTCCATTTCATCCATGATATAGTATCAGGATGTTTACATTGACGCATATTGTCGATGTGCAATTTTATAATTATTTATGATGCGGCCGTCCCTCATATCGATCACACGTTTGGCATGCTCAGCCACGTCCATTTCATGGGTTACAAGAACAATGGTAATTCCTTCATCATTGAGCGTTTGAAACAGGGAAAGGATCTCCTCCGTGGTTCGGCTGTCCAGGTTACCAGTGGGTTCATCTGCGAGAATAATGGCAGGATCTGTCACCAAAGCCCTGGCAATGGCAACCCGTTGCTGTTGACCACCTGAAAGCTGGTTGGGTTCGTGGTGGGTTCGTTTTGCAAGGCCGACCATATCAAGAACCTCTTTTGCCTTTTTTGCAGGATGATTTATTTGTTTTCCCCTTCTATAGAGGAGTGGCAGTTGCACATTTTCCAGGGCTGTTGTTCTGGCAAGCAAGTTGTATCCTTGAAACACAAAGCCGATTCTTTGATTCCTAATGTCAGCCAAAGCGTTCTTATCCATTTGACTTACCTTTAATCCCTCCAGAAAATACTCCCCGTGATCGGCCTGATCCAGACAGCCGATGATGTTCATGAGGGTGGATTTCCCTGATCCGGATGTACCAATTATTGCCAGAAAATCTCCCCTGTCAACGGAGAGAGAGATGCCATCCAGTGCATGGACGGTTTCTCCGCCAAGGTGAAAGGTTTTTTTGATATTCTTGAGTTGTATTGTTTTCATTTTTTCCCCACTTATGGATCGTCCATAAACCCTTTTGATTTAAAACCACGTGCTACCTTCTCGGCCTGCCACCACCTCCGGGGGGGCCGCTGGGGGGACCTCCGGAGAGTTTTGGAAGAATTTTTGACAAAAACCCGTTGGAACTTTCGGTCTTCTCAATATTTTTTCCGATAATGACTGAAGTCCCGGGAGTCATGTTTTGACCTTTTATCACCGTAGTCGTGCCGTCAGTGATACCAGTGGTAACAAGAATCCGTCTGGGGTTGCCCCCATCAAGCACATAGATGCCGAGATCATCATTGTTATTGCGGCCGTCAAGCCTGAAATTCAGGGCAGCATTTGAAACCAGCAGTTTGTTTTCCGCCTTTTCCACCACAAAATCTGCTGTAGCGGTCATACCCGGAAGCAGTTTCCCATTCATGTTTGGCGCATCCAAAATCACAGTATACGTCACTACATTGGAAATTTCGGTTGGATTCATCTGTATTTGGGTTATCGTTCCGTAAAAGAGATCATCAGGATAGGACTGAACGGTAAATGTCGCCTTTTGTCCCTTGTTTACCATCCCGATATCACTTTCATCAACACTTGCTTCGATCTCCATACTTGACAAATTTTCTGCAATAATGAACAGAGTTGGGGTACTTAAACTGGCTGCCACCGTCTGCCCCTCTTCGATATCCCGTTCAAGGACAACACCGTTAATGGGAGATCTGATTTGGGCGTTCCGAAGATTGATTTTTTCTTTTTTTACAACAGCCTGTGCAGATAGGAGTTCCGCCCTTGCCGTCTCCTTTTCGGTCTCATAGGTAAGGATCTCCTCAGCTGAGAGATGTCCCTGTTCGTACAAAGGCTTATTCCTTTCATAATCGGCTGTGGCCTTTTTGTAGAGTGCGCTGGCCTTGATAACCGAAGCATCAGCTGCATCCACCGCTGCATTAAACGTATCCAGATCGAGCTCGGCCAGGATTTGTCCTTTTGTAACCCGGTCATTATAATCAACCAATACTTTATTGATTGTACCCGACACCTGTGTTCCCACCTCCACGGTTCCAACAGCCGAAAGGGTTCCGGTACACGAGATAGTATTTTCTATACTGCCTTTTTTAATTTTTTCCATCCGGAATTGGGATGCATCCGGTATCTCTTGATATGAAGAAGCGACCAAAGACCGGTGAATGGTAAGTATAATAAAAAGAATGCCTCCGAACATGAGGGCAAGTTTTAAAACGTTTACTCCTATTTTTACAACTTTCATGATAATTTCTCCTTTAAAAGATGGGACAACCCAAGGTCTCCTTTGTAAAAAAAGATAGAAATGATTTTCTGCATTTTATCCATCTTGGCTTGGATCAATTCATTCCGGGCTTCCACTTGATCGGACCGGACCTGGGTTAATTCAGTCAAATTGGCTGCACCCATTTTGTACCGCTGGAAAACGGATTCCAAGGCCTTGTTGGTATAAAGCAGTCTGGATTTGGACACGAGGATCGATTCACATGCTGTTTGGTAGTCAGCAACTGCCTGACCCAGTTCCTCACGGATCTGTTGTTTTAATTTTTCGAGGGTCAATTTTTCTGATTGTTTGTCGATTTTCGCCTGATTCACTTTGGTTCTGGTAAGGTGTCTGTCAAAAATGGGCAGGGAGACAAAGACCCCTATGTAAGAATCTATATTATCGTCGCCGAACTGATGTCCAAAATTTTCATCATACCGGTTGTCATACGAGCTTCCCATGCCGGCATTAAGATCCACTGACGGGTATTTGCCGGATGCCGCCTCCTTTATGTTGGCTTCTTTGGCAGAAACACTTTTCTCCAGTGCAAAAAGATCTGGACGGGTTTCAAAGGCTGCCTGTATAAGGCGATGGGCATCTGTTTCCGGCGACATGGTGAAAATGGTGATTTCGGGCATCCCGACTTCAATCTCGCCTAAATTTGTGCTGCCGATACTTTTTACCAGTTGGAGCTTGCTGACCTTTAGGGTGTTTTCGGCAGCGATAAAATCAAATTTGGCTTTAGCAGTTTCAGCCTGCTGCTGGTAAAGGTCTGTGGCGGGGACTTTACCGGCTTCATGAAAGGCTTTGATCTCTTTCTCCTGCTGGCGGTTGGTTGTCAGATTCTCCCGGGCCACTTCAACTTCCTGGAGTCGTTGAACAACATCGATATATGCATTCACTGTATCGTAGATCACCTGCTGCTTCTGCCGGGTTTGTGCGTGCTCATCCGAAGACAGGTTATAACGTGCGCTTTCAAGGGATGCCTTATCCTCGAATCCTTTAAAAAGATTGAGTTGGGTGAAGACTTCTGCTCCCAGGGTATGATAGTTCTGGTTTGAGCCTGATTGCCCATAGTCATTGTTCAGCACCGTATTCACGGTGCCGGTGACCTGGAGCAGGTAATCATTCTTTTCCTTTTCCAGGGTATATTTTGAGTATTGAACACTGTTTTTTGCAAGTTTCAAATCCTGGTTGTGTTTTAGCGCCAGCTCAACCGCTTCAAGCAGACTCATTTTCTGAATTTCAGAGGCCTCTGCCATCCCCCGGGAAAAAACATGAAGGGACAAAACAATCAGTATCAAAAAAATGATTTGTTTATTCAACATCCCTGGAAAAATCTCAGGTCCTCGTATCACCCGAATTTTTTCTTTTTTTAAATCTTTCATCATTATTATTTTCCTGCCTTCTATTCTTTGGTTAAAATTTTTGATCCTGATCTCTTTTCATCTTGAACAATGATCTGAATATAACCCATTTTTTTTTCTCTTGCTGTAAAGTTACAGTTAAGCCAGGTTAAGAATTGTAAAGCTCGATCCAGATGACTTTACATTTCTTTACATGCAAAATTATCGTATTCGTGTATACTGAAAACTGGATAGAACAAACAACCATGTAGCTGTATTTATTTCGTTTTTAATAATAAAGAGAAAGCCATGAACCGTATTCTTGTGATCGATGATGATGAAGAACTCTGTGAACTGTTAATCGATTATTTGACCCCTGAGGGATTTGATATCAAGGCGGTTCAGACCCCGGAAGAAGGTCTTTCGCTTGCCCTCAACCATGACCATGATCTGGTGGTTTTAGATGTAATGTTGCCGGGGATGAGCGGGTTCGACACCCTGCGCCATATTCGTGCCAAATCTCAAATTCCCGTTATTATGCTTACGGCAAGAGGGGATGATGTCGATCGGATTGTAGGCCTCGAGATGGGAGCAGACGACTATCTACCCAAGCCTTTTAATCCCAGAGAGCTTGTGGCAAGGATTCGTGCTGTACAGCGGCGGTTTGAGACAAGATCAGATGCTAAAGATACACCCCGGCAGAGTCCCTCACTTGAGATAGGAGATGTTATCCTCAATCCTGGACCAAGGACTGTGATTATAGATGAAAAACCTGTTTCGTTAACAGCAGTTGAATTCATACTTCTTTATGAACTCATGAAAAATGCCGGTAATGTGGTCAATCGTGATGCTCTTTCTGAAACTGTTCTGGGCAGGAAACTGGATATTTTTGACAGAAGCATTGATGTTCATGTGAGCAGTCTTCGGAAAAAACTGGGACCCAAATATCAGGACATTGAGCGGATTCAAAGTATCCGTGGTGTAGGATATCTCTACTCACTGCAGGAATAAAGGGTATAAGGAGACCTGGACAAATAATGAGCACTCAAACAAAGAATTTTTGGTTTGATCTTTTCCTGAACAACTACCTCTCCAGCAGAATACGAAAAAATCTCTTTTTAAAGATTCTCTTTTTTACCTGCAGTATCAATTTTTTATCTGTGGGAATCGCCCTGCTGGTCACATTTACTTCCAGCACCGGGCCTGCTGCAAGGGAGAAGCACCGAGAGGAAAATCGTCAGCAGAATCTTGCCCAAATCCTTTATCTTTATTCAACCCCCTTGATTGAAAAATGGATTTCAGATGGAAAATCCGCCTCAATATCCCACGCCGATAAACTGGAAAATATCCTTGATTTCGAACCGTATCTGTTTAATTCAGAGGGGCATTCATTGATCAGTAAAAAGATATCCCCAGAATTTGAGGCAACCCTGAAACGATTTAGAAAAGAAGATAATCCAGTCATAAAAATAGCAACCGCCAATGGCATCGTTGTGATGTGCAAAATAGTTGGATCGGATGGAAAAACTTACACAGCAGCAGGGAGCCAGGGGCCAACGAGAAAATTTTCCATTTTCCCGCGTGACTTTACAATGAGAATCACCATCTCTATTCTTATGCTCACCCTTCTCAGCTTTCTGCTTGCACGCCACGTTACAGACCCCATTACGAAACTTCGCAAAGCCACACAGAAATTTGCCACAGGGAACTTGGGGGCAAGGGTTAGTGAAACCCTTGGGAAACGACAGGATGAGATTGCCCAATTGGGTTTGGATTTTGACCAAATGACATCTCAGATTCAAAATATGATCAAAGACCGTCAGCAGCTTTTGAGAGACGTCTCACATGAGCTCCGTTCCCCTCTTGCAAGGCAATTTGTTGCACTTGAAATATCCAAAAAAAAGGCATCGGAAGACGTCATTCCGAACCTGGAACGTATTGCCCTTGAAGCAGAAAGGCTCAATACTCTCATCGGGGAAATTCTACTGTTGAACAAGCTCGAAACAGGACCGAATTTAAGGGTTTGCAAATTGGTTAATTTGTCCGAGTTGATCCATCGCATAGGAGAAGATGCAAATTTCGAAGCACACAGTAGAAACGTTTCAGTGGTCATTGCCCCTTTCCCTGTTATTCATGTCAACGGTTATCCAGAGATGATCCATCGGGCCATTGAAAATGTCGTTCGAAATGCAATTCGATATACGGATAAAGGTACAACCGTGAACATCAGTATTGAAACCAAAAAATCAGAAAAAGATCCTGTTATCCTGACCATTGAAGACAACGGCCCAGGAGTTCCTTCGATAAATTTGCCCCATCTTTTCAAGCCATTTTACAGGGTAGAAGGAGACAGGGGAAGAAAAACAGGTGGAACTGGTGTGGGCCTTACCATTGCTTACAGAGCCATTAAACTTCATGATGGAGAAATTTGGGCTGAAAACTCAAAGGATGGCGGCCTGAAAATCATCATCACTATTCCCAAAAAAATGATTGCAACCTAAATTACCACGGTATAGATATTTTGAATTTTTTAAATAAGCGCTCTTGGATTCAAGGTTATATCTCTTTTTCCACCTTGTTTGTAGCCAGATAGAAAGTCAAATGGCAGTTGTGACTGCAATTAAAACCAACAGGTGAGCACTTGTATCCAAATGTGTCTGTCCGATATTTCTTATTTTAATTGATTTTTGAATTAAGAATAGAGCGACGGATGTGTCTATCATTATGGTGGAAGGTCCGACAGTAATGGCGTTTAATTCTTTTACCAGTGTTTAGGGTAATCCAAAATTCGATAGTGAGCTTTTTGTATTTCCCCTTTTGGGAATTTATTAAAAATATCCGGCTTCACAAAGATATTCTTTGGGGTTTTTTGACATCAGAAAAGCCCAGACAATAGCCAGTAGGCAACGCCTGAAATTCTATCAAAAATTGAACTGGTATCCTTGATTTTTGGAAGGGCTAATAGCAGTTTCCATTAGGATAATTATTCTTGATTCCCATTTGGAAAAACAATGTTTTTCCAGTCAATAGTAGTTTTTTTATTTGTGTGCAAATATGAAACAGCTTTTTTTATTCCTGCTCGTAGAATTGTTTCAAGCTCATCAATAAAAATATCAATCCGATAAGGGGTTCTATTTGAATTTTTAGGCATTTTATTAAGTTTGGAACCATGAATAATTTTACTTCTTATATTGTATGCATTCCCCATGAATTCAAAAAGTTTCCTTCTCCTATTGTCTTTTGTTTCTAAAACCATAGCAGCATTATGGGATAATCTGTATTTTAGCTCTGAATTATTTCCACCATCCGGTCCAGAACCTAAAAAAAGAGCTTCAGCACATATTAGAAAGTCCAGTATTTTATCATCTAACCTTTTGCGTTCTATTGCCTGAGAGAATCGCCTGTTAGCAATTCGCAGAAATATTTTTTCATTTTTGTACAATTTCTCGTTTTGAATTATTAAAGTTTTACAATCCTGAATTTCTTTTTTATCTAAATGATAATTGTCTATAATCATAACTTGACAATCGGTTGGATAGTTTGAAATAGATCTTCCAAGACCCAAAAAGCTATCGTTTCCTCTCATTATACCCATTTTATAAAATTCGCCTTTTTTGAATACTCTCATGAGATCTATTACAACATTAAGGTTATATATTTTCTCTCCTTTCTTTTTAATCTTTGATAGCACCGCTTTCTGCTCTTTTTCGCCAATAATCTTTGGTAACTTAAACTTACGTTTAATCCCAAAAGTTGCTGTTCCAGATAGATGGTCGCCACCAAGCACTGGCGGTCCAACAATCAATCCAGAATTTAGAATAGAAAGTATTTCATCTTCAGAAAATTTTACAATTTCTAATCCATTTGCTAAGCAAATTGGGTTATCATCGGCAGAGAAACCAAATAGTGGAATCAAATCATAGTATTCGATTTCATCAGTGTAAATAAATTTTTCAATTTTTGAGTACTCATCTTTAAAAACTTCTATTTCAAAAACATCTGAGCGATTGGTTTTTAACATCGCATTTATGCAACCGAAAATTACATCTTCACTTTCAAGTCTCCGTTGCTCGAATGTTGTCCCGACAAGCTTACCAAGTTGCGCTGAGATTTTGGGGTCTTTCGCAAGGGAATCCAGACATCGTTGATATTCAGGAATGTTTTTTAAGTGTTTTTTGCTGCGGTGTAATAAAGCTGAGTAATGGATTTGGTCTATCATACTCCTGCTATAACCATTATTCTTATTTTTAATCCAAATGAATTCTGTAATAAAAGGGATATCTTTCTCTTGTATCCCAATAAAAAAATCAAATGCCTTTTTGGTAAAGGAAGAAATAGTATTATATAATTAAGAATTTAGAAATTTAAAATTTTTCATAGCGCCTCTAATAATTATGACCATAGCGTAGAAAAGTTCAATAGAACTGTAAAACCACAAAAAGAAATCATGAAACGATGACGATGCAAACGTGTAAATAATTTTTATCATTCAGAAAAATGTATGTAAAGTACTACTTTGAAAGATAATCCCGATTGGCGTCTACCAGAATCAAATGATGTCATTTCCCTGATCCTTGAATTAAACGGAATCAAAAATTACAACATAATCAAATCCGCCGCATAGTTTGCATTATTCCAGTTTCAAATTTCAACGAAAACTTGTTCAGATTTTCTTCGGATTTTTAATTTCAAAGAGTTGACTATGTCTATTGAGGACTTTTATCAAATCAGCCGACCACAAGATCTTGTGTCTGACATCGGAAAACCAGAT